>NZ_SMLZ01000111.1 GCF_009711415.1 Roseibium denhamense
GCCGGAATACTCCCCGCCGGTCGCAAACTCCGAAACGGTGTTTACAACTGTGTCAGAATCCGTGACCGGGCCGAGGTCTTCATTGGTGGCTTCCGGCGTGGTTGGATCATCGTCGCCGTCATCGCCGCCACCGCCGCCGGCACCATCGCCAACCGATGATCCGTTCGCCTGGACACCATCACCACCGAGGTCAAATTGCGGCAAGCCAGCATCAAGGCCCCGGGCAGTTGGAACATCGCCATCTCCCAGCCCGGCATCATCATTCGGGCCTCCATCGGCAGTCTCAACGACTTCGGTGCCTTCTCCAGGCAAATTGACATCATCGGTTCCCTGCAATCCATTCGGGTCCCGGCCATTGGCTCCGCTATTGGGACCAGAGCCATCTCCGTCCGGTCCCATCAAACCGCCATCATCCAAAGGCGACCCGGCTCCCTCATGCTCCAGGGGAACGGCCTGATAGAGGTTGGCCAGTGTTGCCTCGCCGGAGTCTTCCGGTTCAATGGATAGGGAGTAGTCGTTTCCGTCGGCCGGACGGTAAGGATCGGCTGCCTGCGCCTCTGCCCTTACGGAACTGGGCGGTGTGGCATTTGCACCCTTACCTGCAGATTCCGCAGAGTTAGCAGATTGGCTTTGCGCGGCTTCCTTGATATTTTCTGTGTCGGCCATGACGTACACGTGCTCCATTACAACATGGAGCCATATCGCGCACTGTTTTCTTAACAAAAACCGACTTCATTCGATGAAATACGAGTACACCTTGATGTAAATTTAGGTTTTATCGGTTTCTTGGTAAACGCTTTTGAAACACTTCCGCGCCTTAAATACCGTTCAAGGAGGCGCTGGGTATGGCTACACTTTTCGGCGACACTTTCAGGAGTGCATCGTTACCGCAGCTGGAGTTCAAATCATCCGAGACTGGCGACACGGTCAAGGCACCTGGCCTTCCGCGGTCCGTGATTGCGGCATCGATCATGATCAATGTCTTGGGCCTGGCCATGCCGCTGACAATCCTCCAGGTGTATGACCGAATTCTCCCAAACAGTTCGATCGACACATTAGTGGTCCTGATCGTCGGCCTTTGCTTTGTGCTGTTGATCGATGCCGTATTGAAAACCTTGCGGTCTTATGTTGTTGGGTGGTCTGCCTCCGCGTTCACACACAAAGCGCATGTCGAAGCAACCCGCCGCCTTTTGAATTCACGCGCGAGCACAGCGACAGACGAAACGGTTTCCAAGCAGCTTGACGCGCTGAAGTCTCTCCAATCCCTGGGAGACCAGTACGGTGGTCAAGCCCGCCTCTTGGCCATCGACCTGCCGGCCAGTTTGATTTTCCTGGCGGTTCTCTTCCTGATCGGCGGACCGATCGGGTTCATTCCGATCATTCTACTGGCCATCTTTGCTCTTAGGACAGCAAGCCTCAACGCAAAGATCGATACGCTCATCGAAAAACGAGCGGTCCAAGACCAACGCAAGTATGATTTTGTCTTCGAAGTCCTCTCAGGACTGAATACTGTTAAGGCGATGGCGCTGGAACCTGTAATCTTGCGGCGGTTCGAGCGCTTGCAGACACAGATTTCCCGCCTCGGCTTCGATTCTATCGATCTGCACAACAAAGCGCGCAACTCGAGCGGTTTTTTCACGGTGCTGACCACGGTGTGTGTTGTTGCCTTGGGCGCACTGCTGGTGATGGGCGGCTTCATCAGCATCGGCGCTGTTGCCGCGTGTACCCTTCTTGCCGGGCAAGTGGTCCAACCGTTGCTGCGCGGCATTAACCACTGGACCGACATGCAAAGGGTCAAGCACGACTATCGTGAAGCCAGCGCCCTGTTTGACCTGCCGAGGGAAGACATCACATCCAGGTCGAGTGTTTCGGTTGCTGGCAACATCAAGATGCAAGGTGCTGGCTACCGGGCAGTCGGTGACATTGCGGTCCCGCTTCAAAACATCAACCTCACTGTGAATGCAGGCGAAACTATCGCTTTCGAAGGGAGCGACGGCAGCGGCAGATCAACGCTGGTTCGTATGATGTCCGGCGGGCTCGAGCCGACCACCGGCTCGGTGTTGATTGACGGCCACGATTTATTCGGCCCCGACCACAGAGCCCTACGCCGTGAAATCGCATATGTGGGCAACGATGCGGAAATGTTCTCCGGAACAATCTTGCAGAATCTCACGCTTTTCGGATCACGCGCGACACCTCACAAGGCACGGATGGCAGCCGATCTCATCGGACTTGAGAAGGACATCCACCTCCTGCCGCTCGGGTATGACACTCAGATGGGCAACTCGATCGAGGAAAATCTGACCGACTCGATGCTGCAGCGCATAGCAATCGCCCGTGCTCTGGCAGGCGAACCGAAAGTCCTCGTGCTCGACGATGCGAACGGCGCCCTTGATCACAAGAGCGAAGCGGAATTGGCGGAAGCGCTAAAGCGGCTGAAAGGCCAGCTTACAATCATCATTGTCAGCCACCGCCCCTCTTTCCGCGCAATCGCCGACAAGCAGTTTTTGATGGACGGCGGCAAGGTCACACCAGTCGCAGAGAAAACCAGCGCACCACGGTACAAACTTCGCCGCCGGGAGCCCACCGGGCCTCAAGGTGCGAGCTGAGGAGTGAGACATGTCACTGGCGGCATTTGACAAGGCGGAATCAATTTTCGACGAGGTCGACCCGGCACAAAGCCGCAAGAACCTCGAGACCAAAGTGCATCAGCATGGCGGCACGCCGCTTGAACGGACAACCGCAGCCGAAGCATGCCTTCTTCCGCTTCTCGAGGCACTTGGTTGGGACGGAATGGAACGCCATCTGTTCGAGGCCTTGCCGCACATGGAGGGCATCGACGGTATTTATGAACTCCGGGCAGTTCTGTCGCGTCTGAACTTCCGGGTAACGCCAACAACCCGGACCCCTAAACAGCTCACTGCGGAACAATTCCCTTGTCTTGTTGTACAAGGAAACGATGTCCTCGTCGGCCTTGGGCGGACAGGAGACGGACGTTTTCACGCCTACAGCGGAACCAACCGGCGCAATGTCGGGCTTGCTTTCAATGAACTGAAAGATGCCGAAGTGTTTTTGGTCGATACCGACGACCAGACAACGCAATCGGATTTCAAACACTGGTCATCAAGGCTCTTTAACCGTTTTCGCGGAACACTGACATCGATCATGGCCGTTGGTTTCCTGACCAACCTGCTGGCACTCGCCTTGCCGCTCTTCGTCATGACGGTTTATGACAAGGCAATCGGCTCGAAGTCCGTCCCCGTGCTCATCACCTTGCTTGTCGGGATGGCAGTGGTTCTATGTGCGGACTGGATTGTCAAAGGCACGAAATCGAACCTTCAGGCGTATTTAGGTGCACGGCTGGATGCCGTCGTTGCCAACTCGACATTCCGGCATTTCCTGCATTTGCCGCTTCCGCTGATCGCCTCCGCACCGATTGGGGCCCAGATTACCCGTCTGAAACAATTTGACGGGGTGCGCGATGTCTTTCACGGGAATTTGGCGAACGCGTTGATCGACCTGCCGTTCTCCGCGCTATTCGTGCTCGTTCTGGCATTGATCGGCGGGCCGCTGGCCTTGCTGCCAACTGGCCTGCTGGTGCTTTATGTGATTGCTGCCTTCCTGGTGGTACCGCGCATGAAACGGGCCATTAATCTGGCCGGTGATGCACGATCCCGCCTGCAGAACATCACTGTCGAAATCCTTGCAAAACGGAAATCGATCCGCGACCTGTCCGCCGACGACATATGGGTTGAGAAATACCGGACGCTTTCCGCCGATTTTGCGATGAAAAACCTGAAGACACGCCAGCTGTCACAGGTCATGCAAGTCATCTCGCAAATGCTGATGACCATGTGCGGCATCGGCGTGCTCGGCTTTGGCGCAATCATGGTGATGAACCAGAATCTGAGCCAGGGCGCGCTCATTGCAGTGATGGCTCTTTCGTGGCGCACCTTGAATCCGATGCATCAGGCGTTCCTGAGTGTTTCGCAATTGGGTCAGGCCCAGCAGACCATTGAGCGCATCGACAGTCTGCTGAAGATCGAGATGGAACGTCAGCCAGGAAAGCTGCCAAGTCTTCATCGCCAATTCCAAGGCACGGTCCGATTTTCCAATGTTGTGTTGAGATATCCCGGCCGCCAGGAACCGGCGCTCAGAAACTTTTCGCTGCAGGTGGAACAAGGATCTGTAACCGCGGTAACCGGGCCTTCCGGCTGCGGCAAGACCTCGCTGATCCGCGCAACGCTTGGTCTATACAAGCCGCAGATGGGAGCGGTGCTGGTAGATGATCTCGACATCCGCCAGCTGGATCCGGGCGAATGGCGCAATGCTATTGGATATGCACCTGAACACTACGATTTCTTCTATGGAACGGTCGCTCAGAACTTCCGGATGGCGAACCCGCAAGCGGATAACAACATGGTCCGCAGTGCCTTCGAAGAGTTCGGATTGAGCGCGTATGGCGAGTTTCTTCCGCATGGTGTCGAGACCCGGCTTACCGGACAGCTGCTCGCTCTGTTGCCGGACAATGTCAAACAACGGTTACTGCTCGCCCGCGCCTTCGTTCGTCCCGCGCCGATCTATCTTCTTGATGACCCGGCGGGCAACCTCGACTTCGAGGGCGACAAGCTGCTGATGAAGAAAATTGAGCAGGTGCGTGGCAAGTCCACGGTCATCCTGACGACCTATCGTCCAAGCCATATGCGCCTGTCCGATCATCTCGTTTACATGCAGAACGGTATGGTCGCGATGTCAGGTGCCCCGGGCGAAATCCTGGACGATGTCCTAAAGCAGCAATCAAAGTGAGAGGCGGACCTGATAAACGGCCCGACCGACAACCGCCGAGGATACTGTAATGGCAACGAAAGACGATCCTGATACTCTCCGCAAAGCGGTTTACGGCCGTGTCGGCTTGCCTTTGGAACTGGAAGACGGGGTCCCGCCAGCCTTCTACAAACGGCTGCTCATCGGGCTCACCATTGCAACGCTGCTGCTGCTGGTTTGGGCCGGTATTGGGCAGATCCGTGAAGTAGCCAGCACGACGGGCGAAATTGCACCGGCCGGACAAATCCTGGCAGTCGAGCATTTGGAAGGCGGTATCGTCAACGAAATGCTGGTCGAAGAGGGAGATCTGGTCAATGTTGGCGATGCAATCGCCCGCCTGGAGAAGCAGGATACAACGGCCGAGCTTGCTCGGATCCAGAGCCGCCTGGCCTATCTGGAACTGGAAGAGCAGCGTTTGCGGGCGCAAGAGTACAGCGACCCGAACACCGTTGGTCTGCGTCTTGACCCGACGGTCGATGGATTGAGCGCGCAGCAGGCCGCAGCACTCTCAGCCAACCGGAAGGCGGTCGCCGATGAGCAGGAAGCCTACACGGCCCGCGTTGCACAAAAGCGCGCTGAAGTCGTCAGCCTTGAAGCCCAGATTGAACTGCAGAAGAGCCAGGTCGAACTCGAAAAGGAAAAGTTCGAGATCCAGGAAGGGCTCTTGAAAGACGGCTACACATCCCGCCGCCGGTATCTGGAAGCAAAGGGCGAATATCAACGGTCCCAAGTTACCCTGGAACAGTTGATCGGCAATTTGGCTCAGGCACGTGAAATGCTCACTGAGGCGCAGGCGAGCCTCAACCAGGCAGGAGCTGAGGTAAACCGCGTCGTCGCCGACGAGCGCGCGAGAATTGCGCAGGAGCGGGAAGAGCTCCGTCAGGAAATCGCCAAGCTGGAGGACCGTCAGGACCGCTTGTTCGTAACCGCGCCGGTGGAAGGGTTCATAAAGACACTTGGCCATGCAGGCCGCGGTGCCGTGGTTAATCCGGGTGATATGATCGCCGAGATCGTGCCGCTCTCGGAAAACCTTGTCGCCGAAGTCAAGGTGAACCCGAAGGACATCGGTCACATCGCGGTTGGCGATACAGCCGACATTACGGTGACGAGCTTTGATCCAAACATCTACGGAACCATTGCCGCAGAGGTGGAGACGATTTCTGCCTCCAGTTTCCAGGATGAGTATGGCGAGTACTTCTTCAAAGCGACCCTGGCATTCCCAGGCCAATCTATCGGAGCTGGCTCCAATGAAAGGTCTATCCGGCCGGGTATGCAGGTGAATGCGCAGGTAGTTACCGGCTCAAAATCGGTACTGGCCTATCTGCTGAACCCGGTCACACGAGCCGCCCGGACAGTCTTCACGGAGCGCTGAGCGCCCGCCAACTGCAAGACTGAAGACAGAAAAGCCCCGGAGCACAGGCTCCGGGGCTTTTTTTCTTGATGTTCTTGATCAGTGCGTGGCCGGCGTAACCATGGCGCTGATCGTGTCTTGAACATTCAAGACACCGACCGGCTTGCCATCGCCATTCACAATACTGGCCTCCCCTTGCCCTGTTTCAGCAAAGGTCTTGGCAGCTTCTTCCAGCATGATACCGCTTGGGATGGTCAAACCGCCCTCGAGCGTCTTGGTCTTGTCCATGACGGTGTCCACGAGAATAACGCGGCCCCGGTTCACTTCCTTCACAAAGTCCGCAATGTATTCATCCGACGGACGCAAGACGATTTCCTGGCCTGTGCCCTGCTGGATCACCGCCCCATCGCGCAGGATTGCGATCTTGTCACCAAGCCGAAGCGCTTCATCCAGATCATGCGTGATAAAGACAATGGTCTTGTGGAGCTCTTCCTGCAGATCCAGAAGGACTGTCTGCATATCCATACGGATCAGCGGATCCAGCGCCGAAAACGCTTCATCCATAAGAAGAATATCAGCGTCGTTCGTCAGGGCACGGGCAAGGCCGACACGTTGCTGCATACCGCCCGAGAGCTGGTTTGGATAGTGATCCTCAAAGCCCTCCAGGCCGACACGTGCAATCCAGCGGGCTGCACGTTCTTCGGACTCTTTGGCCGGAACCCCCTGGATCTCCAAACCGTAGATGGTGTTCTTCATGACAGTCCGGTGCGGCAGCAACGCGAACTTCTGAAACACCATCGCCGTTTTGTGGCGGCGGAACTCGCGAAGCTGATCTTTAGACATCTTGCAGACGTCTTCTTCTCCGTAGAGCACCTCCCCATCGGTCGGGTCAATGAGCCGGTTGATGTGACGGATAAGTGTCGATTTTCCGGATCCGGACAACCCCATCACAACCTGGATTTTTCCTCCAGGCATGGAAATGTTGATGTTGTTCAGACCCAAGACATGGTTGTGTTTTTCATTGAGCTCGGTTTTGGACATGCCGTCCTTGACCAGCTGCACCATCTCTTTTCCTTTGGATCCGAAGATCTTGTAGAGATTTTTAACGTCGATGCCGGTCGCCTCAGCCATGGACCACCTCCGAATGTTTCTGCAGGCGTTTGCCATAGGCTTGGGTTGCGCGGTCGAAAATGATCGCAACGGCAACGATTGCCAGTCCGTTCTGCAGACCAATGAACAGATATTGGTTGTTAATCGCGTTCAGAACTTCCTGCCCCAGACCGCGCACACCAATCATGGAGGCGACAACAACCATGGACAAAGCCATCATGATGGTTTGGTTGATACCGGCCATAATAGTCGGCAACGCAAGAGGGAGCTGGACATTCACCAGTTTCTGGCGCGCATTTGACCCAAAAGCATCCGCTGCTTCAAGCACATCCGGATCGACAAGCCGGATACCGAGATTGGTCAAACGGATCATCGGCGGAATGGCGTAGATGACAACAGCAATGAGGCCAGGAACCTTACCGATCCCGAAGATCATGACCACCGGAATGAGATACACAAAGCTCGGCATGGTCTGCATCAAGTCAAGGATCGGGTTAAAGAACGCCTGGACCCGGTCTGACCTCGCCATGAAAATTCCGATTGGAATGCCAACAAAGATTGCAAGCATCGTGCAGACAGTCACCATCGCAATTGTGCGCATGGTGTTTTCCCACATGCCGAAAACGCCGATCAACACCAGGGCAATAACAGTCCCGATTGCGATCTTTATACTCCGGCTCAAGAGGTAGACGATTGCCGCAAACACAATAAGAATAATTGGCCAGGGGGAGTTGATCAAAAGGTGTTCCAAAAACACCAAAAAATCCTGCACGGGATCGAACATCCGCTCAAGGTATTCGCCATAAGCTCTTGTGAAGTCTCTGAAGGCGCCATCAACAGCCTTCCTTATGGCAAGGAGTTCGCTCCGTCCGAGCGAAGGAAATTCTATCCAGTCCATCTTTTCATCCTGATGGTTTTTTGTGCCCCTGTGCGAAAACCCCGCGCCGCCGGCGCGGGGTCATTTCTTAAATCCGCTCCTTAAAGAGCGGCTTTCACTTTCTCAGCCACTTCCGGAGACACCCATTTGGACCAGACGTCCTCGTGGTTTTCCAGGAAGTAGTAGGCACCATCTTCGTTGGTCGCCTGGTTGTCCTGCATCCAGGCCAGAACCTTACCGGCCGTGCGGTTGTCCCAAGTGCGGCCTTTCACGTAATCCATGGCAACACCAGCTTTCTCAGCAAAGGCCGGAGTGACGACCGTGAACACTTCGGACTTAACCCATGCATTCGGCTTCGGATCCGCGCAAGATTCGATCACGGTACAGCTGTCCCACTCTTCTTTATCGTGCGGTACGCCGAAATCGAGAAGTGTCATGTCGTATTTGCCGAGAATTGCAGTCGGTGCCCAGTAGTAGCCAAGCCAGCCATCACCGCGCTCGTAGGCACGGGCGAGCGAGCCATCAAGGCCAGCTGCCGACCCTGAATCAACCAGCTCAAATCCCTTTTCTTCAGCGTCATAGGCGCGGAACTGGTTGCCGGTGGTAATGCGGCAGTTCCAGCCGGTCGGGCAAGTGAACCAGGCACCCTTGCTCTCGTCTTCAGCGCCCGGGAACAATTCCGGACGGGCCAGAGCATCTTCGACCGTGAAGATGTCATGTTCTTCGGCAATGTAAGTCGGAACCCAGAAGCCTTCGACGCCACCTTCATTCAGGATCTCGCCACCAATGATGAGCGTGCCTTCTGCAACCGCTTTGTCGAGCGGCTCACGCACCGCGTTAATCCAAAGTTCCGGCGCTATATCCGGCTGACCTTTTTCGTTCATGGATGTGAAGGTCGGCATCGTGTCGCCGGTCACAAGCTCAACGGTACAACCATAGCCGTTCTCAAGGATCAGCTTGTCGATGTTGGCGATTGCGCCAGCTGACGCCCAGTTCATTTCCGCCATGGTGACCGTGCCGCAGTCTTCCGCCATGGCCGGCGCGGCCATACCGATAAGAGCGGTCGCAGCGACCGTACCAAACAACTTTTTCATGAGGGTACTCCTGTGCAGTCTGTTTGTGGTTTCCTGAATTGGGTGCGGCGCGCGAATGCTTTGAAATCAAAAGCAATCACCTCATGACACAACCAACTAGGAAGTATAGTGATCCGAGAGCGAAAGACGTCCGCTAAGGCAGATAGTTCTTCTTGTAGTTCTATTGCCGTTAGTTGATTCATCAACTTTTCGTCTTACCCTCTAAACCTCATGCGCCTCGCGACAATCCCGCAAAGATCGCATCCGGCATTTCATACCGGCTCGAAGTCCTACGCCCAATACAATTGCACTAAGAGCTCATTAACACAACAGGTTAAAGCAGCACTCGATGGCATTCTTGCGTCAAATTTCAGAAGCATTGCCTGCAGCGACATTATAATGCCTGAAATCGACACCAATCCTAATTAAATTGCCCCATATGATTCGAATTAATGCTCCTTTTGCGTGATTTAAGCCAATAAACTCAATCTTTAGTCGCAATTACTGCGTCGGCCAAAATGTCGATCTGTGATGACAAATCGGATACGGCAGGGGCTAATATCGTCAATGGACGGGCACCATCTGATCGTGAGGTGAGAGGCTTCACAAGCAGGCTAGGCTCAAGACGTTTCAATCCCGCCCACCTTGGCAACACGGCCTGCCCGACACCTTCTTCAACCATCAACGCAATGCTCTCGACCGCATCGAGTTCGCAAATCACCTGGGCACGACTAACAGCATCTTCAATTTCCGGCCAAACAAGCCGGCCGCCCCACGACTTCCGGTCATATAGGATCCAGGGCAGCGAACCGGTGTCTGTTTCCGCAGAGCGCGGGAAGATCTGGACAAACGGCTGTTTCGCTATCGGCAGCGACCGGACACTTTTAGGCAGCATGAATGGCGGGGAAACCGTGATCGCCGCATCTATCCGGGCTTCGATCAAATCGTCATATAAGGATTGGGACGTGCCCGGACGTATGTGAAGTGACACTTTCGGGGCAGTCTCACGGAACTTCCGGACGATAGCCGGCACGTAATCCGTCAGCGCGGTTGAGATCGCACCGAGCCGGAACACCCCGACCAGCTCATCTGGAAAGGCGGGGGCGGTTAGTTGTTCGACGTCCTCAAGGATGGCTTTTGCTCTGGGCAGCAACCGCAAGCAGGCCGTTGTTGGAGAGGCTGCATGCGCAGACCTGTTCAGCAGCTGGAGACCAAGCTCATTTTCGAGCGCCCGGATTCTCTGGCTAATCGCGGCGGCCGTGCACCCCTCCATGCGGCTGGCCCTTGCAATCGATCCGCATTCCACCACGGTAATGAGACTGCGAAGAAAACGAGTATCCAAAACAAATCCTAATGCTTAGAAACAATATTACATACTATATGTTTTGTATTGAGCTTGCTATAGCCAAGGTGATCCCAACGTTCCGGAGAGCGACATGCAACCGTGTTTTCATCTTGCCTATCATGTGACGAACCTTGACGAGGCCAGAGCATTTTATGGCGACTTGCTTGGCTGCAAAGAAGGACGCAGCACCGAGACCTGGGTTGACTTCAATTTTTTTGGTCATCAAGTCTCGTTACATCTCGGTCAGCCGTTCGAGACAGCGAACACAGGCAAGGTCGGCGAGCATATGGTTCCAATGCCCCATCTTGGTGTGGTTCTGGATATGGATATGTGGAAGGCTCTGGCGGAAAAACTGATCGCGGCGAAACTGCAGTTTGTTATCGAACCAACAGTTCGCTTTGCCGGCGAACCAGGTGAACAAAGCACCATGTTTTTCAGGGACCCTTCAGGAAATCCGATTGAAATTAAAGGTTTTGCCCGGGAAGAGGGAGTATTTGCCGCATGAAGCCAATTGTCCCATTTTTATCAAGCGCGGCGTCTGAAGAACGGGGCATGTGGAGCCAGACACTGCCCGCGGCACTAAATGATATCGCTGATGTCCTTGCCTTCGAAGACATGACACCCGCCCAACGCGCGGCCGCACGGGTCGCCATTGTCGCAAATCCCGACCCGGCGGAAGTACGGGCTCTGCCAAACTTGAAGTGGGTGCAAAGTCTTTGGGCCGGCGTGGAACGCCTCACCGCCGAACTTCCCGAAGATGGACCGGAGATTGTCCGTCTCGTGGATCCCCAAATGGCACAGACAATGTCCGAAGCCGTACTTGCATGGACGCTCTACCTCCACCGCGATATGCCACGGTACCGCGCCCAGCAAGAGAAAAAAATCTGGCAGCCTCAGACGCTGAAACTCCCATCCGAGCGCACCATTGGCATTATCGGTTTGGGAGAGCTTGGCCGGGCCTCCGCAACGCGCTTGCGGCAAAACGGTTTCCAGGTCGCGGGCTGGAGCCGCAGCAAAAAGCATCTGTCCGGCATCACGTGCTACAACGGTGCCGACGGGCTGCAATCCCTCGTCGCCTCCAGCGATATCGTTGTGCTGCTAGCGCCATTGACGTCTGAGACGGAAGGCCTCCTCAATTCCGAATTGCTCGCATGCTTCAAGAACAATGCCTGCCTGATCAACTTCGCCCGAGGCCCAATCATCGACACCCCGGCAATGCTGGCAAGCCTTGAAAACGGACCGCTTGCGCATGCGGTGCTCGATGTGTTTGCAACCGAACCGCTCCCACAAGACAGTCCTTTGTGGACCCACCCGCAGGTCGCCGTCTTGCCGCATATTTCCGCGCCGACAATACCCGAAACAGCAGTCCAGATCGTCCGGGACAACATTGCGGCGTATTTCGAAACCGGCATCCATCCCAAATCGGTCGACCGCAGCCGGGGATATTAGGGCGTTCGCGCTGCGCGTCGTTAAAATGTCAAGGAAATGGCAGTATTAGGCGGGCTTGAAAGTTCTGAACCCAGGTGAACAATGTCCGATCTTCCGATACTTGGCGCTGCCCTTACCGTTCCATCCCTCGAAACCCATCGCGAGCTCATGCTGGACAAGCAGCGGGACCTCGAGCTGCAGGATTTCTGTTCCTCCGAAATTCTTAACGGAGATTGGCGTCCAATCGTTGAGAAGGCGTTGGCGTTGCTTGACGGGCACACAGGACGTCTTGGTATTCATGGGCCTTTCATGGGGTTCACGATTTCCCCTGTGGATACCGATATCCGGGAAATCGTCAAAAAGCGCATGTCCCAAGGATTGGATATCTGTGAAGCGCTCGGAGCCAGCCAGATGGTTGTGCACAGTCCGTATTCCACCTGGGACCACCACAATCTCGGCCTTTATGACCATGGCCACGAGCGAAAGATTGAACTGTGCCATTTGGCTATGGCGGACGCCGTCAAACGCGCTGAGAACATCGGCTGCGAGCTGGTGATCGAAAACATCGAAGATATTGATCCATATGCACGGATCGAGCTGGCTGAGAGTTTCGGGTCGGAAGCCGTCAAAATCTCAATCGATACTGGGCACGCCTATTACGCCCACGGCTCAACCGGTGCACCTCCGGTAGACTGCTATGTAATTGCAGCCGGCAACCGGTTACGGCATGTCCACCTTCAGGATGCCGATGGGTATGCCGACCGTCATTGGACGCTCGGCGAAGGAACCATCAACTGGTATTCGGTCTTCGGTGCACTTGCGAAGCTTGACAGCAAGCCAAGACTGATCACCGAATTGCGGGATCCGGCAGGCCTGCCCGCCTCGATTGCGAATATGGAGGCGCTTGGCCTGGCGCAATAGAAACTGAGCCCGGCATTTCGACTGGGTTCACGGCTTCTAAAACACGCAACCCATGCGCATCAGACGATCTATCGCTGGTCAATGATCGCTGCTGCCGTGTGTTTGGCAGCCTCAAGCGCGCCCTCCAGAAATCCGCCATTTTCCTCAGCGACTTCGGTACTTGCAAACCAAAGCTTGTTGGAAAATGGCGTCCCATCAAAGCCTATCCGCTGATACCTGGGATGCCCTCCCAGAGCGGGCGTATCCCATGCCGTCGCAGTCAAATCATCTGACGCCCAGTTTTGAAACAGGATTTCGGTTGGATGAGAGGCGGTCTGGCCGAACAACTCTGCCAGCTGGTTGACTGCAGCCTCTTTCAAGCGGCCCTCATCAACATTGGGCTGTGCAAGGCCCGGCGCAACGAACCCGAAGAGCGCTGCCTCACCCTTCGAATCTGGCTCACAAGACGCGTCATGGATCTCGAATAACGGGCCCTTGTGGCTGATGGCATCACCAGACAGACCCGCGTCCCGCCAGAACGCCCGCTCATAAACCGCAACCATTTTCGAATGCCCGGCCATCCACGTTGGCACATTTGTCAGACGACTTTTGAAATCCGCCGGCAGATCCGGGCCAAAGACAAGCCCGGCCGCAGCCACCCTTGGCGGCAGGGCAAGGACCGCATTTGGGGCCAGAACCTCAATGACACTTTGGGCGTTTCGACCGGTCAGGCGGATCCCATCATCCTGCGAATGCACCGTCTCCAGCCGGTGACCTAATTGCACGGTGCCTGCAGGCAGCGCCACAGCCAGGGCTTCGGTCAGACGCGAAAGCCCACCGGGCACTCTTAGACCTTCTGCCATCGTTGCCATATCAAGATCCCGCCTAACCTTGCCGTGGCCGTCCTGAAAGACAAGACGTCCTTCCGAATGCTGACGCATCAGCGGCAAAGAAAGTTCGTCCATAAGGGCAAGCAGACGGGTGTTGTGCGGCCACAACCAAGCGGGACCAAGATCATACCGCCCGCCTGACATGGAAGCTCCCCTGCCCGACAGGATCCGCCCGCCAACCCGGTCCCGGGCTTCAAACACAGTGACAGCAAAACCGGCAAAAACAAGCAACCGGGCTGTCATCAAACCGCTGAGGCCGGCCCCAATAACCGCAACATCGGGCCGATACGGCTGGCCTGACTTCATGGCTGCGTTTTCTGAATTGTGCATGTTGGCTCTCAAGTTGGATTAGCGGGCCGTAAAACGCCCGCTGCTTTCCGGTCTGGAAGATGTGTTACCGGCCCGGGGCGCGAACATCCGTCAAGTGGTCGCGTTTGATCCACAAGCGAACCGGATCGTCCCCGGATGTAAGGGTGACCGCCTCACCTGCCGGAATCCGGATCCAGGACCATTGTGGCAGCAACACATCATCGAATGTAATCGTGCCGGATGTGACCAGTATTTCTGCTCCCTGTTGCGCGGAAACAACACTATGAGTACGGGGCTCCCAGGTTTCCATGACGACTTTTTCCCGCCGGTCTTCGAACAGAGGGGAAATCGACACACCCGGGCGCGATGCGTCCGGGACACGACCAAGCTTGTTGGTATCGATCCGGACGTGGCTTCTGTCCAAGGGATCGAACTGCCACAATTTTACGAAAATCACGCAGCCTTTTTCCGAGCCTGGCGTATGGCTCGATCCCGGCGGATTACGGATGTAAGACCCGGCGGGAAAGGCTCCGTGTTCGTCTTCAAACACACCATCAAGGACAAAGAATTCCTCCCCGCCATCATGCACATGCGCCGAAAACTTGCTCCCGGATGCATACCGGACAATTGTGGTTGCCCGCGCAACCTCATCCCCCAACCGGTCCAGCATCATCCGATCGACACCCGGCATCGGAGACGGCTTCCAGGAATTGTCGTCGGGTCTGATAACGACTGGCTTTGAAAAATCTGCATTCAGTTCCATTGCTGTGCTCCAGTTCCATTGTCCGGCGTCAGTGCCCGCGGGCTGAGGTCGATAATTTATCTAGTGATAGATAGATAATTCGTCTGAACGCTTGCGCAAGTGCCGGAACACAAATTGTGGATCTTATGAGGTTCGAGGGTTCGGAGTGGATGGACTGGACAGCATATTGGCTGTCCAGCTTTTGTTTGTCTCATCCAGCAACATGGAAAGAAGCCAGCGCGCCATCCTTGGCCTGCAAGCAATCGCAAAAACGCAGCCCGCAGTTCATGGACCCGCACGGCCAGCGCTTGTCTGGTCAGGTCACAAGAATGGCCGCACCGGAACGGACGCGGTCATAAAGATCAATCACGTCTTGATTGATCAACCGCACACAACCAGAAGAGACAGCCTGACCGATGGAGTGCGGTTCGTTGGTTCCGTGCAATCGGTAGAGCGTGTCGACATTACCCTGAAAGATATAAAGCGCCCTTGCCCCAAGAGGATTTCCAAGACCTGGAGGCATCCCGCCATTGCGCACGCTGTATTGCTCAAGATGAGGTTCCCGGGCGATCATGTCATCCGGCGGCGTCCAGGTTGGCCAAGGACGTTTCCAGGCGATGCGGGCCCGGCCGGACCATTCAAAGCCTTGGCGGCCAAGACCGACGCCATAGCGCATGGCTGTTCCGCTTGGCTCAACCAGATAGAGATAAAACCGGGCAGTATCAACGACAACGCTGCCAGCTTCTTCATCAGTCGGATAAGCCACACGCTGACGCCTGTACTGCGGCGGCAGGACTTTCGGATCGATACCGGGCAAAGGGAACTCTTCTTGCGGCCTCGGACCGTAGTTCAAAGCAAAGGACGGATCGATTTGCGGTTCGGGACGCTGCGCCACGGGTGGTGGCGCGGGTGTGGTACAGCCTGCCAAAGCCAGACCGAGACAACCCATCCCACCGGCAAGAGCCTGCCGGCGCGAAAATTCTTGTGCCATTAGATGTCCGGACTGCCTGCTAAATCACCACGACCTGGGTTCCGAGCGGAACCCGGTTGTAAAGATCGATCACGTGATCATTGATCATGCGGATACATCCGTTGGACACAGACCGACCGATTGAATTGGGCTGAGTTGTCCCATGGATACGATAGTAGGTATCGCGGCCGTTCTTGTAGAGGTAAAGAGCTCTCGCCCCCAGAGGATTGTTAGGCCCGCCCGGCACACCGTCTGCGTATTTCGCATACTTTCCAGGGTCACGCCGGATCATGTTTTTCGTTGGTGTCCAGCGTGGCCATTCCGCCTTGCGGTTGACTGTCGCGACGCCTTTAAATGCGAGACCGGCCCGCCCGACACCAACCCCATAGCGACGTGCCCGGCCCCACCGGCCCATCAAATACAGGAAGTGGTTCTTGGGATCGACTATGATCGTCCCAGGTGCATAGGACATGGAATAGAAAACCGATTGCGGTTCGAATTCCGCGGCAACCTTGAAGTTCTTGTACTTGGCTGTGTGATGCGCCAGCGCAGTGACCGGGCTAGAAGCGGCTAGCGCTGCTGCGCCGCCTAGCACGACATCTCTTCTCTTGATCATCGGATAACTCCTGAGTTTCGGCAATTGGGCAACGGACCATCCGGTCCGGCAAAAAAACGAAATCTCAGGTTTTGGGAGGCCCAGGTTCCAGCGGGACATGAAACGACCGCTGCCCGGGCAGAGACGCCTCATCTGGTGCATCCGATGCCTTGAACGGCATCACCATCAGTCCGGTGACGACGCCTTTGCAATCGGATTTGCAGTAGGGCGACTGGGTGTCCACCACCTGCTGGTCAGAGCAGCAGGTCAAATCGGCGCTTTCAGCGGTAATAATCTGCAGGACCGGTGCAACCGGCACACCTTCCGAAGGAACGTCGATCTTGCGCGCAAAGCCTTGGCTTGCACTGGCAAAAATCAAACCGACAAGAAGCAGAATCCTGAACATGGCGGCAGTCTAGTCAAAGGTCTTAACCGAACCTATACCGGCAGAATCACAGTCGCGTGAGGGCCTTTTTACCCGCAAACACAGAGCAAACCGCAAATGAGGCCCGGAGCGTAGCTGTGCATTGCAAATCGAACCCGGACTATTCACACCCCACTGATTTGTGAAGTGAGAGTTAGCAGACTTCCCGGATCGAATGACTATCTTCCGGCTGACTAGATGTGGCTGCTGGTCAACTGGTTGGCCGCATCGCCCCTGACAGGATCGTAACGTGGAAGATTGACATGCTGGAACTTCCCCTCGCCTATCTTGCCGGCTTGTTGACACTGCTGAACCCGTGTGTGCTTCCGGTGCTGCCGATTGTGCTCGCGTCGGCTCTGAATGCGGACAGGCGCGCACCGATTGCCTTGGCCGCGGGAATGGGCTTGTCATTCGTGGCAATCGGAATGCTGGTCGCTACCGCCGGATACGCAATCGGTCTGACCGCGGACGTCATGTCCCGCGCCGGTGCGGTCCTGATGATGTTCTTCGGTATCGTCCTGCTTGTACCAGCTTTTGCGAAACGCTTCGAACTTGCAACCGCAGGCTTTTCAGGGTCTGCAGATCAGCAACTCAACCAAACCGACACGAGTGGCCTGCGCGGCCAGTTTTTCGGCGGAGCCCTTCTCGGCGCGGTCTGGTCTCCTTGCATCGGACCAACCCTTGGCGGCGCCATCGCACTGGCATCCCAGGGGGAAAGCCTTTTGTGGGCCGCCACGATCATGGTGTTTTTCGCCTTGGGGGTCGCCACCTTGATCATGGGGCTGGGAATGGGCGCAGCACACACACTTCGCCAAAAGACGACCAGGCTGCGGGGCCTTGCAGAGCGGTCGAAACCCATCATGGGCGCCGTATTTCTGACCGTCGGGATCGCGCTCTTTTTTAATGTTCATCACGTGATTGATCGATGGGCCATCGGTGTTCTGCCGATCTGGTTCCAGGATCTGTCTGTCCGGTTCTAACACTTACTTGGAAAGGGCTTATTATGAACCGCCGTCAATTCATCATCTCTACAAGTGCTTTGGCTGGAACTGCTGCATTGCTACCGTCAACTGCATTCGCCGGGGCCAGCATGCAGGCCTATACCCCGGGCCTGATACAAAAACATCTTTCTGCGGGCCGGACAGTCTTTGTCGACTATGCCGCCTCCTGGTGCTCCACATGTGCACGCCAGGAACGGATCATCAGCGCATTGCGGAGCGCCAATCCCGCCTACGACGAAGCCCTTGAATTTGTGCGCGTCGACTGGGACGACTACGCCAACCATGAAGTGACGAAGTCCCGCCGCATTCCACGCCGTTCAACCCTTTTGGTCCTCAAAGGCGATCAGGAACTCGGCCGGATTGTTGCCGGTACACAAGAGGCGGAGATCAAGGCCTTGATGGACACGGGACTGCAAGCGGCAACCAGCTGACCACATCATTGATGCATCCAGAACTCTGAAACACTCCGGAGTTTTGGTGTTTGGCGTGTGACTTCAGAGCATCGGGCGTTTTTGTTTGAAACGCACGATGCTCGACCACTTCACAATCGTTCAGCTTCGCGTGGCAAATCGATCCAGATTTACCGTCCGCTGATTTAGCCCATGGCCCATGGGCCATGAAAACCGGAGCCGTCCTTATCGGTGCGCTCGAATCCGTGCGCCCCAAAAAAGTCCCGCTGGCCCTGCAGCATGTTTGCCGTGGACCGCTCGGTCCGCATGATATCGAAGTAAGACAGCGCAGCCGATAAAGCCGGGACCGGGAGTCCGTGCAGGGCCGCGTGGGCAACCACCTGGCGGAGATGCGTCTCGGTTTCTTTCAGTTTTTCTGAGAAGAGCGGTGCGAGCATCAGATTACGTGTGGCGTCCCCCTCAAGAGCCTCCGCCATGTCATTGAGCATGGATGAGCGGATGATACAACCATTGCGCCAGATCTTAGCAATGACCGGGAGCGGCATGTCCCAGTCATATTGCCTTGCCGCCTCCAGGATCAATCCGAAGCCTTGCGCGTAGCAAACGATCTTGCCGGCGATCAAAGCTGCTTCCAGCGCTTCAACGGCCAAGACATTCCGATCCAGTTTGCTTGGCGCCGGGCCAAAAGCCGCCTCACCTTTCTGACGTTCCTCATACCGGGCAGACATGTTCCGGACGGCAACGGCAGCCTCGATGGCACTCGCCGGAGTTCCCAGCATCAATGCCTCGATTGCCGTCCACCGTCCGGTGCCCTTCTGACCTGCCTTGTCAAGAATGATGTCCAGCATGGGTTTGCCCGTCTCCGGGTCCGCCGTCTTCGCAACCTTGCCGGAAATCTCGATCAGATAGGATTGCAGAATGCCGTCATTCCATTTTTCGAAGACGTCACCTATTTCGCCCGCGCTCATGCCGAACCCGTCGCGCATGACGCCATAGACCTCGGCAATCATCTGCATATCCGCATATTCGATGCCGTTGTGGACGGTCTTCACAAGGTGCCCAGCGCCGGCTTCGCCAAGAAAGGCCGCGCATGGTTCATCGTCGTGCTTGGCGGAAATCGACTCCAGAATATGCCCCACCTGGTCCCAGGCATCCTTGGCCCCTCCGCCCATGATGGACGGACCAAAGCGAGCCCCTTCCTCGCCGCCAGACACACCGATACCCATAAATCTTGGGCCACACTCAGCAGCTTCCTGCGCGCGGCGGTTCGTGTCATGGTAGTTCGCATTACCGGCATCGATGATGAGATCGCCGGCGTCAAGCAGCGGCCGGAGGGCCTCGATTTGCGCATCAACCGCATCACCAGCCGGCACCATGAGGATGATGGCGCGCGGGCTTTTGATCGAAGCAACAAAATCTTCCAGCTTGGTCGAGGGAACCAGTTTACTGGAAAGATCTCCGGCCTTGGCGATAAACTGCTCTGTCTTTGCGGCCGTGCGATTGAAGACGGCGATCTGAAATCCGTTTTCCGCAATATTCAGGGCAAGGTTTCCGCCCATGGTGCCAAGGCCGATCAGGCCGATTTCCGCAAGGGCTTCGGTTGAAGTCATAAATGCCACCTTCCAGGATTTTATCATGCACGTCCGCGTGCGGTGATAGCGGACATGATTTCCTGCCGCAATCAGTACCTTTCGCTGGAGTTTCGAAATCCGGCGCTTGTGAAGCAGGCAGCAACGGCTTTTCGTGAGCACTGCCTAAAGGCTTCAAAGCAAACTGTTTTCTGAAAACCAACTTCCGCAACGTGAATAAAAATAAAATAAAGAATTGAAATCGCTTAATTTTACATTCAGTGTCTTCAAGATTGCTATAAGGAGAATACTATGGATGAAATTTCTAATAAAATTGAAAGTATCGAACATGAACTGATTGAAGAGATACTTAACCCAAAAGCTGAGGTAAAGGTATCAGAAGCCGTATTGGAAAAAATCGCAGCAGAAGCAAAAACACCTTACTCGAACACATTTGAAGAACTGTTTCTGGAGCCGGACGGCACGCTCCGGGAAATGACAATCACCCCGATGTCGTTCCTACCGCTCAACGGGGTGGACTTTAAACTTGTCCAGACCGCGCATGAGGGAAAAGTGGCTTACGCGCCCGCCTGGAATTATTGGGTCCGCCTGGACACTCCGGGAAGCCGGGAAGGCGATGTGCGACGCGGAACAAATTTCTTTGCCGAATTGCCACAAACGCAGACTTCGGACACCAGTGACCTGATGCGTTTGGTTCTGCCAAACGGATCTTTAAACATGGTGGATAAGGAGCGCGAAGCTTACATCACAACCTTGGTCCTTTGGTCATGGTTTAAGGACAACTCCCGAAGTAACCTCCAGGACTATTCAAACTACATCCGGCAGAATCCGATTTCTGGATGGCCTTCGCCCCGTTTCTATCTGGATATGTGGAATAATCTCGGGGAGATCCTCCTGGGTGCCTGTAACTCGAAAGCGCAAGCTTTTGGCGTGTTTTTAGCCTGTTGCGGCATGGATCCCTGGCGCCAGATGATCGCAACTGCGCGGTACGTTGACGGTGTGAATTCCGTTCCAACGCATGTTTATAATGCACTCTACATCGCTGGGCGGTGGCGCTATCTCGACGTTACATTCGTCCATAGCGGTCTGTTTCCGGCCTATCTTCCCAGGGACGAACGGCCAGGATGGCTGCAGATGAACATTGGTCATTTCCCGACGGTTGACTACGCTCACCCGCTTTCCGGGGAGCAACCGGAAAACATCGCGATTTTCGGAATGCCGAGTTTTTACGCACCAGGTGTCCCAATTCTCGGCGCAGAACCTTTTGATCCAATGGAACATAGGCCGTAAGCCGCTCTGCGTTTGGAGGGTTTTATTGACCCGGCTAATCGCAGTATTCAGCGAGCGCCAATTCTGAATAAAAGTGTCATGTATTCCTGCTAGTCGGTCGCGGAGCCGTATCGCCTCTGCGGCCGACAAAAAGGGATCCGCTATTATGAAAAAGTTTCTGATCGCTGCTGGTTTTTTGACCGCGACGGTAACCTCGGCACTCGCCGATGATGTTGCTGGAAAGCTTGTCGTTTACACATCACAACCAAATGCGGATGCTCAGGCAACCGTAGATGCATTCACCGCAAAACATCCCGGCGTCGAAGTCGAATGGGTTCGCGACGGCACCACGAAGATGATGGCAAAGCTGCGGGCAGAGTTCGAAGCGGATGCCCCAAAACCCGACGTCCTGTTGATCGCTGACATGGTCACCATGGAAGGCTTGAAACAGGAAGGCCGCCTGATGGCGCATGAGGCCGCTGACGTGTCTGCATATGACCCGGCCATCATGGATAAGGACAAGACGTACTTCTCCACGAAATTGATCACATCCGGGATCGTCTACAACACCAATGCGCCTATGAAGCCGTCGTCCTACAAGGACCTCTTGAAGCCGGAAGCAAAAGACAAGCTGGCAATGCCGTCACCGCTGACATCGGGTGCGGCAACCATTCACATGGCGGCCCTGACATCCAACCCAGACCTCGGCTGGGCTTATTATGAAGGCCTTGCGGACCAAGGCGCAAACCCGAAAGGCGGAAATGGCGGCACATACAAAGCCATCGCTGGCGGCGAAAAGCTTTATGGCTTTGTTGTCGACTTCCTGCCGATCCGTGAAAAGCTGAAAGGCGCTCCGGTCGAGTTCGTCTTCCCGGAAGAAGGCGTTTCTGCAGTTACGGAACCTGTCGCGATCCTGTCGACCGCACAGAACCCTGACGCTGCTAAAGCCTTCGTCGATTTCCTGATCTCCGAAGAAGGTCAGCAACTTGCCGCCTCTCAAGGTTATCTGCCTGCACATCCTTCAGTGGCGGCACCTGAAGGTTTTCCGGCCCGCGACCAGATCAAACTGATGGACTTCGATCCGGCACAAGCCCTCGAGCAGGACCAGGCCAACAAGATCAAGTTCACCGAAATTTTTGGTGGCTAATTTTTGAAACCTGAGCTGGGAAGCGGCGCAAACGGTGCCGTTTTCCTTCCGCAGTTTGTTCGGCGCCTGTCTTACCATCTTCCTCCTTCGAACTTGGCACACATCATTTGCGCAAGATCCTGACTGCCGAGAGAACCACACTGGTGCTGCTGGTGGCCTGCGCAACACTCATTTGCGGCCTGCCGCTGATGTTGTTGTTCAAGACCGGGTTGACCAGCGAGGCCGGACTTGATCTCGCCCCCCTCACCGATGCCATCCAAAGCCGATCCGTTCAGCGCGCGTTATGGCATTCGGTCGAGAGCAGTCTGCTTTCAGCATTCTTCGCAACCCTGTTAGGCACAGGACTCGCTCTGCTGATCGGTCTCACCGATATCCGGGCTAAGGGCCTGCTGGTTTTCCTGATCCTCCTGCCGATGATGATCCCGCCGCATGTGACGGCAATTGCCTGGATACAGGCACTTGGTCCTGCGAGCCCGGTTTTGCGGATGCTGGGCATTGCCCCCGAACTGGGTTCAACACACCCTCTTTACTCCCGCGAGGGCCTCGTCCTGTTGCTGACGCTGCAGCACAGCCCCTTGGTCTTTCTGCTGGTCCGGGCCGCATTGCGGTCGTTTCCGCGCGAACTCTCAGACGCAGCCCGGGTGTCAGGGGCCAGCGCGATCTACATGCTGCGCCGGATAACCTTGCCCCTCCTTGGCCCCTCACTTCTCGCAGGCTTTGCACTTGCCTTTGTGGCAGCGCTTGGGAATTTCGGTATTAATGCCCTCATTGGCATCCCGGCGCGGTACACGACACTTCCGGTTCTGGTTTGGCGCCGTCTTGCGAGTTTCGGACCGGACGTTCTTCCGAACGTCGCCGTTATCTCTGTCATTCTCGCGCTTGTTGCACTGGCTGCGATCCTGTTGCAAAGCCTCCTTCAAAGGCGAATGCGCGCGAGCCTGATCGGCCTGCCGCAGGACCCTCTTGCCTTTTCCCTTGGAAGCACGCGCAAGTTTGTTGAGCTTGCACTCTGGGCATTTGTCGCCATGGTCCTGCTTCTTCCCGCCGCTTCCCTAATGGCAACCGCATTGGTCCGAACCTACGGGATCGACCTAAGCCTCTCGACGATAACAATTGAGAATTTTGAAGAAGTCCTTTGGCGGCAATCCGTAACGGTCAGAGCGTTCTTCAATTCCACAGTCATTGCGGGCCTTGCTGCTGGCGTTATTGCGCTGATCAGCCTGTTTACCGCTTACTTTCTTGCCCACAAGCTTGCAGGTAAGCGGCGCCTGGCTGGCCTTGCCCTCACGCAAGCCGAAATCGCGTTTGCAGTTCCGGGCCTGGTCATGTCGATTGCATTCATCCTGGCGTTCATCAGACCGTTGCCAGTTGTCAACGTTTCGCTCTACGGAACGCTTTGGATCATCTTTCTGGCCTATGTTTCCGTGTTTCTCGCTGTCGGCCTGAAACCGGTCGCCGCCGCCTTTCTCCAAATGGATGGGTCCCTGGAGGATGCCGCCAAGGTCTCTGGTGCAAAGTACCTCTACAGGATGCGGCGGATATTCGCGCCGCTAACCGCACCAGCCGCCGCATCCGGCGCAATCCTCGTCTTCCTGACAGCCTATAACGAGGTGACGGTCTCTGCGTTGTTATGGTCAACCGGGAACGAAACCATAGGCACGGCAATCTTCAATTATGAAGATGGAGGCTACACGACACTGGCTGCCGCCATGTCCGTAGTTGTCGTTGCAGCAACGATCCTTGTCATGATCGCGATGAATGGCCTGGCAAAACGGGTTCCGGCCGGGACAATCCCTTGGAAAGACTGAGTTTAACCGGGTAAGACCCAGCCACGGATAATCTCGACTTGAAGCCTCTCTCCCGGCGTTGCCCGTCTTGAGAGGTTCATCATGATCGGCTCTTCAAGACCCTCAACGCTTACAAACACTTCCCAGTGCCCACCTCGGTAGGTGGTTCGGACAATCTGCACCGGCAGTCCATATGCCCCCGTGGAAAGCACAATATGGTCCGGCCGCAGCAGGACTTGTGCCGGTCCAGGACGTGTACCCACGGGGCAATCGACCTCAACCGAAGCACCTGCCAACTCAAAGCGCGCTGTTGCACCGTCCACTTGCTGAATGACAACCGGAATGATCGCACTCCGGCCAATGAATCCAGCCACACGCTGGGACAATGGCCTGCGGTACAAAGTATCCGGATCATCGACCTGCAGAATTCGACCATCCCACATCACGGCCACCTTATCCGCAAGCGCCATCGCTTCGCGTTGGTCGTGGGTGATGAACACGGTCGTCGCCCCGCTGGTACGGTGAAACTCCGCAAGTTCTTCTTCCATGGAGTTTCTAAGGTGCGGATCGAGGTTGGCCAGCGGCTCATCCATCAAAACGGTTGATGCTCCCTGGGCAAGGCACCTTGCCAACGCGACCCGCTGCCGTTGCCCTCCCGACAAGTCGGATGGCTTCCGGGTCTGGTAGGGGGTGAGTGCGACCGTCTCAAGACAATCTTGCACCCGTTTTGAGACTTGTTGTTTCGGGGTACCGGCCGTTTCAAGCGGAAAGGCCACATTGCCCGCAACACTCATATGCGGCCACAGAGCATAGGACTGAAAGACAACGCCGACTTGACGTTCTTCGGGAGGAACATGAACACGATTGCCCGCAACGATGCGGCCACCCAATCTGATCTCACCAGCGTCAATCGGCTCAAGGCCTGCAATCGATTTCAAGAGAGTGGATTTGCCGCAACCTGACGGCCCCAGGACGACAAAAAACGTTCCCTCATCGATTTGCAGGTCGACATTGTCAAGGGCACGGTGCCCCCCAAAGGACTTTGTAATGGAAGACAATTGGATGGTCATGGCCGTCGTCTAAGCATTGCGCATGACAAACGCATTACGGCAGGAAGCCTGAGGAGTAGTTCAGTGCGTTCATAGGATCAGCGGGCGATAAACCGGACCCGGTTCCCCACCCAAAGCTGGTCGATGATTGACTGATCGAGCCTCCTTGGACGCTAACAAAAGAACGCCCAATGCTCTAACCACGAGACCAACATCGGGTCCCGTCATGAACGCGTTTTGAGCAAGAAATCGACCTCGGCTTCCAGCGCCTTGCCATATGCGCGGGCAGCTGGAGCGTTTTTATGAACAAGGGTTTCCTGCCGATAGAGGCAGTAAGCCGCAAATTGCCAATGATATGCAGGACGTTCCTCAAGATACCGGGCTGCCGTATCCTGATCCGGATAGTGGGCTAGAAACATTTCTTCGGCATAGGCAACAAGCGCATGCAGCCCATAAAGCGTGGCAAGACCTGGTGACAAAAATCCGGCAATGTCCTCAACCGGGTCTCCAAGCCCTGCAAACTGCCAGTCGATGAGCCGCGCGCCGAAACCGGTCGCCTGAATGGTCCCGAGGCAAAAACTCCGGTGCACCAGCTTGCGCGGAACAACCGCTCCGGTGCCGCCGCCATCTTTCGGGCGAAGGCGCTTCAGGTTCGCCGCCTTGCGGCTCTGTGGGATCATCGCGAGCATTGCATCACCGCGCGCAAGCACCTCTTCAAAACCGGCTGGAACTGTCTGATGCCACGGGACTGGCTCTGGAAGCGATGCGATGCGGCCGATCAATTCGGCGGCTTCCCGCACATCTATCTCCCGCGACCGGGGCGCCGGATAGCCATAGACGAGCATCGGGGAGCCGGTCGGCGTTTCGAAAAACGCTTCCAGGTCAGGTGCTAAGCCGTGTTTGGCCAATACGGAAAGTGCATCTGCCTCCTGGCGCGGCAGGGTCGGATAAAGGGGGTTATCCTCATTTTCAGGAAAGAACTCCTTTATCACAAAGCTTCTGCCGGGAATGTCCAATTGCCAGAAGCGGCTGGTATAAGCCATTGGCAACTCCCGCAAGCGCGCCGACGTCCAGTCGCCAATGGACAGATGAGCCTTCAGCAGCGCCAGCACATCGGAATCTGTCAGCGTTCTCAGCAAGCTCTGCTTCTCCAATCAGCTATTCCCCTTGTTTTTGATCGCTCCGTCCTTGGGTGCAGTCAAGTACACTCTCTTCGGAGCTCTGGCCAAGAACCGGGAAAGCAATGTCGGAGAAGCGGCATTCGCTGTCGTTCTGAGACTGCGCGTGATTACGGGACGCGCAGCTAGGATCAAAGTGTTCCTTCCCTGCGTTCAATCAGCACCAAGTTCCGGCGAGGCTGCGATGACCGCCCATGAACCCGAACGGCGTGCCGCATGATGACCGACACCGAAGCCCCTTCAGGACATGAAGTTGCACCTGTGCGCCGCAGCCGACGGCGCCGCGAAGCGGGGAGTTCTGGACCGGATCTTTTTCCCCAAAAGCCTTTCAAGCAGCCACGACATGTTTACCGGCCGGTTGAAACAGTTTCCGCAGATGAACTGGAGGCGATCCATGATGCGTCCATGCGGGTGCTTGAGGAAATCGGCATCGATTTTCTGCACGAAGACGCCAAGCAGATGCTCAAGGCAGCAGGGGCGGAGATCAAACCGGGTGAGGACCGGGTTCGCATGGATCGTGCGATGGTCGCCGAACTGGTCGCCAAAGCCCCCTCCTGCTTCACGATACGAGCCCGCAACCGGGCCCATGACCTTGAAATTGGGGGGAACGCAATTGCGTTTTCCTGCGTTGCGAGCGCTCCGAATGCCGTCGACCGGGATGGCGGCCGGAGACCGGGAAATCAGCAAGACTTCCGCAATCTGCTGAAACTTGCGCAATTCTTCAACATCATCCATTGCGTGATGGGCTATCCGGTAGAACCCGTCGACATACATGCCTCCGTCCGCCACCTGGACTGTGTCTCCGATATGATCCGCCTGACGGACAAGGTGTTTCACATCTACTCCCTGGGCAAGGAACGCAATATCGATGGCCTGGAACTGACGCGTATCGGCTATGGGCTCAGCCAGGAGGAGTTTGAAAACACGCCATGTGTCGCAACCGTCATCAACACCTCTTCGCCCTTGCGCCTTGACACTCCGATGCTGCAAGGGCTCATCGAAATGGCGAAGCAGGGACAGGTGTCAATCGTCACGCCGTTTACCCTTGCCGGGGCCATGGCGCCGGTAACGATTTCAGGAGCCCTGACACTCCAAAACGCAGAAGCCCTTGCAGGCATCGCCTTCTCTCAAATCGTCCGGCCGGGCGCTCCGGTCGTTTATGGCGGCTTCACATCGAACGTCGACATGAAGTCGGGCGCACCGGCGTTTGGAACGCCCGAATACATGAAGGCAGCGATCGCAGGCGGTCAGCTCGCGCGCAAATATGGCCTACCCTACCGGTCCTCCGGCGTTTGCGCGGCCAATACGGTCGACTACCAGGCTGCGCTGGAAACCACATTGTCGGAATGGGGCGCCATCAACGGCGGCGCGAATATCATCAAACACGCGGCAGGCTGGCTTGAGGGCGGCCTCAGTGCAGGTTTTGAGAAGTTCATTACCGATATCGACCTACTCCAGAAGATCGCCGAATACCTGACCCCGCTCGACGTGTCCGAAGATGCTCTTGCAATCGATGCAATCAAGGATGTGGGACCGGCGGGACATTTCTTTGGTACAGAACACACACAGGCCCGGTACAAAGACGCCTTTTACGCGCCTATTGTTTCAGACTGGCGTAACTATGAAACCTGGGCAGAGGCCGGTAAGCCAATCGCATATGACAAGGCGAACATGCTCTTTAAAAAAGCACTCGAAGCTTACGAACAACCTTCCCTCGACCCTGCCATAGACGAAGAACTGACCACGTTTGTCGAGCGGCGCAAGCGGGAGGGCGGAGCGCCCACCGACTTCTGAAAATCACGACGAACACTTGGTTGATTAGGCCGGACTTGAGGCCTGCGGAGAAGCGAAACGATGAAAACCCATACTCAGGTTGTTGTGATTGGCGGCGGCGTTGTTGGCTGCAGTGTTTTATATCACCTGACCAAATTGGGCTGGACCGATGTCACGCTTGTGGAAAGAGATGAGCTTACCTCCGGCTCCTCCTGGCACGCGGCGGGCGGCTTTCACACCCTAAACGGTGACCCGAACGTCTCCCAGCTTCAAAGCTACACAGTCGATCTCTACAAGGAACTGGAAGAGATCTCCGGCCAGTCCTGCAGTTTGCATCTGACCGGTGGCGTGATGCTGGCCGACACTCCCGAGCGGATGGATTTTCTACGCCTCGCCCAGGCCAAGGGCCGGTATCTCGGCATGGATCTGGAACTGATCTCGGTCTCTGAGGCCAAGAAGATGTTCCCGATCCTGGATGAGAAATATTTCATCGGCGCCTTGTGGGATCCGATCGAAGGGCATCTCGATCCCTCCGGCACCACCCACGCCTACGCAAAGGCTGCGCGAATCAATGGCGCAGAGATCTATCGGCACACCAAGGTCGAGGAGATGGTGCAGACCCCGGAGGGTACCTGGGATGTCATCACAGACAAGGGCATGATCCGGGCGGAACATGTCGTCAACGCAGGTGGACTCTGGGCCCGTGAATGCGGCCGCATGGTCGGGATAGAATTGCCGGTGCTCGCTATGGAGCACATGTATCTGCTTACCGATGAGATGCCCGAAGTCGTTGCTCATAACGAGGCAACCGGCAAAGAGTTGATTGGCGTTCTTGATTTTGGCGGTGAGATCTACACCCGCCAGGAAGGCAAAGGCATGCTGCTCGGCACTTATGAGCAGAATTGCCGTCCCTGGAGCCCAAAGGAAACGCCCTGGGATTTCGGGCACGAGCTCCTCGCACCGGACCTTGACCGGATCTCCCCGGAGCTAGAGGTCGGCTTTGAGCATTTCCCGGCGCTGCAAAATGCCGGCATCAAGCAGATCATCAACGGCCCGTTCACCTTCGCACCGGACGGCAATCCATTGGTTGGCCCGGTGCGGGGTCTCAAGAACTATTGGGTTGCTTGCGGGGTCATGGCCGGCTTCAGCCAGGGCGGCGGCGTCGGGTTAACACTTGCCAACTGGATGATCGACGGCGATCCGGGCTACGACATCTGGGGCATGGATGTCGCCCGGTACGGTGACTGGGCGACACTTGCCTACACGAACAAGAAAGTTCAGGAGAACTACAGCCGCCGGTTCCGCATCCGCTTCCCGAACGAGGAATTGCCTGCCGGGCGTCCACACCAGACTACACCGCTCTACGACAAGATGTTGGCGCAAGGGGCTGTCATGGGCGACAGCTGGGGGCTTGAAACTCCCCTCTGGTTTGCTCCCGATGGCGAGACAGCTGAAGATGTCGTCTCGTTCCGGCGCTCCAACGACTTTGACGCAATTGGAGCGGAATGCCGCGCGGTGCGAACCGGAGTTGGCATTACCGAAATCGCCAACTTCGCCAAGTACAAGATCACCGGCGCAGGTGCTGAGGACTACCTGTCCTACCTGATGACCAACACCATGCCGAAGGTGGGACGGATAGTGCTGACGCCGATGCTGAACGAAGCCGGCAAGCTGATTGGCGACTTCACCATCGCCCGCGACAGTGACGAGACATTCTACATGTTCGGTTCAAGTCAGGCCGAAGTCTATCACATGCGGTGGTTCGAAAAGCACTTGCCGCATGATGGCACTGTTGCGATTGAGGCCATCAACCTTGGCTGGGTGGGTCTTTCCATTGCAGGTCCGAAGGCCCGCGATGTCCTTGCCAAAGTTACCGGGGACGATGTCTCCAATGACGCTTTCCGGTTCATGGACTTCCGCGAAATGGATGTTGCCAACGCGCCCTGTAAGGTCAACCGGATTAGCTACACCGGTGACCTCGGCTATGAGATCTGGATGACACCGGAATACGAGCGTCAGGTCTACATGGCTCTGATGGACGCCGGTGGGGAGTTCGGCATCCAGAATTTCGGCATGCGTGCTCTGCTCGCCATGCGCCTGGAGAAGAACTTCGGGACCTGGTTCCGGGAGTTCCGCCCGATCTATGGTCCTTTCGAAGCAGATCTCGGTCGCTTTGTGAAACTCGGCAAAAACAACTTCATTGGCCAGGAAGCCGCCCGCCGGGAATTCGAGGATGGACCGAAACGATCCCGGGTATCCTTCGTCGTAGATGCACTCGATGCCGATGTGATGGGCGATGAACCGATCTGGCACGACAACGATGTGATCGGCTGGATCACGTCGGGCGGCTACGCACACCATGTCGAGAAGTCTTTGGCTCAGGGCTATGTCCCCACTGAGTTTTCGGTAAACACGGATGACGGAGCCTTCGAGATCGAAATTCTCGGAGAACGTCGCAAGGCCACCCTCATCACGGATCCATTGTTCGACCCCAAAGCGGAACGCATGCGGATGTAGGCGGGACCCGGCATTTACGGGATTGACCAGTTGGCGGAGGAAAGCAGGCAGTCATGAATACGGAACACTTTGGCCGGCACCGGCGAAAAATCATGCCGGCCGTTTTGCCCGATCATCCTGGTGATGCAGCCGGATACGAGGCACTGTCAGCCTACGCGACCGAAAAGGCCTCTGCACTCAATCGTCATGTCCTTGGATATGGCGAGCTCGCAGAAACCGAGTGGTCAGCGCTTGGCCTTGCAGCACCTGACATGGATGCTGTGCGGGAATACCGGCTTCAAAGAATTCGCCAGCAATTAGAGGCTTTTGACCTGAGCGCAGCCATTCTATGTGATCCGCTGAACGTTCGTTATGCAACCGACAGCACCAACATGCAGGTCTGGAGCACTCATAATGCGGTGCGCTACACACTTGTGACGCACAACGGCCCTGTCATCGCCTTTGACTTTCACAACTGCGAACATCTGTCCGCACACAACATGCTCGTTGATGAAGTCCGCCACGGTGTCCCCTGGTTCTATTTTGAATCCGGACCGCGGTCGGCGGAACTTGCGCAGAAGTGGGCTAAAGAGCTGGCAGATCTGGTCAAGACTTATTGTGGTCCAAACGCGCGGATCGCCGTCGACAAATGCCGCCGGGAAGGGGTCGGAGCACTTCAAAGCCATGGTTTGACGCTGCATGACGGTGAAGAGGTGATGGAACTTGCCCGTGCCGTTAAATGCTCCGACGAAATCAAGGCGATACGCCGATCCATTGCTGCCTGTGAAGCAGCAATGTCGGAAATGGAAGCGGCCCTCCGTCCGGGCATGACGGAATGGGATCTTTGGGCACTGCTGCATGCAGGAAATATCCGTCGCGGCGGAGAGTGGATTGAGACGCATTTGCTCGCCTCCGGCCCACGCACAAATCCCTGGTTTCAAGAGGCCTCAGCGCGTGAAATCCAATCGGGTGAGTTGGTAGCCTTCGACACCGATCTTGTTGGGCCCTACGGCATGTGCTGCGACATTTCCCGCACGTGGCTGTGCGGCGACGGGCAACCGACCAACGAGCAGAGATCGCTCCATCAAATGGCGGTCGATCAGATTGAAGCGAACATAGAAATGCTCGCACCAGGGCGCAGTTTCTTTGAACTTTCACACAGCGCTAAGAACCTACCGGAAGACTATCAGGCGAACCGATACTCAGTTCTGTTTCACGGTGTTGGCCTATGTGATGAATACCCGGCAGTCCCTTACCCCGCAGACTGGGCGAGCGGTGGATACGATGGGGTACTGGTACCTGGAATGGTGGTCTGTGTGGAAAGCTATGTTGGCCGCCACGGCGGACACGAAGGCGTAAAGCTGGAGGAGCAACTGCTCATCACAGAGACCGGCTATGAACGCCTCAGCACATATCCGTATGATGCTCGGTTGATGGGCTGTCAAATCTGACGGCCATCTTGTGATAAGTTTCCAGATCTTCAGACAGCAGCCATAATGACGGCCATTGCGATGCCGTAGACCAGGACCCCGGCAATGATCCAGATATGCTGGTTGTTGATGCCCAGTTTCTGCTCGACGCGGTCCGACATGATCTTGAGAAGTTCGGGCCAAGTGTAAGAGACGAAGTCGCCTTGTGTCATGATCGAGACAAGCTTGCCGTCAGCATCCACTACGGGCAAGCGGCGGAACCGCTCATTCGACATGACCCTGAGCCAATCGACCACATTATCGTCTTCACGCGCCAGCCTTAGGCTGGTGGTCATGATATCGGAAAGCTTGGTTGAAGACGGGTCTTTGTTTTCAGCTACGATCCGGCGCATCAAGTCGCGCTCGGTTACGAGCCCGACCACTCGGTTTTCGGCATCCGTAACAACGACAGAGCCGATGTTTCTCGCAGACATTTCTTTGGACGCATCCAGAACCGATTGGCCCGGTGCTGCCGTAAATGGCTTCGGTTTAGAAAGAAATTCAATGCGTTCTTTGATTTTCATTCGGGAGCCCTCCTGCGACATCTGTACGCAGGACAAGCGCCCCCGGTTTACGCTGCGGCAAAAATTGCAGCCTCCCTGGCAGACACACATCCGTTAAAGGGATACGGCCCGCGGGCCGCATCACTTCAGCCGGATGATTTTCGGTCCGCGCTGTTTGACGTATTCGCCCTGGGACCAAACAACTACGTTCGTTTCATTCACTTCGGTGAAGTTCAGATTCAACGGTGTCTTGCCCTCGGGGTTCACGATGACCTTGCGGGTGGGCGGAAGGGCGCGGAAGACCAAGACCCCCGCTTCCTTGGTCACAACCGCACCATAGGGTTCATCCTGCAGAATCCGGACGGTGTCTCCAGCAAGAGCGGTTCCAGCTGAGAGCGAAAGCGCTGCCGCGAACGCGGCCTTTACGAGAAGCTTCATTGGTTGTCTCCTGCATGCAAATCGCAATTTGCGACAGAGTAACCAATTGTTAACCATAACTCGAAGGCTTTTTACTATTCGTTAACACTATGGTTAACAAACGCGTCAGACTGCCGTGGCAGAGCCGAGCGAAATTTCCTTGAAACACTCCTCGACATGTTCAGCAAAGGCATGGGTCGCCCGGCCGGCGCGCGCGCGCTCTTTCATGATGATGTGGTAGTCACCAATCGTCGGAAGGCCATGCCGTTTGTCCAGGATCTGCATGGGCGCCTCGACAATGCTTGCCGGAAACGGCGCGACCGCAAGATCAGCAAGAAGGGCAGCCTCCTGCCCTGCGCTGTGGAAGCTTGTGTAGGAGATACGATATGGCTTTTGCGCAGCATCGAGCGCAATGCGGGCTGCCCGGCGCCAGGGGCACCCGGGATTGGACACGGCAAGCGGCAATGGATCCCGCTCATAGGCAATGCCGCCCTCAAGGCCTGCCCAGACGAGAGGCTCGGAATAAACGACCTCACCGCCCTCCGCCAACTTGGTTCCGGGCCGGGCAGTGCACAAGACGAGATCCAGCTCACCCTTGCGGACCTTCTCGTCCAGCATCGGGCTACCATCCAGGTGCACATCAACATTGACCCCTGGGTGAGAGCGCGCAAAACGCGACAAGATATTCGGCAGAAAGCGGGTTCCGAAGTCAGACGGGGCTCCGAAACGGACTTCCCCCTCAACGGACGGAGAGACAAACAGTCCGACCGCTTCTTCGTTCAACATCAGGATCCTGCGGGCGTAGCCAAGCAATGCCTCCCCTTCGGAGGTCAGCCGGACGCTGCGTCCCTCCCGCACGAAGACGGAAACGCCTAACATGGTTTCCAGTTTCTTGATCTGCATCGACACCGCAGAAGGCGTCCGCCCGATCAGCTCTGATGCCTTTGAAAAACTTGATGTTTCTGCGATCACAAGGAATGTGCGATACAGTTCGATATCAATCAGCGGGGTACCGGATCCTGGTAGTTTTTCCATTCCAGCGCTCATTAATTCTTGAGTTCAATTTTTTTGAACTGATACTTGAATACAATTCGATTGATTGAAAGGCAAGGAATGCTCATATAGCGGACAAGCGGCCCAATTTATTAGCAGTGGACCGCCCATCACTCTAACGCAACAACTGACTGAAACGGGATTGGGATCGTCATGACCTATCTTGCTCACGCACTCGGCACCAACCTCATGGGTGTTGTGTCCGGCCGCTCCGCTGCTGAACTCGCCCGCATGAACCATTCTTTGCGCCTGTCTGCTGCAAACAAGGCACGCATCACTGTCCGCTAAGGGCAGACTGAACAACTAGGCAAGGTTTGGATACTGGAGGCTAGTGGCCTCCTCTTCCATGTCTTCGATGACTTGGTAGACCGACTTGTTTAAAACTGAAAAGCCGTGAATGGCGAGCCGTTCACGGCTTTTTTGCGTGCTGGTGCTTGTAAGAACGGCCTGCGCCGCCCGCCGGATTGTTTCAAGTGCCGTTTGGTCGTGCATTGACGACGCTATGAACGGCAGGCCTGGGGCCTCGCGCGTCAGGCCTATGGACTTCAAGCACGAGGCCAGTTCCGGCTTGTATCGTGTTGCCATATGCCAGCAAACCGCATCAATCGAGGCCAGATCAGCATCACCTGCCGCAACAGCATGCAGGGAAGCAACATGCCCGCCTGTCATAATCACCGTTTCAAAATATTTGCTACCCTCGGCCATCCCAGCGACTTCAGCACGCAGGGCATTCATGCCCGATTGGCTGTCCAGACTGTTTACAGCAAGCCGCTTGCCCTTCAAGTCCGCAAGGTCAGCGGCGCTATCGTCCGCCCGCACAACGATATGACTGCGATACAACGCCCCCGCACATCCCTCAGCCCGGTAATGCGGCGCCCCGATCAGAGCCACCCGATGCTTTAATGCATGGGTAAACGGGTAGCCGCAGGTCTGCGCCAAGAGCAATCCAGGTGCCTTCCAGATGTCATAGAGTTTTATGTCATCTGGCCAGGGTTTCAGGTCCTGAAGAGAAATCTTCAAGGCCGAGCAGATCTCTTCCGTGAGAGCCTGTTCGAGTGCACAAGTTTCAGCACGCACCTCGGGCCAGTCATACATCGGCAATCTGACAGGCCGAAACTCGGGGTTGGTCAAGCCGTCTGCCCTTTCCGTGTGCGTCTTGGCAATCTGTTGGGATGCGCGACGGGCTCTTTTTTCTTCAAGAAATGGCGCAGGCCAAGCTGCAGATAACTGGAATAGACATAGCCTTGATTGCGTTCCTGCCAGTCATTCCGCGCTTGCCTGTAAATGCCTGGAAGCATGTACCAGGGCGCACGGGGCAAGGCGTGATGCACAACGTGCAAGTTGTTGTTCAAGAAAAGAAACGAGAAGACGGGGCAAAACTCAACGATGACCGATCTTGCCTCAGCATCCTCATGCGCCCGGTGCTCAGCAAATGTCCGCAACATAAGCAAACTCATGGCTGGATAGGCGACACCGAGCACATAAGCCCAAACCGGAATGCCCCCCAGGTAAGACACGAACAAAACAACTGGAACCAATCCAGCAACATGATGGAGCCACGAGCGCATGACGGCCCTGTCACCGTCCCGGATATGCGCAAGTTCAGCACCATAGAATCCGATAAGCGACACTCCCGGACCAATCACCAGCCGCCCGAGCAAGGTATTGTTCATGTTCATGATCACCTTCAGGGGCACGGGCAGCCGCTCCCACGTTCCCCAATCCAGATAAAAACTCTCGGGATCATCATATGGATCGGTCAGCCGGTCGTTGTTGTGATGGCGCAAATGCAGAGATTTGAAACGGCGGTAGGGAATGAACAGGCCCAGCGGGAAATAAACAAGCGCCTCATTGAGGGCAGGGTTCCGGGTCGGATGCCCATGCAGAACTTCGTGTTGCACGGACGATGAGAGAGTAACGGTAAGTGCCGCCAGCGGGAAGAACCACCAGCCCAACTCCGTGTATGACAAAACCAACCCCACCCATGCAGCCGAAACACCAACGATCAACGCCAGTGTCGGCCACTCGCAAGTTCTTGCGAACGACACGCACACCTCCAAATAACTGTAATCACGATAGGAATTCTGATCAGTCCAAAAGGTGCACCGGCAACCGTCAGCGTTCAATTTGGGAGTTGGGAACAAATTCTGCGTTTTATTACAAAAATAATCATCTGCAGATTTTCAGCATCACTGCAGCTTAAATTAAACATAGCGAAGATTGCTCTACACGATCATTGCCTTAGTCTCGGCAATACAAAACACCTGCACTGATATGTCGTGGGCTGGGTGATTCCCCAAATGAGTTCAGCGCTTGAACCACGTTTGGAACACCGGCCCGGGACCGGAACAGCACTAAAAGCCCGGCGGCAATCAACAAACTTTAGGCAATTGGCAAAATACGAATGACACCAGAGACCGATTCGCACCTTCGACATGACGCCCGGTACGATGCAATCATAATCGGTGCCGGTGTGATTGGATGCGCGATTGCCTATAACCTTGCCAAACGGGGCTACCGCACCCTCAATATCGACCAGCTGCCGGCGCCCGGCTATGGCTCGACATCCAGCTCGGCGGCCGTCGTCAGGACCTACTACTCGACACTTGATGGCTCTGCGCTGGCATATGAGGGTTTTTTCGAATGGAAAAACTGGCCGGACTATGTGGCCCTGCCAGAGGATACGGACCTTGCCAAACTGATCGAAACCGGCACGCTCGTTATGCGGACAGAGGGAAATGATCATTTGTCGCGCATCCTGGAAAGTGCCGATGCCCTCAAGATTGCATACGAGATCTGGGACGCCGGGCAGATCCAAGCAGCCTTGCCGGGCTATGACCTGACTTGTTTTGCCCCTGTAAAAACAATGGATGACGATCGGTTTGGCGAACCGGCCAAAGGTGAAATCACAAGCGCCGCCTACTTTCCCTCAGGCGGATATGTCGATGATCCGCAACTGGCCGCACGCAATCTGAAGACTGCAGCCGAACGCGCTGGCGGACAGTTCCTGTTCAACTCAAAGGTAACACGCATATGCGTCGAAAACGGGCGAGCCGCAGGTGCCGAGCTGGCAGACGGGCGCCGGGTCTCTAGGCCGATCATTGTGAACGTAGCCGGTCCGCATTCTGCAAAAGTCAACGCCTTGCTTGACGATGATCCCGGACTCAACATCCAGACACGCCCGCTCAAACAAGAAGTGGTTCAGGTGCAGCCGCCATCGAACCTTGGTTACACCCGACAAGGCCTCATTGTTGCGGACGACGACGTCGGGGTTTACGTCAAACCATCCGGTGGCGGGCACCTCATGATCGGAAGTATGAACCCGCCCTGCGATGACCCGGTCTTATGTGACCCTGATGACTTCTCAAGAGATCTCACCGATCGTGCGTTGACCTACGCCTACCGCTATTCACAGCGCTTGCCGGCGCTTGGCGTTTCACAACACCCCGCAGGCCTTGCTGATCTTTATGATGCCTCGGACGACTGGCTGCCGATCTATGACAAGAGTGACGTACCGGGATACTACATGGCGATCGGAACAAACGGAAACCAGTTCAAGAATGCACCGGTCGCCGGACGCATGATGGCGGATCTGATTGCTTACTGCGAAAACGGCGCCGACCACGATCTGGAGCCGCTTCAGTTTCCATTGAAGCAGGTCAGACACACAATTAATACAGCGACATTTTCCAGGAAACGCCAGCCGAACAATCGCAGTTCTTTTTCGGTAATCGGTTGATCACTCCAATTATCGCGCTGGGGCCTGCGCCCACAACAGTTTGGCCGATCCCCTCTTGGCGTTCGCCGTAAAATCACGGTATCAAGCGGCACACGAGAACAAAGCAGGATTCTCCGCAATGGCGTGGTCGCCCCAGCAAGATGAAGCTCTCAAGGAAACGGCTGCCTGGCTAAAGCGCGGCGACCGTCAGGTTTTCAGGTTGTTTGGCTTTGCCGGGACCGGGAAAACCACGCTTGCCCGTCATCTGGCAGAAGGCATTGACGGGGATGTCTGTTTTGGGGCTTTCACCGGCAAGGCCGCCCATGTGCTCCGCCAAAAAGGCTGTGAGGATGCCGGGACAATCCACTCGCTGATTTACCGGCCGCGCTCCGCTAAGGAAGAAGAAGACTCAGATGATGACGAGGAAGATACTGGTCCTCAATTTGCAATCAAGCGGGATAGCGCCGCAGCTACGGCCAAACTGATCGTCATTGATGAGTGTTCGATGGTCGATGAAGAACTCGGCAAGGACCTTCTTTCCTTCGGCACACCGGTTCTGGTTCTTGGTGACCCGGCACAGCTGCCACCGGTCAAAGGCGGCGGCTATTTCACCGAAAAAGACCCCGATGTGATGTTGACCGAAGTTCACCGGCAGGCGCAGGACAATCCGATCGTCCGCATGTCGATGACCATTCGAGATGGCGGCAAGCTGGAGTATGGAGAGTTTGGCGACAGCCGGGTGATAAACCGCAGTCAGATCGACAAAGACCAGATCCTTTCAGCTGATCAGGTACTTGTGGGAACGAACAAGACACGCAGGCTCTACAACAACCGCATTCGTGAATTGCGGGAATTCACCACGCCGATGCCTGCTGTTGGGGACAAGCTTGTATGCCTGCGCAATGACAAGACAAAGGGTTTGCTGAATGGCGGTTTGTGGACCGTCAAGCGTCTGCGCCAAGCACGCGGCAACACTCTCCGGTTCGACGTCGTTTCCGAAGATGAAATTGCCAAGACCACAGTCAAGGTCAAAGTGCTGCCGGCAATGTTCGAGGACGGCGCGGATGCCATCCCCTATGCAATTCGTCGGAAGGCCGACGAATTCGACTACGGATACGCGCTGACCGTACACAAGGCGCAAGGGTCTCAATGGGACAGTGTGGTGCTGTTCGATGAAAGCTGGGCCTTCCGCGAACATCGGGATCGCTGGCTTTACACGGCAGTTACGCGCGCGGCCGAAAAGCTTACTGTCGTAAGGTGAATTCGGAACTGTGTTCCAAAACCTCGGGGCTGTACGACGGGAGCGCTTTCATCGCCGTTTCGACAAACGTGTCGATCTGCGCCTTCGTTCCGCCGCATCGGGCCAAAATGGAAACCGCTGCGAGCTGGCCATCGATAAAAGTTGCCAGAGCATCGGTGTCACATTCACCCGTGATTTCACCTGCTCCGACTGCTTTCAGCAACCGCGTTCTGATCGCTTCAATGCGCGCAGACCCCAAGTCTTTCAAAAGCGTTTTATGACGCTCGGAGCCGTAGGCCGCTTCAACCTGTGAATTGAATAGAAAGCATCCCATGGGCGTAGAGTCGTCCGCCGCCAAATAACCGACTGTCCTGATCAGTTCCCGCAAATCGACGAGATAGTGATGCTGCGCTTGCGTCAGCGGGCCAAACACCATGTCGCCATAACAATCAAAGTAGTGCAGGAGCGACTTTTCGAACATGGCTTCTTTGTCACCGAAAGCCGCATAAAGACCCGGCTTCGCCATCCCTGAGGCGTCTACCAAGTCATTCATGGACGTCGCTTTAAAACCGTTTTGCCAAAATGCCCGCATGATCGCATGCAGTGCTTGCTCAGTTTCTACTTTGCGGGGCCGGCCACGGCTCATAAAGACCTCCAGGGACGCCGGACGCATCCCGAGTTACGGTTTAGGTATGCAAAACGCTCACTACAAACCGTTTCCGGAGTGTACGAGTTTGCCAGAAGTGATCATCCCGTTTGGCAGCCAATGCCCAATCGAAAGGACGACGCGTTCCAAGATACTCAAATATCGGGATGGTAGGATACGCTTTTTATTGCCGAGCGTACGATGAACTGTTGAATATACTTATACATTCCAAGCCATGCAGGGCACCATGTGGGCCCTTGATTAGGCAACGCTTCGCTGAGCGCATATCCAAAGCCGGCGATTGCCGTGGATGGCAACACAGATTGTCTTCCTTCGATGGGCCCACCACACTATCTTGCGCGGCCTTGGACACCTTCATCACCTTCCGCAGCCCAAAGGGACCAGCTTATGGCAACCGCTCCGATATCCGCCTCGACACCGTCCTCTGCTTCGCCGGAGACAGCTGCTGCGACGGCCCTGCGGATCTCCAACCGGATTGCAAACGAAATCGGCTGCAAGCCGGGTCAGGTAAACGCTGCGGTCCAGATGCTGGATGAAGGTTCGACAGTTCCGTTTATTGCCCGCTACCGGAAAGAGGCAACGGACGGACTTGACGATAGTCAGCTCCGGAAGCTTGAGGAACGGTTGATCTACTTGCGGGAGCTGGAGGACCGGCGCGCCGCCATCACGAAGTCGATTGACGAACAGGGCAAGCTGACCAGCGATCTATCCCAGGCCATCCAATCCGCCGACACAAAGTCACAACTTGAAGACATCTATCTTCCCTACAAGAAAAAGCGGCGCACGAAAGCACAAATTGCGCGCGAAGCCGGCCTTGAGCCATTGGCAAATCTGTTGTTGGGCTCGCCCGACAGGGCTCCGGAAACAGAAGCAGCTTCTTTCATTTCCAAGGACAAGGGCATTCCGGACGTCAAGGCTGCACTTGATGGCGCGCGTCAGATACTGATGGAACGCTTCGCCGAGAACGCGGAACTGGTTGGCCGGTTGCGCCGTTACATGGAAGAGCGCGGCGTCGTCCAGTCGAAACTGATTGATGGCATGGCCGACAAGGGTGCCAAGTTCGCCGACTATTTCGACTACTCTGAAAGCTGGGCGAAAATTCCCAGTCACCGGGCGCTTGCATTGTTCCGCGGCCGGAACGAGGGCATTCTGTCAGTGGAGTTGACCGTCGATGCCGAGGATGCATCCCCGGTCTTGCCAGCCGTCAAAATGGTGGCCGATACCTACGCAATCCGTGATCTCGGCAGGCCTGGTGATAAGTGGCTGATGGAGGCTGCCAGGTTTGCCTGGAAAGTAAAACTTGCCCTCCATCTCGAACTCGATTTGATGGGGGTTCTCCGGGACAAGGCTGAAGAGGAAGCCATTCAGGTTTTTGCAAAAAACCTGAAGGATTTGCTGCTGGCCGCGCCAGCCGGTTCCAAGGCAACCCTTGGCCTTGATCCAGGTATCCGGACCGGTGTGAAAGTCGCCGTTGTCGATGAAACCGGGAAACTGGTGGACACTGCAACGATTTATCCGTTCCAGCCACGGAATGACGTGCAAGGTGCAAGGGCAACGCTTCTTGCCCTGATCGCGAAACACAAGATTGGGCTTATCGCAATCGGCAACGGCACTGCGAGCCGCGAAACCGACAAACTTGCAGGTGACGTACTCACTGATATTCCGGCAGCTCAAAGACCGGTGAAAGTCATTGTCAATGAGGCGGGCGCATCGGTCTACTCAGCTTCGGAACTTGCGGCAAAAGAGATGCCGGATATCGATGTGTCCCTGCGCGGCGCGGCTTCTATCGCGCGGCGTTTGCAAGACCCTCTTGCAGAGCTTGTAAAAATCGAACCGAAGTCAATCGGGGTTGGCCAGTACCAGCATGACGTCAATCAAAGCAAACTGGCGCGGGCGCTCGACGCTGTCGTGGAAGATGCCGTGAATGCGGTGGGGGTCGATCTGAACACGGCCTCCCCCGCCTTGCTGGCGCGCATATCAGGATTGTCGGACAGTCTTGCCAAGGCGGTTGTTGACCATCGCGAGAGCATCGGCAGGTTTGAGAAACGGATGCAACTGAAGGACGTTCCACGCCTCGGCGCAAAAGCTTTTGAGCTCTGCGCCGGCTTTCTTCGGATCAATGGCGGCAGCGAACCGCTCGATGCGTCTTCTGTTCACCCGGAAGCCTATCCGCTGGCCAAGCGCATTGTGAAAGCCTGCGGGCGCGATGTCAGTCAAATCATGGGCGACAGTGCCCTTTTGAAAAACCACGATCCCACTGAGTTTACCGATGAGACGTTCGGCCTGCCGACGGTAAAGGACATTTTCGCGGAACTTGAAAAGCCAGGCCGCGACCCGCGGCCGGAGTTCAAGACAGCGGCCTTGCAGGACGGGGTCGAGGAAATCTCGGATCTGAAAACGGGTATGAAGCTGGAAGGAACAGTCACAAACGTGACCAATTTCGGCGCTTTCGTTGATGTGGGTGTCCACCAGGACGGTCTGGTTCACGTGTCACAGCTTGCAGACAGGTTCGTCGATGACCCCCATCAAGTGGTCAAGGCGGGAGATATCGTGAAGGTCACGATCCTGGAAGTGGACGTACCGCGAAAACGCATTTCAATGACCATGAAATCGCAAGCCGATTATCAGGGGCAGCGCGAGCGCAGTGCGCAAGATCGGAACAAATCCCACTCTCCAGCACAGGGCAAACCAGGCGGCCGGGGCCCCAGTGGCAAGAACGGCGTAAACTCAGGCAGCAGCAGGGACGGCAACAATGCCATGGCAGCCGCCTTGGCAGCTGCCATGAACAAAAAACGGAAATAGCTTTTACCAAAGACAATTGAAAGGCTTCATGAAGCTAGCCAATCAGCCTTTGCGACCAGTTTTTCAAAGACGCCTTTAAGATCTTTCGTTCGACTTCAACAGCCAGCTGAACACCAGCAGCGCAAGCGCTGCGCCTGCAAACTCGGCAACAATAAAGCCTGGCAGGTCAATTGGGCGGATGCCTGCAAAAGTATCGGTGAATGCACGTGATATAGCGACAGCCGGATTGGCAAAGGATGTGGAGGCCGTGAACCAGTAGGCAGCGGTAATGTAAAGACCGACAAGCCATGGAACGGCGGCTTCCCGGAACTTGATACCAGCCAGAATTGAGGCCAGCAGTCCGAAAGTCGCCACGACTTCCGCCGTCCATTGTGCACCTCCGGTGCGCACGGTTGTTGAGGCTTGCCAAACGGGAAGCTCAAACATGATATGAGCGATCAAAGACCCGCAAATACCGCCAAGCACTTGAACAAGGATGTAGGCAAGACCGATACCAAGCGTCAATTCCTTGCGGAGCCAAAACACAAATGTGACGGCAGGGTTGAAATGGGCGCCGGAAATCGGTCCCAGAATAGTAATCAACACAACGAGGATCGCACCTGTCGGAATTGTGTTCCCAAGAAGGGAAACCGCCACATCATCCGATAAACGGTCCGCCATGATGCCCGATCCGACAACGGTTCCAACAAGCATGGCCGTACCAAGCGCCTCAGCTGTTAGCCGCCGGCTTAAAGTAAAGTCCGCCATCAATTCAATCCTGCAGTTCCGCTTGAGATCCGATATTGCTGAGTTGCGCCTTGGCATCGGGCGCATCGAACACAGCTGGCCCGAGAGCCAGCATGGCATCAATCCGCCGCTCGAGCCGCTGATAAGCAAGGTCAAAAGCCGCCGCACGGCTGGCCTCTTCGCCTTCAACAGAAGCCGGATCGGGAATACCCCAATGCACCACCAGCGGGTGACCGGGCCAGACCGGACAAGCTTCGCCGGCCGCGCTGTCGCATACGGTAACGATCAGGTCCATTTGTGGAGCGTCCGCGCCTGCAAACTCCTCCCAGCTCTTGGACCGGAAACCCGCTGCCGGGAGGCCATTGCGTTCCAGGCATTTCAGCGCATCGGGATTGACCGTACCGCGGGGAGTCGAGCCTGCAGAAAACGTCTGGTAGCCGTCATCGCCCTTGTGACGCAACAACGCTTCGCCCAAGACAGAGCGCGCCGAATTGGCGGTACACACAAATAAAATATTCTTCATGGAAAGTTAGCCACCCGCTTTTGTTAACATCCGGATCCGCCGCCGCAGCCCGCCTTGCTCGCCATGCTGGCGATTGGCAAACACAGTTCCGGATTGCCCCCGCAGCAGTCCTGTAAGAGATACGTCACCAACACCTGCATCGTATCCAGGTCCGCCCTGTAATGAATCGAGCGCCCGTCCCGTTCGGCTTGCACAAGGCCAGAACGGGACAGGGCTCCCAAGTGGGTCGACAGGGTATTTGGACGCACTTCGAGCGCATTTGCGATGGCACCGGCGGTCACGCCTTCTTTTCCCGACCTCACCAGAAGGCGAAAGACGTCGAGGCGTGTTTCCTGACCCAACGCTGCCAATGCGTTCAAGGCATCTTCTTTTTCCATATTTCGATAATACTCGAATAATGGAATTATGCAACTTCTTTCTGATCGGCACGCAGACTTACGGGGGGACAGAATTTAAAAGCGTCATTCACATGCAGGAACCCGCCAGTCTCACCCCTTAAATGAAATCAGTAATCAACCGGCAGCCGATGGCGACGGAACACCACTGGGGCACAGTCGTGAGTGCAAAAAGGACCCGCAAAACCAGCATGGTGCCGCAAAATGCGGATCGCCAACGGCTTTCCCGGCTCCTCTAGAATTTCTGTCAAACAGCATAGATTCTGGACTTATCCGGGAAGATGAGTACGGCAGACCGAAACAAGCGCCAGGCAGCCGCGCGGCCGGTTTCGAACTGTCAGCGGGATAAAAGAAAGGCCCCCATCTGGTGAGAGAGGGAGCCTGTCTTTAGATAAGACCAAAAAGCATGCAGAAAGACGGCCGTCAGGCGGCCTTTGCAGCCAAACGCTTACGGATGCTTTCCACATCGGCGTTCGGAGTGGCCGCAAACAGCGTCTTGGTATAGTCGTGTTGAGGGTTCTCAAAGACTTCGTCACGCGTGCCGTATTCGACAACCTCACCGAAGTACATGACCATCACCTTGTCTGCCAAATAGCGAACGACCGAAAGGTCGTGCGAAATAAAGACGTACGTAAGCCCCATTTCGTCTTGCAGGTCTTTCAAAAGGTTGAGAATTTGCGCCTGAACGGACAAATCAAGTGCCGATACGGGCTCATCCAGAACCAGAAGTTTTGGCTTCATCATGATCGCCCGCGCAATCGCGATGCGCTGTCGCTGGCCTCCTGAGAACATGTGCGGAAAACGTCCGTAATGTTCCGGTTGAAGCCCGACCTTTTCAAGCATCTGCAGGGCAAGATCCTTGCGTTCAGCTGCCGGCATGTCTGTGTTCAGCAAGAGCGGTTCTTCCAGAACGTGGCCGATCTTCTGGCGCGGATTGAGTGAGCCGTAGGGGTTTTGGAAAACGATTTGAACCTTCTGGCGCATCTCCCGGGATATGCCCGTTTTCGAGATATCAATGGGCAGCCCGTCAATCTCAATGGTGCCAGACGTCTGCGCGTCAATCATGGTCAGCATGCGCGCGAGCGTAGACTTGCCACAGCCGGATTCGCCAACAACGGCCAGGGTCTTCCCACGCTCCACGTCAAGATTGACTCCTTTGACTGCCGTCAACTGGGACGCCTTTTTGAACATTCCACCCTTGATATCGTAGACGCGGTGTAGGTCACGCACTTTCAAAATGATGTCGTCAGCCATGTCAGAAGCCTCCGGCTTGAGCAAAATCGCTCACGGTCGGAAGACGGTCCCCCTTGGCGTTTTCAGGCAATGCGGACAGGAGCGCTCGCGTATAAGGGTTCTGAGGGCTTTCAAACAAAGATAGCACGTCAGCTTCCTCCATTTTCCGGCCCTTATACTGAACGATGACCCGGTCGGCGGTCTCCGCAACGACACCCATATCGTGGGTGATCATGATCAGGCCCATGCCGCTTTCTTGCTGCAGCTTCACCAATAGATCGAGAATCTGTTTCTGGATTGTAACGTCAAGCGCAGTGGTAGGCTCATCCGCGATCAGGAGTTTGGGCTTGCAGGCTATTGCCATCGCAATCATGACCCTCTGGCACTGGCCGCCGGACATCTGGTGCGGGAACGCATTGAAGCGCTCTTCAGGTTTTGGCAAGCCGACCGCGTGCATGAGTTCAAGGACGCGGTCTTTCACCTGTTTACCCTTGAGACCGGTATGGGCCTTCAGAGTTTCCCCAAGCTGAAATCCAACAGTGAAGCATGGGTTCAAGCTGGCAATCGGTTCCTGGAAGATCATCGAGATGTCCCGGCCGATCACTTTGCGCCGTTCCTTGGCCGAGAGCGTTCGAAGGTCCAGCCCCTCGAACTCCATCTTGTCCGCTGTGACCGTCGCACTGTCAGGCAAAAGCCCCATGGTTGCCAGCATGGCCACAGACTTGCCGGAACCAGACTCTCCCACAATCGCCAGAACTTCGCCCTGATCGACCGTGTAGTCGACGCCATCCAAGGCGCGGAACGGGCCTTTGGCGGTATCGAACTCAACCCGCAGATTTCTGATTTCAAGAAGAGACATGTTGCTTAGCTCCTCTTCAGTTTCGGATCGAGCGCGTCACGCAGGCCATCGCCGACCAGGTTGATGGCCAAGACGGTAATCAGGATCGCAAGGCCCGGGAACGTCACCACCCACCAGGCGCGCAAGATAAACTCACGCGCTTCGGCAAGCATGGTGCCCCATTCCGGTGTGGGCGGCTGTGCGCCCATACCAAGAAATCCAAGGGCAGCAGCGTCGAGAATGGCGTTGGAAAAAGAAAGCGTTGCCTGAACGATCAACGGAGCTAGACAGTTCGGCAAGATCGTCTTGAACATCAACCGCAAATGTCCAGCGCCAGCGACTTTGGCGGCAATCACATAATCTCTAGACCGTTCGGCCAAAACCGCAGCGCGCGTCAGACGGACAAAGTGAGGCTGCAACACGATTGCAATCGCGATCATCGCATTCATGAGGCCAGGACCGAGGATCGCGACGAGCACAAGCGCTAGAAGAAGGGACGGGAACGCCAGAATGACGTCCATGACCCGCATGATGAATGTGTCGACCGTTCCGCGCATATAACCTGCGACAAGACCGATGACGATGCCGCCCGTCAGCGCAATCGTCACCACGACAACACCGATGAAAAGCGAAAACTGCGCGCCGAAAATCAGACGGGACAGGATATCCCGGCCAACCGCATCCGTTCCGAGCAGGAAGGCAACCTTGCCGCCATCTTGCCACACGGGCGGAACCAGGAAACTGTCACGATATTGGAAATCCGGGTCATGGGGCGCGATCAAGGGTGCGAAAACCGCCATGAACACAAGCAATGCGAACACGACGAGACCAATCACGGCCCCTTTGTTTTGCGAGAAGTAGTACCAAAACTCGGCAAGCTGCGCTTTGGTAGCGTTGCGGCTTTCCTGTTCAAGCTTTGTTGCATCGGCCTTTGTGGCCGGGGAGGAATTCGTCATTTTGTACCCTCGGCTCAGTGGTGGCGGATGCGCGGATTAACGAGTCCGTAGAGCAGGTCTACGATCAGGTTGACCATCATGATGATCCCGGCGATCAAGAGCAGACCACCCTGGACCACGAAGTAGTCCCGCCGCGAGATACTGTCGACCAGCCACTTTCCGATCCCCGGCCAGGAGAAAATTGTCTCCGTCAGGATCGCCCCTGCCAGCAGCACACCGACTTGAAGACCGATTGTTGTGATCACAGGGATAAGCGCGTTGCGGAGTGCGTGCATCCCGACCACACGGCTTGGTCCAAGCCCCTTCGCTTTGGCCGTCCGCACATAGTCCTCACCCAGCACTTCAAGCATTGCAGAGCGCGTTTGGCGCGCGATCACAGCAAGCGGAATGGTTGCCAGGACGATTGACGGCAAGATCAGATGCTGGACAGCCGACAGGAACGCGCCTTTCTGGCCCGACAACAGACTGTCGATCAACATGAAGCCCGTGACCTGCGGGAAGAAGTAAAGCAACGAAATCCGGCCCGACACCGGCGTCCATTGAAGAATGCCGGAAAAGAGGATGATCAGCAGCAAGCCCCACCAGAAGATCGGCATGGAGTAGCCGACAAGGGCGGTGCCCATAATGGTCTGATCCCAGAAAGAGCCCCGCTTGACCGCCGCAAAGATACCGGCCGGAATGCCGATACATACGGCAAGAATGATTGCGCACAGGGCCAGTTCCGCCGTCGCAGGAAACAGGGTCAGAAACTCATCCAAGACCGGTTTCTTCGAGGCGAAAGATATCCCGAGATCGCCTTGAAAGATGCCGAGAACATAATCGATGTACTGTTGCCAATACGGCTTGTCGAACCCAAGCTGAGCCATGACCTCAGCCTTGCGTTCGGGGCTTATGCCCCTTTCGCCTGCGAGCAATTCGGCTGGGTCGCCTGGCAGCAAACGGATGAATGAGAAGGCAACAAGAGTGACGCCCAAGAATGTCGGGATCAACAGGCCGAAACGGCCTAGAAGAAATCGAAGCATGATGTGTGTCCAGATATGACGAACCGGCGTGCCCGGTCAAGAAAACCAACCGATCACGCCGGCCTGATTGCAGAAAATGCCGGTTCTTGAAACCGGCATTTCCTTCGTTCGAATTTTATTCCGCGATATCCACGCCCTTGAACGAGTGGCCGCCCAGCGGATCCATCACGTAACCGGTAACCTTGGAAGACATCGGCATGAAGACGACCGAGTGCGCAATGGTTGCCCAAGGCGCTTCTTCCTTGAAGACCACCTGAGCTTCCTCGTAGAGCTTCGTGCGCTCGGCCTTGTCGGAGACCGTTTTGGCCTTCTGAACGAGCGAGTTAAACTCTTCGTTGCACCACTGTGCACGGTTGGAACCGCCGACAGAGTCGCAGCCAAGAAGAACGGCGAGGAAGTTGTCCGGATCACCATTGTCGCCGGTCCAGCCGAGCAGAACGGCACCGTCACGCTCGACATCCTTGGAACGGGACAGGTACTCGCCCCACTCGTAGGATACGATCTCAACATCAACGCCAACTTCAGCAAAGTCCGCCTGAATGACCTCTGCCATACGGCGGGCATTCGGGTTGTACGGACGCTGAACAGGCATTGCCCAGACTTTCATGGACAGGTTTTCAACACCGGCAGCTGCAAGCATTTCTTTTGCAAGTTCCGGATTGTACTCGTCGTCCTGGATCGCATCATTGTAGGACCACATGGTCGGCGGCAGCGGGTTTTTAGCGGCCGAGCCGGACCCCTGGAACACTGCGTCCAAGATGGCCTGCTTGTTGATCGCATGGTTCAGAGCCTTGCGGACTTCTTTCTTGTCGAAAGGAGCCACCTGGGTGTTGTAGGCAAGATAGCCGACATTCAGGCCCTGCTGTTCCATAAGGGTCAGGTTGCTGTCTGCCCGGATGTCATCCAGGTCAGCCGGAGACGGGTACGGCATGACATGGCACTCACCAGCTTTCAGCTTTTGCAAGCGAACGGCAGCGTCCGGTGTGATCGCAAAGATCAGATTGTCGAGTGCTTCTTTGCCGTCCCAGTAGTCAGCGTGCGCCGCATAACGGATCACGGCGTCCTTCTGGTAGCCGACGAAAGAAAAAGGCCCAGTACCAACCGGCTGCTGGTTAAGCTGCTCTTTTGTGCCTGCAGAGTCGAGCTGTGCCGCGTACTCAGCCGACAGAACCGATGCGAAGTCCATCGCAAGGTTTGCGATCATCGGAGCTTCAGGACGGTTCAGAACGAACTTCACTGTGTAATCGTCAACCTTGACGATTTCCTTGATCAGGTCCGGCATGGACATGGCGTTGAAGTATTCCCAGGAAGTCCCCGGTGTATACTCATGCCAAGGATGCTCGCTGTTCAGCTGGCGTTCGAAAGAAAAGACAACGTCATCAGCGTTGAAATCACGGGTCGGCGTGAAGAATGATGTCGCGTGGAATTTTACGCCCTTGCGGAGATTGAAGGTAAACTCCAGTCCGTCTTCGGACACTTCCCAGCTTTCAGCCAGGCCCGGAACAACTTCAGTCGTGCCAAGCTTGAACTCGACGAGACGGTTGTAGAGCGGCTTGGAAGAGGCGTCGAATGTTGTGCCTGCAGTGTAAAGCGCTGTATCGAAACCTTCCGGAGATCCCTCAGAGCAATAAACGAGAGTTTTAGCGGAAGCGCCGGTCGCCGCAATCACGGCAAGGCTGGCGCCAAGAAGGGTGGCCTTCAAGGTTTTTTGGAAATTCATCAAATTGTTCTCCCCTTGATGAAGAGGCTGGGCCTTGCATCGTTGAGCCGTGCAAAGGAGTAGAGCCCGAGCCGTGCGAACTAAGGCTTTTTTTTGACGGAAAATCAACTGCCAAGAAATTTCGATTTATGTATCGATTTTGAAATTTTTTTGCTAGGTAAGCCCTACTGACGTAAACGAATTGCCGTTTCCAGTGCCGTAAACGCAAATACATACCCCAGCGTCATTCACCTCAAAGTAACGTCGCGGCTCCAAAAAGGTAAGGGCCCCAGCCATGCACTGGGGCCCATGTTCTTAACCTTGTTCGCCGGACCTTGTGCGCTGAACCGCATCCTGCCAGCCGGAAAGCAGATCCGTTCGCGCACCATCTTCCATATGCGGTTCGAATCTCTTGTCCAGCTGCCATTTTGAGGAAAACTCTTCCGGACCGGGCCAGATTCCCGCTTTAAAACCGGCCAGCCAGGCCGCACCAAGCGCTGTGGTTTCCGCAACCGTCGGACGGTCCACCGGTGCGCCCAGAATGTCCGCCAGGAATTGCATGGTCCAATCAGAAGCCGTCATACCGCCATCAACCCGTAAAACCGGCTTTTCAGCGTCGGACCAATCCGATTGCATGGCCCGGATCAGATCGCTTGTCTGGAAGCCAACGCTTTGGAGAACTGCGCGGGCTATTTCCTTGGGGCCTGTATTTCTTGTCAGCCCGAACATCGCACCACGGGCTTCCGCGTCCCAATAAGGTGCGCCAAGACCAACAAAAGCTGGCACCAGATACACATCCTGATGCGGGTCGGCCTCCTCTGCGAGATCCTGCGTATCTGAAGCGCTTTCAATGAGCCCCAGCCCGTCCCGCAGCCATTGGACCGCAGCCCCGGCCACAAAGATCGACCCTTCAAGGGCGTATGTGGATTTGCCGTTTATCCGGTAGGCGACCGTCGTCAGCATGCGGTTCTTCGACAGCACCGGAGTATCTCCAGTGTTCATCAGCGCAAAACAACCGGTTCCGTAAGTCGACTTGACCATGCCCGGTTTGAAGCAAGCTTGACCAACCGTCGCCGCCTGTTGATCGCCCGCGACACCCAGGATCGGGATTTCACGGCCGAAAAGATCGGATTTCGCAACACCGAAGTCGTCCGCGCTGTCCTTGACTTCCGGCAACATGCTCATGGGAATTCCAAGAAGACCGCAAAGCTCCTCATCCCAGTCATTGTGGTGAATGTTGAAGATCAGAGTGCGAGACGCATTGGTCGCATCAACTGCATGGACCTCGCCTTCTGTCAGCTGCCAGATCAGCCATGCATCAACCGTTCCAAATACCAGTTCGCCGCGTTCAGCGCGGTCGCGTGCGCCGGGCACATTCTCCAGAATCCAGGAAATCTTTGTCCCGGAGAAGTAGGGATCAAGCAGCAACCCCGTCTTCTTCGTGAAGGTCTCTTCATGCCCTTGTGCGCGAAGCTTCGCACAAAATTCGGCAGTCCGGCGGTCCTGCCATACGATCGCATTGTAAACCGGCTCGCCCGTTGAACGGTCCCAGACCAAGGTGGTTTCGCGCTGGTTGGTAATTCCGATGGCAGCCACACCGGCACCGCCATCCGGCGCTTTTTCCATGGCTTCACGGCACACACGCAGCGTGCTTGTCCAAATGTCCGCCGGCACATGTTCCACCCAGCCGGATTTCGGGAAATGCTGAGGGAACTCTTGTTGGCCGGTGCTGACAGGCTTGAAATCAGCGTCAAACACAATCGCGCGGCTCGACGTTGTGCCTTGGTCAATTGCCAAAACGCATCCGGCCATTGCCTACCTCCCAGTACTTTCTTTACTTGTTTTGATTGCCTGCGCCGCTGGTCAACAGCGCAAGATGCGCAGGAGACTATGCCGCAGCGCCGCGTTGCTCCGCAAGATATCCGCCGATGAAACGATCCAATTCCACCGCTTCTTCCTTGGAAAGACGAAGACCCAGCTTGCTGCGGCGCCACAGAACATCCTCGGCGGAACGCGCCCACTCACGCTTGATCAAAAAGAGCACTTCAGCCTCATACAAGTTGTAACCGAAGCACTTGCCTAGATCCGCTTCTGTCTTGGCTTCTCCCAGGATGGCGCGGACCTGCGTCCCGTAAAGCCGAATGAGCCGGGATGCGAATTTGAGATCCAAAAACGGAAAATCCTCCCGCAATTTCGCCATATGCGCATCGACCTCGTCGACGTTGAAATCACCGCCCGGCAGGGGCGCATAGGCTGTCCACACACCCCGTTTAAACGGCAGGTGAGGTTCAAGCTTGGCAAGAACGTGTTCTGCCAGTTTCCGGTAGGTCGTGATCTTTCCGCCGAAAACGGACAACAAGGCAGGTTTGTTCTCGCCTGCCTCCAGCTCAAGAACGTAATCCCGGGTGGCTGCCTTTGCGTCTTTGGCGCCGTCGTCATAGAGCGGACGCACCCCTGAATAGGTATGGACAACATCCTCCGGCGTTACCGGTTTTTCGAGATATTCGCTGACAGCCTTGCAAAGATAGCTGACTTCATCCTGCGATATTTCGACTTTCGAAAGATCGTCCTGGTAATCCACGTCGGTCGTTCCAACGAGCGTGAAATCGTCCTCATAGGGAATTGCGAACACTATCCGGCCGTCGCCGTTTTGGAAGATGAAACAGCGGTCGTGCTCAAACTGCCGTGGCACGATGATGTGGCTGCCCTTAACAAGTCTGACGGCAGAGCTGTTATTGGCCCCAACAACACCCCGCAGCATCTCCGCAACCCACGGCCCGGCAGCATTCACAAGAACACTGGCGGTAACGGTTCTCTCATCGCCGCTGACGAGGTCTTTCAGCACCACCGACCAGTGATCATCATTCCGCCGGGCGCTGATGCATTTGGTCCTTGTGAGGATTTTCGCACCACGGTCAGATGCGTCGAGAGCGTTGAGAACCACAAGCCGCGCATCATCCACCCAGCAGTCAGAGTATTCAAAACCCTTCTGAAAAAGCGGCTTGAGGCCTTGTGCAAACGGAGCCTGGTCCAAGCGCACCGTTTTGGTCGCCGGTAGCAGTTTACGGCCGCCGAGGTTGTCATATAGGAACAGACCGAGACGCAGCAGCCATGCAGGCCTCAGATCCTTGTGGTGCGGCAGGATGAAACGAAGCGGCCACGCGATGTGCGGAGCAGCGCGCCAGAGCACCTCGCGCTCTTTCAGCGCTTTCCGCACAAGGTCAAATTCATAGTACTCAAGGTACCGCAGACCACCATGGATCAGCTTTGTGGAGGCAGACGACGTCGCGCCAGCAAGATCACCCATCTCCGCCAGCATCACGGTTGCGCCGCGGCCGACGGCATCACGCGCAATACCGGTCCCGTTGATGCCACCGCCAATCACCAAAAGATCGTAATCCGCCGCCATCTCTTTACCTCCGGTTCGTTACGCGCGCTTTTACTTAAACCCAAAATAAAACGAAACTCAGCGAAATTCAATCAACAATGACGTTATGGACAAAACGAAGCCGCCGCACTCCAGACTGGGAGCGCGGCGGCCTGACTATCCAATGTGCGGTATACTTGAACGGAAGCCTTTAATGCTCGCCGTCGTCCGCAGGTGCGTCTTCCGAAAGTTCCTGGGGCTTTTCGACCTGTTTTGGTGCCTTTTTCTTACTTGCCTGATCCGGTGCATAGGGCGGCGTGGCAGCATGATAGGTCACTTGCGGGAATGGAATTTCAATTCCACGCTCATCGAAGACCTGTTTGACAAACTCATTATAGGCCCGGCCAATCGACCACTGATCGCCGGGGGTCGTTTTGATCCGGGCACGGATATCGATCGAGCTTGCACCGAAATTGGTGACGCCGTGCATTTCAAGGTCTTCGAAAATTTTCGGACCGTAATCTGTCTCGTTCAGCCTGCGGAAGGCCTCGTGCATCGCGTCCTTCGCCTCTGAGATATCGGTATCGTAGGAAACGCCGATCAAGGCGACATGGTAAGAGAAGCCGCGCATGAAGTTGGACACCATGTCGACCGACGAGAATGGGATGATATGAGACGTGCCGTTGAGGTCCCGCATCCGCACCGATCGCACCGTGATCCCCTCAACCGTTCCGGTCACTCCGGCAACGGTCACAACATCGCCTTCGTTAATCGCGTTTTCAATCTGGATGAAGGCACCCGTAATGATGTCTTTCACCAAGGTCTGTGCACCGAAAGAAATTGCCAGACCGACGACACCGGCACCGGCAATCAAAGGTCCGATGTCGACACCAACCTCAGACAGCGACAGCAGCAATGCCATCACGATAATGACCACTGTCGAGGCATTGCGGAACAATTGAAATAAAGTCCGCTCGCGCGCTGTAACGATATTGCCGCCGCGCGATTGCAATCTCAGATCGACCCAGGACATGACCGCAAGCCAGATCCCGAAGAACACAAGAAGCACTAGGAAGGCGGAGCCGTAAGCACTGAGGAGATCAACACCTGCTTCGCTGAACATCCAGCTGGCAAAGCTCAGCACGCCCCATATTTCCAGAAGCAGCAAAACCGTTCCTAAAAACACAGCAGCCCTTACCAGCTTCAAGAGCCGTGGAACGAAAGCGTTTAAGCGGTGCTGCAGCGCCGGAAGTGTCCGGTTTAGGTCTTCGGGCAGCCGTATCCCCCCTTTGATAGCCTTGGTGACCACGAGGGAGATGGCAAAACCGGCCATGATGGTAAGTATGGAAAGACCGGTTGCCCGGACGATAATGGTCATTGCGTCGAATGGCCGGGTCACCCAGATCGCAAAGACTGTGAAGAGATAGATGTAGGCCACGATATGCCAGAGGCGCCCCAGGGAAATCAGGGCCCGTTGACCGAGCGCGCTTTGCAATCCGCCCGCATATTCGATTGCCCCTTTGCGCACGGTGTCGCGATTCCGGTGAACCGTGAACGCAAGATAAATCATTCCGAAAAAGACGGTCAGGAACCGAAGGGCATTTCCAAGTGCAATGGCAACGCCGATATTTGCGATCGGGACAACCAGGAAGATGCCGTAGATGATCCAGTGCATGAACAGCCGCAAGCGGCTGTACCAGTAGAGGGAACTGTCATTGTCAAACGGCAGAATGCGAAGTTCCGGACGTCCTGGGGCAAAAATGAAGCGCAAAGACACGTTGGCCATTCCCAGGATGAAAAACGCGTTGAGCGCCAGACTCTCGGGAAGGGTAACGCCCGTCTGAAATCCGCCATAAGCCAAGAGAGCTACAGTGTTCCCGACCGCCCAACCAACGGCCACGGTTATCCCATCGAGTATCGAACTCAGAATCAGGATCAATGATCGGGTCAGCCCGCCGCCATACCGGGCCAAGACAGCCATGCGGGGATAGATCCGCGCTGCAATCAATTGGCAAACCCAGAAGGCGGCATAAGCAGCAAGAAGAACGACGCCGACTTGGATCGATATCTCTTTTAACCTGTCCCACTTTACCGGGATATCGCCGCGCGCAATGAGTGTCAGGCCGTTCAAAGACCGCAAGGTCTGTTGAACAAGGACCCCCACATCATCCGCGAGCGCCCGGGTGTATTCCCCAATGCGAAGCGCGAAATTTTCGCTGGTCGAACTATTTGAACTCTCGTCGGCGGGTGCGCTTTGGCCTGTACCGGCTCCATCCGCGGAAACTGCGCCATCACCAGATGATTGTGCGCTTCCGGTATCCGACTTTTTCAAAAGATCGATCAGCGCCGCCCGGCTGTCGGGATTTTCCAATAATTGAATGAGCGCATCATTGGCCTGTTGAAGCTGCTCCGCATCCGGTGCTGGTGCCGTTTCCGACTGCGCGCCAGCAGGTAGCGTCAAGCCGCAAGAGAAAAGAAACAGGGACAGCGCCATGCGCAATAAGAGCTTCATGTTCATGCTCACATTCACAATCGTTGGAGGCTACACGGTGGCAGGCTGGGCATGGATGTTATGGCGTAATGCATCACACGAATAGGCTCAAGGCCCTAGCGCCACAGCGTAACGCAGCTGCCACTCGAAGCTGTCAATGAACAAAGCTTCAACCCTCCAGGGGTCGTTTTGTCGCATTTCATCAACAAATATCAGTAAATGACGCAAGGGCATTTTCGATATTCATCCATCCGGGTAACGCAATTATAACAATATGCGACGCACTCTCGATCCATGGAGGACGAGATGCCCAGCTCACTTATGCAATTGGCAAAGGAAGGGACGGATGCCGCACGGCGCGCGCTGTTCGTTCAACTGAGCGATCTCATCAGCGGCGAAATCCACAAGCGTACCGATCAGGAACTCGCGCTTTTTTCGGAAGTCGCACTTCAGCTCTACAGCACGGCGACATCGTCCGACCGTGCCCGCCTGGCCAAGAACCTGGCTGACTGCGCGAACCTTCCGGTAAAACTCGCCATCAAGATTGCGGAAGACGAAGTGTCGGTTGCCGTGCCGATTTTAGCGAGCAGCACCGTATTCACCCAGGCCGAGCTTCTGGATCTGGTCGAGCGCCTGAGCAATCAACACCGCCAAGTGATAGCCCGGCGGCAGGATCTGAGCACCGACGTCTCTGACGCGCTTATGCGGCTGGGTGACACCCCGGTCCACCGTCTTCTTGCCGGCAACCGTGAGATTAAACTGTCCCGGCAAGCTATGACCGTCTTGGTTCAAAAAGCCGTTGAAGACTACGTTCTGCGGGACGATCTCGCCCTGCGGTCGGACTTGACACCGGCTGCAGCTCAAAAGCTCATTCCCATCGTCAACGAAGAGACACAAGTGCGTTTGAGGGAGATTATTCAAGGTGCTCTCTCCCAGGAACAACTTGACCAGATCGCTCGGCTGAAGGTGCTGCGACGCGAATTTGGCCAAGCTCTTGAAAACCCTGACATGAGCCTGCTATGGGCGGATGCGGAACGCGCGCATATTTCAATCGATGAGCTGGTTATCCTTCTTATACAGGATGGCCGCTTCAATCATGTGATCGAACTTTTGAGCCACCGCGGCCGGATTGCCCAAAAAGCGCTCAAGGACGCGGTCTTTAACGGGAAGATCGAGCCGGTCGTCAAGGCGGCCGCAAAGGCCCGCTTGGAAACCGCAACTTTTGCCTTGTTTGCAAAGGCCAGATGCACTCACATGAAAATCCCCAGCCGGCAAGCCTCGGATTGGGTCAAGGCCTACTCGGACTATCTACAGGGAACACAGGCGGCCGCGAACGCGCGCTGCACCGACTTCCAGGCCCGGCGGGGAACCCGCAAAGAACGGGCGAACCTGGCCAAACTCTCACTTGCTTGAATAGGTGCTGGCAAATCAGTGCGGCAGCCGTCCATGCCCTGGACATCAATTCAACGCGCGCTCCTTGAACACATGGCTGCGGCAAGAGCCGTAGACAATGTTGCTGCTGCATAGAACCATAAACCAGGCAGGATCGCCGCTGCGGCAAGACCGCTGGTTTTGGCAGCAAACAAGACCAGCGCGACCAGCATCACATCCAGCATCGACCATTTACCGACCGTTGACAGAAGGCTTAGTGACCGCGATTGCCCGCCGGTCAGAACAACAACGTGAATGAGGAGAATTTTTGCGGCGGGAAAACCGACCGAGAACAAGCCGACAATAAATGCCAAGGCCGCATCCCCCGAGCGCCATAACTCGAAAATCATTTCCAGAAGGCTCGGCCGGTCCTCCAGAAAATAGAGCCGTTCAAACCGCATGAGCGGTTGCGTAAGCCCCAAGGCGAACGAGAACGCCGACACGGGCAAAAGAATAGCGAGAAGAATGCGCATGCTGCCGTTCTTATCGGCTGTGCCGACAAACGCCAACACCATCATAACGCAGCAAGATAAGAAACAGCTTTTTGATTAATTGCCCATGCGCCGGGGAGTATGCGCATTTACACAAGGCTCGGCGCACCGCAAAAAGACAGCGGTCGAAGAACACTTTTTGGTTTAGCCTGAGCCTGCCGGGCTCCGCTGTGCCCGGATTACCGTGCCCTTGCCCGGCTGGCTATTTCATCGAGCTGATCCTGCTCTGCCATATCCTGTGCCGTTCGTTCGCGCTGCTGATCCCGCTCTTCCAGCTGCTCGAATTTCTTCAGCTCTTCAATGGCCTCGCTCAGCTCGTCTTGAGCCCGCTGAAGCTGGTCATCCAATTCGTGGGCCGAGTTACGCAGATTGTCACGGCGTTCAGCTGCCGCCTTGGCGAAAGTCGGGTAAGCGAAATGACTGACATCGGTAATGCCGACACGCTCTTGCTCAACCCGGATCTGATCGTCAAGCTCATCGGCCATGCGATTGAATTCGGCAATCATGCTTTCGATTTGCGCCAGCTGGCGCCGTTTTTCATCAACCTGAAACCGTTTCAAACGGATCAAACTGTCTCGGGTTTTCATTACTCAATACTCCCCTAACACGGGCAGTCTATCCCGGAGTCATTTCCAAAAGGTTGGCGAGTTGCTGATATCCATCAGAAAGTGATGTCGCTTCATTCTTTTCCTGATTGAGAAAATCGTCTATTGGGCCAAATCGGTAAATTGCCTCATCGACGGTCGGATCCGACCCCTTGCGGTATGCACCGAGACGGATCAGCTCTTCCATATCCGTATAAGTGGACAGCAGCTGCTTTGCCTTTCGCAAGACAGGCAGATGTTCCTCAGGCACACAGCGCGGCATTGTTCGTGAAACTGATTTGAGAACATTGATCGCCGGATACCGGCCCCGTTCCGCAATGCCGCGCTCCATCACGACATGCCCATCAAGAATACCCCGGACCGCATCAGCGACCGGCTCATTGTGATTGTCGCCCTCAACCAGAACTGTAAACAGGCCGGTTATCGAGCCCGTTTGCCCCCGGCCCGGTCCGGCCCGCTCCAGCAGGCGCGGCAATTCCGTAAACACTGTGGGCGTGTATCCTTTGGATGTCGGAGGCTCTCCGATGGACAGGCCGATTTCCCGCTGCGCCATTGCAAACCGGGTTACCGAATCCATCATGCAAAGCACATTTTTGTTCTCATCACGGAAATGCTCGGCAACGGTCATGGTCAGGTAGGCAGCTTGACGCCGCATAAGAACGCTTTCGTCAGATGTGGCCACAATGACGACGGACCGCGCTAGGCCCTCCTCCCCCAGATCGTCTTCAATAAACTCCTGAACTTCGCGGCCGCGCTCGCCAATCAGCCCAATCACCGCGACATCGCATTTTGTGTTGCGGGCGAGCATGGACATTAAAACCGACTTTCCAACTCCGGAGCCGGCAAATATCCCCATCCGTTGGCCTTCGCAGCACGTAACGAAAGTATTGAGCGCCCGCACGCCAAGATCCATTGGGGGGCCAACACGTTTACGTTCTGACGCTGGTGGAGGTGAGCTTCGCAATTTGCGAGGCACTCCGCCATTTGGAAGATCTCCTTTACCATCAATCGGTTCACCATGCGCATTAACCACCCGGCCGAGCCACTGGTTGCTGGGATGAACCACGCTGTCGCGTGCCGTGATGATCGCCTTGCACCCCATCCGCACACCCTCCAACCCGGAAAAAGGCATGCACAATGCGTGGCTGTCACGGAAACCCACGACTTCTGCAGGAATTTTAGGATTGTCTTCGCCGTTATCGATCATGAGTCGCGAACCGACACTCATTTCGTGTATGGGACCCGCCACCTCAACCAGAAGACCCTGCACCGCGGTCACCCGGCCGTAAATTTCGGTCGTCATCAACGAATCAATCTCGGCAAAAAGCGCCTTCACGTCAGATTCCTTACCCTGTTAACGCTTTTGGTAACCTATCGTTTACGAGTCTGGTTAATCTTAACCTTTGAAAGGCTGACAAGCGAGGGCCATTTCGAAGTTAAGACGGGTTTGTTGAAAGGAATCTGAACGGAGTCGGTTAGACCGGTTTGTTAATGTGCAACTTTAAGAATTGTGAATCCGGTTTTTTTACGGTGATTCAACAAGTTGGCGGTTGTTCACAGATTCGTTTCTCCGAAGCTTGCTGCTATGAATCGGAATTTGTTAACCATAAGCTCATAGCTTTGAGTCGGGGTTAATAGCAGTCCTTCGTAGCAGGCACCGACAGAGCCGTTGCGACTTGCCCAGGAAAGGCAGAACAAGGGGATTGGCATGCGTGTATTGTTGATTGAGGATGACAGCGCGACAGCGCAGAGCATCGAACTGATGCTGAAGTCCGAGAACTTCAACGTCTACACGACAGATCTTGGCGAGGAAGGTATCGACCTTGGCAAGCTGTACGATTACGACATCATAATGCTGGACTTGAACCTCCCGGACATGTCCGGCTACGAGGTTCTGCGGACACTCCGCGTATCCAAGGTCAAGACACCGATCCTGATCCTGTCGGGCAATGCCGGCATTGAAGATAAGGTTCGCGGCCTAGGCTTTGGCGCAGACGACTACATGACCAAGCCGTTCCATAAGGATGAGCTGGTCGCCCGCATCCATGCAATCGTCCGGCGCTCAAAAGGCCACGCACAATCGGTCATCGTCACCGGGGATCTTAAGGTCAATCTGGACACTAAGACCGTGGAAGTCGGTGGGCAGCGGGTTCATTTGACCGGCAAGGAATATCAGATGCTCGAGCTGCTGTCCCTGCGCAAGGGAACCACGCTCACAAAGGAAATGTTCCTCAACCACCTTTATGGCGGGATGGACGAGCCGGAACTGAAGATCATCGACGTCTTCATTTGTAAGCTTCGCAAGAAACTGGCAGCGGCGACCTCTGGCAAGAACTACATCGAGACCGTGTGGGGACGTGGATACGTTCTTCGCGAGCCAGATGTGGAAGCTGCCGCCTAAAGCGAGTGATATCGCAACACGGACGAAAAAAAGGCCCCGGGAACCCGGGGCTTTTTTGTATTTTTGAACAAGCGCAGTTGTGCCTCGAAATGAAATGGCCGGGCAAGACCCGGCCATTTTTCCGCGCAGTTGTTATGGTGATGGGGCTACGCGGGTTATTCAGAGGTTCAGCTGGTAAGACGCCGGGACATACCGGAAGCCCTCTCCCGTCGTCTCGACAAAACCGACAGCCGGGAACGGCATATGGTAGCCAACGAACGGAATACGGTCGCTCGCCAGCATGCTGAACACACGGCGGCGGGTTTCGGCGGCCGCTTCTTTATCCATGTCGAAACGCACTTCCCAATCAGGATAGGCAAGCGACCAGACGTAGTGGTTGGCAGTGTCGGCGATGAGGAGCAACTGTTGCCCGTTGCTTTCCAGCATGTAGGTCATGTGCCCTGGTGTATGGCCATTTGCCGCAAGTGCCGTAACCCCTGACACGACCGAGTCGCTATTGGTCAGAAACGTCATTTTTTCTGCAAGGGGTTTCACGTTGCTGGTAACCAGCTTTGTGACCCCGTTTGCCTCAGGGTCCATTGCCGCCCAGAAGTCATACTCTTTTTGGCCCGTGACATAGCGGGCATTTGGAAAGGCTGGAGAGCCGCCTTCCATAAGGCCGCCGATATGGTCTGGGTGCATGTGCGTTAATACAACGATGTCGACCTGCTCTGGCGTATAGCCAGCACTTTGCAACGCAGCGCGCATATTGCCCCGGGCTGGACGCCCTCCTTCGCCGACCCCTGTGTCGAACAAAATAAGTTCATTGCCGGTATTCACGACGGTTGGCGTGAAAAAGGCCTTGAAGGTGTCCGCGGAGATAAAGTTGTCGGCAGACACAGAACCGAAATCATCCGCCTCGACATTCATTCCAAATGTTTTTTGTGGCTCGGAAACAGTGACAGCTCCGTCAAGGAGCGTGGTGACCTCAAAGTCTCCCACGTTGTGGCGCGCGATTGGTGCGGCCAGATCACCCTGTTTTTCGGCCGCAGCGAGGCTGACACCAGTTGCGGACACCAAACCGGCGCCGGCCGCGAGCCCGCCCGCCCCAAACAGTGCCGCACGCCGGGTGAGATTCACTTTCAAGTCAGTCATCAAGTCAGCTCCTACCAATCACTGTCCAACCACACGGGTTTTCGTGCACAAGCAGGCCGTGCGGATGGACGTCTAAAAGATGCAATGTTGAAAATGGCGCCCTGCCCCACCAAGGAAAGGCAAACCCGGCAGAATTACACGGGCAACACATCACTTCTTAGGGCGCTGAAAAAGCGCAGTGATTACTTGAACTTGCAAGTGGTGCATTTCATGCGTCATAAATGGCAACGATGAACCTGCGTAAATTCCGGACTGTCTTCGATGGAAAAACGGGAACTGGGACATGCTGTGATCGTCGCAGCCATCGTTGCCGGAATGCTTGCGGCCAACGAAGTTGCCCGGCCGCAAAACTGGACGCCGGTCGGCCTTTACCTCTATTGGGCCACCCGTATCGCCATTGAGGCCGGGCTGTTTCTATCGACTTTCCAGGCGCTCTTTCTCGCGCCCCAGCTCTCCCGCCGGCCGGTCGTGCATGGCTGTCTCGCCGCCGTGATCAGTTTCTTCCCATTTGTGCTTGCCGTGACAGCGTTGGATATAGTTCTAGGCCTACCTGAACTGGATCTCTCGATCGGCGGGCCAGCAACACCTGGGCCAAGGCTCCTGCCGTTTGCTCAGGAGCTCGGATATCTAATCGATAACCACCTTGTGCTCAGTCTGCTTCTGTGGTGCACCATCATGTTCACTCGGCAGCCGGACATCCGGAGACACCCGGCAAACGAGACTGCTGAGGAAATTGGCGCCCGGCCACCAGAAAAAAAAGGCAATGCTACCCAGACCAACGGGTTCGAAAAAAAGTCTGACTTGGAAGCAGGGCCACCGAAGCTTTTGAAGAGGCTCGCTCCAGACCTTCAAGGGCAATTGCTTCGTGTAGAGGCACAAGAACACTATGTCCGGCTGGTCACTGAGGATGGCAACAGCATGGTGCTTTACCGCTTCGGCGATATCCTGCACGAACTTGCCGACATTCCCGGAATGCAAGTGCACCGAAGCCATTGGATTGCTGACATCTGCGTCGGCCGCGTGTATCGCCAGGGCCACAATCTCCGGATCTCAGCGCGGGATGGCGAGACTATTCCGGTCAGCCGGAAGTTTTCAGCCCAAGTGCAAAGGCGCTACGAAACACTGTTCCAAAAAAAATGACCCCGGCATGGTCAACACCTGCCAGGGCCATAATGGATTTACCTCTCCGCCGTTTAGCGGATCGAGCTCGCACCGACGGCAACTCTGCCGCCAAGAGCAGATGCGGGCGCGGTTTTGGTATCCGCCTGTGGTTTGCGCTGGAACAGTCCACGCTTCCCCGGAACCGGTTTGAAGGCGTCGGTAAGCCCGACAACTGTCTCGGCTGCGCCCAACACCAGAAAGCCATCCTCAGGCAACGCTTTCGCCAATCGCCCTAGAATTTCAGTCTTCGTTGCTTGATCAAAATAGATCAGCACGTTCCGGCAGAACACGATGTCAAACTCGCCCAAGTGGCTGAAGCTGTCCAAGAGATTGAGCTTCTTCCATTCCACCATTGCCCGCATGCCGGCATTGATCTGCCACATGTCGCCTTTTTGCTCAAAGTACTTCAACAGCATTTGGATTGGCAGGCCACGCTGAACTTCAAACTGGCTGTAAAGACCGGTCTTGGCTTTTTCGAGGACCTCTTGCGAGAGGTCGGTGCCCAGAATGCGGGTTCGCCATCCGCCCATTTTCGCAGCGTCTTCCTTCAGACAGATGCCGAGGGAATACGGCTCCTGGCCCGTTGACGCAGCAGCGCACCAGATCTTCAGTTGCTTCCGGGTCGACCGGCTTGCCAAAAGCGCCGGCAACATGGTGTCCTTGAAATGGTCGAACGGTGTCTTGTCCCGGAAAAAGAATGACTCATTCGTCGTCATCGCCTCGATGACTTCCGTTTCCAGGGTGCGATTGCCGCCTTTTTGCAAGGCTTGGATCACCGCGCTCAGTGTTTCCAGCTTTGAACTGCGTGCGATAGGCAATAACCGGCTTTCCACCAGGTACTGCTTGTCATTGGACAGAACCAGGCCGGAACGGGTCTTCAAGAAGTTCTTCAGAAAGTCGAACTCACTCGGGGTCATCGTGTATTCCCCTTCAATACGCGTGAGATCTTCGGCCCAATGTCTTTCAAAGGGAGAATATCGCAACACATTCCAGTCTGGGCAGCCGCCCCAGGCATTCCCCAGACAACGCTTGTAGCTTCATCTTGCGTGATGATGCTGCCACCGCCGGCAGCGATCGTTTTCACGCCGTTCGCACCGTCATGCCCCATGCCTGTCAGGATGATGCCGAGCGTCGCGGACCCATAAATCTTCGCGACGCTGTCAAACAGGGGATCAACGGCCGGTTTGCAGAAATTGACGGGCGGTCCGTCGTTCAAAACAATTTTTACGCCGCCTGCATCCTTCTCCAGGATCATATGCTTGCCGCCAGGCGCGACATAGATGTTGCCCGGTTTCAAGAATTCACCGTGCTCACCCTCTTTGGCCGGCCGCAAAGCGGCTTTTCCCATGTGCTCGGCCAAGATAGCCGTAAACGTTGGCGGCATGTGCTGCGTAATGACAACCGGAACGTCATTCATCGCCGTCCCGACTTCCCGCATGACTTCCTGAAGTGCCTGCGGACCGCCGGTTGAGGATCCGATGGCCAGAATACGGGGACGTGCTGACGAGTAAGGACGGGTCTTCAGAGCCGCAGCGCCAGCTTGTGGAGAGGCCGGCTGCCCAGCTTGACGAAAGCTTGCCCGTGTATCGGTTGCAGGACGGGCACTTACGGGCCGGACAGGCTGTGCAGTACGGCCGGCCTGGGTCTCAGCCCGCATCGTACGCACTGGGCCGCGCATCCGGAGAGCGCGGGCACCTAGTGCCTTTACCTTCTCGACGAGCTCACGCCGGAAATCGACGGACGTTGTGACTTCGGAAGTGGACTCAGGCTTCGGCACATAGTCGGCCGCACCGAGCGAAAGGGCCTTCAAGCTGATTTCCGCATTCCTGCGGGTCAAGGTCGAGGCCATAATGACCACGAGGTCGCGCTTCTTCGCAAGCATGAGCGGCAAGGCGGTCATGCCATCCATTTCCGGCATTTCGATATCAAGTACCACAACGTCCGGGTTGCTTTTCTCAATGTCATCGACGGCAAGCTTGCCGTTGCGTTGCGAACTGACGACCTTCAGGCCTTTGTCTTCTCCAAGCCAGCGTGTCAGCAGGCCGCGAATGACGACCGCGTCGTCAACGACCATGACTTTGATGGGGTCACTGCCCGGATCGGTGCCTTGAGGCACACTTCTTTGCGCAAATGCCATTAATTCGCCCAATCCTGAGTTAGATCAGCCCAACTTCCTGAAACTTCGCTTCGACGATTTCCCGGTCGAACGGTTTCATGATGTATTCGTTGGCACCGGCGCGAATGGCGCGAGCAATATGGGCAACATCGTTTTCAGTTGTGCAGAAGACAACAATCGGGTTTTCCCCACCGTCTTCGGCGCGCAGGCTGGTCAGGAACTCCAAACCGTCCATAACCGGCATGTTCCAGTCCAGCAGGATTGCGTCCGGCATGGATTTCCGGCACGCGTCCAGCGCCTGTTGCCCATCTTCCGCTTCGGTGATCTCAAAGTTCATGTCTTCAAGAATACGGCGGGCCACCTTACGGATGACACTCGAGTCATCGACTACAAGGCATTGTTTCATCAGGCGTTACTCCACTTCATGGCCAACTGCATATGGCCTTTTTATGCTGCTGCCATTGGTTCGGTGAACATCGCGCCCAGCAGGCGGTCGACATCAAGAATGACCATCAACTGACCATCCAGACGGTGAACGCCACCAGCGATCTCCGCCCAGCGGCGATCGAGATTGGACGGGTTCGGCTCTGCGGACGAGGCGGACAGGTTCAGGACTTCACCAACAGTATCGATCACGAGGCCGTAGCTTTCGTGCTTGTACTCGATACCGACTGCCATCATCTGCTGATCTTCCAGAGGCGGCAAATGCAGACGGCGGCGCATATTGATCGCAGTGACGATACGGCCGCGCAGGTTCAAGACGCCGGCAACCTCTGGTGCCGACATCGGCACCCTGGTCACGCTCTCAGGAACGAACACATCATGGACCTGGGAGATTGGAAGTCCAAACAGCTGACCGCCGATAACAACGGTCACATATTGGATCATCTCACCACCGGATTTGTTGTCAGATGTGAATTTCTGGTCCAGCACACTCATGCTGCAGCTCCCATTTCACCGGAGAAGACATCCTTAAGGGCGGCAATCAAGCCTGGCCGGTCGAACTTGGCGACATAGTCATCAAATCCGGCCTGGCGGCCGCGCTCGATCGAAGCTGGTGTCACCATGGATGACAGGGCGAGGATCGGGATATTGCGGAACCTCGGGTCACGCCGCAGCGATTCGCAGAACTCGAAACCGTTGATCTCCGGCATCTCGATATCGCTCACGATCGCGTGGAACTTGTTACCGTTTTCAAGCAGCTCGAACGCTTGACCCGGGCCGACACAGGTTGTCACATCGTAGCCGGCCGCTTTGAGTACAGGGGTCAGCATGTTGCGGAAGAACGCGGAGTCATCGACAAAGAGGACCTTCTTGGTCAGTGCCTCGATGTCCATTTCCTTGCGCATGAACCAGTCTTCGAAGGCCTGCGGCAAGTAGTAACCCAGGTCGATGATTTCGGTCGCGCGCTCCTTGACGATTGCAGATCCGAGAATGCCCGGACGCTCCGAACCAACCTCGATGTTCATGCGGTCTTCGACAATATCGACAATCTCGTCGACTACGAGACCCATGGACCGGCCACTGTCGGAGAACACAAGCATCGGCTGTGTTCCTTCGGACTTATGGCTTTCACCGTCATTGAGATAAACAAGCGGCATGAGTGCACCGCGGTACTGGACGAGATCGCGGCCGTTGGACCGTTCGATCTTGGAGACTTCGAACTCCTCCAGGCGTGTGACCAATGACAATGGGACCGCCTTTGGCTCTGGGGCGCCTGCGCGGAACAGGAGCAGCGAGATTGCGTTGTGACCAGAGATGGCCTTGCGCTGCAGATCTTCTTGCTCTTCTTCCTGATGCTCGGCAACCGCACTGGACGCATGGCTTGCCATTGCGCCAGCGATCCCGTTCGGATCGATAATCATGATCACGGAACCATCGCCTAAGATTGTGTTTCCGGAGAACATGTCGAGGTTACGCAGCATGGTCGACATCGGCTTGACCACGATCTCCTCCGTATGGAAGACACCGTCGACGACAACGCCGAATGTTTGGCTGCCCACCTGCATGACAACAATGAAACCGTTATCGGCATCGATTGCCTCGTCAGCATTTTCACCTTCGTAAATGCCGAGCAGTTGGGAAAGGTGCACGAGCGGGAGCAACTTGTTGCGCAAACGCAGCACAGGTGTGTCCTTGATCCGCTCTATCCGGTGTTCCGAATTTGTCTGAACACGCACAAGTTCCACCACAGAGAGCTGCGGAATGGCAAACCGGTCACCAGCGGCTTCGACGATCAGCGTCGAAACGATCGCAAGTGTCAGCGGGATCTTGATGATGAAGCTGGAACCTTTACCCGGTACCGAGCGCAAATCAACCGTTCCGCCAATAATCTCGATGTTGTTGCGGACAACATCCATGCCAACACCGCGTCCGGAGACGCTGGTAACCTTGGCTGCAGTCGAGAACCCTGCATGGAAAATGAATTTCTGGACTTGGACGTCCGTCATTTTCTCCAGTTCGGCTTCAGTTGCCAAACCGCGCTCAAGGATTTTCTCCTTGACCTTATCGACATCAATGCCCTTACCATCATCACGAACCTCGATGATGATGTGACCGCCTTCATGGTAAGCGGCAAGGGTGATCGTTCCCTTTTCCTGCTTGCCAGCTGCCCTGCGCTCTTCCGGGCGCTCAAGACCGTGGTCGGCGGAGTTCCGGACCATGTGGGTCAACGGATCCTTGATCATTTCAAGGACCTGACGGTCCAGTTCCGTGTCCGCACCGATCATCTCGAGATCGATCGGCTTTTCCAGTTCCTGGCTTAGATCGCGCACAATACGCGGCAGCTTCTGCCATGCATTGCCAATCGGCTGCATGCGCGTTGCCATAACCCCTTCCTGGAGTTCGGCAGTCACATTCGAAAGCCGCTGGAGCGGAACCTTGAATTCGCTGTCCTCATGCCGGCGCACAATTTCAAGCAGCTGGTTCCGGGTCAGCACGAGCTCCGAAACCATCGTCATCAAGTGCTCAAGCGTATCGACGGCAACACGAATGCTCTGGTTTGAAACACCACCGCCGGATGCTTTCTTCTCACCAGCTTCCGCTTCGGTTTTCTTAGCAGGCGCTTTAGCCTGGGGCTGAGCAGCCGGTGCCGGTTCGGCAACCGCCGCAGCAACCGGTTCGTCGATCTCGTCTTCGACGTCCGGCTCGGGTTCGGCGACCTCAACCTCGATCTCGGTCTCCCGGAATGCCCGTTCCAGTTCGTCAAGAGACACTTCGCCAGGGCGTAGGGGACGTTCGAGGGTCTGATCAGGTGCGTCGTCGGAACCTGCGTCGTCAGCAGCTGGCTCTGCAGCTGTTTCGGCTTCGGGTTCTGCGGCTGCACCACCGCCTGCCATGGCAGCATCGGCCTGCGCGGACATGTCCTCAAGCTGGCCGATCAGTTCGCTGTCGTCACCTTGCGGTTCTTCACCACCGGCCGCTTCCAGCTCACCAAGGATGTCTTTAATCTGATCGATCGACGTCAGAATGAGTGACACTGCATCCTGCGTGACCGGCGCGCCGTCGCGGAATTTGCCCATGAGGGTTTCCGCAGCATGCGCAATGCCTTCAAGCCGGGGGAGGCCCAAAAAACCGCAAGTGCCTTTGATGGTGTGCACCAAGCGGAAAATATTGTCCAAAATCGTTGCGTTGTTTGGTTCTTGCTCGAACTTTACGAGCTCAACGTCCACAACATCGAGACTCTCGTTCGTCTCGGTAATGAATTCCCTGAGGAGGTCGTCCATGGCCTGCTCTCACCCGACTTGTTACTGGTTCCGCACCCTGGAATGGGCGTCTGGACCTAGAAGTCCATGAGAGTGATCGTGACCTCAAACAGTTAAGATACGCTGAAGCGCTTGGAGACTTTTATTCGGCTAGTTTACGCTGATGGGATTGCTGTAATTTTTACTAAGTCTTCTTCTTTATCTATCGTTAAACTCATGTTGCATTCACGAGCGAGCAGCAGTGTATAAATCGGCTGAACCGAATGCGCATCGACACGCTCAGGCTCTTCTCCCGACAGTGTTTCCTTCATTCCCAGGGGGATACGCGGATTAAGCCCGCTGGCTGCCAATGTAAACGAAGGGGATTGGGGATCGCCCTCCATTTCAACGCGGATTTCGCCGCCGCGTGGCACGCATTGATTGGCGATCAGAATGAGATTGAGCAACATCTTCACGTAGTTTTTCGGCATCAGATGCCGAGTTAGTTGCCAGTTTAGATCGGATTTTTCGTTTTCCATAAACCCGGTCGCAACGGTCTGGGCGTCCCCCAGATCAATTTCCGCACCGGCCGAGCCAGCGGCGCCGAAGGCAAGGCGGGCAAACTGCAGTTTCGCAGAAGCTTGACGCGCACTTTTGCGGATCAGGTCCATCGCAAATTCGCGCATGTCCTCCGACCCTTCTTCGTCGAGGACTTCAAGGCCGTTGGTGATTGCGCCCACCGGGCTGATGATATCGTGGCAAACGCGGCTGGCGACGAGCGCAGCAAGATCCAAGGATGACAGCTCTTTGAGTGCGGACATAGCCAATGCTCTTTGTCAGTTGGGCGGAAACCCGCCGATTCGAAACTTGGTTAAGAAGACTTACACACCGCAAAAGCCAATGCCAAGGCAGCCATGATGCGCATTTTGCCGTCATCCAAGTGAATTTGGTCCTCAGCAGTGCGCAACCGTCGAAGCACTCGGTCGATTACATGTCGGGGCCGCATCCGACCTTATCGGCATGCGCTTCTGCTTCAAGCAGCAGAACAGTGGCATTGGACAGAAACAAAAACCGGTTGACCACCGTGTGGAAGAAAACAAGGCGGCCGTCGACAACGGCGTAGATAAAAGGGCTGCCAGCCGATGCAAATCCATCCGTCAGCGCATATCCGCCGCACCCACCATAGCGGGGCGCGTAGGCTTCCGGGTCCCGGGCAAAGGCAGCCATGTTTCCTTCGTTCACGAAAATCCACTCTGCACCGCCCCATGTGAATTCAAATTCACGGCTGCCTTTGCGTGGAAACCCGTCAACAAAATAGCTCACCGGATCATGGCCGCCAATTGCATACCCAGTGATGGCGTCAGGCAAAAAAACCTGCGGCCGGGAGCTGGCGTCCCTCATCAGTCCACAGGAGAAACCGGCGAATACAAGCAGAAGACATAACCATGTCCATTTTTGGAGCCAGCGTTTCATCGATTCGGCTTAACTTGGGGCAACGATTACAGCGAATCACGTAAGTGACACCACAGTTTAACACTGCAGCCCGGTTGACGGTTGAAAATGCGGCCAGCATGCCGCGGGGAGTTTTGGGAAATGACGTTGCGCATAGAAAGAACACTGCTCTTGTTTATGTGGTTCATCGCCTGCCTATGCATCGTTGCCGTGCACCAACCGGCTGCAGCGCAATCCTCGGCGCCGACAACGGCCACACAACCGGACACATTCGGCGAAGACGAAATACTTCGGACCGGCCATCAGTTTTTCGGCTCTGTTTCTGGCGGTCTTGCATCGGTTCTTGAAAGAGCATTTTCGCGGTATGGCGAGCCAAACGGTTACATTCTTGGCGAGGAAGGGTCGGGTGCATTTGTCGCCGGAGCCCGCTATGGAGAAGGCCACCTCTATACGCGGAACGCCGGAAATCATAAGGTTTTCTGGCAAGGCCCTTCAGTCGGCTGGGATTTTGGCGCTGACGGCGCAAGGGTCATGACCCTTGTCTACAATCTCCCAAGCATTGACAGTATCTATGACCGTTTCGGCGGCGTGAACGGCTCAGCTTATCTGGTCGGCGGTGTTGGCATGACGGTTCTCATTAAAAACGAAGTCGTGCTTGTTCCGATCCGCGCTGGTGTTGGAGCTCGTCTCGGGCTGAACATGGGCTATTTGAAGTTCACACCGCAAGCGACCTGGAATCCGTTCTGATAAGACGGCACCTATCGCGGCAAACGCGCACAAGGCCTTGCGGACCTTGGCGAAAGGCGCTGTCTCGTCTAATGATGAGGCATGACTGCCGAGCGGGATTGAGGAGTTGTCCGTGATAGAAGCAGCAATGTTTGTGGCTTTGGGGTTTTGCACGGCCGGCTTGATTTGCCTGGCCATACTCCCCGCTTTCTATCGCCGTGCAGCCAGGCTGACCGAAGAAGCCCTCAAGGCGACTACACCATCCAGCTATTCGGAAGTGCGGGCAGCTCAAGACCAGATCCGGGCCCGGCATGCCATCGAACTGCGGCGAGTTGAGCGCCTTTTGGAGAAGGAACGCGAAAAAGCTGCCCGTTTCCAAACCGATGCCACTCGTTTGCAGACCGACATGGATGCGCTCCAGAAGGAGGCAAAGCAGCAATATGCGGACTTCAAACAGCAGTTGGCAGACAAAAAAAGCGATGCAAAGGCTGTTGACCTGCTTTCGGATGAGGTCAAGACCCTCCAGCAGAAGCTGGCAGATGCCGAAAAAGCTCTCGCCGACAATTGGGCAAAATCGTCAGCCGAGGATGATCAGGGCAAGTCAGAGCAGGAAGAGATTGAGACAGCCGAGGCAGGCTGGCTGCCGGCGACAGACACCATGTCTTTGGCAACCATAACGGCACTCGAGGCCGAGGTGTCGACGCTCAAGTCAAAGCTGTCAAAATACGAACCTCTCGCAGCGGCTGAGTTTGAGAACGACCGGGACAAGCAGGCAAGAACGCAGTTGGCCGATCTTGAGGCCCAAATCGTCGACATCGAAGCCAAGTATGTCGCCGCGCAAGCGGAAGTAACCCGCTTGTCGATCATGCTGGAGGCCAGCCCGGCAAGCGATCAGGAAAACGAAACAGACCTTGCAAAGAAGGTAAAATCGCTCGCGGACCATAATGCACACTACCAAGCTGAGATAGACCGCCAGAAGCGGGAACTTACCCGCCGGATTGAACAGCAAAAACGCCTTCAAGCCGATTTGGAAAACGCTTCAGGTTTGAAAGAACTCCGTCAGGAATTTCAGGGGCTTGTGACGCTAATTCAAAGCGGATCTAAGGCTAGCACGGCCACAAAAAAGGTACCTGACACCAAAAAAGGCGCAAAAGCGCCTGCCAAGCGGCCCAGGAAAGCGGCCGTTGAGGACAATACCGATGGCGTCGTCCCTTCGGAGGAAACCGACGCACACCCCACAAAAGAGGGCCTGCCGAGCGGGAAACAGGACGCAAAACCGGCAACCGCCAAGTCGTCGGATATAGCGTCTGCTGCAGAAGCGCTTGTTAGCCGGATTGTCGCCTCAAGCCGGTCGAAGGAAGACAAATCTTCTTCCGATGACGGTGACACCGCGCAGGCCCCGAAGCGCCGCACCGGCAAATCCACACCGCGCCGCAAAACCAAGGCCTCAAGTCAGAGCAAAAAAGACGTCGCCTGATTGTCTCGAGACAGTTTAAACGCCAACGAGAAGACTGAGATCATTGTGAATGCTGATTGAACGCCATAACACCATATTGGAATTGGCCCGCCAAATGGGCCGCGTCAGCGTCGATGATCTCGCAAAACGGTTCAATGTCAGCCCCCAGACAATCCGAAAGGATCTGAACGAGCTGTGCGAGAGGCGCCTGCTCGCGCGGACCCACGGCGGGGCATTGCTGTCGTCTGGAATAGAAAATGTCGGCTACGAAGCGCGCAGAATTATATCCAGCAAGGAAAAGGCGGATATTGGCGCGAGTGCCGCGGCCCTTATTCCGGACAATGCTTCAATTTTCATAAACATCGGCACCACCACCGAGGCTGTCGCCCAAGCTCTGCTTCAGCACCGCGGCCTAATGGTCATCACGAACAATATCAACGTTGCCAGCTTGATGCGCGGCTATTCCCAGATCGAAGTCGTTATCGCGGGCGGTGTTCTCAGGCATGCCGACGGCGGAATCGTGGGCGAAGCAGCGGTCGACTTCATGCGACAGTTCAAGGTGGATTTTGCGGTTATCGGAGCATCGGCCGTTGATAGCGATGGCTCACTGCTCGATTACGACTACCGGGAGGTCAAAGTTACCCAAACCATCATGGACAATGCCCGGCACGTTGTTCTGGTTGCTGACAGCACCAAGTTCGAACGCACAGCGCCCGTTAGGGTTGGACATCTTTCGCAGATCAATACGTTTGTGACAGATCGCTGCCCCAGCCCGGCCTTCGCGAAAGTCGCCGCTGAGGCAAAAGTCAACATGATCGAGACGCTCGCACACGAGGACCAGTAGTCATCGCGCCAGCTACCTAGATGGATCAGCGGGCGTTTCTCACAAAACGCCCGGCGCTCTAGCAAACACAGTGTCATTTTCAGAGGAAAATGGCACGCCCAACGGGACTCGAACCCGTGTTTCCGCCGTGAAAGGGCGGCGTCCTAGACCGCTAGACGATGGGCGCGCGGTGCTTGAGATCGATGCCTCAAGCTGAGGTCGTTGCGTATAAGGCGGGTACGGGACAGGCGCAACCCCTTTTTCGCGTTTTTTTGGCCAAGCTGTTCATAACTATCTCAATTGGCGACAAACTCTGTGCGGCCGAGCGCCGTGCCCGTTTCGGCATCAAAGCGCAAGAGGACAGACTGCTCCCCTTCCCGCACCAAAACGAACATGATGCCGTCTGTCACGGTGACCTGCCGGACGTCGGCATTCGCGCCAACGGCTATTTCAGCTGCAAACGGGATCTCGTCCAGCGGGGCCTCATAAGTGTTGATCTTGTAGAGAATAGCTGCAAAGACAGCGATGAACCCGGCAAACATGATCAGGGACGAGCCCAGCAGCAGCCGCTTCAGTTTTGCTTGCACACGCAGGGTCGCGGGATCAAGCGGTGCGTCATCGGCGCCATTATCCTGAAAATCAGGTTGAGACATGATTGAGAATTCCCAAGAAGATCCGGTCGATCTGGACGCGGATATCATTTTTACAGTCGAGGCAGCCGACACCGGGAAACGGCTGGATGCGGTCCTGGCGGCCCATACCCAAGAGCTCAGCCGAAACAGGGTTCAAACCTTGATCAAGGCGGGAGAGGCTACCGTTGGAGGCGCGAAAGTAGTCGAGCCCAAACACCGGGTCAATGAGGGGGATATACTGACGCTGGCCCTTCCCGAAGCCGAGGACCCTGATCCCAAAGGCGAACCCATTCCGCTCGCTGTCGTTTTTGAAGACGATCATGTGATCGTCGTCGATAAACCGGCAGGACTGGTAGTTCACCCTGGAGCGGGCAATTGGACTGGAACGCTTGTCAACGCATTGATCCACCATTGCGGGGAGAGCCTGTCCGGCATAGGCGGTATAAAACGGCCCGGAATTGTCCATCGCATCGATAAGGATACCTCTGGCTTGCTGGTGGTCGCCAAGACCGACCGCGCACATCAGGGCTTGGCAGCACAGTTCGCAGACCATGGCCGCACGGGCCCGCTTGAACGTGCCTACTCTGCGCTTGTCTGGGGCGCACCATCCCATCTCAAGGGCACGGTTGATGCCAATCTTGCCCGCTCACAGGTGAACCGGCAAAAAATCGCCGTCGTGAAAACAGCAGGTCGGACGGCAATCACGCACTGGCAGGTGAAAGAGCGTTTTGGATCGGGAGACCAGCAAGCGCTGGCCTCGCTCATGGAATGCCGGCTGGAGACAGGGCGAACCCACCAGATCAGGGTTCATATGGCCCATATCGGCCATCCGCTTATCGGCGACAATGACTACGGCCCAGGCTTCAAAACAAAGGCCAACCGGCTCGAAGAGCCGCTGAAAGGTCTCGTCCAGGGGTTCAACAGGCAGGCCCTTCATGCTGGGTTATTGGCGTTCGAACACCCCGTCAGTGGTAAAACATTGCGCTTTGAGAGCACTTATCCGGAGGACTTTGAAAGGCTTTTATCTGGATTGCAAAATTTTTAGTATCTTTTTCCGTTTGGAAAGAATGCAATCTTGAGGATTGAACTTATATTAAGATCTCCAGTGTGCCGTAATGGACACAAAGAACGTGTTTGCCTAGCTCTTCGCACCGTGACCTGCGCCGTCTGCGCCTCACCGATAGAGCACCGGGAATACGTCATTGACGAAAGGGGGTGCATCTAATGGCCCAAAACATACCTGCGCTCACTGCCGGAGAAGGTGGCCTCAGCCGCTATCTCGACGAGATCCGCAAGTTTCCCATGCTTCAACCGCAAGAAGAATACATGCTTGCGAAGCGATACAAGGAGCATGAAGACCCCGCAGCTGCCGAAAGGCTCGTCAATTCCCACCTGCGCCTTGTTGCGAAGATCGCGATGGGTTACCGCGGATACGGCCTGCCGATCGGCGAAGTTGTTTCCGAGGGAAATGTTGGCCTCATGCAGGCTGTAAAACGGTTTGAGCCGGACAAGGGCTTTCGTTTGGCGACCTATGCGATGTGGTGGATCAAGGCTGCTATCCAGGAATACATTCTGCGTTCCTGGTCGCTGGTCAAAATGGGCACCACCGCGAACCAGAAGCGGCTTTTCTTCAACCTGCGACGGTTGAAGGGCAAGATCCAGGCTCTGGATGAAGGGGACCTGAAACCGGAACAGGTTTCTGAAATCGCGACACGGCTCGGTGTCTCCGAGGAAGAAGTGATTTCAATGAACCGCCGTCTTGGCGGCGATGCCAGCCTGAACGCACCCGTTCGCGCGGAAGCTGATGCCGGAGAGTGGCAGGATTGGCTGGTGGATGAGACTGACAGCCAGGAAACAATGCTGGCCAATCAGGAAGAGCTCGATATGCGGCGCAAGCTGCTGAGCGACGCCATGGAGGTCTTGAACGACCGCGAGCGCCGGATTTTCGAGGCACGTAGACTGTCGGAAGATCCGATGACGCTTGAAGATCTGTCCGGCGAGTTCGGTGTAAGCCGTGAGCGCGTCCGGCAAATCGAAGTGCGCGCTTTTGAGAAAGTGCAAAAAGCGGTTCGAAACAGTGCACGGACCACGGAACTCCCAGCTCACTGAGAAATACAGCCATTCAAACTGGTGTTTGATTGGCTGCGCTGTTTTCTGGATTTTGTAGCGGCGCCAGACATCGTGGCGCCGCCCGCATCTCAGGTTTAACGAATTTCCACCGCGTAGGTGTCTACCGGGACAACAGCGTCAATCAGACCCGCCTCTGCCATGAACTCAGCGAACCTCTGATAACGGCCCTCGTCTAGTGCAGACGGGCGCTTCGCAAATCGTGGAAGGGTATCCGTCCAAGCCCGGCGATTGAGTTCATCATTCAAATGCGGATAGGTCTCTATGAACGCATTCCACGATTCTTCAGGATGGTTGGTCAGATAGATCGTGGCGGCTTCAATTGCTGCCATGAATTTTTCAAACCGTGGATCGTCTGTCTTGTCCTTGTTGACCACATAAATCAGCTCATCAAAGACAGGAACGCCGTTTTCTTCCGGAAAGAACGCCTTACCCGGCTTCCCTTCGATTTCCAACTGGGTCAGTCCGAAGTTCCGGTAGGCCCCGATGACCGCATCCACTTGGCCGGACAACAATGCGGGAGACAGCGAAAAGTTCACATTGATCAGCTCGACATCATCGATGGTCAGGTCAACCGAGCGAAGCATCTGTCCCAGCATCGCATCTTCAAATCCGGACACAGAGAACCCGATTGTCTTCCCTTTCAGATCGCTCAGTTCCTGTATTGGCCCATCTTTCAAAACGATCAAGGAATTCAGTGGGGTTTCCACCAAGGTGCCGATGCGCTTCAGCGGAAGCCCCTCGTTGATCTGCGCATGCAGAGTGGGCTGGTAGGAAATCGCAATATCACCTTGACCAGCAGCAACCAGCTTCGGAGGCATTGACGGGTCCGCGGGCTCTATAATCTCAACCTCAAGGCCTTCTGCTGCAAAGAACCCCTTGGCCTGAGCCGTAGTGAGCGGGGCGTGATCCGGATTAATGAACCAATCCAAAAGCACCGTGAGTTTTTCAGCTGCTTGTGCCGGTGCAGACAAAACGCTGAGGGCCAATACAGCCGAGATCAGTGTCTTTTTCATACTTCCTCCAAAGTTCGGCAGATCAGTCTTCCGTCTGCCAGGGGGCCAGGAAACGGGTGGCGTAATCGGCGACGTATCTGAGGACCAGAACCATCGTCGCAAGCAGGATAAGCGCTGCAAAAACCACATCGGTCTGCGCGCGGGCATTGAATTGCAAGAGAATGAAGGCAAGGCCACCCTTTGCCCCGACCCACTCGCCGACAATCGCTCCAATCGGGGCGAACGCAGCTGCGATCCGGATTCCGGACGCAAATGCAGGCATCGCAGACGGTAGACGGAGCAGGCGGAATTCCTGAAACCGCGACAGCCGGTAGAGCCTGGAAAGTTCTGACAAGCCGGGATCGAGGCGCCGGAGCCCATCGTAAAATGTCGACGTTATTGCGAAGAAAATGACCAAGGTCGCCATGATGATCTTGGATGCAAGGCCAAAGCCGAACCAGAGAACCAGTACAGGCGCGATCGCAAACACAGGAAGCGACTGGGTAACGAGAAGAACCGGCAGTGTAACCTTGCGCGCCATTGGGAACAGCCAAAGCGAAACGGCAAGAATGGCACCGAAAGTTACCCCAAAGAAAAGCCCGAGCAGTGTTTCATATGCGGTGATGCTTGCGTGATAGAGAAGAAAACCGGCCCGTCCCCAGAGCGTTTCTCCAACCGCAATCGGACCGGGCACCATATAGGGCTCCACCCCAGACACCTTCACCAAGACGTGCCACACGAAGACGAGGCCAATAATAATGGCGCAAGTCTCAAAGACTGATCGGAGAAAGCCGGTCATGTCGCGCAGATCCCTGCATGGAAAAAATGCACGTAATCGGCATTGCACAATGGCCGGTATGAACGCGCGGTGGCGCGCGGATATTTTCTTTTCAAAACAGGGATCTCCCGTGATCGGTCAGACCGAACAAGACACTGGAGATCCGGGAGTGGCTAAAGGTTTCCGTCCCTTCGCCGGCATGACCCGGATCAGGTTCTAAGGGTTCGGCTTGCCGCCATCTCAGTTCCGGAATTCCGGAACACCCCTCGGACCGGGTCGGACATTGCACCGGCTAATTTTAAAAGGCAAGTCCGCACTCACACAAATGCGCGCGCGTTACACTGGCTGCAAAGACGGGCTGGTGTGATGCAACTGAAACTCGTCTAGCTTTTCCGGCAACTTCGGGAACGAATTTCAATGCCGGAAACCACACTAGCCTGCATTCCACGCCGTGATTGCTCGTTCGACAGCATCTGCACCGATACTGCCTTTCTCCAGGGTGAGGATGCCGCGTTTGCCGTTCTCATAAAGCATCGGAATATCGATCCACCCGCGCTCCCGAAGCAAGGCAAGATTGCGTTCCTGCTCATTCGGCAAGCTGGAGAGCGCAATCCAGAAATATCCGGGCGATACCTTTACAGAAGCACCGATCAGAGCGTCCCCGCGGGCCTCCTCAGTGGGCTTCATCACCAGACCGGGCACGTTGACGATATCGCCGGCAGCAAAACTGTCGGGCAATTCGTATTTAATTTCAACCAGATGACTTGCCGGCAAAGATGTATCGTCATTCGGCTTGATCCGGATATCGACTTTGACGTCGCGTTCCGGGATCTCAACCGACGCATTCAGAACGGCTTGAGACTGACCATTGAGACCGGTTTCCTCGTCAAGGTTCCAGACCACCGCTCCTTGTGCAGCCGTTCCAGCACCGCCGGAGTCTTCCCCTTCTTCATAAAGGATCGACCTTTGGGCGCCGCCATTACTTTCAGGTTCCGCAGGCACTGCATCCGGCGCGACCGCCGCCAAAGGCGTTTCTTCCGGCGCAGACGCTCCAGGATCATCAACGCCGGGAACCGGCTCTGGAGTTACCGGCGCAGGCGTGCTTTCAACATTGGTCACGATGGACGGTTGCGCGGGCTGTGCGTCTTCACTCGGCGGTGTAATCAAAGTCGTGGTCACACTGCGTGCATCTGGCGCAACAACCCCATCCTCTGAATCGTTCAAAAGGCGGTCCGTGTTTTTGGACGGATCTGATGCGTCATCGGCGGGGTCGGTATCCGGTTCGGCAGCCTGAGGCTCCGCGGCAGCAACGGGCTGCGTATCTTCTTCCACTGGAGACGGCTCAACACCGACCGCGCTCACGGCAGGATCAGACGGTTCTGCAGAAAGGAAAAAGTAGGCACCAGCCCCAACCAGCAGCAAGAGAACAGCCGCGGCAACACCAACCAGAACTGTGTTGCCGGAAAGACCTTTCGGCTTCAGTGCCTCTGATGCACTCTTTCGATCACGTTTGTCGCGCGCACCCGGCGCTGCAACGTCACTGTCCGGATTCTGCTCGAAATGCGATGCACTTGGGCCCGCAGCATCCTCGGGTCCGCGATCTTCGAAAATCGATTGATCGTCCGCCTGGGCCGGATTGAACACCGGTTCCTGCCGCTGCGCATAGTCTTGCTGGTCCGCTTGAGGCTGGCCTGGGGTTTCGACGGCCTCACGGGTCTGCTGAACAGCTTCTGAGGCTGCGCCGCCGAGCGTTTCTGCCTCAGCGAGCTCCTCTTTGAGCGGTGCATGACCCGGCTGACTTGCACCAGCGGCATCTGAACCCGGTTTAGCTACCGTAGTATCCACGGGCTGGCTGTAGGAGGGGCTCGGTGGTTCGACGGGTTGGGAAGAAACGGCGGGTTGAGGCGCTGGCGCAGGCGGCTCGACAGTTGGCGCAACTGCCCCCGGTTTGCTGGCAGAGGGAGCCGGGCCAAGACCAAGACTTTCCCGCGCAGCTTCCGCTTCAACTTTCCGGATTGCTTCTTCGAGCCGCAATTGTTCTGCGGTAATCTCGGACGGTGAAAGAGGCGGCTCATAGGCTTTGAGCTGATTTACAATGGCATTGCGCGCACGGCTGTACACGCTGCGCCGGGCTGCCCCATTGCTTTCAGGCAAAGACGCAATCGTTTTCTTTAGAATCGAATAGTAATCAGCCATCTTCCCGCCTACCGGCCCACATCTGTATTTTGCTGCAATGCCTGAATAGGAAATCCACGTCAGGCTTATAGCAAGTTTTCAGAGAACGGTACTCGTTTCTTGAAAAACTGCCGATTGCAAGACCAGCCAAGAGTAATTTTGGTGTGACTGGTTGTGTATGCCAAGCCCTCTTCAAATCAAAAACGACAATGGGAGCGCGGACTGATTCGGTCCGCGCCCAACTCCCTTTGATAATGGGCTGTTTCCTGCGGCGATCTCAATCTTGGAAGGGATTCTGCACAAGAATTGTGTCATCACGTTCAGGGCTGGTCGACAAAATCGCAACCGGAGCGCCAATCAGCTCCTCAATATGCCGGACGTATTTGATCGCCTGAGCGGGCAGATCGGCCCACGTGCGCGCGCCTTCAGTGGATTCTTTCCAGCCTTCCATCGTCTCATAGATCGGCTTTACCCGTTCCTGTGCCCCCTGTGAGGCCGGAAGGTAATCAATCGTCTCACCATCGAGCTCATAGCCAACGCAGATCTTGATTTCATCAAGACCGTCGAGCACATCCAGTTTTGTCAATGCAATCCCGTTGATACCGGATGTACACACGGTTTGCCGGACAAGGACGGCATCGAACCAGCCGCAACGGCGGCGGCGCCCGGTTACAGTGCCGAATTCATGACCGCGCGTTCCAAGGAACTCGCCCACTTCGTTCTCTTGTTCAGTCGGGAAAGGACCCTCACCCACGCGTGTCGTATAGGCTTTCGTGATCCCGAGAACGTAATCGATCGACCCTGGCCCGAGGCCGCAGCCAGTGGCCGCTTGTCCAGCGACCGTATTCGAGGACGTAACGAACGGATAGGTCCCATGGTCGATGTCGAGAAGCGCCCCTTGCGCACCTTCAAACAGGATGCGTTTGCCCTCACGGCGCATGGAATCAAGCAGGTACCAGACCTTGTCCATGTAAGGCAGTACTTTATCGGCGATGCTGGACAGCTCGTCATAGATCGCTTGAGCCGAAATCTCATCCTGGCCAAGGCCACGGCGAAGCGCGTTGTGATGGGTCAGCAGACGGTCGAATTTTTGCCGGAAGCGTGGTCAGGTTTTTCAGATCCATCAGCCGGATTGCCCGGCGCCCCACCTTGTCTTCATAGGCCGGTCCAATGCCCCGCTTCGTGGTCCCGATCCGTGTTCCGGTATTGGAGTTTTCACGAAGCGCATCCAGCTCGCGGTGAAGCGAAAGGATCAACGTGGCATTTTCTGCAACACGTAGATTTTCCGGCGTTACAACAACGCCTTGGCCTGAGAGCCGTTCAACTTCGTCCGCAAGGGCATGGGGATCCAGCACAACCCCGTTGCCAATGATGGAAAGCTTGCCTTGGCGCGCGACACCGGACGGCAGCAACGATAGTTTGTAGCTGACCCCGTCGATCACCAGCGTGTGGCCTGCGTTGTGCCCACCTTGGAACCTTACGATGACATCGGCCTGTTCCGACAACCAGTCGACAATTTTGCCTTTGCCTTCGTCACCCCATTGCGAACCGACAACAACCACATTCGCCATTTAAAACTCGCTCTCCTGGAAGCAGCTTCCGCACCAGATTGGTGCAAACACAACAAGCCCCGGACACCAGCCGGGGCAAACGGCGCGGACTATAGCCATGAATAGTGTGTCTTGCGAGTCCGGGGCGGCAAATTAATGAAGCCAGCCGGACATTTTCACTGTGTACTGCCCAAGTTCATGGATGCGCGGCTTAGGGATCCCATAACTCGCTCGCAAATCGGGTAGCCCCCTAAAAACCTCCATGCTAGAGCAGCTCCCGGTCAGATTGAATCGCCGAGCGATCAATCAGTTCGGAAAAAGATGCTCTAACACACTCAAAAGACGAGCATTTTTCCCATTCCGGTAGAACCGGCGCGGTTCTACCGGAATGGGCATTGCTCTAGTGCCGGGCAAGCGAAGTTCATTTTTAAGGGCCCTGATCATGTCGCTGCGAAATTGGTTTCTTCTTGTTGTCCTCGGTGCGATTTGGGGCGGCTCCTTTCTGTTTGCAAAGATAGCAGTCGCGGAAATTCCCCCATTCATTCTGGTGTTCTTCAGGGTTTCGATCGCTTGCACCGCCTTGTGGTGTGTCGTCTGGTGGCGGGGGCTTTCCAAGCATTTCACACCGAAACTACTGCCCGCATTTTTCATGATGGGTTTAATGAACAATGCGATCCCCTTCTCTCTTCTCTTTCTGGGCCAGACGGGAATTGGAGCGGGACTTGCATCAATCCTGAATGCCACGACGCCGATTTTCACGGTTATTGTGGCGAGTTTCCTGACAAACCAGGAACAGCCTCAGCTTAACAAGATAATTGGTGTCGTATTAGGCATCGCGAGTGTCGGTATGATGCTCTCCGGTAGCTTGACCGGACTGGCCAACGATCCGGTCTGGGCACAGCTTTGCTGTGTAGGTGCCGCCATTTCCTATGCCTGCGGTGCAACCTTTGCCAAACGGTTCAGCCATCTGCCGCCGACAGTCTCTGCGACCGGTCAGCTGACCGGCTCAACCTTGATCATGTTGCCTGTTGCAGTGTTTGCAGGCAGCGGGTGGTCAATCAGCGAGCCCAGCGCTCTGACCTGGCTGAATGTATTGGCGCTTGGACTTCTCGCAACGGCAATCGCTTACCTGATCTATTTTCGCTTGCTTGCAGAAGCTGGGGCCACGAATGCGTCGCTCGTGACCTTATTGGTCCCGGCAAGCGCACTTTTTCTGGGCTGGATGTTGCTCGGCGAGCAGCTAAGCACGGTGCAGATTGCTGGATTTGCAGTGCTTCTGGTTGGGTTGGCTGTGCTGGATGGCAGAATTTTTCCAAAAAGATCCGCGGAACCGCAACGATAGTGGCAGCGCCTGACCGGCGCTGCCGAACGCTCAAAACCTGAGCGACTTCACTTGTTTGACATGTGACACGGATTCAAGGCGTGCCAACACGTCTTTCGGGACGGCCCCGTCAACTTCAACCAGGCAAATCGCATCTTCGCCCGGTCCTGTGCGACCGAGGTTAAAGGTCGCGATATTGACGCTATTCGTACCCAACTCTGTCCCGAGATGGCCTATGAAGCCTGGTTTGTCTTCATTCGTGATGTAAAGCATATGAGCGCCCAACTCGGCTTCCATGTTTATGCCTTTCACCTGGATGATCCGCGGCTTGCCATCTGCGAAAACGGTTCCGGCCACGGATCTTTCCTGGCGCTCCGTTAGCACGGTAAGCCTGATATAGGTCTCATAAGCGCCTTGTTTTTCCCGGCGGATTTCCTCCACCTTGATCCCCCGCTCCTTGGCGAGAATCGGCGCCGATACCATGTTTACAGTTTGAAGCAGCGGAGTGAGCAATCCCGTAAGCGCTGCCGAGGTCAGTGCCTGTGTGTTCATTTCAGACACAGCACCTGCGTACTCGACGCGGATACCCTCAATACCGGTTTCGGTTAACTGGCCTGCAAATGACCCTAATTGCTCCGCAAGGCGGACAAAAGGCGCAAGTTTCGGGGCTTCTTCCGCCGAAATTGAAGGCATGTTCAGGGCGTTTCGCACAGCACCGTCAAGCAAGTAGTCGCACATCTGCTCAGCGACCTGCAGCGCCACATTCTCCTGCGCCTCAGATGTCGAGGCGCCAAGATGCGGGGTTGAGACAAAATTCGGAGCGCCAAACAGAACATTTTCGGTTGCTGGTTCGGAAACGAAAACATCGAAAGCAGCCCCCGCCAGTTTGCCGCTGTCAAGCGCTGTCCGAACTGCTCCTTCATCTGCCAGCCCACCGCGGGCACAATTGATCAGAAACGCGCCGTCGCGCATTTTTGCAATCGCATCCGCATCGATGATGTTTCGGGTTTTCTCGGTCAAAGGCGTGTGAAGCGTCACGAAGTCGGACCGGTTGAGTAGACCGTCAAGCTCAACCTTCTCGACCCCAAGCGCAATGGCACGCTCCGGCGTCAGAAAGGGATCGTAGGCAAGCACCTTCATCTTTAGCCCGATCGCTCGGGCCGCCACGATGGAGCCGATGTTTCCACATCCAACCAAGCCGAGGGTTTTGCCGGTGATTTCGCGGCCCATGAAGCGGGCCTTTTCCCACTTGCCAGCTTGTGTCGACGCATCAGCCGCCGGGATCTGCCGTGCAACAGCCATGAGCATGGAAATTGCGTGTTCTGCCGTCGTAATTGCGTTTCCAAACGGGGTATTCATCACAATGATGCCCCGGGCGGTCGCTTTGGTGATATCGACATTGTCCACGCCGATACCGGCACGGCCGATTACCTTGAGCCGGTCGGCAGCTGTAATGATCTTCTCTGTCACCTTTGTGGCTGACCGGATGGCCAAACCATCATAGCCGCCAATGATCTCGAGAAGTTTCTGCTTGTCCTTGCCCACCTCGGGCAGGAAATCCACGTCCACGCCCCGGTCTTTAAAAATCTGAACGGCAGCAGGCGACAACTTGTCTGAAATAAGTACTTTAGGAGCCATTTTCTTTCTCCTTCGAAGCGATAAGGGATCGGGCGTCGAACCGCCCGATAAAGAATCGTGTTCGGAGAACAGGCTTAGGCAGCCTCAAGCAGCCGGGCTTTTTCCGTCTGGAAGGCCCAATCCAGCCAAGCCGTTAGGGCCTTGACGTCCGAGCTTTCGATCGTTGCTCCTGTCCAGACCCGCAGCCCCGAAGGAGCATCCCGGTAGGCACCGATGTCATAGGCTATGCCTTCCGCATCCAATGCGGCGACAAGGGCTTTGGAAAGCGCTGCTTGCTGGTCGTCCGGCAGTTTGACGATCTCTGGATCGACGACCTTCAAACAAACAGACGTGTTGGAGCGCGTGGCTGGATCTTGAGCCAAAAAATCGACCCAGCTGGAGGCATCTACCCAATCGCCCAGCACCTGCAGATTCTTATCCGCACGGCCCGTCAAGGCATTGAGACCACCCAAACTGTCAGCCCACTTCACAGCGTCCAGATAGTCTTCGACACACAGCATAGACGGTGTGTTGATTGTCTCTCCGCGGAAGATTCCCTCAATGAGTTTTCCGCCCTTCGTGAGCCGGAAAATCTTGGGAAGCGGCCAGGCTGGGACGTAGGACTCCAGCCGTTCAACAGCGCGCGGGCTTAAGATCAGGACACCGTGCGCGCCTTCCCCGCCCAAGACCTTCTGCCACGAGAAGGTAACAACATCGAGTTTTGCAAAGTCGAGATGTTGCGCGAAAGCAGCCGATGTGGCGTCGCATATGGTCAGCCCGCCTCTGTCAGACGGTATCCAATCCGCATTCGGCACCCGCACTCCGGATGTCGTGCCGTTCCATGTAAAGACCACATCATTGTCGAAGTTAACGGATGTTAGATCCGGCAACGCGCCATAGGGCGCTTCCAGAACTCTGGCATTTTCCAGCTTCAACTGCTTGACAACGTCAGTCACCCAGCCGGAGCCAAAGCTCTCCCAGGCGAGCATATCGACACCGCGGGCGCCAAGTAGCGACCACATCGCCATCTCGACCGCGCCGGTATCGGATGCCGGCACAATGCCGATACGGTAGTCGCCCGGAACCTGAAGAACCTTGCGCGTAAGTTCAATCGCTTCAGCAAGCTTCGCCTTACCGGGTTTGGCGCGGTGGGATCGGCCAAGAGGCGCATCCGAAAGACCTGCCAAAGACCAGCCAGGGCGTTTTGAACAAGGTCCGGACGAAAAATTGGGGTTTGCCGGACGAACGTCCGGTCTTGCAATCGGTGTGCTCATTTTGAGTCTACCCTCACAGATAGTTGCCCCTCGTTGGGGAGGGGTGGCCCACCTATTGAGTTACGTTGAAACTGACCAAAGGGCAAATCAAATCGGCACAAAAAAAGGCCGGTCCAAAGACCGGCCTTTTCAAGAGGAGCGCGGTGATCAGAAGTTGCTGCTGATCGGCGTCTGCGGATTGTAGTAAACGGGGCCGGCCGACGGAGCCGTGTCAAACGTGTATCGCGCACCAAGGCGGAACTCGTGAGCCGTGAGGTCTTCCCACTTAATCCGTGATCCTCCGGTGCCCACATCGTTCAAAACAACTGTTTTGGCTTCACCCAGATCCTTGTAACGGTATCCAGCGTCAATTGCCCAGTTGTCTGTAACGGCATAAGACGCACCGGCCATCAGAGCCCAGGCGAAGTTCCATTCGCTGTTCTCACCGTCGTATTCGGAGCGGCCCGTGGACCCTGGATTAATGGAATAGGTGTTGTCTGTGCGCACATAGGCTGCACCGATACCAGCACCCACATAAGGCGTGATCCGGTGCCAGGTCCCGATGTCAATGTAGCCGTTCAACATAACGGTCCAGACGTCGATATCCGTTCCCTCTTCCGAGAAGCCGCCGGTACATGCGCCACAGACCGCGTAACCTTTCACCGCCGCCGGCGTTTCATAGTCAAGAGTAACATCAGTCCGCAGATAGTCCGTGAACTTGTAGCCAACACCAACGCCAATCATCCAGGCATTGTCGATCGATTCGCGCTCAAACCGCAGATCACCGATCAGGCCGTCGTTGAAGCTGCCACTTGGGTCACCGTAGACTTTATAGGCGATATCCCCCCGCAAATACCAACCACCCGCAGCCGCCGGCACTTCCGGAATGTGTTCTATAACCGGGGTCGGCAAATCGGCAGCATAACCCGCGGTGGACACTGCTATTGCAAATCCGGTCAAAGACAGTCGCTTCAGAAACTTGTCCATGTCCTTATCCTCTTCCGATCAGCGTCCGTGTTTCTAATCAACGGACACGTCAAACTCGGATGAATACTGACCGGAATAGATTAAGGGTGACTTAACTCTGTTCTTTAACCGTGTTTTTTTAGGTTAACAGAACCCTAAGATTTGATGCTGACTTAAAGTCAAACGGCCACCCGTTAAGGTGGCCGCTCACAAGTCTTGGAAATTTTCGATGACTTAGGCTGCAGTCGAGGCGACAACACCTGCAATATCGTTGACAACCTGTTTGACAAGGTCTGCATCGTCCCCTTCGGCCATGACCCGAATAAGCGGTTCCGTGCCGGATGCACGGATCACGAGACGGCCAGCATTTCCAAGGCGCGCCTCGCCATCGGTTATAGCCGACTTAACAGTTTCTGCTTCCAACGGCCGCCCGCCCTTGTAGCGTACATTCTTCAGGATCTGGGGAACCGGTTCAAAACGGCGGCAAACCTCTGAGACTGGCCGGTCCTGATCCTTGATACAGGCGAGAACCTGCAACGCGGCAATCAGACCATCACCAGTGGTTATGAAGTCGGACAGAACAATATGGCCTGACTGCTCGCCGCCGACATTAAACCCCTTTGCGCGCATGTGTTCGACAACGTACCTGTCGCCAACCTTGGTTCGCTCCAAGGCAAGTCCAAGCCCATTGAGATACCGCTCAAGGCCCAGGTTGGACATGACCGTCGCAACAATACCAGGAGACGACAAACGATTGCTGGCTTGCCAGGACTGCGCGACCACGGCCATGAGCTGATCGCCGTCAACAACGGTGCCATTTTCATCAACTATGATGACCCGGTCGGCATCACCATCCAGCGCAATCCCGATGTCTGCCCGCAGCTCCCGGACCTTTTTCGACAAAGTATCGGTGGAGGTCGATCCACAGTCCTGATTGATGTTGAACCCATCTGGAGAAACACCGATGGAGATGACTTCTGCACCGAGCTCCCACAGCGCTTCCGGCGCGACCTTGTAGGCGGCGCCGTTTGCGCAGTCGATCACCACCCGCAGGCCTTCCAGGCTCATTTCCCGCGGCAAGGTCCGTTTGGCAAACTCAACGTAGCGCTGCTGTGCCCCGTCAATTCTGCGGGCCCGGCCAATATCCCGCACACCAGCCAGTTTGGCGGACATGTCCTGTTCGACCAGGGTTTCAATCCGCTCTTCGATGGCATCGCTCAACTTGAACCCGTCAGGGCCGAAAAACTTGATCCCGTTGTCCTGGAACGGATTATGCGAGGCGGAGATCATGACACCGACGTCGGCGCGCAGGGAACGGGTCAGCATTGCCACAGCCGGTGTTGGCATTGGCCCAAGAAGCAAAACGTCCATGCCAACGGAGGTGAAGCCTGCAACGAGTGCGTACTCGATCATATAGCCGGAAAGGCGCGTATCCTTGCCAATAACCACCCGGTGCCGATGTCCGCCGTTCTTGAAGACCAAACCGGCCGCCATTCCGACTTTCAACGCCATATCCGCCGTCATCGGGTGAGTGTTGGCCTGGCCACGGATTCCATCGGTTCCAAAAAACTTTCGCATTTCAATGCCTGTATGCTGTCTCGCGTTTGCGTCTTCTTCTAAAGCAAATGCCGCGGAACTTTAGTCAAAAAGTGTGATCGAATGTTACGATCCCATAACGCTTTGCATCTGAACTTCATGACAGAAAAAAGGCCCGGCTGAAATAGCCGGGCCTTGCTTTCATTTTGTCCGGGTCAATCAACCCTGCGGCTGGGGCTCCATGCCCCCGGTCGGCTCATCGCCACCGCGCTTCACACCCGCTTTCGGAACAGCCGAGGCGCGTCCGACCGGCTGGTCGTCGTCAGTGTCTCGCACAGGCGGCTTGCCGTCCAGAAGGTCCTTGATCTCATCGCCGGACAGAGTCTCATACTCGAGAAGCCCCTTGGCGATGGTGTGAAGCTGATCTTCGTGGTCACCCAGGATTTTCTTTGCAGTCTCGTAGCCCTGATTGACGAAGGATTTTATTTCAGCGTCGACGATCTTTTGCGTTTCATCAGCAACATGCTGATTTTTCGCAACGGAATGGCCAAGGAAGACCTCTTCCTGGTTTTCACCGTAAAGAAGCGGGCCGAGTTTGTCGGACATCCCGAATTGGGTTGCCATGGCACGGGCCAGCTTGGTCGCCATTTGAATGTCGCCAGAGGCCCCGGACGTCACCTTCTCATAACCGAAGATCATTTCTTCCGCGACGCGCCCACCCATGGCAACAGCCAGATCAGCCTTACACTTCGCACGTGTTAGCGACACCTGATCCTTTTCCGGAAGACGCATCACCATTCCGAGGGCACGGCCACGCGGGATGATTGTAGCTTTGTGGATAGGATCGGAAGCTTCCTGGTGAAGTGCGACTAGGGCGTGCCCGGCTTCGTGATAAGCCGTCAGCTTCTTTTCTTCTTCCGTCATGACGAGCGTGCGGCGTTCGGCGCCCATCATGACCTTGTCTTTTGCATCTTCAAATTCAGACATAGTCACGAGACGCTTGGACCGGCGGGCAGCCAACAGGGCGGCTTCGTTGACCAGGTTCATCAGATCGGCGCCTGAGAAGCCCGGTGTGCCGCGCGCAAGTGTCCGGACATCGACATCAGGTGCCAACGGAACTTTGCGCATGTGCACTTTCAGGATCTTTTCACGGCCAGTGACATCCGGATTTGGAACGACAATCTGACGGTCAAAACGGCCCGGGCGCAACAATGCCGGATCCAGAACGTCAGGGCGGTTGGTTGCTGCAATGATGATGATCCCTTCGTTCGGCTCGAAACCATCCATCTCGACAAGAAGCTGGTTCAACGTCTGCTCGCGCTCGTCATTCCCCCCGCCAAGTCCAGCACCGCGGTGCCGTCCGACTGCATCGATTTCGTCGATGAAAATGATGCAAGGCGCATTTTTCTTGGCTTGTTCGAACATGTCCCGGACCCGACTTGCGCCAACGCCCACAAACATTTCAACAAAGTCAGAGCCAGAAATGGTGAAGAACGGAACATTTGCTTCACCGGCAACAGCACGCGCCGTGAGCGTTTTACCGGTTCCCGGAGGACCAACGAGCAAGACACCACGCGGAATACGCCCGCCGAGGCGCTGGAATTTTTGAGGATCACGCAGAAATTCAACGATCTCCTGGAGGTCTTCCTTCGCCTCATCGATACCGGCAACGTCTTCAAAGGTTACACGTCCGTGCGCTTCCGTCAGCAACTTGGCTTTCGATTTACCAAAGCCCATCGCCTTGCCGCCGGACCCCTGCATCTGGCGCATCACAAAAATCCAGATACCCAAGATGATCAGCATCGGAAGCCATGAGAAGAGAGCGCCCAGCAGCGGCGAACTTTCGGACGGTGGCCGCGCATTAATCGAAACGCCTTTGTTCCGGAGCTCATCGACGTACTCGGCGCCATCTGGCGCATATGTCTGGAACGTTCCCGTCGACGACTGACCGGTGATCTTCTGCTCCTGGATCGTCACGGTTCGTACATCACCCCGGTCAACCTGATCCATGAAGTCTGAGAAGGATATCTCACTTGTCGTACCCTGCTGGGTGGGGCTCTGAAACAGCTGGAACAATGCGATCAGCAGAAGAGCGATTATGACCCAGAGAGCAAAATTTCGAAAATGTGCGTTCATTTCGTTTCCTTAACCGCCCAACGCGGCTTACTTGCGCGCGGTCAAATTTCGTTATGAGCGAAGATAGGTCGCCCAAGCCGCTCTGCCAAGGCGGTGCGCCATAGTTGCGCATGCGCGCTAACTATTTTGTTAAGCCAAGACCCTTATCAGATGATGCGCCGCAAGAAAACTTCGCAGTTATGCCGGTTCGTCCTCTTCATCCACATGGTTACTCCCGCTTGGGCACATGGACTTCAGCCGCTCTAAGAGTATGCCTTCAACCTGCGAACCGGCTTTCACCGGCAGAACGGCCGAAGGATAACTCAAAAGCTGATCGTCCCCCTGCGTCCAGACCACAGGTGCGGATGCAAAGGCGCTTTTTGGCCACCCATGTGGCCAGCTGAGGTCGCTGGAGTTTGCCGGAGAGCTCGCATATGGGCCAATCGCAATCTTTCCGCCAAGCCCGGACGCGCCCTCCGCAATAGTATATGAGTACCTGCAATCCCAGACCCCCTCATGCGCGGCGGGACAAAGAACCGCCGGCGGCGTCCGCCCCATTTCGCGCCAAATGAAGAGGGCATCCGCCTTGATCGAAAACACACAGCCGGCAAGTGTTGTCTGGCAAACAGGATTGTTTTTTAGACACGCATCCAAGTTTTGCAGCTTCACAAGCTGTGGATTGGCAGGCCGTCCAGTAACCCTTGTGATAATGTGGGCCAAGAACCGCAGTCTGAGTTCTTCGGGCTGCGCAGTGTAAGCGCCTCTTTCCAGTTTGACGGGTCCGGCATCGTGTTCGTGAACGTGTTCAGTTAGGAAGCGCACCAAAAAGTGATCTAGAGCTTGGCGGGTCCGGCGCATATGCGTTGCCGTGCTCAAGATCCGCGCAGCATCGACCCCTTCCGCGGACAGCAACTCCAGAATCTTTCGAAGACGGTTTCTCTTGTAAACAGCACTTGAATTTGTTGGATCCTCCCGCCAGGCCTGTGATCGCTTGCGCATGGAGGCGTCAAGTGCGGATTTTGGGATCATCAGGAACGGACGGATCAACCTCAGACCCTCGGGACCGTTTGGCTCGTCCAATGCCATCCCGGCCAGACCATAGACGCCGCTTCCCCTCCCAAGCCGATCCAAAAAAGTTTCAACCTGATCGTCTCTGTGATGTGCCAGCACAATGCACTCGGCACCGTCCGAAACAGCGGCATCGGCAAACAGCCGGTACCGGGCAAGGCGGGCCTCCTGCTGAACGTTTGCGAGCGGTAACGTGGGCTGCCAGGACAAGCTTCGACACTTGATGCCGAGGTCCCGGCAGAGCTTGGCGACAAAGTCCGCATCTGCGGCGCTTCCCGCTCTAAGACCATGATCGACTGTGTAGACGGCTGCTCGCCCTGCCCAGCCCGTGCGATGGCGCCATTCGTTGAAAAGAACCAGCAGTGCAACAGAATCGACCCCGCCCGAGACGGCAAGAGCAACGTTTGAAAATGAATCTAATGGAGAAAACAGTCGGTCGCAGTCGACCAGACTCAAAGGTGCCGGATCATTAGGAACATTGGGCACGGCTGCGCTCATCCCGCGCTTGGGACAACACAGCAGGCGCGGCATTTGGAAATTTGTTCAAGAGTTCAGAAAAGGTCGCACATGCAACATCGGTCTCACCCAGACCGCGCAAGGACACGCCGAGTTTCAAAAGACTATCCGGACCTTTGGGATTTCCCGGGTAATCCTTGTAGGTCTTCAAAAATGCATCGGCGGCTTCGCGGTAATTTTGCTGAGCAAGCAGGCTCTCGCCGAGCCAGTACTGAGCGTTGGGAACGAGCGCATCACCGGGATAAGCCTCAAGAAAAGATCTGAAACCCGTTTCAGCTGCCTGATAGTCGCCATTGACCGCAAACGAGTAGGCTTGATCGTAATCCGTCCGCGGATCACCTGTTCCGAGAATCCCGGCAAGGGCGTCATCGTCGGTACTCAGGTTCGGGTCAGGCACCGCCGACGTCCCTGGCACATTTTCGAGGCCGCTTGCCAGCGCTGAAAGGTCGATTGGCCCATCCGTCGGCAAATTGCCGCCTTCCTGATAGCCGCCTGACGCCGACCAGTCGCCGTCACCGGAGCCACCTGCAGGAAGTGTCGCCAAATCACCGCCGGGTGCAACAAGATTGCCAGACCGCGGCGTCCCATCCGGGCTCAATCCGGGCGTTGCGCCCGGGCCCGCGTCAGACCGGTCACCCGGCGCGCCGCCCTCGAGCTGCTGGAACCTGTATTCATTGTCTTCCTGCATGCGCCGCATTTGATCCTGCATTTCGCGCAACTGGAAGGACAGTTGTTCAATCTGCCCTGTCAGGACACGGATCTGTTCTTCCAGCTGAGCAACGCGGACAGCTGAATCATCATTGCGCCTGCCGAACAATTGCGCATTCGAGGGTGACGACGTGGCGACAAACGCCAGCGTCAGCAGCAAGCAGGCCATTCCATTGAGGTAACGCATTCATTCCTCCGGTTTCTTGCATGATGTCTTTACCATGCCCGGCGCATCTCTCAAGGCAAAGAGCGCTTGGAGTTCGGCTAAATTTTGACGGTGCGACCGAAAAATGGCTCTGCAACACTGCAGGTCAAACGCATTGCGGCCGGGGCACCATGCCCGGCCGCAACCGAAGTCTCAGTGATTATCGGGCGATCAGTTCGTGGCGTTGTTCAACACCGTGACGGCCCGGCGGTTCTGGGACCAGCAGCTATTGTCATTACACACGGCGACCGGACGCTCCTTACCATAGGAAATAGTCCGGATCCTGGACGCCGAAACGCCCTGGCCAACAAGGTAATCGCGTGCGGCCTGAGCGCGGCGTGCGCCCAGCGCAATGTTGTATTGGCGGGTGCCACGCTCGTCCGCATGACCCTCTACAGTGATTGTGTATTGGGAGTAGCGGTTCAGCCACTTCGCCTGATTGGCAAGAGTTGCCTGGCCCTGCGCATTCAAAACGGACTGGTCTTCTTCAAAGAAAACACGGTCGCCGACATTGACGACAAAGTCCTGACCTGTACCCGGCGTTACGTTGCTCGACAGGCCATCCGGTTTGGTTTGCGCACATGCAGCTGCGAACAAAACCGCGAAGCAGACTGCAATCCAGCGCGCGCCATGGATGGCATTTTGTTTCATTAACATTCCAGTCTCCTATCCCCAGCCTGCAAAGTCCTTCCGGATGCCCGGCGTTAGGGTAAATGCTTTCTAGACAAAGCTGGTTAAAACGGCCTTTGCAAACATGGTTAGCAAAAGCTTAACACGCCTTGCTCAATCGATCAGTGGCGACCATGACGGGTCCGACGCGAAGGCTGGCGTTTCCAGCCGCAGCTCGTTGTATCCTGTGAGATCAACCGTCCAAACCTGCGGCCCGCCATTCGCTCCAGGTGTATCGCGGAAGAACACCAAAACACGGCCATTTGGTGACCATGCGGGCCCCTCGTTATGATACCCTTCGGTCAAGATGCGCTCGCCCTTGCCGTCTGGCCGCATCACACCAATCATGAACCGGCCCTGATGCTGTTTGGTGAAAGCAATGAGGTCACCGCGCGGGGACCATACAGGTGTCGAATACCGGCCGGGCCCGAAGGAAATCCGCTCGGCACCACCGCCATTCGCACCCATCACATAAAGTTGTTGCGTCCCGCCACGATCAGATTCAAAAACGATCCGGCGGCCATCGGGTGAAAAGGACGGGCTGGTATCAATCGCAGCCGTGTTGGTGAGACGGGTGGTTTGCCGGGAACGGAGATCCATCTTGAAGATATTGGCATTGCCGCCCTGTTGGAGGCTCATCACCACGCTCTGGCCATCCGGTGAGAATCTCGGGGCAAAGGTCATGCCGGGAAAGTTGCCCACAATCTCACGCTGTCCGGTCTCGATGTTCAGGAGATAAACGCTCGGGTCCGTCCCACCGTAGGACATATAGGTGATTTCCTGGCTGGTCGGCGAAAAGCGCGGTGTCAGAACCAGATCATCTCCCCGTGTCAGATAGCGGATATTCGCCCCATCCTGATCCATGATGGCAAGCCGTTTGACGCGTTTGTCCTTAGGCCCGGTTTCATCGACAAAAACGATACGGGTATCGAAGTATCCTTTTTCGCCTGTCAGCCGCTCGTAGATCGCATCCGAGATGATATGAGCAAGACGGCGCCAGTTTTCCGGGGTTGTGTAGAATTGCTGTCCGAGCATCTGATCGGCGGCAAAGACATCCCAAAGCCGGAACTCCGCCCGTAAACGACCATCCGGCTGCTGAATGACTGTTCCAGTGACCAGTGCCTGGGCGCTGATTGTCCGCCAGTCGCCGAAGCGCGGCGTTGAGTTGACGCTCATGTTCTTCTGAATGTAACTCGCCGGATCAAGCGGGTTGAACAAGCCTGACCGTCTGAGATTGGCCGCAATGACCGCTGTCATGTCCGACGCCAGGCGGCTGTCGCCCCCTTCGGCGGAAAATGGCGGCAATGCTATCGGAAGCGGCTCGATATTGCCTTGCGTAATATCGATCTCAACGAGAGCCTTCGCGGGCTCAGGTCCCAGCAGGCCCGAGAACACGCCTGCAGCAATTGCCAAGACCGCGATCCGGGTTGCAAGAACCGAAAGCTTTTTCAAATTTCCGCGCATGAGCACTCAGCTCCCTTGATTAAGGTGACGTCCGTCTCCGGACTATCCTCCAAGCATTTCCCTTGGATCAAAATTGATAATCACTTCCTGCCAGGTTTCATACTTCGCAACAGGAAGAGAATAAGGCTGACACCGCATTATCGCACGAACTGCGCTGCTTGCGGCCGCCCGGAATGCCGGGTTGCCATTTGAATTCAAGACTTCCGGACTTCCCGACACATCACCGGATTGAGATAGATTGAAGCGCACACGAACTTTGAGTTCCTCGGCGCCAACCGCACCGACCGGAGGGCTCCAGCATTGCGCCACCTGCCCTCTCAAGGCATCAAGTTCCGATTGCGTCATGCGGATGTTCTGGGCCCCTTGGCGTGACCCGAGTGATGCCGGATCCTGGGACGATTGCCCGGCCGCAGCAGCAGGCTCAACCTTGTTCAAGAGCGCAGCCACCTGGTCAACGACTTCTTCGGTTTCGCGCTCGGGTGCGCGCCGCGGCGGTGTTGGTTTTGATCGCGGGGCTACACTTGTCACAATCGGCTGCGGGGCGGGCGCTGCCTCTTGCTGCGGCTCCGGGGCAGGTTCAGGCTCAGCGACAGGAACAGGGGCCGGCGCTGGCTCTGGTTCGGCAACCGGCTGCGGCTCCGGCTCCGCGGCAGGTGGCGGAGGTGCGGGTGCGGGCGAAGGTGTTGGCTGCTGGACCTGGCTGTCGCCTGGGCGGTCGGCGGGCTGCGGTGGTGTTTCCTCAGGTGTCTCGCTGGGATTTAAGGCCGCAACGTCCCGGATTTCGGCGTTACGTTCGCCAAGACGGAGCTGGGTAAATTCTTCAACAGGTATCAGATCCACCGGCAGAGTTTCCACCTGCGGCACCGAAAAGCTCTCCGCGTCCGGAAATGAGACCAAGCCCCAGACCAATATCGCCGTATGACCGGCCAAAGACGCGATGAGACCGGCGCGCATGACGCTTTACGAGTCCCGTTCTTCCAGAGTGACCAGGCCGAGCCGTTTAAAGCCGGCCGCGTTAATCCGCCCCATCAGTTTCATAACTGTGCCGTAGTCGGCATCTTGATCGCCGCGTACGTAGATACGCTCTTCATAGCCATTGGCGGCAATGGCTTCGAGTTTGGGGACCACCTCGTCCAGAAGGATCGGCGTGTCCTGAATGAAGATTTCGCCAGACGAATTCACCGAAATTGTGATTGGCTCATTATCACCCTCAAGCGGCTTGGCTGCTGTTTCAGGCAAATCGATCGGCACGCCTACCGTGAGCAATGGTGCAGCAACCATGAAAATGATGAGGAGAACAAGCATGACGTCCACAAATGGCGTCACGTTGATCTCACTTATTGGGGCTGAACGGCGTCTTCGGCGGCCCCGGCGACCTCCGCCCGCTCCGCCACTTCCGACCTGCATGGCCATCGCTTAGCCCCTCTCGTCGATCTGACGGGACAGGATTGCCGAAAACTCATCGGCAAAGCCTTCCATCCGGGCAACAGCTTTGCCAACGTCGGAGTTGAACTTGTTGAAGGCAATAACAGCCGGGATAGCCGCCAGAAGACCGAGGGCCGTGGCAAACAAGGCCTCAGCAATACCGGGCGCCACGACGGCAAGGTTCGTGCTCTCGGACGTGGCAATTGCCTGGAAGGCAGTCATGATGCCCCAAACGGTTCCAAAAAGACCGATAAAGGGCGCGGCAGACCCAACAGTTGCCAAAATCAGCAATCGGCTTTCAAGGCGTTCAGACTCCCGCTGGATAGTAACGTCCATCACGCGGTCTATGCGCTGCTGCAAGCTGGCAATGGCGGGCCGGGACCCCTCGTGACTGCGTTTCCACTCGCGCATCGCCGCCACAAAGAGCGCCGCCATGGAGTGATTTACCCGGTTGTGGAGCGTGCCATAAAGTTCCTCCAGCGATTGCCCAGACCAGAAAACGGTCTCAAACCGGTTCATCTGGCGTTGTGTGCGGCCGATCAGCAAGACCTTGTCGACGATGATCGCCCAGCACCATACCGATGACAAAATCAGACCGATCATGACAAGTTGGACGACGATATGCGCTTGCCAAAACAGATCAATAAGTGAAAAGCCTTCATGCGGCGCCATCGAAATATGCTTCCTATTGTGTTCAGTCGGTCTCGTGACCGGGCCGGCTTCAAGATCGCGGAATTCAATCAACCATTTCCGCCAGAAATCATGTCCAGGGGCGTTTGGAACAGGACGCCTCTCTGACGTTTGATTTTGTCAAAACTGGGACTTGGTCCGCGCTTTCTTTACGGTTCTTAGAGGAATCTATTATGGTTACCGCAGGATTAAGATCCGCCGACGTTTTTGAACAAATTTTCGTTTTGAGCTGCTGTCGGCAATGTCACCGGCCTTGATTTGGTCGGCATTATTGATCCTGATTTACCGGACGTTGAGCCAATAGCTTCTCGGCCAACTGTGCAGGCAAACGCGAGGGTTTTCCATCGGTGTTTATGACTGCAACGGTGACGGCGGCTGAAACGAGGAGCTGCCCTTCTCGATAAATCAACTGGTCCAAACGAATACGCGCACCTTTAAACTCGGCCAGGCTCGTGTGGACTTCCAGTACGTCATCAATGCGCGCCGGTTTCTGGAAATCAAGTGACATGGATTTGACGGCAAACGCCAAAGCCACTCCGTTTACCCCATTCGCCAATTCTGCGTGATGGATACCGACCAGCCGGAGAAAGTCTGAACGCGCCCGTTCAAAAAAACGGACATAAGCTCCGTGGTACACGATGCCGGTGAAATCGGTATCTTCATAATAGACCCTGACCGGAAGCACGTGTCCGCCATCTTCAAGCCGCCCTGCTAGATCTGGCCAATCGGTCACGGTGTCATCTCCAAATAAAAAGCCTTCCGGCGTTGAAACCGGAAGGCCGGATGTTTGTTAGATAAGACCGGACTTAAGCAGCCGCAACCTCGCTCAGGAAGGCTTCGACCGATGCCCGCAGCTGCTCCGCCTGCTGCTTCATCTCGATCGTTGCATTGAGCATGTCCTTAACCGCTGCGGAGTTCTCCGCCACGCCGGAATTAAGCTCCGCAACCGTCACAGCAACGTTCCGGGTTCCCTCAGCCGCTTCCGCAACGTTCCGCGAAATCTCGCCGGTCGCCGCGCCCTGCTGTTGAACCGCATCGGCGATGGTTCCGGTATAGGAGTTCACTTCCTCCACGCTTTCGGATACCTGACCAATCTCGTTCACCGCCTCACTGGTCGAGGCTTGGATTGCAGCGATCTGGGTGGAGATTTCCTCGGTTGCCTTTGCGGTCTGTCCGGCAAGGGACTTCACTTCGGAAGCAACGACCGCAAATCCTTTTCCAGCTTCGCCAGCGCGGGCCGCTTCAATCGTCGCATTGAGGGCAAGCAGGTTTGTCTGCTCGGCGATATCCGAGATCAACGAGACAACATCGCCGATTTTCTCCGCAGCTGCGGCAAGACCTGAAATCTTTGCGTTGGAACTTTGCGCAGCGGACGTCGTCTTTTCGACAATCCCGGCGGTCGTTTCGACTTGTCTGGATATTTCTGAGATCGATGCATTCAACTCTTCAGTCGCCGAGGCAACGGCCTGAACATTCGCAGACGCTTGTTCCGACGTTGACGCCGCCGCCTCTCCTTGAGAAGCAGCTGAGGTGGAGCGGACACTCAACGCCGAGGACAATTCCTCGACACGGGCAATATTGGTTTCGACAAGCTCCAGTACCCGCTGCGCTTCGGAACGGAATGAGCTGATCAACTCATCAATCTTCTTTTCGCGCTGTTCGCGGGCGATATGACCGACTTTCCGCTCAGCCGCCAGGCGTTCGCGCTCAATCGAATTGCCCTTGAACACGTCAATACAGCGTGCCATTTCGCCGATTTCATCCTGGCGCTCAGTCGCATCGACTGGCACTTCCAGATCCCCGTCAGCAATTTGCCGGGCCGCAGCTGAAAGCCCCTGAAGCGGAGCAAACATGCGTCCTGTCACCCACCAAATGACACCTACAATCGGCACCAGACACAAGATGCCGGAGATGATAGCGCCAAATGTAATCCGGTCCGCAGCCGCCGAGAGCTTCGTTTGAAGAACCGCATCGACAACGCCATAAGGGGCCTCGGAGAAAGTTGCGCTCGCTTGGGCATAGCGGTAGTCATTTCCATCCAGCAAAAGCGTCTGATTTCCGCTGACGACAGTTTCTTTGTTGTGCACGACCGCCGCACGGCCGGCGGCATCCAGGCTCACAAGCTGTCCCGCCTTATCAACGAGAAATACTTGTTCGCCTTCATCCAGCTCTCCAGACCCGTTCAACAGATCTGCAAGATTGGCCATGTTCACTGAAAAGGCAGCGGCGCCAAAAAAGCGATCCAGATAAAAGACCGGTGCAGCAATGACCATGGAGACCGTGCCGTCTTCTGACGTCATGAAGCCGGACGTAAAGATCTGGCGTGCCTGAATGCTCTCGTCTGCGACAGCTTTGAAGAGAGGACCGAGTGCAACCTGAACCGCATGTCCCGAAATCTCCGCATCATCAATGTGGTGAGCGAATTCCTGTCCCTTGGCGAACGTGTAGGTGATCACCCCATCCGGAGTGGCGAGAGCCACATCTGAAAAAACACCCTGACTGACAAGATCCTGGAAAATCGGGTGAACAACCTTGTGGTTGTTGGTGTACTGGTTTGTTTCGGTCGGCTCCAGAAGCAGATGGCGCTCTCCGGCAGGATGCGGATTGTCCGTCACAAACAAACCACGGAGAATAGCGGTCTGACCTTCCTTCAGGTTTTTCCAGCCAACCAGGGTCTTCATCAAGCTGCTTTTTGCATCTTCAAGAGACACAAAGAATTTGGCGCTGTCAGCTGCCTGGCTTAACGCCAATTCCGCCACTTTGAGTTTGGCTTTGGTTCCGCTTTGCAAAGCTGCATCGGCCTGACCATTGGCAACGTCCCGTGACAAGGTCGACGTGACCGTTACAATCGCGATGCACATCGTCACCGCACCTGCCAAAAACATAAGAGCTAGTTTAGATGAAAGCCGCTTACGCATCGTATCCCCCACATAGTTAAGCGCACTATGCAGGGGCATTAACGAAAAAACCCTTAATTCCCCTCAGGTATTACTGCAATAAATCGCAATGATAGTGATTACTATGCGCTCAGGCTATCCGTCAGGATCTGAGAAGAGCCCCATCTGCGGGGCAGCAACCTGTTCTGGAACCGAAAGCCCCAGATGCTGAAAGGCGACCGGTGTCAGGATACGCCCTCTTGGCGTGCGCTGCAGAAACCCGTTTTGAATGAGATAGGGCTCCACAATTTCTTCAATCGCATCGCGCGGCTCGGACAGCGCTGCGGCAATTGTCTCGATGCCGACCGGACCGCCGCCAAAATTCATGGCGATCTGGCTTAAATAACGCCGGTCGAGACTGTCGAGCCCGGCCCCATCCACCTCAAGCTGCAGCAGGGCTTTATCGGCAAGGCGGGCATCCACGCGCTCAGCCCCCTCAAACACCGCAAAGTCGCGAACACGCCGCAAAAGCCGTCCGGCGATCCGGGGCGTGCCACGTGAGCGCTTTGCAATCTCATGGGCGCCGTCTTCCGCCATCCCGATCCCGAGGATGGATGCGCCCCGTTTAACGATGTGTTCCAACTCAGCAACTGTGTAAAACTGCAGCCGGACCGGGATTCCAAAACGGTCCCGAAGCGGTGTCGTCAAAAGCCCGAGCCGCGTCGTGGCCGCCACAAGAGTGAACTTTGCAAGGTCAATCTTTACGGAGCGGGCCGCCGGCCCTTCGCCAATAATCAGATCAAGCTGGTAATCCTCCATGGCGGGATAGAGAACCTCTTCAACCGCCGGATTGAGCCGGTGTATCTCATCGATAAAAAGAACGTCCCGCTCTTCAAGATTGGTGAGCAGCGCTGCCAGGTCACCAGCCTTTGCGATGACGGGACCAGACGTGGCCCGGAAATTAACGCCGAGCTCCCGCGCCATGATCTGCGCTAAAGTGGTTTTTCCAAGCCCCGGAGGCCCGACGAACAGAACATGGTCAAGCGCTTCTCCGCGGGCTTTGGCCGCGCCGATGAAGACTTTGAGGTTGGCCCTGGCCTGTGCCTGACCGACAAAATCATCAAGCGCTTGCGGGCGCATGGTGCTGTCAATCTCATCACCGCGGATTTCCGGCGTAACCAGGCGTTGATCATCCGACATTCCCGACCACCACGAACAACAACACCAGGAGAAACAGGGAGTAAGCGACCCTCAAAGCATAGAACTTTTTGAATTGCTGCCTGACAAACGGATCGTCCGTTTCGATGCGGCGCCCCTTGATCGCAAATGGCCGGTCACCAACGGCGAGAGAGAACTTGTGATCAAGATACATGATCCCGCCAACGCCCAGGACGACGAAAACAACAGCGATAATGGTGTAGGTAACGGCGATCATGATGACAGTTCCTTGAGCCCCAGGCGGATCAGTGTTTCGGTGCCGGCGTCCGAACCTGCGGACTGTACGGCCTTGGCAACCGCAGCACTGGCCTGCGGCTGACTGTAGCCAAGATTGGTCAGGGCGGACACTGCTTCGGCAACCGGGCGGGATGCAACGTTGTCTGCAATCGTTTGCGATACTTCGATCGTGCCAGCATCAACACTGGCAAAAGCGGGTGCCTTATCCTTGAGCTCAGACAGGATCCGCTCGGCAACCCGCTTGCCAACACCCGGCGCACGTGACATCGCTGCCTTGTCGCCGAGCGCAATAGCATTTGCGACCTCACTGGCCTTCAATATTCCCAGAATGCCGAGAGCGACTTTTGCTCCGACCCCCTGCACCGTCATGAGAATGCGAAACCACTCACGTTCTGCCTCTTGCCCGAACCCATACAGCCGGATCATGTCCTCCCTGACGATGGTCTCAATAAAAAGGACGGCCGCCTCACCGGCCCGCGGCAGTGTCTGCAAAATGCGCGAGGGGCAAAAAACCTGATATCCGACCCCGTGCACATCGAGGATCACATGATCCTCGCCGTAGCTGTCAATCGTTCCCTTCAACTTCCCGATCATGCAGCCCCCAAACTACGCTGCATTTGGAAAAAGAGACGCTGAGAAAATTTCTCTACAGCGCCATCCTCTTCTGCTGTCAAATCTCGGACCGGCAGATAACCGGTACAAGCACCAGATTGTTGATCCACCCCAAAGAACAACACAACATCGATGCACTGAAATCGTCCCTTTCTGAACTCCGACATAAAGAACCTTGAGGCAGTCTCAGTAACAAACTTGAAATCGTTGTAGCGCCCAGAATGGGTAAAAACTAAAACTCGTAGAAAACTTTCTACTTTGAAGGCTTTACAGTGGTCACGAAATTGGGAGTTTGCTTTACTAATATGACTTTCGTAGACTTGGCTAACGGTTCTGTATACTTCTTTCAAACCAGCCACCGGATCTGCCATGGTGTCTACAATATCTCTACTAGGCACCTTTCCGAGGGCGACAACAAATTTCCCTTGCTTCTTTGATAAGTTATGTAGTCGATCATAGATCTTATTAGTCGGATCTTTTTCAATATGCTTTATCTCAACGAAACATCGTTCGAAGAAGTTCGCGAAATCCGGAGTTTTTACGGATCTACTCTCTCGAGTTTTTATTTCATCGATGTACTGGTACTCACAGTCTAACAAAACCGTCGCAGCAAGGGTTTCAAGCTCTCTTCCTTCCGTAATCATGCAGCCCCCTGCCGCGCAAGCCGGGCGGCACCGCTGGCGCGGTGCTGAGCATGGCAAATCGCAATTGCGAGCGCATCCGCCGCATCATCTGAATTGAACGTTGCCCGTGGCATGAGCACTTTGACCATGGCCCTGATCTGCTCTTTTTCCGCATGGCCGGTGCCAACGACCGTTTTCTTCACGAGGTTTGGCGCGTATTCAGCCACTGCCAGACCGGCAAGCGAGGGCACGAGCAATGCGATCCCCCTGGCCTGGCCGAGTTTGAGTGTGGCACCGGCATCCTTGTTCACAAATGTATGTTCGACCGCTGCCTCGTCGGGCGCATACTGCGCAACGATTGCGCTGAGCCCGTCATGAAGCTGCACAAGCCTCTCAGCCAGGCTTTTTTTGTTGTCGGACGTCACCGTGCCCGAGGCAACAAACGAAAGACGGTTTCCCGCTGCTTCGATCATGCCCCATCCGGTGCGCCGAAGGCCCGGATCAATACCGAGCAATCGAATCGCGTTCACCATGGAACAAACCGGTAACAAAACTTGCCGATTGACGCCAGCAAAAGAGCATCCTACCGATGGAAAGCCATCCTTTCTCCCCCGCATTCCCTTGAGCCCAGATGTTTGATGTTTTCAGTTCCTTTCCGCCCATGCTGCTCGCATTTCTGGCGGCAACCTTGTTTGTAGCCGGTTGCGTTCGCGGCTTTGCAGGCTTTGGCGCCGGAATGATCTTCATGCCGGTCGCTTCCAGCGTGATGCCGCCGGCGTCCGCAGCTGCCGCATTTCTTTTCATAGACAGTATCGTCGCGGCGCCACTGATGATTCGCGCGCTACGTCTTTGTGAATGGGCAACCGTCTTGCCCGCTGTCATCGGATCGATTTTTTTTGTCCAGGTGGGAGCCTGGCTTCTGGCGACGATCGACACCCTGATCCTTCGCTGGATCATATTCGGTATCGTCACTGGGCTGCTCCTTCTGCTCTTGTCCGGCTGGATCTACAAGCGGAAGCCATCAAAACCGGTCTCGTTTTCAATTGGCGGTGTGGCCGGGCTTTTGGGCGGCATTTCCCAGGTTTCCGCGCCGCCAATCGTCGCCTTTTGGATGGCAAGTTCCCGTGATCCTGCAGTTGTGCGCGCAAACTTGATTGTGTTTTTCCCGCTGGCAGGCGTTGGAACATTCGCAGCATACATCCTGAATGGTTTTTTTACGCTGGATGTGTTCCGTCTCTTGATCATGGCCGTGCCTGTCTACGGGCTGTCACTGGCACTCGGCTCGCGAGGTTTCAAGAAGGCGGATCCGGCACTCTACCGCAAAATCGCCTACAGCTTGATTGCCTTAGCTGCCTTAATCAGCATGCCAGCGCTGGATCCGCTGTTCCGATAGCTTTGCCTGGCACTCGGCCCTTTTTCGGTGAGGGGATCGGGCCGGCTCTGTTTCGAACATTTCGCGGGTTTGCCAGGACGCTCAACGCGACTCGTACCGCATCTGTGGCCCTCTCGCGCAAATGGATGACAGCGAGTTGCTCGCAGGTGTTTCTTAGCGCCTCAGCGAACCGGGCTTTTCTGGGAAACGCCCAACGCCCGGTAGATCCATAACCGATCAGCTTCAGCGTTCGACCCTGTAGCGTCTTCGAATACGGCTGCGTCAGCGCGAAAACTTCAAAAATGATGGCTTCATGAAAAAACCCCGGCAGAGCCGGGGCTAAGCTTCTTCCTCGAATGACAAATTACGAGGCCAACTGAGCCATTGTCTCCTCATCGACATCAAAATTCGAATAGACGTTTTGAACGTCGTCATCGTCCTCGAGCATGTCGATCAGTTTCATGAGGGTCTGGGCCTTTTCAGGATCAACCGGCGTCAAATTCTGGGGTTTCCAGATGATCTTAGTGGAATCCGCTTCGCCCAGCGCATCTTCAAGAGCCTTTGCAACGTCGTTCAGATCTTCAAAGGCCGTGTAGATCGTGTGCCCGTTTTCGTCCGATTGCACATCTTCGGCACCTGCCTCGATTGCAGCTTCCAGCATGGCCTCAGCCTCACCCGCCTCGGCCTTGTAGACAATCTCGCCAACACGGTCGAACATGAATGACACGGAGCCCGTTTCACCAAGGGAGCCGCCGCATTTGGTGAAGTAAGAGCGAATATTCGATGCGGATCGGTTGCGGTTATCGGTCAGCGCTTCGACCACGATTGCAACGCCTGCAGGCCCGTAGCCCTCATAGCGGATCTCTTCATAGCTCTCGGCATCACCAGCCTGCGACTTGTTGATCGCCCGCTGAATATTGTCCTTTGGCATCGACTGTGCCTTGGCATTTTGAACCGCAAGGCGCAGCCGCGGATTTGCGTCCGGATCCGGGTCGCCCATTTTGGCTGCGACAGTAATTTCCTTGGACAGTTTAGAGAACATCTTCGACCGGGCCGCGTCCTGGCGTCCTTTGCGGTGCATGATGTTCTTGAATTTTGAATGGCCTGCCATGGCTCGTCTCGGCTCTCAGTCGGATTGCTTTGAAGAAAACTGCGGTGCTTATAGGCAAGTTACCAGGGAAAATCCAGTTCCGTGAAGACCTCTGTCTGTTGGCTGGCTTATGACCAGAACGGTGGCAGCACGGGCTCAAGCCGGCCGCCAATGCGCACAGGGGCAACTTTTTCGGCCAAACCTGTCCGGTCATTCGTCTCAAGCGCAACGCCGCAGATTGTTGCCTCCCCGCCGGCCGGCGTAAAGCGTGAGCCTGGGATCTTGCGCTGAAACCGATTGACCGGCTCTTCCTTGTCCATTCCCAGAACGCTGTCATAGTCCCCGCACATACCTGCATCGGACAGATAGGCGGTGCCGCCTTCCAGAATTTGGTGATCGGCAGTTGGAACATGGGTATGGGTTCCGACCACGAGGCTCACGCGCCCATCGAGAAAATGCCCCATGGCCTGCTTTTCGCTGGTGGCTTCGGCATGCATGTCGACGATAATCGCATCCGCGACCTCGCCCAGCGGACACTCCCCAACGACCTTATCGATCGCAGCAAAGGGGTCATCCAGAGCATCCATATAGACGCGCCCCATCACGTTTGCGACCATGACCTGCGCACCATTCCGCGCAGTGTAAAGATGCGCCCCCCGTCCGGGAGTACCGGCCGGGTAGTTGACTGGCCGAAGCAATCTATCCTGGCGTTCGATGTAGACTAGAGTATCGCGCTGATCCCACACGTGATTGCCGGTTGTGACAACATCGGCGCCTGCGTCAAGAACATCTTGGAGAATGGCTTCTGTAATGCCAAACCCTGAGGCCGCGTTTTCGCCGTTTACGATAACAAAATCGATCTGATTGGTTTCCACGAGATCCGGAAGTTGCTCAATCACAGCTGTCCGGCCCACACGGCCGACCAGATCGCCAAGAAACAGTATCCGCATAAACCCTCGCTCAACCCTGCCGGTCTACGGTTCGTATGACCCGAACGCCCGGTATCCTTTTTCAGTCAAAATGCCATCAAGCGGTTTGTCATGCGCTTCAACCGGCACCCGGTCAACCTCCTGAACGGCAAATGCGAGACCGATACACAAGAGCGGGCCGTTTTTTTCAAGCGCAGCGATAGCTGTATCATAGTGCCCCTTGCCGTAACCGATACGGTTTCCAAGGCGATCAAACCCTGCCAACGGCATCAGGAGCGCATCTGGTTGGATCTCCGGTGCATCAGCCCCGGGCGCGAGCGTGCCAAAGCCCGCCGGTTCCAGTGCTGTACCGCGGTCAAGTGTGCGAAAAATCAGATGCGGGTCAGCGACAACCGGCAAACAAAGCCTAAAGCCGCTCTGGCGTAAGCCATCCATCAACGGCCTGGGATCAATCTCATCGCGAATTGGCCAAAACCCCGCAACGACAGCTCCGGGTGGCAGCGGCAATGCATCCGCGTGATCTGCCAGTTCCAGCGACTTCTCGATCCGCTCAACTTCCGGTAAAGACTTCCGGCGCGAAAGGGCAAGCTTACGCAACTCGTGTTTTTGGCTGGCAAGAGAAAGGGAATCGGTCATGGACCTGGAGCCTGTGAACAGGATTTCGCGACACAGCCTTATCGAATGGCTGGAGAGGGTGCAGCCGGCCGACCGTTGGATCTGCAATCCCGGAGAACCTACAGAGTAGGTGGGCGCCGTATGCAACGGACCACGGCCCAGCGCAGGGACAGCTCCCGAAGGAATGCGTAAGGCCCCGGGGATAATGTTCCTGACGTATCGGCCAGCCACAACACCGGCATATAATCAAGCAAGCCCTGATTTACCAGAGGGTTCTTACAAAGTGCTCTCGCACCAAACCGCTACGGCCAGCCCCTAGGAAGACGTCTCCGGTGATTTCAAACTCTTGCTCAGCCCCTCAGCAAGGCTTTCGATCCGCACGGCTGCCGTGTTGATTGCTTTCGACAGTTCCTGATCATTGTGGCTCATAGCGTCGAGCGCGTGCACCTGCTGTGCCTTGGCGTCTTTCAACTCCGCTTCCAAACGGGCAACACGCCGCTCCATTTCAGAGAGCTGGTCGGTCGCCATGATGCCCGCCATCACCGTCAGGCGCTGATCACCAATTTCGCCGAACGCGCCCTTCAACTCTCCAATCCAGCCGTCAAAACGCGCGGCCAGCCCCATCAGACGCTCTTCCTCGCCGTCATCGCACGCCATGCGGAAGGACTTGCCGTTGATCGTGACCGTGATTTGCGCCATTGCTGCTCAGCCCCCATGCGCGTCAAGGACGCTGCGAATTGTTTCCATTGCGGACACGAGGCGGCGCGAAACATCCTTGTTCGCTTCTTCCAAACGCGATGCGCGTGCTTCGCTCTCATCAAGGGAAGCCGCCAATTGCGATCTGTCTTCTCCAAGGCGCTGAAGATCGTCCTGCAGGGAAATCAGGGACCGGTCCGCATCGAGGCGTCTTTGGACCGCACTCTCAAGGCCACTCACAGCGGCGTTTAACCGTTTTACGGCATCGGCAAGACTGGTCCGCTCTGTGCAATCGACATCCGCCATTTTTTATCGTTGTCCCAATACCCTTTTTGCGGCGGCCCGCTTGTTTGGTCGAAGTGTCTCCCGGGATTGAAAACGAAGCACTTCAACGGCTTCCCTCTCCCGCAAGAGAATGCATTCAACAGCAATTTTTCTGCGGAATATGCTCAATAGCGAAAAGCAAAGTCCCTGTCAGGGCCAAGAGCTTAGGCGCCGCATCTTTGCGCAGTCAATGCATCATTGGCAGAATCCTCAGCTCTATAACCCGCAAAACGAGTTTTTTGTTCCTGAAACGTTGCGAGGTCCCTTTATTGACTCGCTGCTTGTTCCTGATATTTGTCTGGCGCCTATTTCGGACCACCAAAAGCAGGGTGACGGAGTAGAACACTGGAACTCATTTCATAAAGACCTCGCCGGTGGTCAGGACTGGCCAGGAAATCCGCAGCAAGCAACGGGATAACAATGACCGATCTTGAAAAACACCAGCGCATGGCAAACGCGATCCGCTTTCTCGCGGTTGACGCCGTTGAACAGGCGAAATCCGGCCACCCCGGCTTGCCGATGGGCACCGCTGACATTGCGACTGTGCTGTTCACGGAATTTCTGAAATTTGACCCGACCGCGCCGTACTGGGCGGACCGCGACCGCTTTGTGCTGTCCGCAGGTCACGGGTCCATGCTGCTTTACAGCCTGCTGTATCTTCTGGGCTACGAAGACTTTTCTCTCGAAGAGTTGAAAAACTTCCGTCAGCTTGGCGCGCGGACGGCTGGCCACCCGGAATTCGGTCATGGGGCCGGCATCGAAACGACAACGGGCCCACTTGGTCAGGGCCTCGGCAACGCTGTTGGAATGGCAATTGCCGAACGGCTGCAGGCCGAGCGGTTCGGAACCGAGCTGGTTGACCACTACACATACGTTCTGGCCGGCGACGGCTGCTTGATGGAAGGTATCAGCCAGGAAGCCTTGACACTTGCAGGGCACTTAAAGCTGAACAAACTCATCGTAATCTGGGATGATAACGGCATTTCCATCGATGGCCGTGTCGATCTCACTGACAGCACCGATCAACAGGCTCGTTTCGCCGCGTCCGGCTGGAACACGCTGACGGTCGACGGCCATGACCCGAACAGCATCGCAGCCGCCATCCGGCAGGCTCAGGCGAGTGACAAGCCGACCCTGATCGCCGCAAAAACGACGATCGGATTCGGCGCTCCGACAAAAGCTGGAACGCAAAAGGTTCATGGCGCGCCGCTTGGCGCAGAGGAAATCGCGGGCACCCGCGAAGCATTGAATTGGCCTCATGAGCCGTTCGAGATCCCAAGTGATGTTTTGGATGCCTGGCGCATTGCCGGTCTGCAGTCCGCTCACGCCCACAAGGATTGGCAGAAACGGTTTGCCGATGCGGACGCCGAACTCCGGGCGGAATTCGAGCGCCGGAACAGAGGCGATTTGCCGGCCGCCTTTACCCAAGCCGTGCTCGATTACAAAAAACAGCTTGCCGAAGACCAGCCGACCATGGCGAGCCGCAAGGCATCTGAGGCTGTCTTGGGTGTCATCAACGAAGTAATTCCGGAAACAATTGGCGGCTCTGCCGATCTAACCGGGTCGAACAACACGAAAACAGCCCAGACGGCTGCGGTAACACCGACCGATTTTTCCGGCCGGTACATCCATTGGGGCATCCGCGAACACGGAATGGCCGCGGCCATGAATGGGATGGCCCTTCATGGGGGACTGATTCCCTATTCTGGCGGATTTCTGATCTTCTCCGATTACTGCCGGCCTTCGTTGCGGCTTGCAGCGCTGATGGGGCAGCGGGTCATCCATGTGATGACACACGATTCCATCGGGCTGGGAGAAGATGGCCCGACGCACCAGCCTGTGGAACACTTCGCCGCCCTGCGTGCAATTCCCAACATGGTGTTCTTCCGCCCGGCAGACATCACAGAAACGCTTGAATGCTGGCAACTGGCCCTTGAGCACAAGGACGGTCCGTCCATCCTTGCACTGACCCGTCAAAACCTGCCGTCGGTCCGCAAGACCTATGAAGAACAGAACTTGTGTTCTAAGGGCGCATACGCACTGATCGACAGTGATGATGAAGCTGCTGTCACACTGTTCGCCAGCGGTTCTGAAGTCGAGATTGCGGTGGAAGCCCATGCGGAATTGAAGGAAGCCGGGATCTCTGCGCGCGTCATCTCAGTTCCCTCCTTTGAGCTGTTCGAATTGCAGTCGGAAGACTACAAGAATGCTGTAATTGGCACATCGCCCGTAAAAATTGCGGTAGAAGCCGGCATCCGCATGGGCTGGGACCGCTTCATTGGAAATGACGGACTTTTTGTCGGCATGTCGGGCTTTGGCGCCAGCGCGCCGTACAAGGAGCTTTACGAGCATTTCGGCATCACAAAAGAGGCCGTGGTCTCTGCGGTGAAAGAAAAGCTCGGCGCTTAAGCCAGATCAATTCCCGGCAACGATCCTTCCTCCATATGTTGCCGGGCCCCGAGCGCCTCAATGCGCTCATCACTGCGCCTATCACGATAGGTTCAAAAGTGGCGTTCGTTCCCGGAGCGCCGGAAATGCGGGAGTAGAATATGGTTACCAAGGTAGCAATCAATGGCTTCGGGCGGATCGGCCGGAACGTTTTGCGGGCAATCGTTGAGTCCGGGCGTACCGACGTCGAAGTTGTTGCAATCAACGACCTCGGCCCGGTTGAAACAAACGCGCATCTTCTGCGCTACGACTCAGTTCATGGCCGCTTCCCGGCGGAAGTCTCTGTCGACGGTGACACAATCACTGTAGGTGGCGGCAAGCCGATCAAGGTCACTGCAATCCGCGATCCAAAGGATCTGCCTTGGGGCGAGCTGGGTGTTGAAATCGCAATGGAGTGCACCGGCATTTTCACGTCGAAAGAAAAAGCCTTTGCACATCTTGAAGCTGGCGCCAAACGGGTTCTGGTATCTGCACCGGCCACCGGCGCAGACAAGACCATCGTTTATGGTGTCAACACCGATGCCCTCACGGCTGAGGATGTTGTCGTTTCAAATGCCTCGTGCACCACGAACTGCCTCGCCCCGGTCGCCTATGTGCTTGATCAGGCTGTAGGGATCGAAAAAGGCTTCATGACCACGATCCACTCCTACACGGGTGATCAGCCAACTCTCGACACCATGCACAAGGACCTTTACCGGGCCCGCGCCGCAGCCATGTCGATGATCCCAACCTCAACAGGTGCCGCAAAGGCCGTTGGCCTGGTTCTGCCCGAGTTGAACGGAAAGCTGGATGGCGTTGCGATCCGTGTTCCAACTCCGAACGTTTCGGTTGTCGATCTCAACTTCATCGCTAAGCGCGAAACATCTGTCGAAGAGATCAATGCCGCGATTAAAGAGGCAGCGGACGGCAAGCTGAAGGGGATCCTTGGTTACACGGATGACAAGCTGGTATCCATGGACTTCAATCATGATTCCCATTCTTCCGTGTTTCACACCGATCAAACCAAGGTTATGGACGGCACATTTGTTCGTATCCTGACTTGGTACGACAACGAATGGGGTTTCTCCAACCGTATGGCCGACACTGCTGTTGCGATGGCAAAGCTGATTTGATGGCGGCGCTGACACGCCTTTGATCAAAGGTTGTCCGGCGGATGCGGCTTGCCGCATCCGCCTTTTTTGATTTTGATTTTCTTGGGGGTATTCTTGCTCGAACTTCTTACGGTTGTTTCGCTTACGGTTGTCGTTGCCGTTGTTCCCGGACCCGATTTCGCGGTTGTTTTGAGGAACGCTCTGATCGGGGGACGCTTGGCGGGCATCATGACCGCACTCGGCATTGCCCTGGCACTGGGCGTTCATGTCACCTATGCACTTGCCGGGATAGGTTTGATCGTGTCCCAGTCCATATTTCTGTTTAACACACTCAAGCTGATCGGTGCGGCCTATCTGATTTTTCTAGGTGTGACGATGTACCGGACAGCGTCCAAGGACATGCCAGCGGATTGCAAGGTTGGCGGAATGGCCCCGTTGAGGGCGCTCCGCTGGGGATTTTTCACCAATGTGACAAACCCAAAGGCAACCATGTTCGCCTTGAGCGTCTTTCTCCAGGTGACGTCACCCGCAACGCCCTTGTGGACGCAAATCGGCTACGGCGTCATTATGGCTGGCGGCGTCTTCTTGTGGTTTGTACTTGTGACGCTGTTCTTCACCCTGCCGTCGGTTCGTCTTCAGTTCATGCGCGCGAAACTCTGGATGGAACGTTCCTTCGGCGTTTTGCTGACGCTTTTCGGCATCGGAATTGCCGTTTCAACCAACTCCTCCCGTCCTTGATTACAGGTGTTCCAGATGACATTCAAAACTCTCAACGATCTTGGTGACCCTAGCGGCCAGCGCGTCCTTGTCCGCGTTGACCTGAACGTTCCGATGGACGGCACGAAAGTCACGGACACGACCCGCATAGAAAGGGTCCTTCCAACCATCAGGGAGCTGTCGGAGAAAGGCGCAAAAGTCATCCTGCTCGCGCACTTCGGACGGCCCAAAGGCGCCCGGGTCTCCGAAATGTCCCTGGCCCCTGTCGCCCCGGCGGTATCGGATCTTCTCGGGAAGCCGGTTTCCTTTGCGGACGATTGCATCGGCGAAATGGCAAAGTCAGCCATTTCCAAAATGCAGAACGGGGATGTACTGCTTTTGGAAAACACCCGTTTCCATGCGGGCGAAGAGAAGAACGATCCGGATTTCGCAAAGGCTTTGGCAGAAAATGGCGATGTTTATGTAAACGATGCTTTTTCCGCAGCCCATCGCGCCCATGGCTCCACCGAAGGCATCGCAAGGTTGCTGCCATCCTATGCCGGCCGGACCATGCAAGCCGAACTCGAGGCACTTTCTTCAGCTCTCGGCACCCCCGTTCGTCCGGTGCTGGCCGTTGTCGGTGGCGCGAAGGTCTCTTCAAAAATCGACCTTCTTGAGAACCTTGTCAGCAAAGTCGACATGCTGGTGATCGGCGGTGGAATGGCCAACACATTCCTGGCTGCAAAAGGCATCAATGTTGGCAAGTCGTTGTGCGAACACGACCTTGCAGATACCGCCCGCAAAATCATGGCGGCCGCGGAAAAGGCAAACTGCGAGATTGTCCTGCCCGTGGATGCGGTGGTGGCGAAAGAGTTCAAAGCCGGCGCCGCCAATGAAACGGTTGATCTTACAGCCATTCCCGCTGACGGGATGATCCTCGACGTGGGTGCTGCTTCAATCGAAACCGTGAAGTCAAAAATCGACGGCGCAAAAACGCTTGTCTGGAATGGTCCGCTTGGGGCTTTTGAGATCGAACCATTCGATACGGCGACCGTTGCCGCTGCAAAACATGCGGCAGAAAACACCAAGTCAGGCAAACTGAACTCTGTCGCCGGCGGTGGAGACACCGTCGCAGCGTTGAACCATGCGTCTGCTGCTGAGAGTTTTTCTTATGTCTCAACTGCGGGCGGTGCATTTTTAGAGTGGCTCGAAGGCAAGGAACTCCCCGGGGTTAAAGCCTTGGAAGCTTGATCCTAAAAGGGGAGCTCGAAGCATGAAGCGCAGTTTTCCGAATATTCTAACCGAGGAGGTCGCGGTCACCGCGGCCTTCTACAAAGACCTTCTTGGTCTGACGGAACAGTTTTCATCGGAATGGTTCGTCAATCTGGTTGATCCTGACAATAGCGGTATAGAACTCGGCATATTGAGGCAAAGCCATGAGATCGTTCCAGTTGCACCCCGGCACGCGCCGGCTGGCATCATTCTGACATTCGTCGTTGAGAACTGCGATCTCGTTTATGAACGTGCGCAGGCCATGAAAGCGGATGTATTGGAGGCGCCTAAAAACATGCCCTATGGACAAAGGCGTCTGATCTTGAAAGATCCGGCAGGTACGATCATTGACATAAGCTCCCTCATAAAATGAGGAGATACGAAACGGACCGATTATTTAATTCGCAGAACGAATTAAATAAAGCCGATGATAATCATTCATGTCATTGTATTTAAATTGATTTAGGCGATTGGCGGCCTCTTCCCATCAATGGAATTCTTGATAGAACCACCGAGGATTGACGCACCGCAATACCGGATACTTGGTTTCACGTTAACGTTCGCGATCAAACCGCGACACCTGCTTCTTGGGAGAACTTCATGGCCCGAATTACCCTCCGCCAGCTCTTGGACCATGCAGCGGAACACGATTACGGCGTTCCAGCGTTCAACATCAACAACATGGAGCAGGCGCTGGCAATCATGGCTGCCGCAGACCAGACGGATTCCCCAGTCATCATCCAGGCATCACGTGGTGCGCGGGCTTATGCCCAAGACGTCATGCTGAAACACATGATGGATGCAGTTTGCGAAATCTATACGCATATTCCGGTCTGCGTGCATCTGGATCACGGCAATGCGCCGGCCACCTGCATGACCGCAATTCAGTCGGGTTTCACGTCCGTCATGATGGATGGCTCGCTTGAAGCTGACGGCAAGACCCCCGCTGACTGGGCTTACAATGTCGGTGTGACGAAAACAGTCACCGATATGGCTCATCTCGGAGGTATTTCGGTCGAAGGTGAGCTCGGCGTCCTAGGGTCTTTGGAAACGGGCATGGGCGACAAGGAAGACGGTCACGGCGCCGAAGGTAAGCTCAGTCAGGATCAATTGCTTACCGACCCGGAAGAAGCGGTAAAGTTTGTTCAAGAAACAAAAGTCGATGCGCTGGCCATTGCTATGGGCACCAGCCATGGTGCCTATAAGTTCACACGCCAGCCGGATGGTGACATTTTGGCAATGCACGTCATCGAGGAAATTCACCGGCGCCTGCCCGACACCCATTTGGTTATGCATGGGTCCTCATCCGTCCCGCAGGATCTTCAGGACATCATCAACCAGTACGGTGGGGAAATGCCGCAGACCTGGGGCGTCCCGGTCGAGGAAATTCAGCGTGGCATTAAAAACGGTGTCCGCAAGATCAACATCGACACCGATAACCGAATGGCAATGACCGGTCAGATCCGCAAGGTCCTGAGCGAGAACCCGGGTGAATTTGATCCGCGCAAGTATCTGAAGCCAGCGCGCGAAGCCATGCAAAAGCTGTGTGTCGCCCGGCTCGAGGCCTTCAACACAGCCGGTCAGGCGTCAAAAATCAAAAAGATTGTAACGCTTGCCGACATGGCGGCCCGTTACAGTGATGGTAGCCTCGATCCTAAAATCGGGTAACCTGTGCCTGCGATAAGGCAGAACTTCATTCACTTTCTCGAAAGAGGGGCCTTGCGTCCCTCTTTTGCCGTCTTTACGGACAAGAACCCAATTCCAGTACTGGTCCAAAGACCGCATCTTCAGGATTAAGCCCACGTGAACCGCCCGCGCCTCTTTCTCGTAACGCCGCCCAGCTTTGACACGAGCTCCCTTGCAGACAAGCTGCGGCTAGCGTTTCGCGGTGGAGATATTGCCTGTGTCCTGATTTACATGCCGGACGCGAACACCAAAGACATTCAGGCCGCTGCCCAAGCCCTGGTACCCATCATTCAAGAAGGCGGAGCCGCGGCGCTGGTCTATCGGGACACTCAGGCGGCTGGGCGCAGTGGCGCGGACGGTGTGCACGTTGACACCTCCCTTGAGGACGTGAAACTTGCTGTCGAAAGCTTTCAGCCGGACAGAATTGTTGGAACCGGTGGGACCAAGCAAAAACATGATTCCATGGAATGGGCCGAAACTGGTGTTGACTACATCTTTTTCGGAAAATTGGATCTGGACGAAAAGCCGGACGCGCACGCCAAGACCATAAACTCAGCTTCCTGGTGGGCCGAGCTCTTTGAAACACCTTGTGTCGCAATGGCAGGCCAGAGCCTGGAAAGTGTTGAAGAAGCAGCCGGAACGGGGGCGGACTTCGTCGCTATAAAGGATGCCGCCTGGCAGGCGCCCGGAGGGATCGACGAAGTGGTCGCAAACGCTAACCGCATACTGGAGAAGTATCCATTTCCCGACGCCGATTGAAAATTTCAGAAGCTGGAGCCGCAGTCATGGAACTTAAAGGCCAGCAGGTCTTGAAGCAGGCCGCTATGGGTGCGTCTTGTGCCCTATCGGCTCTTGTGTTGGCAGCAGGACAGGCAAATGCGCAGGTGGCGCCTTCAGGAGAGGCTGGCGATGCGCCCGCAGCCGCTGTGTCTGAAGCGCCCCTGGTTCGGGACTACACCACAACTGACAAAACTCTCAAAAGCATTGTCGATGTGGGCCCGCCACGTCTTTCAGATGGAGAACAGGCGACCGCTGTGACAGCCTATTCGGCTTTCCAGCGGGGGTGGTACTTGACTGCTCTTGCGATTGCCACACCGCTTGCCGAACAAAATGATGTCGCAGCTCAAGCGCTGCTTGGTGTATTGCACGAAGCAGGGCTCGGAATAAGGCAGGACAAAGCCAAGGCCGCGGACTGGTACTCACTTGCAGCGGCAAGCGGCGACAATGGTTCGGCGCTTCAGCTTGCGCAGCTCTACCTTGCCGGAGATGGGGTGGATGAGAACAAGAGCCGCGCAGCCGACCTTTTCGAGCAGGCCGCGCAAACCGAAAATGCGTCGGCCTTGTACAATCTCGCGATCATCTACCAGGAAGGCGAAGGGCGGCCGTTTAATGAGCAAAAAGCCCGTGATCTTCTGGTCGAGGCAGCCCAGCTGAACGACCCGGAAGCCCAATATGCCCTCGCCCTCTCCTTCCTGGAGGTTCAAGGCGATGAAACCGATGCGCGGAAAGGCGCCTTCTGGATGGGACGCGCAGCGCGCCGGGGCCATTCTTCGGCACAAGTTTACTACGGCATCCTGCGGTTTCAGGGCAAAGGGGTCGAGCCGGATCGGGAAGAAGCTGCAGACTGGTTTGAACGGGCCGCCCGCGCGGGAAACCCTGTGGGCATGAACCGGCTTGCCCGGATTTATGCTTATGGCGAAGGGCGGGCACAGAACAATACGGCAGCTGCTGGTTGGCACTTGATAGCCAGGACACTCGGAGTTTCAGACCGGACGCTTGATGGCCTGGTTGGAACACTGGATGATGAAACTCTGGCAAACGCCCAGAAGCTGGCCCAGCAATACTCGACCACACTGATGGCCCCAACCGCGAACCCGGCGAGAGAATCACCGTAATCCTTGCGATTGACATGTGATTGGGAGCCTTTGCCGCCTTTTTTCCTTGATAACAGCTTGGTTTTGTGGTGGACAGGCGCCAGCAAACACTGCGTGCCGGCTTAGACGGCCTCCGCATTGCTTAGATCCAAACAACTTGTGAAGTCGGTCGTTCCATGAAAATCAACGGAAACGAAATCAAGCCGGGCAACGTGCTCCAGCATCAAGACACCCTGTGGGCCGTCGTAAAGGTCCAGCACGTTAAGCCGGGAAAAGGTGGCGCGTTCGCTCAGGTTGAAATGAAAAACCTTATCGACGGCCGCAAACTGAACGAGCGTTTTCGCTCCGAAGACAAGGTCGAGCGGGTTCGTCTTGAACAAAAAGACTTTCAGTATCTCTTCACCCAGGAAGACATGCTGGTATTCATGGACACCGAGACATACGAACAGCTGGAGCTGCAAGCCGATTTCGTCGGCGACCGCGCCGCGTTCCTCCAAGATGGCATGATGGTCACTGTCGAGCTTCACGAAGAGCGCCCGATTGGCATCACGCTGCCTCAGCACGTCACCCTCGAAATCAGTGAGGCTGACGCTGTAGTCAAGGGTCAAACGCAGTCCTCGTCCTACAAGCCGGCTCTTATGGAGAACGGTGTTCGCGTCATGGTTCCCCCGTTCATCACCGCCGGCGAAAAAATCATCGTCGACACCGGGACATTGGAATATGTCCGGCGCGCGGACTGACTTTTTAACGGTACTCAAATGTTGGTGCGCCATGGAAACCGGGCCGCACCTGGAAAGTAAGTGTTCTTAAATGGCTCGCACAGCTCTTCTCAATGTCATGGTTCAGGCCGCGATCAAAGCAGGCCGAAGCCTCGTCCGTGACTTCGGTGAAGTGGAAAATCTTCAGGTATCCCGCAAGGGTCCGGGGGACTTTGTCTCCGCCGCGGACCGCAAAGCTGAAGAGATCGTGCGCTCCGAACTGACCAAGGCCCGGCCGACATTTGGTCTCGTGATGGAAGAAAGCGGTGTCATCGATGGTACCGACGGCCAGCACCGCTGGCACATTGATCCGTTGGACGGCACCACCAATTTCCTGCACGGCATCCCGATGTTTGCGACATCCATCGCATTGGAGCGCAATGGGGAAATTGTCGCCGGTGTAATCTACAACCCCGTGATGGACGAGCTTTACACGGCCGAACGGGGCCGCGGCGCCTATTTGAACGACCGGCGGCTTCGCGTTGCCGGCCGCACCGAGCTTCCTGAAATGGTGTTTGCAACCGGCTTGCCCTTTATCGGTCACGGAGACCATGGCCGCAGCCTTCGGGAACTACGCTACATCATGCCTGAGGTTGCAGGTATTCGCCGGGCCGGTGCCGCCGCCCTTGACCTGGCATGGACTGCCTCCGGCCGCTTGGACGGGTATTGGGAGCGCAATCTGAATTCCTGGGATATTGCGGCTGGACTTTTGATGGTCAAAGAGGCCGGCGGCTTTGTCAGTGACCTTGACGGCAAGAACAAGATGCTGGACAGCGGCGACGTTGTTGTCGGCAACGAAGTCGCTCACAAACACCTTCTGGCGCTTTTGAAAAAAGCAGCGGTCACAGACTAGGGTCTTAGCGTCAAGACCGGATCCTGCCGGGTTCTTTGCATGTGAAAACACGGTAGGGAACGTCTGGTAATTTCCACCTTTCCAGACATATTCCGGCTTATCGCCGGATAAGAGGTTTCCAAGCCGTTAAAAATCACGCTATCAATCTGTTACCCCTTAAACAGGTGACAGATAGCGCATATGGCACGTGAATTTGATCCCTACAGCCTGTCCAGCCCGAGGGCGTATTTAACATTCATGATCATCTTTCTGGTGATCGTCGCCTTCATTGCCTTCATTCTATTTCCGCAGATTTCAACAGCGTTTATGAGCAATCCGGGTCTGAACGGATTGATCGTCATGGTCGGCGCATTTGGTGTGCTTCTGCTGTTCGGGCGAGTTATCCGGCTCTTCCCCGAAATCAGCTGGGTCAACAGTTTCCGCATAGGCGATCCCGCGCTGGACACCCGCTCACCCGTACTACTTGCCCCAATGGCCGCCCTTCTGGGCAACAAGGCCGGCGACATGGCGCTGACGCCGACAACCGCACGGTCAATCCTTGATTCCATTGGTATGCGCCTCGAGGAATCGCGTGAGATGTCGCGGTACCTGACCGGCCTATTGGTTTTTTTGGGACTCCTCGGGACCTTCTGGGGCCTTTTGCAGACAGTCAGTTCTGTTGGAGCCACAATTCAGTCCTTGGACGTTGGCTCCGGCGACGCCAATGTGATTTTCGAGGATCTGAAAGCCGGACTGGAAGCACCGCTATCGGGCATGGGCACGGCCTTTTCATCCTCCCTGTTCGGATTGACCGGTTCCTTGGTGCTCGGTTTTCTCGACCTGCAGGCCGGCCAGGCGCAAAACCGTTTCTACACCGAACTGGAAGACTGGCTTTCAACCGTTACTGATATCGATCCGGAAGATGGCGGCTTTGGCGCGGCCGATTCGCCCGGCGTGGAACAAATCCAGACATCAATCTCGGCCCTGCAGAAATCGGTTGAAGAAGGCGGCAGCAAGAATGCCGCCCAGGCGATGGCCAATCTGGCAGAGGGCATTCAGGGTCTCGTCAAACATGTCCGGTCGGAACAGCAAATGATGCGGGATTGGGCAGAAGCACAGGGTGAACAGCAAAAGCGCATTGAAGCCTTGCTGTCCTCCATCGCAGCTGCGTTTGACCGGGCGAAGGAGTAGCGGGAATGGCCGGAGGATTGCGCGCGCGCCGCAGAGGCCAATCCACGGATTATTGGCCCGGCTTTGTCGATGCGATGGCCACATTGCTGCTGGTCATCATATTCCTGCTGTCGATTTTCATGCTGGCGCAATTCTTTCTCTCGCAGCAATTGTCCGGGCGCGACACCGTCCTCAACCGCCTGAATGCGCAGATCAGCGAACTTACCGAGCTGCTTGCGCTGGAACGTGCCAGTTCCGGCGAACTTGAGGATACAATTTCAGGACTTCAGGCAAGCCTTGGCGCAGCGGAAGCCGAACAGCAGCGTCTACTCGGGCTGTTGGATAGCAGCTCAGGCGAGGCAGATGCCGCAGGCGGCCGCGCAGCCCGGCTGGAAAACATGCTGGATGAGGAACGGCAAGTGAGCCAGCAGGCCTTGGCCCAAGTCGAACTTCTCAATCAGCAAATCGCAGCGCTCAGGCGGCAGATTGCAGCCGCAAATGCGGCCTTGGAGGCCTCAGAAGCAAAAGAGGCCGAAAGCCAGGCAAAAATCGCCAGCCTCGGGCGCCGCCTCAATGCCGCCTTGGTTCAGCGGGTTCAGGAACTGTCGCGCTACAGATCAGACTTCTTTGGCCGGTTGCGTGAAATCCTGTCCCAAAGGTCGGATATTTCCGTCGTTGGGGACCGCTTCGTCTTCCAGTCTGAAGTCTTGTTTGATTCCGGATCCGAAGACATCAACCCTGCCGGACAGCAGGAACTCGACAAGCTGGCAGAAGCCATTCTGGAGCTCAGCGTCCAGATCCCGGATGAGATCAATTGGGTCTTGAGAGTTGACGGTCACACGGATGCAAGGCCGCTTTCCGGCACAGGCCGCCTTCGCAACAACTGGGAGCTCTCAGCCGCACGCGCCATATCGGTAGTCCGCTATCTCATCGAGCAGGGTGTTGACCCGCGGCGCTTGGTTGCTGCCGGGTTTGGTGAATTCCAACCGCTTGAAGAGGGTGAAACACCCGACGCTCTTGCGCGGAACCGGCGGATCGAGCTGAAATTGACCGAACGTTAAACAGAAAGCCCCTCATCGCTTGATGAAACGAAAACTGCCTCTCGGCAATTTCTCAGGAGACAGACTTGCTCAAAGGTCGCTGTGACTGCGGAAAAGTCCGGTTCGAAGTTCCAAAGGTTCGAAATACGGTCACGGTTTGTCATTGCGGACAATGCCGCCGTGCGAGCGGGCATGCCTGGGCATCGACGCATGCCCCCTATGACAGTTTGAGCTTCACGGCGGATGATGGCCTGACCTGGTATGAATCATCTGATTTCGCCAAACGCGGCTTTTGCAAGTTTTGTGGATGCAGCCTGTTTTACCGCATGAATACCGAAGACGGCATAGGCATCGCAGCCGGGTGTCTGGAAAGTCCGACCGGACTTAAAATTGGCAAACACATCTTTGTCAAAGACAAGGGTGACTATTATGACATCACCGGCGACGCCCCTCAGCTCCAGAAACTCTAAGTAACATCTGCACCTAACCTAAGGTCAGGGACTGTTACAGCTTCCACCCCGCGCATTTCCTCACCTTAGAGGACAAAAAACCACCGGCTGATGCTTCAACCGGTGGCTTCAGAACTGCCGCTGGAGCAGGCGTTTAAGACTTGTTCGAGCTGTCGTCGTCCGTTTCGTCGCCGCCTTCTGATTCTTTCGGAGAGCTCAGATTTGCGAACACGGCGTCGACATCGATCTCCTCTTCTTCCTCGCGCTGGATCGGCTTGCTTGTATCAAGCGAGAAAGCAGCGGCGATTGCATCGTCACTGGTGCTCTCATCGACGGACATAAGGGTGTTTTCAGCCTCTCCGGCCGCTGGTAGAGGAGCATTCTTCGCCGCCTTTTCGACTTCCATATCCAACTCCAACTGGCTGCAAAGTCCAAGTGTGACGGGATCAGACGGTGTCAAATTGGCGGAATTCCAGTGCGTCCGGTCGCGAATAGCTGCGATGGTCGGCTTTGTTGTCCCAACCAGCCGCATGATCTGGGCATCTTTCAACTCCGGGTGGTTGCGCACCAACCACAAAATTGCGTTCGGCCGGTCCTGACGGCGGGACACCGGAGTATAGCGCGGCCCTTTCCGTTTGGATTCGGGAACAACAACTTTCGAGCCCTGCAGCTTCAGCTGATAGTTCGGGTCGTTTTGAGCCTTTTCGACTTCTTCACGCGTCAGCTGACCAGTTAGGATCGGATCAAGACCTTTAATGCCCTGAGCAGCTTCGCCGTCCGCAATCGCCTTCACCTCAAGCGGATGAAGTTTGCAGAAGCTTGCGATCTGAGTGAAGCTCAGCGCGGTGTTGTCCACGAGCCAGACAGCGGTTGCCTTCGGCATAAGCGGCGTGTTCGCCATCGGTCAAATTCCTCCTGTGTGCTCTCTCGCCCGGCAGGGCGAAAAAGCGATGTACCATTCAAGATTAATGGGAAGTTGCCTGAATATAGTCCGAACGCAGTCCAAACGCAAACATCCGCGACAGAAACCTTGGCTGAAGGCAACGGGGCAGTCACGTTTCGAACGTCAGCACGATTTTCCCGATATGGCTTGAACTCTCCATGCGTTCATGAGCCTTGGCCGAATCTTGAAATGGAAAAGTCGAATCCATGACGGGGCGTATCTGCCCGTCCCCGACCTTCGGCCATACAGTGTCCAGCAATTGGGCCGCAATCCGGTCTTTGAAAGCAACGCTGCGTGGCCTCAGAGTAGTCCCGGTATGGGTTAAGCGCTTCACCATGAGGCGGGAAAAATTGACCTTGTCGGAGACACCATTGAGTGTCGCAATCTGGCAGACCCGTCCTTCTATTGCTGCAGCTTTCCAGTTCCGCTCAACATAGTCGCCCCCAACCATGTCAAGAATGACGTCAACACCCTGTCCATTGGTAATTTCCAGGATTTCCTTTTCAAACACCTGGTTGCGGTAATTGATGACATGGTCCGCGCCCAGCTTTTTGACGGCGTCTGCTTTGGCATCGGATCCCACGGTCGTGAACACTTGCGCACCGAAGGTTTTGGCAAGCTGGATCGCCGTTGTTCCTATCCCGGACGACCCGCCATGAACGAGAAACGTTTCACCTGCCTTCAAGCCGCACCTGTCGAACACATTCGCCCAGACCGTAAAGAACGTTTCCGGCAATGCTGCGGCTTCAACAATGGACAGGTTACCAGGGACGGGTAAAGCATGTCCGGCCGGCACTTTACAAAACTCTGCATAACCGCCACCCGGGGCCAGAGCTGTTACCAGTGCGCCAGGTTGGTACCGGTCAACATCCGGCGCAACGCTGACAACTTCACCGGCGACCTCAAGCCCCGGCAGGTCTGACGCCCCTTTTGGTGGAGGATAAGCCCCTGCCCGCTGAAGCACATCAGGACGATTAACGCCCGCAGCCTGAACTCTGATCAGGATTTCCCCGCTCTCAAGTTCTGGCAGAGGCCGTTTTTCCAATTTTAGGACTTCCGGCCCTCCGGGTTCCGAAATCGCAATCGCAGACATTTCTTGCGGCAGATTTTGCATGGCGGCCTTTCTTCGCGGTTCATTTTGACACACTAGTCACAGTATCCTAAGCCAGATAGACGCAAGCATAAGGCGGCAAAGGCAAGGCAAAACTGCTGCAGAGCCGGATGTGCAACGAGTGCTTAACACGTGATTGGGAGTGTTGACATGGGCCTGTTCGATGAAGATGTCCCCAAAAAATCCCCATTTGAAACAATTTCGGTGGGCGATAATCTCGAACGCCTGTCCGAAGATGAACTCGCCGAGCGGATTAAGGCTCTTAAGGGTGAGATCGAAAGGACACAGGCAGCCCTCGAACAACGTGGCAATATTCGCAATGCCGCAGACGCGTTTTTCAAAAAATAGATGTGATATTTCTTACATTTACTAGAGAGATAAACAGCTTCCCGTCAAACTCTAGGGCAGCCAAATAGGTAAAAATTTAATCGTTTACCAGTCATTAATCTTTCTAAAATATAAACAGAGGCATCCAGTCATCTGGATTGAGTGGCTCTAATCCACTCTGTTTGACGCCTCCCTGTTAATGACTTCAGAGCCGCTGCTTGCGGCTCTTTTTTTTGCTTCAAACCAATAGTAAGGTGACGGCATCTGGTTAACGGCCGTTAACGAATTGCATCTGGCACGCCCTTTGCTGAGTTACCGGTACACCAGAGCGAAAGGTCCCAAAATAAGACACCTGAACCGGAGTGAGACACTTTGACAGGATGTCGGGACCCACAAGCTCTGAACCGGCAGTATTAGCGAGGCGTAGCAGTCCTATGACCGAAGAAATCAAATCAGCAAGCCGCCCTGTGAGCGCTGTGCACATTGCGCACCACCTTGCAAGCTCGGACAATTTCCAGAGCCTGTTTCAGGAAGGCATGTCTTTAGTTGAAGAGACTGCAATGTATCTGGACGGTGACGGCCGCGAGGAAGCCAAGCTTCTTGAACGCCCTGCTTCGCTTGCCTATGCCACAGAATCAATGCGGCTGACGACACGGCTCATGCAGCTTGCATCCTGGCTGCTTCTTCAGCGCGCGGTGAATGAAGGCGAGATGTCACGCGAGCAAGCCGGCAACGACAAGAACAAGGTGCGTCTCGACAAACTGAGCAGTGCAACCGGCGGATCGGCCTGGCAAGACCTGCCGCAAACCCTGCGCGATTTGATTGAACGCTCAACGCGGCTGCAGGAACGCATCGTCCACCTCGACAAGATGCTTTACCGGGTCGAAGAAGAGCAAGCCGAGCAAGCAGGAAACGACAATCCGGTCGCCTCTCAGCTCAACAAGTTGAATGCCGCGTTCGGCAACATCCGATAAAGAAATGCGCTTATGACGCTTGAGAGGCCGCCTGCATAAGGCGGCCTTTTTCATTTAGCCAGCGCCAACAAAAAACCCGGCCATCGGCCGGGTTTTCTCGTTTGCTTTCCGATTTTCCTAACAGCTTAAGAGCCGAGAAAACCAGCAAATTTGTTCTTGAAGCGAGACACGCGGCCGCCGCGGTCCATCAGCTGGGTGTTGCCACCCGTCCATGCTGGATGGGACGAAGGATCGATGTCGAGCTGAAGAGTGTCACCTTCTGCCCCATAAGTGGAGCGGGTGGTGAACTCGGTACCATCGGTCATAACGACTTTGATGGTGTGGTAATCGGGATGGATATCCGCTTTCATGGCCTGTCCTTTCAAGCGCTTCCAGCACGCCTATTTGTGAAACGGGCAAGGACAACGCAAACGAAATAAAGGGCCGCCAATCCGGTTGCAGACGCCGCCCTTAGAAACATGAGGCGGGGATATACCCTAAGGCAGCGGCTGAAACAAGAGGTCGGCGGTGCTTTTTACAAACAGGAATAGCTCCCCGTCCCGCAATAACTCGAAAGCCACTCTGATGTCAGATCCGTTACACACCGATCCCTGAGTTTTTCAGACAAGTCCTTCGAGGAAAATCTGGTGGATCAGGCGGAAATTCGCTGCCGGATTTGAAAAGGATTGGCACCGCTCCCTCACCTGATTATGTAGGCACTCAACCAAAAAAACCCAAAGAGCAAAATTCCAAAACAATGACGACGGACAAAACCAACCGAAGCCAGAAGTCTCTTCGTCCGCTGATCCGGCTACTGCCCTACATCACGCGCCACAAGCTGATGGTTTCAGCGGCGGTAGTTGCATTGTTTTCGGCGGCAATCATTACACTCATTCTACCGGCGGCGGTTCGCCGTATGATCGACTTCGGCTTTGGTGCCGACGATCCTGCCTTGGTGAACTCTTATTTCAGTGTTCTGATTGGGGTCGTTTGTGCGCTGGCTTTGGCGAGCTCGGTGCGATACTTCCTCGTGATGTGGATCGGTGAACGGGTGGTGGCCGATGTCCGCTCAGATGTCTTTGCGCACATGACGTATCTCAGCGCAAGTTTCTATGACAGCGCGAAATCAGGCGAGATACTCTCGCGTTTGACAGCCGATACGACCCAGATCAAGTCGGCCTTCGGTGCCAGTGCCTCACTTGCCATGCGCAACTTGATCATGTTTGCCGGTGCGAGCGTAATGATGGTCGTGACAAGCCCGCGCCTCTCAATCATCGTTTTGGCTGCAATTCCGGTGATTTTGGTTCCCGTGCTCGGCTTCGGCCGTCAGGTCCGGAAACGATCCAGGTTCGCACAGGACACGCTGGCTGACGCGTCCGCCTACGCGGGTGAGATGCTGGGTTCCGTGCGCACCCTTCAGGCCTTTACCTATGAAGCACTCAGCGCTGGAAAGTACGGCCGGGCCGTCGAAACGGCCTTTCAAGCCGCCCGCAAGGCCATCGTGGCGCGGGCAGCGTTGACCGGCTTCGCCATCATCGTCATTGGGAGCAGTATCGTTGCCGTTCTCTGGATTGGCGCAAGCGATGTTTTTGCAGGGCGGATCACAGGCGGGGAACTGAGCCAATTCCTTCTTTACTCGATCCTGGCGGCAGGTTCGCTGGCAGCTCTTTCCGAAGTCTGGGGAGAGCTTTCACAAGCAGCGGGCGCCGCCGAGCGCCTTTCGGAACTTCTGAATGTCGCGCCCGAAATTGCTGCCCCTGCGCAGCCAAAAACGCTGCCGGACACCGCCAGAGGTGAAATCATCTTTGACAACGTCTCTTTTTCGTACCGCAACAGCAGCACGCTTCCCGTGGTGGAAAACTTCGCGTTGACCATTTCACCTGGTGAAACCGTTGCGGTTGTGGGACCATCTGGTGCTGGCAAATCGACGCTCTTTAGCCTGTTGATGCGCTACTACGATCCGGTTGATGGACAGATCCGTTTCGATGGTGTGGCCCTTCCCGATTTCGACCCGCAGGACCTGCGCCGCCACATAGCGCTTGTTCCTCAAGATACTGTCGTTTTCGGGGCGTCCATCGCGGAAAACATCGGCTATGGCAAACCGGAGGCGAGCAGAGCCGAAATAGAGGCTGCGGCAAAAGCAGCGCTTGCTGCAGACTTTATTGAAGCCATGCCTGAGGGATACGACACAATCGTCGGCGAGCGGGGCATCACCTTATCCGGTGGGCAACGCCAACGAATTGCGATTGCTCGCGCTGTTTTGAAAAGCGCTCCGGTCCTCCTGCTCGACGAAGCCACAAGCGCCCTGGACGCCGAAAGCGAAAGCCTTGTTCAACAGGCACTCGACAGCTTGATGAAGGGCCGGACCACACTTGTCATTGCGCACCGCCTTGCAACAGTGCTGAAGGCCGACAGAATTGTCGTGATGGATCAGGGAAAGATTGTGGAGTCAGGCACCCACGACGCGCTGAGCAAGGCCGATGGGCTTTACGCAAAGCTCGCCAGGCTTCAATTCGGTGCGGACAAAAAAAACGGGATGTCTTGAGACACCCCGCTTCGTCTTGTCTGCTTTGCAGAACCAGTTAGTCACCGTCGGGAACCGCAACCGTGTAATTCAGCGGGAGGCGCCCGCCATCTGCAAAAATCGTCTGCCCGGTGACATAGCTCGCATCCTGGGATGCAAGGAAAGCGGCCACACTGGCAATTTCAGACGGCTCACCAATACGCAGCATCGGAGTCCGGGACATGATCCGGTTTTTCGCCGCCGGGTCGCTATTCACCGATGATAGCATCTCCGTCATGATCGAGCCCGGACCGATCGCGTTTACGCGAATGCCATGAGGCGCAAGCGCGAGCGCGGTCGTCTTGGTGAGCTGCGTCATGCCACCTTTGGAAACGCAGTAAGGGATCTGATTCGGGATGGCGACCACCGAATTGATCGACGACATATTGATGATACAGCCAGGGGATCCGCCTGCCTCGACCTGCTCGACCATGTGACGGGCTACCGCCTGCGAACACAGGAAGGCTCCCTTCAGGTTGATCGAGAGGACGCGATCAAAATCATCTTCTTCCAGTTCCAAAAAGTCCGCGCCCACGACAACTCCGGCGTTGTTTACCAGAATATCGATATCCTTGAAGGCGTTCAGTGTTTCCGCAACGAGGTTACGGACATCCAGCCGCTGCGCCACATTGCAATGCACATACATCGCATCACCAAGGCTCTGAAGATCCTTCACAGCCTCTTCGCCCGCCTGATCATCAACATCGGCAATGACAACTTTCGCGCCATCCATGACAAAGCGCTTGGCAACTGCAAATCCGATTCCGCGCGCAGCACCCGTAACAATGGCGACCTTGTTTTCCAAAGACACGTTCAAAACCCCACGGCAAACTATCTGACCTGCCACGAATAACACGTGGGCCGCATTGCGGCGGGGAGACCATAGGCGCGGAAAACCGGCATGTCGATGGATGTTCTCCACATGCCGTTAGGACACATTTGTTTCCTAAGCCGAAATGCCGTGGGATTTCAAAGCTTCGGTGATCTCGTCCAAAATCGCCGGGTCGTCGATCGTTGCGGGCATCTTGTAAGTTTCCCCATCTGCAATCTGACGCATCGTTCCGCGCAAGATTTTACCGGAACGGGTTTTCGGCAACCGGTCGACGGTGATCGCAATCTTGAAGGCGGCGACCGGCCCAATACGCTCCCGGACCAGTTTCACAAGTTCTTTCTCGATGTCCTCATGAGCGCGCTCCACACCGGCTTTCAAAACCACAAACCCGCATGGCAATTGACCTTTAAGCTTGTCGGCGATCCCGATCACGGCACATTCGGCCACATCCGGATGGGTCGCCAGCACTTCCTCCATGCCACCAGTCGATAGCCGGTGCCCGGCGACATTGATGATATCGTCGGTCCGCGCCATGATCGACAGATATCCATCATCGTCGATTACTCCGGCATCAGCCGTTTTGTAGTAGCCGGGAAACTCGGCCAGATAAGAATCAAAGAACCGCTTGTCGGCATTCCAAAGGGTCGGGAATGTACCGGGCGGAAGCGGCAACTTAACTACGATATTTCCCAGTGTATTTGGCCCAAGCGGGTGGCCGGCATCATCGAGGACCTGAACGTCATAGCCCGGCATCGGAACCGTTGGCGATCCCGGTTTCACCGGCAATGATCCGAGCCCAAGCGGGTTGCCGACAATGCACCAGCCGGTCTCCGTCTGCCACCAGTGATCAATCACAGGGACCTGCAGCTGATCGATTGCCCAGTTGACAGTCTCTGGATCCGCCCGCTCGCCAGCCAGGAAAAGCGAGCGGTAAGTCGACAGATCGTACTGCTTGATGAGTTCGCCCTTCGGGTCCTCCTTGCGGATGGCCCGGAACGCGGTGGGCGCCGTGAAAAGCGAAACAACGTTGTGCTCCGAGATGACGCGCCAGAACACGCCTGCGTCCGGTGTTCCAACGGGTTTGCCTTCGAAGAGAATCGTTGTGCAACCATGCAAAAGCGGCGCATAGCAAATGTAGGAATGACCAACGACCCAGCCGACATCGGAGGCTGCCCAAAAGACTTCTCCCGGTTGCACGTCATATAGGTTCGACATGGTCCATTTCAGAGCAACCATATGGCCGCCATTGTCACGCACCACGCCTTTCGGCTGGCCGGTCGTACCCGAGGTATAAAGGACATAAAGCGGATCCGTCGCCTTCACGGGCACCGGGGACACTTTCCTCCCAGCGGCGACAGCATCTGCCTGCAAGGCACCCAGATCGTGATCGCGTCCGTCCTGCAGCTCAGCTTTTTGTTCCTCGCGTTGAACAACCAGCACACTGTCCGGCTTATGCTTGGAAAGCTCTATAGCCTGGTCAATCAGCGGCTTGTAGGCAATCACCCGGCCAGGCTCGATACCGCAAGATGCAGCGATAATGGTTTTTGGCGTCGCATCGTCGATCCGGGTCGCCAGTTCGTTTGCCGCGAAACCACCAAACACGACCGAATGAACGACCCCGAGCCTTGCACAAGCAAGCATCGCCATGACCGCTTGCGGGATCATCGGCATGTAAATGATGGCCCGGTCACCCTTGGATAGGCCCTGATCCTGAAGGACGGCCGCAAACCCTTCCACTTCTTCCAGGAGCTCCGCGTAAGTGAAGGTTTGCTTCCGCCCCGTGATCGGGCTGTCATAGATCAGCGCTGGCTGCCCCGGGCGTCCGCGCTCGACATGTCTGTCGAGGCAGTTGTAGCACGTATTGCATTCCCAATCGGGGAACCAGCGTCCATACTGCCCTTGATCCGGATCAAATATCTTGTCCGACGTCGCCACCCAGTCGATCTCAGAGGCGGCAGACTTCCAAAAACCGAGCGGATCTTCCTTCCAGCCCTTATAGACGTCATGATAACGGCTTGCCATGCATCGTCCTCCCAAACTCGCAGCGGCGCTTTCGCCTACAGTGGTGCATGCGGCGGCGCAAAAGCAAGTGTCACTGCTTAGGCAATTAGATTATCGGGTCTTTACGTAAGTCTTTCGCCGTGATTGTTTCGCGTTCCCGCGCGCTCAACCCGCAAGCACCCGAAAAGCGTTTCTCTCATGCATCCAATAGCTGACCCCTGGTTTTATGCGGCCGCGATCCCGGCAGTGTTTCTCGTGGGTCTTTCCAAGGGCGGGTTCGGGGGCACTTTTGCAATGCTCGGCGTGCCGCTAATGGCCCTGGTCATTTCGCCGCTCCAAGCAGCCGGCATCATGCTTCCCATCCTGCTCCTGATGGATGGAGTTGCGTTGGTCGCCTACAAGGGACGGGCGGATTGGCGGACACTGCTTATCTTGTTGCCTGCGGCAATCGCAGGGATCGGCATTGGCTGGGCGACTGCCTCCTATGTTGATGAAGCGGTCATGACCTTGGTGATTGGACTTATCGCAGTGGCGTTCGTGGCCGACTATGTTTTCAAGCGCAAAGGAACAAGCGAGCCTGCGGATCATAATGTGCCAAAAGGTGTATTTTGGGGAACGATCGCAGGCATAACCAGTTTCGTCAGTCACACAGGCGGCCCGCCATTTCAAATGTACACGCTGCCGCTCAGACTGCCACCGGTGCTATTTGCGGGAACCGCAGTCATTTTTTTTGCCGTCGTAAACACCGTAAAGGTCGCTCCCTATTTCTTCCTCGGCCAGTTTGATGCTACCAACCTCGCCACTTCGGCGATGCTGTTTCCGCTTGCCCTTGTTGCAACGCTCATTGGTGTCCGGCTGGTAAAGATCGTCAAGGCAGAGACTTTTTACAGGCTCTTGTATGCGTTCATGGGGCTGATCGGTTTGAAGTTGCTCTACGACGGCGCAATCGTTCTGATCGCCTGACCTCGACAAAGGTGACATTGCGCAGACGTGCTTTTCCCGCTTTGATGCTGGCAAAACAATGCGGGAGGAAGATCATGGACGCCACAGCGACACCCTATGCCCAGGGTCTGGAAAAAACCGCAGCAAATTACGCAGCCTTGAGCCCTTTGAGCTTTCTGGCCCGGGCGGCTGGTGTTTTCCCGGAGACCACTGCAATCGTACACGGCCGCCAGCGCTTGGATTACCGGACATTTTACAAGCGCAGCCGCCAGCTCGCATCCTCGCTCAGCAGGCTGGGCGTCGGTAAAAACGATACGGTCAGTGTCATGCTGTCCAATGTTCCACCGATGCTGGAAGCCCACTACGGCGTGCCCATGGTGAAGGCGGTTCTTCATTCGCTCAACACGCGGCTGGATGCCGCCATCATCGCCTTTCAGCTCGACCATGCGGATTGTAAGGTCCTCATCACCGATCGCGAGTTTGCACCTGTTATTCAAGAAGCTCTCTCATTGGCAAAGGTATCACCAACGATCATTGACTACTCTGACCCCGAGTTTCCCCAAGAGGGGGCCCGTCTCGGGACCTTGGATTACGATGAATTCGTTGCTGATGGAGATCCCGAGTTTGCCTGGTCGCTTCCGGACGATGAATGGGATGCCATTACTTTAAACTATACCTCTGGAACGACCGGCAATCCGAAAGGCGTCGTCTACCACCACCGCGGCGCTTATCTTCTGGCTCAGGCGAACGTCATCACCGCTTCAATGGCAAAGCATCCGGTCTACTTGTGGACCTTGCCAATGTTCCATTGCAATGGCTGGTGTTTTCCCTGGTCCCTTTCCGTTGTCGCCGGCACGCATGTTTGCCTTCGCTGGGTGCGCCCGCAAGCCATGTGGGATCTCATGGCGGATGAGGATGTGACCCATCTCTGCGGTGCTCCGATCATCATGTCGACCCTCTTGAACGCACCAGCCGACCAAAAGCGGGACCTTGGAAGAACGGTTGAGTTCTTTACCGCCGCGGCGCCACCTCCTGAAAGCGTATTGGCCGCCATGAAGAATGCCGGTTTCAATGTGACCCATCTTTACGGCCTGACCGAAGTCTATGGGCCTGCCGTCGTCAATGACTGGAAGTCCGAGTGGGAGGACTTATCACCGGCGGAACAGGCTCAGAAAAAGGCAAGGCAAGGCGTCCGGTATGTTGCTCTTGAAGATCTCGCAGTCCTCGATCCGGAAACAATGACACCGGTCCCGGCTGATGGAACAACATTGGGCGAAGTCATGTTCCGCGGAAATGTTGTGATGAAAGGATATCTGAAAAATCCGGAGGCAACCGACAGCGCGTTTAAGGGCGGCTGGTTCCATTCCGGCGATCTGGGTGTCATGCATCCAGATGGCTACATCCAACTCAAAGACCGCTCGAAGGACATTATCATTTCAGGGGGCGAAAACATCTCGTCGATTGAAGTCGAGGATGTACTTTACAAGCACGATGCCATTCAAGCAGTTGCCGTCGTTGCAAAGCCGGACGAAAAGTGGGGAGAAACACCTTGCGCCTTTGTCGAGCTGAAGCCTGGAATGGAGGCGACCGAAGCGGAGTTGATTGCCTTTTGCAAAGAGCATCTTGCCAACTTTAAAGCACCCAAGAACGTGGTGTTCGTCGACGTGCCGAAAACTTCGACCGGAAAGATTCAGAAGTTCGCGCTGCGGGAGCAGGCGAAAAACCTTTAACGCGTCTTTCTCCGGGCTTCCAAACAAAAACGCCGCGGAGGTCGCGGCGTTTCAAATTCCGATAGTGGCTTTCACTCCTTAGTGGAGCGTTTCGCCCTGCCGTATTCGCTCGATCTCGTCTTTGATCTTGAGCTTTTTTCGTTTCATGTCAGCCAATTGAAGGGAGTCCGTACTCGGATGCAACTGAGCGTCTTCGATCTTGCGTTCCATTTCCGCGTGGCGGCGCTCGAGTTCGGCGAGATGTGACTGCAGTGACATGGATAAACCTCCTGTCTGTTGGCTCAACCCAACCATGGTGCACATAAAAGCGGATCTTGTCGATTGCCGAAATTGCATATCGTAGGCGTTTTGCCGACGAATTATGCATTCTCGCAATTAGCCTTAGGAAACCCTAAACCCGCGACGGCTTGCCGATGCTCAAAACCGCGCTTTTCCCTTCGGAGAGCCATCGCCAAGAACCCGCAGCTGAAGGAGACTGAAAACTCATGGCATTCCGCTCATTTCAACGCTGGCGCAAAGACGGACCCGCGGCCGGAAATGCGTTTCAAGATGATATCTTGCAGGATGGCAGTAAATTAGACTAGGACTGAAGCCTTGGTTTTGGGGGAAGATGAATGGCACCGATGGACACAGAGGCCTTGCGCACCGAGCTGGCCCAACTCCGTCAGGAACACCGGGACTTGGATGTCGCGGTCGAAGCTCTTGCAGCCACGGCCAATCACGATGTGCTTCAACTCCAACGGCTGAAAAAACGGAAACTGATGATCAAAGACCGGATATCCGCTCTGGAGGACCAACTGTTCCCGGACATCATTGCCTGAGCTGTGAACAAGCAAACGCCAAGCAAGAAATCAACATTTTCCATTCGGGCTTGCACTGAACCGCTCCCTGCATATACTCCGCGCCTCTTCAGCCCTCGGACCGCCGGAGCCGAACATGACACAAGCCGATGTCGCCATCATTATGGGCAGCCAATCCGATTGGCCGACGATGAAACATGCCGCAGAGACGCTGGCGCTGCTGGGCATCAGTTATGATGCACGTATCGTTTCCGCCCACCGCACTCCGGACCGGATGTACGATTTCGCAAAAGGGGCAAAGGCCGCGGGCTTCAAGGTCATTATTGCAGGCGCAGGGGGCGCGGCGCACTTACCCGGAATGACGGCGTCCTTGACACCGCTTCCAGTGTTTGGAGTGCCGGTGGAAAGCCGCGCGCTTTCCGGTGAAGACAGTCTTTTGTCGATCGTTCAAATGCCGGGCGGCATTCCGGTCGGCACTTTGGCAATCGGAAAAGCAGGAGCAACCAATGCCGCCCTTCTGGCGGCGGCAGTGCTCGCACTGTCAGATGAGCGGATTGAAACCGCCCTTGAGACTTATCGCGCGGACCGGACCCGTGCCGTTGCGGAAACACCCGACACAACAGCCGGCTAGGCACACTTCAGCAGCAGGACAAGCAGGATGAGCACACCGGCGAGGCTTCAGCCCGGCGATACGATCGGAATTCTGGGTGGCGGCCAGCTTGGCCGGATGCTGGCCCAGTCTGCTGCAAAAATGGGCCTGAAGACACATATCTATTGCCCGGACCCGGGCAGTCCTGCATTTGACGTCAGCAACACATTCACGGTTGCACCTTATGAGGATGCGGACGCGCTCGACAGATTTGCGGCCGCCGTAGATGTCGTGACTTACGAATTCGAGAACGTTCCCGGTCCGACGGCCAGCCGGCTGCACGCTAAAGTGCCGGTCCGCCCCGGTGTGCGAGCGCTTGAGATTTCGCAAGACCGCCTGTTCGAAAAACAATACCTTACCAAGGCCAGTGTCGACATAGCCGGTTTTGCCGAGATCAACTCGCAGGAAGATCTCGATCAAGCGCTTCAAAAATTCAACGGAAAAGGTGTCCTGAAAACCCGACGCTTCGGATATGACGGCAAAGGCCAATTGATGATCCGGAGCAGCGCTGACGGCAACGGCGCATATGCCGCACTTGGTAGCGTACCGGCGGTCCTGGAGCAGCTCATCGCATTTGAATGCGAAGTATCGGTTATCGTAGCAAGAAGCCTTGATGGCACCTGTGTCAGCTATGACATCGCCCGGAACCACCATGAGAACCACATCCTGAAGACATCAACCGTTCCTGCGGGCGTGACGGCAGAAACACTGAATACCGCACGCCGGATGGCTGAGCAGATCGTGACAGGCCTTGAATATGTGGGTGTCATGGGCGTTGAAATGTTTCTGCTTCAGGAAGATGGAGAGGAACGGCTCCTCGTGAATGAAATAGCGCCTCGGGTCCACAACTCCGGGCACTGGACCCAGGACGCTTGCCTGACATCCCAGTTCGACCAGCACATTCGCGCTGTTGCCGGATGGCCGCTCGGTTCGGCCCAACGCCACTCGGACGCGGTTATGGAAAACCTGATCGGATTTGAAGCTGATGAGTGGCATGCAGCCCTATCCGATCCGAACGCATGCCTTCACCTATACGGCAAATCGGAAACACGTGAGGGGCGCAAGATGGGTCATGTCAACCACATCAAGGCCAAAGCCCTCACTGAGGGCGAAACCTGACTTTTTAGCTTCTAAAACGGTGCCTGCTCGAGCAAAGCACCGTTTGGCTATCGTCCAGTCCGCACGATCAGACACTGGAGCCCTCAGAGCTTGACCAGGCCGAGTTTCTCTCGCCTCGAAAACCGGTAGTTTGCGAGAAGGGCAACCGATGCAAGACCACCGGCAAGGCCACACCATACGCCAACGCCCCCCCAGCCCGCCACGAAGCCTAGGCCGAGCGACAAACTGATCCCAACTCCCCAGTACCCGAACAGGGCGTAAAGTAGAGGGATTGTGGTATCTCCAAGGCCGCGCAGGTTGTTGACACCGATAATCTGCCCGCCATCGGCCAGCTGGAATAGCGCTGCGACGAGCAAGAACGAGACGCCATAAGCCAGGACCTCGGCGGATTCCGGATCGCTAAGATCCAGGTAAAAGCCGACGAGCGTTTCGGGGATCGTCCAGAACAGGATCGCAAAGAAACCCATGAAGACCATCGTCACGGCAAGAGACGTCCAACCGGCCCGGCCAACACCGGCCCGGTCACCGCGCCCGGCGGCAAGGCTTACGCGGGTCATGGCGGCCACCGACAAGCCGACCGGAACCATGAAGGTGAGCGATGCGATTTGAAGGGCGATCCCGTGTCCGGCCAGCGGCAACGTCCCGAGCCATCCAATCATGATGGCCGACATTGAAAACAGCGACCCTTCCGCAATGATTGTTAATCCGATTGGTGTTCCCAACCGGACAATCATAAAGAACGCAGGCCAGTCTGAACGCCAGATCCGGCCAAGAATTGCATAGCGGCGCAGTTTTGGATGGACGAGCGTATAGACCAACAAGAACACGAATGTTGTCGTTGCACTGAAGACCGAAGCAATCCCCGCCCCGACCAGCTCTAGTCTTGGAAAGCCGTATTCCCCGAAAATGAGCAGGTAATCCAGAATGGCATTCACCACCGCACCAGCGATCGTTGCCCATAAGACCACCTGCGTCTTCTCCATGACGGTCAGGAAGCCTCGGATTGCCATGATCAGAAGGGCCGGCAGCATCGTCCACTGCAGATACACCATGTAATCCCCTGCCATCTGCGCAAGTCTTGGATCCTGGCCGAACAGGATCAGGAGCTCCTCGGTGAAAAACAGAAGCATCCAGACGGGAAGGCAGAACAGGACGGCGATCCAGAACCCCATGCGCACCGCACGGCGGAGGTCCCTCGGCTTTCGCTGGCCGCGCGCCTTGGCCGCCAGCGGAATTACGGCCTGCAAGACTCCCATGCCGAAAAACCACAGGAGCATATAAAAGTTGAAGGCCAAAACGGAGGCCGCAAGTTCCTCGGCACCAAGCCGCCCGATCATCAGAACATCGGTGGTATTGATCGCCATCTGCGCAAGCTGGGCGCCCGCCAGCGGCAGGCCAAGACTGAGCGTTGGCAGCACGTCCGTGCGCCATAACGATTTTGCGGTAGGCGAATCAGGGGTCCCCGGAGCGCTCGGCGCCATCGTCTCCTCCAACACTCAGGGCAATGGGAAAGACGACAGCTCTACTTGGCAATATCGTCAGTGTCCATCCCCAATGGCTACGCACCGGAGGCCGGTCAACCCGGAGAAACCGATTCTTTTGCCGATGGCTGTGGACACAGCCGGTTTGCTCTGGTAGATACTCGCACAAAGTAAGCGACGCGTAAGCGGCGGCTAAGTTTCTGTACTCTTATGAAAGCATGCCGGTTTGATTGCGTGTTTCCGATGCAGTCAAGCGCTCCGCAGTCTGTGTTTTGCTTCAATCAACTTTTTCAGCTGTGGATGGGCCACAGCGCATCGAAAACGGGAAAAAACGCGTGCAGGTTCTGGTTCGCGACAACAATGTCGATCAAGCGCTGAAAGCGCTCAAGAAAAAGATGCAGCGTGAAGGCATCTTCCGCGAAATGAAACTTCGCGGTCACTTTGAAAAACCGTCTGAGAAAAAAGCTCGTGAAAAAGCTGAAGCCATTCGCCGCGCGCGCAAATTGGCTCGCAAGCGGGCTCAGCGCGAAGGTCTTCTTCCGGGCAAATCTGCTCGCCGCTAATCGCGGCTAGAGCTGTCTGGTAAGGTGAAACGCCTTAGCTGCTATATAGAAGCCGTGAGGCCGGCCGGAATAACGGTCGGCTTTTTGGCGTTACGGGCCGCAAATCAGCAAGGCAAAGCGAAGCTCCCAGTCATACTGGTGCCGTAATGAAGGCAGACAACCGCATGTGTTACCGCTTTGGATTGAAAGAGCATCTCTATCGCATGCGCAGACTGCTGCCACACGCTACAGTGCTTGGACTTGCGACCTTTCTCGCAGCCTGCCAGGGCAGCGGTGTTTATAACGACGTTCCGGTAAACACATCCGCCGGTTCGGCGACAAACATTGCGTCATTGACCGCAGTCATCGAAGCCAATCCATCGGATGCAAATGCCTACAGCACCCGTGGAATTGCGTATGGTCAGGCCGGCAAACTTGATCAAGCCGTCGCCGATTTCAACACCGCGCTCCAGCTGAATCCGCAGTCATTCCAGACATATGCGAACCGCGCGCTTGTCTACCGGCGGCTTGGTCAGAATGATTTGGCCGTCGCTGACTACACGCGCGCGATCAATATCAAGCCTGATTACGATGTCGCCTATGTGGGCCGCGGCAATATCTACCGTCAGCAAGGAAACTTCAGCGCCGCCTTGGCTGATTTCAATTCGGTTATTGCGCGCGACAGCAGCGATGCCCGCGCCTTCTATAACCGGGGCCTGATTTATCAGGCGCAGAACCAGGACAGCCAGGCGATCGAAGACTTCGCGACCGCGATCGGTCTTAATCCGAAAGCCAGCGCGCCTTACATCGCCCGCGGGATTTCCTATCTTGCCGTGAACGATCCGAACGCTGCGCTGGAAGACCTGTCCATGGCGGTCAACCTAGACCGGGACTCGTCCGTGGCCTGGGCTAACCGCGGCTTGGCGCTCGAGATGCTTGGGCAGAACTCCGATGCGCGCCGGAACTACACCCGCGCCATGACGCTGGATAACTCCAATCAGATTGCCCGCGACGGTCTGGGCCGGATCAGAAGCTGACCCTAAAACGGGTGCTGCATCTCAAAACTCATCCATGTGCCATCGCTTGGATGATGCAATGACAGCTTCTCAGCATGCAGAGCCAGTCTTGATTTGGCTGCAAGGGCTTCGCCAGTAGCATAAAACCGGTCACCGATAATCGGATGGCCCAGCGCCATCATGTGAACACGCAACTGGTGCGACCGGCCGGTTTTCGGCATCAGCTTCAAAAGCGTGGTGCGTTCCCGTCTTTCGATCACCTGCCATCGGGTTTCGGCAAATTTTCCGTGTTCAAAACAAACCTTCTGCCTTGGGCGGTTCGGCCAATCACAAATAAGCGGCAGATCGACAACTCCCCCGGTTTGGCTCATGTGGCCCCAGACTTCGGCGAAATAGGTTTTTTCCGTCTTACGGCGCTCGAACTGAAGGCCGAGATGCCGATGCGCCTTTGGGCACATGGCCAGAACCATCACCCCTGAGGTATCCATATCAAGCCGGTGGACAATGCGCGCGCAAGCATAAAGAGACTGAGCCCGCGCTTCCACGCAATCGCCGTGTTCCGACGCCTTGCCAGGCACACTCAAAAGGCCGGTTGGTTTTGAGACAACTAGGATGTGGTTATCAGCGTGCAGAACCGGCAAGAATGGTTCTTGCGGCGGATTGTATTCAAATGTGGGCGGGACAGTCTGCTCCATGCGGTCACATTTCAAAAACAACGCAAAAAGGCGCGGCAAGGCCGCGCCAATTCGCAAATTCAGATAACCTTTGGCAATGGCCCCGGGTTTAAACCATCAGGACAGCCAAAACGACGGTCAGGCCGAACACTGCGGTCGGGGGAATCCATCCGGACGCGCCAAGTGCCATGCCAATGGCGGTTGCGACTAGGGTCGCGATGAGCATCAGCCATCCGAACACAACGGCTGTTGTGCCGCCGAAAGCAAACAAAATAAGGCAAACAACGATGTTCAACACTGCAACAGTGCCGATCTTCGAGAAGTTGATAAACGCCTCATACGTCCGCTCGTGCGAGTCGTAGTCCATTGCCGACGCGTTGTCTTCAGACATTAAGTCCCCCAAAAAGATCCTCTATCAGCTGGTTCTTTACAATACGGGCCGTCATTGGGCAATCCAATCAACTGTGATTTTCCGCCGCAAGCTTTGCGGCTTGCAACGCCAGGGTACGGCTTGCCCATCTACCGTGAATTTCACTCAGCAGCTGCGATTTCGCGAAGTCCGGCCTGCCGCATGACACCGTCCTGCCGCTGCTCGACTGTGTCTGCCTCGAAACCATCGATCTGCTCGTTGAACAACTGATAGAAGTTGAGTTCCGCCCGCAGGTGCAAAAACACCCCACCGAGACCGATGGCTGCCCGGTCCATGAAAACGAATTCTTGCGGCACCGTGACCGGGCCAAGCTCCTTCAGTGCGGAGTGCACTCGAAACGCCTCTTTGCGCCCATACTCAGCGGCCGACACACCATCTGCGATGGACCGGACACGGTCCGTCAGCAACGGTCCATAGATGAAGCGCGCCCAGATGTTCAAAACCTCGATGATTTCCTTTTTGAGATTTTTAAAGCCCCACAATTCATACGCACCGACCACACGGTCGTCATCTTCGGCAAGGAGCCCACGATAGAGCTCAACCACGCCCTGGACGAACTGTTTCGGGAAGATCCTGATACAGCCATAATCCAGCAGGTTGATGCCTGTGGGCGCCCCGTCTTCCTCAAATACCGTATAGTTTCCAAGATGCGGATCACCGTGAATGACGCCAAAATGGCTGAACGGGTGCCACCACGCATGGAACATGGTTTGAGCGAGGCGATTCCGTTCTTCCTGACTGTGCTCCTTGAAGTCCAACAATGGTTTTCCGTTCAACCATCCCATGGTCAAAAGACGGCTTGTTGAAAGCTCAGACCGCACTTCTGGCACGCGGATGTGGTCAGCGCCTGCCAGAATGATTCGATACATTGCAATGTGTCCCGCTTCGCGGGTGTAATCGAGTTCTTCGCGGACCCGCGCACTGATTTCCTTTGCGATCTCCCTGGTATCGATTGCAGGGGACATCCGCCGATGCATCGAGAACAGCCATTGCAACTGTTTGAGATCTGCTTCAACTGCTGACGCCATATCGGGATATTGCAGTTTACAAGCGAGACCTTCGCCATCTTTTCCGACTGCCCTGTGCACCTGCCCCAAAGACGCGGCAGCGGCTGGCTCCTTGTCGAACTCACCAAAGCGGTCTTGCCAATTGGCACCAAGCTCAGCGCGCATGCGCCGTTTGACAAATGCCCAGCCCATGGGCGGCGCATTCGCCTGCAACTTCGCCAATTCCGTGGTGTATTCGGGCGGCAAAGCATCTGGTATTGTAGACAGCAACTGCGCAACCTTCATAAGCGGGCCCTTCAACCCGCCCAGCGCTGCCGCCAACTCGGCCGCATTCTTGGAATTGTCCAAGTTCATCCCAAGCAGCCGGGCGCCGGCAACCTTGGCTGCAATGCCGCCGACATTGCCGCCCACGCGGGCGTAGCGGCCCATTCGCGCTGAAAGCCTGTTACCTTCCCGGTCTTTTTCCTCGGCCATACGGCAGTTTACCTCAAAGTATCTGGACCTATTCTTATCGGACTACATAAGACGTACCCGCAAAACGACCAGATGGTGCATGTTTGAATCCACACTCTGCCGATCACATCAGTTGGCCGTTTCCAAGTTTTTCAAGAGCATCAACAAGGTCTGCCTTGATCCGGCCAATCCCTTTGTAGTGGGTTTGATCAGGATCGAGAGCACGCAACTGCTTTGCCAGCCCACTCGCAAGCGAGCTCCCGTCCGGATCATCCAAAATCGCGGCAATCGGATCGTGATGGATCTTGATCGTGAACAGCAAATCACCGCTTTCCGGCATCCGCCGGAGGGTTTGCCGCTCTACACGCACATACAAGCGGACAAGGCCTTGTGCCGTTACATCTCCGCGCAAGCGTTTCGGGCGCGGATGATGGAGTTCGGCATCGGGGTACAAAGACCAGTTGTAGCGGCACACAATCTGCTCAGGCTTCAGGTTTTCAAAAATGCGCGCCACCATTTGCCCCATGCGCGCACCATTGAAGCCGGGAACATTTTCATGAAGCCCAGACATGGGCTGTCCGAACTTTTCAACCAGCGACCATGATGATGGGAAACAGAGACAGGCGGCGGCCAAGCGGTATTCATCACCCGAAGCCCGCATCACAACGAGGTCTTCTTGAACGAGGCGGGCTGCAATCGTCAGCGGAGCGTCCCCGGGCGCGGTCTGGACTGTCCGGTTCTCGCCGATTGTGACCGTGTCGGGGCTGACCTTATAGATGTCCGGATGATGGATCTGAAGATGATCCCGTATCATCGCAAGGATTTCCCGCTGCGCCGGCTCCGTTTCAGCCTCTGCTTGAAAAACGCTTTCCCGGCTGGTCTCCAGCAAGCTGTCTTTTACCGCCAGATGCTCCAAAAGATGGCGGTCCGGCTCGATCCAAGCCGCCTTGTCAATGGGCCGCAAGCCGACTGTAAACGGATTGGTTGACCCATCATAGGGCGTGTGCATGAACGGTGGAGCTGCGCGTTTCATTGGGTTCACAAGCTCAAGTGACAGGTTTTCAGTGCCTATCCAACTGCTCGAGCTCATCTATAAGCCCTTCGATGACGGCAAGCCCTTTCCGCCAGAAATCTGGCTCAGCAGCGCTCAAACCGAAAGGTGCCAAGAGCTCGCTATGGTGCTTGGTTCCGCCGGCCTTGAGCAAATCAAAGTACTTGTCTTGAAAGCCCGCATCAGCTTGCTCATAGACGGCATAAAGAGAGTTCACCAGGCAATCGCCAAACGCATATGCGTAGACATAGAAAGGTGAATGAATGAAGTGCGGGATATACGTCCAAAAGGTCTCATACCCGTCGTTGAGTTTTACCGCCGGGCCGAGACTCTCGCTTTGCACCGACATCCAAAGCTCACCAATCTTGTCGGCCGTCAGCTCGCCATTCCGGCGTTCCGTGTGCACCTTGCGCTCAAACGTGTAGAACGCGATCTGGCGCACGACGGTGTTCAGCATGTCCTCTGCTTTGGACGCCAGCATGTTCTTCTTTTTTTCGGGATTGTCCGCTTTTTCAAGCAAAGACTTGAATGTCAGCATTTCCCCAAAGACGCTCGCTGTTTCCGCAAGTGTCAGCGGTGTTGGCGCCATCAGAGGTCCGTTCGCTCCGGCCAACACCTGATGGACGCCATGACCCAGTTCATGGGCCAAGGTCATCACATCACGAATTTTGCCCTGGTAATTGAGCAGGACGTACGGATGCGAACTTGGAACAGTGGGATGGGCAAAGGCGCCTGGCGCCTTTCCGGTGCGCGCGGGTGCATCTATCCAGCCTCTTTCAAAAAAGCGGTTCGCGATTTCGGCCATGTCCGGCGAAAAGCGGCTATAGGCTGCAAGCACTGTGTCCTTGGCTTCGGTCCACGGGATAATCCGGGTATCCGCGTCTGGCAACGGCGCGTTCCGGTCCCAAGCATTGAGCTGCTCCATGCCCAGCCACTTGGCTTTCATTTTGTAGTAGCGGTGCGAGAGCCGCGGATAGGCCTCGCGGACCGCCAAAACCAGAGCATCAACAACTTCACGTTCGACCCGGTTCGACAGATGCCTGTCATCGGCAATATCCGCAAACTTACGCCAGCGGTCGGAAACCTCTTTGTCTTTGGCCAGTGTATTCGTGATCAGGGTGAACGTCGGCAGCTGGCGGGAAAACGTCGACTGCAAGGCGTCAAAAGCAGCCTTGCGAACATCACCGGACGGGTCCTGCAACATATTCAGGGTTGGCTCGATACCAAGGTCTTGCCCGTCCACCTGGAACGATAGCGACGTCATCGTTTCATCGAAAAGGCGGTTCCAAGCGCCGCTGCCGGTCACTGACTTTTCGTGGAACAGCTGCTCGACCCGGTCTTCGAGCTGGTAAGGTTTGCCTTTTCGCAGATCCGTGATCCAGGGCCGGTAGTGCGACAGGCCTGCGTCTTCCATGGCCTGATCCATCACCGCATCGTCGATTCGGTTCATCTCCAGCGTAAAGAATAAAAGATGCGTGCTCGCCGTCGTGATCTGTTCTTGAACATCGCCATAGAACTTCTGCGTCGCGGGATCGGACGTATTACCGGCATAAACCAGGCCTGCAAACGAGATCAGACGGCCCATGAGATCCTCAAGATCCTCATAGGCACGGATGGCGGTTGTCAGCCCAAACACGTTTTCTGATGCCAATTGCTCGAGCCGGCCTTTGTAGGAGGTCTCAAACGTCACAGCTCTGCTCAACGCCTCAGAAAGATCACCCTTCACCTGATCGGAGTCCATCCCGGCGTAAAGATCGGTCAAATCCCATTCCGGTAGACTTCCAAGATCTTCTGCGGCGGCCGTCTTTGGCGAATATACGGGCTGGTTACGAGGCATTTACAACTCCGGTCAAGACTTTGATTCAGGCGCATCAACACTGTTTTCCGTGAAACTAGTAGGCTGCGGCCACTGCATCCGGCAATCAGTATGCCGGATTTTTTTTGAACCGCCATGGAGGAATTGTTTACCCAAATCCGACCAGAATGGTTCGAAACGAGACAAAATCAAATCGGGTAGCGACAAGAATGCAAGCTGTAAATGGCCGGATCCTGATCGTGGACGATGACCCAATCCAACGGCGGCTTCTGGAGGAGGCGGTCAAGAAGTTTGGGTACAGGTCAAAATCCGCCACGAATGGCGCCGAAGCCGTACGGATCATGACCGGCCCGGAAGCGGGGGAGATCGACCTCATTATTCTGGATATGGTCATGCCCGAACTCGACGGCTTGGGGGTCCTGGAAAGGCTTCGGTCAGATAAAATTCCCACACCCGTCATTGTTCAGACGGCTCATGGCGGCATTGATACGGTGGTGAGCGTCATGAATGCTGGCGCCCAGGATTTTGTCGTCAAGCCGGTCGCGCCCGAACGTTTGAATGTGTCCATTCGCAATCTTCTGAAGACATCGGCTCTGGAAGACGAGATTACCCGCATTCGCAAGCATGCCTCAGGCACCTTGACGTTTGCCGACATCATAACGCGTTCAAGCGCCATGGAACGGGTGCTGGATCTTGGCAAGCGGGCGGCTTCGTCGAACATCCCCATTCTGATCGAAGGTGAAAGCGGCGTCGGCAAGGAGATGATTGCGAGCGCCATTCAAGGTTCCAGTGACCGCAGAAACAAGCCGCTTGTGACGGTCAACTGCGGAGCCATTCCGGACAGCTTGGTGGAATCAATCCTGTTCGGGCATGAAAAAGGTGCGTTCACAGGCGCAGTCGACAAGCATGTCGGCAAATTCCAAGAGGCCCATGGCGGAACTCTTTTTCTGGATGAGGTCGGCGAGCTGCCGCAGGATGTCCAGGTCAAATTGCTGCGCGCGCTACAGGAAGGTGAAATCGATCCGATTGGTGCACGGCGCCCCGTGAAGGTTGATTTCAGGCTGATATCTGCCACGAACCGGCGGCTGATCGACCAAGTCAAGGACGGCGCCTTCCGAGAAGACCTTTATTACCGCTTGAACGTCTTTCCGATCTGGATTCCCCCGCTTCGCGACAGGATAGAAGATATTCCGGCGTTAACGCGTCATTTTATCGCGCGTTTCGCGGCAGAAGCCGGAAAGCCGCAAGTCGCCGGCATAACGCCTGACGCCCTTGACCTTCTCCAGCAATACAGATGGCCGGGGAACATTCGCCAGCTTGAAAATGCCGTGTTCCGGGCAGTCGTTCTTTGTGATGGCGTTCAGTTGACCGCACATGACTTTCCGCAGGTCACCTCTGCAATGGATTATCCTGCGCCGTCGGGCGTCCCATCAAACAGCGCGCCGATAGCAACGCCTGCACCGCACCATGCCCCCGCCCCGCATACACCGGGAACGCAGATAAGCGAGCCAATCCAGGCGGAGCAGCCGCAGTCCGGCTTCGAGCATCAAGCCCCATTTGGTTTCATGCGCAATCTGGATCATGACGGGCACGTGCGCAAACTCGCTGATGTTGAGGAAGAGATGATTCGCGCTGCAATCACCCACTACTCGGGCAGAATGACCGAAGTCGCAAAACGGCTAGGCATCGGCCGTTCAACACTTTACCGCAAACTCAAAGAATACGGCCTCGATGATAATGGCAAGGATGCTGCCGCCTGAATTTGGACAATCAGAATGCATTCAACCGGTTGGACGATTTTCGTCATAATCATGAGGTATCGGGAGAGCTGGGCCGACGGGCATTGCGGTACATGCTCGTCTCACCGCCGATATGTTACGTTTTTGCCACGATTTCCAAGCGATCGTTTTTAAGGTAAAAACTTCTTAACTTGCGGTGGCTAATGTACGGCTCCTGCTGGGGAGCATCGATGGGCGGCAAGCCATCAAAACGGCGAGACTTGAGAGTGCTGAAACGGTTAGGTGAATTGAGCGCCGTCGTCTGGATGAAGCGCGCTGCAATAGCGCTCGGAGCTGCTGCTATTCTGGCAACGGGTTTTAGCATCTCCGCTCTTGCAGAAACCCGCACACTGAAGCTCTACAACACGCATACCAAGGAACGGGTGTCGATCACATTCAAGAAGAATGGGCGGTATCTGTCTGGCGGCCTGCGCGAAGCGAACCGATTCCTGCGCGATTGGCGCCGTAACGAAATCACAAAAATTGATCCCGAACTGCTGGATCTTGTTTGGGAAGTCTATCGGAAAGTGGGCGCCCGGGACTACATTCACGTCGTCTCAAGCTACCGTTCGCCGGCAACCAATAATATGTTGCGGAAACGGTCCTCTGGCGTGGCCCGGAACAGCCAGCACACCCTTGGCAAGGCCATGGACTTCTACATTCCCGGTGTAAAGGTCTCCAAGTTGCGGGCAGCAGGCTTACGTAAGCAAGTCGGCGGAGTTGGTTATTATCCGCGCTCAGGCTCGCCATTTGTTCATTTGGATACCGGCAGTGTTCGCCACTGGCCGAAGATGAGCCGCTCTCAGCTCGCGAGAGTGTTTCCGAATGGCAAGACATTGCATATCCCGTCCGATGGCAAGCCGATGAAGGGGTACAAGGTTGCCCTGGCCGAAGCGAAGTCCGGCAACAGGCGGAAATCCAGACCAACAATTGTCGCATCACGAGACACATCGACATCGCGGCCAGCAAACACACGCAACCAATCACTAACCAACAGCCGCGAGGACACGACGACTTCTGGCAGAGAAGCTCCTGAAGGCGGAAATCTTTTTGCCCGCCTCTTTGGCGGGGCCGGGGACAATCAGGAAACGGCAACGCGGCCAGGGGCAATCGGCAACCAGCCGGCTCGCGCGGTAGCTTCCGCCCCCTCACCGATCGTCGACAATCCGCCCGTACCAGTGAAAAAATTTATCGACGTGCCTGACGAGCCAACAACACCGATAGTTGTTGCAAGCGCAGCTCCAACGCTTAAGCCGGAAACCGAGCTGTCGGCAACTGCTGCGGTTGTTGCGAGCGCGTCTCCGCCCCCCGCCCCGAACACGCTGGATGCCCAGCGCCAAACACTTGAGACCGGAGGACCGGCTGCCGCAAGCCAGCCGCTTGACGCAAGGTTCCAGATCGCAAGGGCGCCTGCCGAAAAACCGACACCTAGCTTGAGCGCTGCAGCACAGGAAGCGGCTGCTGAATTGGGGCTTTCCACAACTGCAACGCCGCGGGCGGCACCTGCCGGAGATGCAGTCGCTGCGATTGCCGCAGCCACCGGCACGGCGCCTCCGTCTCCTGCACCGGCCCCGCGCCCGGAAACGACGCTTGCCTATGCATCTCCCACCGCAACACCTCCAGCGCTTGAACGCAGTTTACGGCCGTCAGTTTCGCCGGACACACCGCAAGCAGCACGCCCCTCACGAGCCGTGGAGGAAAACCGGAACCGGCCTGCAACCGCCTCTGTTTCGGGCCGCATTCCGAAAGACCAGATCGTCGATCCTTTAGCAGGGTTCGCCAGCTTGCCCGACAAAAGTGAACCTGCCCTTCTTTCCGGCACAGGGACAACACGCCACCAGGATTTCGCTTGGCTGAGCCACCCCAACCAAAGGCAGATGGAAAACGTGATGCTCCCAGGAAACAGGTTTGTATCGGCCTCCTTCGAGCGCAGGCCATACGGCAATCTGCGAACGGACCGGTTTGATGGACCAGCCATTGTTGTGCTGCCGATCCGATACGCACGCTAATCCTCGTTCATTCAAACAAAAAAAGAGCGGCATCAGCCGCTCTTTTTGTTTCTAAGGCTGGAAGGACTAACCTTCGGCAGGCGCGCCGGCCATACCGAGCGCGTGCAGATAAAGATCAAGCACAGCCTCTTCTTCTTCGCGCTCGTGCGGCTGCTTCTTGCGAAGCGAAACAACCTTCCGCAGAATCTTCACATCGTAGCCATTGCCCTTTGCTTCCGCATAGACATCCTTGATGTCGTCGGCAATGACTTTTTTCTCTTCTTCAAGCCGCTCAATGCGTTCGATGAATGCACGCAGTTGATCTGCGGCCACTCCACCCGGATCGGACATGAGTGTACAACTCCTTCTTGTTTTTCTCGCGTTTGCTGATGATCCGCATGATCGGCGGAATTAGGACGACGCGGGCCGTGCCGTGCCAGTTTTGCGCCTTACCGTCAAGACGCATTAGACACGGACGCCCCCCTGTCAGTTATGGGTGTTGCTCTTCTCAAAGGCTGCCTTTTGCTCGGCTGTCGCTTCCGTCTGATACTTGCTCTTCCACTCGTCATAAGGCATGCCGTAAACGAGCTCGCGGGCCCCGGCCTTATCAAGATCAAGACCTTTCTCGGCTGCAGCGTCCTGGTACCAGTTTGAAAGGCAATTGCGGCAAAACCCTGCCAGATTCATCATGTCTATATTCTGAACATCCGTGCGTGCGCGCAGATGCTCCACAAGACGCCGGAAAACCGCAGCTTCGAGCTCGAGCTTTTCTTGATCATCCATATCCAGGGTCCTTTTCATCCAACAAGCGGTGGTTTCAGTCGGCATCGCACCGGGAGCGAAAGAACTGAATGGTTCGGCACTCCGCATCCTGTGCGATTTCTCTCAATATTGGCTCCAAACGGCCCGCCCATTCCAGCTGTCCACCCGTGTTGGCTATGAGGTCCTGGCGAAGCTCCAGAAGCACTTGAGACAGACCGCGGCGGGTTGCATGCCGGTACATTGTGTCGTTTTTGAGCGCTCCATCATAAGGCTCATTATCACCGACAACCAGATCAGGTTGCCGGCGCAAACCATCAAGCATTAGCCTTACAGCCCTTGGATCGCTGTCCCACAAAACCGTTGCATGCCATGGACGCGGAACACCGCGCCACACCGGTGTGAAGCTGTGGATGGAAACCACAACCGGCGGCGGCGCAGACTGAAGCGACAGGTCAAGCGTTGTCTCGATCAGATCGTGATAGGGCTTGTGAAAACGGCTGATACGGCGCTCTCGTTCTTTCTGATCGGCATGTGCATTTCCTGGAACGACGGCGCCATCTGACAACCGCATCAAGAGCGTTGGATCGTCCTCCCCACGATTTGGATCGATCAGCAATCGGGAATAGGTTGTCAGGCAAGCCGGGGCATTCAAACGCTTTGCAAGTTCAAGCGTCACGGCACGGGCCCCTATGTCATAACCAATGTGCCGTTCAAACTGCTCAGCCGGCACGCCTAGATCACCATATTCGGGCGGCACGGCATTTGACGCATGGTCGCAGAGCAGAAGAAGGCCGGACCCAGGATCTCCAGTCACATACTCATAGGGCGGAAAATCAATCGCGGACGGGTCTGCTGCTTGGTTCATCTTTGCCATTTTATCAGTTGAGCGGCTCTCGGACGCTGACCTATCAGGATTTGCATGTGTTTTGGACAAAAAACGCATCTCGCCAGACATCGAACAGCAATCCTCGCGCGAGGCCCGCGAGGTAATCACAGCGTGGTCCGCCAGCTTTCAATCCCTGCGTTCAAGGTCTCCAGCATCCGGGTTCAACTCAAAACACCAGGCCCGGTTTTTAAACCGGCCGACATGTTTCGTAGGGGCAGCTTAAAGGGGCGCAATGCTCTATTCAGGGCCGCTCATTTGACACTTCAGAATATGGTCTGATTGCAATCATCGATCATGGCGGAAATTGAAGCGAATCGATCAATCTGAGGTGGGTAAAATGATGCTACCGGATTGCCGCCTAAACGAAATTCCTCGTGGATAGCAATGCTTTATATACCATTTTCCGATCGCTAGGCATCATGGATGCCGCTTTGGTCATGTTCCCGCCCCAATTGTCCAGTCATAGGAGACCTTGGAAACCTGCGGCTTTCATGCCGTGGGATTTTCGTGCATAAGGATGGGCGAAAGCACCAACATATCTTGTTAACGACGTTGACAAGCCCCCCTTGTCCACGCAAAAAGCGAATGTCTAACAAGCAGCAAAGTGAACGACTGCATATGTTTAAGGTACGGGAACGGCGCCAGGGACGGCCTCGGGCACATTGCTTTGTGTCTATGCCGACGGCGACTGTATGTCTCCTGAGCCTTTTGCTGCTTCCTGCACTCAGTGGTGAGGCAAAAGCCGACTTGCGTCTGTGTAACAAGACAGACAGCCAGGTCGGCGTAGCAATCGGATACAAGGATAATGCCGATTGGGTCACCGAGGGCTGGTGGAACCTTTCCTCCAACACCTGTGAAACACTGGTGCCGGGCGCTTTGGTGTCACGATACTATTACATCTACGCAGTTGACTATGATCAGTTCGGCGAGTGGGGCGGGCGCGCGTTCATGTGCACCCGTGAAAAGGAATTCACCATTCGCGGGATCGAGGATTGCGTGGCTCGCGGCTATGAGCGGACAGGCTTTTTTGAAATCGACACGGGCGAACAGAGCAGCTGGACGGTCCAGCTGACAGAACCCGTGCAACAAGGGACAGGTGGGCGATGAGGCGAAACCGGCGAGTCAAAATTCTAGCAACTCTCGGTCCCTCCTCCTCAGAACAAGACATCATCGAAAAACTGTATCGCTCGGGTGCGGACGTGTTCCGCATCAACATGAGCCATACTGATCATGATCGTCTGAAGATGCTGGTCAGCCGCATCCGGACTGTGGAAGAGAATATAGGGCGTCCGATCGGCATATTGGCTGATCTTCAAGGACCCAAACTGCGCGTGGGAACGTTTTCAGACGGACCTGTGATGCTTGAAAATGGCGCAAAGTTTACTCTCGACGCCGACACGTCGGACGGGGACGTAAACCGGGTTCACTTGCCCCATCCGGAAATTCTCCAAGCGCTGGAACCGGGACACCGGCTCCTCCTGGATGACGGAAAAATTCAACTCAAGGTCATTGAGGCGAACCCGACGAAGGCCGTGACCGAAGTCGTTGTTGGCGGAAAATTGTCGAACCGGAAAGGCGTCAGCGTCCCGGACTCGGAAATTGCGACCAGCGCGATGACGGAGAAGGACCACAAGGATCTGATCGCCGCCCTGGATCAGAATGTCGACTGGGTTGCGTTGTCTTTCGTTCAACGGCCGGATGATCTGGCTGAAGTCCGCAAGATTACCCGCGGACGCGCCGGGGTTCTGGCGAAGATCGAAAAACCGCAGGCAATTGGCCGCCTGGACGAAATAATCGAGCTATCTGATGCGATCATGGTCGCCCGGGGAGATCTGGGCGTTGAAATGCCGCTGGAGCAGGTTCCCGGCCTTCAAAAGCGCATCACGAGAGCCTGCCGCCGCGCCGGCAAGCCGGTTGTTGTTGCAACCCAGATGCTGGAATCGATGATCACCTCACCGGTACCGACCCGCGCTGAAGTATCGGATGTTGCAACGGCTGTTTTTGAAGGCGCGGACGCGGTCATGCTCTCCGCCGAATCTGCTGCAGGCGATTTCCCGGTTGAAGCCGTGACCACCATGGACAAGATTGCGCAGCAAGTGGAGCAGGATTCCAACTACCGCAACATCATCCACTCGCAACGGACCGACCCGGAAGCCACCGGCGCCGATGCAATCTCAGCCGCAGCGCGGCAGATTGCGGAAACACTCAACCTGGCGGCCGTCGTTTGTTACACGACATCAGGGGCAACAGGCCTGAGGGCATCGCGTGAACGCCCTGCCTCTCCGGTGATTGTTCTGTCGCCGGTTCTTTCAACAGCCCGCCGCCTTTCCCTTGGCTGGGGTCTGCACTGCGTTGTCAGTGAAGATGCAGCCAATGAGGAAGATATGATCGACCGTGCCTGCCGGATATCCTATTCAGAGGATTTCGCGAAGCCGGGCCAGCGGATCATCATCACGGCCGGTGTTCCGTTTGGAACCCCCGGATCAACCAACATGTTGCGGATTGCGTTCGTTGGGAACGACGGCCAAGGTGGCATTTGACGATCTAATCGTTTCGCATGCTCACAAAGGCGGCTTCGGCCGCCTTTTTTAGTGCGCGTTTTCCAACCTCATCCCCGGCACCGGACGGCATTCCCTCTCACTGGTTTCAGCCGAGCGATCTTGCACACGCCGAACAAGACGGTTCAATTCCCTCAGGATTGCATCTGTGTGAGTATGATGCGGCATGTGTCCCGCTGTGTCCAAAATCAACAATTCGGCATCCGGCAGATCTTGAAGCAACCCCTCAGAATGGATCGAAGGCCACACAACACTGTCCGCGGTGCCGGTTACAATCAGGGCCGGTTGACCGATCGACCGGTACTTTTCGGATTGCGCGATGACAGAGGCTTTCAGGTTGGCGATATCAAAAGCGTTGGAGCGGAAGACATCCGGCACCAGCAGTAAGTCAGCCCTGATTTCAGAGACGTAGTTGCCCGGTGCCGGCTGCGGTTTGAAAACGTTTTCTACTGCCCTCGGCATCACGCGCTCGGCAACAGGAAGCGTCAATGTCCAGCAGAAAATTTTGCCAACCACCGGCGTTGCCGCCAATCGGTAATACCAATTCACTTCAGTTGGCCAGGGATGGGTGGCAGGAGCCAGAAAAGCCACGCCCTTTACCTTCTGCGGCTCTTCCATCGCCAGTGCCGCGGCAACCGCAGCGCCCAGCGAATGACCAATCACGATCGCATCGTGGATCTGAAGTTCGGACAACAATGCGCTGATAAGCTTGGCCTGGCCTTCCGGCGTATTCTGGTCCGCGTGAGACCGGTTGGAAAAGCCGAGGCCAGGACGGTCGATAAACAAAAGCGAAAACTTGTCCTTGAGCGTGCTTTCAAAGGCCAGGCGGCTGTCATAAGCGTTCCCGCTAGCGCCATGCAGAAAGACCAGGACCGGACCAGTGTCTCGATCGGCCACGTCAGACTGTAGAAAGTGATAGTGAAGACGTGTGCCATTAAGCGTGGCAAACGAACCATCCGGTGCTGAATTGCGGGATATCTGGTAAGCGCGCACGTGCGTGTAGCCATATAGCGCACAGACGACGGCCAAAATCGTCAAAGCTGCAATGATCATGACACATGAGATGGGCCAGGTAGCCAGGTTATCAACCTGCAGAGCAGATGAGAAGCTGCTTGCAGGGCTTGCGCCCCACTAGGTCGGCTCTCCGTCCGCACCCTTTTGCAAGTCTTCTACGGCCTCACTTGCGTTTTCAAGGCCCGGATGAATCGCAAGTGCGCGCTGGAACGTCTTTAGGGCATCGTCCTCGAAGCCCAAACGGCGCTGAATGATGCCGAGACCCGACAAAGCGCCCCAGTGCCGGGGCTCCAGAGCAAGAACGCGCTCGATATCCACAAGCGATTTTCCAAAGTCTTCGCGCATGTAATGGACGGTTGCCCGGCGGTTCCAGCCTTCGGCATAGTCCGGCTTCAGGATCACGATGGTATCAAGCAAATCCATGGCCAGGGCATGATCGTCCGCTTGTATGGCCTTACCGGCCCGTGCCATCAGCAGATTGACTGTTGGGCTGCCGGAATCCATCCAGGCCCTTTGTATCTCACGGGCCGCCCGCTGTGTCGTGCCGGGTTCATCGGCTTCCGCGAGATCGGCAAACAGTTGGTCGATGCGGGATTTTTCTTCATCACCGCCATCCTCTTCAACAACAACCTGCCCGCCCTCGTCCTCTGGCACGTCGGGTAGTGCATCGAAGTCTTCAGCCGAAGGAGGCTGAACGTCGGGGCCCAAATCCGGCACCGGCTGGGCCAGAGCGAAACCAGAGCAAATGAGCAAAGCTGTTGTAAACGCAAAAATCCGCATCTCACGATTATGGGTCGTGAAATGCGGCGGTCAATCCTGGAATTTGACTCAAAGGCGCTGTGCAAGCTGAACCCGGTCTATATATGGCGGCTAAGCCAATCCACCGCGAGCCCAGAATGCCGGTTTACCGGCGATGCACTCTCAACAAGTGTTAGCCCTGACGTGCTTTAAAACGCGGGTTTTTCTTGTTGATGATGTAAACGCGGCCCTTACGGCGAACCATGCGGTTGTCGCGGTGGCGGGTCATCAGAGCTTTAAGCGAGTTCTTGATCTTCATGTCACTGCCCCCTGGAGGGTCCTGCTTCTTTAAACCAAACGAGCGCCCAAGGCGCTCATGTTCAACTAAGTCAGACCGGAAACAGCTGTCTTACCGCGCTATATTTCTGGCCAACCTGCGCACTGTGTATCGATCACCCTGCGCAATAATGGTGGGCGTGACAGGGATTGAACCTGTGACCCCTTCGATGTCAACGAAGTGCTCTCCCGCTGAGCTACACGCCCGAATTTCTCGGTAGTCCGGCGTCCCAACGCCGTGGTGGAGTGCGATATAACGGGGAACGCTAACCAGTGCAACCCCCCTTTTTGACAAGACTGCCGAATTTTCGGAGTTCGGCCGCCCGTCCCTAATTAGGCCGCCAGCATCCGCTCCACTTCCTGCACCAAATCCTTCAAATGGAACGGCTTGGACAGCACTTTGGCGTCCTTAGGCGCATCGGATTCCGGGTTGAGTGCAACCGCTGCAAACCCTGTAATGAACATAACCTTTAGGTCAGGATCGAGCTGCGTCGCCCGGCGCGCAAGTTCAATCCCGTCCATTTCCGGCATGACAATATCCGTCAACAGCAAGGAAAAAGGTTCTTCACGAAGCCGCTCATAGGCACTTTTGCCATTATCGAACGAAACAACATCATAACCGGCATTTTCCAGCGCCTTCGCAAGAAAGCGGCGCATATCATTATCGTCTTCAGCTAAAAGGATTCGCGGCATTTTAAGTGACCATGTTCCTTTACAATGACTGGTGCAGTGTACCTTTTGCCGGTTATAGCCCGAATTGCACAGAATGATAGAGAGAATTGGTTCTCCTGAGGTTTTGATAAAGGCACTGTGGACTGCGTGTTGATTCCTTGGCACCATGGCAGCTTCAAATTTGCGGGACACGGCATTTGCAAAACGGAACCTGGTCTTCTCCTCAACCGGACACAGAAGCGGATTTTAACGGCCATCCACCTTTTGAGGTGCTGTGCCCGGCAGACCAGCGCCTTCCGTATGTTTTCAACTCTCCCCATTCGGGCCGGCAGTATCCGCAGAGCTTTGTCGAAGGCTCAAGGCTTGATGCGGTGTCAATAAGACGTTCGGAAGATGCCTATGTGGATGACCTTTTCGCTCACGTTGTTCCGCTGGGCGCCCCCATGCTCAGAGCGCATTTTCCAAGAGCCTATCTTGATGTGAACCGGGAACCTTATGAACTTGATCCGAAGATGTTCGATGGACGGCTTCCGTCCTACGCCAACATCCGGTCCATCAGAGTTGCCGGCGGGCTTGGAACCGTTGCCCGTATCGTGAGCGAAAATCACGAGATCTACAGGCACAAGCTTCCTGTGGAGGCTGCTCTCAACCGCATCGAAACTATCTACAAGCCCTATCACTCGACGCTCAGACGGCTTCTCGCCCAAACGCACGTGACATTTGGATATTCGGTCCTGATCGATTGCCATTCCATGCCGTCCAGCGTGAAATGCCAGACAACAGATACACGTCCGGACTTCGTGCTAGGCGACCGCTACGGCACCAGTTGTGGCGGGGCGCTTACCGAATTTGCAAGCTCCATATTGACCAGGATGGGATACAGCGTCAGCCGGAACAAACCTTACGCCGGCGGCTTTATCACCGAACATTACGGCCGCCCTGCTGGCGGGCTGCATGCCCTTCAGATCGAGATCAACCGGGGCCTTTACGTGAATGAGACAACTCAAGAACTCACGCCGGGCTTTGGGACACTGTTTCATGATTTGCGCGAGTTCGTGCAGGAGCTCACCAGCATGCCGGACGCATCATTATTCGCCGATCCGATCGCAGCCGAATAATTCCATCGCTTGAAATAAAAAAGAGGCCGCACTCTAACGAGGCGGCCCGAGTCTAGGGAGGAAACGCCCAAGGAGGGCGATGCGGTAGAACGTACCGCACCGCAATAAAGTCGCATTGCATCGCACAAAAATCAAGGCTGGAGCCCCGTTCGCCTTGCTCAAATAATGAGCAAGGCGTCATGTTTTACCGATCCAATTTTCGGCAAATCACGTTATAGAAGCCCAAACGTTCGAAAAACCGAACAGATCCCTGTATCCCGCCCGCTCTGGAGCCACCTCATGACAGCAGCCGTTCCCCAAAGCTCTCATATATTTGCGCAGTTTCTGGAACAACTTGCTGACGCCGCTGGCGCTGCCATTATGCCCCATTTCCGGCAGGGATCAGCGATCGACAACAAACTGGAAAAAGGGTTTGATCCGGTCACCATTGCCGACAAGAACGGCGAATTGGCCATGCGTGATCTGATTAACCGCACATACCCATCCCATGGCATTTTGGGCGAGGAGCATGGCCCTGAGAACCTGGAGGCCGAGCACGTCTGGGTTCTTGATCCGATTGATGGAACCCGCGCGTTCATCACAGGACTGCCAACGTGGGGATCCCTTATCGGCCTTTGCAGTTCGAAAAAACCGTCGCTGGGCATGATGCTGCAGCCCTATATCGGGGAACGGTTCACAGGCGATTGCAGTGGCGCGTGGTATTCAGGCCCGTTAGGTACACAAAAACTCACGTGCCGTCCCTGCACGGGCATTGAAAACGCGACGGTTTTCACGACCACACCCGCGCTTTTTAATCAGGTTGAGCGACCCGTCTTCGACCAAATAGAACAAATAGCACAACTGACCCGGTACGGCACAGATTGTTATGCCTATTGTATGGTTGCTGCCGGCCAGGGCGATGCGGTCATTGAATCCGGCCTGCAAGCCTATGATATCGTTGCGCTGGTACCGATTATCGAGGGCGCAGGCGGAGTGGTCACGACCTGGACTGGTGGATCTCCGGCAGATGGCGGCCAGATCGTCGCGAGCGGTGATCCCAGGCTCCACGACCTTCTGCTCAAGGAGTTGTCAGCGGCTGCATCCGCCTAATCCATCAAGCAGCAAGCTCAAACCCTTGGTTGGCTATTCGGCACCCGCCCTTCGTGCAAGATCCTGTTCGGCCTCAAATCCTGGCAGAAACGCATCGAATGCCGCCCAGAACTGATCTCTGAAAACATCGCGTTCCATCATCAATTCGTGTTCGGCCCCAGGAATCTCGATGTAAGTTGCCGCTTTTGTGCGGGACACGAAATCTTCGATCATAGGCGTCGAAACGATACGGTCATTCCCTGCGGCCAGAACAAGGCACGGCAGCCGCACATTGGGGCCGGCATTCCTCAGCCGCAGATTTTTCATGGCTCTGGCGGCTGCATTCAACCAACCGAGTGTCGGAGACCCAATACCGAGATCGGGCGCGACGTCCAGAACCTTGTTAAACCGGTCAAACCGCGCTTGATCGGACGTCTGCCGGTTTGTGTGGAAGGGAACAAGGATCTGGGAGTTGCCGCCCGGCACGAAGAGCCGCCCAAGGCCGATTAATGCTGCAAAGTAGGCTAGCGGAAACCCAATCGTTTCAGCAAGCGGAGGTTTGCGTGCGGACGCGGACCTGGGTGGCTTTTTCCTGATAAGGCCCAGGCTGAGGACGCTCACCAAAAAGCGTTTGATGGAAAACCCCTTGCCGCTATTGGCAAGCCCCAGCAAGGGAGCCGTCAATATCGCCCGGTCCAGCATCGTTCGCAGTCGCTCGGTATCTGAAAGGAGAACCAGCGCCCCTGTTGAATGCGCCACCGCGAAATGCGGGCCCGAGTAAGTTGCCAACGAGACTTCTTTCAGGATTGTCCGCAGATCCAGCCTGAATTTTGCAAAGCTGCGGATATGGCCGCGCTTCGGATTACGGGTCATGCGCTGTGATCCGCCCTGGCCACGCCAGTCGAACGTCACGACGTTGAAGCCACGCTCACGCAGATCGGAGATAATCTCAAAATACTTCTCTATGAATTCCGACCGCCCTTGAAGAAGCGTAACCGTTCCAAGTCGGCGGCTGCCGGTTGCCGGCCAATGAGCGAAACGCAGTCTCACTTTGTCCGGCGTGACGATGACACCGCTTTTTGCCCCATCAGGAACCGGGTTTTCAGGAATTGAAATCAATAAGCTCATGGCAATCCGGTCTCGACCTCGACACCCAACTGATACAAGCCAAAAACGACCGCCTCAATAGGCTTCCAGCCGGTCCCCCAAGGAACCGGCCCGAAAGACTTTACAAGTCCGGCAAAAGCTTACCATCCGTAGGTGCGGTAGTAACCTTGTCCGATCGGCCGGCTGCGAACAACTTGTGCGGTACGGCTGTCGACCACCAGTCTCATCGGCATTCCCCGCCATCCACGGGCCTTCACAATGTAGACGGGGCCGCGCTTGTCCAGAATCTTGATCCGGTAGTATCCCTGGTGGCGAAGGCTGCGGCGGATTTGGCGTGGCTTCATCTTGTGCCCGTACCAATGACGCTCACCGCGCCATCCGCGCCCTCCATGCCGATGATCAACCTGAACAATTCGTTCCGAGGCAACATCCTGCCCAAGAAGCTTTGTGTGTCCGGGCGAAGCAGCCGCGCTGCTGGACACGGATGCAGCTGCAAGGAAAGCAATTGCGGCAAGTGGGGCGGCGATACTGGATGCGGTCTTGAACATTACATGTCTCCTTGTCCTTGCCAGCGCTTCGCTGACGATGAAAGGAGATTGCCTGACTGCGTTTGAACCCAACCGGAAGCATCCGTTCATCGCAGGTTCATGTCCAAAGCAACGGACCACTTGTCTCCTCTTGACAAGAAATCGACCAATTCCCACCTCTCCCATTGCAGGCGCCAATAGGGTCTGCATCACACGCTGCTCCCGCCTGTATGGGGGAGCCGCACAACGAAACAGTGAAGTATCAGTTGCTCAAATAGAGGACATAATCATGCGTCACTTCGACCTGACACCGCTCTACCGCTCCACCGTCGGCTTTGACCGCCTTTTCTCCATGCTGGACAACGCCGGTGCGGATACACCAAGCTACCCGCCCTACAACATCGAACGCACGGGTGAAAACGCCTACCGGATCACCATGGCCGTCGCCGGGTTCTCCGAGGATGAGCTCTCCTTGGAAGCCAAGGAGCACGTCCTGACGATCAAGGGCGAGAAAAGCGAAGAGGATTCCAACCGCGAAATTCTTTATCGCGGCATCGCATCGCGCACGTTCGAGCGCCGCTTCCAGATTGCGGAATACGTCCGTGTTGACGGAGCCAGCCTCGAAAACGGCCTGCTTCACGTGGACCTTGTCCGCGAATTGCCGGAAGCCATGAAGCCGCGTAAAATCGAGATCACGTCCAACACGGCGAAGCAGATCGAAACGACTGCCCATTAAGCGTTGAACTGAAGATTGTTTTGGAAGCGCCTTGCCTCAAGGCGCTTCCTTGGTTTTAAGTGGCCGGTTTCAGCGTATTTAGGAACGCGTCGACATCTTCGCTTGTGGTTGCAAAGCAAGTGACCATGCGCAGGCAGACCTCATCGTCACTTGGCCGGATCGAATCAGGCAGATCACCTCCCGGCCATTCGTAAAGCTTTGCACCAGCGGCTTGAAGCTGTTCAAACTGGCTCCGCTTGAGAATCGGAAACACTTCATTTGCCTCCACCGGACACGCAGTCCGCCCGCCCGCCGCTCTAATTCCTTCTGCCAGCAGCAGGGCCATCGCGTTTGCGTGAGCGGCTGTCCCCAGCCAGTTGCCGTCCTCGAAATAGCCCTCGAACTGGGCCGCGGAGAAGCGGTTCTTCGAGAACAGGTGCCCGCCGCGCTTGCGCAGATATTCAAAGCCTTCGGCAGCCTTTAGATCAAAAAACACCACAGCTTCCGCACACCAGCATCCGTTCTTTGTCGCTCCGAAGGAAAGAACATCGACACCGGCACGCCAGGTCATATCGGCAGGAGAGCACCCGAGCGTGCTGAGCGCATTGGCGAACCGGGCCCCGTCCATATGGAGCGGCACATCACGGGAGGCAGCCACCTCTTTGAGTGCTGCGATTTCATCAAGCGTATAGACAGTGCCCCACTCCGTTGCCTGCGTGAGTGAAACAGCGGCAACGCGTCCATGGTGAACAACGCCATCGGGAAATGCCGACATGGATGATCGCAGCGAATCTGGCGTCATCTTGCCGAAGTCCCCGGGGACACTGACAAGCTTATTGCCGCCTGTCATGAACTCCGGACAATTGCATTCATCGACCTGCACATGCGAATCGCGATGACAGAACACCACTCCCCCAGGCTTGGCATAGGCGGCCAAGGCGAGCGCATTTGCAGCGGTTCCCGTTGCCACCTGAAAAACGGCAACGTCGCGTTCAAAAATTTCGTTGAATGTCTGAGCGACGCTCTCGGTAAGCGGATCTGATGTGTAAGCGGGCGCGTAGCCCGTATTATGGCGGGTCAGCGCCGACATCACCGCCGGAGCCGCACCCGCCCAGTTGTCACTGGCAAAATTCATAGGCCGGTTTAAGCACTCACACTTGGAACCGGCAACCCGTAATCCGGATCAGTAGTACATTTCGCGCTTCCGATAGGATCGTCCAAGCAGCCAATCCAGGGATAACGCACCCGGTCCCTTCAGGGTTGGAACGAGCAGAAGAAAAATCCACATGAGCCGGTCATCTGCGATGATTGAATAAGGATCGCCATCGAACAGAGCGCCAATCGTTTTGGCATCCGCACCGTGGCCTGTGATGTCGACATAAGACATCACCACAATGAACACGATCATTCCAAGACTAGCCGCCCGCGTGAACAGGCCAACCACGACCAGAACCGGCAAAATGAATTCGCCCCACGTTCCAAGGAGAACAATCAGTCCATAGGGAAAAAAAGCGATCTGACTCGTGTCGTAACTCACCTGCTCCATAAGCTGCGGCAGCATTTGCGCGTAGGCACCGGCTGTCGGCGTAAAGATGTTCATGAAATTGCCGCCAATTTTGGTCAGCGCAGAATTCCAGAAAAACTGAAACAAGACGGCAGCGAAAATCACGCGTGATGCAAGCCCCAAGAGCCAACCATTGGTGAGCTGCTCGAGCGTCCCAAATACAACTGTATAAAGCCTGACGAAGAATCCGATCAGTGCCCCCATAACTACCCCCTTACCGCAGCTGGTGCGTGGCGCTTGGCCTATTGCACAATGATATCTTTAAATGCACCGCTAGAGAAACAGTCCGACAGAGCGCCGGACAACGAAAATTCCGGATCCGCCGCTGCAGAGGCTTCGGCGGCCTCCTGGAGCGTGCGCCCCTTCAAAAGCAGATCCATGAAAACAGCATTGCTGTGCTGAACGAAAGTCATCTTCACATCAAGCTCAGGCCGGGTCACCAGCACCTGCTGTGGCTGCTTCAAGTCGACAGAAACTGTATCGTTTTTTTCAAATCGGTTCTGGCGAACGAGATCGAGAATCGGAAACTCGGACACAATAAGCGCAGATGCCGGATGCGGCTCGAATCGCGCGGCTCCCAGCTGTTCGGGAGCAATCGCAACGACCACGGAAGGGTCCAACGGCCCGCAATCAGCTGTATGATAGGCCTGTAGCCATGCCCACTCCAAACGCGCGACATCAGCGAGATACGGATAGCCCGCCAAAGGAGGAAAAGCCTCCAGAAAAGCCGGGAAGTCGGCACCATACCACAGCAACACAGGTGATTGCGGCGGATGTACTGTTACAAATGCTCTGGCTAGTGCCTGGAAATACTCATCGCCAAGCAGATTCTGAACAGCGGGAAATGTTTGCGCCAAAGCCTCTGACAGGCTTACGACGACATTGTTGCGGTACACATTGAACCGTTTCGGTGAGATGTCGCCATCGGGGCCGACAATTCCGCGCGGCGCCGCCTCGTCAGGCTTCAACAAAGCCGAACTGAATTCTGCAGCGCTAACAGTGGATACCGGCATCGCGCGCTCTTTACATTGCTTCTTTATAAGACGCGGAAAGGGTCCGCTGCATTAGGCGGTCAGCGGCCTCGACCTCTTCCAACAGGACAGGCCACGACGGGACGTCGTTGTCCCATTCTATCAAGGTCGGAACAGCCCCAGCCCGCTCAATGGCAAAGGCATAAAGCGACCATACGGCATCATCGACCTCGCGGTCATGTGCATCAATCAACAAAGGCCTGCCGTGATCATCCGTGTCGGGAGCGTGTCCCCCAAGGTGAATCTCGCCCACTGCTTCCATGGGAAATTCATTCAGATAATCCCGTGGACAGCTTTCGTGATTTATAGCGGAAACATAGACATTGTTGACGTCGAGCAAAAGGCCGCAGCCGGTCCGCGCAACAACCTGTTTCAAAAAGTCCAGTTCGCTCATCGAGCTTTGCTCGAAGGCAATATAGGTCGACGGATTTTCCAGCAGCATCTGGCGGCCTACAACATCCTGGACCTCATCGATATGGTCACAAACCCGATTAAGGGATTCAGTGTCATAAGGAACGGGCAGAAGGTCATTGTAGTAGACGGTGTCATGCGTCGACCAGGCCAAGTGTTCGGAAAACAGGCCTGGCGCATATCGCTTGTTAAGCGCTGCAAGCCTTGCCAGATGCGCTTTGTCGAGGGTTCCTTCGCCACCGATGGACAATCCGACCCCGTGAAGCGACAAGGGATATCGGTCACGCATGGCTTCGAGTTGCCGGTGCGGCCGCCCTCCGTCTCCCATGTAATTTTCTGCGTGGACCTCAAAAAAACCCACATCTGCGGAGGTATTTAGGACCGTCTCTATGTGCTCGGACTTGAGGCCGGCTCCGGCTCGCGCAGGAACATCCGCCGCTGGTCTTGGCCGTTCAGGTGAGGTGGTCTTCAAGGTTCGCTCCAAAATGGCCCGCGAGTTCCCGCCGGATGGCAGATAACCGCCATCCCGCAACGTATTCATCAGAATGACCAGATATCAGGCTTCCGGCAAGTCCCGGTCAAGCTCGGACAAGGATCCCTTGCGGTCGCCAGGCAATTCCATGGTGACGCATGTGCCCTTGGGGACCAAGGTCCATGCATTGCCCTGATAATCTACTGTCGAGCTGCCGGCACACGTCGTACCCGGTCCTGCTTTACAATCGTTTTGACCAGCCAGGGAAATACCATAGCATTTCTCCTTGGCTTGAGCGTGGGCCGGAGTGGTGGCCGACAGGCCTGCAACTGCTGTCGCAACGGCACCGGCTACAAATGCTGCGGTCATCGCCTTTTGTGTCATGTCTATCTCCTCTGGTCGAGCCGACTTAAAATTGGTGCTTCGGCACTATCATTCGGTTCGCGCCGGACACTCCTGATACATGCTCGTAATGCGGATAAATGGGAAATCAAACGCCCGTGACCCTGTCGCGAGCGCGCCCCTTCGAACAAGTATCCAGCAACAATCTTACACAAAGATGCGCCCGCAGGACTTTTAGAGACGCTTGGCAGGCCACATGCGAAACATCTATAATGATATGGTGAAGAAACGCTCTTGCCGATGGCGGAGAAATCTGTCATGGTCCGCGCGCCTAGGATAGGACAGTCATGCTGTCCTTTTATCGAGCTGCGGTAACGCCATGTGTTAGGCGCGCGTGCCTGTGGTAAGATCAGGTAGCCTGCATGCCGGTTCCGGGGAGGAATACGGGTCCGGAGGCAAAACAGTTTCGGCAGCGGACATCCGCTGCGTCAATGCGACGGTTTGTTTAGGGCGGCCGTTGCGGAATATACAACACCAGAGCCGCGGCATAAGCCAGGGTTCACCGAGCCGCAATCTTGAAAGATTGCGACCCGACTAGATCCCGGCGCTCAAAGCGACGGTTTAACTGGGGTTAGAAGTGAGGGCGCACATGACGAATATAGAGCTGACGACCAGCACAGCTATGCAGGCAGCAGGTACGGAGACAAAGTCTACCGTCACCAAGACACTTGCAGACCGACTGGGCACGGCCGCCGAAAAAGGGCTCTACAATCCGTCACGCGAACACGACGCCTGCGGTGTCGGCTTCGTCGCGCATATGAAGGGCCAAAAATCCCACAAGATCGTCGCCGATGGCCTTCAGGTTCTCGAAAACCTGACCCATCGCGGTGCCGTTGGCGCGGACCCGCTCATGGGTGATGGCGCCGGTATGCTTATCCAGATCCCCCACGCCTTTTTCAAAGAGGAAATGGCAAAAGCGGGATCCGAGCTGCCTGAGGCTGGCAATTACGGTGTGGGCTTCCTGTTTTTGCCGCAAGACGATGATCTTCGCTCCAAGTGCGAGGAGATCGTTGAGCGCGTCATCGCGGCGGAAGGTCAGCAACTCATCGGCTGGCGGGATGTGCCTGTCGACAACGCCTCCCTTTCCAAAGCTCCGGATATTGCCGCGACAGAACCGGTTTCACGCCAGGTCTTTATAAAAAAGTCCAGTGATGATGACGAGAAGGCATTCGAGCGGCGGCTCTATGTGCTTCGCAAAGTGATCTCCAACACGGTTCGCGCAGAGACCGATGCGGTCAAGAAGGGCTTTTATATCGTTTCGCTTTCAAGCCGGACGATCGTCTATAAGGGCATGTTTCTGGCCTATCAGCTTGGTGCGTATTATGCGGATCTGAGCGACGAACGGTTTACGTCGGCGCTGGCGCTTGTGCACCAGCGTTTTTCCACCAACACATTCCCGTCCTGGGATTTGTCGCACCCTTACCGTAAGGTCTCGCATAACGGCGAGATCAACACACTGCGCGGTAACGTCAATTGGATGGCGGCACGGCAGGCATCGGTGTCCTCAGCACTGCTGGGGGACGACATCTCAAAACTCTGGCCGATTTCCTATGAAGGCCAGTCCGACACGGCTTGTTTCGACAATGCGCTCGAATTCCTGGTCATGGGCGGCTACTCGCTGGCACATGCTGCGATGATGCTCATCCCCGAGGCGTGGGCCGGAAACCCGTTGATGGACGACAACCGGCGCGCCTTTTACGAATATCACGCCGCGCTTATGGAGCCTTGGGACGGTCCGGCCGCGGTTGCTTTCACGGATGGACGGCAGATCGGAGCCACGCTGGACCGGAACGGATTGCGTCCCGCCCGCTACATCGTCACCGAAGACGATTTTGTAATCATGTCGTCAGAGGTTGGTGTCCTTCCGGTTGAAGAGGAAAAAATCGTCCAGAAGTGGCGCCTTCAGCCGGGCCGCATGCTGCTGATCGATATGGAAGAGGGCCGTATCGTCTCGGATGATGAGATCAAGCGGCAACTGTCAACGGCCAACCCTTATAAGGACTGGCTGCACCGGTCCCAGATCGTGCTGGAAGATCTTCCTGGCGTACGCCAGCGCGCGCCAGTCGCCGGTGAGAGCCTGCTCGACCGCCAGCAAGCATTCGGCTACACGCAGGAAGACATTAAACTTCTGATGACGCCAATGGCGACCATTGGCCAGGAAGCGATCGGTTCAATGGGAACCGACACCCCGATTTCAGCTTTATCTGACAAGTCGAAGCTTCTTTACACATACTTCAAGCAGAACTTCGCTCAGGTCACGAACCCTCCGATTGACCCGATCCGCGAAGAATTGGTTATGAGCCTTGTATCGTTCATCGGCCCCCGTCCGAACATTTTTGATCTGGGCGGCCTGTCAACGTCCAAGCGCCTCGAAGTACGTCAGCCGATTTTGACAAACGAGGATTTGGAAAAGATCCGCGCGATTGGGGATATCGCCGACAATCAGTTTTCCGCCAAGACGCTAGACATCACCTACAATGCGGAAAAAAGTTCCGGCGGCATGGAAAGCGCTCTGCAGGAACTCTGCGATCGCGCTGAAGCGGCTGTTCACAACGGCTACAACATCATCATCCTATCCGACCGGCTCATCAGCCGGACCCGGATCGCAATTCCGGCACTGCTTGCAACGGCGGCAGTCCATCATCACTTGATCCGCAAGGGATTGCGGACCTCGGTCGGACTTGTTGTTGAGACCGGCGAAGCGCGTGAAGTCCACCACTTCTGTGTGCTTGCAGGCTACGGCGCGGAGGCGATCAATCCGTACCTGGCGTTCGAAACCCTTCTGTCCATGCACATGGAGATGGATTTCCCGGAAGAAGTGGATCAGTTCGAGGTCGTCGAGCGTTACATCAAATCCATCGACAAGGGCATCTTGAAGGTCATGTCCAAAATGGGCATTTCGACCTATCAGTCCTACTGCGGCGCCCAGATTTTCGACGCCGTCGGATTGTCGTCGGAGTTCGTTGAGCAGTACTTCTTCGGCACGGCAACCATGATCGAGGGCATTGGCCTCGCGGAAGTCGCCGAAGAGACCGTGCAGCGTCAGTCCGCTGCTTTCGGCGATGTCGAAATTCTGCGCCGCTCACTCGACGTCGGCGGCGAGTATGCTTACCGCACACGTGGCGAAAGCCATATGTGGACCCCGGATTCCATCGCCAATCTGCAGCATGCGGTCCGGGCAAACCTCCCTGACATGTACCGGGCTTTCGCGAAGGAAGTGAACGAGGAAAGCGGACGTTACTCGATCCGCGGATTGTTCCGGATCAAAAGCGCGGAGGAAATCGGCCGAACATCCATCGACATCTCGGACGTCGAACCCGCCGAAGCCATCGTGAAACGGTTTGTGACCGGCGCAATGTCCTTTGGATCGATTTCTCGCGAAGCACATGCGACCCTAGCAGTTGCCATGAACCGGCTCGGCGGGAAGTCGAATACTGGCGAAGGCGGTGAGGAGCCGGAACGCTTCAACCCTATGCCGGACGGGTCAATGAACCCGGAACGCTCTGCCATCAAGCAGGTCGCCTCCGGCCGTTTCGGCGTGACCACCGAGTATCTTGTCAACTCTGACATGATACAGATTAAGGTGGCTCAAGGTGCAAAGCCTGGCGAAGGCGGCCAGCTGCCCGGCCACAAGGTGGATGCTGTAATCGCGAAGGTGCGGCATTCGACGCCGGGCGTTGGCCTGATTTCTCCACCTCCCCACCATGACATCTATTCAATCGAGGATCTGGCACAGCTGATCTATGACTTGAAAAACGTCAATCCGGCTGCCGATATCTCCGTAAAGCTTGTCTCCGAAGTTGGTGTTGGAACGGTAGCGGCAGGTGTTGCCAAGGCACGTGCCGACCATATCACCGTCTCCGGATTCGACGGTGGTACGGGGGCCTCCCCGCTCACCTCCATCAAGCACGCCGGCAGCCCATGGGAAATCGGCCTGGCAGAAACCCAGCAGACACTGGTTCTGAACGGTCTGCGCTCCCGCGTTGCCCTTCAGGTCGATGGCGGTTTACGGACCGGACGCGACGTGATCGTTGGCGCACTTCTTGGCGCAGATGAATTCGGGTTCTCAACGGCGCCCCTCATTGCCGCTGGTTGCCTGATGATGCGAAAATGCCACCTCAACACCTGCCCGGTCGGTATTGCGACGCAGGACCCGGTGTTGCGGAAACGGTTTAAGGGCACGCCGGAGCACGTCATCAATTACTTCTTCTATGTTGCAGAAGAGGTCCGCGAGTTGATGGCATCCCTCGGCGTTACCAAACTTGACGACATGATCGGACGGACCGACTACCTCGACAAGAATGCAGCGCTTGATCACTGGAAGGCCAAGGGGCTTGATTTCAAGCGCCTCTTCTTCCAGCCAGAGGCACCCCCGGAAGAAACGCGTTGGACGGCCCGTCAGGACCATCCGATTGACGACATTTTGGACCGGCGTCTGATTGCTGCGGCTCAGCCGACGCTTGAGACCCGCGAGCCCATGGAAATCCATGAGACCATTTGCTCGGTGGATCGGTCGGTCGGTGCAATGCTGTCCGGCGAGATCGCGAAGCGTTACGGCAGCAAGGGCTTGAAAAAGCCCGATACGCTGATGATCAAACTAAAAGGAACTGCTGGCCAAGCATTCGGAGCGTTTGTCGCCAAAGGTGTCACGATCGACCTGGAAGGCGATGCCAACGATTATGTCGGCAAAGGCTTGTCTGGCGGCAAACTGATTGTCCGCCCGCCTGAAAACACCCGGATTGTTGCGGAAAATTCCATCATTGTTGGGAATACGGTTCTGTATGGAGCGACCGAAGGCGAGTGTTACTTCCGCGGTGTTGCAGGAGAACGTTTTGCCGTCCGGAATTCCGGCGCCATCGCTGTTGTCGAAGGTGTTGGCGATCACGGCTGCGAGTATATGACTGGCGGAGTTGTTGTGGTTATCGGCCAGACCGGGCGGAACTTTGCCGCCGGCATGTCTGGTGGGATCGCCTATGTTCTCGATGAAGACGGGACATTCGGCACCAGGTGCAATCTGGCCATGGTCGAGCTTGAACCGGTGACCGAGGAAGATGATCTTCTTGAGAAGCTGCACCACCATGGCGGCGACATTGAACACAAGGGCCGCGTCGATCTTTCATGCGACATGACCCGTCATGACGACGAACGTTTGCGTCAGATGCTCGAAAAGCATGTTCAATACACAGGATCAGCCAAAGCTGCCGAGATCTTGGGCAACTGGGAGCGTTTCCGTCCGAAATTCGTAAAAGTTATGCCGGTCGAATACCGCCGCGCATTGCGCGAGATGGAAGAGCAGCGCCTCGGAATGGTCGCAGCAGAGTAACGCCAAAATGGACAGGAAGGCTCTCGGCCGCCCCGTGCGGCCGATTGGAGCCTTCCAACGCACGAATAGAATTTGAGGAGGCCGCCTTGGGCAAGGTAACCGGTTTTTTGGAGATTGATCGGCAGGAACAAAAGTACCAGCCGGCGTCGGATCGGATCCGGCATTTCCGCGAGTTTACAATTCCGCTGAATGACCAGGAAGTTGCCAATCAGGCCGCGCGCTGCATGGACTGCGGCATTCCTTTTTGCCATGGCCCGGCCGGTTGCCCTGTGAACAACCAGATCCCTGACTGGAACGATCTCGTGTATCAGGGGGATTGGGATATCGCGCTTCGCAATCTGCATTCGACAAACAACTTCCCTGAATTTACGGGCCGCATTTGCCCAGCCCCATGTGAAGAGGCTTGCACGCTTAATCTGGAAGATGTTCCGGTCAATATCAAAAGCGTCGAACAAGCAATCGCGGACAAGGGCTGGGAAGAAGGCTGGATTACGCCGCAGCCCTCAGCGCGGAAAACCGGCAAGGCAGTTGCGATCATCGGCTCCGGTCCCGCCGGCATGGCAGCCGCTCAGCAACTCGGCCGCGCCGGCCACACGGTTCACGTATACGAGCGTGAACCGAAGGCTGGCGGCCTGCTGCGCTACGGCATCCCCGACTTCAAGATGGAGAAGCACTACATCGACCGCCGGGTCAAACAGATGGAAGGCGAAGGTGTCACGTTCCACTACGGTGTAAATGTCGGCGTAACAGTCAGCCTCGATGAACTTTCAGAACGCCACGATGCGGTTATCCTATGCGCCGGAGCGGAACGTCCCCGGGATCCGGGTGTGGAAGGCATGGACCTGCACGGATGTCACTGGGCGATGGATTATCTGGTTCAACAGAACCGCCGTGTCGGCGGCGAGCCGGAAGGAGCCGAAGCGCCCATCTGGGCCGGCGGCAAACATGTCGTTGTCATTGGAGGCGGTGATACGGCGTCCGACTGTGTTGGAACAGCTTTCCGTCAGGGCGCGCTCTCGGTCACACAGCTTGATATCCGGCCCATTCCTCCGCTGAAGGAAGACAAAATGACAGTCTGGCCGTATTGGCCGACGAAGTTCAGGACATCGTCCTCGCAAGCCGAAGGCGCGGAACGAGAGTTTTCCGCAGCAACGCTTGGGCTTGTCGCCGATGAAGACAATGTGGTGACCGGTGTCAAATGTGCTCGGGTCGATGAAAAGCGGCAGCCAATCGCGGGAACCGAGTTCATTTTAAGGGCCGATCTTGTGTTTGCCGCGATCGGATTTTCCGGTCCGCGCCTCGACACCTATATCGCGCAGGCCGGTGACAAGCTTGAGCTGGATGGCCGGACCAACGTCAAAGCCAACACAGATGATTACAAGACCACGATGGAAAACGTCTTCGCTGCAGGTGACGTGCGCAAGGGGCAATCTCTTGTGGTCTGGGCAATCCGCGAAGGCCGGCAAGCCGCCAGAGCTGTTGATGAATTCCTGACGGGATCTTCTGATCTGCCACGTTAAGGGCGTAAGGGTTGCCCGCAGGTCCACCGCCTTTCGAGCATAAACGGGTTCCCGGACGCGTTTTCAGCGCGTCCGGGAGTGTCCTTTGCCGGACCCGGTTCCACAACCTCTTCAGTCCGGTACGGCAGCACTACCATTTATCGGGCTGCATGTGCCGGTCACTACGATCCGCTTTGATCGGATAATCCCAAGGCCGACGTTTCTTCGATTGGGTGACGGGGATCGTCAACCCGGCCCCGGATCCTTGACGGCGGCTCACCTTTGACAAAGTACCGGTAGGCGGGACTGTTCTTGTCGATCTCGCGGGTCTCTTCGCCGCCAAGCAATAACGATTCGGGCGACGTCGTACGGCCAGTCAGAACGATGAAGTTTGGGTCATCTTCGACGCCTTCAAATGCCAGGCCACCATATCCGCCAAGCAGCCTGGAAAGCTCTCTTTCCACGAAAAACGCGACTTTTCGATACCCAGCCCACGTAAAGCCGATCCTATCATTGGTCCTCAAGCGCGCGTTCTTGCCCTCAACATCCGGGCCAAACGAGGAATACGTGCCGTCTTCCGCCAGGAAGATATCCCAAATGTCCACATAGCGGACACGGCGGTCTTCAGAGGCACCCTGGAAGAGGGAATTCAGCTGCGTAAAATCGCCGTTGAGAATCTCATTGTTGGTTGGAGGCAATCCCGCCCAGACAACCGGCTTCTTTTCGCGCCGCACCGTGTTCACGAGTTCGTCGATTTCATCCATGTAAGCTTCGAGCCACTCGGACGTCATGAACTCAACGGGAGGTTCGCCAGGAAATGCTTCGCCGATATCCTCCCGTCCGATCATCACGACAACAGCTTTTACGTCAGCTCCGCGGATTTTTGACAGGACTTGGGTAGACCAATCCGGCGCTGGCTCGCCTGTAAATCCGGACTTGTCGTCCGTAATCCGCTCAATCCGGATCTGTGGCTTGTCAGCAAGCGTGAACCGCAAGCCGTCGGCAACACCGCGTGCCATTCGGTCACCGACAACGAGAATGAGACCCGCATCGGGATCTTTTTCTACGACTTCAAATCGCGGCGCGGTTCCGGCAGGCCGCGTTGCAGCGGGCCTTTTCTCCACCGGCTTCTGGCGCTTGCGCTCACGATCCCCCCTGAAAAGGCGTTTTAGCGGGGCAAACGGATTAAAGCCTCGAAACGGTCCGTTTTGGGCCAGAATGATCGGATCGTTCCGCACATCTTCAATCGGCTCCGCCACGGCTGTGGAGGACAATGTCACAGAAGCGCTAATGACAGCAGCACATGCCACCGCCAAAAGAGACCTGATGGTTTTAAACCGTTTGCGTCCACATTTTGCTGCGGCCACCTAAACCACCCCTGAGCAATCACCCTTCCAGATTGCTAGCCATCCATTTTGAGTTTGGCCAGCAATACGGCGGAAGCATATCCGTCCGGAACCAATCCCCGCGAAACCTGAAATGCACGGATCCCACGGCGCGTTGCCGGACCGACTTTGCCATCTGCTGCGCCAACTTGGAAGCCACGGCGGTTCAAAAGGGCTTGCAGTTCTTTTGTTTCCGAACGCGTGAGCGGCAGATGCTGCCGCGACCAGTCGCCTGCGAGAGGCCCCCCGCCAATAATGCGATCAGCCAGATGCCCAACAGCCAAAGCGTAGGCGGTGGCATTGTTGTACCGTTTGATCACATAAAAGTTGCGGAGCATCAGGAAGGCCGGGCCGTTGGCACCAGCAGGCAGAACCAGGATTGCATTGTCTGACGGCCGCGGGAAATCCCGGCCATTCATCCGCTGCACACCGTACCGGGTCCATTCAGACAGTGTCTTCGTTTTTTCGCCATCTGCCAGGTGATAGTCAAAACCGGACGGCAACTGAACTTCGTAGCCCCAGGTCTTGCCCGTCTGCCACCCATGCTTTTTCAAGTATGACGCCGTGGACGCCAGGGCATCCGGAATAGATGTCCAAATGTCGCGGCGGCCATCGCCGTCATAGTCCGCAGCATAGGCTTTCCAGCTGGACGGCATGAATTGTGTGTGCCCCATGGCCCCGGCCCAAGACCCTTCCATGTCCTGAAAGCGCACGTGGCCTGCCTGCACGATGTTCAAAGCTGTCACGAGCTCCCGCTCCCAGAAGCTCTTCCTCCGGGGAGCTGCGTAAGCCAATGTTGCAAGGGCCTGGATGACATTGTGGCGGCCCATGAAACCGCCATAGTTGGTTTCCATGCCCCAAATAGCCAGCACTGCCTCACGATCGACCCCAAAGCGGGCCTCAATCTGGCGCAGCACCGGGCCATATTGTTGCAAGAGTTCACGGCCCTTCTCGACACGGCTTTCAGAAACAGCACTGTCGAGATATTCCCAAATAGGCTTCACGAACTCAGATTGCCGGTCCATCAACCGCAATGTGTCCGTATCGGGCTCCATGCCCGCAAAAACACTGTTGTAGGTTTGAGCTGACACGCCTGCTGCGCGGGCTGTTGGCCAGAAGTCTGCCACAAATCGGCTGAAGCCTGGATCAGCTGCCGCCTGACCGGCCGGCAGGGCGACTAAGCCGGCTACCGCAACTCGCCACGTTGTCCTTTTGACACTCGACAAAGCACTGGCCACCGGATTACGAAGAAGAAAGACAGTTGCTTTACGCAAAGAACTCCGCATGAGGGCCTCCTAATGCCCAAATCCTATATTGTGTCAGCCCCCGCCTATTGAATGCTCCGGTCTTGGTTACCGTATCGTTAATGCCGGAACCGAAGTCCGGCTTCAATTGCATTTTCCGTATAATCGCTGCCAGTTTGTGAACTGTCAAAACGCCTATGTGTATAACTGCCGGTCAAAGCCACATTTTGTGTGAGCGCAAATGTCAGCCCACCGAACCCGCTCAGTGTCTTTTCCTCAATCGATACACCTTCATAGGTTCTATAACTGTAGCCGGCACCGGTTTCGGCAACCAGCCGGTCGCTGAAACTATGGGCCAGCCGGATATCACCTGAATAGATGATTGATCCACTCGAGCCATCAATGTCTGTGGCAGAGAAACTTGTTCCAAGTCCGGCTGTTACGGTCGTCAAGCGGCTGGGCGACCAAACCAAGGAGGCATCAACAATGAGACCTGCCAGATTATCCAGACGCTGATCTTCAACATCTTCGATCCGCCAACCAGCTCCGACTTCACCAGCCAGCTTTGGGCCGGACGCGATTGCGACGCCGCCCCGCAGTTCATATCCGTTGGCATCCCTTTTTTCGCACAAACTGTCGCTGCACGTATCGTCGTACCGGCGCAACAAGAGAGCCCCTTGGACGAACGGTTCGATGACGCTGCCCGTATTGGCGTCCAAACGCAGATTTGCGGAGTAGAGCGTATTATCGCGGCCGCTTTCGGACCCGTCATCGGACGTGTAGGCACTGCGATCCGCAGCAAGGCCTGCAGACACACCAACCAGCCCAACCTGCCGTGAGGCAGTAACACCACCTGAAATCTGCTGGATGTGATCCACACCGGAAGACGATTCTGCGCTCCCGTCCTCCTCCCGCGCATAGGAGTAACCAAGACTTGTTGTGACCTGCGTAGCTTCACTCACGTCGAGACGGAAATTCACAGCTGCTGTGACGTTCCCATCCGAGTCGTCCGAGTTATCCGGATAACCGGTGTAAGAGCCCCGCAATGACATGTCGAGTTCGTGCCGGGACCAGTCTGAGGTCAAAGAAATGTCCGGGGCAATGTCATAGAAGCCGCCAGGTTCACCGCCGGCTGATTGCGATGTGTTGTCTGTCCATCCACTTGAGATCGTCAATTGCGGCGTCAACGTAAACGAGCCTAAACGGATCCCCTCGGCGGCATCGAATGATGTGTCACCATCAAAGACACTCTCATCAATTCCCCCCTCTGCCAACGGTTCGGCGCGGCTAACTGCGGCAATCCGGTCTGAAAATGGCCTGATCGGCACGACACGCCCATTCGTCCCAAGACCACTGGACCCATCCTCGGCTTCGGCACTGTTTAGTCCGGGCCGAAGGGCGAAAACATCAGATTGTGCTGGATTGCGCTGGCTACCATCCGTACTTTGAGCGGACTCTGAAGCGGTTTCAGGCCCATCTCCAAAATCACCGGACCCGCGCAAATCCTCAAGGGATTGAGCAGCAAGCGGGTTTGTCTGCAGATATGCAAGACAAACCAGGATCGGTAAGGCACGTTTCATCAGGTGTCCGGGACAAGACGGATTTGCAATCTGACCCAACCTGAAGGACTATGGTTAACGCATCCTTTCCAAGTTGCAAAATCGGAAACAGGTTAACTGTTTTCAGTCTAATCAATTTAATAAACGGGCGGTTCTTGATCCCTTCCGGCGGTTACCTTAGAGCTATTTCGTTAAGTAATGAGTGAAAGACCAACATGACCGATCCAGCAATTCGAATTGACACCGACAGTGAGACAGCAGATCTGTGCCTTGTGTCAGCCGAACGGACCTTGGAAACTGAAATCGCTGGATTGAGCGCGGTTCGCGCCGCTCTCAAGAATGGTCTTTCCACACCGTTCAAGAAGACTTTCGAGCTAATTCAATCCAGCCGCGGCCGGGTTATCGTCACAGGCGTTGGCAAGAGCGGTCACATTGGTACGAAAATCGCCGCAAGCCTAGCGTCGACGGGCACACCCGCGCACTTCGTGCATGCAACTGAAGCAAGCCACGGCGACATGGGGATGATCACGCAAGATGATGTGGTCATCGCCATTTCCTGGTCCGGCGAGACACAAGAGCTGGCTGCGATTGTTGCCTATACCCGCAGGTTTAAAGTCCCGCTTGTATCGATCACATCGCGCGAAGACAGCACGCTCGGACGCGCATCCGACATCGTCATAAATCTGCCGGCGGTAGCAGAGGCATGTCCCCACGGCCTGGCGCCGACCACATCGGCCCTCGTTCAACTGGCAATTGGCGACGCGCTGGCGGTTGCTCTCCTTGAAGGGCGCGGCTTCAGCCCGCAGGACTACAAGGTCTTGCATCCAGGCGGCCGTCTGGGGGCCAGCTTGAAGTCCGCAAAGGACATCATGCACACGGGCGATGCCTTGCCTCTTGTGAAGTCGACCATGCCAATGAGCGAAGGCATCGTCCTGATGTCCAAAAAAAGCTTTGGTGTCCTGGGCGTCATCGACGAGTTGAACCAGCTGATCGGCATCATCACGGATGGTGACTTGCGCAGGCATATCTCCTCAGATCTGCTGGCAAAAACTGCGGGCGAAATCATGACCCGGGATCCAAAGACGGTGTCTCCCGCCGCGCTTTCAGCTTCGGTTCTGGAGTTGGTCAACAGCCTATCCATCACCTCTGTTTTCGTTGTGGAAGATGCACGGCCGGTCGGGATTGTGCATTTGCATGATCTTCTTCGGATCGGTGCTGCTTGATCCTCAAATACGGGTCACTTTTGCCTGACTGTCACTGAAAGGTCCCGGTTTAAACGGTTTGTCGCAATCCTTATTAGGATTTGATTAGCCATAGCGACCGTACACTGCCGTCAATGTCAAACAAGCCCGCGGCTTGAAGCAATCGGTGTGTGTACAGAATGGATCTGGCGACTCTAATCGGAATGGTCGGTGCGTTTGGCATCGTGATCACCGCTATCTTCCTTGGCGGCAGCTTCACGCAATTTGTCGATGTGCCGTCAATGCTGATCGTTATCGGTGGCGGACTTGCTGCAACATTGATCCGCTTTCAATTGTCGGACATTGCCGCCGCTTTCGTGACTGGTTTTAAAGTCGCGCTCAGTGGAGCCGGAGCCAGCCCCCGCGATCTCATCACCGAAATCACCAACCTGGGTGAAATCGTACGCAAATCCGGTCCGCTCGGACTGGAAAATGTTGATGTCTCCGATCCGATCCTCGCAAAAGGTGTCCAGTACATAGCCGACGGCTATGAGCTTGAGTTCATCAAGGAGTCCATGGAACGTGAACGGGATCTGCAGCTGAGCCGCTTGTCAGAAGGGCGCCGTGTCATGAAGGCGCTCGGCGATTCCGCACCCGCTTTTGGCATGATCGGAACGCTTGTCGGTCTGGTGCAAATGCTTGCCAACATGGATGATCCGGCAGCTATCGGCCCTTCTATGGCGGTCGCTCTTCTCACAACTCTCTATGGCGCTCTGATTTCCAACATCATCTGCTTGCCGATGGTCGACAAACTGGACGCCAAATTTGATGTTGATGAACTTAACCAAACGCTGATCATTGATGGGGTCTGCCAGATACGGGAATCTAAAAGCCCGGCTCTCATCAAAGAGATGCTCGTTGCCTACCTGCCGGAGAAAGCCCGCGCAGAGATGGTCGAAGCGGCTTAACGGCACGGCAAGGCAAAGCTTATGGCACGCAAGAAACAAAAAACCGGCGGAGGCGCTCCAGATTGGCTTGTGACGTTCGCTGATCTTATGTCACTGCTCGTATGTTTTTTCGTTCTGATTATCTCCTTCTCGATCCAAGACAAGGAAAAGCTTCAGGTTGTTGCTGGGTCCATGCGGGAGGCTTTCGGGGTCAAGGACACCTCGAGAAAAACCGGCATAATCGAGGTCGAAGGTATCCCGATCCGGGACTACATGAAGGATATCAGCCAGGTCGAGCAGGAAATGGACTCCGATTTCTCCCAAGAGCGCCATGAACAGAGGCGGAAACAGGGGCCGGAAGCCAACACCCATGACACGCTCGAAGCTGACATTGAAAAGCCGAGGCAGTTTGCAACCGCTGCCGCGTCGCTCCGCCAAGCCTGGCAGGAAATGCCCGAAATAACGGAAATTTCGAGCAACATTATTCTCGAAGAAAGCGATGAAGGATTGAACATCATGCTGGTCGACCAGGATGGCCGCTCGATGTTCCGGGAAGGCTCCAAATACCCTTATGAGACCACCCGCCGCCTCATTGCGAAAATGGCGCCAGTCTTGTCCCAGATGCCCAACCGGATCGAAATCACAGGGCACACAACGGCGGGACAACGGACAATTGACCCAAGCTACACAGGCTGGGATCTTTCAAGCGAGCGTGCGAACATCGCCCGCCAAATCCTGTCCGAATACGGGGTTCCCAACAACCAGTTTTTCGCCGTGGTCGGCAAGGCAGATACAGAGCCGCTTTTTCCGAATGATCCGTATCTTGCCGCAAACCGGCGTGTCGGCATTTTGTTGAAAGCCGAAGAACCACCCGTCCCGCCCGGGCACAGGCCGTAGACCCTGGTTATAAATACGGCAGCCAGCTGCTATTCAGCCGCAGCCACAACCAGCCGTGCACCGTCGATCGATTCAACACGTACTTTGGTTCCGGCCGGCAGGTCGGGACCCGTAATACGCCAAATCGTGTCATCAATGGACAATCTGCCAGCCCCTTGGGACAAAGGCGCCTCCAGCCGGAATTCGCGGCCGATATAGCGCGAGCCGCGCTGATTGAGACCTGGGTCTCCACGCTCGGATGCGAGGTTCCGCATTAGCTTGCGGCCGACGACGAGGCTGACCAGAGACAGAACGAGAAACAAGCCGACATTGATCTGCCAGCCGGTGTCAAAGCCAAGCGCGATACCACCTGTAATCAAGGCCGCGACACCGAACCACAAGAAGACGGTTCCCGGTGCCAGAATCTCCAGGCTCAAGAGGATCAATCCTCCAATCACCCAGCTCCATGCGCCCAGCGCAGTGATTGTCTCCAGGATCATGAGACTTAGGGCCTTCCGTCCGTTGGCCCGGTGTCCGGGATCCGGGACCCTGAACGCCCGCCTTTTGCCTCATCGCCAAAAGCTTCTTTTGCAATCTCTCCAATGCCGGTAAGCGCACCGAGCAGTGACGTTGCTTCCATCGGAAGGATCAATGTCTTCTGGTTACGGGACGTGGCCAGCTCCTTGAATGCCTCGACATACTTGTTGGCAACGAAATAATTGATCGCCTGTACATCGCCGGCTGCGATTGCAGCGCTCACCATCTGTGTAGCCTTGGCTTCTGCTTCAGCTTCGCGTTCCCGTGCCTCCGCGTCCCTGAATGCAGACTCTCTCCGGCCTTCGGCTTCAAGGATCAATGACTGTTTCTCGCCTTCTGCTTTCAGGATTTCCGACTGGCGTTTTCCTTCAGCTTCAAGGATGGAGGCGCGTTTTTCGCGCTCCGCTTTCATTTGGCGGGCCATGGCATCAACAAGATCGCGCGGCGGATTGATATCCTTGATCTCGATCCGTGTGATCTTTATCCCCCAGGGTTCTGCAGCCGCATCGACGACCCGCAGGATCTGAGCGTTGATCTCATCGCGGTTCGACAAGAGATTGTCCAGATCCATGGATCCCATCACAGACCGGATGTTGGTCATCGTAAGGTTCAGGATCGCGTTCTGGAGCCCCAGGACTTCATAGGCGGCTCTGGCTGCATCAAGGACCTGATAGAATGTCACACCATCGGCAGTTACGGTCGCGTTGTCCCGGGTGATGACCTCTTGCGACGGGACATCGAGGACCTGCTCCATCATGTTCAGCTTGTGACCGATCCGGTCGACAAAAGGCACAATGAAGTTCAGGCCCGGTGTCAGTGTCTTGCGGTACTTTCCAAACCTTTCGATGGTGTAATTGTATCCCTGTGGAACGGTTTTTACGCCGGCAAAGATCACCAGCACGACAAGGACGAGTAGACCAATCAGAAATATGTCGAAACCAGCCAACGGCATTGGAAACTCCCAAGATCAAAACATGAGTCGGACAGCACTATGCGCCGAACCACAGCGGAGTACCAGTCGGCACACAGCGGTCCGGGCGCAAAATCGCTTTACAGTGAAGATCTTGTAGAGGTCCTGTGAAGGCAGAATTATGACGCCAGATCAGATCCAGCCGCCAAGCTCCCGCCGCACAATCTTTTCAAGGACGTCCATTCCTAGATCGCTGTCATTCAGGCAAGGAATATGGCTGAAGTGCTCACCGCCATTCTCCTCGAAGATCTCGCCGGCCTCGCCCGCAATCTCTTCAAGTGTCTCCAGGCAATCTGACACGAAGCCAGGGTTCATGACGGCGACCTTTTTCACGCCGTCCTTGGCAAGTTGCTCCACGGTCTTGTCAGTGTATGGCTGAAGCCATTCTTCCGGTCCGAAGCGGGACTGGAATGTCACCCGGAGTTTGGTGTCATCCATTCCAAGGACTTCACGCATGAGCCGTGTCGTTTTCATGCAATGGCAGTGATACGGGTCGCCGCGCTTGAAGTATGACTGCGGGATGCCGTGGTACGATGTCAGGATGACATCCGGGTCGAAGTCTAGGGTTTCCAGGTGCCGCTCGACTGATTTGGCAAGCGCAGTCACATAAACCGGATCGTCATGATAGGGCGGAACTGTCCGGATGGCGGGCTGCCAGCGCATCTCCAGCAAGGACTTGCAAACAACATCGTTCACTGTTGCCGTGGTCGTCGCCGAGTATTGCGGGTAGAGCGGGAAGACGAGGATTCGATCACATCCCTCGTCTTTCAGTGCTTTGAGCTTATCGGGAATTGACGGCTGGCCATAACGCATCGCCCACTCCACCTTCAGGCGGCCGTCGCTATCGCCAAGAATTTCCGTCAATTTGTCCGATTGGCTGCGGGTAATCGTCCGCAGTGGCGACTCATTTTTTTCGTGGTTCCAGATTTCCTCATAGGCCTTGCCGGATTTGCCCGGCCGCGTCATCAGGACAATGCCGTAGAGGATCGGAAACCAGATCGCGCGTGGCCACTCGATTACACGCTTATCCGACAAAAACTCCCGCAGATAGCGGCGCATCGGCCAATAATCTGTCGCATCGGGTGTTCCCAAATTGACCAGCAAAACACCAACCTTGCCGCTTTTCACGGTCGGGTGGCCGTCTGGCAGATGCACTTGGCGGAAATCCGTTATCTGGTCAGCGGAAACCGGGGGCTGTTGATGCATGTTCATAAGACGTGCTGATCCTTGGCATTCTGAAACTGTGCTGCATTACATAGGCTACTGTTGAGAGCAGGCCAATGCGACAAACCCAGTACGTATCAGAAAACTTACAGATCACCTTGCCCGTCAGCCATAATCCCGCTCATCAGAGATAACCTTACCATCATTCGGCAATCCGCCAGGAGCGACGAGTTCCACCGCCCCTTTGAGTCTCGTAATGTCGCGCAGCGTAGAGGCAACACGGTCTCCGAGCCCGTTTTCCGCACTGGCGGTTTCCACCGACAATGTCATCACATCGCTTTCGCCGTCCCGGCGCACTGCCAGCCTTGCTTTACTGACTTCCGGGTGAGCGGAAACTATTTCGGCGACTTGCTTTGGATCGACAAACATCCCCTTGATCTTTGTCCGCTGGTCCGCACGGCCCATCCAACCCGCAAGCCGCATGTTGGTCCGCCCACATGGAGACTGTCCAGGAACAATCTTGGAGAGGTCTCCGGTGCCGAACCGGATCAATGGATAAGTCGGATTGAAACACGTGACCACCAATTCGCCGACTTCCCCATCAGAGACCGCCTCACCGGTTCCAGGACGGACGATTTCGACAATGTAGTCCTCGTTAACGACCATGCCGGTATCCGCACCGGTCTCATAGGCAATCACACCGAGATCTGCGGTCGCATAACACTGGGCGACCTTGATGCCCTGTCCTTCGTATTCTTGCCGAAGGCTTGGAAACAAGGCGCCACCTGACACAAGAGCTTTCGTGATCGAAGACACATCGCGCCCCTGGTCCTTCGCCCGGTCCAGCAAGACTTTCAGATAGTCCGGAGTACCAACGAAGCCGACGGGCTCGAGTGTCTCGATCACCTCGATCTGCATATCAGTGTTGCCAACGCCTGCAGGAAAAACCGTACAGCCAAGTGCGATCGCACCTTGATCAAGGATGAAACCACCGGGGGTCAGGTGGTAGGAAAACGCATTGAGGACGACATCCCCCGCCCGGAAACCGGCAGCAAAAAGGCTCCTTGCACCGTTCCAAGGATCAAGTCCAGGTGCCTGGGGCTCCCAAATCGGCCCCGGTGACATGAAGACGCGCGATGCCCCGGACAAATCCCCTGCGAGGAAGCCACCGAAAGGAGGCCTGGCTTTTTGTTTTTCCATCAGCTCGGACTTTCGGAGCACCGGCAGCCGGGCAAGCGCGGACCGGTCCGTAACACCCGCCAGATCGCATCCTTGCAAATACTCCGCCCACCCCGGTGCCTTGGACACGGCATGCCCTAAGAACTCCGGCAATTTGGCAAAAAGATCCTGTTCGCGCTGAGCGGGATCTTGCCGCTCGCGCGCATCAAATTGCATCTCGCCCATGGTATTCTCCGCTTGTTTGGGCCCGTCAGATCAGGCCAGCCAGCGCTTCCTGCGTTTGTAGTGTTTCACATTGCGGAAAGAGCGGCGCCCTTCGCCACCTGTTCCGAGATAGAATTCCTTTACGTCCTCATTCTCGCGAAGCGTTTTGGCATCTCCATCCAGAACGATCCGCCCGGATTCAAGAATGTAGCCATAGGTCGCGTATTTGAGGGCGACATTCGTATTCTGTTCCGCCAGCAAGAAGGACACGCCTTCATTCTGGTTCAGCTTGCGTACGATCTCGAAGATCTCCTCGACAAGCTGGGGCGCCAGTCCCATGGAGGGTTCGTCGAGCAAAATCATGGTTGGCCGGCTCATCAGCGCACGGCCGATTGCGCACATTTGCTGTTCGCCGCCGGAGGTGTACCCAGCCTGGCTCTGACGCCGCTCACGGAGGCGGGGGAAATACTCATAGACCATTTCAAGGTCTGATTTGATCGCGCTTTGACCGTCCTTGCGGGTGTATGCACCCGTCAAAAGATTTTCTTCAATCGAAAGGTGGCCGAAGCAGTGCCGGCCTTCCATGACCTGGATGCAGCCGCGTTTAACCAGCTCATTTGGGGATAGGGCCTGAACCTCATTCCCTTTGAACAGGATCTTGCCCTTTGTGACTTCACCGCGCTCAGCACCCAGAAGGTTCGACACCGCCTTCAGCGTCGTGGTTTTGCCCGCGCCGTTTGCTCCCAAAAGAGCAACGATCCCGCCCTTGGGCACCGTCAGAGAAACGCCTTTCAAGACCAGAATGACGTGGTCATAAATCACTTCAATATTGTTGACCGAGAGGATCGTCCCGGTTGCATCGTCCCGTGCCTCTTCCGGCGCAGCATGTACATTCATGGAGAAAGCTCCAAAACTTCCGGTGATGGAACCGGGACCTGGAATGGTCCCGGTTCTCAAGAGACCAACTTACTCGCAGGGCAGAGCCGAACGGTCCGGCCAAGGTGCGTTTGACTCCGCATACTCGGCAGCTTTCGCTTTTTCGAGCGGCTCAATCACAGCGCGATCCGGCATCAGCTTGTCGGAAACCTGAACAAACTCAGTTCCGTTCCACTCCAGCATCCAGCCGCCACCGTGACCGGTGTGGTTGGTGCAACTGGTTGAGAAAGGAACGGTCATGCCAGCCATGCCCAGATCGGCAAGCACTTCATCCGTGATGTTCAAGTTCTCAAGACCCCAGCGCAGCTGCTCTGCATTGATTTCCGGCGTGCCGAACTTCTCCTGAGCAGCCTTGATGCCTTCGACAAGGATCATCGAGATGACAATTCCGCGCTGATAGAAGACCGAGTTCATGTCCTCCGGGCTGTCGAGCAGGGAGTTTCCGGCATCAACAACATGCGTTTTGATGTCATCCATCACAGGATAGGAGCCAGGAACGTTCCAAGAGATGGATTTGTAGCCCTTGCCCTTTTCGCCAACAAGCTTCAGGTCGCCGTCATAGCCAGACCACCAGACGCCAACGAACTGATCCATTGGATAGCGTGTCTTCACCGCTTCGGTGATGGCACCCGCATTCATTGCGCCCCAGCCCCACATGATCACGAAATCCGGACGCTCGCGGCGGATTTGCAACCACTGGGCAGACTGGTTTTGCATTTCCTTAAGACCGACCGGGATCGGCAGGAACTCAAAGCCGTTTTCCTCCGCCAGCTTTTCAATCAGCGGGATCGGCTCCTTGCCGAATGGGTGATCAAGGTGCAGAAGAGCGACTTTCTTGCCGTTCAAGCTGGAAAGATCACCATCTGAAATATAGTTGAGGATCATTGACGCGCCGTCCCAGTAGGAGATCGGCGGGTTGAAGGCCCATGCAAACACCTCGCCATCTGCCATCGGCGAGAACCCGTAACCAGGTGCTAGGATCGGGATCTTGTCCACGTTGGTGCGCGGCAGCACCTGGAGGGTGATGCCCGTTGACCAAGGCTGCGTCACGACCGCCTTGGACTTGGTTTTTTCATAACATTCAACACCCTTGTTGGTGTTGTAGCCGGTCTCACATTCATCAAAGATCAGCTTCGCGCCACCGACACCGCCATCGCGGGCATTTAGCATTTCCACGTAGTCGCGCTGACCGTTCATCAGCGGAATACCGGTAGCGGCAAACGGACCGGTCCGATAGGACAGGTTCGGAATATAGATTTCGGCGGCCGAAGCGATGCTCGAGCTCAGCGCGACCCCGAGGGAGAGAACTCCCGCACAGCCGGCAACTTTCCAGTTAAAACCCATTTCTTCCTCCACATTTTGCGTGCCTCAGTGCCTCCCAACACCTTGGCTCACTCTTCTTGCCATCCCTAGTAAGGGAATGGCCACAAGATCAGTTTTTCCCGAATGATCGCATAGAACCGGGCCAAGCCGTGCGGCTCGAGGATCAAGAATGCAATAATCAGTGCTCCGACGATCATCACATTCAAGTGCTCAAGTGTTGCCGAATCTATCGGAATGCCAAGCGCATTCGGAAGCAGGTTCAGCACCACCGGCAGGGCAACGATTAGAATCGCCCCAAGATAGTTGCCCAGGATCGACCCCAGTCCGCCGATAATTGCGATGAACAAAATTTGGAATGATAGCGGAATGTCGAACAGGTTCGGTTCCGCAGCACCTTTCCAGAAAAACACCAGCAAGCCGCCTGCAATTCCCACGATGTATGAGGACACTGCGAATGCCGTGAGTTTGGCCGTGATCAACTTGATCCCCACCAGTTCGGCCGCGATATCCATGTCACGGGTTGCCTTCCACATCCGTCCGTACCGGCCACGGGTCAGATTGATTGCAAACCAGGTGACAAGTGTCACGACGATGAGCACGCAATAATACTGCACGATGGGCAGAGCGGTCGGCCCCGTAACGGTGATGCCGAAGACGGACGAGGTGGAGACCTCAATAGCTCCGGAGGCATTGTAGTTGTAAAGCCATGCCCATTTCTCGAACAGCCAAACGAGGAAGAACTGGGCGGCCAAAGTTGCGATGGCCAGATAAAACCCCTTGATCCTCAAGGACGGCAACCCGAAGGCTACACCCACCGCAGCTGAGAAAAAGCCCGACAGGAAGATGGCCACGAAGATGTTCATCTCCGGAAAGATGCTCATGAACTTGTAGGTGGCATACGCCCCCACACCCATGAAGGCCGCCGTTCCGAGCGACAGCTGGCCGCAATACCCCGTCAGGATGTTAAGACCAAGTGCTGCAAGGGAATAGATCAGCACGGGAACAAGCAGTGCCTTGAAGGCAAACTCGCTGGCGGTCAGCGGAAACACGACATAGGCGAGAAGCAAAACGCCCAGCACGAGGTAGAAGTCCTGCTTGATCGGGAACAGAGCCTGATCTGCCTCGTAGGACGTCTTGAACTGACCTGCAGTACGAAAAATCATGTGTTACTCCCAGCCACAGATCAGATGCGCTCGATGATGCGCTCGCCGAACAGCCCTTGAGGACGGAACAGCAGCACAAGAAGCGCGAAGATGAACGGGAACCATGTTTCCGTGTTCCCACCCAAAAACGGCTGTCCCCAATAGATCTCGAAAATCTTCTCCAGAATTCCAATGGCTATGCCACCGACAATGGCTCCAGAGACAGACTCCAATCCGCCAAGCATCAGGACGGGCAACGCCTTGTAGGCAATGACTTCCAGCGCAAAGGACACACCGGCACGCGCGCCCCACACCACACCTGTCACGAGGGCTATTACACCTGCGATGAACCAGACCAGAACCCAGATGGTGGACAGGGAGATTCCGACCGAAAGGGCGGCTTGGTGATCATCACCAAGGGCGCGGATTGCGCGGCCCATCTTGGTTTTGTTCAAGAAGACCAGCAAGCCGACAACCAGCAGGATTGCGAGCGTGACAGCTGTCAGATCCTTCTGTTCAATAAGAACGAAACCGCCAAACGGCTCCAGCTCAAAGGCCCCGGTCGGAATACCCAGCTGTTCTGTGATCATGACCTTGTTGTCACCGCCGAAGACGAGCTGACCGAAGCCGATCAGGAACAAGGTGATCCCGATCGTTGCCATGAACAGGATGATGTCCGGCTGATTGACGAGAGGGCGAAGCACGACGCGCTCAATGCTCATGGCAAGTAGGTACATGACCAGCAGCGTCAAAGGCACGGCTGCAATCGCCGGAACCCCCATGGAATGCAATCCAACAAGAGTAAGCGCCGAGAAAACGACCATGATGCCTTGCGCGAAGTTGAAAATCCGCGAGGACTTGTAAATAAGAACAAACCCTAGGGCGATCAAAGCGTAGAGCACCCCAGAGACAAACCCTTCCCAAAGCACCTGCAGGAAAAAGTCCGGCAGGGCAAACATCTGAACGAAGGGATCGATCAAAACATCATAAAGCACACGCACCTCCCCTAATGTGCCACACCAAGATAGGCGTCGATAACATTCTGATTGGCCTGGACCTCCTCCGGCCGGCCATCAGCAATCTTCTTGCCGTAATCGAGAACAACAACCCGGTCTGAGAGATCCATCACGACGCCCATGTCATGTTCAATAAGCGCGATGGTGGTCCCAAATTCCTGGTTCACATCCACAATGAACCGGCTCATGTCTTCTTTTTCTTCCAGGTTCATTCCGGCCATCGGCTCGTCCAGCAGGAGGAGTTCAGGCTCCATGGCTAGGGCCCGGGCAAGTTCGACCCGTTTTTGCAGGCCATAGGGCAGTTTGCCCACCGGGGTCCTCCGGATAGCCTGGATTTCAAGAAAGTCGATGATGTCCTCGACACGTTTGCGATGCTCAATTTCCTCCCGCATGGCCGCGCCATACCAGATCATCTGGAAAAAGATGTTGGCTTTCATCCGTGTCGACCGGCCAGCCATGATGTTGTCGAGCGTGGACATCCCCTTGAACAAAGCGACGTTCTGAAACGTACGGGCAATGCCCTGTGAGACCGCCTCATGAGGCTTGATCTTGTTGCGGACCTTCCCCTGCCACGTGATCGTGCCTTCCTGAGGATGGTAAAAACCGTTGATGACATTCAGCATAGAGGTTTTGCCGGCCCCATTGGGCCCGATGATGGCGCGGATTTCCCCCTTCAGGATATCGAAGGAGATGTCGGTGATTGCTTTCACACCGCCAAATGAAAGCGAGACGTTCTCGACATTGAGCAGAACCTCCCGGTCTTCATCGGCCGATGGGTTGGCTGAGCTCAGGGCCTTGTCGGCGACAAAGGCGTTCATTCGGCCGCCTCCCTGTGAATACTTCCAGAGGGATAGACCGTCATGTCGCGGATCTCCACTGTCGCTTCAATAGCCCCCTTGCGGCCATCCTCAAAGGTTACTTCCGTGCGCACATGCTTGCTTTTTGAACCGTCATAAAGCGCTTCAATCAGCGGCTCGTAACGATCTGCAATAAAGGAGCGGCGCACTTTTTGTGTCCGGGTCAATTCCCCATCATCCGCATCCAGCTCCTTGTGGAGCACCAGGAAGCGCTTGATCTGGGCCCCCGCCATCATCGGCTCGGCCGACAGGTCCCTGTTGACCTGATCGACATGGCTCTCGATCATTTTGTAAACGTCGGGATTTGCCGCAAGCTCCTGATAGGAAGCATAGTTCACGTTGTTCCGCTCTGCCCACGAGCCGACCGCCGTCAAATCAATGTTGATGAACACAGCCACACTGTCCCGCTCATGACCGAAGGCGACCACCTCCTTGATGTTGGGGAAGAATTTCAGCTTGTTCTCGATGTATTTCGGCGCAAAGAGCGACCCATCGGTGAGCTTGCCGACGTCCTTGGCGCGGTCGATGATCTTCAGGTGGCCATTCTCGGCGATAATGCCTGCATCACCTGTCAGGACCCAACCGTCAGGGGTTTTCGTGGAAGCGGTGGCTTCATCGTTTTTAAAATATCCGACGAAGACACCCGGAGAGCGGTACATGACCTCACCACTTTCCGCGATTTTCAGCTCAACGTCCGGCGCAGGTTTGCCGACAGTGTCACCGAAGATTTCACCGTCCGGCTGCAGGGTAATGTAAACGGCCGCTTCGGTTTGACCATAGAGTTGTTTGAGGTTGAGACCGAGAGACCGGAAGAACTGGAAGATCTCCGGACCAATCGCCTCGCCGGCAGTGTATCCGACTTTCAAACGGGACAGCCCCATCCGGTTTTTCAAAGGACCGTAAACCAGGATTTCTCCCATCCTGTAGAGCATGCGGTCAACAAGTCCGACTTCTTCTCCGTTGAGAATCCGCTCACCGGTGTTGCGCGCAACCCCCATGAAGTAGTCGAACATTGCCTTTTTCAGCTTTCCCGCATCCTCCATCCGCACCATGATCCGCGTCAGCAGATTTTCATAAACGCGGGGCGGCGCGAAGAAATAGGTCGGCGCGATTTCCAGCCGGTCGACGTCAACCGTATCCATGTTCTCGGGACAGTTCACGCAGTAGCCGGCAGTAAAGGCTTGGGCCAGCGAGAAGACATGGTCGCCGATCCAGGCCATCGGCAGATAGGCGAGCACTTCTTCCGTCTCATCCAGGCGATCAAACTTGTTTCCGTTCCGCCCGGAAATAACGAGATTGTCGAAGGAAAGCATAACCCCCTTCGGCCGTCCGGTCGTTCCGGACGTGTATAGCATGACGGCAATGTCACTGCCGGTCGCACCCGAAAAGCCTTTGGCCCAGTTGTCCGCAGCACCCGCATCGCTAGCCAGTGCCGCACGTCCTTTTTCCTGGACGGAGGTAAACGCATGCAGCCGCGTGTGGTCATAGTCACGCAAGCCCCGCGGCTCGTCATAAATTACATGGCGCAGGCTCGGCACTTCCTCGGACATCCCAAGAAGCTTGTCGACCTGCTCCTGATCCTCGACAATGGCGAAGACGACTTCGGCGTGCCCGAGGACGTAGGCCATTTCTTCGGCAACAGAATCCGCATAAACCGGCACCGGCACACCGCCAAGCGCCTGAACGGCGACCATTGACCAGTAAAGCCTCGGCCGGTTTGATCCTACAATGGCGACTTTGTCTCCGGCCGATAGACCGAGCGACTTCAGACCGAGTGAAAATGCGCGGAGTTCCTCGAGCACCTCGGACCAGGTCCAGCTTTGCCAGATCCCAAAGTCCTTTTCCCGGAAAGCCGTCCGGGATCCGAGTACTTCTGCATTGTGCAGCAGTATTTTCGGAAAGGTGTCGTCCGCACGCTTCGAGGCGCTGGCAGACCCAACCATGTATCGTTTCTTCCCTTAGAAGGCGCCCCGGTTTCCGGGGTCGTTTTGTCACCGTTCATGAAACAGTCTGCCGATCCGATCCGCAACCCGTAACTTGGGTAAAGCGGGAGACGACATAATCCCAATCCCGACATTAGGACGGTAGCGAGGGGCATTTTCAGCAATATGTTTCAATCATTTCAAATTGTTTCAATCTCGCTGCAGGCGCGAAACGACCCCATAGCCAAGCAGGATTTAGGAGCATAATCTGGCGCCCATGGAGGAGATAAACCAACTCAAAGCGCAGCTGGATTTGATGCAGGCCGCGCTCGACCACATCAATCAGGGCTTCACGGTCTTCGACCGCGATCTCCGGCTGGTTGCATGGAACCGCGGTCTGTACGACATGCTCGACATGCCGAAGGATATCGTGAAGCGCGGATCCCATTTGGAGGCGTTCATTCGTGTGAATGCAGAGCGTGGGGAGTATGGCGCGGGCGACATCGAAGGGAAGATTGCAAGACGGATCGAGCGGGCCAAGCTGTTCGAACCACACTATTTCGAACGTATCCGGCCAAATGGCCAGATTATCGCCGTCTCCGGTACACCACTGCCTCAGGGCGGCTTCGTTACAATCTACTCCGATGTCACGGAGGAGCGACGCCGGCAGGAAACACTGGAACAGACGGTTGCCGAACGCTCGCGCGCGCTCCAGCAAAGTGAAGACTGGCTGCGGCTCGTCACGGACAACATACCGGCACTGATTGCATATCTCTCCCCCGGGCCAGTCTTCCGGTTCGCCAATCGCAGATATGCGGAGTGGTTTGGACAGTCCGTGACTTCAATCGCCGGCCGTGGCGCAAAGGAGGTGGTCGGCGCAGAGCTTTTTGGAGAACTGGAACCGCATATTGAACGCGCCTTCTCCGGAAATGCGGTCAGCTATGAGTACCAGCGCGAACGGCCCGACGGCACAAATGCCTTCATGCGCTCCACCCTTATTCCGGATATGACAAAGGACGGGCGGACCCTCGGGATTTTCGTATTATCGCTGGATGCAACGGATCAGAAGCAAGCAGAGGCCGCCCTTGTTCAATCCCAGAGGATGGACGCAGTCGGTAAGTTGACCGGCGGCCTGGCGCATGACTTCAACAATCTGCTCGCAATCATCATGGGCAACCTTCTCAGTTTGAACCGGGCCGAGACGCCAATTGCACGCACGGACTTGGACCGCAAGGTCGCCCCGATGCTGGACGCGGCACAACGCGGATCTGACTTGATTGAACGGTTGCTAGCATTCAGCAGAGGGAAAGCGATTGATCCTCAAGTAGTTGCTCTTGCAGATATTTTGACGTCGGCCAAAACCCTTTTGGAAGGATCCTTGCCGTCATCCATCGACCTAAAGCTCGATGCCAATGACAACCACATTGCAGCGCTGATTGATCCAACGCAGATGGAGACGGTCTTAATCAACCTGGCATTCAATGCCCGTGATGCCATGCCCGATGGCGGCGTGTTGAGCGTGTCTCTTTCAGAAGCTGACCTTGGAACTGGAGAAGCAGAAAAACTTGGTGTTGCGCCGGGCCATTATGCCCTCGTATCGGTCCGGGATACCGGTATCGGCATGGACCAGGAAACACGCCTGAAAATCTTTGAGCCGTTTTTCACGACAAAGAGTTTTGGCACCGGAAGCGGGCTGGGACTGTCCACCGTCTATGGTTTCATTCACCAATCCGGGGGAGCAATTGATGTTCAAAGCGCGCCGGGCGCCGGAACCTGTTTTTCAATCTATTTGCCTTTCACGCAGTGTGTGTCAGGACCCGGAAATGCCAGTGAGCCAAGCTCCTGGGATGAAACTCTGAAAGGTGAAGGTGAGTTGATCCTGCTGGCGGAAGATGACCCATCGGTCGCACAGGCGGTCACCGATCAGTTGCAAAGACTAGGATATTCTGTCTTGCAGGCGGAAAGTGCCGAAGACGCGAAAAATCTCGCGCTCACATTGCCTGACATCAAGTGCCTTTTGAGCGATATCATAATGCCGGGGCAGTTGAATGGACTGGCCTTGGCAAGATCGATCCGCAAAGACCGGCCGGATTTGGGAATTGCCTTGATGACCGGCTACACAGACTGGTCGGCGCTTGCCGGAAAACAGGCATCGTGTGAGTTCACTGTCCTGGCAAAGCCTTTTTCAGATATGCAATTGGCTGAAACAATTACACATGTTTTATCTTCAGCAAACGGGACTGACGGGTCTTGACCACTTTTCGCCCACCGCAAAAACCAACGGTCTTTATTGTCGACGACGAACCGGATATCGGCCACCTGCTGCAGGAGGCCATGTCACAGTTCGATATCCGGTCTGAGGTGTTTTCAACCGCAGCAAGTTTCTTGTCGGCATTGGAACTCAGGCAGCCTGATACCTGCATTATCGACTTGGGTCTGCCGGACATGGAAGGGATGGCGCTTATCAATGAGGTCCGCCGGTCATCGTCCGTGCCAATCATCGTCCTGTCCGCGCGCGGCCACTCTACCGATCGGGTGCTGGGGCTCGAACTTGGAGCAGACGACTATGTGGTCAAACCTTTCGACCCGCGTGAAGTTGTGGCGCGCATAAGATCCATTCTGAGAAGATCCAGCGACAAGACCGAACAGGCGGCCGAGCCAGCTGAACGCGCCCATTTCGTTGGTTGGGCCTATCAACCCTCATCGCATTGCCTCATATCGCCTGAGGGCGAGGAGACATTTCTGTCAACCGGAGAGGCGTCCCTTCTGGAGGCGCTTTTGCGCGCGCCAAAACGCGTTTTGACGCGAGACTATCTTCTTGAGCACGGTGGCCGGGATGAAAGTCTCGATCGTTCGATTGATGTCCGCATTTCCAGGATACGCAAGAAATTGAACCGGAAAAACGAACCGGCCCATATCCGGACAATCTACGGATCTGGCTACATGCTGGCGTGTGACGTTCACTGGTCCTGAACTAACAACGAAAAACGGGGAGGTCGCCCTCCTCGTTTTCCTGGTCGCTCGCTATGCAGATTAGAAGCTCAGCGAAATATCCCTATGACCGGACAAGCATGCTGCAACGTCGAGAGCCATATCATCCGGCAAACGGTCCTGTTGTCTCAGACCGATGTTCCGGTTGATCGCCTGATCGTAAACCAGAAGTTCTGGCAGCAGTTCTTGCGCACCGCGCTGACGCCACTGGAGATCCGCAGCTAATGCAGCGAGCGTGTTGTCGATTTCCGCGGCGGCTGCCTCCGGATTAGGCTCCCGGCTACGCATGATTTTGCGGGCTTCAGTGAGACCTTTTCTGATATCGCTAGAGCCCTCAATCTCCCCAACGCGCGAGCGCATCGCAGCAATTGCTTCAACCGCTGCCTCAGGCTCCAGTTGCTGGATTTGATCTTTTAGAGCCGCAATGTCCGGTTCCAAAGCAGCCAGCGCATCAGCACCACTGAGGATTGCTTTCACCTCAAGGATAGGCTCGTAAGCATCATCCGCGGTCCGGCGGTAAGTTCTGCGTGCCTGTGTTTCCGCCCGCTGGATCGCCGCGAACTCATCATGGACCGGATCCCATTCCTCCGGAATCTCCGCCAGAAGAGCGTCCCGCTCGGTTCTCAGGCTTTCAATGCGTGACTGCGCACGTTCGCCCTGAGCTTCCGTGTAGATGCCATTCGGACCGGCGCGGCTCACGATAACCTCGAGATCCGCAATGGTTGTATCGATCCGGCGCGCATCCCGCTCAAGAGCCCTCACCTCAACATGCAATGGCCTGTAATCCGTCGCAGCAGCATTTACGGCCTCTTCCGCATCGTGAATGGCTTGCATCTGGGGCAATGCTTCCCGAGCCTTTTCAAACCCTTCGGCAAGATCCTCTTGAAGGTCTTCCGGCAGATAGCTGAAGTCGAGCGCTTCCGCAACTTGGATTGCCGCCAGGATGCCGTTGCCATTCTGCGCGAAATCCTCGTTCACAAGCTTTTCAATGCAATATTGCAAGCGCGGGTTTTGCGGTGGCGGCGCCGTCTCAGATAGCAGTGACGACCGATTCGGCAGATAGTTCACCAGCTGCGGATAGAAACCGACGATGCCAAGGGCGAACAATTGCAGTCCGATGAAAGCAATCACGCCTTTATACATATCGATGGTCTTCACCACCGCAGGCGCGACCCCTCGCAAGTAGAATAGGGCAAACCCGAAGGGCGGGGTCAGGAACGAGGTCTGGATGTTCAGACCGATCATCACCCCAAGCCATACGGCCGTGACATTGGCAGACGGATCGGCGAGAAGGATCGGCGCAACGATCGGCACCACGACCACTGCGATCTCGATGAAATCGAGGAAGAAGCCGAGAATGAAAATCACCAGCATCACGATCAAGAATTGAGCCCAGAAACCGCCAGGCAGCCCCTGCAGGAATTCCTTCACCAGATGCTCGCCGCCAAACGCCCGGAAGGCAGACGTCAGCATGGCTGCGCCCAGGAGGATGATGAACACCAAAGAAGTCGTCTTGGCAGTGTCGATCATCACGCCGCGCAAGGTATCTTCAAGCTTGAGTGTGCGCCAGCCAGACCAGAAGATTGCGATCAAGACGAGCGAGACAGCAATCAGTGCCAGAATAAGGCTGAGCACATCCTGGCTGGTGTCGATCCGCTTAATGTTGACCTCGCCAAAGAAACTGATGACAACGGCAAGCCCAAGCAGCGCGACGATGGCGATGATTGCTGGCGAATAAGCTCCTTTTTCGCCTTCCTTGAGGCGATACCCGGCCATGACCATAGCGCCGACAGCACCGATGGCACCTGCCTGATTGACGGTTGCGATACCGCCAATGATCGAGCCAAGAACAAGGAAAATCAGAGCAAGCGGCGGAACGAGCGTAATCAGAACCCTCACGGCAAATTCGCGCGTGAATGTGCCTTCCTCGTGAACCGCCGGTGCAGCCTTTGGATTTAGAAGCGCGAACCCGAGGATGAAGAGCATGTAAAGTCCGACCAGAACAAGGCCGGGCAGGAACGCGCCCAGGAACATTTCCCCGGCGCTCGTCGACACGACAGCATAGTCTGACGGCATCGACAATTCGCCTGTTGTGTCCTTGTACAGGGTCTGACGGATTGATCCTGCCTGATCGACCGCGCTTGCCAGCTGGTCAGCCAGAATGATGAGCACGATGGAGGGCGGGATAATCTGGCCGAGCGTTCCCGAGGCTGCAATCGTTCCTGTTGCCAACGGTGTCGAATAGTTGTTGCGCAGCATGGCCGGCAGCGAAATCAGACCCATTGCAACAACGGTTGCGCCCACAATCCCTGTGGTCGCGGCAAGAAGGGCACCAACGAAGACAACCGAGATGCCGAGACCGCCAGGAACTGGCCCGAACAGACGTGCCATGGTCACCAATAGATCTTCAGCGATTTTTGAGCGCTGAAGCATGATGCCCATGAAGACGAACAAGGGAATCGCTATGAGCGTATCTCGCTCAGCCTCCCAGTAAATTCCGCGAAAATTGGTGACCCCTGCACTCAACCACTGGGCTGGCCCACCGGAATCGAAAAATGCATCGGTATTGCCGGCAAACAGGTAACCGGTACCAGCGGCCAGCGCGATTGTGATGATCGCCGATCCAGGCAGCGCAAAGGCTACGGGGAAACCCGAGCCCAGCGCGAAAGCCATCAGGACGACGAGAAGAGCAAGAAAAAGAAGTTCCATGTCAATCTGTCTCTGATGGGTTATTGAACGGCATGAGAATCGTGATCCCGGCCGCCGGGTTCACCGCGGATATCCGCTATAGCATCCAGGAAATAGCTTACGAACTGGATCATCATGGACACTGCAAAGACGCCTAGAAAGCCCGCCATGAGGTATTTGACGTAAAGACCGAAACCGGCCTGCGTCGTCTCGTAAGACAGGATCGGCGCATTGATGACGTTCTGCTTGCCGCCCATGCCGATGAAGATGATGACCGCGCAAAGGGACATCCCCAAAACTACGGATCCAATCGCGTTAACATAGCCCTTGGTCTTTGGGCCCATGCCTGCGTAGAAGACGTCAACGCGAACGTGCCCTTCTTCGAGGAGCGTGTAGGCACTGGCAAACAGGAACAGGGCCGCGTACCAGAACCGCACCAGATCCGCCATGAAGGCCTGCTCGTAGGACAGGATGAAGCGGCCGATAACAATCAGCAGTTCCGCGACCACGACCAGCAGCGCGAGCCATGTGAAACCAAGGGTTCTGGTGAAGGCGGCAATTACGAAAGACGCTGCGATGAGGGGCATGTGAATATAGCCGCCCCTAAACTGTGAGCGGCCCAAATTGGCCGCCATGTCAGTTCCAACGACAGCCTCAAGCAGCCCTTCAACGCGCAAGAATGAGATGGCTGCGTCAACCAGCCCCACGATCAACACAGCAAAGAACATTGCGCGGATGAGATAGGCGTTGATGTCGCTTATTTTCTTACTGTCTTCCCGGAGCGTGCGGTCCTTGCTGCGCTGCACGAGCAAAACGGCCACAACGATTGCTGCCACATAAAGGGCCAGCTGAAGCCAAGACCAGAACATTGGAGCCGACCCGTTTGCCACGCCACCAAAGATGGGAGCAACACCTGGTAGGTCCTGCCAGTAGGTCAGATAATTGTTCAGCACAAATGCTGCCATTATCATCAGAATCAACCAGCCGAAGATCCGGAATGATGCGGCGCTTCCCTGCGCCGTGTGAGGAGTTGCCCCTTGTGCAGACACGATGTCTCCAACCCCGCCTACGGCTTAAAATGCCGTAGCGCCAATTTTTGTTATTGAAACGCGGAAGGGGACGGGATGTTTCCCGCCCCCATGTAGCTATGCCGGTTCTTAGACAGTGATGCCAAGAACGCGGTTACGCTGCTGGGTGTATCCAGTATCAGCAAGCAGCATCCAGCGGCCGATTTCGGACCGGGCTTTTGCAAAGCTTTCATGGGTGCGCGCAGCAAGATCGGAGTGCTGAATGGTCTCTTCAAAGACTTCTTCAGCTGCTTCGCCGAACGCGTCATAGACCTCATCGTTGAACTGCTTCAGTTCAACGCCGTGCTCGTTGATGAGGCGGTCAAGATAGACACCGTTCTGAGCATTGGTCTCGGCCATCTGACGTGCATTCTCTTCGTTACATGCTGCCTGAATTATAGCCTGATCGGTTGGAGACAGGCTGTCCCAGAACGCACGGTTCATGCCGAATGCAAGCTGAGAACCCGGCTCATGCATGCCCGGATAGTAGTAGTATTTGGCGGCTTCGTAGAACTTCATAAAGTAATCGTTGTACGGCCCCACCCATTCGGTTGCATCGACGGCACCAGAAACAAGGTTTTCATAAATCTGACCGCCCGGCAGCGACACCGGAGACGCACCCAGCTTCGCCATGACGTCGCCGCCAAGACCAGGAATACGCATCTTCAGACCCTTGAGATCGTCTGCGGTTTCGATTTCCTTGTTGAACCAGCCGCCCATCTGAACGCCGGTGTTGCCGCAGGCAAAGTTTTTCAGGCCGAACTCACCTGCCACTTCGTCCCATAGCTCCTGCCCGCCACCGTATTTGATCCACGCATCAATTTCGGCATAGGTCAGACCGAATGGGACGGCAGTAAAGTAAGCCCATGCCGGGTGCTTGCCCTTCCAGTAATAATCAGCAGCGATGTAAGCCTGCGCGTTGCCGGAAGCCACTTCGTCAAAGGAGTCGAAAGCACCGACGCGTTCGCCAGCGGCGAAGTATTGAACCGCAATGCGCCCATCGGTGAGCTCACCAATGCGAGCGGCAAGACGCTGCGCGGAAATACCCAGGCCCGGGAAATCCCGCGGCCAAGTAGAAACGATAACCAGATCGGTGGTGGACTGCGCGATTGCTGGTGCGGCAAGCGCGGTTCCAGCTGCGATACCGCCAGCACCAAGACCGGCTTTTTTGATAAACGAACGACGATCCATTAGTTTCCTCCCTAAACGGACCCGATATCGGACCGGCGGTTACATTTGCACCGATCTCACCATATGTCTAGTTGACCAGGGGGCGTGTCGGCTATTCGTGGTTCTGCGCATCATTTCAGTAATACTACTGAGCAACGCGCAAGACTGGACACAAAAACAGCTTATCCGCGCAAGAAGAGGACGAAAGCGGTGACGTTTAAGACAAAACTGGCACTCATCACCATTCTTCCGCTGGTTGCCGTTTCTCTGCTGATTGGCGGCGCCACATACTACCAGTCATTGCAATTGATCGATGCCGAAACCCAGTCGGTCCAAAATCGTATTCTCGCCGCTAAACGCCAGGAAATCCGCAACTATGTCAGCCTGGCCCTGACCTCTATCGAACAGATCTACAGGGACGAACCCGGTGGCCGGGAGGCCGCGCAAAGGGAAGTCAAAGACATTCTCCACAATTTGACGTTCGACTACGACGGCTACTTTTTCGTCTACACCTTGGATGGCACGAATGTGGTTCACCCGAAGCTGCCACAGCTGGTTGGCGAAAACTGGTGGGATTTGCAGGACGACAACGGTGACTACGTTATCCGCAACCTGATCGCGCAAGCCCAGGGAGGCGGCGGTTTTCATCAATATGTCTGGCACAAGCCGTCTACGGGTTCGATCGAAGAAAAGCTCGGATACGCGATTCTGCTCGACAAGTGGGGATGGATGCTCGGGACAGGGCTGTACACGGACGACATTTCAAAAGAGGTGGCGGCGATCCGTGCCGACTTTGCCCGGAGCATCCGGCAAACGCTGTTCGTCATCTTCATGATCACACTGACAGCCATTGTCGTTGCCGGAACCATGATCGCTTGGGTCCGGTTCTCAGAACAACGGTTTGCCGACACCCGGCTAAAAGAACTCACAAACAGGATCTTTCAAGTCCAGGAACAGGAACGCAAGCGGGTCTCCACGGAATTGCATGACAGCATATCTCAGCTGCTTGTATCCGTCCGGTACGGGGTCGAACTGATTCACAGTGAGGCGGACAAGGATGTAGAGCTTCAAGCGCACGCAGCCAAGTGCTTGAAAACACTCGACGGGACGATAGGCGAGGTCCGGCGGATTTCACGGGACTTAAGGCCAAGCGTGCTTGACGATATGGGCCTTGCTTCTGCGCTGGTCAGCCTGGGCAAGGAGTTTCAGACCCAGTCGGGTATAACGGTCAATGTCGATGCAGAAAAATGCCGGACACGCCTGTCGGAAGGCGCCAAAACGGCACTCTACCGGGTTGTCCAGGAATGCATGACCAATGTGGCACGGCACGCCCAGGCCAACGAGGTCGATATTTCTTTGAAAATCGGGACGCACTCATTGACGCTTCTGGTTGAAGACAATGGTGTCGGATTGCCCAAACCATTGCCAAAAACGGGCGGGCTGGGCTTCCGCAATATGCGCGAACGTATCGAAACCTACAGGGGACGGCTTACACTGAACCGCAGAGGCTCTGGCGGAACTCAAATCAAGGTGCAAATGCCACTCGATAACGTAGACGCGAAGGCCGCATGATAGGCTCTAGATGACTGCTCCAGAAACACTCAGCAATTCAAAACCCATACGGGTTCTCTTGGCCGATGACCACGAACTGGTTCGTGACGGCATACGTGCGCGCCTGCAGAAGGTGCCAGGATTAGACGTTGTCGGAGAGACGACCAACGGGCGGGACGCCGTGAGCCTGTGCCAGAGCCTCGAGCCCGATGTCCTGTTGATGGATGTGTCCATGCCCATCATGAATGGCTTGGAGGCGGCAACTGAAATCAGAAAACAAAGGCCGGGTGTGGCAGTCCTCATCCTGTCCATCTATGACAATCCGGAATATGTGCGCGGCGTGGTCCAGGCGGGCGCGCGCGGCTACATTCTGAAAGATATCTCAGCTTCGGAAATGATTACGGCGATCACCAGCGTTGCGTCCGGGGGCTATTACTTCTCCTCCGCGGTCGGCCCGACCCTTGTCGGCTCGGCCACATCCGCAGCCGTTGAGGATCCCTACGGCCTGACAGAACGCGAACGGCAAGTCCTGACGGCGATTGCCAAGGGCCAGCCGAACAAGGAGGTCGCACGCGATCTCGGGATTAGTGTGCGAACCGTAGAGTCCCACAGACTGAACCTGCGCGAAAAAGTCGGCAGCAAGAATGCCGCCCAACTCTACAAAGTCGCCCAAGAACTGGGATTGCTGGATTAACGCGCAACGGGTATCAGAACAGTGGGCAGCTCCTGCCCGGCTTCCGACCATGACCATAGGCAAAATCATGTCAAAACCGCTGGTGCTCGTGACCGCCGACGTAAAGTCCATCGATGGCTTCAACTGGCACGCAACGATCTCGACCTACCTCCAGGCAATCGTTAAAGGCGCCGATGCCGTCCCGATGATATTGCCGGCTCTAGGGGCGGACCTCGACCTGGATGCAGCACTGGACAACGTGGACGGTGTACTGATCACCGGCTCCAGATCCAATGTGAACCCACAGCTTTATGGTGAAGAGCCAACGGAAGCCAATGGTCCTTATGACCCGGACCGCGATGCAACCACCCTGCCCCTTATCAAACGCGCGGTCGAACGCGGTGTTCCTGTTTTTGCGATCTGCCGCGGCATGCAAGAGATGAACGTTGCCTTCGGCGGAACCCTCCTGACCGAAGTTCAAAATATTGAGGGGCGCAAAGATCACCGGCCGCCCGTGTCGGACAATCAGGATGAACGCTTCCAGATCGCCCACACAGTTGAAGTGAACCGGGGCGGACCGTTGGAAACGGTGCTCGGAGGCGAGCCTTTCGAGGTAAATTCACTTCACCGGCAAGCGGTCGGAACACTCGGAAAGGGATTGACTATCGAGGCTAGAGCGGAAGATGGGACAATTGAGTCCATGACCGTCGCAGACGCACCCGGCTATGTCATTGCAACGCAGTGGCATCCCGAATACTGGGTCACGACTGATGGCCCGTCCCAGAAGCTTTTTGCAGCTTTCGGTGAAGCGGCGCGGGCTTACCGGCAGAAAAGACTGGCCCTTTGAATGCCAGATTCTTTATTGCAAGTGCAGGCTCCGGCCGGCCGCAAGACCGTAGAGATAAAGCCCCTATAACAACGGGGCAGCCGCATCCCGAGCGGCATTAGCCGTACCCGACCGCCGCGATCAAAAGCGTTATGCCAAGCAGCAAGACAATGGCAGCCCCAACGATCTCAATCGTGCGGTGGATGCGGATCGCCATCGGGCTTCCGTCACCAAACAGACGGATTGCAAGATCTTTCGCCGAAACAGCCAGTCCGGCAAGAAGGGACACAGTAATACCTGTGCCCACGGCCATGGCGAGCGTTGAGGCAACACCTGCGGTAATCATGCCTTGCGAGAGAGCAAACACGAGGACCACCAGAGCGCCCGTGCATGGCCGAAGCCCCACAGCCAATACAATCGACACGGCTTTGGCCGCCGTTATCTCTCCTTGAAGCATGTCTGGCGTTGGCGCATGCGCATGTCCGCAACTCGTGCACACACCATCGGCGCCAATATGATGATGATGGCCATCATCATCATGGTGGTGGTGTTTGTGATGGTGGTGGCCATCATGGTGGTGGGCGTGATGTGCTCCACCTGCATTTGCACCGGCCAACACCAATCCATCCGTCCCGCGATTGGAAAAAAGGGTCATCACGCGGCCAAGGGCAGGCTTTGCAGCTTTTTGCCATAACAGCCAGGCACCGAGCCCGGAAATCAAGACATAAGACCCTATTTCAAACCAGCGCGCGGTGTCTTGGATGGCAATGCTCGTCAGATTAAAAACAACGGCCAAACCACCGACCAGCACAATGGCCGTGACAGCCTGCGCAAAGGCTGAAGCGAAGGACAACACGATGCCCTTTTTGAGGGTTTCATTGTTCGCGACCACATAAGACGTAATCACGGCCTTGCCATGGCCCGGGCCGGCGGCATGAAACACGCCATAGGCAAAGGACAAACCCACGAGCAGCCAGAAGGCATTGGGATTGTTTCGGAAGGACCGCAAACTGGCAACCAGCTTCTGATAAAAGTCCTTCTGCAATTGCGCAATTGAACCGAACACCTGATCAAACAGACCAGGTTCGATCACCATCGTCTGCTGGGTATTTTCAATTACATCGGACCTTCGGGTCGAGCCGCCGGTACCGGCCGATGGCTGAAAAAGCGTCTCCATCGCGACGGCTGCACTGTCAATTTCAGCGCCACCGGGCTCACCTTGCTCGCCCACTGACTGCGCAGCGGCACCCATTTCACCATTCGCTGCGGCAAGAGCCGCGGGACCGCACGCGACAATCATCTGATTGATCTGGGTGGCAGCAGCCCATTGCAACTCGGGCGGCAATTCCCTTTGATCCGGGCCAATTTGAGCAAGTGCGTAGGCGGTGGCATCGTCAAGCGGCGGCGGTTCTTTTCGCGTTACCTGGCATGTTCCCGGCGAATTCACCGTACCGGTAGCCGCCGGATCCTGGCTAAACCGGAAATCCACGTAATAGGTGGGATCATAGACGTCGAGTGTAATCGGCTGAGCTGCATCTGACGGATCTTTCAGAGGCAGGGTGAAATGCAACTCCAGCAGTTTTACGGTTTCAGGAGCGGTGCCCCCATTCATCCGCACATCTTCAGCAATTGCCTCAAAGTCCTCGGGCTTCATGACCCAATAATCTTCGAGCTCAACCGTTCTCACCTCAAGCCAATAGTCCGTTGGAGAATTGAAATCCAGCTCGACACGGCCGTTGTCTCCAAACGTGAAGTAGCCGAAATCCGCCATGCTATCGACATTGACTTGCGCGAGCTCGCTCAGCTCATCGCGTGAATAAACGCCATCTTGATTGGTATCAAACCCCTGAATGGCGAAGGCCGTGAACGCATCGTCAAAACGGAAAACATTTTTTACGGCAACCGCCACGCCGTCATCGTTAAAGACAATCTTCGTCCGGGCCTCCACGAAGACATGCGGATGTGCAGATGCAGAACCAATCGTCAAAAGAGCCGCTAACAAAGCGCCGAGGAACGCCCAACCGGTGCGATGGCGACCTAGCGCAGTATGGATATTCGGACGGTTCACGCGTTTCCCCCAAAGGACCTATGTAACATCATTACCCTTGACCGGGACAGTGCCTGCCCACCGATCACGGCAAGAAGATGACACGCCGGTTTCGCAGCGCAGAATTCTGGAAATAAGAATTTCTCGCACACCCATCAATATCAGGAAATTCCTGCCTTATTGAGCTGCAAATATGAGAACAAAGAACACATATTTCAGCGAGCTGGAATGAAAATCATCTCAACCATAACCACTACCTGCCAGAGCCAGCCATGAACGCATTACACACAACTATCCGGCACAGCGCCGTTTTTGACCATCCTGAAATGGGCACACACGAAGACATCGTCTTTGTTCAAGACCACACAACCGGTTTAAAGGCCATCATCGCCGTTCATGACACCACTCTCGGGCCGGCATTGGGCGGATGCCGCGTCTGGCCCTACGACAAGCCGGCTGATGCCTTGACCGATGCCCTTCGGCTTTCCAAAGGCATGACTTATAAAAACGCGCTTGCCGGACTGGACCTTGGCGGCGGGAAGGCCGTCATTATTGCCGATCCGCGCAAGGACAAAACATCTGCCATGATGGAGAGTTTTGGCCGCCATGTGGAACGCTTGAGCGGCACATACATTACAGCGGAAGATGTGGGCGTATCGCCCGACGACATGGAAGCCGTGGCGCGCCAAACGGCTCATGTCCGCGGCACGCAGGCAACCGGGCTGGGTGACCCTTCGCCCTACACAGCACTCGGTGTTTTTGAAGGCATCAAGGCATCGGCAAGACATGTCTTCGGCAGCGATGACTTAACCAACAAAACAGTCTCTGTTCAGGGTCTTGGGCATGTTGGATACGACGTTGCCCGGCACTTACATCATGCAGGAGCAAAACTGATCGTTTCGGATATTCATGCGCCAGCAGTTGCTGCAGCTGTCGAAGCGTTCAACGCAACCGCGACCGATCCTCTGGCTGCCCATGCGGCCGAAGCAGATATTTTTGTTCCTTGCGCGCTGGGAGCAGGTTTGAACGCCCGGACAATTCCGGAAATCAAATCTCGAATCGTCGCCGGAGCGGCTAACAATCAGCTGGAAACGACTGCGGATGGCGAGGCGTTGAAAGAACGCGGGATCCTCTATGCCCCTGACTACGCGATCAATGCTGGCGGCGTCATTTCAATCGCACTGGCAACACCGGGCTGCGGCGACAATGTCGTCCGCCACAAGACCATAGACATTGGCAAGACGCTGACCCGGATTTTTGAAAGAGCCGAGAAGGACGGCAAAACACCGGAACAGCTTGCTGACCAGATCGCAGAAGAAAGGCTGGCGGAAGCCCGCATTGCCTGAGCGGGCACGAGTTGAAACCGGCGGGACCCCGCCGGTTTTCCCAAAACGGTCAAACGTATTAGGAAAGCTTGCTCAATCTGTCCGATTTGAACATCAGGCGGACAAGATGTTTTGCGTTCTCAACGGCGGCCTCGCCAAGTTCGGCATAGCTTGCCATCACACCTTCGTGGAGCACGTAGATTGACGCGGAAAACTCCATGTTGCCGGCAAGTTCTCCAAAAAGGGTCAGCATCTCGGTTTTGTGACGCTGAACCGTTTCTGCAATGGCGACGCTGTCGGGGTTTGCAGCAAGCGCCTGACGGAAAAAACACGTTTTACCCGCAGTAAGGCGCATCCAGCCTCCCAGCTTGTCGAACAGCTGTTCGGATGCACACAGACCCGGCGCTTCTATGCCCTCGCGAACATATTCCATGTACCGGCGGTGCCTGTACTCAAGTGCTCCAAGCACCATCGCTTCGCGCGACGGAAAATGCCGGTAGAGCGTCCGCATGCTCACCCCAACGCCTGCCCTCAGATCGGGCACACTCGGGTCTGAGAATCCCCGATTCCAAAAAACCTGCTCCAGCCCGGCGGCGATTTTTTCTTGAGCCTTGTCCATCCACCTATTCTGCGACTGATTGACGCTTCTGGCAATCAAAATATCCGGTACAGCAGCCACTTGCTGAATGCTTGCAAGCAAACTTAAACAAAGACCTTTGAACCTGCGTACCATTTCACAAGGAAGTCTACGAACGCCCGCACTTTCCCGGTCAAATGGCGCCTGTGCGGATAGACCGCATAAATACCCCGTTCAGGCTCTTCAAATGTCTCAAGCAGAACCGCCAGTTTGCCTGCCCTAACGTCGTTAGCCACAAAAAAGAGCGGGGTTCTCAGAAATCCCAAGCCTCTCAAGGCCGCCTCGCGGGCTGCCGCAGCACTGTTGACTTCCAGTGGTCCCTTAACGGAAACAGAGACACGCTCGCCGGCGTCCTCAAAAATCCAGTTCTGTTTGAAGCGGTAGTTGGTATCAATGAGACACGGCAAGGCAGCAAGATCTTGCGGAACACGCGGCTCGCCGTATTTCGCGATCGCTTCGGCACTCGCGCACAAAACGGTCCTGAATGGCGCAATCTTGCGCGCAATCAGGCTTGAATCCTCAAGCTGGGTCACCCTGACTGCAAGGTCGAACCCCTCTTCCACAAGGTCGACGAACCTGTCTTCCAACCGTAAATCCAGCTTGATGTCCGGGTGTTGGGCCAGAAACTCCATCATCGCAGGATTTAAAATGTCATCCCCAAGAGACCGGGGTGCCGACACACGAAGGCGCCCGCGCACTTGCTGATGTGATGATTGCACCGAGGCCTGCAGGTCATCAATGCGCTGAAGGATCTCGGCCGCTTCCTTGTAGTAGGCCTCGCCCACTTCCGTCAGCGACACCTGACGTGTTGTCCGGTTGAGTAGGCGGACACCAAGCTCGTCTTCCAGTTCACCAACATACTTGGAAACCAAGGCTTTGGATCGGCCCATCTCACGGGCGGCTGCCGAAAAGCCATTTGAACCCACAACCTGAATAAAGCAACGCATACGAGTAATGGCGTCCATCAATCACTCTTTTTTCAACCGTTTGTCAGTTGCTTACCGTATGCCGAAATCCGCAGCTAAAACAATCCTGCGATAAGACTGCAGAATTGAAGACCGGCTCATGATGCGGCCACGGGCCGGCGCCTTCTCCGGAAGAACCTTGCTAGAAAAAGAGCCCTCACCAACAGGAACCCGGCAAGTGCACCAAATGCGGCACTCGCGAACCCTGCAGCTGTCACAGGGACTGCGGGTTGAAAGTCTTCTGCGGCCGCCTGCGCGAGATCTCGGTCGAAGCCTTGCGCGAAAATGAGGATCCTCTGGAAAGATCCAGCCTGTTTCAAAGCGATTTGCTGTTCTTGCAGCTGGTTCAACCGCTCGAGCGCGGCCTCCATACTCTCCCCTCTGGCCCGCACAAACGGATCATCAGAAGAGCCCTGGCGTTTGATCGCCTCATCTATGGTCAAACCAAACGCTGCCGCGTCCCGTTGAAAGTCGTGTATGACCACTTGCAGAGCATCGATTGCACCACCGAGCCGCTGGAAATACTGTTGCGTAAATTCCGGTAACTGCGACGAGGCCGTGCCCGAAAGCATCATCACCAGCACTAGGAACATACGGGCCATTGGAAGCTCCTGCGTGCGGGTCAATCCTGCAGGTAAATGATGCCGGCTTCCCCGGCCTCGGACCCAAAGGCCAACCGGGAGCCATCACGATCCCATCCCATCGTCCCGATGGGCCCGCGCCCAGGCCGGCGCAACTGGACTTCAGCATTGTCATTGAAACGGCACATCATGATCATTCCGTCCTGGTAGCTGATGGCAACGACCTGCTCCGTTGGATGACAGGCAACGCCCGTCACCAATGCATCACTGCGCGTGCCAAGTTGCAAAGGTTGCTGCCCCATAGGGCCGGTTTTTCCGGAGAAAGGCCAGAGAATTGCAGCATTGGCACCTGACGTTGCAAGATACTTTCCCTTCGCGGACCAGCTAAAGGATTTTACCTTCGCTGGATATCCACTCATCCGCATGTCCTGGCTATCCGACAACCGCCAGCCATGAAGTGCATTCTCCTGCATGGCCGTCACCAAGTATCTGCCGTCTGGAGAAAAGCATGTACCCAAGTGGGCCCCTTTCCAGGTCAACTCTACCGGGTTTCCATCCGACGCCGCCCACCAGAGGGTCGCCCCATCGTAACGGGCAACCGCGAGACGCATCCCCTTTGGAGCAAAGGCCAGTCCGCCAACAGCACGGTCATGGCTGAACTCGCGTTCCCGGCCATCGGCAAACCTGACCCACGCAGTCCGCCCGCTTGCAAATGCAACAGCGCCCGAAGGACCGCAGGCGATCAAGTCGATCCATTTGCGTGGCCGCTCTGCGACCAGGGCGGCCGATCCATCCGCCTTAACTGAATAGATGCACCCGTCATCACCGGAGGTGACCAGTGACTTGTAATCATGCGATATTTCCGCCGCTAGAAGTCCCGATTTATGCGGCGACACGGTCACAGCTCCATCTTCGTCCCGCTGGAAAATAATATTGCCTTCACCGTCGGCAAAAAAAGCACTGTTTTCAACGAAACCCGCACGGACCACAAACCCGCCCAGATCGACCGGAGCTATTGTTGGCAAGTGTTATCGTCCTTATTGCGCGGCGCAGGCGTTGAAACTGTCTCTCAAAACGTCCCAGTTGAGATCACGGCCGATGAACACAAGGCGGCTTTCCCGAGCCTCATCGTCCTTCCAGTCCCTTTGGTGGTCGCCTTCTACAATCATATGAACCCCCTGAATCACATATCTTTGAGGGTCGTCCTTGAATGCCAGGATACCTTTTAGACGCAAAATATTCGGTCCCTGAACCTGAGTGACTTGGTTGATCCAGGGGAAAAACATATCGGGATCCAGATCACCAGCCTTCAGGGATATGCTCTTGACCGAATGCCGGTCCTCGTGATGCGCATGCTCATGGCCGCAGTCCGGACCGCACTCATGATCGTGTGTATGATCATGATGGCCGTGATCGTGGTCGCGGTCACAGTCTGGCCCGCATTCATGGTCGTGGTGACCATGCTGCAAGAAGTGTGGATCAAGCGACAAAATCCGGTCCAGATCAAAGGCTCCGCGGTTCAACACCTTTGAGATTTCGACGCTCGAGCGCTCGCTCCGGTGAAGAACCGCATACGGATTAATTCTTCTAATTCTTGCCTCAACGGCTGCAAGCTCAGCATCAGTGACCAGATCGATCTTGTTGACGAGGATGACATCCGCAAACGCAATCTGGTCTTCCGCCTCCGATGTGTCTTCCAGACGCTGCAGCACATGCCGGGCATCGACAACTGCCACAACTGCATCCAGCTTCGCCGCAGCGCGCACATCATCGTCCATGAAGAAGGTCTGCGCCACCGGGGCAGGATCGGCAACACCGGTCGTCTCGACAATAATGGCGTCGAACGCGCCGCGCCGTTTCATCAAGTTCTGGACGGTCCGAATAAGATCGCCGCGCACGGTGCAACAGATGCAACCATTATTCATCTCAAAGATTTCCTCGTCGGATTCAACGAGAAGATCATTATCGATACCCACTTCTCCGAACTCATTCACGATAACCGCATAGCGCTGGCCATGGTGTTCTGTCAGGATCCGGTTGAGAAGCGTTGTCTTTCCCGCACCAAGATATCCGGTAAGGACTGTTACGGGGATCTGAGACGGGCTGTCTTCTTGTGTCGCAGACATGTGCGTGCCTTTCTGGCGTCAACTGTAATCATGAAGCGCCTGAAGCGCTCGAAGTTGCGGCGAATATAGGCGCATCAGCGGGTAATTGGGAGAGGCGCCAAAGCATTTCCCACATACGTACCGATATCCCTCTTCCAGGACCTTTCAATCCGGTTCCGCCTGCGCAAAGATCCGTTTGGCCTGCATTGATATGACTGGAGATGATTGGTGAAAACGATCCCTGGATTTGATCGGATTGGTGAGGAAAACGCGTTCGCAGTCCTCTCCAGAGCGACCGAACTGCAGCAACAAGGCCGTGACATCATAAATCTGGGCATCGGGCAGCCGGATTTCAGAACACCGGAGCACATTTCCGAGGCAGCCATAAAAGCCATACGTGATGGCCACCACGGATACACCCCCGCAACCGGGATCCCCGCTTTACGCGAAGCGGTAGCAGCAGATCTGAAGACGCGCCATGACGTTGAGATCAACCCAGGCCATGTGCTGATCGTTCCGGGCGGGAAGGTTACCATGTTCATGGCAATCTTGATGTTCGGCGAACCGGGCGTGGACATTTTATATCCTGACCCGGGTTTTCCGATCTACCGGTCCATGATCGAGTTTACCGGCGCAACTCCGGTCCCCATCCCGGTTAGGGAAGAAAACGGCTTTGCATTTTCAGCCGACGAAACACTGCCTCTGATATCAGACCGGACGCGCCTGATCATTTTGAATTCACCTGCCAACCCCACGGGCGGCGTCACTCCACGCTCTGAAATCGAAGCGCTTGTTGACGGTCTTGACCGTTTTCCGGACCTTGCCGTTCTGTCGGACGAGATCTACTCGCAGATGGTCTATGACGGACAAGAGCACGTATCGCTTTTGTCTTTTCCGAGCATTCGCGACCGGGTCATCCTGCTCGACGGCTGGTCCAAGACCTATGCCATGACAGGATGGCGGCTCGGCTACGCAGTGTGGCCAGACGGACTGATCGACAAGGCGCGCAAACTGGCCGTGAACGCATGGTCATGCGTGAACGCGCCGGCGCAATATGCGGGCCTTGCAGCCCTTACCGGCCCGCAGGATCCCGTTGACCGGATGGTTGAGGAATTTGCAAGCCGCCGGTCAGTGATTGTTGAACGGCTTAACCAGATCCCGAATCTGTCCTGCCGGGCACCTGCAGGTGCGTTTTATGCCTTTGCAAATGTGTCGCGGACGGGTTGGAAAGCTAAGCCACTGGCAGCAGCATTGCTTGAAGAAACAGGCGTTGCCGCGATAGGGGGCCCGGATTTCGGCATATTGGGAGAGGGGTTCATCCGGTTTTCATATGCAAACTCGACCAGCAACATTATCGATGCTCTACAACGGCTGGAAGACTTCTTGGGTCGCTCTCCCGCCCCGGCGCACAGATGAATCGGCCAGTAGCTAAAACTGTAACAAGCTTCACATTTACTAACAAAATCCGTAAGACTTACGCAACGTATCCCTTTATTAAACTTTGTCGTCTTCACTAAGCCAGCCTGACAAGGACATGTGAGTGGGGACCGATATGGCCGAAAGCATTATTTTGGATCTGCAGCAATCGTTCGGGGATCTCAACGAGGCCGTTCTTGTGACGAATTCGAACCGGACGATCATCTTTGTCAACAAGGCAGCCGAACAGCTTTTGAAGGCCAATAGCAGCGCTCTTGTCGGAACGACAACGAAACGGTTTTTCGCCGATCCCGAACAATTTGAGGCTATGGCGGATCTTTATGAAAAACCGTCTGATAGCCGGCATCGCAAGGCCCATGCGATCGACCTCTTAAAGGGGGATGGCACGAAGTGCCCGGCGGAAGTTGTCAGCGCCCCTCTCTTTACATCGTCCCATGAACTGTCAGGCCTGTTGTTCATAGCACGGGATGTTACCGAACGGATCGCACTTGAAACGAAACTGAGCGACATTGCGCTCACGCTTGAAGATGCGCTGGACGCGATCTCGGAGGGCTTTGCGCTTTATGACACGGAAGACCGGCTGGTTCTGTGCAACGACAATTACCGAGATATTTACGCCCATTCGGCTCCAGCGATTTTCCCAGGCAACCGCTTCGAAGACATCTTGCAATATGGCCTGACAAAAAATCAGTACGATACTGGTGGCAAGACAAATGAAGAATGGATTGCCGAACGTCTGAAGCAACATGAAGCTTCGGACGGCCAGGTGATTGAACAACAGCTGGACGACGGCCGTTGGCTTCGGATTTCGGAAACCCGGACCTTAAGCGGCGGCATTGCCGGCATTCGGGCGGACATTACAGAACTTAAAAAGGCGCGCGCCGAAGCTGAAAAGGCTTTCAAGAATTTGTCGCTGATCGCGGACAATCTCTATTCATCAATTACGGAAGTCGATCTAGATGGCCGGTGCGTCTTCATCAACAAGACCGGATCGGAATGGTTCGCTGGAACTGATGAGGGATTAATTGGCACCCGGCTAAGAGACAAATTGCCTTGGAAGGAACGGGAGCAAGTCCGCACAATGTTCCAGCGGGCAATCAAGGGTGAAAATGTCTCCGAAGAAGTGCGTTTCCACTTCCCGGACGGCGTGACCCGCGAATGTGAGTTCCAGTGCAATCCGCGGATCGATGACAACGGTGAAGTGCACGGTCTTGTCGTCCTGATAAATGACATTACCGACCGGAAGAAAACGGAGCGGACACTTGCCGAGCTCTATGCAATCACATCGACCCAAGAGCTAAGCCATGAAGACAAGATTTCCGAGATCCTGCGCCTCGGCAGCGAGCATTTCGAACTACCGTTCGCCATTATCAGCCATGTCATCGATCAGAGGTACACGATCACACATGCTCACAGCCCGGGCGGGGAATTGGTACCTGGCACCTCTTTCGATCTGAAGGACACCTACTGCACATTGACCTTGCAAGCTGAAGGACCGCTGGCCACAGCGAGCGCTGCCCATTCAGAATTTGCAAAACATCCATGCTACGAGTTATTTGCGCTTGAGACCTATATTGGTGCCCCGCTTCTTGTGGACGGGCTGGTTCACGGAACGATCAATTTCAGCGCGCCAGACTCGCGCAAACGCCCGTTCAGTCCTGCAGACGTTCAGATCGTCCGCCAGTTCGCGGACTGGATCGGTCATGAAATTGCGCGGCAGAGAGATCATGAAGCGCTCATGAATGCGAAGATCAATCTGGAACGCGTAGCCAGCATCGACGACCTGACACAAGTGTTGAATCGCCGCGCTTTCCTGGAACGCGCCAATACAGAAATCCAACGCTTCCGCAGGACAAAACGGCCGTTGACGGCTGTGATGATCGATATCGATAAGTTCAAAGCGATCAATGACAACAATGGTCATGCCGCCGGCGACGCGGTGTTGAAGCGGTTCGCCGACATAATCAATGGCGCATTACGCGCGGTCGATGTGTTCGGCCGGGTCGGCGGCGAGGAGTTTTGCCTGATCCTCCACAACACTGAAATTGAGGATGCACTCATGGTCAGCGAGCGGCTCCGCCAAAAGATCATTGAGCAATGCCAATTCGAAGAAATAGACCAGCTGATCACGTGCTCGATGGGGCTTGCGCCAGCCGCCCGCGAAGAAATCGAGTTTTCAACGTTGATGCAGAAGGCAGACATGGCCCTTTATGAGGCTAAAACGACGGGCCGCAACAAATGCATCGTCTATAAGGATGAAATGGCGCCAGCCGGTTTGTAACGGCTCAAGGCCTGCCGACTTCACGAACGCCCTGCCAGCTGCAGGGCGTTTTTGTTATACGCAAGGTCGCAAAACTTTCCCAAAATAACCCAAAACATCTTTGACGCGCCAAATAGTATATGACAGTATCCACATAGAACTGTGCATATATATAAGAGGCATGTACCAAAAAAAGATCCTTCAATGGACACCCCGCCTTATTAGTATCGCAAAGAATTGATCACTTTCTTTGACATAAAAAGCTGGGAGATACTCTTGTTTAACAAGGTTTTCATACCAATCGACCTGCAACATGCAGAAAAGCTCGAAAAAGCAATTTCTGTCGGCACGCAGCTGGCAAAATCTGGCAACTTGCCTGTAGTTTTTGCCGCCGTTACGTCCGCTGCTCCTGGGGCAGTCGCGCACACGCCAGATGAGTTCCGCTCGAAGCTCAATAGCTTTGCCACGCAACAGGCAGAACAACATGGCGTCATTACTTCAGGCCATGCCGTATTCGTACATGACCCGTCGGTAGAATTGGAAAGCGCCTTGCTGAATGCAATTCGGGAAACCAAGAGCGACCTTGTCGTCATGGCAACTCATATTCCGCACTTAAGCGATCATGTCTGGCCCTCAAACGGCGGTCGCATCGCCTCTCATGCGGATGTTTCCGTTTTTCTAGTCAGATAAATCATTGCTCAAACCACAAGGAACGCTGCCATGTCTGACAGCACGTCCACACCGGGAATTCCGGATCCTGAAGGTGCCGCAAACGTAATAGACACCGATTACGAAATCGGCCAGGACAATATCGAAGCCAGCGTCGGTCCGTTCAACCTCGACATACATAATCCGGTATTCGTGATTTCCGGTCTCTCGATTGTCGCCTTTGTTTTCCTGACCCTGGCCTTTCAAACCGAAGTGGGGCCGATTTTCGACGCCCTCCGCAAATGGCTAACCTCGAACCTGGATTGGTTCTTCATTCTTTCGGGCAACATTTTCGTACTGGTCTGCTTTGCCTTGATCCTCACACCGCTCGGCAATGTCAGAATTGGGGGCAAGGAAGCGGAACCAGACTACAGCTATTTCGGCTGGTTCGCCATGTTATTCGCTGCCGGAATGGGCATCGGTCTGATGTTCTTCGGCGTTTTGGAACCCGTATATCATATGGCGTTTTCCGAGCCCATCGGGATTGCATCGCCTTATGATGCGGACGGAAACCTAATTCCTGAAAATGTCGCAGCGGCGAAAGCAATGGGCATGGCCGCGACGATTTTCCACTGGGGCCTGCATCCTTGGGCGATCTACGCAGTTGTTGCCTTGGCACTTGCCTTGTTCTCCTTCAACAAAGGGCTGCCTCTCACGATGCGCTCGGTCTTTTATCCCATCTTTGGTGAGCGTACTTGGGGATGGCCGGGGCATATTGTTGATATCCTGGCAGTGTTCGCGACGCTCTTCGGTCTCGCCACATCACTGGGTTTCGGCGCTCAACAAGCTAATGCGGGACTTGAATTCGTGTTTGGCATTCCGGTCAGCAACACAGCTCAAATCATCCTGATCCTGGGCATCACCGCGGTAGCGCTGGTCTCGGTAATGCGGGGGCTCGATGGCGGGGTGAAAGTGCTCTCCGAAATCAACATGGCCATCGCAGCATTGTTACTTGTGTTCGTGATCCTGGCCGGCCCGACCGCCACCCTCGTCTCGGACTTCGTTTCCAATCTTGCAGCCTATGGCAGGGAAGTCATTCCGCTCTCCATGCCCTTTGGCCGGGAGGATGACGGCTTCCGCCAAGGGTGGACCGCCTTCTACTGGGCCTGGTGGATTTCCTGGTCACCTTTTGTCGGCATGTTCATCGCGCGGGTCAGCCGTGGCCGGACCGTCCGTGAGTTCGTCATTTGCGTTCTGATCATTCCGACCTTTGTGTCCGTGATTTGGATGACGGCATTCGGCGGCACCGCAATCGAACAGGTCATTGCGAACGGCTCTGACAGCCAGGTCCACCAGTATGTGATTGCCAGCTACAGCCCCGAGCTGTCGTTGTTCGGCATGCTCGCCGATCTGCCGCTCGCTTCGATCACATCCTTCATCGCGATCGTTTTGGTGATTGTTTTCTTTGTCACGTCGTCGGATTCCGGTTCTCTCGTGATCGACACCATCACCGCGGGCGGCAAAGTGGATGCCCCAGTTTCGCAAAGGGTCTTCTGGTGCACCTTCGAGGGCCTTGTGGCCATCGCATTGTTGCTCGGAGGCGGCCTCGGCGCGCTTCAGGCAATGGCGGTATCGACAGGGTTCCCGTTCACGATTGTCCTTTTGCTGGCCTGCTACGCCATCTTCAAGGGACTGCGGGACGAACCGCGTTAGGAAGGCCGCCTTCCGAAAAACGAAAAACGGGCAGCCACGGCTGCCCGTTTTGCATCTAAGAGGTGTTATCTCATTCGCTCAGCTTGGGACCGATCCGCACACCGGGGGGCGGAGCGCTTTCACGGATTTTCAAATCCGGCTCGATGACAATCGGCGTATTCGGAACGCGATCCCCAGCAATCTGACGGAGAAGAGTAAGAGCTGCCAGGCGGCCGATCTTATCCGCCTGATTGGAGACTGTCGTCAGCGCGGGTGTGCGTGCATCGGCACCATCAACATCGTCATAGCCTGTGATGGCAATATCGGGACCTGGCTCAATGCCTGCGCGCCGAAGCGTCGTCATCATGCCAAGCGCTACAAGATCGTTGAAACCAACGATCGCCGTTGGACGCTCTTTCGCTTCGAGGATTACCTGAACAGCAGCCCGGCCATCGGCTTGCGTCATCAGTTCCGGCAAATCGATCTGCGCGGAGGGATCAAGACCTGCGTCTTCCAGAGCTGTCCGCCAACCACTTGCGCGGAAACGTCCTGTCGAACTTTCGCGCCGTCCACCGACCATCGCAATTTTTGAATGCCCCTGTTCGATCAGGTGCTTTGTTATCTGATACGTTCCCTTGTAGTCGTCGCCACGTACGCATGGTGCCCAGACACCTGGCACCTCACGTGCCACCAGTGTGACCGGGATACCCTGATCCACCAGACGGTTGATTTCCTCGGATGTTGTTCCAACGGAGGGGCAAAGGATCAGGCCGTCGGCCCTGTGCTGCAAAAGCGTGTTCACAAAGGCCCGCTGGCGTTTCACGTCATCCCTGTGGTTGCAGATAAAGATCATCTGCCCCTGTTCTTCGAGAACATCTTCGAGCGCAGAAAAAACCTCGGCAAAATAGGGATTGAGAATATCGTGGACCGCAACCCCGACAATTTGGCTTCTGGCAGTCCGCAAGGACGCTGCAGACCGGTTGTAGATATATCCAATTTCCTGAGCGGTCTGCTTTACCTTCTCCCGGGTTTCCTCGGCAACCAGCGGGCTGTCGCGCAATGCCAGCGATACTGTGGCGGTAGAGATGCCCAACTGGTCGGCAATATGGCCGAGTGTCAGCCGCTTTCCGGGTTTTTGGGGTACGTCCTCAGGCGAGGAAGATCCATCATGATCGTCTGACATTCCAACCAACTTGTAGTCCGGCTCATAGGTGCGACGCCGGTTATAGACCGAGCGGGCAGGCCCGGTGCACAACTAAATTGAACGTTCGGACTGCTTACCGCCGCTGCGGCGCCGAGTCATCAAATTCTTCCCTCAAGTTCACCACCACGCGCCGGTTTTGGGATTGGCACGTCAACTCATCGCAGTCTGTGACCGGACGCTCGATGCCATACCCCTTCACCCAAAGACGATTGCGATCAACACCGCGCTGAACGAGCGCCGCCATTACAGCATCCCCTCTTTGTGTGGACAGCGTTTTTTGAGCCGTCTCGCTCCCGGGGTCGTCCGCATGGCCCTGAATCTTCACCAGCCACTTCGTATTCTTATTCAGCCATTCCGCCTGATTGTCGATGGTCATCTTCGCTTCGTCTGAAACTGCCGCCGAGCCTTCGGAAAAATAGATCCGGCGCCCAACATTGATGATGAATTCCTCTTCAGATCCCGGCGCGATGTTGGCAAAGCCGTCCGCTGGAGCATTCGTCACGTCCGGTGACGACAAGCCGGCGCTGTTGCAGCCGGTCAAGACGATTGACAAAGCGCATACGACCGGCGCCATGCGGCCGGGATGCCAATAATTGAACTTCACGATGCCCCCATCTTGCTGCAGAAGCCGTCTGCGTTTTCAAAATACTTTATCCAGCATTCGCGCCCAGGTGTTCCAGGACAAGCACACCTGTTCCTTTCGGGCATCTCTGGTAAAGGTCAATCACGTCCTCAGGGAACATCCGGATACACCCGCTGGAGACATCGTGGCCGATGCTCCAGGGCTCCAGCGTCCCATGCAAACGGTATCCAAGGTCAGCGCCATTACGGTAGAGGTAAAGCGCACGCGGACCAAGCGGGTTGTTGGCCGCACCACCTTCGACTTTGCGGGGCAGGTCCGGTTGACGCTGAAGCATTTCCGGCGGTGGAACCCATCTGGGCCAGAGCGCTTTCCGGTCGATCCGCGCACGCCCATACCATTTGAAACCTTCCCGGCCGACACCGACGCCATACCGGAGCGCTGTGTTGTTCTCCCAGATCCAGTACAAAAAATGGTTGGTGGTATCGACGACAACAGTACCGGGCGGTTCTGAACTGAAGTACTTCACCATCTGCCGGCGCCAGACCGGGTCAATGCGGGTGAAATTTGTCCGCCTGTATTGGAAGCCGTTGTCGGTTTGGTATCCGCGGAAATAGGCGTCGGCCGCAGCGTTTGCCCAGCCGGCTGTCGGAAGAACACAAGCGCTCGTAACCGCAGTCATGCCTTTGATCAAATCCCGGCGATCAAGTGCCATTCCGATCCTCCCATGACATGGCAGCTTCAAAAAGCCAACCAAACTTCATAGCCTTATTAAGCAAGCAACCACAGGAGCACGTCAACCGGCAGCGCCGGACAAACCGAAATGGTCAAAGTCCTTTGACCCGCTCCCTGTACAAAATGTACAAGCCCGAGCTCACAACAATCGCCGCGCCAAACAAGGTCATCACGGTGGGAACATCTGCAAATACGAGATAGCCAAGAGCAACCATCCAGACGATTTGCGTGTAGATGAACGGTGCAAGCATCGGTGCTGGCGCCAGCCTGTGGGCCATGATGAACAGAAAATGGCCGCCACCGCCAAAAGCACCGGTTGCGCATAACAGCACCCAAGTCCAGACATCGGGGGGCGTCACCCAGTTTGAAATGCCGGCCGGCGCCATGGCAACAGCCGCGACAGCGCCTGATATGATGAGCATTCCTGCCGAGCTGTCGGTTGCTGTCAACTGCCGGGTTAGGAGGGCGTAAGTGGAGTAAAACAACATGGCAGCGATCGAATAGATGGCGGCCCAGTGCATTCCTCCGCTTCCAGGCTGCGTGACAACCAACACGCCCACAAAGCCGACAACAATTGCCGCCCAGCGCCGCGGACCTGCCCACTCACCCAGGAATGGACCTGCAAGCGCAGTGATCACGAAAGGCGCTGCAAACATGATTGCCATGGTTTCCGCCAATTGGAGATACCGGACCGCAAGGAAATTGAAGACGGTGGTACCAAGCAGGCAGAAAGCCCGAACAATTTGGAGCCAGGGCCGCTTCGTATGCAGCAGCGTTGGCGTTTTCCAAACGCGGAACAAGATCACCGCAATAATCAAGTGACTGACAAACCGCACCCAGACGATCTGGAGTGTCGGCAAGGTTGCGGAAAGATACTTTGCCGTGGCATCCAGGATCGAGAAGCCAAGACATGCCAGCACGATCAATGCGATACCGGCTATAGGCGCTTTTGTTGGCCCCGGGCGTAAACCTTCGGAAACGTCGGCGTTGGGTGCCATGGAAGTCAATCTCAACCAGATGCGGGACATCAATAACGGCGGCAAAAACTCCGGACCGAATCCGGGCCAAACACAATATGCTGCTGATTGTAGATTGCAGTGAGTGTAAAAGGAAAGCGAATGCCGGTCGCCTCAATAGATACTTGGCTTGGACGCCTCTCCATTTATGAAGATCAAGGGCAAATCACTCGAGTAGACTGGACTGGTCCGGACTGTGACGACACATCCGAAGTGCTTGACAATGCATGCCAGCAGATAAGCGAGTATCTAGATGGTGCGCGCAATAGCTTCTCGCTTCCTCTGGCTCCCCGAGGAAGCGCCTTTTACCAATCCGTGTTCAGGGCGATGCTCGACGTACCCTACGGGCAAACAAGAACCTATGGCCAGCTGGCCGAAAAGCTCGGGACATATGGCCAGCCCGTCGGTCAGGCGTGCGGTGCAAATCCGATCCCAATCATTATACCGTGCCACCGCATCCTGTCAGCAGAGGGATTGGGGGGATATTCTGGAGCAGGTGGCGTTGAGACCAAGATCGCCTTGTTGAAGCTGGAGAAAGGATATCCGTTCCTCCTTTGAGACCAGCGAGCCTGGCTTAAGCGGCCGAGAGTTCTTTTTTATCCGCGCTCCCGGCTTTTCCCTCTGCTTCAGTCTTGTCATCATCTCCGTCAAGATCAGCTTCATGATCCGGATCGTCGTCGACCGAAGAAGAAAGGTTTTTCTCTACCTGACGCAACAGCTTGCGTAGCTTCTTACGATCCTTATCTTCCAAACCGGACATAGCCTCACGTTCGAGCCTTTTCCACGCCTTGTCGACAGAGGTGACCAGTTCGCGGCCCGCTTCTGTCAGATGGACACGGGCCAAACGGCCGTCGGTGTCAGAGACCTGCCGCCGCACATAGCCTTGGCTGGATAGCCTTGTAACCATCTTCGTAACGGTTGGCGGCTGAACTCCAAGTGCAAGTGCTAGCTGGCTCATTGTCCGGCCATCTGCATCCGCAAGAACTTTCAGAACCAGCTCCTGACCGGGATGCAGGCCAATGCGGGTGAGGTGGGAGCCTGACCTAGCACGCTGCGCTTTTGCAGCCTGCAAAAGCCGGAAAGTTATGCTTTTTTTGTAGTTGAAAGCCATACATTCGCCCCTGGGCTAAGACCATATGAATCACGTCATTGATCGACGCGCGGGCACCCTAGCCGGACCATTTAACCGTCAAATGACAATTCGGAACCACTTTGGGCCGCAATAGAGGGCCCAGCCCATCCGCATTGACGACCAACCGTGCAGCCGTAGCGGCACTTCATCATACAGCCGACGCTAGCCCGTACGCGTTTTCAGCGCCCCTGCCAGGAACGGAAGAGCTGTTGTAAAAAGAACCACAATAAGCAAGGAGGCGCGCAAGGACACAAGGTCTCCGACAAAACCCAATAGGGGCGGTCCAAGAAGAAATGCGCCGTACCCGAGCGTTGCAACCGCGGCAAGAGCACGTCCTTTGGACATATGCGGATCACTTGCTGCCCGTGACATGGCAAGTGGAAACAGAACGGCATATCCGAGGCCCATGACAAAGCACCCGGCCCAAACCACCCACAAAGACCATCCAGATACAAATAATAGCCCGCCAAACAGAGCGGCGGCACCGCTGACCCTGGCAACCTTCACAGGACCGTGGGCGGCAATTATGCGGTCACCGGCAAAACGCATGACAACCATGGCGAACGAGAAAATGGCGAACGCTGTGGGAGCAAGGTAGTCCGGATATCCAAGATCCTGAATCTGATAAAGCGCCGCCCAGTCGGTCACGGCGCCCTCGCCAAGCGCGGCGATTAAGGCAACGACGCCGACGAGTGCGAGACCGCCCTTGGGAAGGGCCAGAAATGGCGCTCGCTCGCCCGTTCTTGAAACAGTATCGCTTTCCCAG
>NZ_SMLZ01000091.1 GCF_009711415.1 Roseibium denhamense
GGCGTCGTCGCATCCATCATCGAGTAATCGACAGCCGGGCCTGCCGGCACTTGAATAGGGTTTCGCGGGCAGGCCCGCAGTCAATTTGGGAACAATAACAATGAACGGTCAGAATATCCGGATCCGCCTTAAGGCGTTCGACCACCGTATTCTGGACGCCTCCACTAAGGAGATCGTCAATACGGCCAAGCGGACCGGTGCACAGGTACGGGGTCCCGTGCCGCTGCCGACGCGGATCGAGAAGTACACGGTACTTCGCGGACCGCATATCGATAAGAAAAGCCGCGATCAGTTCGAGATGCGGACGCACAAGCGTCTTCTCGACATCGTTGATCCGACGCCCCAGACGGTTGACGCGCTCATGAAGCTCGACCTGGCCGCTGGTGTCGACGTCGAGATCAAGCTCTAAGCCGGGTCGAAGGGGACACATCATGCGTTCTGGAGTGATCGCTCAGAAAGTGGGCATGACCCGCATCTACAACGATGCAGGCGAACATGTTCCGGTCACTGTACTGCGGCTGGAAAACTGCCAGGTGGTAGCCCACCGGACTGAAGAAAAGAACGGTTACACTGCGCTGCAGCTCGGCGTCGGTACCCGTAAAGTGAAAAACACGCCGAAGGCGCTGCGCGGCCATTTTGCCGTTGCGCAGGTTGAGCCGAAGCGCACTGTTGCCGAATTCCGCGTCTCTGCGGACAACCTGATCGACGTTGGCGCGGAAATCACCGCCGACCATTACGTCGAAGGCCAGTTTGTCGACGTGACCGGCACATCCATCGGTAAAGGTTTTGCCGGTGTCATGAAGCGCCACAACTTCGGTGGTGGCCGTGCATCGCACGGTAACTCGATCTCGCACCGTTCACACGGTTCTACCGGTCAATGTCAGGATCCGGGCCGCGTGTTCAAGGGCAAGAAAATGGCCGGTCACATGGGCGATACCCGCGTGACCACGCAGAACCTCAAGGTTGTGCGCACTGATGTTGAGCGTGGCCTGATCATGGTCGAGGGCTCTGTTCCAGGTGCCAAGGGCGGCTGGATCATGGTTCGCGACGCGATCAAAAAGGCGCTGCCGGAAAACGTTCCGGTTCCAGGTGCATTCAAGGCATCTGAAGCGACTGCGGCCGCCGGGAAGGAGAGTGAGTGATGGAACTCCAGGTCAAGACCCTCGAAGGCGGGGCGGCCGGTTCGATCACGGTGTCTGACGAGATCTTTGGTCTCGAGCCGCGCACCGATTTGATCCACCGTGTGGTGCGTTGGCAGCTTGCCAAGCGCCAGGCGGGTACACATAAGACGCTTGGCCGTTCGGAAATCACTGGCACCACGAAGAAATTCGTCCGCCAGAAGGGTTCCGGCGGTGCCCGTCACGGCAACAAGAAGGCTCCGCAGTTCCGCGGCGGTGGCCGTGCGTTTGGTCCGGTTGTCCGTGACCATAGCCACGACCTGCCGAAAAAGGTTCGCGTTCTCGGTCTGAAGCACGCTTTGTCTGCAAAGGCGAAGGCTGACAGCATTGTTGTTGTCGAAGATGCTAAGGCTGCCGAGGCAAAAACCAAGGCGCTCAAGGCACAGCTGACAAAGCTCGGCCTGACCAGTGCTCTGGTGATTGATGGTGCCGAAGTTGACAACAACTTCGCTCTGGCATCGCGCAACATTCCGCATCTGGACGTTCTGCCGGTTCAGGGCATCAATGTTTACGACATCCTGCAGGCCAACACGCTTGTGTTGACCAAGGCTGCGGTGTCCGCACTCGAGGAGCGCTTCAAATGAGCAACCTTCCTCACTACGACAAAATCGTTGGCCCGGTAATCACCGAAAAGTCGACGATGGCTTCAGAAGAGAACAAGGTTGTCTTCAAGGTTGCCAACGATGCAACCAAGCCGGAAATCAAGGCCGCAGTCGAAGCACTGTTTGGCGTCAAGGTAACCGCGGTGAACACGCTCGTCCGCAAGGGCAAAGTGAAGCGTTTCCGGGGCCGCCTCGGCCGCCAGTCAGACTTCAAGAAGGCCGTCGTAACGCTGCAGGAAGGTCACGGCATCGACGTGACCACCGGGCTCTAAGACGGGGACTTAAGAACAATGGCACTTAAGACATTCAATCCGACGTCCCCAGGCCGCCGTCAGCTGGTACAAGTTGACCGCTCCGGTCTGTGGAAGGGCAAGCCGGTCAAGACTTTGACCGAAGGCCTGTCCAAGTCTGGCGGCCGGAACAACACGGGCCGCCTGACGTCTCCGAACCGCGGTGGCGGTCACAAGCGGACTTACCGTCTTGTCGACTTCAAGCGTCGCAAGTGGGACGTTCCGGCGACCGTAGAACGCCTTGAATACGATCCGAACCGGACCGCATTCATTGCTCTGATCCGTTATGAAGACGGTGAGCTGAGCTACATTCTGGCGCCTCAGCGCCTTGCCGTTGGCGACACTGTCGTTGCCGGTGAGAACGTCGACGTCAAACCAGGCAACGCTGCTCCGCTGGCACGCATTCCAGTGGGCACGATCGTGCACAACATCGAGTTGAAGCCGGGCAAAGGCGCCCAGATCGCTCGCTCTGCTGGCGCGTTCGTCCAGATCGTTGGCCGCGACCAAGGCTACACCACGCTGCGCCTGATGTCTGGCGAGCAGCGCCGGGTCCTTGGTACCTGCATGGCCACTGTTGGCGCCGTATCCAACCCGGATCACGGCAACGTCAACCTCGGTAAAGCAGGCCGTTCCCGCTGGCTTGGCATCCGTCCGCATACACGCGGTGTTGCCATGAACCCGATCGACCACCCGCACGGTGGTGGTGAAGGCCGGACCTCCGGCGGTCGTCATCCGGTTACTCCTTGGGGTAAACCGACCAAAGGTAAGCGCACGCGGCGCAATAAGCAGACTGATAAGTATATCGTCCGCAGCCGCCACGCGCGTAAGAAGTAAGGGACAGGATCGTGGCACGTTCGATCTGGAAAGGTCCGTTTGTCGACGGGTATCTGCTGAAGAAGGCGGACAAGGTCCGTGAGTCTGGCCGGAACGAGGTTATCAAAACCTGGAGCCGCCGCTCTACGATCCTCCCGCAGTTCGTTGGTCTAACCTTCGGCGTCTACAACGGTCAAAAGCACGTTCCGGTGCTGGTGTCTGAAGAGATGATTGGTCACAAGTTCGGTGAGTTCTCACCGTCCCGGACCTATTACGGACACGGCGCCGACAAGAAGGCGAAGAGGAAGTAACGATGGGCAAGCCGAAGCGTGAGCGGACGCTCGCTGACAACGAGGCTCGGGCAATGACACGGATGATCCGTGTCTCCCCGCGCAAGCTTAACCTCGTTGCCGCTGCTATCCGTGGTAAAAAAGTCGGTTCCGCGATTGCGGACCTGACATTCTCCCGCAAGCGCATTGCGCAAGACGTCAAGAAGACCCTGATGTCTGCCGTTGCGAATGCGGAAAACAACCATGACCTGGATATCGACAACCTCGTGGTTGCCGAAGCTCATGTTGGCAAGGCTTTTGTCATCAAGCGGTTCCAGGCCCGCGCACGTGGCCGTGTTGGCCGGATCGAGAAGCCATTCTCGAACCTGACCATCGTCGTGCGTGAAGTTGAGGAGACTGCCTGATGGGACATAAAGTAAACCCGATCGGCATGCGCCTCGGGATCAACCGCACCTGGGACTCGCGCTGGTTTGCGAGCAAGAACGAGTACGGCAACCTTCTTCATGAAGACTTCCGCATTCGTGAGTTCCTCCTGAAGGAACTGAAGCAGGCAGCTGTTTCCAAGGTGGTTATCGAGCGCCCGCATAAAAAATGCCGCGTGTCCATTCACTCCGGCCGTCCGGGTGTGGTCATCGGTAAAAAGGGTGCTGACATCGAGCGGCTTCGCAAGAAGATCGCCGATATCACGAATTCGGAAGTGCACCTCAACATCGTTGAAGTGCGCAAGCCGGAAATCGATGCGACCCTGGTTGCCGCTTCGATCGCTCAGCAGCTGGAACGCCGTGTTGCCTTCCGCCGCGCCATGAAGCGGGCTGTTCAGTCCGCCATGCGTCTCGGCGCCCAGGGCATCCGGATCAACTGCGGCGGCCGTCTCGGTGGTGCTGAGATCGCACGTATCGAATGGTACCGCGAAGGCCGTGTGCCTCTCCACACCCTGCGGGCTGACATCGACTACGGTGTTGCCAGCGCTCACACGGCTTACGGCGTGTGTGGTGTGAAGGTCTGGATCTTCAAAGGTGAAATCCTTGAGCACGACCCAATGGCGTCTGAAAAGCGCGCCACTGCCGGCGGCGAAGGTGGAAACCAGGGTGATCGCGGCGGACGCCGGGATCGGGGCCGCGAGCGCGCAGCTTGATTTCAAGCTGCCAGCCGCTCGTAAGATAAGAAAGACGAGAGAAGAACGATGCTGCAACCGAAGCGCACAAAGTTCCGCAAGCAGCACAAGGGCCGCATCCACGGTCTGTCGAAGGGGGGCACTGACCTCAACTTCGGCGCGTTCGGTCTGAAGGCTGTTGAGCCAGAGCGCGTTACCGCGCGTCAGATCGAAGCTGCCCGCCGTGCTATGACCCGTCACATGAAACGTGCGGGCCGTGTTTGGATCCGTATCTTCCCGGACGTCCCGGTTTCCTCAAAACCGGCCGAGGTTCGCATGGGTAAAGGTAAGGGTTCTCCGGATTACTGGGCTTGCCGCGTCAAGCCGGGCCGGATCATGTTCGAAATCGATGGTGTTCCGGAAGACGTTGCTCGTGAAGCCATGCGTCTTGCCGCCGCCAAGCTGCCGATCAAATGCCGCTTCGTTCAGCGTATCGGCGAGTAGGGCAGGCGAGGAGTTAGAGCCATGAAGGCTACCGATGTACGGGCTAAGACCCTCGACGAGCTCCGCACAGAGCTCGAAGGTTTGAAGAAGGAGCAGTTCAATCTGCGTTTTCAGAAAGCCACGGGTCAGCTTGAAAACACTGCGCGTGTCCGGCAAATCCGCCGGGACATTGCGCGTATCCAGACGATCATGCGTGAAAAACGCGTGACGGCGACCGCATAAGGAAACGGACATGCCAAAGCGTATCCTGCAGGGCACTGTTGTCGGCGACGCCAATGACAAGACTGTGACGGTTAACGTGGAGCGCCGCTTCACGCACCCGCTTTTGAAGAAGACCGTGCGCCGGACCAAAAAGTACCGTGCACACGATGAAACCAACCAATACAAGGTTGGCGACACTGTTCAGATCGAAGAGTGCGCGCCAATCTCGAAAAACAAACGGTGGACTGTGGTCACTCAGTGATCACGCTTCACTTGTGTGAGCATCCGGCGCCCTCAGATGGAGCGCCGCTAGAAGAACAAGGCAGCCAGTCATGATTCAGATGCAAACAAACCTCGACGTCGCGGATAACTCCGGCGCTCGTCGTGTCATGTGCATCAAAGTGCTCGGCGGCTCCAAGCGCAAATACGCCCAGGTAGGCGACATCATTGTCGTTTCCGTTAAAGAGGCTATTCCGCGGGGCCGCGTTAAGAAGGGCGACGTGATGAAGGCTGTCGTCGTGCGCACGGCAAAGGATATCCGCCGTCCCGATGGCAGCGTGATCCGGTTCGACCGCAATGCGGCCGTGCTGGTCAATAACAACAAGGAGCCAGTCGGCACCCGTATCTTTGGTCCGGTCCCGCGTGAACTCCGTGCAAAGAACCATATGAAAATCATTTCGCTCGCGCCGGAGGTGCTCTGATGGCTGCGAAAATTAAAAAAGGCGACACGGTGGTCGTACTGACTGGCCGTGACAAGGGTAAGTCCGGCGAAGTGCTCAAGGTTCTTCGCGAAGACAACAAGGCTCTGGTTCGTGGCATCAACATGGTGCGCCGTCATCAGAAGCAGACCCAGACGCAGGAAGCTGGCATCGTGTCCAAAGAGGCTGCGATCCACATGTCCAACATCGCGCTTGCCGATCCGAAGGACGGTAAGGCGACGCGCGTCGGCTTCAAGACCCAGGACGACGGCACCAAGGTCCGTGTGGCCAAGCGCTCGGGAGATCTGATCGATGGCTGAGACCACTTACGTGCCGCGTCTTAAGACGCATTACAATGAAGTCGTGCGCAAGCAGCTTCAGGAAAAATTCCAGTACGCGAACGTCATGCAGGTTCCGCAGCTGGAAAAAATCGTCCTGAACATCGGCGTTGGCGAAGCAGTTGGCGATTCCAAGAAAGCCAAGACTGCTGCTGCTGATCTCGCTGCGATTGCTGGTCAAAAGCCGGTGATCACCACAGCCAAGAAATCCATCGCGACCTTTAAGGTCCGCGAGGGAATGCCGCTTGGTGTCAAGGTGACCCTTCGCCGCCAGCAGATGTACGAATTCATGGACCGTCTCATCACTATCGCGCTGCCGCGCGTTCGTGACTTCCGCGGGTTGAACCCGAAGAGCTTCGACGGTCGTGGCAACTACGCCATGGGCATTAAAGAACACATCGTGTTCCCGGAGATCGAGTACGACAAAGTCGACCAGATCTGGGGTATGGACGTGATCGTTTGCACCACGGCGCCGACGGATGACGAAGCGCGCGAGCTTCTGCGCGCGTTCAACTTCCCGTTCACGAAGTAACGGGCAAGGAAGGGAACGACGATGGCGAAGAAAAGCGCAATCGAGAAAAACAAGCGCCGTGAGAAGCTTGTCAAGAAATACGCTGAGAAGCGCGCTGCTCTGAAGGCAATGGCTAAAGACGACAGCCTGTCCCTGGAAGAGCGTTACAACGCACGTTTGAAGCTTGCAAAACTGCCGCGGAACTCCGCGCCGAACCGTGTTCGCAACCGCTGCGAAGTGTCCGGCCGTCCGCGTGGTTTTTACCGCAAGCTGAAAATGTCCCGTATTGCGCTTCGTGAACTGGGCTCCCTGGGTAAGATCCCGGGCCTGGTCAAGTCGAGCTGGTAAGGAGAAACTCCCATGGCACTTTCAGATCCGTTGGGGGATATGCTGACCCGGATCCGCAACGCCCAGTTGCGCCGGAAAAACAAAGTCAGCTCACCTAACTCCAAATTGCGTGCACACGTACTTGATGTGCTTGCAAAAGAAGGGTACATCCGTGGCTACACCGCGGTTGAATACGAGGGCGGTAAGTCCGAGTTGGAAATCGAACTGAAGTATTTCGACGGTGAGCCGGTCATCCGCACAATCGAGCGGGTTTCCAAGCCGGGCCGCCGCGTTTACTCGTCGGTGAAAAACATCCCGCATGTCTCCAATGGCCTGGGCGTGTCGATCATTTCGACCCCGCGCGGCGTCATGAGCGACCATCAGGCGCGGGAAGAAAACGTAGGTGGCGAGGTTCTGTGTCGCGTCTTCTGATGCGGCACTCTCGCTTTTAAACAACGACAAGGTTGGTCATATGTCTCGTATTGGCAAAAAGCCAGTCCCCGTGCCAAGCGGGGTAACGGCATCGATCGACGGTCAGATGGTTACGATCAAGGGCCCGAAAGGCGAAAAGTCTTTCGCGCTCAATGATCTTGTTCTGGCCGAAATGACAGACGATGGGATCAAGATCGATCCGCGCAACAACACCAAGCCGGCCCGCTCCATGTGGGGCATGAGCCGGACCATGGTTCAGAACCTGATCACCGGTGTGACAGAGGGCTTCAAGAAAGACCTCGCCATCACGGGTGTTGGTTACCGCGCGCAGGTCCAGGGTAAGAATCTTCAGCTGGCGCTGGGTTTCTCGCACGACGTCGTCTATCCGATCCCGGATGGCATCGATATCGCGTGCCCGAAACCAACGGAAATCAGCATTTCCGGTACCGACAAGCAACGTGTCGGTCAGGTTGCTGCTGAAATCCGCGAATTCCGCCCGCCGGAGCCCTACAAGGGCAAAGGCGTACGTTATGCAGACGAGTTCATCGTCCGCAAAGAAGGCAAGAAGAAGTAACGGACCTGGATCATGGCGAACAGCAAACAAGCTTTCGAGCGCCGCCGCGATCGCGTGCGCCGTTCGGTCAAGAAAGCCGCAGGCGGTCGTCCGCGCCTTTCTATCTTCCGCTCGTCGAAGCAGATCTACGCCCAGATCATCGACGACGCGCAGGGGCATACAATTGCCGCTGCTTCCACGATCGAAAAAGATCTCAAGGGCAGCCTGAAAACGGGCGCCGACGTGTCTGCAGCAGCAGCCGTTGGCAAGCTTGTTGCCGAGCGTGCGGTAGCCGCCGGTGTCAAGCAGGTCGTGTTCGACCGGGGCGGATACATGTATCATGGGCGCGTCAAAGCGCTTGCTGATGCAGCCCGCGAAGGTGGACTTGAATTCTGACCAGCGCCCGTTGGCGCTCTTAAGAACGGAAGACGTATAAAATGGCGAGACAAGAAAATCGCGAGCGCGAAGAGCGCGACAGCGAATTCGTCGACAAGCTCGTTCACATCAACCGCGTGGCCAAAGTGGTCAAGGGTGGCCGCCGTTTCGGTTTTGCAGCCCTCGTTGTTGTTGGTGACCAGAAGGGCCGTGTCGGCTTCGGTCATGGCAAGGCACGTGAAGTGCCGGAAGCCATCCGGAAAGCAACTGAAGCTGCAAAGCGCACGATGATCCGTGTGCCGCTTCGCGAAGGCCGGACCCTCCACCACGATGTGGAAGGCCGTCACGGCGCTGGTAAGGTTCTGCTGCGCGCAGCGCCTGCCGGTACCGGTATCATCGCGGGTGGTCCGATGCGTGCCGTCTTTGAAACGCTCGGCGTTCAAGACGTTGTGGCAAAGTCTCTCGGGACTTCCAACCCGTACAACATGGTTCGTGCAACATTCGATGCGCTGACCAGAGAAGACAGCCCGCGCTCCGTCGCTGCCCGCCGTGGCCTTAAGGTCTCAGTGCTGCAGTCCCGGCGTCGCGATAACACGGACGAGGCGGCTCCGGCTGCCGCTGAGGCTTGACCTCGGCGGCGCCAGCCACCAGCTGAATAAGGGTACGTTCCATGGCGAACACCGAAAAGACTGTTACGGTCGAACAGATCGGCAGCCCGCTGCGCCGTCCTCAGGACCAGCGCGCGACGCTCATCGGTCTCGGCCTGAACAAGATGCACCGCCGTTCCACACTGAAGGACACTCCGGAAGTGCGCGGCATGATCAATAAGGTCCAGCATCTCGTTCGTGTCGTCGAAGACGGCGCATAAGGACGGGGTGAGGAGAAAAGACATGAAGCTCAACGAACTTCGTGACAACGAAGGTGCCGTCAAGGACCGCACCCGTGTTGGCCGCGGTATCGGGTCTGGCAAGGGCAAGACCGGTGGCCGTGGTGTGAAGGGTCAGAAGTCCCGTTCCGGTGTGGCGATCAAGGGTTTTGAAGGCGGTCAAATGCCGCTTCACCGCCGCCTGCCGAAGCGTGGTTTCACGAACATCTTTGCCAACGACTACAACACTGTGTCTGTCGGCCGTGTTCAAAAAGCCATTGATGCCGGCAAGCTGAACGCTTCTGAAACCGTGACGGTTGAAGCGCTGAAAGCAGCAGGTGTGGTCAAGCGGGTCCGCGACGGTGTGCGCATCGTTGCCAACGGTGAAATCACCGCTGCAGTGACCTTTGAAGTTGCCGGTGCCTCCAAGGGCGCTGTTGCGGCTATCGAAAAAGCGGGCGGCAAGGTTGCCGTTCTGGGAGCTCAGGCTTAACAGCCTGGGCTTTACCCATTTTTTGGGCATTATCTGACCGGAGTAGGGCATGGCATCGGCCGCCGAGCAACTGGCGTCAAATCTAAATTTCTCAGCTTTCGCCAAGGCTGAAGAGCTCAAAAAGCGCATCTGGTTCACACTGGGGGCGCTTTTGGTTTATCGACTGGGCACATATATTCCGATGCCCGGTATCAACCCGGAAGCCTTCGCGCAGGCCTTCAATCAGGCACAGTCCGGTATCATCGGCATGTTCAACATGTTTGCCGGTGGTGCGGTCGAGCGCATGGCAATCTTCGCCCTCGGCATCATGCCGTACATTTCCGCTTCCATCATCATGCAGCTTATGACGACGGTTGTCCCGTCGCTTGAGCAGCTGAAGAAGGAAGGCGAGCAGGGCCGCAAGGTTATCAATCAGTACACCCGGTACGGCACCGTTGTGCTTGCCGCGTTCCAGGCGTACGGCATTGCCGTTGGTCTTGAAGGCGCCACCAATGTCGTCACCGATCCGGGCTGGTTCTTCCGGGCCTCCACGGTCATCACCCTCGTTGGCGGGACCATGTTCCTGATGTGGCTTGGTGAGCAGATCACCTCCCGCGGCATTGGTAACGGTATCTCCCTGATTATCTTTGCAGGTATTGTTGCGGGTCTCCCGGCTGCGATCGTGCAGACGCTCGAGCTTGGCCGCCAGGGAACGCTGGCAACCGGCATCATCCTCGGCATTATCTTGCTCGCGATTGTCGTGATCGGCTTTATCGTTTTCATGGAGCGTGCGCAGCGCCGGCTCTTGATCCAGTATCCGAAGCGCCAGATGGGCAACCGCATGTTCGAGGGCAACACCTCGTTCCTGCCGCTCAAGCTGAATACTGCTGGTGTTATTCCGCCGATCTTCGCATCATCCCTGCTGCTGGTTCCGGCGACGATTTCCGGTTTCAATTCCGGGGGCGGGAATGAATGGCTGACGACGATTACTGCGCTCTTGGGCCACGGCCAGCCGCTGTTCATGGTGTTCTATGCCGCCATGATCATCTTCTTCTGCTTTTTCTACACCGCGATTGTCTTCAATCCGAGTGACACTGCGGACAACTTGAAAAAGCATGGCGGTTTCATACCTGGGATTCGTCCGGGCGAGCGAACCGCGCAGTACATTGACTTTGTCCTGACCCGGATTACGGTGGTTGGTGCGCTGTATATAACCATCGTTTGTCTATTACCCGAATTCCTCATTTCGGCGACAGGCGTTCCGTTCTATTTCGGAGGGACCTCGTTGTTGATTGTCGTAAGCGTGACAATGGATACCGTTTCTCAGATCCAGGGACACTTGCTTGCGCACCAATACGAGGGACTGGTGAAAAAAGCGAAACTCAGGGGGAAACGTCGATGAGGCTTATACTGGTAGGACCGCCGGGGGCGGGGAAGGGGACACAAGCCGCACGTCTTGTCGAGAAGTACGGTATCCCTCAGCTCTCCACCGGTGACATGTTGCGCGCAGCGGTCGCTGCGAAAACGCCAGTTGGCCTTAAGGCAAAAGAAGTGATGGATTCCGGCGGGCTTGTGTCGGATGAGATTGTTGTCGGGATTATCCGGGACCGGATCGCAGAAGCGGACGCCAAGAACGGCTTTATCCTTGACGGGTTCCCGCGGACGATCGCCCAGGCGGATGCGCTTGCGGCGATGCTTGACGAGGCAAACCAGAAGGTTGATGCGGTGCTGGAGCTGCGCGTTGATCAGACAAAGCTGGTTGACCGCATCATCAAGCGCGCCAGCGATGCCAAGGCAGCCGGTCAGCAGGTCCGTAAAGACGATGACCCGGAAGTCTTCAAGCAGCGGCTCGATGCTTACAACCGCGATACGGCCGTTGTTGCGCCTTACTATGAGAAGGCAGGCCTCTTGTCAGTTATCGATGGTATGCAGGCCATTGATGACGTAACGGATTCTATCGAATCCGTGCTGCAAGGACTTGACGAGAAAGTCTAGAGCCGTTACAGGACGCGCTCTACCTGAAAGTTTGGCCGGTTCCACTCCCGTGGGACCGGCTTACTCTGTGCGGGCAGCCTTTCCGCGCATTCGTATCCGCAAGGGCCGGAACTCCACCGGACGCGGGTTATTTTAACTGCGGAAAGACCCTGATGAAGGGGCCCCGCTTAACATGGAGACCAACGTGGCACGTATTGCTGGCGTTAACATCCCGACGAACAAGCGTGTTGTCATCGCGCTTCAGTATATCCACGGCATTGGCAAGAAATTTGCCCAGGAAATCATCGAAAAGAACAACATCGATGCTGCCCGCCGTGTGAATGAGCTTTCCGACGCAGAAGTTTTGTCCATCCGCGAAACCATCGACCGCGACTACATGGTGGAAGGTGATCTTCGCCGTGACACTGCTATGAACATCAAGCGTCTCATGGACCTTGGCTGCTACCGCGGCCTGCGTCACCGCCGCGGCCTTCCGGTCCGTGGTCAGCGGACGCATACAAACGCACGTACCCGCAAGGGTCCGGCGAAACCGATCGCAGGTAAGAAGAAGTAAGATCACACCTGGATTGGTGGTGGAGCTGCCGGCACTACGGCAGTGACGAGATCAAAACAAGGATTACAGAATGGCTAAAGATACGACGCGCGTGCGTCGCCGCGAGCGCAAGAACATCTCTTCTGGCGTTGCGCATGTGAACTCCACGTTCAACAACACAATGATCACGATCACCGATGCACAAGGGAATGCGATTTCCTGGTCTTCGGCTGGCGCTCTTGGCTTTAAAGGTTCCCGGAAATCCACGCCGTATGCGGCGCAGGTTGCTGCGGAAGATGCTGCAAAGAAAGCCGCTGAACACGGCATGCGTACCCTGGAAGTGGAAGTACGCGGCCCTGGTTCAGGACGTGAATCTGCACTGCGTGCTCTGCAGGCCGCCGGTTTCCTCATCACGTCTATCCGTGACGTGACGCCGATTCCGCACAACGGCTGCCGTCCGCGCAAGCGCCGCCGCGTCTAAGGCTCTCCAGCTTTAGGTACTTGTTTCTCCAAATGGCAAGAATAGCCCAGCCTTTGAGCCGGGCGGGATAGCCGAAGGGACGAAAACGTGACCATTCAGAAAAACTGGCAAGAACTGATCAAGCCGACCAAACTCGAGATCAAGCACGGTGATGATCCGCGCTTCTTGGCAACTGTTGTTGCCGAGCCTCTTGAGCGTGGCTACGGGTTGACCCTGGGCAATGCACTGCGCCGCATCCTGCTGTCTTCCCTGCAAGGTGCTGCCGTGACCGCGGTCCAGATCGACGGCGTGCTTCATGAGTTTTCTTCCATCCCGGGCGTCCGGGAAGATGTCACCGACATCGTACTCAACATCAAGGAAATCGCCATCCGTATGGAAGGTGAAGGTCCCAAGCGCATGGTTGTGCGCAAGCAGGGCCCGGGTGTTGTGACGGCTGGCGACATTCAGACCGTAGGCGATGTGGAAGTTCTGAACCCCGACCTCGTGCTCTGCACGTTGGATGAGGGCGCAGAGATCCGCATGGAATTCACTGTCAACACTGGCAAGGGCTATCATTCGTCGGACCGGAACCGTCCGGAAGACGCGCCGATCGGCCTGATCCCGGTCGACAGCCTGTATTCCCCGGTCAAGAAAGTCTCCTACAAGGTGGAAAACACCCGTGAAGGACAGGTTCTTGATTACGACAAGCTGACCCTGACCGTCGAAACAGATGGTTCCGTCAAGCCGGATGATGCCGTGGCTTTTGCTGCTCGCATTCTGCAGGATCAGCTTTCCATCTTCGTCAATTTCGAAGAGCCGCAGCGCGAAGTCGCCGAGGACACTGTTCCGGAACTCGCGTTCAATCCGGCTCTCTTGAAGAAAGTCGACGAGTTGGAATTGTCTGTCCGGTCTGCAAACTGCCTGAAGAACGACAATATCGTGTATATTGGCGATCTCATTCAGAAGACCGAAGCGGAAATGCTGCGGACACCGAATTTCGGCCGCAAGTCGCTCAACGAGATCAAGGAAGTTCTCGCCCAGATGGGTCTCCATCTCGGCATGGAAGTCGCCAACTGGCCGCCTGAGAACATCGACGATCTCGCAAAGCGCTACGAAGACCATCAGTATTAAGGGGCGTACGCGTCCCTATCGGACCAACCGGGCAAGTGCTGACCAAACTGTACACACTGCCTGATTATTGAAAAGGAGAGGGCCATGCGCCACGGTAAATCCGGCCGCAAGCTCAATCGGACCTCTAGCCACCGTAAGGCTATGTTCGCAAACATGGCAGCGTCGCTGATCAAGCATGAGCAGATCGTGACAACCCTGCCTAAGGCTAAAGAAATGAAGCCGATCATCGACAAGCTCATCACCCTGGGCAAACGCGGTGATCTGCATGCGCGCCGTCAGGCGATCTCGCAGATCCGCGATGCGGCCATGGTGGCGAAACTGTTCGAGACCCTCGGCGAACGCTACAAAGACCGTGATGGCGGTTACTCACGCGTGCTGAAAGCCGGTTTCCGGTATGGCGACAACGCTCCGATGGCTGTCATCGAGCTGGTCGACCGGGATCCGGATGCGCGCGGTGCCGAAGACCGTGCACGCACGGAAGCAGAAGAAGCTGCTGAAGACGCAGCGTAAGTTTCTGGCTTTATCAGAAGTGATGAAGGCGGGCCTTGGGCCCGCCTTTTTCAATTTCGCCTTACGTTCGGTACGTTTCGTTTATTGCGCAAATTATCAATGATTTAACAGTCATGGGTTTAGGCTCTCTGAGGTTTCTCGCGGGGGACTTCAGGAGAATAGCTTTGACCTACCGACAATCGACACCGGCCGCCCGTAAGTGGCCGACGATCAGACTTTCCTTTTTTATTCCAGCACTTATGGTTTTTGTTACCCTGGCAGCGTGTACCGCGGTCGGGATTATCGGGTTCATTAATGGCCGCGACGGATTGCGTCAGGCAGCTGAAGCCGAGTTGGGGATGGTGATTTCGGCGCGCTCGGCGCTCCTGGATGCCCGCCTTGATGCCCTCGGGAATGATCTGGTCAACGTGTCGACTGGTGCCGGCATCAAGGAAGCCATGGTCAACCTTGCAAATGCGACCATGAACCTCGGCAATGTGCGTGAGGAGCTTCTGGAGTATTATGCGGTCTCGGAAGATCCGAGCGAGCGCGCACTGCTGACGGGTGAAGACCACAAGTCGATGTATTCCTGGCGGCATTCGGAGATTCACGGCTCGTTCCTGTCCATGTGGCGCAACGGCGGGTATGGCGATCTCTATCTGATCGATCCGAATGGTCTGATCATGTACTCGGTCACTAAAGGCGGGGAGTTTCTCTACAATGTGGATGAGATTGCCGGCGGCGAAACCGGATTGAAAACCGTCTTTGAAACTGCAAAGTCCATTGAAGAAGGTAACTTTGCGGTCAGCGAATTCGAAACCTATGCGCTTGCTGACGGTTCCCCGGCCATGTTTGCCGCAGCACCTATGTACATCAATACGTTTGGTGAGGTCTTGTTTGGCGGCGTTATCGCGGTCCGCGTGGATGCCGCCACCCTTGATGCGGTTCTGGCGGATCGTGAAAATCTGGGTGAGACCGGACAGGTTTATGCAGTCTCGGCCGACGGGCGTTTGTTGAGTAACAAGCCGCTGGCTGAGACCGAGACCGCATTGACTGAAACCAGCGAGGCCGATGTTGTTCAGGAAGCCTTGGCGGGCCGGGCTGCCGCAGCCATTGAGGCCGGACAAGACGGCGAGGCGCGTTTGATGGTCGCCGAGCCGTTTCCGTTCCAGGGGCAGAACTGGGCAATCGTTGCAGAGCGGACCGAAGCCGAGACATTTGCAAGCGTTACGGCAATGCGGAATTCGATGGTGCTCTGGTCACTGATTGCGGTCGCCGTTGCAACCGTCATCGCCATTTTCTTTTCCCGCCACATCACAAAACCACTCACCAAGCTCGTTGGGGCATTGAATGCGATCGCAGATGGGGATCTCAACGCGGAAATCCGGGCTGCGCGCCGAAACGATGAAATTGGCGATATCGGGCGTGCGGTTCTGAAGATCCGGCAAAACGCTGCAGACGATAACGACCGCCGCGCCCGGGAACAGGCAGATGAAGCCCAGCACCAGGCGTCACAGCGGCAGGATATGCTGGCAAGCCTTGCCGGTGATTTTGAAGCGACTGTCGGAACCGTTGTCGACAAGGTGGCAAAATCCGCAGCCGCACTGCGGGATTCTGCCAACAAGATGCAGACGATGACCGACACCGCCGGGACCACATCGGCAAACGCTGCGTCCATGTCCCAGGAGACATTGGCGGAAGTGGAGTCAATTGCGGCGGCTTCCGATCAGTTGTCGAGCTCCATTCAGGAAATCTCAACATTGATCGAGCGGTCGTCCGCAGTGGCTTCTGCTGCCACGAAACGCGCGGAAACCACCAACACCACCGTCAAGTCGCTTGCCGAGGCGGCAAACCGGATCGGTGAGGTCGTCACCTTGATCAGTGATATCGCGGACCAAACCAATTTGCTGGCGCTCAATGCGACCATCGAAGCCGCGCGCGCCGGGGAAGCGGGCAAAGGCTTTGCGGTTGTGGCGTCGGAGGTCAAGGATCTGGCTGCGCAGACCGGGAAGGCAACCGGGGAAATCCAGCAGCAGATCGACGCGATCCGCGGGGCCACCGATGACGCGGTCAAGGCTATCGGCGACATTCAGGATACGATTGGTGAAATCACCAATTCTGTGAGTGATGTTGCCGCTGCGGTTACGGAGCAAAGCTATGCGACACAAGGCATTGCCGAAAACACCCAGCGGGCCGCAGGCGGAACATCGAAAGTGACCGAGGATATCCGGAACGTGTCGTCCTTGTCGGATGATGCCAACCGGGCTGCTTCGAGCTTCTCCGAGGAAGCCTCCCGCATGGCGGCGGATGCCGATCATCTTGATGAAGAGGTGCGGAACTTCCTGCGCCAGGTGCGCTCCGCCTAATCGCGCTTACAGTGCAAGCCATTCAGGAGCCGCTGGTCCGCCAGCGGCTCTTTTCATTTTGCATTTGCCACGTTTCTTCCCTATCTCCGGTGTAACGCTCGGAACGCAATGAGAAACAAACAAGAGGGCTAAGGGATGCGCCGAACACACGCCGCGCTGCTGACACGTTTGAAGTGGATCGGGCTGGCCGGGCTCCTGGCGTTCGGCATCGGACCTGCTACCGCGCAGGACACACAGCCGACACCTGCGGATCTGCGTTTGGTCCCGCAATCGGATGCGCAGGTCAAATTGTCGTTCGCGCCCATCGTCAAAGATGTGGCACCGGCAGTCGTCAATGTTTACGCAAGCCGCAAGGTCGTCCGCCGGCAGCGTGTGTCCCCCTTCTTCGATGATCCCTTTTTCCGCCGGTTTTTCGGGCAGCCGGGCGGCAATATGGGCCGGCCTCAGGAGCGGGTACAATCCTCCCTCGGATCCGGGGTTATCATCTCGGAAAGCGGAACTGTGATCACCAACCACCATGTGATCAAGGATGCCGATGAGGTTCGGGTTGCGCTGAACGACCGGCGCGAGTTTGACGCGGACATTGTGCTGCTGGACGAACGCACTGATCTTGCCGTTCTGCAGATCCGTGAAGACGGGCCATTCGAGCATGTCGCATTCGCGGACTCCGACAGTCTTGCCGTTGGGGATATTGTTCTAGCCATCGGGAATCCGTTCGGGGTCGGACAGACAGTCACGCAGGGTATTGTTTCCGCACTCGCGCGCACACAGGTCGGTGTGACGGATTATCAATTCTTCATTCAAACCGATGCGGCGATCAATCCGGGCAATTCCGGCGGAGCGCTGGTGGATATGACCGGCAAGCTTGTTGGCATCAACACCGCGATTTTCTCGCGATCTGGTGGTTCCAACGGCATCGGTTTTGCCATTCCGGCTCACATGGCACGGTTTGTCGCCAGTGCGGCAGCCCAGGGCGGCAAGGTGCAGCGCCCTTGGTTGGGGGCGACCGTCCAGGCCGTGACCGCCGAGATTGCGGAGGCGCTGTCGCTTGACCGTCCGCGCGGGGTATTGATCGCGGCAGTTCACGAAGGATCTCCGGCAAAGGCAGCCGGCCTTGCGGTGAGCGATCTTGTCGTTGCAGTGGACGGAAAGGAAGTGCTCGACCCGGATTCCTTCGGCTACAGGTTCGCCACCAAGATGATTGGCGAGCGCTCCGAATTCACGGTCTACCGGGGTGGCCGACAGCAGACCATCTCCATCAACTTGCAACCAGCGCCCGAAACTGTGCCGCGGGATACGCGTGAATTGACCGATTACTCTCCTTTCGAGGGCAGCACGGTCATGAACCTGTCTCCGGCCGTATCGGAGGAAATTGGTCTTGAGGGCGTCTTTGAAGGTGTTGTGATATCCGACGTTGCACGTGGGAGCACCGCCGACCGGGTCGGGCTGCGCGAACGTGATGTTATCAGGGCGATCAATGACCGGGCTGTGGAAACGACCCGCATGCTGGAAACCATGATCCGGACCCCGCCGCGTGTCTGGCGGCTTGATATCGAGCGTGACGGCAGGATTTCCCAGATCATTTTGCGCTGAGGGGCGAGGGGAGCGTGAGCGACCTTTTTGAAGCATCGGGACTGGCTGCGTCCGCACCAAGGCCGCTGGCAGACCGAATGCGTCCGGCAAGGCTGGAGGATGTTGTCGGGCAGGACCATCTGCTCGGCCCTGAAGGCACGCTCTCACGCATGCTCAAGACCCGGACACTCGGCTCCCTGATCTTCTGGGGGCCACCGGGAACAGGCAAGACCACGATTGCCCGGCTGCTGGCAAACGAGACGGATCTCGCATTTGAACAGATTTCGGCGATTTTCTCTGGTGTTGCGGACTTGAAGAAAGTGTTCGAGGCCGCGCGTGCCCGCCGGATGGGGGGCCGCGCCACTTTGTTGTTTGTTGATGAGATCCACCGATTCAACCGGGCTCAGCAGGACAGTTTTCTTCCCGTTATGGAAGACGGTACGATCACACTGGTCGGGGCGACAACGGAAAACCCCTCTTTCGAACTGAATGCTGCCTTGTTGTCGCGGTCTCACGTAATGACGTTCCAGTCCCTGCCGCTGGAGGCAATTGGTTTGTTGCTCAAACGGGCAGAAGAAACCGAGGACCGGAAACTCCCGCTGGACGACGAAGCACGGGCCGTGCTGATGCGCATGGCAGACGGCGATGGCCGGTCGGCGCTGACCCTTGCGGAAGATGTCTGGCGTGCTTCGTTGGACGATGAAGTGTTTGATGCGGACCGTTTGCAGGAAATTGTTCAGCGCCGGGCGCCGATCTACGACAAGAGCGCGGATGGTCATTACAATCTGATTTCCGCTCTGCATAAGTCTGTGCGCGGGTCCGATCCGGATGCCGCGCTCTACTGGTTCTGCCGCATGCTGGATGGCGGAGAAGACCCGATGTATCTGGCGCGCCGGTTGATCCGCATGGCGGTCGAAGATATCGGGCTGGCCGACCCGAATGCACTGGTTCAGGCAAACGCGGCGCGCGACGCTTATCAAATGCTTGGCTCACCCGAAGGCGAACTCGCGCTGGCCCAATGCGTGATTTATCTAGCGACCGCGCCAAAATCCAACGGGGCCTATGTCGCCTACAAAGCGGCGATGCGCGATGCCAAAACCAGTGGCTCCCTGCTGCCGCCAAAGCATATCCTGAATGCGCCTACCAAATTGATGAAGCAGGAAGGGTATGGAGACGGCTACCAGTACGACCATGATGCCCCGGATGGCTTTTCCGGTCAGGATTACTTCCCGGACACTATGGGGCGGAAGACCTATTACAAGCCGCCGCAACGGGGGTTTGAACGCGAATTGCGCAAACGTCTCGAGTATTGGACGAAGCTCCGCACGGACCGGTCTTCGTGAGACGACTGATGTTATCGGAGGCGGTCCCCATATGCGCTGAAAGCCTTCTTTCGCTAGCTATGATTTTAGATGCCGTTATAGATCGGAAAATGCCGACTTGAGCGCGGAGAGCAGTTTGGTGCGCTCATCCTTGCTGAGATCTTCGGCGAGATCGGATGCAACGTCTTCCAACTGCCGCGACACCTCCAAAAGCCGTCCGTCCAGATTTCCGCCTATCACTGCCTTTTCGCGCAAGACCTCGAAGGTCGTCACCGGGTACGCAATGCCTTTGACGGTGATATCACCGTTTTCCCTGCAGACAATGTGGTTCTTGACCTGAGAATAGGTCTCGAACGAAATCAGGATAGACCCTGGATTAGAGAGCGCTTCGAGACGGGAGGCGGTGTTCACGCCGCGCCCAATGATCGTGTAGTCCAGCCGGTCCTCGCTTCCGAAGTTTCCGACCGTGCAATAATCGGTATGGATCCCCATCCGGCATTTGAGCGGCTTGGAAATGCCGGCCTCCATCCACACCATTTGCAATTCAGACATGCGCTTCTGCATCTCGATCGCCATGCGGACACAGGCAAGGGCATCCTCAGTAACACCGCGGGTGTCCGGATCGCCGAAAAAGATGAGAATGGCATCGCCAACATATTTGTCGATTGTGGCGCCATGCTTCAGCGCAATCCGCGACATCTCCGTGAGATATTGATTGAGGATCGCCGTGAGTTCCTCAGATTCAAGCCGGTCTGCTGTTTCCGTGAAATCGGCAATGTCCGAAAAGAAGACGGTCAGTTTCTTGCGGGTGGCTGTAATTTTGACCTCTTGCCGCCCCTCGAAAATGGATTGGTAGACCTGCGGAGACAGATACTTTGCCAATTGTTTCGACAGCGCTTCGAGATGAGCCGATTGGTCTGCAAGCTGGTCTTCAACGGCCTCGCCATGCTCAATCGTGGCCTCGTAAAGAAGCTTCAAGTCGTCGAGCTCCGCCCGCAAGGCTTGAATTTCATCTTCCTGTCCGGCCGGGCCGGGATCAGGCGCCTTGCTGATGCCATCGCGTGGCTGCGACGGGTCGGATTTTTTGTGTTTCTTGGCCGCGTTGTTTCCCATTTTGTCCAACAGGCTTGAGGACGTGCGCGCCTCTCCGGAATCGTTAGGCTGACGCCAGCATAGTAGCTGATTATTCCGCTGCGCTTACGGAAAAGTGTAACAAATTGTGCAAACTTCTTGGCCACGACAGCAAAAATCGTAGCTACATCATGAAGATGCGGTGGTTAAATGTCTCAGGCGCGAAGGAACGGGGTCATCGGACGCAATGAAGGAAATTGAACTGCGCTTGGCCCTGGTTCTTTATGGCGGCGTTTCGTTGGCCATCTACATGCATGGCGTGAGCCGCGAAGTCTTGAACCTTGTCCGGGCGTCCAAGGTGCGGCTTGAGCGCAAGTCGCGTGCCGGCTCCGCTCCCACCCAGCAGACTGCACAGCCTCCGGCGCAGCGCGCGTTCCAGGATCTTCTAGATTTGATGTCCAGTGCCGCGGATATTCGCGTCGTCGTGGATGCGATTGCGGGGGCCTCAGCGGGCGGTGTGAACGGCATTATGCTTGCTCGCGCGCTTGCTCATGACCTTCCATTGGACAGCCACTCCCGCATGTGGCTGGAAAATGCGGACGTTACGCGGCTTGCAAGACCGCAAAACGGCTTGTCGCGTTATCTGAAGATGTCGGTGTCGCCCGTGCTGGACCGGTTGGTGTCTTCGCGCCTCAGCAAAAAGATCGAGAGCACGGAAACGCGGGAAAAGCTCAGGCAGTTCATGCAGGCGCGCTGGTTCTCGCCTCCCTTTTCCGGCGAGCGGTTTACCGGCTGGATGCTGGATGCGTGTGAGAAGATGGACGGGGCCGGTCGCCACGGAGCGACCTTGATCCCGCGCGGCCAGACGCTCGACCTGTTTGTGACCTTGACCGATTATAATGGCATCAAGCGCAGGATTCATTTGGATGATCCGGACTATGTGGAGGAATGGGATCATCGCCGGATCCTCAACTTCCATGCCGTTCACCGGACCCAAGGGTATCTGGACAGTCAGTTCGAGCGGGAAAACATCCCGGAACTCGTCTTTGCGGCCAGAGCCACATCCTCATTTCCAGGCGCTTTTCCTCCCTCGACTGTCCCGGAAATGGAGCGCGTGCTGGCGCGGCGCAAACAAGCCTGGAAGCAGCGCGACGCGTTTTTAAGCCGTGCACTCGGGTTGAATGCTGAGACGTCCGGCACGCACTGCTTCGTCGACGGCAGCGTCGTCATGAACAAGCCATTTGCGCCTGTGATCGATGTCATCCAGGGCCGGCCCGCCGCCCGTAAGGTCGAAAGGCGCCTCATCTATGTTGATCCCGCGCCGGTAGAGCGCACGGAAAACACCCGGAATCCAACGGAGGTTCCAGGCTTTTTCCGGGTCATTCTAGCCTCGCTTGCACATATCCCGCGCAACGAGCCGATTGGCGATGATCTGAAAGAGCTTGAAGCCAACAACCGCCGCAGCCGCTGGCTTTCAAGGTTGATTGATGCTGCCGCGCCTATGGTGGATCAGGCAGTTGGCGGCTTGCTTCCAAAACGCAAGACAATCACAACTGACGTGGTTTCAGAGTGCCGCCATAAAGCCACGGTCGCAGCTTTCGAGCAGGCTGGATTCGCCTTTCTCAATTACCAGTCGCTCAAGCTCCATGCGCTTGCCGAACGCCTTGCCCGTCTTGCCTGTGATATCGGTCCGGGGGAAGACGACCGGAACAGGGAAGACAGCTACCTGAGTGCGTTTTCGGAGCATCTGACTGGACTTGCAACAGCGGGCGCCGATGTCTTGGGGCGGACCGATCCCAATGTGGTGAACGCGCTGCGCAGCCTCGACGTTGATTACCGGATCCGCCGCCTGCGGTTTGCCGTCCGGAAGTTGAATGGGTTCTATGACCATTACCGCGGCTCCGGCCTGACACCCGCTGATCCGGATGCGTTGGACCAGCTCAAAGGACTTATCTACGAACAGATCGATCACCTGAGCTGGCGCTGGAACCGCCAGTTTTACGGGTCGCGATGCCGGGCTTTGACCGAAATGCTCCGGGAGAACGGCCAAACTGAAGATGGTCAGACCGGGCCCCATATTGAGCGGTTCCTGGACGGATTGTCGAAAATGATGGGCCTTCGGGACCTTGACCGCTTGCAAGACGAGCTGTTTGCCCAGACGGCCCGTGAGCTTTTGGATAAGGACCGTCATGCCTCCCTGCTACAGTCGTATGTGGGCTTCGGGTTTTATGATCTGATCACGTTCCCCGTTCTTCAGCGAAACGACTTTGCCGAGGTCACCGAGATTCTTGTCGACCGGATCAGCCCGCGGGACGCAGAGAGCCTTTACACCGACGATTTCGATCTGAAGGGCAAGTCGCTCAACACCTTCGGTGCGTTTTTTAACAGGGCGTGGCGGGAGCATGATTACCTCTGGGGGCGGCTGAATGCGGCTGACCGGCTGGTCAGCATCGTTCTGTCCACCGCGAAGGGCGACACTCTGCCGCTGGCCAGTTTGAACCAGGCGCGGGCACGTATCTTTTTGGCCATTCTGGAAGAGGAACGGCCGCATCTTAAAGAAATCCCTGACGAAATTGAGCGTGTCGATCAATTGATCCGAAGCGTTTACCCGGACTTTGCCCATGTTCTTGAAGACGTCTGATCCGGGCCCTGCAACTTTTTGCACCGCCGAACCTTGACGCTGCGTTGCCCGGCTGGTTAGGCATTCCTGTGCTATTAAAACTCAGGCGATGCGAATGCTAGACTGGCTGTCACACTATACCGGTACCGGGATCTGGGCTTTTGCCGCCCTGTTCTGCATGCTGTATGCGGTGAGTATCACGGTGTTGTTTGCCACCGGTCTCACCATGACAGCCCTCAACAAACGCCACCCCGACCGCAAGATCCAGAAACGGGCGCCGACCCATGATGCTCTCAGGGACATCAAGTCGTCGATGGTTCAGCTCTCCATCACCAGCACCTGTCTAGCAATCGGGCTCTACGCGCAAATGCGCGGCTGGACCTTGTTTGATCCCTTTGGGTTGAGCTGGTGGTCTGTTCCGGTGTTTTTTGTGCTGTCGCTGGTGCTCCATGACACGTGGTTCTATTGGGGGCACCGGATCCTTCACACCAAGATGTTCTACAGGTTCCACAAGCCGCATCACATGACGATCACGCCGACGGTTTGGTCGAACGATGCCGGGTCCAGTGTCGACACGCTATTTGCCCATTCCTACTACGCCTTGGTTCTGTTCGTCGTGCCGATGCCGCCGCTGGTTTTCCTCGGGCACCGTTTGTTCGACCAGGTGTCCGCGGCGATCGGTCATTGCGGATACGAGCATTTTGCGGCCCCGTCCGCCAGAAAGCCATGGCCGCTGTTGTGCACGCTCTATCACGATCAGCACCACCAGTATTTCGTCTATAACTACGCCAATTACTTTTCCTTCTGGGACCGGCTATGCGGCACGATCCACCCGACCTACGATGGCAAGGTCGAGGGCTTTGAGCAGCTTTATGCCGGCCAGAAGCAGGATGCGGCCGAATGACCCTGGTCCTCGATTATCTTCTTGTTCTCGGCGCCATTTATGCAGCCATGCTGGCTGTTTACTTCGGCACAGGCTTTACTCTGATTGCGATCAACCGGCGGCACCCGGAGCGGCGCATCCAGAAACACCGGGATGGCATGAAACGCCAGCGCGAGGAGATCCTGGCGTCGCTGAAGGCCCTCTTCACGTCCTCTGTGCTGCTGTCCGGCGGGTATTTCGCGCAGACCCAAGGATGGGTACTGTTCCCGCCGGTGGACTTGAGCTGGTGGTCCTTCCCGCTGATGTTTGCGGTGTGCTTTGTGCTGTTTGATGCCTGGTTTTACTGGGGGCACCGAATTCTGCATTTGCCGGCACTTTATAAGTTCCATGTGCCGCATCACCGGTCAATCGCACCGACTGTCTGGAGCAATGACAGTTCGACAACGGTTGATACCCTGATCGAGCACTCCTTTTATTTCGTGGTCTGGTTCGTCCTTCCAGTGCCTGCGCTCAGCGTGTTCGCCCTGCGGCTGTTCGACCAGATTTCAGGGATGGTCGGTCATTCGGGGTTTGAGTATTTCGCGTCCAAGTCGTCGCGCTATCCATCGCCGCTGATTTGCACGACGTTCCATGATCTGCATCATTCGCAGTTTCACTATAATTACGGTAACTTCTTTTCGTTCTGGGACCGGGTTTGCGGAACCGTTCATCCAAAATACGATCAATTGGTGCGTTCCATGGAAGAAACCGGAGAAGTTCCGGACACGGAAGATACCAAAGTGAAAGCAACCGGGTGAGCCCGCACGCTCCGTGTCAGCCAACCGACAAACTGGACATTCTTAGCTCATGCTCGAACAGGCGCTGACAGTCTTCTTGGAGTTTCTGCCGATCTACGCGGCAGTCTACGCGGTCAATGTATTCCTGTATTTCGCGACGGGGTGGGTGCTGGTAAAAATTCAAAACCGCCATCCGGAGCGCCGCATCCAGCCGCACCGGCGCGGTGAAAAACGCATGTGGAAGGAAATCCGGGCGAGCGTCTGGTCCTTGACCGTGACAGCAGGTTGCCTTGCCGGGGGCATACTCTTGTCCCTAAAGGGCTGGACCTTTGTTGCACCACTCGAACTCTCCTGGTGGTCGGTGATCCTGATGTTCGTCATCTCGATCATTGCATTCGACACATGGTTTTACTGGGCGCACCGCTTCATGCATACGAAGCTGATGTACCGGTTTCATGCCGAACATCACAGATCGGTTGCCCCAACCGTGTGGAGCACCTATTCGGACGATCTGGTCGATGCTTTCGTGATGCAGAGCTACTATCTATGGGCGGTCCTGATCCTGCCGATCCCGGTCGAAGTCTTGATCCTTCACCGGCTTTGGGACCACTTCAACGGGACCATCGGGCATTCCGGTTTCGAGTTTTACGCATCGCCGCTCTCCCGGATGCCATCACCGATGGTTTGCGTGACCTTTCACGACCAGCATCACTCGCGTTTCAGATATAATTTCGCAAACTTCTTTTCCTTCTGGGACCGGGTGTGCGGGACGATTGATCCGAAATACGATGGTCAGGTAAAAGTGTTTGAAACGATGGGGCAGGAGCAAGGCGCCAAGAAAACGGCCCCGGGCGAATGAAGCACCTGCTTCTGGTCATGGTGGGGGGCGGCCTTGGAGCCGGTGCGCGTCACCTGGTCTCGCTCATGACGTTGCGGATGTTCGGTCCCGGTTTTCCCGCCGGCACGCTCTCGGTCAATGTCATCGGCTCACTTGTTATGGGGCTGTTCATTGGCTGGCTTGTTAAGCACGAGGCGGCGGGCCTGCAGGACGTCCGGTATTTTTTCGCAACCGGTGTGCTTGGCGGCTTCACCACTTTTTCGGCTTTTTCACTGGACACGTCCGTATTGTGGGAACGCGGTGACACACATCTCGCCCTGATTTACGTGCTGGCGTCGGTGTGCCTGTCGATCGCGGCCGTGTTTGCGGGTCTCGCCCTTATGCGGCATGCCTATTCTTAACGGTGCCTCTTTCTTTTCGGCCGGATACAGCCTATACGCAGCGGAACTATTTTGGGGGCCGCAATGAGTATCCGGTTCCCGGCACGCGCAGTCGTTTCATACTGCAGCTGAACGAGATCAGACATGTCCGCGATTGAACAAAAAACAGTGGCCGCCGATGAGGCGGGCATGCGCCTCGACCGTTGGTTCAAGGCACATTATCCAGGCCTTGGCTTCGGCCGCCTGCAAAAACTCCTGCGCACCGGGCAGGTGCGGGTGGATGGCAAGCGCGCGGAAAGCAACACACGGATCGCAAAAGGGCAGGTGATCCGCATTCCGCCCTTGGGTGTCGAGCTGCCTGCGGACGACAAGAAGAACGCAAAACCGAAATCGACCAAGCTCATCGCCGATGACCGCAAGGCCATCGAAGACATGATGCTGTATGAAGACAATCAGGTCATGGTGCTGAACAAGCCGGCTGGCCTTGCGGTTCAAGGCGGCTCCGGGCTCAAGCGCCATCTCGATGGCATGCTGGAGGCATTCGCCGACAAGAAAGGCCAGAAACCGCGCCTTGTTCACCGGCTTGACCGTGAAACATCGGGGATCATCCTGGTTGCCCGGACCCGGCAGGCGGCGCAGGAGCTCACCAAGGCCTTCCGCCATCGCAACACGCGCAAGATCTACTGGACAATCCTTGCAGGTGTTCCCAAACCGCATCAGGGCCGGATTTCAACGTTCCTGGCACGGGATGAAGGCGAAGAGCGCATGCAAATCGTCCGGCAGGGCGGGGCGGATGATGCCCAACATGCGGTGTCGCTTTACTCGGTCTTTGAAAAATCCGGCCAGAAGCTGTCCTGGGTGACCATGAAGCCGGTTACCGGACGGACGCACCAGCTCCGCGCGCACGCAGCCCATATCGGACATCCGATCATTGGCGACGACAAATACTTCAATATCGAGAACTGGGAATTGCCGGGCGGCATACAAAACCGCTTGCACCTCCTGGCCCGGCGGATTGTCATTCCGCATCCGTCCGGGAACGGCATGATTGATGTGTCGGCGCCTCTCCCGCCGCACATGCAGCAGACCTGGAACCTTCTGGGTTTCGATGCATCCGACTATGACCCTGAGGCTGATGATCCGGATGAAAACATCATCAAGCGGTAAGCGATCTCCGCATCTATTTGAGCTTGGAAATGATTGAACGGTTGACCAAGTTCGCTCAGACGGCAAACCTGCTGGCCGATGCGGCTGGCGAGATCGTGCGGGCGGCCTGGTTTGGTCAGGGAGCCGTTTCGTACAAGGAAGACCGTTCGGCCCTGACCGAGGCGGACACAAATGTCGAACGCCAACTCCGCAAGCTAATCGCAGAACACCATCCCGATCACGGCATCTTAGGCGAAGAGTTTGGCGAACAATCGATCGGAAACGAGTATGTGTGGGTATTGGACCCCATCGATGGCACCCGTCAATTCGGAGCAAGATTGCTCAATTTCGGCGTTTTGATTGCCCTTTGCTACAAGGGCACGCCTGTTCTCGGTGTCATTGATCACCCGCTGGGGCATTTCCGTTACTGCGGGATCATTGGACTTGGCACGACCTTGAATGGCAAACCCCTCACGAGCCGCAGAAATTTATCCCTGGACCATGCAGTCCTGGCGCTTGCGAACCCAAATTCGTTCAGCGGTGAGAGCCGCAGGGGCTTTGATGCCCTCAACGGCAGGGGCGTTATGACGGGATTTGATGGCGGCTGTCTGGCCTATGGCGCATTGGCCCGCGGGATGGTGGACGTTTGTTTGAACGGCCCAGATCTTGAACCATTCGATATATGCGCATTGGTCCCGGTTGTCGCGGGGGCGGGCGGGTGCATTACGGATTGGAGCGGTGCACCCCTGTCGTTGTCTTCGCGAGGGGCAATTGTGGCTTCAGGCTGCCCGGATCTTCACGAAGACGTCCTGGCCCGGCTCAAAATCCAGGTTTAAATGCCCTGGAACAGGGCTGTCACGATGACCGAAGCCAGTGTGACGGCAACGACGCCTGCCGCCAGCTTCCAGGCGTCCGACCTTTTCTTCAAGCCCGGCCAGCCGAGCGGTTTGATCACTTGGATCGCCGCGACCAGGATCAGAAATAAAGCGATGATTTTGGTCAAGGAAGGCTCCGGGTCGGGGTTAGAGCATCGGGTGTTTGTCAGAAACGCCCGAAGATGCTCGACCGCTCAACACCCGATCAGCGGGCGATTGAATGCCCAACCCATACCCAATCGGCCTTCCGACAACAAGAGTGCTACCGCGAAGCGTATTTGCGCTCGTTGTACATCGCCACATATTTGGGCAGTGCGCTCATGTTGGGCACGACAATCATCGTCTCGACCTTGCCCTTTTTGAACGCGTTCAGAAACTTGTTGTAATGGGTAAAGGCGACGCATCCATGTGAGCCCTTGCTGTTGCGCAGCAGAGGCGAGTGGGCCAGCATGCCGTCCCGCCCGCGCATGGCCGCAACATCGTAGGGGAGCATCCTGATCGCTTCGACCCCATGGAAGCGCCGCTCGCGCATCCGCAGTTTGTAGACATTCGGCGGTGTCGGACCGAGGTTTTTCACGTAGGCATACTTCGGATTGTTCATGCGGTGGCCAATACCGGAATTTGCCTTGAGTTTGCTGCCATCCGGCATGTGGACCGTAGACGCGCTGATATCGTAAATCGCGACTTTGTTGTTTGGCCCAAGTCCCCTCGGGCCGGAAAACAGCTTTCCAATGCCGCTGAAGACACCCCTCTCTTCTTTTTCCGGAAGTCCCGGATTGGCATAGGATAGAACGGTTCCCTGTGATTGCCGCGGCTCGGATTGAGCTGGTTTGCTGATCGCGCCCGGTTTGGTGCGTACAAGCGGTCTTGGACGCAGATCCGGCACCGGAATGAGGTCTGGGGTCGCAGCTGCAATTTCAAGGCTTGGCTGTTGCGGGGTCTCTAGCTGCGGCGCAACACTTTCTATGACGGCCTGCGGTCCGGCGGTTACGTCCAACGGGACGCGGATGGGAGCGGCTGCCGGAGCGGCATTACCCGGCAGCGCTGCCAGCGTGACGGGAGCTGCTCCGGAAATCGAAGTGTCCTGAGGTGTGACGCCTTGTGCTGGTTCATCCGAATCCGAAGGACGGGTCTGAACGGCTGCCAAGGCAAGCTGGGCCGCCTCCTGCTCACGTTTCAAGGCTACTGCCTGTGCCGCTTGGAGGTTTCTAGCGAGCTTAAGACGGGCCAAACCTTCCGCGAGACCACGGCTTGCCGCCAATTTTTCCTGTTCGGACGGTCCGGTGGGTAATTTGGCAAGATCTGTAGGGGCGCTGGACGGAACTGCCTCCGGCTGCACTTGTGCAAGCTCGGCTGCGGCCTTTGCCGCGGCGCTTTGCGCATCTGGTTGGGACTGTTCCGGCTCCGTGGCAGGCAGTTTTGGCGTCGCCAGTCTCACAATTGCCGGTGTCTGCTGGGTGTGTCCGGCGTGCGTTTCGGGCAGGCCGGAGCTCATGAACCCGACGGTCATGGTTACGGCTGCAAACAGGGCGGAGGCCCCGGTTACACTCAAGCCGGCTGCGAACAGACTTGCCCGTGCGGTCGACCGGGGCGTCACCCCGGCTGGCTGCTTTTGTTTCTTCATAAAGACAAAACGGTCCTGTTGCCCGCAGCTGTCATGGCTGCGTGTCGGTTACGCGCAGTATCTGGCGGCAAACTTGCCCCAAACGTTCGTGCCCACCCAAGATTTGCAGAATGACCGTTTATGGTAACCAGAGGGTTTACGACGGTGTTCTACGTCCTGTGATGTGGCGTAAATCACCTTAAAGAGGCTAAATTCGGGCGCCCGTTGCAAAGCACGGATATCCAAAGATGCAAGCTTGTTCTCAAGGTTAATGTGGATGACGGCGGCAAGTTCTGCCGGAGCGGAAAAAATTGGCTCTGTGAAAATATCAATAGGGTCCGGCGCTGATGGCCTCTCCTCCGCTTGACCGGACAGTCAAAACCCGGCACATGCGGGGCATCAGCAACCAGCGCGCGGGCAAGGCAGTTCATGTATCTGATCATATTCGATGTCGATGGCACTCTGGTCGACAGCCAGGATACGATTTTCCATGGCCTCACGGTTGGTTTTGACGCCGTAGGCTTGCTGATGCCGGATCGGAAAACGGCGCTCTCCATTGTCGGCCTCTCCCTTGAAGAGGCCTTTCTCAATCTTGTCGGTCCTAAGCACGCCGATAAGGTACCTGTCATGGCCGAGGCTTACCGGCAGTCAAAGGTCGCGCGCCGGATGTCCGGCGAGGACAGGGATCCGCTCTACCCGGGTGCCAAAGAGGCAATTGAACGTCTTCATGCCATGGACGATGTCTTGCTCGGCATTGCCACAGGCAAGGCGCGGCGCGGCGTGAACCATGTACTGGATTGCCATGACCTGCATGGCCGGTTCATGACGATACAAACAGCTGACACATCGCCTTCCAAACCGCATCCCGACATGGTGCTGCGCGCCATGGCAGAGGCCGGTGTGGACCCTCACCGGACTGCCGTTATAGGCGATACGGGATTTGACATGGCAATGGCCAAGTCTGCAGGGGCGCATGCGGTCGGTGTCACCTGGGGATACCATGAGCGTGCCCGTCTGGAAGAAGGCGGCGCAGACCGGATTGTTGATCAATTCCATCAGCTCGATGCTGCGCTTGATCAACTTCTAATTAACGACAAGGAAACAGTCTGATGCGTGATTTTCTTGAGACTTTGCATGAGGACGCTGCAAAGGACCCGGAGCAGCGCGCCAGGGAACTTTCCAAGCGCGAATTGCCCAAGCGGTTCTACAAGCAGGCCGTCGCGGTTGCCATGGACGGCGGGCATGCCGTTCATCTGGATGGCCGTCCGGTCAAGACGCCGGCAAGGGCAACGCTTCTGCTGCCAAACGAGGTTCTGGGCATGGCGGTCGCCGCCGAATGGGAGGCGCAGGAGAAGGAAGTAAATCCCGCAGCCATGCCGTTGACGCGGATCGCCAATTCCGCGCAAGACGCTGTCTCGGTCCGGTTCGACGAGGTGGCTGATGATGTGACCAAGTTTGCCGGAAATGATGCGCTTTGCTACCGGGCGGACGAACCGGAGAGCCTTGTTGAGGCGCAGCGCCAGACGTGGGATCCGGTTGTCGAATGGGCGGGCGATCTTCTTGGAGGCCGGTTTGTGCTCATCGAAGGCATCATGCACAAGCCGCAGCCGGAGGCGCTTCTTTCGGCCTGCCGGGTCCGGATTTCAAACGAAAGCCCTTTGCGGCTGGCCGCCTTGCACACGGTCACCAGCCTCACCGGGTCGGCACTGCTTGCGCTTGCCCTGAAAGAAGGCCGGCTGGATGCAGACACAGTCTGGTCGGCAGCGCATGTGGAAGAGGATTTCAACATTGAGCGGTGGGGCAAAGACGCCGAGGCGCAACAGATCCGCACCTACAAGCGCAAGGAATTCGACGCGGCAGCATTCATCTTGAGAAACGGTTGATGGCTGTTAAGGGGACTAACCCCGTGTTTCATTTTTACAACAGGTCTTAATAAATTATTAACTGTCGCTTACCTTAGGTGACGCTTCCTGCATTATGCATCTTTGAATAGAAATTTGGAGGGGCAAATGCGGAATACGGCGGTATTGTTATGCGTGGTTTTTGGAAGCTGCTCACATCATCCCTTGGTTGAAGATGTTACAATCGACTCTTTTCAGATTATGCAAAAAATTAGATGTGAGACAGTGGACGCACTGGAAGACATCATTGTTCAGCAATTGAAAACCGGTGGTGCCGATGAAATTGCCTTGGCACAGAGAATTGAGAGAAACGAAGTAGAAGTAGCAGATATCTCGATTGGATCGCTGCCAAGAAACCTTCAGGGTGCATGGAAAGCCTACGAAGATACGGTGCTTGCATTTGCATTCAGGTTTTTTGTCCAGGAGACAAACGGTGCAAACGGGGAACTGAAATTTTCATTTCCATTTACCGATGGCACTCTCGGCCTGACAATTGGAACAGAAAACGGTCTTCAGCGCATCGGTGAGCGGAAGTTCACGATTGCGGAAACAGTTAGCGAACTCAGCAACGAAGTCGACTGTTCGGACACCAGCAAAAAACAAGGCGGCAATATCTTTTATCCGATTTCAGGTGAAATCGGGATGTATGAAGTTCTGAATACGTTTTTCAACATCAGCCGCAGCGTAACTACTGTAAATGCCTATACCGATAGGATCGAGTTTACGACCACGATAAGTGGCAGCGTTTCGCCTTCGATTGAACTCAGCAGAGCGGACCTGACAAATGCCAGCGCCAAGGTATCGGCGGGACGCGTAGATACGCATCAGCTCTTGTTCACTGTCGACGTGGACGATGGGAAAAGCTTTCAGGTTATCAATCGCGAACAGATTTTGCGCCTTCCGTCTCCGAGCCGTGCATCAACGGAAAACAGAAAGGCGCGGGCAATACGCACACTCGAGCAGGAACAGTTCCTGATAAACAATGATGAGGTTAAAAACATCATCTTGAGCAATCCTCAGTAAAGGTTTGCTCATCCCAGATAGAATGTTGTTGCCATCAGGAAGAAGATCAGAACACCCAGAACATCGTTCGACGAGGTGATGAAGACGCCGATGGCCATGGCCGGGTCTATGCCGATCTTGTCCAGAATAATGGGAATGGTCGCGCCGACCATGGCAGCCAAAGTGGTCACGCAGAGGAGCGAGAGAGAAGTCGCGATTGCCAGGCGGACCGGCTCTTCCAGGGGAATGAACATCGAGGCGCCGAGCACCAGGCCGCCAAGGATCGTGCCGGCAATGGCACCGTTAAACAGCGCGGCGATTAATTCCTTGAAGAGCCGGAAAAAGATATCGCCCGACCATAGCGCGCCTGTGGCAATCCCTTGAACAGCAACGGCAGAGGCTTGCAGGCCGGCATTGCCAGCCATTGACATGGTTACGGGAATGAAGGCTGCGAGGATCGCTGCCTCCGCCAACTGATCTTCATAAGAGCCGACGACGGTTGCTGCGACACTCGCGCCGACCAGGCCCGCCAAGAGCCAGGGCAAGCGTCCGCGTACAATCCGGAACACCGTGTCGTCCGAACGTGCTTCGGCGGACACACCGCTCATGAGCAGCATGTCTTCATTGGCTTCATCCGATGCGATGCGGGTGAGCTGTTTCGGGGTGATCCGTCCGACAAGATGGCCATCCGGGCTGATGACCGGCACTGTGCGCATGTCCCGCTTTCTGGCAAGGCGCAGCACTTCCTCCTGGTCCATATCAGCGGAAACCGCAATCACGTCACGGTTCATGAAATCGCGAAGGGGAGCGTCTTTCGGCGCCAGAAGCAGCTTGCCGACTTCCACGGTTCCGGTCAGCTTTCCATCGGCGTCAGTGACATAAACGGTGAAGATCTTCCGGATCCGGTCTGCTTCGGCGCGCATCTGGCTAACGGCTTCCCCGGCCGTGCAGTCCTCGCGCAAGGCGACAAACTTGCGTGCCATTACGCGGCCGGCCGTGTCATCGGCATAGGTTCCGCGTGATCCGATGTCCTCCACGTCGGGCAAGCGTGCAATCAACTCCTCAGCGACATCGTCCGGAAACTCGTTCAGGATCTCGACCGCATCCTCCGGGTCGACCCCGGCCAGAATGTCGCGGAACTGTTCCAGCGTTGATTCTTCCATCAAGATGGAGCGGAACTCGGGACGCAGTTCGGCAATCACCTTGATAGACGGATTGGCAGGCAGCCATTTGAACAGCTTTCGGGCCTGTTTCAGGCGCAGCCGGGTTAGCAACTGCATGACATCGACCGGGTCCCAGCGTTTCAGAAGATCCACCAATTCCTGGCGTTTGCCGGCCTTGATCAAATCGCGGATGGACCGCAGGGCCTCATCGTTGGAGGCAAGTGGCTCCTGCGCCGGCTCGCGGGTCCAGGTCAAGGTTTCATCGGCGAGGGCGGCACTGGATTGGTTCATGAGACGTGGGCTCCTGAAAGGCCGGACCGCTTCGAGATCAGCGGGCAGTAAATCGGGACCGACTTGCCGCCCAAAGCTGGTCGATTATTGACTGGCCGAGCATCATTTGGCGTTTCGGACTAAACGCCCGATGCTCTAATTGAAATATATGTCATTCCGCTGAACCCGGAACGGGTCATCAAGCGAATAGAGGCAGCGGTTCAAACGTCAAACTCATCCAGGTCCGCGAAGGCTTCCCGCAATTTATCCGACCAGCCGCGAGACAGCTTTTGGAAATAGGGATCGTCCTGATCGATCCGGACCTGCCGTTCGGTAGAGAAACTGTCTGTGTTATAAAGCAGCATGTCGATCGGCATTCCGACCGACAGGTTGGATCGCAAGGTGGAGTCAAACGACAACAGAACCAGCTTCGCCGCCTCGCCAAGGCGCATGTCGGATCGTGTCACACGATCGAGTATGGGTTTGCCGTACTTGTGTTCGCCAATCTGCAGAAACGGTGTATCGGACGAGACTTCAATGAAATTGCCGGCGGCGTAAACCTGAAACAACCTCGGTTCTTCGCCCTTGATCTGGCCGCCCAGAATGAAGGTGACGAAGAAGTTTTCGGCACTGGCTGCCAGGGCTTCGCCGTCAATTGTTTTCACTTCGCGCACAGCGCTGCCAACCAAGCGGGCGACCTGGAACATGGTTTTGGCGGTCATAACCGTCACCCGGTCACTCTCACCAGAGGTGATATGTTCGCTGATGAGCGACACGACGGCCTGGGTAACCGCCAGGTTTCCTGAAGACAGCAATGTGATGACCCGCTCGCCGGGCTCTTCCCAAACGTGCAGTTTTTTGAATGTCGAAATGTTGTCAACACCGGCGTTGGTCCGGGTGTCGGACGCAAACAGCAGTCCGCGGTCCAGTTTTAATCCGACGCAATAGGTCATCTAACAGCCCCTGAGATGCATTCCGGCGGATGCCGGCGCCCACCAGTGAACTCCAGCCTCGCGACCAACCGATGACAGCTACTGCTGCTGCTGCTGTTGCAGTGCAGCCTGAACGACATCGACCTCGACCTGAAGGTTCTCTTCCAGGCCGCCAAACCGGATTCCCCTGATTGGAGCAGCGGAACGCGAATCCAGGCCGGTCGTCAAGCGGATATAGCGGTCAGTCGGGCACATTGCGTTGGAAATGTCGAAACCAGTCCATCCGAGACCGTCGATCAGAACCTCAGCCCAGGCGTGATGGGCTTCAGACTCCTGCTCATCCTCCAGCAAAAGATAGCCTGAAACATAGCGCGCAGGCACGCCGATGGACCGTGCGGCTGCAATAAAGATATGCGTATGATCTTGACAAACGCCTTCGCCAGCGGCGAGGGCGGCTGTTGCGGTGGCATGGGTTTCGGTCACGCCAACCTTGTAGTCTACCTTGTCCCGGATGGCATGCATCAAGGCATGAAAGCCTGCGATCTTGTCGTGAGTGTCAGCATGGGCTGCGAGTTTGCGAATGGCCTGGTTGGCATGAGTGAGGGGCGTCACGCGCGTGTAGAGCCGCGCTGGAACGCCGGTGCCGTTTTCATGTCCGAGAACACCGCTGGTATCGTTGGTGTCAACAACGCCATGGGCCGTAATCTCGACCTCTTCGATAAGATCGCCGCTGCCACCGGACACCATATGCACCCGGTTGCCGAAAGCGTCCTGATAGGTCGTGGCCCGTTCTATGCCCGGGGTAACAATTGTCCACTCGATAACCGATTGCGCTGGACCATCGACTGGTGTCAGCCGCAATTGTTGCATGGCATTTGCCAGGGGAGTGTCATAGCGGTAACGGGTTGTGTGACGAATGGATAATCGCATGCAGCACCTGAATTTACGCGAAATTGTAGTCTTCGCAGAGCATGTGGGCGAATTGGTTGTTGCGGCCCGTGAAGTCGGTGAGAAACTCGTGAAGACCTTGCTGGTAGATCTCACGCATCTCCATCTTGGAAAGGTCGGCGCAAATCTCCTTTGCCAGCTCAAGGCTCGGTTCGCTTGCCCCGTATATTGTGGCAAGATCATCGGCCGTATCAGCAATCCAATCATAGCAGTGTGATAATGAGCGCGGCATTTCCGTCCTGAGGATCAAAAACTCGGCGATATTGAAGGCTTTCAAACGGGCATCCGGATAAGCGAAACGGTAGCTGCGGCGCCCGGAAAGCGCTCTTAGGATTGCCGACCATTGGTACCGGTCAAGATTTCCGTCATCGACCACATCACTGTCGGGCAGTAGGACCCAATATTGAGTGTTCAATATACGGGCAGTGTTGTCGGCCCTTTCAACGAAATTACCCATCTGGCTGAAGCAATAGCCGTCATTCCGCAGGACGGTGTTCAACAATGCGCCGCGAAAAAGATGGGCCCTCTGATTGACCCAGGCAAGGAAATCCGGCAACCGGTCCGGCGTCACCGATTGAGGGGTGTGCTCACAGAAGTCGATCCATGTTGTGTTGATCGCTTCCCACAGTTCCGCCGTCAAGCTCGTGCGCACAGCGCGCGCGTTATTGCGGGCCAGCTCCAGGCTGTTGCGCACACTCGAAGGATTGTCCTTTGAGAACACCATGTAATTTGTAAGGTTGCGGGTGTTGAGTTCCTCATACTTCTGCCTGAAACCGTCCAGGCAGCCAGAGCAGGACAGTGCGAATTGCCAATGCGTGCCGTCGGCCTGCCCCGTGTGGGACATGATCGCCCCTCGATAGCCAACTTCCAGGAGGCGGGCGACGTTTTGAGCCCTTTCATGATACCGGGACATCCAAAACAATGAAGATGCAGTTCTTCCAAGCATAATCAGCCTTAATCCTCGAGCACCCAAGTGTCTTTTGTTCCGCCGCCCTGGCTGGAATTCACAACCAGCGAGCCTTTCTTGAGCGCCACGCGAGTGAGCCCTCCGGGGGTGATGCGCACCTGGTCACCAATCAGCACGAACGGCCGCAGATCGACGTGGCGGGGTGCAATCCCGGAGGCGACATGGGTCGGGCATGCAGACAAGGCCAGCGTCGGCTGGGCGATGTAGTTGCTCGGATTTGCTTCCAGAATTTTCTTGAACTCGGCGATTTCCCGTTTTGAGGCCGTGGGGCCGATCAGCATGCCGTAGCCGCCCGATCCGTGGACTTCCTTGACCACGATGTCTTCGAGATTATCGAGAACGTAAGCCAGATCATCGGTCCGGGAGCAGTTCCAGGTCGGCACGTTGTTCAAGATTGGCTTTTGGCCGGTATAGAACTCGATGATGTCCGGAACATAGGCATAGATCGCCTTGTCATCGGCAATACCGGTTCCAGGCGCATTGCAGATCGTCACGTTTCCTGCCCGGTAGGCATCGAACAGTCCCGGCACCCCAAGCATGCTGTCGGGATTGAAGGTAAGGGGATCCAGGAACGCGTCGTCAATGCGCCGGTAGATCACGTCGACCTGTTTGGGCTCGCGTGTCGTGCGCATGAACACCTTGCCGGAATCGACGAACAGATCCGGCCCCTCAACCAGCTCGACGCCCATGGAATCGGCGAGAAACGCATGTTCGAAATAGGCAGAGTTGTAGATGCCGGGCGTCATCACAACGATGGTCTGGTCAGACTTCGCCGGATCGGGTGTCACACTCTCCAGCGTCTGGCGGAGCAGTTCCGGGTACTGTTCGACAGCTGCGACTCGGTGAGTCTGAAAGAGCTCTGGAAACAGCCGCATCATCGTTTCGCGGTTCTCCATCATGTAGGAGACGCCGGAGGGGGTGCGGGTATTGTCTTCCAGCACGTAAAATTCGTCTGCCGACACCCGTACCAGATCAGTCCCGATGATGTGGGAATAGACTTTGCGCGCCGGAGTGAAGCCGACCATTTCCGGAAGGAACGCTTCGTTCTGCAGGATCAAATTCGCCGGGATCCGGCCAGCCCGCAATATCTCCTGCCGGTGATAAATGTCGTGCAGAAAAGCGTTGAGAGCCCGGACCCTTTGATCGATCCCTGCCGATAAGCGACGCCATTCGCTTGCTGAAATGATCCGTGGGATCGGATCGAACGGAATAAGGCGTTCGGTCGCTTCTTCCGCGCCATAAACGGCGAAAGTGATCCCGAGGCGCCGGAAGACCGTTTCCGCGTCCCGGCTTTTTTTGGTCAGGAAATTTGAGGGTTTGTCCTCAAGCCATTGGGAAAGCCTCGCATACATTTCCCGTGGTGCGCCGTTTTCGTCCAACATCTCGTTGAAGAAGGTACGCGTGTCTGACATTGCCCCCCCATTCTGCTTACCTTTTCTATCGATGCAAACATGGCAGGAGCTGAAAAACAACCCAAGGTCAATCTATTGGCGGTCCTCGCCAAAAAAATAGGCAATTTAGCCCCTAGATGTTTTGTTGCTAGAATTGGCTTGGCCGCAGCGTTGGCAGGATGCGGATCGCGCTGTCTTAACCGCTTTGTGTGCGGTGCTTCAACGGCCGTTGTGATCGGCGCGGGGCCATATGTTCAAAATCCCGGCACTGAAATGTAGTCCTATTTAACGGGGCAGGGCGCAGCGGCTCGGCATGCGTTCACCCTTGTGCTGACTTTCAGGATCCGCGCCTGCATGCTACCAGCACTAGAGAATATGTTTGGGAGGACCTTATGAAGGACGTTCTGGCCGAGTTGGAGCGCCGCCGGGAAACAGCGCGGCTTGGGGGCGGTCAACGCCGTATCGACGCACAGCATTCCAAAGGCAAGCTGACGGCACGCGAGCGCATCGAAGTGCTACTGGACGAGGGTTCTTTCGAAGAGTTCGACATGTTCAAGAAACACCGGTGCACCGACTTCGGCATGGATGAGCAGCATATTCCAGGTGACGGCGTCGTCACCGGCTGGGGAACCGTCAATGGCCGCACGGTCTATGTCTTTTCCAAGGACTTCACGGTTTTCGGCGGATCGCTTTCGGAGGCGCACGCGGAGAAAATCGTAAAACTGCAGGATATTGCGCTTCAGAACCGGGCGCCTGTCATCGGGTTGTTCGATGCGGGCGGTGCCAGAATTCAAGAAGGTGTCGCCGCGCTGGGCGGGTATGGCGAAGTCTTTACCCGGAACGTTCTGGCCTCGGGCGTCATTCCGCAAATTTCATTGATCATGGGCCCATGTGCGGGCGGCGATGTTTATTCGCCAGCCATGACCGATTTCATCTTCATGGTTCGCGATACCTCCTATATGTTCGTCACCGGTCCCGACGTTGTGAAAACGGTGACGAACGAAACGGTTACCGCCGAAGAACTTGGTGGTGCGTCGATCCACACCACAAAGTCATCCATTGCCGATGGCTCGTTTGAAAACGACGTCGAGGCGCTTCAGGAAATGCGCCGTCTGATCGACTTCCTGCCGATGAACAATCAGGCCGATATTCCGGAACTGACGCATTACGACGATCCGGAGCGTATCGACAACAGCCTGGACACGCTGATCCCGGATAATCCGAACAAGCCCTATGACATGATGGAGCTTGTCCTGAAAACCGTTGATGAGGGCAGTTTCTTCGAGATCCAGGGCCGGTTCGCCAAAAACATCATCACCGGTTTCGGACGCATTGAAGGCCGCACCGTCGGGGTGGTTGCGAACCAGCCGATGGTGCTGGCCGGTGTTTTGGACTCTGATGCCAGCCGGAAAGCCGCCCGGTTTGTCCGGTTTTGCGACTGCTTCAACATTCCGATTGTCACGCTTGTTGATGTTCCGGGCTTTCTTCCAGGCACCGCACAGGAATATGGCGGCCTGATCAAGCATGGCGCCAAGCTATTGTTTGCCTTTACCGAGGCAACAGTGCCGAAGGTTACCGTGATTACGCGCAAGGCCTATGGCGGTGCCTATGACGTGATGAGTTCCAAGCATATCCGCGGGGACATCAACTATGCCTGGCCAAGCGCGGAAATCGCCGTCATGGGCTCCAAAGGCGCGGTTGAAATCCTGTACCGGTCGGAACTTGGTGATCCGGAAATGATCCAGCGCCGCACCAAGGACTACGAAGACCGGTTTGCGAATCCCTTCGTCGCTGCCGAACGCGGCTATATCGATGATGTTATCATGCCGCACTCGACCCGCCGGCGGGTTGCCAAGGCCCTTGCATTGTTGCGTTCCAAGAAGGTCGAGACCCCTTGGAAAAAGCACGACAACATTCCCCTTTGAATGGGGCAGCGGGAGGGGTTAATCCCTCCCGAAAGGTCCAAAGGGAAACAGCGGTTCGCGGCATTCATAGGCCACCGGGCATTTTTTGACGTCACGGGTCGGACCGTATTGCGTGAAAAGCATCTCGCGCGAATCGCAATATCTGAGGTTCGAGACGAACTTCGAATAGGTGTATTGGCCTGTTGTGAACACGACCGCGCCGTGCTGACGGACCATCTCCTGAGCCGCAGCGCACGACATCTGTCGCAGATCGGGCCGGGCGGCAGCCGCTGACAAAGCTATGGCGGATGCACATGCCAGAGTGGTCAGAAAAAGAGCGGGTTTTCTCATGGGTGCCTTCCAAGCATTGAAACAATCACTTGGCTAATATTGCGCACAGTTTGCGGCAGCGCTGTGATTGGCGGCACATCAAAATGGATGATACGTGACGCGGCGGCATATAGGTTTAGCCGGATTGGTTCTTTTCCCAATCGGTCGGGCAAACGGGCCCGGGCAAGATCTCTTTGGCGCCCTTCAATGAAAAGCCCGCATATCGTTCATCGTGAAATTTGACCGCCATTGCCGTTGCAGATCTGAGCCGATGCCAGACATATCCAAAACTGTCGGCACAGGTGGCGCAGCCGCTGTCGATATATCCCTGATCATTGACCGGCAATTCTAGAATCTCGTTGTCCAGGATCAGCTTCAACCGGGTGTTGGGCGTGGGTTTGCGCCCCTCGATTTCAATATGGAAAACCGTTCCGTTGACTGCGCGCTGCGGATGGCACCACACCACGAAGTTGGAGCCCACATTGTTGGTGGTCCAATAGCGGGTGAAGCCGTCAATCTCTCCGCGGTTCCATTTCAGAATGGTTTCCGCCTGAGCAGATATCGGCAAAAACACGGCCGCATATACCAAAAACGCGATCGCCAACTTCATTTAAGTCTCCTGAACACTAGGCATTTCCTACAGGCAGCGAGTTAAAAATCGTCTAATTACATCAAATACGATGTTTTACCGGGAGTTGTGGTGCTTCGGGCTGTCCCGGCGCTCAGCCTTTGCGAGGGTCATCCATTGGATAAGTTGCGTGTGTCCGGTCCCCGGCCTAATACTCTGGGCTGAGGTGATTAGTTGGGTGGAGATAAATGTTCAAAAAAATCCTTGTCGCCAACCGGGGGGAAATCGCGTGCCGGGTCATCAAAACGGCAAAGCGAATGGGGATCCAGACGGTCGCGGTCTATTCCGACGCGGACCAGGATGCGCTTCATGTCGAAATGGCTGATGAAGCGGTTCATATCGGGCCTGCAGCAGCTGCGAGCTCCTATCTGATTGCCGAAAAGATCATTGCCGCCTGCAAGGAAACCGGGGCGGAAGCTGTGCATCCGGGCTACGGGTTTCTCTCCGAACGGGCCAGCTTTCCAAAAGCGCTTGCGGCTGAGGGGATTGTCTGGATCGGTCCCAACCCGCGCGCGATCGAGGCCATGGGCGACAAGATCGAATCCAAGAAATTCGCCAATGAAGCCAAGGTGAGCACGGTTCCAGGGCATCTCGGAGTGATCGAGACGCCGGACCAAGCCGTAGAGATCGCGGAAGACATTGGTTATCCGGTCATGATCAAGGCGTCGGCCGGCGGCGGCGGCAAGGGCATGCGCATTGCCTGGAACGCAGATGAGGTGAGGGATGGTTACACGCGATCGAAGTCAGAGGCGGCCTCCTCTTTCGGTGATGACCGCGTATTCATTGAGAAGTTCATCGAAAATCCCCGGCATATCGAAATACAGGTCCTTGGCGACAAGCACGGCAATGCGATCTACCTTGGAGAGCGTGAATGCTCCATCCAAAGGCGCAACCAAAAGGTTATCGAAGAGGCTCCGTCCCCGCTTCTTGATGAGGATACCCGCCGCAAGATGGGCGAACAGGCTGTCGCTCTTGCCAAGGCGGTAGACTACGACAGTGCCGGAACGGTGGAATTCGTTGCCGGGCAGGACAAGAGCTTCTTTTTCCTGGAGATGAATACCCGCTTGCAGGTGGAACATCCGGTCACCGAGCTCATAACCGGGGTCGACCTGGTCGAGCAGATGATCCGCGTTGCCTATGGCGAGAAGCTCCAGATGACGCAGGCTGATGTGAAGCTGAACGGCTGGTCCGTTGAAAGCCGCATCTATGCCGAAGACCCTTACCGGAACTTTCTTCCATCCATCGGCCGGTTGGTGCGGTATCAGCCACCGGAGGAAATGGCGTCTGGTGATGTCACCATTCGCAATGATACCGGCGTCGTGGAAGGATCGGAAATTTCGATGTTCTACGACCCGATGATTTCCAAACTGATCACCCACGCGCCAACACGGGAAGCCGCCATTGAAGCCATGAGCCAGGCGCTCGACGGCTATTATGTCGACGGTATTCAACACAATGTTCCGTTCCTGACCGCGCTCATGAACCATCCGCGCTGGCGGTCTGGGGAGCTGTCGACTAGCTTTATCGCCGACGAGTATCCGGACGGTTTCTTGCCGCCTGAGCCTGACGCCGGTGCCCATGCAACCCTTGCAGCTGTTGCCCTGTCGATGGGCGCCATCGAGCGGGAACGTCTTGACCATCTGCCCGGACGTTTGCGTGCGCATGGCGGCGACATACGTGAAGACTGGGTGGTGAAGCTCGACAAGAGCTATGTCCCGATCCGTCTTGCTGCCGGCTATCCCGGGACACCGATTGAAATTGATGTGGCACTCGGGGACGGCCCTATCCTGAACGTGGAGTCCGACTGGGCGCCGGGCGATAGCCTGTGGACGGGTAAGGTCGGCGACGACAACGTAACGGTTCAGGTCCGGCCGCTGACCGGTGGATACAGGCTGGATTGGCAGGGATACTCGGTTGTTGCGAAAGTGATGACGCCGAGAATTGCCGAGCTGGACCAATTGATGCCGGAGAAGCTGCCGCCGGATACATCCAAGATGCTGCTGTGCCCGATGCCTGGACTTGTGGTGTCCATCGCGGTCGAAGAAGGCCAGGAGATCAAGGCAGGCGAACAGCTTGCCGTTGTCGAAGCGATGAAAATGGAAAACGTGCTGCGCGCAGATCGCGACTGTACCGTTTCCGCCATCAAGGCCGCACCTGGCGACAGTTTGGCTGTCGACGCTGTGATAATGGAGTTTTCATAGAGCGGTTTGTCACATTTGCAGAGACATAGTAATGGTTGTGGTATCAGAACACCATTGATTGCAGGGCTCCATGCCTTTGGATATCGCTGAGCAGGCTGGGTCAGCTGCCGCGCCCCCAAGTGCTGTAGGTTACAAAGACTTCCTTGTGTTGGGCTTCTTGATTCTTCTTGTTGCCCTAACGCAGGTTGGCACACTTAATGCAGAAGTGTTGGACTGGGATGAGAGTTCCTTTGCACTTATGGCCCAAAGTGTATCCAGAGGAAATCTGCCATTTGTCGAGTTGTTTGATTTAAAGCCACCTGTGATGTTCTTTGCACTTGGTGCATGGATAACGTTATTCGGTGAAAGTCTGCTTGCAATCCGGCTATTTGGCGACCTTTGCCTGATTGTAATCGTCGTGTTCACCTACGGGACAGCAAGACGCCTCGTTTCTCCGGTCTATGCCGGTGTAGGTGCATTGCTTCTGGTTGTGTTGAGTGGATCATTTTTCGCCCAGCACACGCAAACCGAGCATCTTGCGATGGCCTTCTTAATGCCGGCCATATGGTTGCTCACTGGTAATAGGCCTGGTTTGTTCGCCTGCGTGCTTGCTGGCGCTCTCGTCGCTCTGGCGGTCCTAACACGTTCCAATCTGGCTCTTGTTCCGATAGCCATTGGACTTGTTCTGTTACTTGATATTCGAGCCAAGTCGCTTTCAGAAGTTGCGGCGAAACTTGCTTCTTATTGTCTTGGTGGTTTGTGCGTCCTGGGTCTGATCGTGGCCACGTATTGGGTGGGCGATGAACTGCCAACTCTGAAGTTGGCATTGATTGATGTGCCTTTGGCGTACTCGGGCCGTTCGGACGGTTCAGTCCTTAATACAATCCGGTTGCACGCAGTGTTCTGGGGCGGACGTATTTTGCATGATCCGCTTGTTTACGTTCCTGCAACGCTGCTTTTGGGAGGCATCACGCTTCTAGTCGCGCTTAAACCAATGAAGTTTATCCGGCTTGGCGAGCGCGCACCCAAGGTGATTCCGGTTGTTATTGCTGTGCTAGTGGCAATTGGAGTTTTGTTGGTGCTTGGTGGGGTAGCGTATCCGCACTACTGGAATCAATTGCTACCACTGTTCGGGGTACTGTTGGCGTGTGCATGCGCGCTAGTGAGACATTTTCGGATCGCGGTTTTGAGCGTAGGCACAGCATGCCTCGTGATGGTACTCGCAGTCGTGTCGCAAAAGTTGCCATCTGCGATTAGCGCCTTTCACAATTGGAAAGATGGTTCGTTCGACTACCCGATTTTAAAAGTTGCAAAAGCCATAGAAGCTGATTCAGAAGGTCCCCACAGTGTGTGGGCCTTAAACTACCATCTTGTTCACTTTTACCTAGGTGCACCGCTTCTCTCTAGAGGCCTAACCCATCCTGCGAATATATTTCCACCAAGCAGTATACACGATGCATTGTCCCTTGGTGGATACATTGACCGGGATGAGATCGGGCGCGTGATGGAGGCACAACCCAAGTATCTGGTTGTAAAGGACCTGCCGCCTTGGTACGCAAGTAAGAGTGATGGTGAAAGGTTGGTCCGCTGGGTGCAGGAAAACTACGTTCCCGTTGTCCAATACGAGGATGTAAAACTATATAAGCGCCGTTGACTGCTTCGGGTTTGTTTTCGAAAACGCGAGAAGCCGCGCCCATAAGACTGTTGAACGCCAAAGTTTCCCTCGACGTTCAACCAGCATAAATTGAATGCCTATTCAGCCCTTGCGATCATTGCTTCCAGGATCGGGTTGAACTTTTCAGGGTACTCCCAGAACATCATGTGCCCGCCAAAAACATGGACATCGCTGTTCGGCGTATGGGTGGCCAGATATGGCTCCGCGATGTCCGCCCAGTGTTCGGCCACGACAAAGACCGACGGCATCTTGGCATCAACCTCCTTGGCAATGTCCATATAGTTGCTGAAATTTCCCGATGCCCAGTAGGCGGCGGCGATCCAGGGGGGCGAATTGGTCGACTGGCCGACAATCCAGCGGGAGAGCTCTGGCGTGTACTCCTGGTCGATCATGAGTTCGTCGGCATACCAGTTGACGATGTCCCGGTGGCCTTGTGCAGTTTGCACAGCGTTATAAAGACCGGCGATGTCTTCAATACTGCCCTCGGTCCAGTCTCCTTCACCCGCGGTCATCGGCGTTGGCGAAAGATCGATGCACATATGTGCGGCGGCTGCCTCGGCTGACTTCAATTTGATGTATTCCCACGTGGCGAGGCAGCCGAATGACCACCCGACCAGAACCGGTTTTTCCGCCTCCAGATGCTCCAGCAGCTTCACCAGATCGGCTCCCTGCTGGGCGTAGGTGTTGCCCTCCAGTGTAACTGTTGAACGACCGTGACTGCGCGGGTCGAAGGTTATGACTTTATGGGTATTTGAAAACACATCGATCTGGTTTTCGAAGACTTCGGTGGTAAAGGTCCAGCCAGGCACGAACACCACCGGTTTCCCGGTTCCGTGAACCTCGTAATAAAGATCAACGCCCGGTTCGACTTCAAAATAGGCGCCGCCTGCGAATGCCGTGCCGCCGAGCAATATCGACAATATCCCCGCTGCGGGGATTTTTAGAAGATCATACGTCATGGACTTCTCCAATATGTCAGGAAAAGCTCCGGAGCCATGCACGCGCATTATAGGAAAAAATACAACCTATGCGAGTCTTTTTTGGGGTTTTGAAAAAATCCAGCATGTAATTCAATAGGTTGTATGGCGGTTGCAACCGCTCCTTGGAGTGTCCTCTCATGTGTGTTAGGCGTGCAAAATCACTTGTTTGCACTGGATGGCGCCTGACGATGTACACGACTGTTTTGTTCGACCTGGATGGGACTTTGACCGACCCATTCGAGGGGATTACGCGCTCGATCCAGCATGCCTTGAACAAAATGGGGGCGGAGGTGCCTCCAGCCGAAGACCTGCGCTGGTGTATCGGTCCGCCATTGTGGGACAGTTTCGAAGTCTTGATTGGAACGCAGGACCGGGACCTGCTCGATCAGGCGGTCGGTTACTACCGGGAACGCTACACGGTGACCGGTCTTTATGAGAACACGTTGATCGAGGGAATTCCGAAGCTTCTCAATGAGTTGGCCGGGACCAGCACAAACCTGTTTGTCTGCACGTCGAAACCGCATGCTTATGCGGGAAAAATCGTGGATCACTTTGGACTGAGCGGGCATTTTCAGAAGATCTATGGATCCGAGCTGGACGGCACACGGTCTGCGAAGGCCGATTTGATCGCGCATATTGTAAAAGAAGAAGGAATTGCTGCTGAAAATGCCGTCATGATCGGTGACCGCAAGCATGATTTGATCGGGGCAAATGCCAATGAAATGGCAGGGATCGGTGTTCTTTGGGGATATGGGGATAGTAAGGAGCTGTCAGAGGAAAAGCCGGTTTTCATAGCGCAGCATCCAGAAGACATCGCCCGATATCTCTTGGGGTAGGCGTAGATGACCGGAGGGGACGCATGTACTAAAATTCGCCACACCGCTTTTGCATGGCTCTCGCGATGATCTAAGGTTTCTCAGACACAACAGGAGACGATGCGATGACCACAGATCCGCTCGCTGTTCACATCCAGATAGAAGGGCGTGTTCAAGGCGTTGGATACCGGGCCTGGTGTGCGGACGAGGCTAAGGCGCGGGATCTGTCCGGCTGGGTGCGCAATCTTGCATCGGGGGGCGTCGAAGCGGTTTTCTGCGGTCCGGCCGATGATGTCACCGATATGCTGGATGTGATTTGGCACGGTCCGCGGTTTGCCCGCGTGACGGGCGTGAAGGAGTTTGATCGGCCACCGCCGATAACCGGACCGTTTCAGGTGCGCGACAGCGCCTGAGCCGGAACGATGGCTGGAGGCACCTCCGAAATCCACTTTATTAGGTGTATCAATTTTGCCCGCGAACATTGAATTGTCATGTAAATATCGCAATGATCATTTTCCTAATATGAATCAATCATTGCCGCTGGCGGGCCGCCGGTAGCACAATCCGGGAGACTGCTGGTGAAAATTGCGATTTTGGGTGGTGACGGTTTCGTCGGTTGGCCAACGTCCCTGCATTTGTCGGATCAAGGGCATGAGGTTCATATCATCGACAATTTGAGCCGTCGTTGGATTGATGCCGAACTCGGCGTTCAATCATTGACACCGATGGATTCCATCCAGGAGCGGACCCGGATATGGAAGCAGGAAACCGGCAATTCGATCCGGTTTCATCTGATCGACATTGCAGCAGAGTACGAGGTGTTTAAGGGATGGCTGGCTGAACACAGGCCGGATGCCATCATTCACTTTGCCGAGCAGCGCGCAGCGCCTTATTCGATGAAGTCCGACAGCCACAAGAATTACACGGTCAACAACAACACAAACGCAACGCATCACCTGCTGAATGCGATGGTTGCGCTTGATCTGGATGCCCACCTTATTCACTTGGGCACAATGGGTGTCTACGGGTATTCAAATGTGGGAGCGGCCATTCCCGAGGGCTATCTCAGTGTCGATGTGAAGACCCTGTCTGGCGAAAAGGCGGAACAGGAAATCCTGTATCCGGCCAATCCCGGGTCGATCTATCACATGACCAAGTGTCTCGATCAGCTTCTGTTCCAGTTTTACGCCAAGAATGACAGCCTGCGGATTACCGATCTGCATCAGGGAATTGTCTGGGGCACGCACACGGAGCAGACACGGCGGCACAAGCAGCTGATCAACCGCTTTGACTATGATGGCGATTACGGGACCGTTTTGAACCGCTTCCTCATTCAGGCAGCTGTCGACTATCCGCTGACCGTTCACGGCACTGGCGGGCAGACCCGGGCTTTCATTCATATTCAAGATTCGGTGCGGTGCATCGAACTCGCCTTGCAGAACCCGCCCAAGATGGGCGACCGCGTCAAGGTGTATAACCAGATGACCGAGACCCACCGGGTCAAGGATCTGGCGGAGCTGATCTCCAGGCTTACCGGCGCAAAGGTTGCCTATCTTCCCAACCCGCGCAAAGAGGCCGCGGAAAATGACCTTGTGGTTGAAAACAAGCAGTTCCTTGAGCTCGGCCTGAACCCGATTACCCTGGAGAGGGCTTGTTGAGCGAGGTGGTCGATGTCGCCAAGACCTACGCATACCGGATCGACAAGAGCCGGATTCCGGCTGTCTCAGCATGGACCAAAGAAATTGCCGCAGATGTGGAGCATGACCCCGAGCATCCGCGCTTGAAGTCGGTCTCCTAAGGGCGCGCTCATGTCCGGAAGTCCTGTCTTTGACCGTCCGGCGCAAAGCCGGACGGCGTATGTCACTCTGGTTACCAACCAGGATTATCTCATGGGCGCCTCCGCGTTGCTGCGCTCGTTACGGCAGACGCAGACAACGGCGGATCTCGTGGTGCTGGCAACGCCCGGCGTCGCGGCTGGTGACCTGCCGGAATTGGCGTCCGCCGGTGCCCGCATTGCAAAATGTGAACGGCTCGCCACCTCTGCACAGTTCAACGAACGGCATGAACGGGGCCGTTTGCACAAGGCTGCTCCCTTCACGAAAGGCGGAAAGCCTGTTTTTCACACGCCGCTTGATAACTTCGTCAAGCTGCGCCTGTGGCAACTGACCGAGTATGATAAAGTTGTCTTTATTGACGCCGATGCACTCGTCCTGAAGAACTGCGACCGGCTCTTTGACTATCCGGAATTCTGTGCCGCGCCGAATGTCTATGAAGGGCTTGGGGATTTTCACAGGCTCAACAGCGGCGTTTTTACAGCTACTCCGAGTGAGGCTACCTTTGCCGATATGATGCAGCGGCTGGATGAGCCGGACGTCTTCTGGCGGCGGACTGACCAGACTTTCCTTGAAACCTATTTTCCCGATTGGCACGGGCTGCCGGTCTTTTACAACATGCTGCAATATGTGTGGTTTAATCTTCCGGGCCTGTGGGATTGGGATCAGATCCACATTCTGCACTACCAGTATGAAAAACCGTGGCAAACCGGTCATGACAAGGCAGATCGCTTGCGTCCGCTCATCGAATTGTGGCAGGCCTGCTATGCGGGTGAAAACCTTGCCGATGTTCTTCGCCAGATGCCAAAGCCGCCTCTGGCTGGTGTGACGGGCGAGGCCAACGCATCTTCACGCGGGTAAGACGTTTGTCCCGCTTGCCAGTGTTATGCGAGGAGTGGACCGAACGATCCGATGGCCCAGATTGCCGTGACCGGCGCGACCGGACAAATTGGCCGCTTTCTTTGCGCACGCCTTCACCAGGATGGTCATGAACTGACTTTTCTGGGACGCAGCCGTCCGGAATTTGCCAAGGCCGGTGATACGTTTCAGGAATGGCATTTGTCGGATACCAGTGTCCGGCTTCGCGGCGCTGAAGCGCTCGTCCATTGCGCTCTGGCGCATCAACCCGGCAAGTACCGGGGCGGGGAGGGCGATGATCCGCACGGTTTCATAGATCTGAATGTGGACGGCACGCTCGCGCTCTTTAAGGCCGCTCGGGATGCCGGCGTCCGGCATACCGTGTTCCTGTCAAGCCGGGCGGTCTATACGCCCGTGGCCGATTGGGCCATCTTGAAAGAGGCTGCGGACACCAACCCCGATACGCTTTACGGTCAGGTGAAGCTGGCGGGCGAGCAAGCGCTCGCCATGACGTGTGAAACAAGTGACATGGCGGGAACTGCCTTGCGCGTCACAGGTGTCTATGGGTGCCCGCCGGGCATGTCTACGCACAAATGGTCGGAGCTGTTCGAAGCCTTTGAAAGGGGCGCTGCCATTTCCCCGCGCGTTGGTACGGAGGTCCATGGGGATGATCTTGCATCAGCGCTGGCGCTCGTTCTCGATAATCCGGTAAAGCAGGATGACCAGCCAATCAGCATTTACAACGTTTCCGACGTGATTGTGGACCGGCAGGACCTTCTGTCAGCCTACGCAAAGAAAACCGGCATTGAGATGGCCCTGCCGCCCCGCGCGCCGGGGCCGGTCGGGGTGTTGAGCCCGGCCAAACTGGCAGGTCTTGGATGGGTGCCGGGCGGCAAGGAGCGCCTGCAGCAATTCGTACAATCCTTGCCCGTGCTCTCACGAACCGGTTGAACAATGAGGTGCTTAAGTGCCGCTAAGCTGACGTTGTCGGGCCGAATATCTTTTCAAACTCCGCCCGAAGAACGCTGTCGTTTTCTGCCATGGTGACCGGAATGCCGAGGTCGACAAGGCTTGTCACGCCATGCTCGGTGACGCCGCAGGGCACGATGCCGGAAAAGTGGTCGAGATCGGGTTCCACATTGAAACTGATGCCATGGAAGGTGACCCACTTGCGCACCCGGATGCCGATTGCAGCGATCTTGTCTTCGGCCGTTGCCCCGCGGTCCGGCCGCCTGACCCAGACCCCAACGCGGTCTTCCCGGCGCTCGCCCCGGATGTGATAATGCCAGAGGGTATTGATGAGCCAGGCTTCCATGGCGGAAACGAAGGCACGGATATCCGGCTGTCTGCGTTTCAGATCGAGCATGACATAGGCGACCCGCTGACCGGGGCCATGATAGGTGTGCTGGCCCCCACGGCCGGTGCGATAGACCGGGAAGCGGTCCGGGGCGATCAAGTCAGAATCATCCGCACTTGTTCCGGCCGTATAAAGCGGGGGATGTTCCAACAGCCAGACCTGCTCATTTTTCGTGCCGTCGATGATTCCTTCCACATGTGCCGTCATTTCCGCGACGGCTTCCTCATAACCGACAAGTGTGTCCGTCACGACCCATTCCACGGGCTGATCATTGGATTTGGGCAGAAAACTGAAGGTGAGGGCGTCGCGATCGGCAGGTGACATGTGGATGACAGATCTTTGGTTTTTGAGCTGGCAGGCCGGGCCGTGATATGGTTAAGCGATGGCGTTTGTTGCGCCCTATGTAAGGATACATTGTTCCGATGGCCACCTTTGATGACATCAAGGTCGATATTTCCGTTGTGCTGGGCGAGAACGAAATGCCGGTTCACCAGTTGCTGCGCATGGGCCGCGGTGCGGTGATTGATCTTGATGTGTCCGAAGATGATGACGTTCGCATCTATGCGAACAACACGCTGGTCGCCAAGGGGCAGGTGGTTCTTCTGGGCGAGCGGATCGGCATATCAATCACGGAGGTCTTGATGCGGCCGCCGGAAATCCGGCCGATGCGCACCGACGGGCCGCTTTAAAGAGCGCCGGGAAGAGCATCTGGATGGGGCAGTTGCTGAAAAATGACGGCCTTGTGAATTATTGCGAAATGAGCCCTTGCGCCCCTAAAAGCCTTTTGCTACATGGAGCGCCTCGACGCTGAAGAGCGCGGGGAACGACTAAGCGGTCGTGGCGGAATTGGTAGACGCGCAGCGTTGAGGTCGCTGTGGGCTAACCCCCGTGGAAGTTCGAGTCTTCTCGACCGCACCATCGATCACACTACCAAGTGATTGAAAACAAAAGCGTCCTTCGGGGCGCTTTTTTTGTTTTTGCTGAGGGTTTGTCCATTTCAGCGGGATTTCCCTTTAGGTGGTTCGCAACACTTTATGTGCAGCAGCTATCCGCTTGCTGTTTCATTTGAGCTCACCGCCTCCGGCCCAGATTTCAAAGCACCGGACGTTTTTTCAGACGCTTAAAGCGGATCGAACGGACTCAAAAGCCATAGTCTTTGGTTCCGTCATTGAATGTGCCTGAGGAAATGCTGGCTGACTGTCCGGCTTGAACTGTGCCTGGTTTCAGAACCGCGGCGTAAACGCCGAAATCGAGATCAAACGCCTTGGAAACCTGCCGCAGCACCAGCGGTGCTTTGGGCAGGTCACCTTGTTCCATCGTGACCATGACACAGCGCTCGGTCTTATGCGTGATTTTCAGATGCGTCCCGCCGATGGAAAGGACCCGTCCAATGAGCGTATCGGAGGTCATGTGGGCCGGGGCGTCGAGAACAAGGTTCGGCCGGAACCGCCGGGCGTCTATGTCCATTTCAGGCAGCAATGCCTGCAATTTCGCCAGCTCCGAAGACAGCACGATGTGGATCGCGCCATCGTCAAAATGGGTTTCCCGGTTTTCCCGAACAATAGTGACTGCCTGGCCGAGATAGCCGGAGAGGCGCTGCGGCAAGTCAATGTCGTCGATGCCGTGAGCCGATCCGTCTGGAAAGCGGATTGATACGGCGCCGTCCCGGGTTTCGGCGCTGAGGGACAACAGCCCTTCGATTTTCTGGAATCGGCTTGTCGATTTGCCACTGCCGAGTTTGCCATTTGCATCCAGGACAGCGTATTGCCGGTCTCCCGAAATGCCTCGGGCCTCGACAAATGCGTGATCCAAAGCCTCGCCTTGCAGAGACTTGACCGGGTAACGCCACAGGGCCTGGAGTTTCATGTCATGAAGCCTCTGGTTTGTTGTTAATCTCTGCCCGGTTTGGCGAACACAAGTTCTCGCTGCTTCAGACGGTAAAATCCCGGTTTCACATCAGGTTGGAGGCGAAACCGGTGGCGCCTTTGAGGAGGGGAGCAACAGAAGGTCATTTCGCTTTCGCCGTCAATCACCCCGTAAGATTATTGCCTGTACGGCCGCCCGTTACCGTATTCTGCGCGATGGGCTTCTGCTTGAAAGCCATGTGTTGCTGTTTGGACCATGGAGGCTGGCTGCGGGCGCAGATATCCATCGAATAGAAATCTGACAGTGGCGGCGGTCCAGGCCAGGACAGGCAGGCGCATGCGCATCTGCAAATCCGCAAGCTCTTTGTCCGCCCGCGCCAATTCCGCAAGTTGCCGGCGGTTATAGCGGCCGACAGGATTGCCGAGGCCCGGGATTCGTGTCGAGAGGCGCGCAATGCCGGGGGCTTCTGCCCAATAGTCTGTGACAGGATCCATGGGACGCAAACCCGCCTCATCTGACCAGACTTCGACGAATGTAATTTCGCCGGCGTCGTTAAATGTGAATTCCTCGTAGATCGGAACATGGTCGCCCGCCCATTTGAAGTGAAACGTGACGCGGCACCGGCTGAAGGGCTGGGTCTTGAAGGCCTCGCAGGTCCGGTCCACCACTTCTGTTGGAAAGAAAATCAAAATCTTGTCGAGCGCCATCCAATGGTCTTTGTGCCCCGTCAAATAGAGCCAAGGCGGCCATTCCCAACGCAGAACGTAAGGCGCGTAACGCGGTTTGGATGTCCGTGAAGCGTAACTGTCGAGCGTGTCGAAATACCTGTAGCCCTCGGCCTTGTAATACTCTGCCGTAAACTGTGGCTCCAGGTCGGTGGAGTATAAAACCCTTTCCCCAGTGGGGTGGGCCGCCGGAGCGGCGGTAGACATCATAAACCAGAGACGAGCGGCAAATCCGGTTGCAGTGATTAAGAGTGTTTCTCCTTGTCGTTAATTTTAAGCTTCGACTGCTGTTTCTCGTGTTGTGTATGCTGGCCCTGCAAAATCAAAAAAAGCTCAACTGCGAGGTTCTTCTTTTGCTTGGCGATGAGCGCCGAAAACGCGCCGTCTACAAAATTAACCAGCGCGTCACTAAGACTAATAGGGTGACCTTCACTCAGCGGTCTATCACCAACATAGTAAATCGTGTCTGACATCACATCACATTTGAGATTGCAAGCATAATGCAAAACATAATAAATATTCCCGCAAGAATATAATTCGCTTTAGCTGTTTTCCTGAATATCTGAACCATTATATCTGGTGTTTCCGGATTAAGCACATCGGGAATTGCGAGGCCCCTAAAATTTACAGTGTGATATTTTCTTTCTGGATCAATTTTCCGAAACAAATAAGACCTATAATGAACTATAAGAAGGCTATAAACCTGCCATATTATTATGTAGGCAAATAACAGGTCTTCAATCACATACATTGGAAACCGCGTTCAGTCTGTTACTTGTTCACTCGACGTATATCGAGCTCGATCACACTGGTAGGAACATCCAGAAAAGCATTTATAAAACGCCTCAAAATGCAGAATCATCATAGTTTGTCGAGGGGCTTTACGTCAGCATGCTTTGGCCCAATCTGCACCCAAAGGATGTAAACAATATACTTCTATTTCAACGAGAAAATCATTCGGCACTCGACTGATCAAGATTTTGTTAGCCAACCCCCATTGTTGAAACGTGTTTGGCAGATGAAGGGTTGACGTAGAGACTGGAAGAGGATTGTCCCCACTCAGCGGTCGGATACCAGATTCCGATTACACTGCATAATCCGGGTGGCAACTCCAGCCCGTCACAAAGATAGAATGGACCTAGGACATTAGGTGAAGATGGTCTCGCAAAGTTTCAGACATGGTGACACGCTCTGTAGCCCATTTTTCCCGGAATGCCCTTTGTTGTCTCAGGGGTCTTGAAACCATGCGGTTATCCATTCCCGCCGGACTGTTATTTATGCTGCTGGGACTGGCCGGTCCCACGAACGGCCTGGAGCTGGGCACTTTGCCCGCCAAAACGTGTCAGCAGCTCTGGTACATGGAGCAGGAAGTCCTGGTGGAAGGGCGTGTGTGCCTGCAAACGGAACGGGCAAAACGGGCTTTCAGGTCCGCGCCGCCCTGCATTTCGGCTGAAGAAAGAATACTGCCCGCTGAACTGAAAAAGGACCTTCTTGCTATCCGGCAGGCTGCCGCAAACAAAACCTGCTTTCGGAACTGACGGACAGGCAGCCTTTTGTTGGTGCCCGCTTTTTCAGGTGGCGCTTTTGGTTGCCAGACGATAGTTCTGAGGCAGACGTAATGGGCGGCGCGGGCGCGTTTGCCGGGACTTAAGGACGGAGGGCGGATGAGCGAAGCTGCTGAGCTGGAGATCATGGCCCCGGAAGCTGCGGCCATTCCCGTCCGGGACGAGGACGAACGTCTGAATCGCGCGTTCATTGAAGCGATCGAAGCAGCAATTGCCGACGAAGATCAGCCCAAGCTAAGTGAGCTGGCCGCAAATCTTCACGAAGCCGATACCGGCGACTTGCTGGAAACGCTTGATGCAGAAGAGCGTGCAGCCTTTATCAGACTGCTTGGCAACGACTTCGACTACACTGCTCTCACGGAAACCGACGAAGCGGTCCGCCTGCAGGTTCTGGAAGACTTGCCCAACGAGGTCATTGCGGAAGGCCTTGGCGACCTTGATTCGGACGATGCGGTCTACATCCTCGAGGACCTCGATGAAGAGGACCAGGCGGCGATCCTTGAGGAATTGCCGTATGCGGATCGTGCGCAGCTCAAGAAGGCGCTCGATTACCCGGAAGAAAGCGCGGGCCGGCGGATGCAGAGCGAGTTTATCGCGGTCGCTCCGTTTTGGACCGTCGGGCAAACCATCGACTACATGCGCGAAGCCCGTGATCTTCCTGATGATTTTTATGAAATCTATGTCGTCGACCCCACCTTCAAGCTGCTGGGATCCGTCCATCTTGACAAGATCCTGCGTACCAAGAGGGACCGCAAGGTCACCTCGATCATGTCAGAACGGCTTGATGCTGTAGAGGCGACGGAAGATCAGGAGGAGGTTGCACGCCGGTTCGAGCGGTACAATCTTGTTTCTTCTGCGGTCGTTGACGAAAATGATCGGCTTGTCGGCGTTCTCACTGTCGATGATATCGTCGACGTCATCCAGGAGGAGGCGGAGGAAGATCTGCGTGCACTTGCCGGGGTGGGTGACGAGGAGATTTCCGACAGCGTAATGACCATCGCCCGCTCCCGTTTTGTATGGCTTGTCGTAAATCTCGGGACGGCCGTTCTGGCGTCCGTCGTCATTGCGCTGTTCGATGAAACCATCGAAGCGATGGTTGCCCTTGCGGTTCTCATGCCGATTGTGGCGTCCATGGGCGGCAATGCTGGGACGCAAACGATGACCGTAGCGGTTCGGGGCATCGCGACCCAGGAACTTTCCGCGCGCAACATGGTTCGGGTTCTCAACCGCGAAGTGCTCGTCAGCATGCTGAACGGAGTGGCCTTGGCTTTTTTGATCGGCATAACGGCCTGGATCTGGTTTCAAAGCCCCGGGCTAGGCGTCGTCATTGGCGCGGCAATCATCATCAACATGTTGTTTGCCGGGCTTTCCGGGCTGCTTATTCCGATCATTCTCGACAAGTTCAACGTGGACCCGGCCATTGCCTCGAGCGTGTTTGTCACAACCGTGACCGATGTGGTGGGCTTTTTTGCCTTCCTCGGAATCGCGGCGCTTTGGTTTGGGTTGCCCTTTTAGGCCTGAAAGTCATGTTGGAAAGGCTGCCCCTTGACAGCGCAGGTCATCGCCAGGTTCAGCACTTGATGGCCGTGGCGGGGAGCTTAGACCATCGGGTGTTTCGTTCGAAACGCCCAAAGCTGATCTAGGTGCTTTCCACTGCGCGCAAGTTGTCCCGAAGCCGCATGATCTTTGTCTGAAGCTCCAACACTTCCTCAAGCCCCAAACCCGTCGACGAGAACACGCATTGACTGAAGTGTTCGGTCTTCTTTTGAAGGCTCCGCCCTTTGCGTGTGAGTTTCAAAATAACCTGGCGCTCATCCTTTGCCGACCGGGTACGCGTCAAAAGACCCATTGCCTCCAAGCGCTTCAACAAAGGTGTCAAAGTGTTGGTATCAAGCTGCAGTTTTGATGTGATTGCGCCGACCGGCACATTGTTTTTCTCCCACAAAACCGTCATGGCAAGAAATTGCGGATAGGTCAGGCCGATTTCCTTCAGAAGGCCTTTATAGACCCCGTGCATGGCGTGGTTGGCCGAATAAAGAGCGAAACAGAGATACTTGTCGAGCGGGAGAGCCTCCGGTGCACCGGCCCCACGGTCTTCCGGGGCGCCAGTCACGGTAGCGCCGCTTGAGGCGTGTACAGGCGGCTCAATCCCTTGTTTTTCGGCCCGCTGCTTTTCCGCCCCCTGTTTTTCTGCGGTGTTCTGATCAGCGCTTTGGTCATCTGAATCAGAAGAGACCGGGGTTCCCGTATCCTTGTTTGCCGGGGTCGCAATGCCGGCGGGCAGGTCCGCGCCGCCGTCTGCCGCAGCGGCCTCGTTCGGTTTTTGTTTTCTGGTCTTTTTGGGTTTTTCGGCTGCTTCGGGCTCGGAAAAACCGATGGCGTCCAAAAGGGACATCTGGTTCGTCGTATCGCTCATGAGCTCCTTATAAATCGCGCGCGATATGATCGCAACGGCTTGACCGTCACCGGGTGTGGGTATATGTGAGTAAAATATATCGTGCACGATATAAAATCTGCTTATGCAGAATTAAGTTTGAATATTTACAGAGACCTACAGGAGATCAGTGATGGCTGTTGATGTGCTTTACGAGACAAAGGCGAAGGCGACAGGTGGCCGCGACGGGGCCGCGGAAACCCTCAGCGGCAGCTTCAAGGTGCAGCTGTCCACGCCGAAGGAACTTGGTGGAGCGGGCGGTGCCGGTAACAATCCGGAAGAGCTTTTCGCTGCCGGTTATGCCGCCTGTTTTATCGGTGCGCTGAAATTTGTCGGCGGGCAGGAAAAAATCGCCATTCCGGCAGATACGTCAATTGTGTCTACCGTTGGCATCGGTCCGCGCTCAGAAGGCGGCTTTGGCTTGGAAGTTGCTCTGGACGTGTCCTTGCCCGGTCTGGATAAGTCCGAGGCCGAGGCACTGGTCGCCAAGGCACATGAAGTGTGTCCGTACTCCAACGCGACACGTGGCAACATCGACGTCAAGCTGACCGTCGCCTGATTTTCTCCCGAAGTGATAAGATGCGGCGTCACCGGCAACGGTGGCGTTGTCTATGGTTTGACCTAGCATTCTTGGCCTGCCTGAAGGGGGGAAAGAACATGACACCGAAACTGGACGGCATCCTCGAAACTGCGGTCTATGTAGACGACATGGGCGCGGCGCATGCTTTCTACGAGGGGCTTTTAGGGTTGAAGCGGATGGTCAAGGGCGACCGGTTATACGCTTATGACGTCGGACCGGGCGCTGCCTTGCTGGTTTTTCATCGGGGGCACACGGGCGAGGATGTCGCAACACCAGGTGGCATCGTGCCGGGTCATGACACCACCGGGCCAAGTCATTTCGCTTTCCGGATCAGCGCCGACATGGTGCAGCCTTGGCGGTCGCATCTGACTGCAAACAATATCGAAATCATCAGCGAGGTCACTTGGCCGGCCGGCGGTGTCAGCCTTTATTTCAAGGATCCTGACGGCAATGTCCTTGAAGTTGCAGCGCCGCCCAACTGGCCAAATTTTCAATCGTGAATTTTTAGTGTTTTTGCGGCAGATTACCGCCGGATGGAACACATTGGGTGGTGGGGATGAGATTCCTTCAGGCGCTGTTGCGCTTACTGTTTTATGTTGCCGTTGGATGTGTGATTGCCATTGGCGGGGCGGCTTATTTTTTCATGACCTGGGAACCTGATCGCGACGATTTTCCTATCCGGGGCATAGACGTTTCTCATCACCAGGGTTTGATCGAGTGGGATCAGGTCGCGGGCGATGATGTCGCTTTTGCCTATATCAAGGCAAGTGAAGGCGGGGACTTCAAGGACAGTGCGTTTGAGCGAAACTGGTCGTCAGCCGGATCGGCAGGCCTTGCGCGCGGCGCCTATCATTTTTTCAGCCTGTGCAAGGATGGCGTTTCCCAGGCCCGAAACTTCATTGACCAGTTGCCGGATGATGCCGACATGCTGGCGCCCGCCGTCGATCTTGAATTCGAGGGCAATTGCCCCCGGCGGCCGGCGGTTGCCGAGGTTCTTCAGGAAATCAGCCAGTTTACGGCGCTGGTGGAGCAAGCCACCGGCAAACGGGTGGTTTTTTATGCGCCCGAGGATTTTTACGCGCAGTATCTTAAAGGGCAGGGGTTAAACCGGCGTTTGTGGGTCCGGTCCATCTGGCATTCCCCGGTTTATACCGATCAATGGGTGCTCTGGCAGTATCACCAGCGCGGGACCGTGAAAGGCATCACAGGTGATGTTGATCTAAATGTCCTCGAAGGGGAGCTTTCCATCGTCGACTTGAAGTCGTAATATGCTGTTATAAAAACAAAAAATCTTTCGTATTGACTTTAACGTAAAAAGGCTGAAGTCTGCCGCCAAAGGATTGGGGCATGCAACGCTATTTTACCATCACCCAGCTGACGCAGGAATTCGACATCACCACACGCACCTTGCGGTTTTACGAGGCGCAGGGGCTGGTGACACCCCAACGCCGTGGACGCCAGCGTCTTTACACGCCGGGTGACCGCACGCGCATCAAACTGATTTTGCGCGGCAAGCGGCTCGGCTTTTCGCTGGCGGAGATCAAGGAAATGATCGCGATGTATGGCAGCGCACCCGGGGAGGCGGGCCAGCTGCGCCTTCTCATGCAGAAGATTGATGCGCGCCGTGCGGAGCTTCTTGAAAAACAGCGCGATATTGAGCTGACCCTTCTGGAACTTGATGATGTGGAAGCAGGCGCAAAGAAACGCATGTCCGAACTGCAGGTTCGCGAAGACACGGGGACGCCGTAATGGAGCTGAAGCCTCGGGATCCGGATTGGGAAGTGCGCGTTAGGACAAGCTTTAACGCGCAGAACTTCATGACACATCTGGGCGCTGAACTGGTCCATCTGGCGCCGGGCGCAGTGGATATTGAGCTGAAGATGCAGGACACGCTGACACAGCAGCATGGGTTCTTTCATGCCGGTGCCACATCTTCTGTTGCCGACAGCGCCGCCGGCTATGCCGCACTCAGTCTATTCGCGGCAAGTACGGGCGTTCTTACCAGCGAGTACAAGATCAACCTGCTCAATCCGGCCAGGCAGCCCGTCCTGATCGCCAGGGGGCGTGTGGTGAAGCCAGGCAGGACGCTGACCATCGCCAAATCGGATGTCATTGGAGTGGAAGATGGAGCTGAAGTGCATGTCGCCACAGGCCTGTTCACATTGGTCAGCGTCCCGGGCATGAAGGATTGACAATGAACGAACTCATCATCCGGCCGCTCGAGCGCGCGGACAAGTCCGCATGGCTAGTGCTCTGGCAGGCCTATCTGGCGTTCTATGAGCAGGCCCTTTCGGACGACGTGATCGAGGGCGTGTTCGAGCGTTTTCTTGGAGACGAATTTCACGACGCGCTGGTTGCCGAACAAGACGGCAAGCTGGTCGGGTTCGTACATTTCCTCAAACACGCGTCCACCTGGTCGCTCAATCCGACCTGCTACC
>NZ_SMLZ01000086.1 GCF_009711415.1 Roseibium denhamense
GTGTGACCTAGCGTAATCTGTTTCCCGGTCATGACATGTCTGTCATGAAACCAATCTAACCATTGACTTGCGCCGCTTGCGAGCGCCGAACCAGAGGGTGGAAAGTTGCTGGATCTTGATCTCCGTCGCCTCATTGGCCGTTTGAATACCTATTCCCGGCGTTCCCTGGAATCCGCTGCCGGGCTGGCGGTTACCCGAGGCCACTACGAGGTGTCGATCGAACACCTGCTGCACGTCTTTTCCGAAGACAGCCAGCATGATGTTCAAAGTGCCCTGAGGCATTTCGAGATTGACCCCGCTGTTTTGCGCAAGGGTTTGCAATCGGTCCTGGAGAAGATGAAGACCGGCAATCAGGGCCGTCCGGTCTTCTCGCCGCTTCTGATCGAGCTCATCTCGGATTCCTGGCTGATCAGTTCCGTCGAGCTGGACCTGGATCAGGTTCGTTCCGGCAGCTTGCTTGCAACGATCTTCGCGCAACCGAACCGGTATGGCGATGACCGCTGGATGCAACACCTGGACGCCATGTCCTTTGCCGAGTTCAAGAAGAACTTCGGCGAAATTATCGGCAATTCCGAAGAGACAACTGCTGGACTGACCGCCGTTGCAGCTGGCGACGACAAAGCACCGTCCGTTGCTCCGGGCATGAGCCCGGATAGCGCGCTGGCAAGATTTTGTACCAATTTTACGCAGGCCGCCCGGGAAGGGAAAATCGATCAGGTGTTCTGCCGGGATCGTGAGATCCAGCAGATGATCGACGTTCTCGGCCGCCGCCGGAAAAACAATCCGATTTGTGTGGGTGAGCCGGGCGTGGGTAAAACCGCGGTTGTCGAGGGTCTTGCCGTCAAGATTGCCGAAGGCGATGTTCCGGACATGCTGAAGAATGTTGAACTGATCGGTCTCGATCTTGGCATGCTTCAGGCCGGTGCCGGCGTTAAGGGCGAATTCGAAAACCGCCTGAAAGGCATTATCGATGAGGTGAAGTCCTCCCCGAAGCCGATCATCCTGTTCATTGATGAAGCGCATATGCTGATCGGTGCGGGCGGGTCCGCCGGTGGCGCCGACGCCGCCAACCTTCTCAAACCGGCACTTGCTCGTGGTGAATTGCGCACGGTCGCCGCCACGACATGGAGCGAGTACAAGAAGTATTTCGAAAAAGACCCGGCACTGGAACGCCGCTTCCAGCTGGTCAAGCTGGATGAGCCCAGCCCGGAACAGGCCATCACGATCATGCGTGGCCTGCGCGGTGCCTATGAAAAGAACCACGGCGTTTACATTCGCGACGGAGCGGTCGTGGCGGCGGCCAAGTTGTCCGCGCGTTACATTTCAGGGCGCCAATTGCCGGACAAGGCGGTCGATGTTCTCGACACGGCTTGTGCCCGTGTAAAGCTGTCCCTCTCGTCAAAGCCGTTCGTAATCGAACTGAAAGAGAAACGCTTGGGCGAGTTGAACCGCGCCTTGGAGTCCTTGAAACGGGATTATCAGGCTGACTTCAGCGGCGGCGAGCTTGACGTTGAAGAGATCGAGGCCGAGATCAAGACAGCGGAAACCGAGATTGCGGACTTGACCGCCCGTTGGCAGAAGGAACTCGGCATCGTCAACGAAATCCTCAAGCTCCGCCATGAACTAGGCTTGAGTTTGGCTGGCGATGAACCGGCTGATGTGGAGACGGTTGAAGCAGAGGCCGAGGCAGCCGCTGACGCCAATGACGGCGGCTCAGACACACCGGCAGACGAAAGCGCACCTGCGGAAGCAGCGCCGGACGCGGACGCCATGAAAGTCCGGTATGCGGAGATTGCGCAGGACCTGAAGGAAGCGCAGGCGGGCGATCCGCTGGTTTCCTTCGAAGTTACGGAAGAAGCAATCGGTCAGGTCATCTCTGATTGGACCGGAGTGCCGCTGGGCCGGATGGTTGAAAATGAGGCCGATTCCGTTCTCAAACTCTCCCAGAACCTCCAGGCCCGCGTCATCGGCCAGGATCACGCCATCCAGGCCGTGGACGAGGCGCTGAGAACAGCCAAGGCCGGTGTTCAGAACCCGGATGCCCCGATGGGCGTGTTCCTGTTCGTTGGTCCGTCCGGGGTGGGCAAGACCGAACTGGCGACAGCCATCGCCGATCAGCTCTTCGGCGGTGAGCGTTTCCTGATTTCCATAAACATGTCCGAATTCCAGGAAAAGCACACGGTGTCGAAGCTGGTCGGATCCCCTCCGGGCTATGTAGGCTACGGCGAGGGTGGCGTTCTGACCGAAGCCGTTCGTCAGCGGCCTTACTCCGTGGTATTGCTGGATGAGGTCGAAAAGGCCGATCTTGAGGTGATGAACCTCTTCTATCAGGTCTTCGACAAGGGCGTTCTGTCCGACGGGGAGGGCCGCCAGATCGACTTCAAGAACACGATTGTGGTTTTGACGAGCAATCTTGCGACCGACGTCTTGACGGAAATGGGGTCCTTGCCGAACAAGCCGGATGTGGATGAACTGGTGGCTGCCTGCCGTCCGATCCTGAGCGCGCACTTTAAACCGGCTCTTCTGGCGCGGATGCAGATCGTGCCATTCTATCCGCTGATCGGCGACCCGCTGGAAAAGATTGTCCGCCTGAAGCTGAACAAGGTTGGAAAGCGCCTGCGCGAAAACCAGAAGATGGAACTCGAATATTCGGACGACGTCGTCAAATCGATCGCCGCACGATGCACGGAAGTCGAAACCGGAGCCCGGAATATCGACCACATCGTCAACCGCACCATCTTGCCGGAGCTGTCCACCGAGCTTCTGACGCAGATGGGCGGGGAGGATGCCGATTTCACCAAAGCCTCAATCGGTGTCGGTGAGCCCGGACACTTTACCTATACGCTGTCCTGACGGCGGCACCAGATCCGGCGGCTCAAGAAAACGGTTGCCGGTGCGGAAGTGAACAACAGGCTGGACAGCGGCTGAAACGGCTGCTCTCCACCTGTATTTCCCGGCGGAGGCCGGATGGTGGGAGACCTTTATGCTCGATGAGATACTGGAGCTGACCGAAGCGCTCGCTGGGGCAGAAAAAGTTGAGACTGTTCTGGACCTGGTGCTGGATTCCGCACTGAAGATCTCACGTGCCGAAGGTGGATCCATCTACACGCTCGACACGCTCGGCCGGAACCTTCACCGGACAGCTTCGAAATATTTCAGCACTGCGTCGGCTGTTCCCTCCGGAGAGCGGATCGATATTTATGGCCCGGACGGGGTGCCTAATCTCAATTTGCCGTCGGCCCTTGTCGTATCCACGGGTACAGTGATCAATATTTCCGATATCAAAACGGCGGTCGGATATGATTTTTCCAGGATCGAGGAAGACGACCGTGTTGGCGGAACGACTACCCGGTCCCTCGTCATCGTTCCGATGACTGTTTTGAAAGACCGCTCGGTCGGCATCCTGCAATTAATCAATACCCGGAACGGCGTCGACCAGATCGGAGCCGTCAACGAGAAGGCGCTGAAACAGCTTCAGGCTCTGACCATCCATGCGGGCATTTGCCTTTGGAATGCGCGCATTCTTGAAGAAAATACGCGGATGAAGAAACAGTTCGACCGCTATGTGAACGAACTGCCGAAACAGATGACGAAGCGGCCGGACAAGCCGCTGAAACCCGCCCACAAAAAACCGCAAGGCCTGGTCGGTGACAGCCCGCCGATTGAAAAAGCAATCAACCTGATCGGCAAGGCAGCCGGTTCCGATGTTCCGATCCTTCTGCGCGGCGAGACCGGTACAGGGAAGGAGATGATGGCGGCCTTCATCCATCAGTCGAGTGACCGCACAGACAAGCCGTTTGTTGTGCAGAACTGCGCAGCCTTGCCGGAAGCCCTTCTGGAAAGCGAATTGTTTGGGCATGTCAAAGGCGCGTTCACGGGTGCTGGCACCAACAAGCAGGGACTGGCGCATGAAGCGCATAACGGCACGCTGTTTCTTGACGAAATTGGGGACATGCCGCTTGCACTGCAGGCGAAAGTCCTCAGGCTGCTTCAGGAAGGTGAAGTGCGGCGGGTTGGCGCCACAAAAACCGAATACGTTGATGTCCGGATCGTTGGCGCGACCAATGTCAATCTGGAGGAGAAGATCGAGCAGGGCGAGTTCCGGCGGGATCTCTTCTACCGGCTGAACGTCTTCCCGATCAATTTGCCCCCGCTTCGCGAACGTCCTTCCGATATTCCAAAGCTTATCGACCATTTCCTCAAGCAGGGCGCTGCCAAGGCGGGCCGCCCCGTGCCGGTTGTTGATTCAGAGGCGCTCGATGCCCTGATGTGCTGGAGTTATCCGGGGAATGTGCGGGAATTGAAGAACATTCTGGACCGTGCCCGGTTGATGGCGGAAGAGGGCTATCCGATCCAGTTGGAACATTTGCCGATTGAATTGTCAGGGCCGCGCGATGGGATAGGCGGGCGCATGCCGTCATCGATCCCGGACGGAGACCTGAAATCGATTGTCGGCCAATATGAAGCGCTGGTCATCGAAGCGAAAATGCGGGAAGCTGGCTGGAACAAAACGAATGCGGCCCGTTTACTGAAAGTAAGCAGGCGCACCATTATTGAAAAGCTCAATAGGTATAACATCACGCGCCCGGCCGGTTTCTGACGCCTGGGGGCTGCAGACGAAAGCTCGGACCGCTGCGACTTTTTGGATCAAAACCGAAGAAGATTGATCCGGCTGGAAATGGGCCGGATACCTCCGGGCTGCTGCAGCAGTTCGTAACAGGTCGGCTTTCGTATGACGCGCTGGTTCACAAGCTGAAGGACAGTGCCGCCCAGTCAGCCGAACATGCTGGTACTGTTTTGAAAACCCTTTCAGAAGCGGTGGAAACGGGCCGGATCCCGAATGATCTGGCGCAGATTATACGCACCCAGCTTCCGCAAGGCAGTCACGCCGTACCGGACAATGAACCTCCAGTGAAAGCAACTCCACAAGGTGATGCCGACGACCTGGATGAGCCAACCATTCCGCATGCAGTGGTCCGGGAAGAGGCGCCGCAGAACCCTGGCCCGAACCAATCGCCGTACCTGCCGCCTTTACCCTATCTGACCAGCCCGCCCGCTCATGCCGGGGATGAAATGCGGGAACGGGTGGACGACGTTGTGCTCGGGTCGCTTGTGGAAGGATACAAGGACTTCCGCAAAGCGCGGGAAAGCGGAGAACAAAACACACCTGCCGAGGAAGACACCGGAAATCTCGATCAGTTCCTTACCGGATACAAAAGCGCCCGGATGCGCTCGGATGCGCGCAGGGCAGCCTCGGGGCACTCGCGCGGGGCGGCAAGCCTTGAAAGTCTTGAAACCGGTCACCGCGCGAGAGCCGATGTCGGCTCTATCCTGCGGGACCGTTTTGTGCTGGACGAGGAAATCGGCCGGGGCGCCATGGGCATCGTTTATTCTGCGGTGGACCGGCGGCGGCTCGAAGCGGGGCATGACGAGCCTTATGTGGCGATCAAACTTTTGAACGATACCGTTCGCGCCGACGTGGATGCCCTGCGCCAGATGGAGGCAGAGGCGCGAAAATCCCAGATGCTGGCCCATCCGAATATCGCCAATGTCTACGATTTCGACCGGGATCGCGGCGAAGTCTTCATTGTGATGGAGCTGTTGCAGGGAACAACGCTGGACCGGCGCCTTTCGGCAATGGTGGGGCGGCCCCTGCCGGGGAGCGAGGCGTCCACATTGCTTCAGGGCATGTGCGCCGCGCTTGTTTATGCCCATAGCAAAAATGTTGTGCATTCCGACCTGAAACCCGGCAATGTTTTCGCCCATAAAGGCGCTGCCAAGTTGCTGGATTTCGGACTTGCGGCCGTCACGTCCGGTGACGCGAGCGGCTCCGGTCTGCCGAGCGGTCTGACGCCGAGCTATGCAAGCCCTGAAATGTTCGAAAATGCGCCGCGCGACCCCAGAGACGACGTGTTCGCACTTGGCTGCATCGCCTATCAAGTGCTGTCCGGACGTCATCCCTTTGGCATGATGCCGATTGATGACGCGGTCAAAAATGGCGCGCGCCCAGATCCGTTGGGTGACCTGGAGCCCGGTGTTTGGGAGACAATCGAAGCAGCACTTGCCTTCCAGAGGGAGGCCCGCCTTCCCAACGCGGAGGCGTTTCAAACGGGGCTATTTGCCCGCAGTGTTTAAATCAGCGGGTACCCGATCAAAGGCTATTCGATAGAGTCGACAATTGCCTCAATTGCCTTGGTGAACTGGTGGTCAGGATGCAGGGTTCTGATCAAACCCGTGCTGCCGATCTGGATCAGGTCTGTTGATAGCGGCAGGACGGCCGCGACCGGGGTACGGTAATTCGAAAAGATCCGCTGCGACAAGTCTTGAAAGTCGAACGTCTCAAGGGCCTTGTTGACGACGAGGAAGAGCTGCGGCACCTCGAGTTTACGGGCGAGCTCAAGCGTCACGGCGGTTCCCTGATAGTCCTGGATATCAGGCCGCAGGATCAACAGGAGCGTGTCTGAAATTGCGATGGACAGGAGCGTCTCTTCGTTAACCCCCGGATGGGTGTCGATCAGCAGATAGTCGAGTTCCATGGTCTTGCAGAATTCCATGAAACCGCGGTTGAGCGACTCCACATCATACATTTCCTTCACGATCCGGGCGATGTCTCCGGTCTTGATGGAGGAGGGGATGAGGAAGACCTTGCCGGGACCAGAGATTGACGGCGCCCCATCGGGGCCTGTCACGCCGTCGGTGATATCCAGAACCGTGTCCTGGATGCTGCAATAGCCCCAAAGATAGTTGTTGAGCGTATGGGTGACCGTGTTCAGATCAACATGAAACAGCGTGTGAATCCCGGGCGATTGAATGTCGGTGTCGACAATGCCAACGCGATATCCGCGCAGAGCAAGGCTTGCCGCGAGATTCGCGGTCACATTCGATTTGCCGGTCCCGCCTCGGTAGGAATGGGTTGAAATGATTTTGGTCACGCAGATCTCTTTTGTCTGATTAGCTATCTGAAGTCTTGTACTTGGCGCGCAGCGACTTGGCCCGGGATTGCAGGGACCGGAAGTAATCCGTATCGGCGACCTTCTCGACTTCCATTTGCGCCTCTGCTTCGTCATAGGCGACTTCAAACTTGTCCAGCCGGACCTTGAGTTCCGCGTTTTCCTTGCGCAGCTTGGCCTGAGCCATCTCCAATTGCCGCCGGGTTTCAGACAGATCCTCGATCAGCTGGCTGGAGTGGAACTCGCGCGCTTCCACCTGGACCACCATGCTGGAAAACGTTTCCGCAAGGCCGCGGATGGCCGCCGGAACGCTTTCATCCGTGATGACGTTATAAAGGTCTTCAACATCTTCATAGCGGCCGTTTGCAATTGCCTCACATGTCTTTGCAAGACTGGCAATGGCAGGCTCTATGGTGCTGGGTGAACTCACGGCACATCCCTTGGTGATTGTTGCGGCTTGATGCCGTTTGCCCATGGATACATCACCTGTCCCCCAAGCCCAAGGCAAAACTCCCGAACCGCGCCAAGACCTTGCGTCAAAACGGATTATGAAGGGCGGTTGCCCGGGCAATGCAGATTGCGCGGGCTGGAGAATAAAGCGCCTTGGAAACACGCTGAGAATGACCGGCAGTTTGAGATAATCGCAGCGGCATGTGAGAATTCGCTTTCCGTTCAAGGCTGCCTGATCTACGCAATTGGACCTTGCGAGACTGATTTGGAGACAGGCTTGATTCCCTTCGATGTTCTTTCGGTTTTCTTCGCGGCTGCCATCGCGCTTGGATTGGCGCCGGGTCCCGATAATCTCTTTGTTCTGACGCAATCAGCCCTTCATGGAAGGCTGGCCGGTTTCGTCGTCACGCTTGGCCTTTGCACGGGGCTAATATTTCATTCCGCCGCCGTGGCGCTGGGTGTCGCTGCAGTGTTTCAAACGTCGGCTTTGGCCTTTACCGTTCTGAAGCTGGCAGGCGCGGCCTACCTTCTTTATCTCGCCGTGCAGGCTTTCCGGGCCGGAGCGGATGATCCTGAAAACCGGGACGTTCCGGACTTGTCGCTCCTGGCGCTCTATCGCAGGGGCATCGTGATGAATGTCACCAACCCGAAGGTGGCGATCTTCTTCCTGGCGTTCCTGCCCCAGTTTTCCGATCCTGCGCGCGGCCCTGTTGCGGGTCAAATCCTGATCCTGGGCGCCTTGTTCATCTGCGCAACGGTTCTTGTCTTTGGCGGGGTCGCGCTGGGCGGCGGGACGCTCGGCAATTTTCTGAAGCGGTCGCCGGCCGCGCAGATTTGGCTGAACAGGCTGGCGGGCGCGGTCTTTGCAGCACTTGCTGTCCGTCTGGCCCTGGCAGAGAGGTGACCATCCACAACCGGTTTGCGCTCTCCGCTTAGTTTGGACATAAACGGCACAGACAAGATAACGCAGTGACTAGAAACTGGTTTGGGGATGGGAATGCCGGATTTCAAAGGATCGATACCAGCACTGGTAACACCGTTTCGAGAGGGGGACGTTGATTACGAAGCGCTGGCGCGGTTGGTCGAGTGGCACATCGAGGAGGGCAGCCACGGGCTGGTTGCCGTCGGCACGACCGGCGAGAGCCCGACCCTGCCCAAAGACGAGCACAAGCAAGTCGTCCGTGAAGTTGTGCGACTTGCCGCCGGGCGGATCCCGGTAATTGCCGGCACGGGGTCGAACAGCACGGACCAGTCGCTGGACATGCTCCAGGCGGCGGAAGCTGCGGGTGCCGACGCCGCGCTCATCGTTACACCCTACTACAACAAGCCGAACCAGGCCGGCCTTCTGGCGCATTACAAGGTGCTCCACGACAACAGCACGCTCCCGATCATTCTCTACAATATTCCTGGCCGCTGCGTGATTGACCTCGAGCCGGAAACCATGGCGGAAATGGCCCGGTGGCCCCGGATCATCGGTGTGAAAGATGCGACCGGAAGCATGGAGCGTGTCAGCCAGCAGCGCGCCCAATGCGGCCGGGAGTTTATTCAGCTGTCCGCCGAAGATGCCGCCGCGCTGGGCTTTAACGCCCATGGCGGGGTTGGCTGTATTTCGGTCACGGCAAATGTGGCGCCGCGGTTGTGCGCCGCATTTCAGGAGGCGTGCCTCTCTGGCCGGTGGGACGATGCGCGCGATCTTCAGGATAGACTGCTGCCGCTGCACAATGCTCTGTTTTTGGAACCGCCCGCCGCTTGTGCCAAATACGCCCTGTCGCGCCTTGGGCTTTGCACGGACGAAGTCCGCTCGCCGCTGACAACACTTGAAGACACCACCAAATCAGCGCTGGACCGGGCCATGGCGGCGGTTGGTCTGACAGGGTAGGCCACGCGTCTCGGCAATCGCCCCGAAGGGCAGGTATTCAAAACAGGCAGTTTATGATCGTCGTCCAGAAAGCCAATCCGGAAGATCCGCAAGTTCAGAAACTCATCGAGGCGCACGTGGCCCATGGCAACGCGCATTATCCGGCGGAGAGCAATCATCATATCGGGGCGGGCAGTTACGCCGACAGCGGTGTGCAGCTGTTCGGCGCCTGGGAGGAGGGGACGATTGTCGGCATGGCGGGTCTTAAAGCGCTGGATGCAAGTCACGGCGAACTGAAATCCATGCATGTGCTGGATGCTGCGCGGGGGAAGGGCGTCGGGGCCAAATTGGTTGCGGCCGTTCTTGAGGAGGCGCACCGTCTTGGTTTGAACCAATTGTCTCTGGAAACCGGCAGCCGGGAGGCTTCCAGCGCCGCCCGCCGTCTCTATGAGCGTTTCTCGTTTCAGTATTGCCCGCCCTTTGGCGGCTATGCTGAGGATCCGGAAAGCGTATTCATGACGCGGCCTGTTGGCCCCTTAGTCCAGCATCACGAGCGGGATGGCGCCTGACACGAAGATTGAGCGCGCACTTTCAGCCCGCATCCCCGCGTAACGCGGGGATGAATGCCGTTTCTTAAGACCCAGATCGAGAGGCGGTCTTAACGAGCCTGTCCTTACTGCACGCGTGGGAACAGGGTTCCAAGCTCGCCGAGCGGATTGCCGCCAGGTAGTCTGTCCAGTTCCGGTTTCCAGGGCGTTTCCGCACTGGGAGCGTTCAGCATCGCAAGAGCCTTCCCGGAAGAGGCCGGAATGACCTGGCGCAGGGCTTCGAACAGGACCCGCTGGCAATCGAGCGTGACATAGAGAACGGTCGCGCAGCGCTCGCGGGTCTCTTCGTTCTTGAACAGCGACCAGGGCGCCTGTTGATCGATGTATTCGTTCATCGCGGTGGCCGCTTCGACGATCTTTTGAACCTGCGCCGGAATGTCAGCCATGTCGATCCAGGCACCAAAACCGGCAACCGCATCCAGAACCGTCTTGCGCAGCGCCTCGTCTTCTGCGGTCAGTGCGCCCGGTGCTGGGACCTTGCCGTCGAAGTTTTTGTTGGAGAACTTGGCGACGCGGGACAACAGGTTGCCGATCTTGTTGCCAAGCTCGCTGTTGAACGTCTGAATGATCAGATCGACCGATATCTGGCTGTCGCTGTCCGCCCGCATGTGACGGGCGAGATACCAGCGCAGGCCGTCAATCCCAACTTTTTCGGCTACTTCTTCCGGGTCCACCGTGTTGCCGATGGACTTCGACATCTTGACGCCGCCCGCACCGACCCAGTGGCTGTGGACGGAGAGCTTCTTTGGCAGTGGAAGACCGGCCGCCATCAGCATGATCGGCCAGTAGACACCGTGCGGCTTCAAGATGTCCTTGCCGATCAGATGCTCGCAGCCTGCCCACCAGTCTTCATAACCGTTTTCAGGCCAGCCGATGTTGGTCAGGTAGTTCGCCAGCGCGTCGAACCAGACATAGGTCACAAAATCCTGGTCAAAGGGCAGCTCCACACCGAGCGTCACGCGTGACTTTGGCCGGGAGATACAAAGATCCTCCAGCGGTTCGGCCAGCATCTTTTTCAGTTCGTTCTTGAACGCTTCTGGCTGCACGAAGTCGGGATTATCGTCGATATGCTGCAGGAGCTTCTCGCGGAACGGTTCCAGCTTCAGGAAGTAGTTGGTCTCATCCGTCGTCTCGACCTTCATCGTCGGGTGCAGCGGGCACTGGCCGTCTTCGGTCAGGTCGCTTTCCTTCTTGAACTCTTCACAGCCCTTACAGTAGGTGCCGGTGTACTGCTTCTTGACGATCAGGTCCTTGTCGAAAATCGTCTGTTCCATTCCGGCAACGGCAGTCTTATGGCCGTCGCGGCTGGTGCGCACGAAATAGTCGTAGGACACGCCGAACTGGTCAAAGACGTCTTTGAACTCCTTGCAGCGCATGTCGAGATAGGCGTTGACGTCCATCTCCAGGTCTGCAGCTGCTTCCTGGTTCTTTTGGCCGTGTTCGTCCACACCGGTGGACAGCATCATCTCATAGCCCAAAGCCTCCCGGTTCCGCTTCATGATGTCGGCAACGATCGATGTGTAGGCATGGCCAATATGCGGCTTGCCATTGACATAGTAGATCGGGGTCGTGATGTAGCTTTTCATCAGGTGCTTTCGAAGTTCCGGGCAAAGTCTGTCGGGGACGACATTTATATGTGATGTGTGCGACCGCACAGGGCAAGTGCGCGCTATATTCCATACTCAGGGCTTGATGGAAAGGGGCGGCGGCGGGAAAGCCGAGACGCCGCGAAAATATGCCGTCGTCTTGTCCGCCTCCAAGTGGGGGCACTCTCATTTCCAATTACCGAAGCGCTCGATTGAAACAGCGAACGCTCTGCTCCTTAATCGATCCCGGGTCTGGGCGAAGGCTTCACCCGGGAGGACGAAGGAGCGTAGGTCTCGATTTTCCCATCTCGAGACGACTGTTGAGTCTACCTATCCAATCAGCCAGATCCCGGCGAGGACGAACAGCGCCAGAAAGGCGGTTTGGGTCACAACCATCCAGATCGCAGGGCCGCCGACTTCCAGAAGTTTCGGGATTGACGTTTTCATGCCAACGGCCGCGATGGCGGCAAGCAGTGCCCAGCGGGACACCTGGCTGGCCGTATCCTTGATCAGGTCCGGGATGAGCTCGAAGGAATTCAAGGTCGCCAGAACAAGGAAGGCGATCACAAAGCCGGGCATTAGCGGCGGCCGGCTGGCGCCGGGATCCATCCCCTTGCGCAGGATCAGGGCCGCAATCAGCACGATAGGCGCAAGAAGTGTAACCCGGATCAGCTTGACCAAAGTGGACAAATCTCCGGTTTCTTCGGAAACCGAAAAGCCAGCGCCGACCACCTGGGCAACATCGTGAATGGTGCCGCCGAGAAAGACGCCGGTTTCATCCATCGTCAGCCCGAGGTAACTGGTCACGATGGGATAGAAGATCATTGCCATGGTCGACAGCACGGTCACGGTGATCACGGTGAACGCGAGATCCCGCTCGGCGTTCTCGCGCTTTGGCAGGATCGAACCGATGGCCATGGCTGCCGAGGCGCCGCAAATGGCGACGGCGCCACCGGACAGGAACGAAAACAGCCGGTCCTTGCCAAACAGGCGGCCGACCAGAAGCGAAAAGCCGATGGTGGCAAAAACACCCGCAACCACCAAAAGAAGGAAGGGCAGACCGAGGGACTGCACCATCTCGACACTGATGCGCACGCCCAGAAGCGCCACACCAATCCGCAACAGGGTCTTGGCGGAAAAGGCGATCCCTTCCGATGTCCGGGTTTCCTCTGACAAAAAGTGCAGGGGCATGCCGAGCAAAATCGCCATCAACATGGCCGGAGCGCCATAGTGCTCATTCAAAAACTGCGCCGAGATCGCCACCAGACCTGCAATGGCAACTCCCGGGAAAAGCTCATTGGCCCGGCTTTTGATCGTTTCGACCATTTGGCGTCCTTGTTATTATCTGTCGACCGGCAGGCCGCTGGGTACGGCGTCGGGAATCCCGAAAGGTGGGGAAGTCACGGAATCCGTGCCTGTAAGCGCTTTCATAAAAGCAACTATATCATCGATTTCACGGTCCGAAAGAGTCATCGGCGGGAGATCGCGAAAAAGACTCTGCCGGGCCATCTCCCGGCTGTCGGTCCAGACCACGAAATCGATTGCCTCCAGCCAGGGCGCTGCGGGCAGGCGGGCATCCTCCGGCTTCCACTCGGCAAGCATACCGTCCGGGTCCAGGTGATGGCGGATAATGCCGTCAAGAGTCGCATAGGCACCGTTGTGGCCATAGGGGGCGGTCAGCTCGACATTTCGCAGCATCGGCGTCCGGAACCTGTAGGCGTCTTCCAGGCGGTTGCTTTCGCCCATGCGGCCCACATCCCGAACCATCGGATCGAATATGCGTGTCCGGCCAGGGCCAAAGGGCGGCAGGCCAAGCGCATGAAACTTCTGATCGGACAAGAGCGGGCCAGAGTGGCAGCTCGCGCAGTTTGCCTTCCCATAAAACAGGGTCAGGCCGCGGACCTGCTGATCGGACAAAGCGGTTTTGTCGCCCTGAAGATATTGATCAAACGGGCTGTCAAAGCTTTGCCATTCCACCGCCTGGAAAGCCGCCAGTGCATTGGCGATTTCGACAATGGTCACCTGTTCGGGTTTCTCAATGTGATCAAAGGCTTCGACGAATCTCCTGCCATACTCAGGAATGACCCGCACCCGCTTTGCCATGATGGGCCAGGCAGCATCGATCCGGTCATGGACCGCGCCTACGATCTCGTTTTCCTTCAGATTTCCCGCCATTTCGAACTGGGCCACCAGCGGGAAGACGGCCTGCGCCGCCAGAAGCGAGTTGAAACCTTCCGGCAGCCACTCTTCGGCCGGCGAGTTGAAGCCGTTTTCGAACGTGTCGGCAATGGACAGGCGTCCGTCATGAAACAGGGTATGAAGGTCTTTTGCGCCTAAATTCCAAAGGCCTGGCGCATTTCTCGGAATCCTTTTCTGAATCCGGTCCGGGCCCGAGCCTGCCGTTCTGTTTAGTCCAAGGCCTTCGCCGCCCTCGCCAATGCCGAGAGACAGCCGGTCGCCTGTACCAAGGGTGGGATGATGGCAGGTGGCGCAGGCAATATTCCTGTTGCCCGACAGGATCTTGTCGTAAAACAGGAGCTGACCGAGTTCGGCCTGTTTCCGGTCGAACGGAATAAAGGCGTCCTGTGTCAGGGGGGCAGGCAGATCCGCTGCACTCGCGGTCAGGGACGTTGCAAAAACCAGGGGAATGGCAAGCGCCAAATGAAACATACGCTGAAAGCCGCCGTGATCGCATTGACCGTTCTTGCCGGTCCGGCCTTTGCCGAAATCGAAGAAGCGCGCGACATGATGGAAGCCGGCCAGTTTGAGGAAGCCAAAGAAGCGCTGTGGCCGGCCGCCCGGTCCGGCAATGCGGACGCGGAGGAACTGATCGGCGTCATGTACGCCATGGGACTTGGTGTCGAGCGGGACGACCAGCGCGCCTTTGAATGGTACCTGCGCAGCGCCATGAAAGGCCATCCCGGCGCGCAATCCGGCGTTGGCTGGTACTACGAAATCGGCCGCGGCCTGCCGGCCCCCGATCTGGTGCGCGCTTACATGTGGTATACGCTGTCCGCAATCGGCGGCGATCCCGATGCGGCTATCTCTTTGGAAGAGGTGGTCAAGAAGATGACCCAGGAAGAGATCGATAAAGCGCATATTCTTGTCGATGACTATAAGGTCTGGATGTACCCGTTCAGATGATGGCTGTTTGACCTGATCGGCTCAACCCTTTCATGGATTAAAGACCTGAGCGGATGAGAACTTTTGCGCCAGATGAAAAGCCCGGCCTGGCCGGGCTTTTCCTGTTTTAAGCGGTTAGTTCAGGTCGGCGTCGCGTGCGCCATTGACGTCCGCCTCAGCCGCAGCAACGGCTTCTTCAAGTGCGCCGAAGATCTCGCCGCCGCGCCCGACATTGGCCTTGAACCAGTCAAACACCGGAGCGGCTGCTTCTCTGAAGGCTGCCTTTTCTTCCGGGGTTGGAACGTAGAGATCGCCGCCGCCAGAAACGAAATCCTCGTAAGCCTGAATGGATTTGCGCTTCGGCGAGGCAAACGTAGCCTGCTGCAGAGCATAGAAGCCGTCTACGACGACACGGCGCATGTCTTCCGGCATGGACAGGAACTTTTCGTTGTTCATCCACCAAAGGGCACCCATGTAGGCATGGCCGTCAAGAGTGACATATTGCAGGCCGGCGTCCGGGAACTTCATGCCCATGATGTCGGTGATGCCGTTCTTGGAGCCTTCAACCACACCGGTCTGGAAGGAAGTGAACAGCTCGGGCCACGGGATCGGGGTCGGGGAGGCGCCAAGGGCCTTTACGAGCACCTGCGGAAGGTCCGCAACAACGGTCCGGATCTTGAGGCCTTCCATGTCGGAAGGGGATGCGATCCGGCGCTCGGTATTGGCAAAGTTGCGCCAGCCGCCAGTATTGCCGATGGTCATCAGGCGGATTGTGTTCTGGCTGTCTTCCAGTGCCATTGCGCGCATGGTGCGGACAAAATCACCGGACAAAACGTGTTCCGCGATGCGGTCATCAGCCATCATGTATGGCAGGTCGAGGACCTGGACATACGGAAAGATGCCGGACGCGCCACCGGACGTGGAGATGTAGATGTCGATCGCACCGCCTGAAACGCCTTGCAGGCACTCAGCACCATTTGAGCAAAGCTGCGTCCCGATGAAGAGTTCGACTTCAATGGCACCGTTGGAAGCGGCTTCAACGTAGTTCTTAAATACGATCAGACCATCATAGTCTTCATCGTTTTCGTTGGAGTTCGCGGTCGCCCGCAGCGTGTAGTCGGCGGCAACGGCACTCATGGTGGAGCCGGCTAGCATCGCCGCCACCGTGAGTGATTTCAGTGCAGATTTGAGCATGAGGTACCTCCCTGTTGAGCTCAAGATCAGTTGGCAAATCCGGTCAGACGCGGGATCGTCATGGACAGTGCCGGAATATAGGTGATCAGGAAAATCACCGCGATCTCCACCGCCAGAAACGGTAGAATTGCCTTGGCTATGGTTTCAACCCGTTCCCTTGAAACCGACGCTGCGACAAACAGGACAAGCCCCATCGGCGGTGTCGCCAGACCGATGGTCAGGTTCACGCTCATGATGATGGCAAAATGGATCGGGTCAACGCCCATCTGGGTGAAGATCGGCCCGAGGATCGGGCCCAGGATGATGATGGCCGGTCCCGCATCCAGGAACATGCCCACTACAAACAGCAGCAGGTTGATCAGGAACAGCAGGATCAGTGGATTGTCCGACAGCGACAGAACGAAAGCGGCCATGGTTTCGGGCGCATGGCTCAAAGAAACTACTGTTTTGAAGGCCATGGCAGCGCCAACGAGCAAGAGTACAACTGCCGACGTGATGCCCGCACGGCTCAGGACGCCCGGGATCTCATGCATCTTGATGGAATGCAGAACGAAGAACCCGATCAGGAGCGCATAGGCAACGGCGACAGCCGCCGCTTCTGTTGGCGTGAAAACCCCGATCAAGATACCGCCCAGAATGATGATCGGCGTTTGCAGAGGGGCGACGGCCTTCTTGCAGACAACGCGGAAATCGCTGGACACAGCCCCCCGCAGGCCCATCAGGATGAAGTGGGAGATGATCAGCATCACCACATACAAGATGGCGTAGAAAAGCCCGGACTGGCCGTCAAACCCGAACAGGCCGGTCAGCAAATTGGCAAGCGCATAGAGCAGGAATGCAAGGTTGAGGCGCAGGACGACAAACGAGAACCAGTATTCGACCGGGGCCATTGTCTGGCCCGGATTCACAATCCGCTGGGCCTTGGGCAGGTCGTATCTGTTTGCCATGAAGCGAACCATGACCATCAGGCCGATGCCGACCATGGCACCGGGTACGATGCCCGCAAGGAACAGGGCGGCAACACTCTCACCCATGACATACGCATAGATGATCATGATGCCGGAAGGCGGAATGATCGGCCCGATGACAGAGGAGGCCGCCGTGATCGCTGCAGCAAAACGGCGTGTGTATCCCTGCTTTTCCATCGCCGGAATCAGCATCGAACCAAGCGCGGACGTATCCGCAACGGCTGATCCGGAAAGGCCTGCGAACAGCATGGAGGAAAGAATGTTGACGTGGGCGAGCCCGCCGCGCAGATGGCCCATGAGCGCCTGCGAAAACTCGACTAGCCGCATTGTGATGCCGCCCTTGTTCATCAGCTCGCCTGCGAGCATGAAGAACGGAATCGCCATCAGAGGAAATGAATCCATCCCATTGTAGACGTTGCGGTAGAGTAAGGTGATGTCCCGCTCCTGGCCGTTCAGCCACAACAAAAGTCCGGGTGCTGCGAGCAGGCCGAAAAAGACCGGAAGACCGATCATCAAAAAGACGAGAAAGACGGGCAGGAACCAGATCAGCATCAGTCAGCCCCCGCCATGTCAGCATCCGGAATATTCGGCAGCCGGTCTTCCGCTCCGAAGGCGGCCACCAGACTGCGAATGATCAGTTCGACATTCACCAGCAAGAGCAGGATGACGCCGACAAACATGGACATCATCATCCAGCTGCGCGGAACGCGGATCCACTCGGTGAAGGTGAAATTGCCTGGAACGTAGAGGGAAGCGGTTGCGAACTTGCCGCCGAAGCCGGTGACTTCGGCATATCCGATCTGCGCCGCCACGATCAGAACGGACAGGGAGATCAAGAGAAGGACCACGGACAGGATGTTGCCCAGCATGCGGGGCAGCATGAGGTTGATCATGTCGATGGCAACAAATCCGCCGCGCCTCAGGGCCGTCGGTGCCATCAAACCTGCCATCCACAACATGCAAAAGCGCGCGGCTTCGTCCGGCCAGGGCAGGGCATTGTTGAAGACATAGCGGAACACGACTTGGATCAGGATGGCCACCACCATGAGCGCGACCGCAATGATGCCGATAGCTCTGCCAAGACGCAAAAGATGCGTGTTGACGAAGGCAAGCGGCTTGAGCGCTGCCAGCAAAATGCCCATGTGGGCCCTCCCTAGTTCTTTTTATCGGGGCAGCGAGCCGCCCCATTGTCCGCCCTTATTCTGGAGCGATCTGGCCGAGTTTGCCGGAAAAAAATGTCAGCGCATCCCCCTTGCGCATTTCCGCCTGCATGACCTGTCCAAGGACGATCAAATGATCGCCCCCGTCATAGGCTGCAAATCTCTTGCATTCGAACCGGGCAAGACAGTTCTCAATCAAGGGAACACCCTGTTCGCAAAGCCTGTATGTCAGCTCGTCAAATGCATGGGCGTTCTTGACAAACCCATTGCAGATTTCAGCCTGTTCATGGCTGAGAATGTGAATGGCGTACCGCTCAGCCTGCTCGAAATACCGGAACCGCCGGGACCCCTTGTCCGGCATCCAAAGCACCAGCGGCGGGTCCAGTGACACGGATGAAAAGCTGTTCGCCGTAATGCCGACAGGACCATCGTCGGAATCTGCGGTGACCACCGTGACACCGGTTGCAAACCGCCCGAAAGCGTCGCGGAGCATCCGGGTGTTGTCCGTGTCCGGTTCGAAGGTGACGGAGTGATCTGCGTTTTGCATTGTCATCAGGGAACCTCGTGTCCAAGGGCCGCTTCATAAAGGCGGTACCAGGTTTCGCGGTCAATTATGACTTTGAGCGCGTCGGAGATTTTACCGATCCGTTCGAGATTGTTGGTACCCATTACCGGCAGGAGTTTTGCAGGATGCGCCAACAAAAACGCCACGGCAACTGCGGACCGGTCTGTGCCGAAGGCCTGGCCGATCTCATCCATGACGGCCCCGAGAGAGCCGCTATCCGACATCAGGTCGCCGCCGCCAAGCGGGGACCAGGCCATCAGCTTGGTGCCAAGTCGCTGATGGAAGGCCAGATCACCGTTGGTGAATGGCGAGACTTCCTTGAGTGATATTTCGATCTGGTTGGTGATCAGCGGTGCGGACATGGTCGACTGCAGAAGCTCCCAATCCCACGGGCGGAAATTGGACACACCGATGTTTTTCACTTTCCCGCTCTTCACCAGATCATCAAGGGCAGCACCCGTCTCATGATGATCCATGAATGGGTCGGGCCGGTGGATCAGAAGAAGATCGATCGTATCGATGGCCATGTCCTTGAGCGAGTGCTCGACCGACTTTTCGATGTGGGCACGTGATGTGTCGTAGTGTTTCACCTTGGCGTCTGCGTAACGCCCGACAGGCGCGACGATGTCGCATTTGGTGACGATTTCCATCTTCGAGCGCAGCGAAGGATTGGCCTTGAGCGCTTCCCCCAACACCGCCTCTGCGATGTAGCCGCCATAAATGTCGGCCTGGTCAAAGGTCGTGATGCCCTGGTCAAGACAGGATTGGATTTTGCGCTCCACATGTGCGGCAGATGTATCCGTGTCATCACCAAGCCGCCACATGCCATAGATGATGCGGGAAAACTCGAGTGTGTCTGAAAGATTGACGCGTTCCATTAGCGGCGGACTCCATTGCCAAGAGGGGTTTCAGGGACAGCGGCCGGAACGCGGCCATAGGCATGCGGAAGCGAAACGGTCTTCAGGCTCGGCATCACCCGGGCACCAAAGTGTTTGGCTTCTTCTTCGTGCGGGTATCCGGAGAAGATGAAGGCCCGGATGCCCATTTTCTGGTACTGCTCAATCTTGGTCATGACCTGATCGGTGGAGCCAACAATCGCCGCTCCGCAGCCCGACCGGGCACGCCCGACACCGGTCCACAAGTTCGGCTCGATATAGCCGAATGCGTCCGCGATCTCGCGGTTCTTGGCCTGATGGCTTACGCCCAGGGATTTCGCATCGAGTGCCCGTTCGCGGATGGCTGTGCCTTTTTCATTATCCAGTTTGGAGACGATATAGTCGGCGTATTCCTGAGCTTCTTTTTCGGTGTCCCGGACGACCATGTGCACGCGCAGGCCATAATCGAGGGTTCGGTCGTACTTTTCGGCGACCGCATGAACCGCCTTCATCCGACCCTCGAGTTCCTCGATTTTTTCCGGCCACATCAGATAGACGTCGCAATGCTGGCCGCACAGATCGAGCGCGGCTGGCGAATAACCACCGAAGTAAAGAAGCGGTCCGCCGGTCTGGTAGGGCCTTGCCGGATCTGTCGTCAGGCCCTTGAAGTTGTAGATCTCACCTTCGTAATTGATTTCGTCCTGCGTCCAGGCCGGCTTGAGAATTTCGACCACTTCCCGCGAACGCTGGTAGCGGTACCCGCTGTCCGCCTGTTCACCAGGAAAGTCGGAAGAGATAATGTTGACCGTCAAGCGGCCTTCCAGCATGTGATCGAGGGTCGCAATGGTGCGCGCCAGCATGATCGGCTGCATTTCCCCGCACCGGACAGCCGCTAGCAGATTGATCTTGTCGGTGATTGGCGCGCAGCCGGCGACGAAAGACAAAGTGTCCTGGCCGACCTGGTAGGAGGAGGGGCACAAAATATTGCGGAACCCCTGAGCTTCGGCGGTCTTCACAATGGACGAGCAATGGTTCCAGGAAGAACGCAAATGGCCTTCCGGCACACCCAGGAACTGGTAGTCGTCAGAACAGAGCGCGGCGAACCAGGATACCTCCGCCCCCTCCAGTTCCGGCGATGTTACTGGGACTACTGTCATGAAATGCCTCCCGAGCTTTCATTCGTTTTCGCTTGGCTTCGGAAAGCCTTCGATTTCCTCTTGCTTATCACCCGATTTGATGTAAATCAATAGTGTATCAATTTCGAGATTCAGACCCCGAAGACACGATGCGAATGCTGTCTCAAACATCCAACCCGTTGCCGCTCTACGTTCAAATAAGCGAGCTTTTAATTAGGGATATCGCCGCAGGACGCCTCATTGATGGCGAGCGGCTGCCCCCGGAGCGCGACATGGCGGAAGAGCTTGGCATCTCAATCGGCACGCTGCGCAAGGCCTTGGCGGATCTTACGGAAAAAGGCTTGCTGGAACGCGTTCAGGGGTCGGGGAACTACATTCGTCAGGGCGGGACCACAGACAGCATCTATGCCATGTTCCGTCTGGAGCTTCTGGGCGGCGGCGGGTTGCCGCGCGCGGACATATTGAATGTCCAGCGAACGGCAAAGCCCGGCGATCTGCCGGCGTTTGGAACAAGCTCCGAAGCAACACGCATCCGGCGGCTGCGGTATCTGAACGAGACAATGATCGCGGTGGAGGAGATCTGGCTTGATGGCGATGCTGGAACCGTGAAGCGGGAGCTCTTGTCTGATTCCCTTTACCGGTTCTACCAAAAGCATCTTCAGTTCTGGATAAGCCGGGCTGAAGACAGGGTCTCAATCGGCCATGTGCCGGATTGGGCGCCGGATGTTTTCGGCAAGAAGCCCGGAACATCGACGGGGTTCATCGAACGGTACAGCTGGTCTGACCGTCCGAAGCCAATCGAGTATTCGCGGACTTGGTTCGACACCGACAAGGCGCATTACGTCCAACGGCTTAAATGAGGCGGGCATAAAGAAACCGCCCTTGACTGGAGAATAAGGAATGCCTGCGAAGGTGAGATACGGTGTTATCGGCTGCGGAATGATGGGGCAGGAACACCTGCGCAACATTGCGCTTCTTCCCGACACTGAAGTGACCGTTATTTTTGAACCGGACACCGGAATGGCACAGGCCGCGGCGGAATTCGCCCCAGGCGCTGTGTTTGTTGATTCTGTCGACGCCCTGCTGGATATCGAGGCTCTGGACTGCATCCTGATCGCAAGTCCGAACCACTGCCATATCCCCCAGATGGAAGAAATCGGCCGCAAACGGCCGTTGCCGTTGCTCGTCGAAAAGCCGTTGTTCACGGACCCGAAGGAATTGGCTGCGCTGGACGCTTTCAAGGCTTCCTATCCGGCCCCGGTTTGGGTCGCCATGGAATACCGCTATATGCCGCCGATTGCCGCGCTCATCGAGCAAGCGGAAGAAACCACGGGCGGCATCAAGATGCTCACCATTCGTGAACACCGTTTTCCGTTCCTGGACAAGGTGGGCGCGTGGAACCGGTTCAACCGCTATTCCGGTGGTACCTTTGTCGAAAAATGCTGCCACTTCTTCGATCTCATGCGGCTCATCATGAAGTGTGAGCCGGTGCGCGTCATGGCATCCGCAGGCCAGGATGCAAACCACAAGGAAGAGCGCTACGACGGCGAACAGCCGGATATCCTCGACAATGGCTATGTGATTGTCGATTTCGAAAACGGTGCGCGGGCAATGCTGGAACTGTGCATGTTTGCCGAAGGCTCCCGTTATCAGGAAGAAGTGTCGGCGGTTGGCCCGGCCGGAAAGATCGAAGCGCTCGTCCCGGGACCAGGCCGGTTTTGGCCAAAGGACCTCGGAGAGGCGCCGGTTCCGCAGCTGATCGTATCACCGCGCCATCCGAAGGGCCCGCGCCAGATCGATATTCCGGTTGATCCGGCCATTCTCGATGCGGGCGATCACAACGGATCGACCTTCTATCAGCATCAGGGTTTTGTAGCGGTGGTTCGCGGCGAGAAGCAGCTTCCCGAAGTGTCACTCGAAGACGGGCGGCGGGCCGTCGAGATGGGCCTTGCCGCCCAGCAATCGGCCCGGACCGGCCAGGTGGTCGTCCTGAAAACCCCTGCCGTCTCGTCCGTCGCCTGTTAAGCGATTGAAACTTCCTAGGTGAGCCGGGGCGGAGCTGCCTGCGCCGGCTCTTAGTAGGTATTGCGCAGGCGGTTTTGCGGCGCGAACGCGTTTGTGCGGTCCGTACTGAACCCGTTCCGGCCCTTACGCATGTTCATTTCCCGGATTGGAAACTGGTAATTCCGCCCGGTGTCGGTTTTTTGGCACTGCTGCTTGCGGTAAGCGATGTTTGTCGGGACACCGCGATGGTCCTGCACCAGGACGCAAAAGACATCATAGCGTCCGTTCACGGCGACATTGGTCCGTGCGCCCCGGCGGACGACAATCTGCTTGTGCCGGGTGAAGGACCGGTCGAACAGCAGGAAATTGCAGTATTTTGCCTGCCCGTTCGGGGTCTTTGTGCTCTTGCAGTAGAATGTTTCCGCTTTCGCGGCTGTCACGGAAACCGGCACGGCAGTGGCAGCAGCGCCAAGGGCTGCGACGGCAAGCAGAGTTTTCTTCAATAGGGTCAGCTTTAAACGGATCGGCATGGCGGTCTCCTGGAGAATTGCTGTCGAGCGGTCATTGGGCACGCTTTCAACGTAGCGTAAGCCTCTTTTCCGTGCATGTGATTCAGCGCACATGAAAAGACTGGAGGGCCGATCGGTACCGACTGGACTGCTCTTTGATGGAAATCGTCCTCACAATTTCCCAATGCGCCATGAAGGCTTCATTTTCCGCGCTGATGCTGCTCCAGGGCGTGAGCATATCAATTCACAACTGGACTCTTTTGTTTCCGCCTCGCAAACTGACCGTGCCGTTGCGGCACCAATCAAGAGCCGGTCCACTGGCCATCCTTTCCAGCAAAATGTTTGCCCTCGGGAGGCCCCATGCGCAAAACAATCTCAGTCCTTCTTTCCTCTGCCCTTGTGGTTCAAACGGTCTTCGTTCAAGGCGTTCTTGCAGCGCCTGCGGTGACGACTGCCAATGTCAATTTCAGGCAGGGGCCCGGCACCGGATTTGGCAGCCTTGGAACCGTTGCGAACGGTACGGCTGTCGAGCTGCAGAATTGCGATGACACGGGAGCCTGGTGTTCGGTCAGTTACAATGGCCAGAACGGGTTCATCAGCGGCCAGTATCTCCAATTGACGGAACCGGAGGAGACGACCGGCTGGCCGCGGGCCTTTGAGACCGATGGCGGCGCAACGCTTGTGCTTTACCAGCCGCAGTTCACCGAATGGGACAATTTCAAAACGCTCAAGGCCCTGATTGCGGCCGAATACATCAAGGACAAGGATGCCGCGCCGGTATTCGGCGTCATTGGGGTGAGCGGGGAGACGCTGGCCGATCCCGGCAAGGGAGAGGTGGATGTCACCGGGATCAAGGTCACGCAACTTGATTTCTCGGCGCTCGACCGGGCGTCCTTGACCGATTTGACCTTGCAGGTCGGAAAGATCATGCCGACTGGAACGATCACAATAAAGGAAGATCGTATTACGGCCGGTCTCGCCGAGTACCAGCGCATGGACGATGTGAGCGGCCTGAATGCCGAAGCGCCCCCGGTTTTCGTTTCAAACGAACCGGCCATTCTGGTTCAGACTGAAGGCACTCCGATCTGGGCACCGGTCAAGGGCGACCAGGGCTTGAGTTTTGTCGTCAACACGAACTGGGACATTCTGAAGATAGACGAGACGGAAGAGCTTTATCTGCGGGATGAAAACTCCTGGCTGAAGACTTCTGATATCTCCACGGGCTGGGAGGCTGCCGGAACGCTGCCGGACTTGATCACCAACTTGCCTGATGATGACAACTGGAGTGAAACGCGGGCGGCCATCCCGGGAGAACCTTTCGCTGACAACAAGCCTCCGAAGGTGATCTATTCCGACAAACCAGCCGAAATGATTGTCTTTGAAGGCGAACCGAAGCTTGAACCCGTTGCCGGCACGGACCTTGAGTGGGCTTCCAACACTGATAGCGATGTCTTCTTCCTCAAAAGCACCTCCACCTGGTACATTCTTGTCTCCGGCCGCTGGTTCAAATCCGCTTCCCTTGACGGGCCCTGGACCTTCACCACACCGGACATGCCCTCTGACTTCCAGAACCTTCCCGAAAATGCGCCTTATTACTCTGTGCGGTCGTCCATTCCCGGCACATCCGAAGCCTCCCAGGCCCGCCTGAAAGCGAGTATCCCAACCACAGCGCGCGTAGAGCTTGGCACGGTCAGCGCAGATGTGTCCTATGCGGGAGATCCGGAATTCGAGCCGATCGAAGGCACGTCCATGTCCTACGCGGTCAACACCAACGAGCAGGTCATCCAGGTCGGCGCAAAATATTACGTACTTCAAAATGGGGTCTGGTTTGTCGGCGACAGCCCGCAGGGCCCCTTTGAGGTCGCAACGGCAGTCCCGGACGACATTTACACGATCCCGCCCTCATCGCCGGTCTACAACACGACCTATGTGCGTGTTTATGAAAGTGAGCCGGATGCGGTCTGGTACGGTTACACGATGGGGTATCTCACGGGCTTCCTGGCATGGGGCGTCTTTGTCTATGGCACAGGCTACTACTACCGGCCTTGGTATCGTCCGGGATACCGGCCAATCTATTTCCCGCGCCCTGTGACCTATGGCATCGGAGCGTTCTACAATCCGGTTCGCGGAACATATGGCCGCTATGGCTACGCCTATGGTCCGCGCCGGGGCATTGCCGGCGGCGGGATCTACAATCCGCGGACCGGAGGGTATATCCGGGGTGCGGCCATCTCCGGCCCGCGTGGCAGCGCCGGTTTCATTTCGGCCTATAATCCGCGCACCGGGAACAGGATCGTTGCAGGTGGTGCGCGCGGAATTTACGGGTCCTGGGGCGGTGCTGTCGTGTCCGGTCCGCAATGGGCCCGCACGCGTGACATTCAGGCTGGGGCGGTCCAGCGCTGGAAACGGGATGGTGATTTGGGCCGTGTTGCCAGCCTGGACCGGCGCGGTGATGTGTTCGCTGGCCGGGACGGCGCGGTCTACCGCCGGGATGGAGATGCGTGGCAGAAGTTTGAAGGCGGCCGCTGGGGGGATGTCTCAGCCCCGTCAAGGGACGCCATACAGAACCGGCTGGGTGACGTCGGCGCCGGTCTTGCCGGAGGGGCCATTGGCGCGGGCGCGGGAGCTGCGATCGCGAACAGGCCCAATGCGGGGAACCGGCCAAACGTGCAACGCCCGGCGAACCTGCCTGCCGGTGAACGGCCGAATGTACAACGCTCGGCGAACCGGCCGGCGGGTGACCGCCCGAATGCCCAACGTCCAAATGTGCAACGGCCAAATGTCCAGAAACCGGCGCAAAGGCCCAATGTTCAGCGTCCCGCTCAACGCCCGCAAACACGCCCGGCAGCCCGGCCGCAGGCACCCGCTCACCTCAACAGGGATAGGCGGGCGCGGGATGCAGGGAACCGCCAGGTGAACCGGCAGCGCAATGTTCAAAGGGCACCGCAGCAGGCCAGGCCTCAAAACCGCGGAGGTCAGCGCCGGGGCGGAGGGGGCCGCAGGAGAGGTTGATAAGGCGCCCGTTCAGCGGCACGGGTTTCAGATCGGTAGATCGCGGGCATCCGCGATCGCCTCCATGGTCATGTAGGATGTGACCGTATCCAGGTCGACCTTTTCGATCAGCCGCTGATAAATCCTGTCGAACGCGTTCATATCTTCCACGACCACCTTCAGCATGTAGTCGTAATCGCCTGCCAAGCGGTAAAAGTCGATCACGTTCGGGATCTTGGTCACTTCTGACCGGAAGGTTTCAAGCCAGGACTTGGAGTGGTGCCTGGTGCGGACCATCACAAATACGGTCAGATCCAAGCCGAGCTGAGCTGGATCCACACGGATTGTGTGCCGCTCAATCAGCCCGCTTTCATATAGTGCCTTGAGCCGGCGCCAGCATGCATTTTGGGACAATCCGACCTGATCGGCGAGGTCCCTCTGCGAAGCTCGCGAATCTCTTTGAAGGGCGCGCAATAACGCACGATCAATATGATCGAATTTTTTCTCCATAAGTGTTCAAATGACACAAAAATGGATGTCAAGCAATCAAAATAGGTGAGGAGGTCACATCGTAGATGGTCGTATGATCTTATCAATTGAACTTGGAGGATCAAATGACCCAATCAACCGGAACCGCGATCGACATCTTCAAATCTGCTCTCGCCGGTCCGGGCCTCCTGGATCGTCTCCGGGCAGGTTTGATTGGTGAAGGCGCCGTAATCGAAGGCCCATTTGGAGAGCGGGAACTGGTCTATGCCGACTATGTCGCCTCCGGCAGAGCTTTGCGGCAGATTGAAGACTTCGTTCTGGAAAAGGTGCTCCCCTACTACGCCAACAGTCATACCGAGGCGTCCTTTTGCGGAAGCACCATGACCCGGATGCGTGAAGCCGCCCGGAGCGAGATAGCACGTATCTGTGGTGCTGATGACCGGTTCGCAACGGTGTTTTGCGGCTCGGGCGCAACGGCGGGGCTCAATCGCCTGGTCCATGTGCTGGGGGTTTCGGGGGCAGCTCAAAACGGGGAACAGCCTCTGGTCGTCATCGGCCCCTATGAGCATCACTCGGATATTTTGCCCTGGCGGGAAAGCGGTGCTGAGGTCATCGAGATCCGGGAATCGAACACCGGCGGTCCGGACATGACCCACCTTGAATCAGTCTTGCAAGAAGCAGGCTCTAACCGTCTGATAGTTGGCGCATTTTCCATGATGTCCAACGTGACCGGCATTGTGACCGACGATGTCGCTGTGACCCGGCTCTTGAAGCGGTATGGTGCCGTGAGTGTCTGGGATTGTGCCGGTTCCGGACCATACCTGCCCATCGACATGATGGCCGGAACGGATCACGAAAAAGACGCCGTAGTCGTATCGCCGCACAAGTTTGTCGGCGGACCGGCCGCATCGGGTGTCATGATCGTCCGCAAGAGCGCGGTTCGAAAGAACATCCCTGTCTTTCCAGGTGGCGGCACAGTGCGCTTCGTATCGCCTTGGGGGCACGACTACTCCAAGGATATTGCAACGCGCGAAGAAGCCGGAACGCCCAATGTGATCGGCGATATCCGGGCCGCGCTGGCCTTCCTTGTCAAAGAGGCAATCGGGGCTGCTGAGATGGACCGCATCAACGCCGATTGGCGGGAACAGGCACTCGCTGTCTGGGCGGCGAATCCGGCGATTGAAATCATGGGCAATCCAAGCGCTGCCAATGTCCTGCCGGTCTTTTCCTTCCGGGTCCGCGATCTTGAGCGCGGCGGCTACATTCACCAGCAGCTGGTAACCCGCATGCTGTCTGACCTCTATGGTGTTCAGGCGCGGGGCGGGTGTGCTTGCGCCGGGCCTTACGCGCATCGCTTGCTTGGGATCGAACAGGACGAATCGGAGGCTTTGCGGGCAGGAATCCTGTCCGGTGAAGAACTGAAAAAACCCGGTTGGACCCGGCTGAACTTCTCTGTTCTTCTGACAGGGGAAAAAGCCGATAAGATTATCGCGGCCGTCGACGATCTGGCGCGGCATCCTTATCCGGTTGCAGATCACTATGCGTGCGACCAATCGACAGCGCGGTTCAAGGCGCTGAAAGATGCTGCTTGAAGAAAGTCTTTGAAGAATGTGCCGTTGGGCTGCCTGGAGCGGGTCTCCGAAATACCTTGAAGAGATTATCTGCGATCCTGAGCATTCGCTGATTGATCAAAGCCGCAATGCTCTTTCCTGTAAAACAGCGGTGAATGCCGACGGATTCGGGGTTGCGTGGTATGGGGAGCGTGAAATCCCGGCCCTTTACAAGGATGTTAGACCGGCCTGGTCGGATCCGAACTTGTTGCAGATTGCCCGCCATGTGCGGTCAGGACACTTTCTGGCGCACGTGCGGGCATCGACAGGGACAGCAACCACACGCGACAACTGCCATCCCTTCACTCATGGCCGGTGGACCTTCATGCATAACGGCCAGATTGGCGGCTATGACAAGGTTCGCCGCCGCCTCGACAATATGATCCCGGATGATCTGTTTAGAGATAGGATGGGCGGAACCGACAGCGAGAGCCTGTTTCTGATCGCCTTGGCTTACGGTTTGAAGCAGCATCCGCGCGCCGCCATGGCCCGGGCGGCGTTCGAGGCCGAAGCGCTCTCCAAACATACCGGATCCACCCCTCATATGCGGTTTGCGGCCGCCTGGTCCGATGGTGAGACGCTTTATGCCGCCCGCTATGCGTCCGACGCGTTTCCGCCCACGCTTTATTACCGCGAATATGCTGATGGCGTGATGATTGTGTCTGAACCCCTCGACCAGGCCCGAGACTGCTGGATGGAAGTCCCCAAAGGTCACATGATCGAGGTCCGCGCAGGTACAGTCCGGCAGACAGCCTTTTTGAGCGACGAAGTTCCCGCCTGAATCTTCTGCAAATCCGACACCTTGTTCAGGCCCGCGCAGTATGCGGTCTGTGCGTTGCTGCCATGCAGTTTTGACCACTCGGTCAAAAGTGTCAGAAAATCATGTACTTGGTTCGGAATGGTTAACAACATACTGATCTATATTGAAAATTCTATTTAAACGCCTAAATCAATGTTAGCGGCCTCCGGCTATTTTCCCCCAAATACGAGGACACCAAGCGGGGCCGTGCCGGCCAGGAGCTGCAATAACGGATAAGAACAATGGAAGTGGCATCGACTTCATCTGATTGGCACGGGTTTTACGACCCTGACGCCTCATCCCAAGACGACAACCAGGAAGATACAGAGAACAGCCAGCGGTTGGATTCAACACGCAGCACCTATTTGTATGTGCCTGCCCATCAGGATGAAGATGCCGAATCCCATGGTCTGGGAGCGTTTTTCCGCTTGGGCGAATACTCCGAGGTCGAGCAGGCGGCCTTTAACGCGAGCGAGGACGACCGGTTTTATCCAAACCAGCATATCTCGGATGAAGGCGGTGCTGCTGCGGTCTACACCAATGCTGCAGGCGGCACGGACGGTATCATGCTGGCCTGCGACGGCAGGTTCCTGATCAAGGCCGGCGAGAAACTGTACATCGAGAGCGCCGACTACAGCCAGCAGGTCAATGGCAACTACACAGTCGACATCGACGGCACGGCGGTGATGCAGGTCAGCGATGCTGTCGAGATCACTTCGGAAGAGTCAACGGTCACGATTTCCAGCGGTACAAACAAGAACATCACCTTGTCGGCTGGAAACGGCACCGGGGTGATCGAGACCAATGCCAAGGAAGAAACCAAAAACATCGCCGGTGACTCTTACGAGTACAATTCCGGCAATACGAAAAGCTTCACGGAAGGCAACAGCATTGATCTGACCTTCGGCGGGTCGTTGTCGATCTTTGGCGGTGGCGATTTGAGCATCGGCATGGGCGCCACGATGGAAGTCAACGCCACAGTGGCGGTCGGCATTGCCGCGGTGACAGTAGATGTGGTCGGCGTCGCAGCCGAAGTCACCGGATCAGAAGTCGATCTGAAGGAACTGGCCGTCAAATTGAAGACCTTGGTGGTCACCAATGAAACCTTGGCCGCCAAGATCAAACAGGTCGAAGCTGCTATTTCGACCTTGAAGGCGGAAAGCACCACAGTCAAAGCCGCCCAGACAACCGTTGCAGCCGATTCTGAAACCGTAAAGGCCAAGACCGGCGGCGTCACAGCGGATACCACCGGCATGGTGGTCAATATCTAAGAGGTTACCTTTTCTCAGGATCCGATGCGCGCAGGTCCGCGCATCAATTCCTCTGTCCGCGTGTCGATACGATCGCGTATCTGGCGGGTGAGGGGGAACGCATCGGTCCGATCCCTGCCATAGGTCAGGTTAAAGGCATGAAAGTCCTTTCCCGCCGATGGCATTAGTTGATGCTGGAGCATTGTTTCCAGCTTATCGAACGCTTTGGCGAGTTGTGCTTCCGGTGTCCTGGCATCGGCATATTCGTCCCATAGCTGCCTGAAATCTTCGGCCACATCATCGGGTAGGTCAGCACACAGCGTTTGAAAGTCCTGTCTTTCGCGCTCTTGCCGGTTATCGCCATCCGATTGATCCGGGGCCGGAACATCACCAGAGATTGCTTCGCCAAGATCATGAAGAACACACAGCTTAAGCAGCTTTTTGATATCGACGCCAACGAGGTCCTTTGCGAAGAGCAAGATCATCAAACACAGTCTCCAACTGTGCTCCGCAGTACTCTCCGCTCGTCCGCTCCGGCTCGTGCCGGAACGCAAAGTGTCCTTGAGCTGTTCGGCTGCTTGAAAAAAAGCAAGCATTCCGCTCAGACGGTTGTCGTCAATCATGGGGGCGTGGTTGCCGTTGGGTTTGCTGTTCATAGACGCAAGTTTACCCCAGCCAACAATACCTGACGACAGGCCGAATATTTTATTCAGCTAGGGTCAGGACCCTAAAGCAGGAGCATCGGGCGTTTTATTTGATACGCTCAAAGATGTTCGATCACTGCACAATCAATCAGCTTCGGGTAGCAATTCGATCCCGATTTGCCACCTGCTGATCCAGATCGTCACGGACCAGCCGGGCAAAACTGCCATCCGACAGTGGCATCCGGGAAATGCGGATCCTGCTTTCCGGGATGGTCATTTCCGCAAACTCGGCGCGCTCGGTCTCAAACACGACATCCTGGCTGGCCGGCTCGAACCAGCCGTGCTCTGCCAGCCGGAGTTCGTTTGCACGGATGCCTTCGGACGCGAACCGCCACAGCGGCTTTCCGATCAGCTCATTTTCCGGAGCGTGCCATTCTGATAACCGTACGCGGGAAGCAGCCAAAAGGGCATGGGTCTGGTCGCAAACAAGATGAACAGCCAACGTCGACTGCCTTACGAGATCCGCAAGGGCCCGGTCCGCAGCCGTTTCCGGTCTTGCATGCAGCAATTTTGCAATCCGGGTGGCTTCCTTGGCCGATGGTATGCTCTGCCCGGTCTCCCACCGGGAAATCTTAGCCTGCGAGACGTGAAGGTCTGACGCAAGGGCGTCCTGCTTTATGCGGTTCATGAGCCGCCACCGCCGCAGCGATGGGCCGATATTTTGCGCAAGAACGATTGGTGAACCGGACATGGTCCATCCATATCAGATGCTGGCCCACTTGGCAGCTCCCTTTACCGCATCAGGTCCGGGCAAAGATCCGGTTTGAAATAGAGATGGCATTGCCGGCCGGGTCCTTTGCATTGGCAAACTGATAGCCATCCCCCTTGTGAGTTGGGCCAAAGTCGAGACCACGCTCGGCAAACGCCAACTTTTCCGCCTCGACATCGACCACCTGGAAAACGAGTTTGACGAGGGTTTGGCCGGCTTTCCGGCTCTTGGCCAGAGGATGCAGGAGCAGGTCGCATCCACCGGTTGATGCGGTCAATTCGATCAGGCCACCATCGGCGTGAACCGCCGAATAGCCGAAATACCGACAATAGAACTCCGCGACGGTTTCGGTATTCCTGACGTAAAGGGTTAGGCGGTTGAGGAGAGGAGGCATGGAGGTTTTCCGGTTTAACTCCCGCCAGACTTCGCGAAAAGCACATGATGTGCAAGGGCCTCTGCGAACCATCGGGGCCAAAACCAGAAAGGGTGCTGGCTTTCACCAACACCCCCCTGTTCAGGTCAGAATTTCTAGCAACTCGCCGATGGCGTTAACCCTCGGAAACCTGCTGTATCCGATCTCAACTTGGCAAGGACCAATCGGGTGAAAGATCCCGCCCATGCCCTCAATCCCGAAGAACGGAGGCCACGCCGGCCGCACAGATAACCCGCTGCTGGCCAGAGCGCCGGGGCGCTTTCTGCGGAGCGCTCCGCATAAAGCACACACTGGGTGCCTCACAGCGGATCCGTTACAATCGCGAGCGATTAAACGGGACTGTGCCCAGACAGCGAGTTTTGGGACCGGGTGTCTCGGCTGGCGTTCCTTAACGGGCCCCGCCATCGCTGTTGAAAATCAGTTCACCACAGGATTTTGGGCCTGTCGAATCGGCCCTGTTAACCATTGTGACTACCGGGGAAACTTTCGGACGTAGCCGGAAAGCCGCAGAAATCCCGCCGTTTTAGGGAGCTGAATTTGCACTTGAAATCGGATTGCAAGTTAAGACTTCATTTTCCGGCAAAATAATGGGTCAGCGATACTTCTCTATAAAGGCGTCAATTGAAAGTCTGCGGATATCCGGGAGCCGGTCCTTCAGTTCCGCGTGGCTCCAGTCCCACCAGGCGATTTCCTGAAGGGCCTCGCCCTGACTTTCTGAGAAGCGCCGTTTGATGGGTTTGGCCGGAACGCCGCCGACAATCGTGTAGGGCGCGACGTCCTTTGCAACGACTGCTCCGGCAGCTACAACAGCGCCTGTCCCGATGGTAACGCCTGCAAGCACCGTTACGTTGTGCCCAATCCAAACGTCATGCCCAATCGTGACCCAATCATCCTTGCGCCAGTTGAAGAACGCCTCGTCATCATCACCCAATCCGTAAGCGGCAGCGCGATAGGTGAAGTGATGCTGTGACGCGCGCCAGGTCGCGTGGTTTCCCGGATTGAGCCGCACCCGCCGTGCAATCGAACAGAACTTTCCGATTGTGGACCAGACCACATCGCCTTCCTGAACGATGTAGGAATAATCGCCCATCTGGCTCTCGCGCATCTCGGTCAGGGCACCGACTTCCGTCCATTTGCCAAGATCACAGTCCAGCACCACCGCGTCGGGGTGGATATTTGGGGCCTCGGTCAGGGTCGGTTTTTGGGTCGGCGCAATCATGGCAACTCCTGAAGACGGCAAACAGAACGGCGCTGTTTAACCGGGATGGCTCCGCGGAAGATGACACTTTGATGTCAGTTTCATGATGCCCTGGTTTTTCCAGCCGTCAAAAACGCTGGAAGTTTTTCAACGGTTGTTGCTTGTGAAAAGAGCCAAGTCCGACCGAGAAAAACGCCATGTGGAGAAATTATTCGCATGAAGTAGCGAAGTAATTGTGCGCGTTACGGAAAATCCCTGATACGGCATGTCAGAAAGCGCAATCATTGCGCTATTTCATTGAAATGTCACATTAATTTAGATTGTATGTAGTCTCATTGTCATGTTTCTGTAATGTTCAAATGGCTCTTGTCCGCCAGCAATAAGGTCAAACACGGACAGGGCTGCCGCGTGATTCAATTTCAGAATGTCACCAAGACTTTCGGGTCCCGGACTGCGGTGAACAAAGTATCATTCAACATCGATAAGCCGCAGATGGTGGGTATTATCGGACGTTCGGGCGCGGGCAAGTCAACGCTCTTGCGCATGATCAACAGGCTCACACCTGCAACATCCGGCCAGATCCTGTTCAACGACCGGGACATCCTGAGTTTGAAAGGGGCCATGATGCGCCGCTGGCAGCGGGATTGCGCCATGGTTTTCCAGCAGTTCAACCTGGTTCCGCGCCTTGATGTCGTGACCAATGTGATGCTGGGGCGTTTGAATGGGCACGGAACACTCAAGAGCCTTTTCAACGTGTTCGGCCAGGACGATGTGAACGCCGCCCTTGCTAATCTCGACCGGCTCGGCATTGCCCAGGAAGCAACGAAACGGGCCGAGGAATTGTCTGGCGGCCAGCAACAGCGCGTGGCCATTGCCCGCGCCCTCATGCAAGATCCTCATATGGTTTTGGCAGATGAGCCGATTGCTTCCCTGGATCCGATGAACGCCAAGATCGTCATGGACGCTCTGCGGGAGATCCACGAGCGGGACAACAAGATCGTCATCTGCAACCTGCACACACTTGATACTGCCCGCACCTATTGCGACCGCGTGATCGGCATGCGCGACGGCTACATCGTTTTCGATGGCGCGCCGTCCGCCCTTACGACCGATGTGGCGCGCGAAATCTACGGTGCTGACGAAAGTTTTAACGAGGCGGCCACTTCGACCGCTATCGATGCCGGGTCCTCCGGCACCACCAAATCCGCCGGTGTGGTGACCCCGGCGGCGGCAGCGGGCTAAGCCGCTGCGCCACTTCTTGAACGTCATCGAAAGTTACTCTCGGGGGAGTGTCCCAAATGAAAATGGTTTCAAAAGTTGCTGCGCTGGCCGCAGTCAGCATGATCGCATTGAACGCAACAGCTGCTGTTGCTGAAGAAATCTCTGAATTCCGTATCGGCATCCTCGGCGGCGAAAACGCTTCCGACCGTCTGCGTGCCTACGAGTGCCTTGAAGAGAAGACAGCTGACCTGCTCGGCGTCGACGTCAAGCTGTTCGCACCGGCTGACTACAACGGTGTGATCGAAGGCCTCCTTGGCGGTAACCTCGACATGGCTTGGCTTGGTGCGTCTTCTTACGCCAAGGTTTACCTGACCGATCCGGAAGCTGTTGATCCGGTTCTGGTTAAAGTCAACGTTGACGGTGGCTACGGCTACTACTCCATCGGTTTTGCGCGCACAGATAGCGAAATCAACTCCCTGGACGATATGAAGGGTAAGGTCTTCGGTTTCGGTGACCCGAACTCCACATCAGGTTACCTGATCCCGTCCATCGCCATCCCGCAGGAAGGCTACTCCATGGCTGCGGGTGAGTACTTCGGCGATGTTGTCTTCACAGGCGGCCACGAGCAGACCATCGTTGCTGTGTCCAACGGCGACATCGACGCTGGCGTAACCTGGGCCGACGGTCTTGGTGAGTGGGAAGACGGCTACAACTCCGGCGCTCTGCGCAAGGCATCCGACGCTGGTCTGGTCGACATGACTGAACTGCGTCAGATCTGGCAATCCCCGGTTATCCCGGAAGGTCCGATCGTTATGTCCCGCGGTCTGCCGGAAGACGTCAAAATCAAGATGACCGGCCTGCTGGCTTCCATGAACTCCATGGACCCGGATTGCGCTTACAACATCGCAGCCGGTGAAACAAAAGGCTTCATGCCGATCTCTCACGAAGCTTACGTGAACATCATCGAAGCTCGTAAGGCGAAAAACTAAGAGCTGTCGAATATTCAGCGCGGGCCGGTCTCCGGCCCGCGTTTTTTTGCGTGACGTTTAAAGGACTTTGAAGATGACCGTCGCCGCTATGGAAGAGGAAATCCTCTCCTTACGCAAACGCCGTCAGCTGTATTCGCTGATTGGACTTTTGTTGGTCGTTGCCGTCATGGTTTCGGGATACTCGAAATCCAACGACATGAATTCCGGCGGTTTTCTGCAGGGTCTGAGCAAGTTTTTCGATTATCCCGGTGAAATCGTGCTCGAGGCCTGGCAAGCCGGTCCGGCTTTCTTCGGCCTGATGGTCAAGTATTTCCCGGCAATGCTCGAAACGTTGAACATTGCAGCAGTCGCAACACTTCTTGGGGCTGCATTGGCTGTGGTCCTTGCAATGGCCTCAACACGGAACGTGGACAGCTGGGGGCCGCTCATTCCGGTTGTCCGGCGCATGATGGACATCATGCGGGCTTTCCCAGAGCTGATTATCGCGCTGTTTTTGATCTTCGTTCTCGGCTCCAGCCCGGTTCCGGCGATGATCGCCGTTGCCTTCCATACGGCAGGCGCGCTCGGCAAGCTGTTTTCCGAGGTAAACGAGAACATCGACCGCAAACCGATTGAAGGACTGTCTGCCTGTGGGGCCAGCTGGCTGCAGCGCATCCGCTATGCGGTCATGCCCCAGGTGGCACCCAACTACCTCAGCTACTTCCTGCTGCGTCTTGAAATCAATGTCCGCGCGTCGGCCATTCTGGGCTTTGTTGGCGCGGGCGGAATTGGTCAGGAGTTGCGCCGTACAATTGGATGGGGGCAAGGCCAAGGTGATGAAACGGCTGCGATTTTCGTTCTCCTGTTCATTACAATCATGCTGATCGACCAAGTCTCGTCCTATCTCCGCGGCAAGCTGGTCGGCGCCGGTCGGGCGCACTAAGAGGGATCTTCCAATATGTCTACCGATACCCTCGAACAGGTTGTCACACCGCAAGACGTTTGGTCGAAAGTACGTCAACGTGCCTGGATGACCGTACTGGTGCCAGTCGCGGTCCTTGCGTATCTCACCTACACCTGGTTCGCCTTCGGTGTGCCGGATCTGCTTGCCAAGGCTCAGCCTGAACGCGCCGTCATTTTGGCGACCGACTCTGTTGCCTACAAGGTGCACGTCACAAAGCTTCTCCGCCGCGACATTCTGGAAGTGGCGATTGAGGGCGAGCGGCGCGCCACCTACGACGACACCAATCTGCCGGACGGGGTTGAAGTCGACGGCAAGGACGCAGTTGTTGATCTTGGCGACGGTTACATCGTCGAGATTGATGACCGGACCATGCGGTTCACCATTCCAGGCTACGGAACAGTCATTGGCACCGCGACAAACACGGGTGTTGAGACCCGTCTTCCGGAAAATGCCGGTGAGGTTCCGGAGTGGCTGAAAATCGATCCCAAGAAACTCGATTTGCGGCCAACCCTGGACCGCCGCGTTCAAGTGACCCGCACCAAGATCGAGGTGCATAACTACTTCGGCGGCTGGGAGAATTTCTGGTTTCCATTCAGCTCGGAATTCTACGGCAAGTCTTTCAGCCAGCTTTATGCGCTGGCCCTGAGTGCCGACCGTCTCAATCCTGACTATTCCAATCTCTGGTATATGGTTCAGGACTTCCTGGGAAATCCAGACTGGCAGCATGGCGAAATTTTCATCGCGCTGTTTGAGACGATCATGATGGCGGTGCTCGGCACAATTACAGCCGCTTTGTTTGGGCTTCCTCTGGCCTTCCTGGCCGCACGGAACTTCACGCCGTCCATGTTTTTGCGCTTTGGGGTCCGCCGGCTGTTCGATTTCCTGCGCGGCATCGACATGCTGATCTGGTCGCTCATTTTCATCCGTGCCTTCGGCCTTGGACCGCTGACCGGTGCGTTGGCGATTGCCTTCACCGATACGGGAACGCTCGGCAAGCTCTTTTCCGAAGCGCTGGAAAACATTGACAACAAGCAGGTTGAAGGCGTGCGAGCCACCGGCGCAAATCAGATCCAGCGCTACCGGTTCGGCGTTATTCCCCAGATCCTGCCGGTGTTTGTCTCCCAGGTGCTCTACTTCCTGGAATCGAACACCCGCTCGGCAACCGTGATCGGTGCTCTTGGAGCAGGCGGCATCGGCCTGATGCTGGTGGAAACCATGAAGACGTCGCGCGACTGGGAAAACACCAGCTACATCATCATCCTGACAATCGTGGTCGTGATCATGATGGACCAGACTTCAGGCTGGCTCCGCCGCAAACTCATTGAAGGCAAATAGGCCCTTCAGAGTTTGGCTCGTCTTCTTCGGCCCCGGAACGTGTTCCGGGGCCGTTGTCGTTTATCCTTGATAACTCACGCGGCTGGCTTTCTGCCGTATTTCAGTCGCGCTAGCGTGTCAGCGTAAAGTCTACTGACTCGGGTTGTTATGGAGCGGTGAATGCGAATGCGTTTGGGCAAGACTTGGACTGGAGCTGCTGCGGCCTTCTGCCTGTCAGGGTTTATGGCCACTGAGGCAGAAGCGATTGAAAGCTGTGTAGCATCCCTGAAACAACAGGCGATCTCGGCAGGCGTGCGGCCCGAGATTGCCGAACGCATGTTGTCCGGCGCAGCTTACGATGAAAAAGTCATCCGGTTTTCGACCGCACAGCCCGAATTCAAGACGGAAATCTGGGACTATATGGCGTTCCTTGTCGATGCTGAACGCATCCGGGACGGCAAGGCACTCTTGAAGAAACACGCCCGGACGCTTGCAGCCGTGGAGCAGCGCTATGGTGTGGACCGGCACGTGGTTCTGGCGGTCTGGGGCATTGAAAGCGACTACGGCAATTTCCGGGGCGATTTCTACACGCCGCATGCTCTGGCAAATCTCGTGTGTGCCGGCCAGAGACGCCAGAAGTATTTCCGGGGCGAGCTGATCAGGACCCTGCAAATCGCCTCCCGCGGGGATGTCGCCGTGAATGATTTCAAGGGGTCCTGGGCTGGTGCCTTTGGCCAAACCCAGTTCATGCCGTCGACTTATAACAGTCTTGCGGTGGACTTTGACGGCGATGGCCGCAAGGACCTCGTCAACTCCATACCTGATGCCCTTGCATCGACAGCCAATTTCCTGAAAAACGCTGGCTGGCGGGACAGCCGCCTATGGGGTTTTGAAGTCAAAGTTCCGAAAGGCTATTCCGGTCCGTCCGGACGCAAGAAATACGCTTCCATGGCCACCTGGACCAAGCGCGGCCTTACCAACGTTGATGGCAGCCCCTTCCGGAGCCGGCAGGAAACCGCACTTATCCGTCCTGCCGGGGTGAACGGTCCCGCGTTCCTCGTAACGCGCAATTTCCAGGCGCTTAGGTCATACAATGCATCGACATCCTACGGTCTTGCCATTGCACTCCTGTCCGAACTGGTTTCGGGGGGCGAAGCGTTCAAAACACCTTGGCCGACCAACAATCCAGGCTTGTCGCGGGCACAGCGCTTGGAACTGCAGAAGCTCTTGAACCGCAATGGCTTTGACGTGGGCGAACCCGATGGAAAAGTCGGACCGCTCACCCGGGCGGGGATCCGCAAGGCGGAAGCCAAATACGGGATGCCGGTGACCGGCCGCCCGTCCTGGAACGTCTATTATGCATTGGGTGGACGTTAGAAGCCGGAGGTCAGGTCACATCTACCGGAAGAGCGGTGGCAGAAGCGGCATGAACAGCAACGCGGTTGCGGCCGGAGCGCTTGGCTTGATACATCGCTTCATCTGCTGTTGATTGCAGTGTCCGTTCAAGGTTTTCGCCAACTTCCACCACTGTGATGCCGATGCTGACACCGACTGACCGCTCTTCGCCCTGAATGAGGATTGGTTGGTTGATCCTTTTGATGAGGTTATTGCCCAGCTGACGAAGGGCCTCGGGATCCGTGCATTTTGTGCTGATCAGCAGAAATTCATCTCCGCCCAGGCGAATAGTGACGTCGTCCTTGTGCGCAATACTTACCAGGTGCGCGGCCGCGGTCTTCAGAACCTTGTCGCCGGCCTCGTGCCCAAAACGGTCGTTTACTGATTTGAACCGGTCAAGATCGACGAGCATGGCCGCGACCCGTGCGCCTTGCGGCATCTTGGGTGCTGTCTCCTCGAAAAACCGGGCAAGTTTCCGCCGGTTTCCGAGGCCCGTAAGGTCATCGTGATCGGCAGTGTAGGCGACCTGTGCGTTCAGCTCCTTCAGCGCCGCATTGGCCTGTTGCAGTTCCGTATTCAGGGCAACGGTCTTTTCCCGGATTTCGCGCTCATAATCGGCTGACTGACGGGCGAGCCGGTACTCCAGCTGCCGCCGCAGCACATGGCTTTGCCGTTCCTGATCGAGCGTGAACAGCTTTGTCTGGATCTGCGTGTAGGCTTTCAGGTGAGAGTAGGCGCGGGGAATATTGCCCAGCTGCTCGTAAATCTCGGCCAGTTTCTGCTGGAAATTGCGCATCCAGAGCGGGTAGTTGGCGCGGTTTGCGGTTGCCAGCCCGTCCTCCAGGGTCCGGCAGGCAAGCTCCAGCTGGTTTTCCTTGAAATAGGACCGGCCAATCACGTGCTGGATCTGGCACGTGATACGCATATCCTGGGTAAATGCAGCGGCCCGCAAGCCTTTTTCCGCCTCGGAGCGGATGTCGACGTCGCTGCCCAAGGCAAGTGCGGCCGCGCAGTACATTTCATACCCATAGGGGAGGATAACGGCATTCCGGGTTGCCAGGGCCTCGTCAATGCAACGCCTGCCGCTGGCCAGAGCCTTGTCGAAGTCACCGCTCTTGAGAGCCACCCTGGCGACGACCTGCAAAACCCGGGCGGGCTCAAAGGTCATTTTCGCGTTGGTGGCAATCGCAAGGGCGTGCTGCAGCTGCCGCTCGGCTTCGTCGAAGCTTCCTGAATTGGCGCTGAAATTTGCCAGGATGGTCAGGAGTTCAATACCGGCGCGGTTTTCAATATCCCCGTCCAGAAGATCAAAACCCGCGGTAATCAGCTCATCGGCCTTGATGGTGTCGCCGAGGCTGTACACCGCCATGGCACGGCAGGCGAGCATTTCGACCCATCCCTTTGGATCGGCGGTCTTGTTCATGCCGGACAAGGCCATCTCGGCGCGCTGGGCGGCCTTTTCAAAGCCGCCGGACCAGCGCTCCAGCCAAGCAAGGTTGAAATTCAATGGGCGGCCATTGGCGCGTTGCCCGGCAGAACGGGCCATTTCGGACAGCACAAGACGTCTGCAAAACACAGGATTACGCCACCGGATGGCCCACGTGCGCTCTTGCAGGGTTGTGCTAATTCGAACCTCCTCAAGGCTAAGTGCCCAAGGCTATTAATCAACCTAAGTTCTACCGTTAAGTAAAGATTGGTACTGCCCCTTACAACCTGATGTCCTCAGGCAAGTGTGTTTGGTGGTTGCAACGGGCTTCGCTGCATCGCAATATGACCGCAAAGATGTGGAGGCGATGAATGTCCGGATGTATTTTGACGGTAGCGCAGCAAAAAGGTGGATCCGGCAAGACGACCCTCGCAGCCCATTTGGCCGTCGCGCTCGCAAAGAAATCCGGAGAACCGGTCGCAATCCTCGATGTAGATCCGCAAGGTTCGCTGGGGACATGGTATGAAGCCCGTGAGGACCGGCTGGGCCATGAGCAGACGGGTCTGGAGTTCCGCACCGCCTCAGGGTGGGGCGCCCGCCGGGAGGCGAGGTCGCTGGCAAGGTCTCATGGCTATGTGGTGATCGACACACCGCCGAAAACCGACACGGATGCCAAACCGGCCATAGATGCGGCTGATTTCGTGATTGTTCCAATCCAGCCAACACCCGTTGATCTGTGGGCAACTTCGCAAACGATCGGCCTGGCGGAGCGGGAAGATACCCCGGCGATTCTTGTCTTGAACCGGGTCCCGCCAAGGGCTGCCCTGACCGGCGAAATGGAAAATGCTATTGCCGAATACGGCTATGACACATTGAAGACCCGCCTTGGAAACCGCACCGTTTTCGCATCTGCCATGGGCAAGGGCGCTGCCGTGACCGAAGAGGCTCCCTCCAGCAAGGCTTCGCATGAAGTCGGGCTTTTGATCGAGGAGCTCGTCGGCAGGATTGGCTGACAAGCGGTCGGCTGTTGGCACCAGAGCTGACCTATGTCCAAGTTTTGCCTTGTCCTTGTCATGATCCGGTGCCTTGATAGAGGCAGTTTTTAGGCTTGGGAGGACAGGCCATGTCCCATTTGATTGATTCGTTCGCTTGGTCCGGAAAACCATTTTTAAATTCCAACAAGCGCGTTTGGCGCGCGCTGGCTGCCGGACTCCTTTCTGGATTGCTAGGGGGGGCGCTAGCCAGCCACTCCGCATCCGCCCAAGACCGGCGGATCGTCACGATTGAGGATGCTGACTTTTTCGGCAGCGACTACCGGACCGTCAAGGATGTCGATCTCGACGGCTGTAAAGCCGTTTGCCTCTCCGATTCCCAATGCCGTGCCTTTACCTTCAACACCTCTGCCGGATGGTGCTTCCTGAAATCCGATTTCGGCCAGCTGCAAAGTTTTGCCGGTGCAATTGCCGGGCGGGTCGTTGAGGTGCAGGCGCCCAGAGCGGACCAGAGCGCTGACCGCAGGGCCGAACTTGCATTTCTTCCGCTCTCCCGGCTGGAGACAGCGGAAACCTACTCGCAGCGGCTCGCTTCCTCCGCTCGGTCGGGAAACGAAACGGCCGACCAGATCCGCCGCAACGGAACAGCTGCCCTGAGTGACCGCAATGGCCCCTTGGCTGAGGCCGACTTCCGGCAGCTCCTGAGACTGGAGCCCGGCAACTTCGATGCCTGGAGCCAGCTGACAGCCGCGCTGTTGTTGCAGAATCCGGATAATTGGCAGGAACGGGAAACGAAACAGAAAAATGCTGTATCTGCTGCAGTAAACGCATATCTGCGCGCCATAAGCGGTCCCGAGAGAGCATTCGCGCTGGACCTTCTCGGGCGGTCCCTCCAGCGCCAGCGGGACTATCGGACGGCGATCAAAGCGCTCCGGGCATCTCTGTCTCTTGAGGACAACACCAGTATCCGCAGACGGTATGAGGATCTGATCGCCGAACATGGCTTCAGGATTGTCGACCATCAGGTGGATTCGGATGCGGCGTCACCGCGCATTTGCCTCGTCTTTTCACAACCGCTGCCCGTTGGCCAGGATCTCAGCCCCTATGTCAGCGTGCGCGGCGATGCCGCGCTGTCGATCGAAGCCGATGGATCGCAAGTGTGTGCCGACGGGGTTCGCCACGGTGCCCGGTACGAGATCACGGCCCGAAGCGGTCTCCCGGCTGCCGACGGCGAGGTATTGGAAAAATCAGCCAGCCTCTCGATTTATGTGCGCGACCGTTCGCCTTCGGTTCATTTTTTCGGCCGGTCCTATGTGCTTCCTGCGGGCGGGGATCCAACCATTCCAGTTGTGTCGGTCAATACATCGGAGATTGAGGCCAGTATTTACCGGGTCGGAGACCGGTCGCTGGCCGATATCTTGAGGGACAACCGTTTTCTCAGCCAGCTTGGCGACTATCAGGCCGACCAGATCGAAAACGATGTTGGCGAGAAAGTCTGGACCGGTATTGTCGAGACGGAGAACCCGCTCAATCAAGACGTGACAACAGCGATTCCGCTGTCCGAAACCGGACTGGAGTTGAAACCGGGTGTCTATGCGATCACCGCCCGGTCGAAGCTTGATGTAAAAAACCGCTGGGGACCGCAGGCAACCCAATGGTTTCTGGTGTCGGATATCGGTCTGACAGCAATGACCGGCGAAACAGGTATTACCGCAAACGTTCGTTCCCTTTCGAGTGCGGGCGCCCTGGAAGCGGTCACCATCCGCCTGGTTGCGATCAACAATGCGGTGCTGGGTGAAACTGTCACAGACAGCGATGGCTTTGCCGCGTTCGAACCCGGGCTTTCCCGCGGCCGGGGCGGCAATGCGCCCGGGATCTTGATCGCGGAAACTTCAGATGGCGACTTTTCATTCCTGGATCTTCGTAAGCCTGCCTTCGATCTGTCTGACCGGGGCGTCGATGGGCGCCCGGCACCTGGGCCGCTTGATGTGTTCTCCTGGACTGACCGGGGCATCTACAAGGCTGGGGAGACAGTTCGCGCGCAGGCGCTGTTGCGAACGGCAAACGCGCTTGCACAAGAAGGGCTGCCACTGACCTTCGTATTCAACCGGCCTGACGGTGTCGAGCACGCCCGCTATACCGTGGAAGACAGTGGTCTTGGCGGGCACTTGCAAGACCTGAGGCTGAGCAGTACGGCTCAGCAGGGGCTATGGTCCTGGGAGATACTTGCTGATCCGAAAGGTGAGGCACTGGCCCAATCCACATTCCTTGTCGAAGACTACCAGCCCGAACGTGTCGATTTTGAACTGCAGGCAGATGTTGACGCGTTCCGGCGCGACGCACCCACAGCTGTCTCACTGGAGGCACGGTTTCTTTATGGTTCACCCGCCAGCGGACAAACGCTGGAGGGCGACGTCATCGTGCGCCCAACACGCCAAATTCCGGCTTACCCGGGCTACGAATTCGGGATTGCCGACCGGAATGCCTTTTCTGAACGCGGGGCCTTGCCGTCGGGACTGAAGACGGATGACGACGGCAAACTCGGTTTTGATGTGTCCATGCCCGCCCTGCCAGAGACCACCCTCAGCTTTGAGGCCGAGTTGATCGCACGTCTTGTTGAGGCAGGCGGTAGATACGTCGAACGGTCATTGAAGCTGCCGGTGACGCTGGATGGGCCAAGGATCGGAATTAGGCCTTCTTTTGACGGCGGTGTTGAAGAAGGCGGGGCAGCGGAGTTCTCGGTTATCGCCATTGGTGCTGGCGGCGAACGGATTTCGGCAGATGGTCTGTCCTGGACCTTGTCGAAGGTTGACCGGAGATACCAATGGTACCGGGTGGATGGCCGTTGGGCCTTTGAGCCGATAACAACCACCCGCCGGGTTGCCAGCGGAGAGCTCGAGGCCGGACTGGAAACGCCGGCCACGCTGTCGGTGCCCGTCGAATGGGGCGAATACCGGCTTGATGTTGAAGGCTCCGGGGCGCTGCAGACAGCGACGGATTTCACGTTCCAGGCGGGCTGGTATACCGTCGGGGCGGCATCCGATACGCCCGACTATCTTGATGTCGGTCTGGACAAGGAATCCTACCGGCCCGGAGAAACTGCGAAACTGCGCTTGAAGCCGCAGATGGCCGGAACGGCTGTCATCAATGTTCTGTCCGGCGGCCTTCTTGCAAGCCAGACAGTAGAGGTTACCGGCGACGAGATGGAAGTTGGCATTCCGGTGACCGACGATTGGGGGGCAGGCGCCTATGTGACTGCCAGCCTCTACCGTCCCATGGACCTGAAAGAAGAGCGCATGCCGTCGCGGGCCGTAGGTTTGTCCTGGCTGCAGCTGGATCCGGGAGACCGGAAGCTGGATGTGGAACTGACCGCACCGGACCGTATCTTGCCGGAAACAACATTGGATGTGCCGGTCCGGCTGGCAAATCTGGCGCCGGGTGAGAAAGCCTATCTGACGCTTGCGGCGGTGGACGTAGGCATACTGAACCTGACCGCGTTTGAAACGCCGGAGCCGGACACCTGGTATTTCGGCCAGCGCCGGCTTGGAACGGACATCCGTGACCTTTATGGGCAACTGATTGACCGCACCGCCGGAACAAGGGGACAGGTGCGCTCCGGCGGAGACGCGTCTGGCATGCGTCTTGACGCTCCGCCACCGGACGAAGAACCCGTCGCCTTGTTTTCGGGCCTCGTCGAGGTCGGGCCTGATGGGACAGCTTTGGTTTCCCTCGAAGTGCCTGAATTCAATGGGGCATTGAGGCTGATGGCCGTCGCCTGGACAAAGGATGGAACAGGCCATGGGGAGCAGGAAGTTGAGGTTCGCGCGCCATTGGTCGTAACGGCCAGTGCTCCGGCATTTCTAGCTCCCGGGGACTCATCCCGTCTTCTTCTTGAGATAGACAATGTGGACGGTCCGGCCGGAACCTATCAACTTGAGGTCTCTGCGGGAGATGGTCTGAGCATCGGTGAAGGCACCGGCAATGACGTCCGGACCCTTGAACTTGCCGAAGGTGGCAAGCAGGTGGTCATTCTTCCACTGGCTGCCGGAAATGCGCTCGGCCAGGGTGAAGTGGTTGCTTCCCTGACCGGACCTGGCGGCGAGAGTATCGTCAAGAGTCTGGCGTTAGAGGTCAAGGACACCCAACCATCCGTTGTCCGTCAATCTGCGTTTGAGTTGGCGGCCGGGGACAGTCTCTCTTTGTCTGCGGACGCTTTCGAAGGCCTGCGTCCTGATACGGTCGCCTTGACGATCTCTGCTGGCGGGGCTGCGAGCATTGACATCGCCGGGCTGCTGGCTGCACTCGATCGCTATCCCTATGGCTGTACGGAGCAGACGACCAGCCGGGCTCTGCCGCTCCTTTACTTGTCGCAGGTCGCTGAAAGCGCTGGGCTCGGAGGAGATGCAGCTATCCGGGAGCGCGTGGTCAAGGCAATTTCGGATGTCCTGGCGAACCAGTCGTCCTCTGGCGGGTTCGGGCTTTGGAACAGCTATGGTGGCGGAGAAATCTGGCTGGATGCCTATGTCACCGATTTTCTGACACGGGCCCGCGAGCAGGGGTACCGCGTTCCGGAGATCGCGTTCACCACCGCGCTCGACAATCTGGAAAACCGCCTTGCCTATGTGTCCGATTTCCAAAATGGAGGGGAGGATATCGCCTACGCGCTCTATGTGCTGGCGCGAAACGGCCGGGCATCGACCGGTGATCTCCGTTACTATCTGGACGCAAAGCTAAGCAGTTTTGCAACGCCGCTCGCCAAGGCACAGCTAGCCGCGGGCCTTGCGCTTTATGGGGAAGGCGAGCGCGCGCAGACAGGTTTCGAAGCCGCACTTGCTTCCCTGCCTGAAACGGGCGCTCAATCTTACCGTGACGACTTTGGCTCTGATTTGCGCGATACCGCGGGTGTGACAGACTATATCGTCACGGCTGCTTTGGGAGACGCGTTGTCATCGGCTGCAGTTGACCGGCTTTCACGTGCGCAATCCCGTGCAGGGACAAAATCCACACAGGAAATGGCCTGGCTGCTTTTGGCAGCAAATGCGCTGAACCAAAGTGCGGAAGAAGCGCGCGTGTCCGTCAATGGCGAGGAAACGCCCGGCCGCTTGGCATGGGCTTTCACTGGATCAGGCATTGAGCAAAACGCGGCCGACATCACGAACAATGGCAGTGTTGCCACCGAATTGCTCGTGTCTGTCACCGGGCAGCCGCTTACTCCGGAACCTGCAGGCGGGCAAGACTACGCGATCGAGCGGACGCTTTATGACCTTGATGGCAATGTGCTCGATCCAAGCGCTGTTCCGGTCAACACGCGAATTGCCGTGGTCTTGACTGTGCGCCCGTTAACCGACCAGCTTGGCCGTCTTATGGTGGTTGATCGTCCGCCTGCAGGCGTGGTGATCGATAATCCGAGATTGGTGAGGTCCGGCGACCTTGGCGCATTGTCCTTTTTGTCGACCGTGGATCAGCCGGCTCACACAGCCTTCTACAGCGACCGTTTTGAAATTGCCGTTGATCAAACAAGCCATGCAGACGGTGTATTGACCTTCGCCTATCTGGCACGGGCGGCAACACCGGGTGCGTATCAGCATCCGCCGTCGAGTGTCGAGGATATGTACCGCCCCGACCGGCGGGCGGTAAGCGCGACGGGCCGGTTTGTTGTGCTCGGTCCGACCCGGTAAGCTGCGATGCGTTGGTCGCTTCAGCAAGGCTTGCGAAAAGGATGGCGGTTGGGGGCACTCCTCGGCCTTATCCTTTGCGGGGTGGCCGGCCTTGCTGTCTTCAAGGTTGCCTCTGATATTGCAGACCTGCCGCAGCCGCCGCGTCCAGAAGAGCTGCCTGTCTCTCCGGTTGTTCTGGATCGGAACGGACTGTTGTTGAGGGCTTTCACCAGCGGCGATGACAAGTGGCGGCTTCCGGTGACACTCGATGACATCGATCCCTTGTACTTCCGGATGCTTCTCGCCTTTGAAGACAGGCGCTTTTACCAGCACTCCGGTGCGGACTGGCGCGCCTTCTTAAGGTCTGCTGTTCAAAGTGTTCGTCAGGGACGTCTGGTTTCAGGTGGATCCACAATCACGATGCAGGTGGCACGGCTTCTGGATGAAAAACCGACCAGAAGCCTGGCGCGGAAATATGAGCAAATCATCAAGGCGATCCATCTGGAGCAAGTCTTCAGTAAAGACGAAATCCTGACCCTTTACGCGCTTCGGGCGCCCTTCGGCAGCAACTTGGAGGGCGTTCGCGCGGCAAGCCTGACCTGGTTTGGCAAGGAGCCGGGCAGGCTGACGCCAGCGGAAGCGGCCCTTCTGGTTGCCTTGCCGCAAAGCCCGGAAGCCCGCAGGCCTGACAGGTCACCGGAAAGGGCTCGGATCGCCCGGGATCGGGTACTCCGGCGCGCACAGGACGCCGGCGTGTTGTCCGAAGACGAAGCGCTTTCGGCAATGGCCGAGCCGCTGCGGGCGGAACGTCACCCGATGCCGCTGCTGGCAGCCCACAGCACTCGTCATGCTGTTCATGCCAACCAGGCGGCACAGGTTCTTGAATTGACACTTGACCGCAAGTTTCAAAGCGCGGTCGAAGAGCTGGCGCGCCAACGGGTCAAAACCTTTCCGCCGCCAATCTCCATGGCGGTTTTGGTTGCCGATCATCAAACAGGCGAAATTCTCGTAAGCCTTGGCGCCCCGGATCTTCTGGATGAAAGCCGCGATGGGCATGTCGATATGAGCCGGGCGGTGCGCTCACCCGGTTCAACGTTGAAGCCCTTGATTTATGGTCTTGCCTTTGAAGAGCGCATCGGCCTGCCGGACAGTTTGATCAAGGACAGGCCCATCAATGTTGCTGGGTACCAGCCGACGAATTTCGATATGGCGTACCAGGGAACGGTCAGCCTTCGCGAAGCCCTGCAGCTGTCTTTGAACACACCTGCGGTGCAATTGCTGGAAGCGGTCGGACCCGCAAGGATGCTGGCACGGATGAAGCGCGCCGGTGCTCACCCCGTGCTGGATAAGCAAACTCCCGCAGGACTGGCAGTCGCGCTCGGCGGTATGGGGCTTTCCTTGCGCGATCTTGTCCAACTGTACGCGGCTGTTGCCCGCGGCGGTGAGGCGGTGCGTTTAAAGGAGTGCCGGATCACGTGTCCTGAGATCCCGTCTACGCCAAATGGGCTCCCGGTCCTGTCGCAGGAAGCATCCTGGATGCTGGCTGACATTCTGTCGGACATGCCGCAGCTCCATGCAGCTGAAACCCGTCAGATCGCTTATAAGACCGGAACATCATACGGCTACCGCGATGCTTGGGCCGTTGGCTATGACGGGCGCTATGTTACTGGCGTCTGGATTGGCAGGCCTGACGGATCTCCCATCGCCAAGATCACGGGCGCATCCGCAGCGGTTCCGGTTCTTTTTGACGTTTTTCAAAAACTAGGCGCCGAGCCGGTCCCATTGCCGACCCATGAAAAGCCGCTTTGGTCACGGCAGAATGGATCGGTCCCCAAGGCATTAATTTACGCACGCTTACCGAACACTGACGAAAGCCCGTCCTCGGCCAACGGTTTCGGAATTGCGTTTCCGCCAAACGGCGCCGAACTGGATCTGGGTCTACAAACGGAAGGCAAGGAGCAGCCGCTCATAATCAAGCTTCAAGGCGGCACGGGCCCCTTTACGATTTTCAAGAACGGTGTGCCTCAGAACGTCAGAAGCATCCGCCGCAATCTCACGGTTGATGTTCAAGGTCCCGGCTTTGTGGATCTGATGATTCTCGATTCGAGCGGGCAAAGCGCCCAGGTTTCGATTCTAGTGCACTAGAATCGCGCGCAGGAACCGTCCGGTTCTGGATGGGGATGGTTCGGCTTTGGTTTGAAACAGCTCTGACATGATGTGATTCCGCCCCGAGTCTTCGGCAAATTGCCGTGAGAAGACCTGGAGCCCTGCGCTCAGAAGGCCTTTGTTTCCGGCGATTTGGCCGCCATTTGCTAACGGAACCTTAATTCCGGAGCCTCTTTTGTGATATTCGAGCAACACCGGGTTTTGAAAACATGCTCTGGGACCTTCCGAACCCGCATTCTGTGTTGAACCTCAAATCTGGATGCGTATGGTCACTTTGCGAGCGGCTTCGAGCCGCACTGGTTTGCACGCCACGGACATCCAACCTTCGACCGGAAGCAAACTCAGAATTTATTCGCGGGGACACTGACGCTGATGGCGTCAATTGAAATGACTGATTGGAGGTCACTATGAAACTCAAGAGCTTGATGCTCGGCGTTGCAGCCGCTGCAACCGCTACCACCGCCCAGGCAGCCGATCTTCCGGTTGCTCCGGAGCCGGTCGACTACGTTCGTATCTGTGATGCATACGGCGCTCGCTTCTTCTACATCCCGGGCACAGAAACCTGCCTGCGCGTTGCTGGTCGCCTGCGGACACAGGTTACCGTGAACAACGTTCTGGAAGACGGTGACTGGAGCACTCGTGATTCCGACGGCATCACCTGGGAAACTCGCGGTTACGTTCGCCTTGACGCACGCACCGCAACTGAGTTTGGCGACCTGCGCACATTCATCAGCATCTCTCAGGCAGCTACCAACGGCGCTGAAGCAGCTAATTTCGACGTTGCTTACATCCAATGGGGTGGTCTGAAAGCTGGTTATGACGGTTCTCTGTTCCAGCACTACACCGGTCAGGTCTTCAAAGGCTCTCTGACACGTAACTGGTCTGACAACACCATCAACCAGATCAACTACACTGCTGCTTTCGGCAACGGCTTTTACGCTGCATTTGGTCTGGAAGATCAGGACGACCGTTTCAACCTCGGTGGGACTGTTGCAACAAGTGGTGGTGGCACGCTGACTGTAGGCGAAGGCGGCACTCGCATGCCTGACTTCGTTGCTGCGATCGGTGTAACTCAGGGCTGGGGTGCTGCCAAGCTCTCCGGTGCTCTTCACCAGTCTGTACCGAACACTGTACACAACAGTGTTGGCTTCAGCGGTGAAGATACCTTGGGTTGGGCTGTCGGCGCATCTGTCCTCTTCAACCTGGACATGCTGTCTTCCGGTTCGAACGTGTTCTTCCAGGGCTTCTACGCTGATGGCGCTCTGAACTACATCGGGTACACGCCGGTAATCGATAACATCGGTGACGACACCGCAACCGGTTACTCTCTGTCTGCTGGTGTCTACTTCCAGGCAACCCCGACAATCGGCCTGGCTCTCGACGGTTCTTACGCTGACGTAGAGGCAGCTTCTGACACTGTTGGTGGTGTTGTTGTTTCCCAGGCAGACGCAACTCGCTACGCGATTGCTGGTTCCGTCCAGTGGGCTCCGGTTTCCGGTCTCGCTATCGGTGCTGACATCGGCTACGCCAACGAAGACATCGATGGCGCTGGCGACACCGACGAACTCGTCTTCGGTGTACGTATGCAGCGTGACTTCTAATCAATCCTTATTTTAAGGTTTGATGGAAAACCCGGCGGAAACGCCGGGTTTTCTTTTTGTCTTGAGTGATAAACGCTACGGGTGAAAGCGCTTCGGCCGCTTGCCCTGTTAGACCAACTGCAAAAAAGATCTGATTGCTTGTTGAGATGCCACGTCCCATAACAATGGTGCGTGCCCTTCACCTTGAACAGTATGGAGCTTTGCACCGGAGTGGCGCTTGAGCATCTCCCGGCACGTTTCTCCGCTCAAAAGGTCCGAATTTTCACCATGGATAATGAGGACCGGCCGGTCCGTCAGGTTGTCAAACAGTGGCCAGAGATCCGGCGCCGGGGCTGCATCGTCCAGGCTGGCAAATTGGTGGGCAAGCGCGGGGTCGTAATCGAGAGCGACGCCGCCATTGGGACGTGATGCCAGTTGCCTCGCAAGTTTTTCCCAATCACTATCGGTAAGGTTTGGGAATTGGTGGCCAATCATATGCCGCTGGTTTTCTGCGATCTCCTGGATGCTTCCAGCTTTCATATTGTGGCCTAGAGTTGCGGCAATCCGATGGATGGCGCGCATCTCGATATGCGGACCGATATCATTTAAAATGACAGCTACCATCTTATCGGCAGGATAGCGGTAGGACATGGCAAGCGCATGGAGCCCGCCGCGGGACGTGCCCAGCAGTGCAAACCGCTCCAGACCTAAGAAATTGATGCCGGCATCAATGTCTTTCTCTTCCATCGGCAGTGCGTAATTGCGCCAGTCTGCGTCCCAATCGCTATCACCACGGCCCCGGTAATCAAACGCGAACACCACGTGCCCGGCTTTTTGCAGCGTGATTGCAATATCGTCGAAGTCCCGCGTATTACGCGAAAGGCCCGGTAAGCAGAGGACTGGAATGCGGGTGTTTACACCGCCCCCGGAGGTTGATGGCCGCCAAACACGGCCGGCCAAACGCAATCCATCGGGCGCCGTCCAGCTTAACGGTTCCGGCGCGGATAGCGGCTCATCAGGCTTGGCATGTCCGGCCGCACTTTCGGTAATTGTCATATGGTGCTCCCAAGGCGTTTCCATCCGTTATCTGTTTTGGTCAAGGATACCGGTTTGGGTGGTGGTCCGCCAGTCTGGCGTCGGCGCCGCAACATGCGCCCGAAACGCCACGCGTCGCCGGAAATGCCCGCGGGCGGTAAAGAAAACAGCCGTTCCAGCCGAATAAACACAAAGGAAGCATTGCTCCTCATTAGGCGGATGAGTATTGTGCGCCTCCGTCGGGATCTTGACCCTCTTGCCGGCAAAACAAATCCACATCCAAAAGGAAACCGAAATGTTCAAAGGTTCAATTCCAGCGCTGATTACGCCGTTCAAGGACGGGGCGCTTGATGAGAAACGGTTTCAGGATTTCGTTGAGTGGCAGATTGGGGAAGGGTCGTCCGGGCTCGTGCCGGTGGGAACGACTGGCGAGAGCCCGACGCTGACCCATGATGAGCACAAGCGCGTCGTGGAGCTGTGTGTCGAGGCGTCCAATGGCCGGGTCCCGGTCATCGCCGGTGCCGGGTCCAACAGCACATCCGAAGCAATCGATCTGGCCCAGCATGCGGAAAAAGCCGGTGCTGATGCGCTGCTGGTCGTCACGCCCTATTACAACAAGCCAAATCAGGCGGGCCTGAAGGCCCATTTCAAGGCAGTAAATGACGCGGTTGGCGTTCCAATTCTGATTTACAACATTCCAGGCCGCTCGATCATTGATATGAGCCCGGAGACAATGGCTGAGCTGTTTGAGACATGCGAGAACATTGTCGGCGTAAAGGATGCGACAGCGGATCTTGCAAAGGCCAGCCGTCAGCGCCATCTGTGTGGGCCGGACTTTGTCCAGTTATCCGGGGAAGATATTTCTGCCTTGGCATTCAACGCTCATGGCGGCACTGGTTGCATATCAGTTTCGGCCAATGTCGCCCCGCGGCTTTGCGCGGAATTCCAGGCGGCAACCCTGGAGGGTGACTACAAAAAGGCTCTGTCTTATCAGGACCGCCTTGCACCATTGCACCGGGCCCTGTTTGTGGAGCCAAGCCCAGCGGGCGCGAAATACGCTCTGTCTCTGATGGGCAAGATCGACGAAGACCTGAGGCTGCCACTTGTGCCCATGTCTGAGGCAGGCCGGGCAGAGGTGCGCGATGCTTTGGCCCATGCGGGATTGATCAACTAAGGTTCCATGGCCGTAAGCCGGGACCAATGGGATCTGTTGAGGCCGGATGGCCTGATCTGGTAACAGTTGGCAGTTTGAAACAAATGTGAGCGGGCTGATTTAAGACGGTCCGGAGTGAAGAACATGGCTCCGAAAAAAGGAGAAGCGCCCGGACGGAAGATCATTTCCGATAACCGGAAGGCGCGGTTCAATTTTGAGATCGAAGATACGCTGGAAGCAGGTATCGAGCTTAAGGGCACAGAGGTAAAGTCTCTGCGCAACGGCAAGGCGAATATTGGCGAGTCCTACGCGGCTGAATATGCCGGGGAGATCTGGATCTATAACGTCTATATTCCCGAGTACCTTCAGGCCAACCGCTTCAATCACGAGCCGCGCCGCCCGCGGAAACTTCTGCTGCATAAGCGCGAAATCGGCAAGCTCGCGGGTGCCGTTCAAAAAGAGGGCAAGACCATTGTCCCGCTCAAGCTCTACTTCAATGATCAGGGCAGGGCGAAACTGGAGATTGCGCTTGCACGGGGTAAGAAGCTTCACGACAAGCGCGAAACGGAAAAGAAACGGGATTGGCAGCGTGAGAAGTCCCGCTTGATGAAGAACTTTTCATGAGGCGGTGAAGGACTGAAATCGGATGTTTTACCGATACTCCAGATACCCGTAACTCGGTGGAAGAGGTGTGGGTATCATGTGTGTAAACGGTGGAAAGTTTGCAGTTGACGAGCTGTGCGCGCGCTGTTGAGATGTGGAGAATTTCACCTTGGCGGTTTCCCACTCGGCGTCTTCTCAGCAATTAGCACAGTGTTTCCAAAACCTTGCGTGTTTCATCCGGAATTGGAAGCGGGCGCCGGGTCTTTCTGTCAACATGGATATGAACGAAACGCCCATGTGCGGCGGATGAAGGCTCGTTTCCGGAAAACAAGCCGATGCGGAAAATCACAGAACTTCCGCCGAGTTTCTCGATCTTGAGGCCCGCAGAAACAGTATTTGGAAACAGGAGCTCGGTGAAATAGGTGCAGCCGGTTTCTGCCACAAGAAACACGGTTTTCCCGTGCATCGGATCGAGCAGACCGTTTGCGATATACCAGCTGTTCACAGCCGTATCGAAGTAGCTCAAGTACTGCACGTTATTGACGTGGCCATAAATGTCCACATCCATCCACCGGGTGGGGATTTCCAGGAAACTCCGGAAAACTGACCGTTGCATTGGTTTTACGCGCTCAGGTGCTACAGAATTGTTTGCCGTCATAGGGCTGCTTTGTAGATGTTGAAGGCGTCCGTCTCTGTTACCTCGCGCGGGTTGTTTACGAGTAGACGGGTCTGTTTCATGGCGTCCGAAGCCATTTTGGGCAGGTCATTTTCGGAAATGCCAACTTCGCTCAAACGGGTCTGCAGCCCTAACTTTTCTGTAAGTCCTGCAAGACGCTTGGCAAAAGCATCCGCGCGATCATTTGGATTGGCAAGATCAATCAGATCTGGAAAAAGGGCCGGGGCAAGTTCCGCATAAGTTTCTGAGGCGACGGCATTATTGTGCTCAAGGACATGCGGCAGGACCAGCGCGTTGGACAGTCCGTGGGGCACATGAAACGTTCCGCCAATCGGGTAGGCGAGGGCGTGAACGGCCGCCACCGGGGAATTGGCAAAGGCCATGCCGGCCAGCATGGACCCGAGCAGCATGCCGCCACGTGCTTCCTTGTTGCCGGGCTCAAAAACGGCTGTTTCGATATGGGTGCCCAGAAGCTTCAAGGCTTCGATGGCAAGCGTACGCGACAAAGGGTTGTTGTTGGCGGACTTTGACGCATAGGCCTCAATGGCGTGCACCATGGCGTCAACACCGGTGGCGGCGGTCACGTGAGCAGGCAAGCCCAGGGTCAATAGCGGATCGAGGACCGCTAAGTCCGGCAAGAGAAGTGGCGAAACCACGCCGCGTTTTTCATCTGCGCCGACGGTCACGATGGAGATGGGGGTCACTTCCGATCCCGTGCCGGCAGTGGTCGGGAGCAAAATGAGGGGAAGGCGCGGGCCCTTGGCATTGCCGATCCCCCAGGCATGATTCAGGTCTTCCCCGCTGCCGAGCAACAGGGCCACCAGTTTGGCGACATCCAGAGAGGACCCGCCGCCAAATCCGACAATGGAGGTGGCGCCATGGTCTTGGGCGGCGGCGACGGCCTCCTCAACGAGTTTTTGCGGCGGATCGGCGGCAACCTCCGCGTATTGACCAACGGCAAGACCTTGGGTGGCAAGGGCGGATACGCACTCTTCTTGAAGGCCAAGCGAAACGATGCCCGGATCCGTGATCAAAAAAGGACGGGCGCCTAAAAAGTCCGCTGCATGAGTGCCGAGATCGGCAGCAGCGCCCTCTTGAAAAACGATCCGCCCGCTCGTGTTGAATGAAAATGCCCCG
>NZ_SMLZ01000107.1 GCF_009711415.1 Roseibium denhamense
GCCCTGGCCTTCTGCCAAGTCAGACAGGTTAAGACCAGTCGAAAGACTGGTGTCAGTGTAATCGACAGCTTCGATATCCAAACGGGAAGTTGCATCTTCGTTGAAGATTGTCCGAAGATCGTTGCCATCGCCAGCGAGAAGGTTTTTGCCCTTATAACCCGCATCTTTCGCCAAATCTTCAATTTGGTTCAATAGCTCGTTATATTGAGTTGCGAACTCTTTCCGCTCATATTGGCTCTGGGATTGCAAAGCCTGATTGGCTTTCGCTTTTGCAGACTCAACCAGGTTGGTGATTGAGCTGATACCCTGGTCAGCAGCTTTGATAGTCTGGACTGACTGGCCCATATCGTCAAGCAGGCTGCTCAAGTCGTTGGCACGGGAGTTCAAACCAGAAGCAGTGAAGAAGCTGTTCGGATTGTCCAGCGCAGAGTTTACTTTTTTGCCCGTCGCCAATTTGTTTTGGACATCGGACATAAATGAAGCGGTTTGCTGGAGAGTGTTAAGGTTCTGGCGAACGCCAGCTGAAAGCGTAATGTCGCTCATTTTTTTTCCTTTCTAGGAATACAAGTTACTCGGGTCCTTCCTGGATCCGACGAGCACTTAACGGCTGAAATTCGTAATGAAATCTAAAGAGATATGGTTAGCGCGTGTTAAGGTTAATCACCCGTAACCCAACAGTCTGAAAGGCGTCTGGAAACAGGTTGAACCTTGTCGTTCTGACTGCGCTTTGAGTTGTATCTGGGGAGGGGAAGGGCCCGATTGCGAAGGCGCCAGCTTTAGGTGCGCCCAAGCATACCGGATCGGTCAAGCTCCGGTTCAAGCAACACTAAGGCCTGAAGTGTAAAAAGAGGGCCTTGGAGGTCAGACTGTCGTCTGGAAATTCTGCGGCTGGGCAGGGCCTTGTTGTGCTGCGATCGTTTCCGCATAGGCACGCAACCGGCGAAGGGTCTCGCTCGGGATCTGACGCACAACTTCACCACTGTCCGGATCAGTGGCCACATAAATGAAGCTTTCCGTTTCCGGGTCGAAATTGTTGCTGCGGTCTAATGGCGGCGCGACCAACTCGAGAAGCGTCTGGGATTCCCGCTCCCGCTCGCGGGCGCGCTCTTCCTCTTGCTGAAGCTCTTGCGCATCAACAGCTGGCCGCACGGTGTTTTGCACCGGCAGATCTGTATTTGTTGCAGGCTCATTCTGTTCCGGAGCCCGCGTAACCGGCGTTATCGCCGTATACGTCGGCGATGGCGGCCGGGCCAATACCGTATCAACCATCTCATCCTCCGGGGAAGCTACAATACTCCCGAATAGTCGCAGATATAACGCAAGGGAATGAATCCTCTGTTAACGGGATAGTTAGAATTTTAAGGATCGCCGGAGAGGCCGTTGTAAGTGTTTTTGATTCGCAGTTTCTGTGAGGTATGCGTTGGTGGCACGCACACCGACCCTTGAGAATATTCTTCAAAGCAGACCGCAAAAAAGCCGGGTTTGCGACAAACCCGGCTTGGTATCTATTGGTTCTAAAGAACGGTTTTTGCCTAAAGCGACTGGTTCACCGCGATCCCTTGTGCGGATTGCGGGCCGGATGCCGAAGTTCCGTTGCGGCCATATGTTGTCGGCGCGGAGGGCTTCTGCGCTCCAACCGCCTTGGCAACTGTCGAGACGATGTTGTTCGCAACATCCCTTGCTGTTGCTAGAACGGCCAGGTTTATTCTGAGCACCGGTTGAAACTCTCCATGCTGACGCCGTAGCGACTGCGTCGCGGAGGGGGCAAGATTGCCGAGTGCCACCGCATGTTCTTTTGCTGTCAGCATGCCGCGTGTGTATTCATGAATGAGGCGGGCTTTATCTGCCTGAAGCTCACCGGCCTCTTTCAGTTTCCCGGCACGCACCATATCGGTCTCCATCTCAATGACAGATAGCAGCGCTTCCATGGTTCCTGACAAGGCAGAACAGAAGCTCTCTGCGTCCTGTTTGCTTGCCGGGCGCTCGAGAGAAAACGGAAACGCGTCGGAATTTGGCTGTGCGGTCATGGACGCCCCTCCTGCAAGGCGAGTAATTCACGTTCAACGCTCTCGGCCAGTCCGATGCCGCCGGCGTCGGAGATTGACCGGGCGTATTCATCAATAAGCAAGCTCTGCCAGGCGTCAGAGCCATGCCCATTTCCCCATGTTCCGCCTTCCTGAAGGCCGGTGAACATGTTCTGAAGCATGTTGTTGAGAAACACTGCTTCGAATTCTTTGGAGGCTACCTTGACCGCTTCCTTGCTGGTGCGGTCGACATTCTGGACGGCCGACAGCGGGTTGGATTGGTTCGGAGCCGACGTCATGGGTTGAAGCAACATCACAGCACCTCGATTTCTGCCTGCAAGGCCCCTGACGCCTTGATGGCCTGCAAGATGGAGATCATGTCACGCGGACCGATCCCAAGAGCGTTAAGCCCGTCAACGAGTTGTTTCAGCGTGACGGTTTCCGGAACGATTGCCAGTTTGGCATCCGGGTCATCGTTGATCGCCAGATCCGTGCGCGGGACGACGGCCGTCTGTCCATTTGCAAATGGCAGAGGCTGAACGACTTCCGGCGTTTCAGCAATCGTCACAGTCAGATTTCCTTGTGCGACCGCTACCATGGAAACCTTGACATCCTGGCCCATCACGATGATGCCGGAGTTTTCATCAATCACGACACGAGCGGGCAGGTCCGGCTCCACGATCAGCTGTTCGATGTCGGTCAGAAGGTCGACGATGTTGCCGTCATATTGTTGCGGCAGATCGAGACGGACAGTCGCCGGGTCAAGCGGCTCTGCCGTCGGCATGCCGATCAACTCATTAATGGAAAGGGCAACCCGCCGGGCTGTGGTCAGATCCGGATTGCGCAATGCCAGCCGGAGAGTGGTCAGGGACGCGAGTTTGAAGTCGAGTTCCCGCTCGACGAGACCGCCATTTGCAATCCGTCCTGCCGTTGGAACGCCCCGGACAATCGAAGCCGCTTCACCTTGAGCCGAAAAGCCGCCAATCGCGACAGAGCCCTGGGCAATGGCGTAGACTTCGCCGTCCGCGCCAACAAGCGGCGTCACCAGCAATGTGCCGCCTTGTAGAGACCCCGCGTCGCCAAGCGCGCTGACACTGACATCAATCCGTGTGCCTTGGGTTGAAAAGGGAGGCAGGTTGGCGGTCACCATCACGGCTGCAACGGTGTTGGTGTTCAAATCCACGTTCCGCGTGTTGACCCCAAGGCGCTCCAGCATCGCTTGCAGGCTCTGCTGGGTAAAGGGGGAGTTGTTGAGCGAGTCGCCCGTTCCGTTCAGGCCGACAACCAGGCCGTATCCGATCAGCTGGTTCTCACGGATCCCTTCAAAATCCGCGATATCCTTGATCCGGGATGAGGCTTGTGCTGTGGCAATCGTCCAGACCGTTGCTGCAATGACAACAAGGAATGCGCCCGCCAGGCGCCTTCCATAATTTAAAATTTCGGACTTACCGTTTCGCATTACAGTGACTTGCCCATTTCCACGTATCAGCAACTTGTGCCGGGATGCTTCTGCTCGCACTGTCTATGCGAGAGTCATGCCACTTCTGCCTCATGGCAGGCCGTCCCGACAAAAGTGATGGGATTCTGCGGGAAAAGCTGCCTTCTTGGCGAGCCTATCCACGCGTAAATGAAGCGCCTGGTTAATGATCTCTTGTTTTAACCGGCAAATATTGCCTCATAGGGCGGGACTCATTTACCCTTGGGTGGAAAATTCTGTCTGCATGCTGTTCACTCAGCAGTTGAATGCGCACAGGTAACTGGAAGACGATCATGCGTATTACAGGGAACAAACCTGTCGGCAATGTTCAGGGGCGCGGGGCAAAGAAAAATGCACCCTCTGGCGCAGAAACGTTCACGCCGGACCTGGGCGGCGATGTGTCCGCTTCTTCTGAGACAGCAGGTGGGCTTGGTATTCAGGGAATGGATGCGCTCCTCGCTCTTCAGGAAGTGGATGAGCGCGCTGAGCGGCGTCGCAAAGCTGCCAGGTTCGGGCATACGATGCTGGATCAGCTTGAAGCGGTGCGAACGGATCTTCTAGCCGGTGTCGTTTCGGAGGATCGTCTGGAGGCTCTGGCCTCCCGGGTAAGCATGCGTCAGCCGAGCGGAGATGACCGCGTGGAAGCCGTCCTTGATGAGATCGAATTGAGGGTGAAGGTGGAGCTGGCAAAACTTGGCCGATTCCCCGAAGGTTGAGTTGGCCGGCCGCCGCCGCTGTGGCGGCAGATGGCTAAAAATCTACTCAACATATTGAGAAATAAGTATATTCAATGACAACTTTTTTACCAAAACAATCGTTGTTCCTTGGGGCAAGCGGCTATATATTGCCGCCGTCATAACGGTAATCCGGAGTTATTGATGACGGTAGAAATTGAGGCTGACTATCGACCCTCGGACGACGAGCCGTTCATGAATGACAGGCAGCGCGAATATTTTCGCAACAAGCTGCTGAATTGGAAAGACGACATCCTGAAGGAGAGCAAAGAGACGCTCGCCAATCTTCAGGAGGAAAGTCAAAATCACCCCGACTTCGCAGATCGCGCCTCTTCTGAAACAGATCGTTCCATTGAGTTGCGCGCTCGTGACCGCCAGCGCAAGTTGATTTCAAAGATCGACGCTGCGCTGGAGCGCATTGCGGACGGGAGCTACGGATATTGCGAGGAGACCGGAGAGCCAATTGCTCTGAGACGGTTGGAGGCGCGTCCGATTGCAACACTTTCGATCGAAGCTCAGGAAGCTCATGAGCGCCGGGAAAAAGTGTATCGCGATGATTGATTTCCAGTAACGGCAATCCTGCTGCCTGAGCGGCGGGTAAACTAGTTAATTCCACCTTCCCCAATCGGGGAAGGTTTTTTTATGTGCGCGGGCCTGCTGCGTCTTTGAAAGCACCTCTGCAAAGTGCGAGTTGGAAAGGATAACGGGCACGGAGCTCGGGGAGCGAGACACCGTGCCCGTTGTCAGCCGCAGGGATTGATGTCCGGAACATCAGGCCGCTGCGGCCGGGGGGAGCTTGCTGCGGTATCTAGAGCATCAGCCGTCTTGTTTGAAACGTCCGATGCTTGGTCACCGCACAATCAATCCTGATTTACCGTCCGCTGATCTAGAATGGCAGGATGATGTCGAGAACCTGGTTGCCAACACGGGGTTGCTGGACATCAGTGATCTGACCTCGGCCGCCGTATCCGATCCGGGCTTCGGCGATCTGTTCACTCGCGATCCGGTTGTTAGCCGTAATGTCCTCAGGTCTTACAATGCCGGCCACAATCAATTCCCGCACCTCGAAGTTCACTCGAACCTCTTGCCTGCCTTCGATCACCAGATTGCCGTTTGGCAACACTTGAGTCACGACAGCCGCGATGGTTGTCTGTAGGGTTTCTTCCCGTTCGACATTGCCTTCACCGGCAAAGCTGGAGTTGCTGTCTACGCTGCCAATATTGCTGGCAGCGGCCCCTGCAGGCATGAAGACCGTATCAATTGCCGTGCCAAGTGCTCCTCCAACGCCGCTTCCGTTGGATTCCGTGCGGCTGCGATCCGTGCTGTTTTCAATCTCCGCCTGGTCGTTGATCGTGACAACTACGGTCAGGATATCGCCGACCTGGCTGGCACGCTGGTCCTTGAAGAAGGCGCGGCTGCCCGATTGCCAAAGTGAGTTTGGATTGTAATGCGCCTGCACCGGGTCCGGCATCGGCATTTGCACGGGGCGATAGCCCGGCGTTGTCGTTGGATCCTGGATGGCGTTGAGGGCTGGCTGCTGTCCAACATTGGCCAGTTTGTCCGCTGTGCCGCAGCCCGCGGCCAGGGCTGCAAGCGCAATGCTTGCCAGCAGGTTTTTCGAGGATGGGATCAACATTAGTCGGTCTCGCTGTTCAAGCTTGCAATAACTGGATTGGCGGCATGAACGCGTACTTGGCCGCGGGAGCTTATGATTGCCGGAACGATCCGGCGGGATGTCAGGTTCATGACATCAATGACATCACCTTTTGCGCCGTCATCCATGGCTTGAGCGCGTGAGGTCAGTTTCATGCCTGTCATCAGGTAGGTCACGGTGACCTTGTCACCGCGCTTGACCAGGACAGGTCTTTGAAAATCCTTCCGGGCGAGCGGCGAATTGGCACGGATGTTTGATCGGGCTTCCTTGCCGATGATTTCGTCAGCATCAACGACAGCGCCGGTTGTGACTTTGGTCCGGGGCATCCGGATCGTGCTCAGGTCGCCTTCTTTGAGGATGTCACCGCGCCGAAGCGGCTGCGCCAAGGCCAGGATGTCCACCATCTCAACGGCAAGGCCAGTCATTGTGAGAGGCTGGTAGCCGTTTTCAGTGGCAACCATGCCAACCGTGGTGAAATGGCCTGTTGTCGGCGACCAGTCGATCCGCTCAATCCGCAAGGGCTCTGCGACCTTCGGGTCTGCAAGCACCTTGTCTGGTGCTTGAAAGAACCGGACGTCGACCATCGAGATATCGACAGAGGCGTTGCGTTCGGCCAACGCCTTCCGGATCAGCTGAGCCAATTGCCCGCGGTCGAAAGTCGCTGCGCCCCGGTGGACCGAAACCTGCCGGAGCCCATCGGTTCCCGCGGCTTTCAGTCCGGCTGATCGGGCCCGCTCGGCAACCAGTGTTGCTGCAACGTCCCCAGATGTCCCCATGTCTGGCGACCGGAACAATGGTTTGGCCGCAAGGGCGCCTGCATTGGAGTAAAAATCTCCAATGGTCACAACGTCGGACAAGGTTACGACTTGCGAGCGCAGGACCGGTTTTGCGTCCTCCGCCACAACCGGCAGGCAGCAAAGCAGTACTCCGAAAAAGGCGGCAGCCGCGCTTCTGATATGGGTCATTGGTTCATGCCTCGCCCGTTAGCGGAGGTTGGTGGTTGTGGAGTACATGTCGTCAGCGGCCTGAATGACCTTGGAATTCATCTCGTAAGCCCGCTGGGCCGAGATCAGGTCGGCGATTTCCGTCACCGCGTCCACATTGGCCATTTCCAGAAAATACTGCTGCACACTGCCAAACCCGTCTGCATAAGGATTTCCGGTCTGGGCCGCGCCGCTTGCGTCCGTTTCCAGGAACAGGTTGTCGCCGATTGCTTCGAGGCCGGACTTGTTGACGAACCGTGCCAATTGAAGCTGGCCCAGCTGAACAGTGTTGCCGGCCGTGTCGACGGCTTGAATGGTGCCGTCATTCGCAATTGTGACGTCCGTGTTGTCTTCCGGAATGGTGATGCCCGGATTGACCGTGTAGCCGTCGATCGTGACAAGCTGGCCGGTGGCATCGCGCTCGAAAGAGCCGTCACGTGTATAGGCCGTGGTCCCATCCGGAAGATCGATCTGGAAGAACCCTTCACCGCGAATGGCGACGTCCAGTTCCTTGCCGGTCTGCTCCAGCGAACCCTGGCTCATGATACGTGCCGTTGAGGCCAGCTTAACGCCGGAACCAATCTGGATGCCCGTTGGAACAATCGTTCCCGCATCCGATGTTTCCGTGCCCATGCGCCGGAGGTTTTGGTACAGCAGATCCTGAAAATCGGCGCGCTGCTTTTTGAAGCCGGTGGTTCGCATGTTGGCAACGTTGTTCGAGATAACCTCGACGTTCCGCTCTTGCGCCTTCATGCCGGTAGCCGCGATGTGGAGTGCTTTCATCGGTGTTCTTCCTAAGACGCTTAAGCTTCAAGTTTGCCGAGCGTGCCAATGGCCTGCTGGCGCAGGTCATTCACGTCTTTCAGCATTTTGGTAACGGACTCGTAGGCGCGCTGAATCTCGATCAGCTGCGTCACTTCGAAAATTCCCTCGACATTTGATTGTTCGAGGGCGCCTTGCACCACACGTATACCGGCGGCCAGCTGCGGTTCTTCGCCCAGGTACATCGTATCACCGAGCTTCTCGAGCTCCTGCGGATCTTCAAACGATGCGGTGCGGATCTGACCGCGAACGCCAAGCTCGGTCGAGATGGTTCCGTCTTCGGCGATCTCGATGTCTCCGTCTTCATTGGTGAAGGTCATCGGTCCGGCAGAGGTAAGAACAGGCCGGCCCTCGGATGTTACGAGAGTGCCTGTGCTGTCCAGGTGAAACGCCCCGTTGCGGGTGTAGGCTTCGGTCCCGTCTTCAAGCTGAACGACAAAAAACCCTTGGCCTTCCAGGGCAAGATCAAGATCGTTTCCCGAGTACTTGAAGCTGCCGTTTTGGAAATCCGTATGGGTTTTGTAGTCCAGTACATAAGACAGCGTTTCGTCCGGGGTCTGAAACTCCGTCGCTTCCGCGATCGGCATCAGATATTCCTCAAACAGCAAATTCTGTGATTTGAAGCCGGTCGTGTTGATGTTCGCCATGTTGTTGGCGACAACAGTCAGCTGGTTCCGCAAAGCGGTCTGGCGTGACAGGCCAATTAACTGCGCGTTCTCCATAATGAACGGTTCCTTTTGCTCCCCGATAAGCCGTTTGGCCTCCCCAGACCAGCGGGCTCGTTAAGGTTAATGCACAAGCCGTGCCAGTTTTTAAATCCTTGGGATATCTTGGCAAAAGTCGATGAGGGAGGGTGAAAGCGGAAAGAGATTCCGGCAGAAATTAACCGCTTGGCAATTTTTGCCCGGTGACTCGCGGTGGGAAGCGGTAACCAATCGTTAACCATTAACTCTTTAGTAATAAGTAACGCGCGTGCGCGCTGGCTTGAGCGGAGTGCTGAGATGGCCGACGAAAACGCAGCAGCCGATGAAGACGGCGAAGAAGGGGCTGAAGGTGCCGCCAAGGGCGGCAAGAAGAAGCTCATCCTGTTCGGCGCCATCGGACTGGTGGTTTTGCTGGCGGCCGGCGGCGGCGCTTATTTCTTCTTGATGGGCGATAGTGCGCCCGCGCCGCAGCCCGGCCCGGAAGGTGTGCCCCAGGAAGTTCAGAAACCGGTGGTTTTTTATGACCTGCCGGAAATGACAGTGAATTTGGCATCGGACGGCCGCACGACCTACCTGAAAGTCAGGATTGCGCTGGAGGTCGAGAGCCGTGCCATGATCGATCAGATACAGCCGTATCTGCCGCGTATTCTGGATGCGTTTCAGATCTATCTGCGCGAACTGCGCCCCGCGGACCTAGAAGGGTCTGCCGGTTTGTTCCGTCTGAAGGAAGAATTGCTCAGGCGGATCAACCTGTCGGTCTATCCGGCAAAAGTGGAAGGGGTCCTGTTCAAGGAAATCCTTGTTCAGTGATGGATTGAATGGCTGACGTCGACGACGATGACGACCTGTCCGAAGAGGATATGGCAGACGCCTGGGGCGCGGCTCTGGCTGAGCAGGGCGCTGGGTCTGACGATGACGAAGATCTAGCGGCCGCCTGGGGCGCTGCTCTTGAGGAGCAGGGCGCCGGGAGTTCTGATGATATGGCTGCCCAATGGGCGGCTATGATCGACGACAGCGAGCCGGATCTCGACAATGCGACGCGTGGTGCCGACCGTGTCCTGAACCAGGAGGAAATCGACAACCTTCTGGGCTTCAATATTGAGGACACGATAGCCGGTGACCAAAGCGGGATCCGGGCGCTCATCAACTCGGCGATGGTGTCTTACGAACGTCTGCCGATGCTGGAGATCGTCTTCGACCGGCTCGTCCGCCTGACAACCACGTCCTTGCGCAACTTCACGTCGGATAACGTTGAAGTCTCGCTCGATTCCATCAGTTCGGTCCGGTTTGGGGACTACCTGAACTCCATCCCGCTGCCTGCCATTCTCGGCGTCTTCAAAGCCGAGGAATGGGATGGCTTTGGCCTGATCACCGTCGAGTCCAGCCTGATCTACTCGATTATCGACGTTTTGCTGGGCGGCGGGCGTGGCACGTCGGCAGTGCGGGTCGAGGGGCGGCCCTATACGACGATTGAAACCGGCCTAGTGCAGCAGATGGTGGCCCTCATTCTGCAGGATGCCGAACAGGCTTTCGCGCCGCTATCTCCCGTCCATTTCAACCTGGAACGTCTGGAGACGAACCCACGCTTTGCGGCGATCTCCCGTCCTGCGAACGCGGCAATCCTTGTCGAACTTCGGATCGACATGGAAGACCGGGGCGGGTCTGTCGAGATCATGATGCCCTACGCCACCCTGGAGCCGATCAGGGATCTGCTGTTGCAGATGTTCATGGGCGAGAAATTTGGCCGGGATCCGATTTGGGAAGGGCACCTGGCCACGGAGATCCATGCTGCTGAAATCGAAGTCGATGCGGTCCTCCATGAAACCTACCTGCCGTTGAGCCGGGTCTTGAGCCTCGATGTTGGGCAGACCCTGGTGTTTGATGTCGAGCCGAATGATCCCGTTACCATCAAGTGCGGAAATGTCCCGCTCACCGAGGGGACAATTGGCAAGATCGAGGATTCGATTGCCATTCGGGTCGCCAAGAACTTGCGTAAACCAAAAATGACATTGGCTGCATTCGAGCGGGCCATGCAAAGCGAGATGGATTCACAATGACCACTTTACCACTCGGGATGATGATTGAGGGATTGGTTGCGGTTCTGTTGCTGATCACCATCGGGTACTGCTGGATGCTGAACCGCCGCTTGCAGCGCTTGCGGGCCGATGAACAGGTTCTGCGGGCGACGATCTCCGAATTGATGACCGCGACCGAAATTGCAGAGCGGGCCATCCTTGGACTTAAGACAACCGCCGCCGATGCCAACAAGACACTCGGCAACCGTCTTAAGGAAGCGGAAACCATGTCCAGCACCTTGGCTGAACAAATCGGTGAAGGTGATAGAGTGTTTACTAGGATATCCCAGATTGCCGAGGCAGCGCGTTCGGCGGAACCATACCGGGAGCCTGTGCCGCAGCAACATGCGTATCACACGCCGCCGCCGGTCATGAACCATGCGCCGCAGCAAGGGCATTACCAGCAGGCGCCAGTTGCGGCCCAAGTCAACGCGGCGCCGCCGGTCGAGCCTGAGCGCAAACGCACTACACGGGCCTCGGATATCCGCAGTGCGGCGGCTGAAGCCACGGCACGGCTAGAACAGTTTCGCAAACGTAAGGGTGCAGCTGCATGACATTAAGATTGCTGCCATTGTTGGGAGTGTCGGCCAGCGCATTGCTGGTCCTGAAGCTGCTTGGCTTTTCGTTGGGATTTGACAGCAGCGGCCTTCCGATCAATGGCGCAGTCGCACAGGAAGCGACAGACGGCGCTGAGGCATCAGCACCCATGCCGGATGGGATGGCGCCTCCAACGCCGCCGGGCGATTTGCCGGATCAACCCGTGCTGCCGGATAGCCTGGAAATTGGCGGATCCGCTGCCGAACGTGCTGTCCTGGAGAGTTTGAGCAAACGCCGCGAGGATCTTCAGCAGCAGGAAGGGCAGCTGGACCTTCGCGAGAAGCTGCTTCAGGCGACTGAAGAGCGGATCAAGAAGCGCGTCAATGAACTCAAGGAAATTGAAGAGCGCATCGAGGCTGCCGTTAACGAAAAGAAGCAGCAAGAGGAAAACGAACTCGCCGGTTTGGTAACCATGTATGAAAACATGAAACCGAAAGACGCGGCGCGGATTTTCGACCGCCTCAGCCTGCCCATCCTCCTCAAGGTCGTGCGTCAGATGAAACCGCGTAAAATGGCGGACATCCTGGCGGATATGTCGCCGGACGCCGCCGAGCGGCTCACCGTTGCAATTGCAAATAATGCCTCGGTTCCCGTTGCACCTCCGCAGCCGACACAAGCCCAGGCCCCCGCGACGGATGAGCTGCCGAAAATACCGTCGAATTGAACGAAACAGGCGAGTTTTAGCGGGCGGCGTAAGGGCACGTTAAGGACACTTAACTAAAACTGTCGCGTTGGCGTCACCAGGGACAGAACAAGTTGTCAGGGCTTATCGGATCGAGATCATTGCGACACCTTCCGGCACAGGTGGCCGGAACCGGTGCTGTGTTGGCCCGGGTCTGTGCCGCGCTGTGTCTTGTGGCCGGTTTGCTTTTGCAGCTGGGTGGTTCGTCATATGCGCAAGCACCGGAACCGGTCGAGGTGGAAGCCCGGCTCGAAGAAGGGTTCGGCCGGATCGTCCTCACATTCAAAGACCGGACGCTGCTTCCGATTTACGATGCTGTGATTACCGGCAGCGTGCTCCGGATCGCCTTCGAAGAGCCGATTGACATCAATGTCGATGACATTCCCTTGGACCTGAGCGATTACGTGACCATCGCCCGCCGTGATCCGGACGGGAGTGCAATCCGTTTTGCTCTCAAGGACCGTTTCCAGATCAACACGCTGGAGGCTGGCGAAAAGCTCTTTGTCGATATCCTTCCCATGAGCTGGCAGGGTTTGCCGCCTGCCTTGCCGGATGACGTGGTCCGCGACCTTGCCAAGCGCGCCGAGGCAGCCATGCGCAAGGTTCGCGCTTTGGAGCAGGCACGGCTGAAAACGCAGGAAGGCCCGGAAGTGACCCTGCATGTCGGGGAACACCCGACCTTTACCCGCCTGGTGTTCGATTGGTCGATCAAGTTCGATACAGCCTTTGTGCGCGAGAACGACATCATCCGGGTCACCTTCAACCACCCGGCGCAGCTTGATATCTCCCATTTGCGCGCGCACCTCCCGCAAGGCGTTGTTGATGCGACGTCGTTCCTGGATCAGGGCAAGCTCAAATTCCTGATGCGGGTGGAACCGTCGGTTGATATTCGCGCATTCCGCGAAGAGCAGACTTACGTCATAGACGTCACGCCGGAAACAATGGTTCCGAACGATCCGGCCAACGCGCTGATCAACCGGGAACTGTCTGTCGAGGACAATCAGAACCGCGAGAACATGGTCACAGCACCCGGCCTGCGGGACACGAGGGAAGTCAGCAATCCCAGGGGCTTGCCGCCAGCAACCGCAGGCGTGGCTGCGAGCGGTGGAACCTTGAAGGAATCCAGGGCGGATGAATCGGCTGCCTATACCATCCTGCCGCTTGATCCGTCAGCGGACCGGCCGTCCGGCCCGGACGGTGAGCCAACACCGCCGGAAGAACAGGCCCCGGATCAGAATGCGGAGTTGGTGCCCCCGGCCATTGAACGGCCAGAAAGCGGTGTTGCTGCGCTGGCCTCCGTGCCAAGGTCCAAGCCGCAGCCCCAAGCGATAGCATCCGCCGGATCAACTCCTCCCGAGGCGCCGCCGGACCTGATGCCGGAAAGCCTGCCAGAAACCAGCCAGACTGTTGTTGAGACCACCGCGGCGGTCGAAACGCTTCCCGCACCAGAGCTCGTTGGGTCACTTCCCGAGCCAGCTGGCCCGAACGCGGCGGCGACTGCCGACGGAATGGAAATCACGGCGGCAATCCCTCAGCCGGATGGAGAGAGCCGCCCTAATCCGTTGGAAGCGGCTGGAACAATCGTGGTTGCTCAGGCGAACCAGCCTGCATTGCCCTTGACCGATTTGCCACCGGCCAACGAGGAGATCCAGCGCCAGGCCCCGACGCTGGATCTTTCGCAGCAGCCGATTTCAGATGACACTGCGCCTCCGCCCTCGCAAGGCAATGGTATTCCAACGCTTCAACCGGTCGATCAGGTCAATCGGGGAACGCAGCCCAATGCACCGTTTCAGGCCGAACCGGTTCAGGTTCAGCAAACCGATACCCTTGGAGGGAGTGGTGTTCCGGCCGGCATAGCGCTGCCGTCTCAAACGCCGAGCGAACCGGAAGTCTGGCGGGCCCAGGGTGGCCGGGACGTTAACCAGCCCGCGGTCACGCCTGAGACTCCGCCGGCGAACTTTGCGGCGGAAGTCCGGAATTTTGTGTCCGCGGAAGCGCGCCGCATCGGCAATACCGTTCGTGTTGTTTTTCCGTTTTCCGAGCCGGTCTCAAGCGCCGTGTTCCGCCGGAATGACAGTATCTGGCTCGTTTTCGATACCGATGCGACCATTGACACCCGGGGAATGGTGGCAGCGCTTGCGGAAACGGCAGAAACGATCGACGTCCAGCAGCTCGATGATTACCAAATCCTCCGGCTGGACATGAATGACCCAGTTCTGGCGACTGTCGGCGCTGACGGCAACGCGTGGTCGCTGGTGATTGGCGACATGATCCTGGAGCCGTCGATCCCGTTGAAACTGGAGAGAACCGTCCGGGGGGATGGCGGGTCTGTCCTGCGCGTGCTGTATCAGGATCCCCAGCATATCCGGGAGATAACCGACCCGTTTGTCGGTGACACGATCTCGCTGGTGACCGGGTTCGGACCGCCGCGCGGCTTGCTGAAGCCGCAGCAGTTTGTGGATTTGAATGCGCTCAGCTCCGCTCAAGGGATCGCGATTGTGCCAAAAGCGGATGGCGTGCGCATGAAGATCCTTGGCGATGATGTCATGATCGAAAAGAGCGGCGGCCTTGCCCTTTCCAATCAGAATTTGCGCGCCGGTACGGGCGCTTTCAGTTCGCTCGCTGGCACCGACGAAGGCAGCTACGTTGAATTCGTGTCGCTCAGTACCGAAGGACCCGGCGCTTACCGGTCCCGCCTGATTGAGTTGGAAGACCGGCTTGCGCAAGCCCCCGAGGGTAAACGGCAGAAGCCGCTTATGGCCTTGGCGCGCTTTTACCTCGCTCACCAGTTCGCGCAGGAGGCCATGGGTCTCATGAAGTTGGCGCTGGAAGAAGAGCCGGCTCTTGCCGAAGACAGCGCCTTCAACCTTATGATGGGGGCGGCCTTGACCATGGCCGACCGGCCAGACGAGGCCTATCAGCATCTCAATCGGCCGGACCTAAAGAACAGCCCGGACGCCGCCGTGTGGCAGACCCTTGTGGATGTGAAACTCGGCAACTGGACATCTGCCCGGATTGCCATGCCGCGCGGGCGTGCGGTCGTAGGCAATTATCCAACGGCCATTCAGACCGAATTCAAGCTGGCTGCGGCCCAGGCGATGGTGGAAGCGAATGACTTTGGCATCGCGAACGGCATTTTGGCGGAAATCGAGCCAAGTGAGGTCACCAAGACACAGGCAGCCCGTTACGATATTCTGCGCGGCCGGGTCGCCGATGCTTCAGGCCGGTCCAATGAAGCATTGACCGCTTTCGATCTTGTGACCCGCTCGGATGACCGCCCACGAGCGGCAGAGGCCGAATACCGGGCCCTGCGGATCCGCTACCGTGATGGCGAGCTGACGGTCAATGAGACCATCGACAGTCTGGCCGGGCTTGCCACGTCCTGGCGGGGAGATGAAATTGAACTTAGAACCCTGCGGTTCCTCGCGCAGCTCTATGCGGAACAAGGCCAGTTCCGGGAGGCTTTCGAGGCCATGAAGTCGGCGGTCCAGGCTGATCCGGATTCCGATACGACCCGTTTGCTGCAAGAAGAAATGAACGGACTTTTCAACGCGCTTTTCCTGGATGGGAAAGCTGACGAAATGCCGCCGGTCAAAGCGCTTGCTCTTTACTACGATTTTCGCGAGATGACGCCGATTGGCCGGCAAGGCGACGAGATGGTCCGCCTGCTTGCGAAAAAGCTGGTTGAAGTCGATCTTCTGGATCAGGCAACTGAGCTTTTGCGGCACCAGGTTGATAATCGTCTCAAGGGTGCTGCCAGAGCGCAGATCGCGGCTGATCTTGCCGCAATTTACTTGATGGACCGCAAACCTGAAGAAGCTCTCAGGGTCCTGAACCGGACCCGGCAGGCGAGTTTGCCTTCCACCTTGGAGCGGCAACGCAATATTGTTGAAGCACGGGCACTGACGGAAAGCGGGCGGCCGGATCTAGCGCTGGAATTGGTTCGGAACATGCGCGGTACCGATGTCGACCGGCTCCGTGCCGACACCTTCTGGGCTGCGGAAAGCTGGCGGGATGCAGGCGAACAGCTGGAAGCCATGCACGGGTCACGTTGGTCGGACAATATTCCGCTCGATGATCTGGAGCGCCGGGACATATTGCGGGCGGGAATTGCCTACTCGCTGGCAGGGGATCAGCTGAGCCTGGACCGGTTGCGCAACAAGTATACGGAAAAAATGGCTGAAAGCTCGGAGGCGCTCGCCTTTGAAGTCGTTACCCGTCCGGTAGAGGCGCAGGGTGTCGAGTTTCTCGAGGTTGCCAATGCCTTGGCGGATATCGACTCGCTTGAGACATTCCTTGAAGAGTACCGGCGTCAATACATGTCACCGGATCCAAGCGGCAACCGCGCAGCGGCACCTGCCGCAGCGGACGCGGCTGGCTGATCGTTCCGACAGTAGCGGATGCTTAATGGGGCGCGGCTGCCGCTGCACGGCGCGGCTTTTTGAGTTCCGCCTTGTACCGCATGACCAGATCCGGGATGCTGCGGGTGCTTCGGTCCAGCCAGACGCTGCGTGCTTTCAGAAAATCCCGATAGGTCTTTTCATGAATACCTGTTTGCAGCATCAACCGCATGATGGCGCCATCAGCATCTGATTTAAGTGTGTCAGACACAACATCGTCGGCCAGGTTGATTTTCCGGCTGATCAGCCAAATTGCGGCGTCCAGACGCTCTTGTTCGAAAAGCGTGCGCAATATGGCGTCGAAAGAAAGTTCGCCGTTGGCGATCTGAATGCTTGCCTCGTGACGGGAATAGATCACGCCGTCAATTTCGACGTCTTCGGTCCGGTCAAGACATTCCAGAGTGGCCGCCAACACCTCGAGCGTGCCGTTTTCGAGCGCTTTCTTGAGCGGAAGGGGAACCAGCGGGCAGTTGGTCTCCTGTATGTACATCTGGGTTTCCAGGAACTCTTCGTCGTTAATCGCACGCTTTGCAATTCCGGCCAGTACCTGGGCTTCCGTGTTTGCAAATATCAAAAGGGCAAGTGTGGCCCGGACGGAAAACGGGGCATCAAGATTATCCAGCAGCGCGTAGACCACATTGCGGCTGCTGCGGGCAATCATCGTGTCGATCATCTCTTCCGTGAGGTCGGCACGGCGCGCCATGGACAAGCGTTTGTCGTTGCTGCCGAGTCTGGCCAGGCGGGCCAGCGCTTTTTGACTGATAACGGGCGAACACTCGATGACCGGTTCGGAGAGCGCATAGTCTTCCTGAGCGAGCCGGTCGGCAAGCTCGGAACTGATGCGGCTGGTTTTGGCAAGCCTAACGACAAGCTCATAGCGGGCGGCCCGGTCAAGCTGATCGAAAACCGAGAGCACAATCTTTGAAAACAGCTCGCGCTCTATCTCGGTTGGTTCGTATTCCTCGGACCGTGCATATTCCCCAACCAGCGTTCGAATGAGTTTGGAGCGGGCTTCGGGCTCCTTGAGCTTCGCCAGTTGTTCAAGTTGTTCTCTAAGCACTGAAATACCACTATTAAAACTCAGGCATGCGCCTACGTCACTGTGGTGGCATTCTTCCGGATATTGTCTTAATTTTTCTCTACTTTTAACAAAATGCCGTGCGTCGTCATCCGCCGCCGAAACTCTTTACCAGTGAGCCGGCCACAAGGTTCCAGCCATCCACGAGCACAAAGAAAATCAGCTTGAACGGCAGAGAAATCACCACCGGTGGCAGCATCATCATACCCATCGACATCAGTACCGATGCGATGACGAGGTCGATGATCAAGAACGGCAGGTAGAGCAAAAAGCCGATTTCAAACGCACGCCTGAGCTCTGAAATCATGAACGCAGGAATAAGAACCGCCATCTCCAGGTCTTCAGGCGTTTCCGGCGCGTCCCGGCCGGAAAGCTCCTGGAAAAGGGCGAGGTCCTTCTCGCGCACTTGCGACAGCATGAATTGGCGGAACGGATCAGACGCACGCTCGTAGGCTTGCTCGAACTCGATGTCGCCATTGACCAGAGGCTGGACACCTTCATCATAGGCCTGTTGCAGCGTCGGCATCATGATGAAGGCCGACAGGAACAGTGCAAGGCTGACCATGACCATGTTCGGCGGGGCGGTTTGCAGACCGATCGCGGAGCGCAGAAGCGACAGCACGACGACAATCCGGGTGAAACTCGTCACCATGATCAGGATCGACGGCGCCAGGGAGAGAACCGTCAGCAGAACAACGAGCTGAACGGCCCGTTCCGTCAAACTGGCATCGTCGCCCAATCCAATCGTGATCTCTTGCGCAAGTGCCGGGCCGGCAAACAGCGAAACGGCCAAGGCAGCCATTCCCGCGAGCCACCAACGGTGTTTGGCAAGGCGTCTACCACACGACATCATTGCTTTGGTTGTCCACCCAACTCGTCAAGAATTTTGGCCATCTCTTCTTCAATGGGATTGCGGTCGCCCAGGCCTTGGGCGTTCTGCTTTACGGCGCTGTCTTTTTCCGCCTGTCCCTGTGTGCCGGCGGATTGCGCTGCTTCAGATTTGCTTCCGCTGACCTCTGATTCCTCCCCCATGTCCACCGGTGCTGCAATCTCATCGGACGCTTTATCCTCAGAAGGCTTTCTTTCACCGGCTGTCCTGTTCGCGGGTCCAGACGCTTCGCTGGGCTGATCGGCCGATAGCTGTTCCTCAAGGCTTTCCGATAGGAGGTCTTCCAGGGCGGTGTCGGCTTCGGACGTCTCTCCCGACACTTCTCCGGTTTTCGCTGACGGGTCTATTGATGCTGGCCCTTGGCTGTCATCTACTGGTTCTGCCGACTTTGCCGGCTCGGACGCCTTGCTGTCTTGAGATCCTTCAGGTGTCCCGCCAACGGGTGCTGCGGGCGGGGTTGCAGCGGCGTCAACGGCTTCCGGCGTCGTGTCTGGTGTGCCGGATTTCTGGCCTTCCGCATCATTGCTTTGTCTTGTATCGACGGCGGGAGTTGGCGCCGGAGTGGATAGGGCTGGCTCAATCCGGTCGGCCGGAGCCGCTTGCTCTACCGGTTTCAATCGGGCTGTCTTAGCCCTGGCCGCAGGACCGGACGCAGGCGGGCTGATGCTGTGTGTTCCGTAGGAAGGACGGTCTTTCGGCGAGAAGGGGCGTGCAAGTGAACTGAGTGCGGACCCTGCGCGGGCAGCTGTTTGTGCCGCGGCTGCCACCGGCTGGACCAAAGGAGACTTGGCTGGCTTTGCGGAGGGCTCTGTTTCAGCCTTTACGGCAGCCTGACCCATTTGCGCTGCAGGTTTGTCGGCCGCTTTTTCTTTGGGAGGGGCCGCGACTGGCGGTGTTTGGTCAAAGCCCGGCGCCTTGACCGGAGGTGACTTGGTTTCAACCTTCGGAGGCTCCGGCTTTTTGTATGTAGGCGGTGCCGGCGGAATGGACGGAGAGCGTGGCGGCTCGAATGCCTTTGCGGACGGGCTGGCCCCTGCGGTTAAGGGCGCCGTTTTCGGCCAGGCTGCCTGCGGGGCTGGTTTGGTCGAGGTTTCTGCTGGCGGTAGGCGCGTTGGAGCCGCCGAGCCATTGGTGTCAGTGCGTGGCGGCTGAGCAGGTGGTTCGGGCGCCACTGGCGCCACAGAAGCCGACGAAGGTGCCGTGGTTGGTGCCGTTTGGGGATGAGACGGATGAGACCCATCGGGCGTGACGGGAATGTCCGGTCCGGGGGCGAGGGGGGCTTTTAGCGGTGCTGCCGCCCCGGTCTGTTGCACCGGATAACCAGAGTTCTGGCGCCCTTGTGCAGACGGCAGAGGAGCGTGCCGGATGATATTCTGCTCCACCACCACATCGCTCGGGCCGCCGATCAATATGAGGTGTTCCACATTGTCCCGCCGCACCAGGATCAATCTCCGGCGCGTATCCACGGTGGCCGTATCCATGACGCCAATCCGGGGCTGGCGGCTTCTTCCTTGCGGTGAACTCGCGCCCATGAGCCTTTTGATGATGAAAATGAACAAGCCGAAAAGAGCCAGAACCACGGCCAGGGAAATGATCAATGCAAGGCCCTGAGCAATGCTGCCACTCACATTGAAGGTCGATTCAATCCAGTCGTACATCTTATCCTCTCGCTGTGCCCCGGACGATTTCCGCTCGCCGCCGGGTACACAGTGTTTTTGCTCCAATTGGGATCTCTTGCGCTTATCCCCAGTAATTGCCCATTGTCGCAGCGGCCTGCATGAATGCCTTAAAACTCTATGATCCCCGGGTGTTCCAGGTGATCCGGTCTGGCCTGACTACTCCTGTATCCCGAGCGTGGGCCTTGTTGCTTACCGTCGAATCTCTCTACCCCTTCTAGTTAACAGAAGTAGGCAGGATTTGCCTGTCAGGCCGGTGCTTGAAATTGCAAATCGCAAAAGAAACGCAGCCTCTTCCACCGGTTTTTGCCTGTTCTGATGTATGGCGCGGTTGGTGTGTTAACTTTTCATTAACCATTCAGACGGCAAAGATTGCCTGGTGGTTAACAAACGGTGAATCAAATGGCCTTTACGGATCTACCGCTGTTCCAGGCGATTAAATCCAAAATGCAGTGGCATCAGACACGGCAAGGCGTTCTTGCTGAGAACATCGCCCATGCCGATACGCCGGGCTACGAGGCGCGGGATGTCATAGAATACTCGTTTGAAGATCACCTCGCCCGTCAGAGCGGCGATCTGTCGACCGCCACAACCAGAGCCGGGCACATAGCTGTTTCTATGTCGGGAGCTGGCGGTGTCAGGACCTCGGAACGGGACACATTTGAAATTACGCCAGATGGGAACAGTGTCACGCTGGAAGAGCAGATGATGAAAATCACTGAGAACCAGATGAACTACCAGGCTGCGACAACACTTTACACCAAGGGTCTCGGGTTCATCAGAACCGCCTTGTCGAAAACCGCATGACGTTTGCCCGGAAGGATAAAGGAGAAGATCCATGGACATGATCAAGTCGCTCTTCATATCGGCTTCCGGTTTGAAAGCCCAAAATGGGCGCATGCGGGTCATTGCCGAAAATATCGCCAACGCGAATTCGACGGGCCGCACGCCGGATGAAGAGCCATACCGGCGCAAGATCCCAACCTTCAAGGCGGAGTTTGACCGGGAAATTGGCGCGGCAAAGGTCGAGATTGGCCGGATTGCCGAGGACGACAGCGATTTCAAGTCGACGCATATGCCGGGCCATCCGGCAGCGGACGAGAATGGCTACGTGCTGCAGCCAAACGTCAATACGCTCCTTGAAACGACAGATATGCGGGAAGCGCAGCGCTCCTACGAGGCAAATCTGAACGTCATTGAAACCACCCGCAAGATGCTGCAGCGGACCATCGATATCCTGCGGGCCTGAGGGCCAATTTAGCTAGTGGGGAAGGGCTAACACCATGTCGACTTCAGCAATTGCCAAAAATGCTTATCAGATGGCGGCGCGCCTTCAGCAGCAGGCCCGGCAGATCGAAGATGTTGCGCCGGCTCGCGAGCAGGTTGATTTTGGACAAATGGTTCAAAGCGCTGTCGAGACAGTGGTGGAGCAGGGCCGGCAAACCGATGACAAGGCCATCGGGATGATCAACGGCAAGACCGATGTTGTCGATGTGGTGACGGCCGTGGCCGAAACGGAAGTTGCCCTTGAAACAATGGTGGCGGTCCGGGACCGGGTCATCTCCGCCTATGAGGAAATCATGCGGATGCCGATCTGACGTTAGATCGGTCCAACACATTTGGAGGCTGCCATGACCGGCGGTGAAGTTCTCGATATCGCCCGCGAGGCCGTCTGGGTGATGATTTATGTCTCCGCCCCGGTCATGATTATAGGTCTTCTGGTTGGTGTCGTCATCGCCTTGTTTCAGGCACTGACGCAAATTCAGGAGATGACACTGGTGTTCGTGCCAAAGATCCTCGCGATCTTTGTGACAATCCTGCTGACGCTGCCCTTCATGAGCCAGCTGCTTGAGGCCTTTATGGGGCGGGTGACCGAAATGATCCTGTCCACCAGCTGAACTGAACCCGGCCCATGACCATCCAGCTTGATTTTCTGCCCGAGGTCGCCGCAGCGTTCATGCTTATGTTCGCACGGCTTGGCACGATGATCATGGTGCTCCCTGCGCTGGGTGAAAGCAGCATTCCGACCCGCTTCCGGCTCACGATCGCACTTGCGCTGACCTTCGTTCTCTATCCGGTGGCAATCACCTATTATCCGGGAAATTTGATTGGCAACCCTTTTCAGCTCGTCGTCTTGCTGATTTCGGAGATAGTGATCGGTCTGGCGATCGGGTTGTGCGCCAAGTTGATCACCTCGGCGCTTCAGATCGCAGGCGTGATCATGGCGAACCAGTCCGGCCTCGCCTTTGCGCTTGGCACAGATCTGTCAAACGAGGGGCAGCAAGGGGCGCTCTTTGGAAACTTCCTGTCGATTGTCGGCATCACGCTCGTGTTCGTGACCGACACGCATTATCTGATCATCGCTGCGCTGCACGACAGTTTCATGATTTTCCCGCCCGGCATGCCACCGCCGGCGGGCGATCTTGCACAGAACGTGACCGAGACGGTCGCCCATGTTTTCTCCGTCGCGGTGCGCATGAGCGCGCCCTTCCTTGTTGTTGGTCTGGTCTTTTATTTTGGCCTCGGCCTTCTCAACAAGCTCATGCCGCAAATGCAGATCTTCTTTATCGCCATGCCCGTGACCATTGGGATCGGGTTCTTCCTTCTCATGGTGCTGATGTCGACGCTGATGACCTTCTACCTGGATCATGTGCAGCAGTCGCTCGGCAAGTTCATAATGGGGTAACGGTGCGTTATGGCTGACGATACCGACGACTCAGAAAAGACAGAGGACCCCACGCAGAAACGCCTCAAAGAGGCGCATGACAAGGGGGACGTTCCGAAATCTCAGGAGGTGAGCACCTGGTTTACCCTAGTAGGGGCGACATTGATGATTGCCCTGCTGGCACCTGGGGCTGCAGCTTCGCTCAGCGACTTGATGAAAGGGTATATCGAGCACGCGCATCAGATCCCGGTCGACGGATACGCCTTGAAGGCGCTTTGGCGCGATACCGGCCAATCCGTGGCCCTGATCGTGGGGTTGCCTCTGCTGGCCCTGGTGGTGTTGGCGGTCGCCGGAAATCTCGTTCAGCACCAGCCTCTGCTGACGGCTGAAACGATCAAGCCCAAGCTTTCGAAAGTGTCGCCGTTATCTGGTTTCAAACGCCTCTTTTCCGCCGACAGTCTGGTGAACTTCACGAAGGGCCTGGTCAAGATCGCCGTGGTCGGCGCGTTGATGGTTGCCATCTTGTGGCCGCATCGCGACGAAGCCGACATCATGATCTTCGCGGATATCGTCATCATTTTAGAAGAGTCCCGTATCCTTATCCTGCAGTTGCTGGCCGGGATCCTTGCATTTATGACCGTCGTCGCCGCAGCCGACTTCGTTTATCAGAAGAACAAGTGGTTCAATAAGCAGAAGATGTCGCTGCGGGAGGTCAAGGAAGAGTTCAAGCAGACGGAAGGTGATCCGCAGGTCAAGGGCAAGATCCGGCAATTGCGGATGGAGCGGTCAAGAAAACGGATGATGTCCGCAGTACCGTCAGCCACCGTCGTCGTCACGAACCCGACCCACTATGCCGTTGCACTGAAATATGAAGAGGGCATGGGGGCGCCGGTTTGCCTTGCCAAGGGGATTGACGCAATTGCCCTCAAGATCCGCGAAATAGCTAAGGATAACGAGGTGCCGGTGGTTGAAAACCCACCGCTCGCGCGTGCACTCTATGCATCGATTGAAATTGATCAGGAAGTTCCTGAAGAGCACTTCAAGGCGGTGGCAGAGGTGATCGGCTTCGTCTTCCGCATGCGCAAGCGTGCAAGTTGGCGTGCAAACTAGGAATGCTTGGTTGAATTTCCCGGCAGAGCGCAGAATGCTTATGCAGCGGCCCGGTTGAAACCGAATCGGGCCGAGGAGACCGAATGGATGAATGACATGGACGGAACGCCCACAGGGCCGATGATCAGTCGGCCCGAGCGATCCGGAAACATCGGGCTGTTGATCGGCTTGGCGCTGCTGTTGATCGGGGCGGCGGCCGCGTTTGCATTGATGGACCGCGCCGTCGCGCAACCTTTCATCCTGGCGCTTCTCGGTATCCTCGCCGTGGTTGGGGTCTTCTGCCTTTTTGCCGGAGCAATCGGTTTTCTGCGGCTGTCGGTCCGCCCCGGTGAAGCCAACCCGCTTGCGTCCGCCTTCGTGGACACTCTGGAAGACGGCGCCTTGATCACGGATCTGGATGGCCGCCTAGTATATGCCAACCGGGCCTATGCGGATTTAACGGCAGCGGAGAGCCCCGCAGACATCCGGGTGGTTGAGCGCGTGTTTTCGTCCGACCCGGACGCGGCAGATGCCATCTTCCGCTTGTCGCAGGCCATGCGAGACGGACGCCGGGCACAGGAAGAAATCCGGATGCCTTGCCCGCTCGGCAGGTCCGAAGGCACCGCCCGCTGGTACCGTGTGTCTGTCAGGCCGCTTCCCGCCACCAAAGAGCGCGGCGGACGGGCCATGGCTGTCTGGCAACTGTCGGACATCACACGGGATCGCGCCGAACAAGAGAATTCGTTCCAGGAACTGCAGCGCGTCATCAACTTCCTGGATCATGCGCCAGCCGGTTTCTTTTCCTGCGATTCAACCGGCCGTATCGTTTATCTGAATGCCACACTGGCCGACTGGCTCGGCTATGACCTTGCCCAGTTCGATGCCGGTGATCTTGACCTGACTGACATTGTGCGCGGCGACGGAACCGAGCTGATCCGGTCGGTTAAGGGACATGCCGGTGAGGTCAAGAGCGAGACGTTCGATCTCGATTTCGTCACCAGAAACGGCCTCGGACTGCCGGTCCGATTGCTCCACCGCGTGCCGTTTGGCGAAAATGGAATGCAAGGCGACAGCCGGACCCTCGTTTTGAACAGGTCCCGCGGCGAGGAAGTCTCTGAGGCGCTTCGGGCGGCTGAGGTCCGGTTCGCGCGGTTCTTCAACAACACGCCAATCGCGATTGCGTCGCTCGACAAGGATGGCCGCGTAATCCGCACCAATGCGCCCTTCCTGAGGTTGTTTGGCGCCATCGATACGGATGATGAATCGCCGAAGCTGGAGGCTTACGTGACCGATAGCGGCCGCGAAAACCTGCAAAAGGCTTTGACTGCCGCTTCAAATGGCATCAGCGAAATTGCACCCATCGATGTTCCCTTGGTGGAGGGCAGTGATCCGCGATCCGCGACTTTCTACGTCTCCGCAGTTCAGGAGGGAGAAGGGGATGGTGAAACCGCGATTGTCTATGCGCTTGAAACCACCCAGCAGCGTGCCCTCGAAGCGCAGTTTGCCCAGAGCCAGAAGATGCAGGCGATAGGCCAGCTGGCTGGCGGTGTCGCGCACGATTTCAATAACGTTCTGACCGCGATTATCGGGTTTTCCGATCTTCTGCTTGCAAGTCACCGCCCGACGGATCCGTCCTTCCAGGACATCATGAACATCAAGCAGAACGCCAACCGGGCCGCTGGTCTTGTGCGCCAGCTGCTGGCCTTCTCACGCCGCCAGACATTGCGTCCGCAGCAACTCGAACTGAACGATGTCCTGGCCGACCTGTCGATCCTGCTCGACCGCCTGCTTGGCGAAAAGGTTGAGCTCAAGGTTATTCACGGGCGGGATTTGTGGCCTGTGATGGCCGACCTCAACCAGTTGGAGCAGGTCATTGTCAATCTCGCGGTGAATGCCGGTGACGCTATGACCGTCGGAGGCCGGTTGACCATCCGGACCCGGAATGTGACCGAGGCGGAGTCAACGCAGTTCGACAACACCCGCGGTATGCCGCCGGGCGAATATACGCTTGTGGAGGTGACGGATACCGGCCATGGCATTCCGCCCGATGTTATGGAAAAGATCTTCGACCCGTTCTTCTCCACCAAGGAAGTCGGCAAGGGAACAGGTCTTGGATTGTCGACTGTTTACGGCATCGTGAAACAGACCGGGGGCTTCGTCTTCTGCACGTCTGAAGTGGATGTTGGCACAACCTTCCGGCTCTTCCTGCCGCGCCATATTCCGGTGGTGAGCGAAGAGCCGAAGAAAGAAGTCAAGGAAGCCGAGCCGGAAAAGGTTGCGGATCTCACTGGATCAGCCTCGATCCTTCTCGTCGAGGATGAAGAGGCTGTGCGGGCCTTTGCCGCCCGGGCGCTCGCCTCGCGTGGCTACACCGTTTACGAGGCCGGAAGCGGGACGGAAGCGCTGGAGGTTATGGAAGAAGCCGATGGCGAGGTCGACCTTGTGGTTTCCGACGTGGTGATGCCGGAAATGGATGGTCCATCCTTGCTGGTCGAACTGCGCAAAACACGTCCTGACCTGAAAATCATCTTTGTATCGGGCTATGCTGAAGATGCCTTTGAAGAGAACCTTCCGGAAAACGAGAAGTTCTTCTTCCTGCCAAAACCGTTTACGCTGAAGCAGCTGGCAACGACCGTAAAGGATGTGCTTAACGGGTGAGATTGGAAAGTCACTGCCGGGACAGCAGCTCTACCAAGGCCCCGACCTCTGACTTTAGGTCCTTCAAAGGAATGCCAACAAATTGTTGCTGGAGCGACAGCAACACGACACCATGCACGGCGGCAAATGTCGTGCGTGCACGCATAGCCAGCGTCTCTTTTGAGATTTCCGGCCACAGCTCCTGTAGAGACGGAACGATTGCGTCTATCAGGATTATTTGTTCCATACGATATTCTTCTGGCTTGTATTTCCCTTCAGGGAGCCGGTGTTCGAACAGGGCCATCCAACGATGCTGATGGTCTCTGGCGAAGTCGGTGTAAGCGGCAGCTAGTGCTTGCAGCACCTGCCTGCCAGAAGATGATCCGACTGGTGCGGACGACGAAAGGGTGGTTCCTAAGTCCGCCAATGTGCGGGAATTCAGCTCTAGCACTAACATGTCAAGATCATCAAATACATTGTAAAGAGCCCCCAGAGCACAGCCAGCGCGCGACGTGATGTCTCGCGCCTTTAGGCCGGAAAGCCCTTTTTCGATTAGTTCCGCCTCAGCTGCGGTGATGATCCGTTCCCGCAGTTCTGCACGCTTCGTTTCTCGTCTTAACATTTCATTAACCATAATCATGAACGGCGTTCAAAAAAAACTTGAACATTGTTCATTGTGTTGCTAGAACCATCTTGTGAACATTGTTCATATCAATGGAGGGCCTAATGTTCAAGTTGATTACGACGCTCCTTCGGGGGCGGACATATGATGCCGCAGAGGCGTTTGTAGATACCAACACAATTTCCATTCTGCGCCAGCAATTGCGGGATGCAGCTGACGGTCTGACCTCGGCAAAAAAGTCGGTCGCAATCGTTATGGCTTATGCCGCACGTGAAAAAAAACGAGAAGAAGAGCAGGCCGAACAATTGGCGGATCTGGAGGCACGCGCAATGGAGGCCATCCGGCTAGGCCGTGAAGATCTTGCCTCGGAAGCGGCGGCCGTGATTGCGGATCTTGAAAAAGAACACGCGGCGACAAAAAAGGCGCTAGGGCACTACCAAGCACAAGCCGCAAAACTGCGCGACCAAGTCGCGTTGTCTGAGCAGCGGCTACGCACACTCCAGCGTGGAAAACAGATTGCCGATGCCGCTCAGCAAACGCAAAAACTTCGGGGCTCGGTTCCAAACGGTGTCCTCGCAAGTTTGAGAGATGCGGAAGAAACGCTGGAAAGACTGCAGGAGCGCCAGTCTCATGCCGAACAGGTTGAGATCGCGATGGTTGATCTGAACGCGACTGCTTCCGCAACACATGTTGTCGAAAAGCTTGCAGGGGCAGGGTGCGGAAGGTCTGTGACCACAAATGCTTCACGTGTCTTGCGGAGACTGCAAGCAAGAGCAGAAGAGCAATCCTCCTAAACTCATCAGAGTCCCAATTCTTATTTTTTATACTATCAATCTACACGAAAATTGGGACATATCTCACAAGGGGAATTTCAAATGTCAAACTTCACATCAAAACCCTCCAACGCTTGGAACCTTTTCACATACTTCAATTTTGCTGTCGCTGCGTTGATGATGGCAGGTGGTATCTGGTCGCTTGAGGCCAGCTTTTCGGCAAAAGGCTACTATGCAATGGCAGCCCTGATGCTGGTCTATTCTACGGCTTCGATCACCAAAGCGGTGCGCGACCAGGAAGAAAACAACCGTATTTACAATAAAATCGAGGATGCAAAGACCGAACGGTTGCTGGCTGAAGTATCGGCCTAGGATCCCGCCTAGGCGCGCTGTATTTTCGACCGCCGTCCCGACGCAAGTGCCCAAAACAGGCACTCATTAGCAAATTGGCAGCGTTTCGGCGCTGCCAATTTCCGGCACACTTTTCGAGGACCAGACCGTGTTTCAACTTACAAACAATTTCAAGCATATAGCATTTGCAGCCGTGGTCATTTTGGGCGCTCTTTGGAGCATCACCGCGACGCGATTTCACCTTTCAGACACTGCTTGGTATTTTGCGGTCACAGTGATTTTAGTGGCGTCAGGTGGCCTGACTTGGTTGCGGCTCCGCGCGCGCGCACCGTCCTTGCTGGGCATAGCGCTCTGCGCTACTGGAGTTTTCGCTTGGTATCAAACCATCACCCCGGAACAGAACAAGGCTTGGGCTGTTGATGTTTCAAGGGGCGTAACGGCGATCGTAAAAGCAAATACGGTCCGTTTGAGAAACATTCGCGACTTCGAATGGCAAACTTCAAACACTGCGACGCACAGATGGTTCAGCGGAACCTATGATCTGACACGCTTGAAAAGTGTAGATGTGATCACTTCGGTTTGGGACAATCCAGACATCGCCCATCTGATGGTCAGTTTCGGTTTCTACGACGGTGAAAATGTCGTGTTTTCAGTTGAAACGCGCAGAGAAGCCCATGAGGCTTTCAATACGGTAGGCGGATTTTTTAGGCAGTTTGAACTGGTCCTTATTGCCGCTACGGAGCGCGATATCTTGAAGCTCCGAACCGACATACGGCAGGAACGTGTTCGCATGGATCCGGTGGCGCTGTCACACGCTCAGATGAAGGACTTGTTTTTGTCCTATGTCCGGCTCGCACAAGACCTGTCTGATGCTCCTTCATTCTACAACACCTTGACCGCGAACTGCACCACTGTCGTGTTCAATCTGGCTAACAGTTTGTGGCCAGAAATGCCTCTTGATTGGCGAGTAATCCTGTCCGGGCATGTACCGGATTATCTGGACCGGCTGGGTGTTTTGGAGCAAACATATGATGCAAACGATGGTCGGGCTGCAAATTTATTGCCGGATTCGTCAAATTTGCCGATTACTGGGCTCAATTACTCTGAGCTCATCAGGTTTGGAAGATGACTTATTTTGATAAACGTAAGCAGCAGAGGATCACTCGGAACCTGGTGTTTTTTCGGAAAGAAGCTCCAATTCCAGCTAATGATTCACCTTTGGGCGTCGACCCTATTCAACGGAGGCTTTATGGAACTGCCAGAATTCATCCGGAAATTTCCGGCGCTTGATGTGCCCTTTCCTGAAGACGTAGTGAAGTCCTACGCTGTTCAATCGGACGCCGGGCTCGTTGTGTTTTTTGATTTTGTACAGGATATGGTCCTGCCGCCGCATTCCCATCTGGCGCAATGGGGAACCGTGTTGTCCGGCGAAATCGAGTTCACCATTGGTGGTGAAACCAAGACCCTGACTTCCGGCGCCATCTACAATATCCCGGCACATGTCGAACATGGCGCCGTCATCAAGGCTGGAACCAAAGTGATTGACGTCTTCGAAGAGCCTTACCGCTATCCGTTAAAGGGTTAGCTTGTCCGTATCACCAGCCGACAAGCCAGAAATAGCCGCAGTAGAAGAGCGTCCACAGCATCAGCGTGATCAAGAGCTTCGACCGCAAGCTGAGCCTGGCGCCAATTAGCCGTGAGATGGCCCCGGCAAGAACGGTGATCGCCAGGAAACGGGGCAGCCGCCCAAATGGGGTGAGCACCAGCAGTTGCCAAAGGGGAACCGATTGCAGAGCAGTTTCTGCTGCGAAGATCTTATAGGGAACGCCGGAAAACGCACCTGCAAGCATGCCTGGGAAAACCCCGGTCTCCAGCAACTCCTGAACCCGTTGAACTGTTGCTGCGGAAATCCCTGGAACTTCCAGAAGCACTGCATACGCCATTTCGGAGGAAGCGGACATCCACAGCCATATGAGTGCGCCGCCGCACACTGCGCCGATGGCAGCGGCAAGGCATCCCCCGAGTGCGCGTCTCCATGACTTTAGCGCCAGGCAGGAGAGCAGCACGTCCGGGACAATGAAGAACACTGTGGCTTCTGCAAACCCCCATACCAGGCATGCAAATCTACTCCCAAGGCGCAAAAATCTTTTCCGTTGAAAGCGTGTTGAAGCTGTCTTTCAAGCGGCTCATGAACTGAGTCCGGTCCCCCTCCCAAGTCACTGGTTCCCCGACGAAAATATCGCAGAAAAAGGGAACCAGAAGGAAAGAGCCTTTCGGAAGCGCTTTGCCAAGCCCGTGAGTGAAGACCGGAACAACAGGTGCCTCAGGAAAGCGTTCGGCAAGGAAAGAGACGCCTTTTTTGAGGTCGGTCATTTCTTCGGGCTGGCCGCGCGATCCTTCCGGAAACAGGATCAGAACCTTGCCCTCGCCAAGAGCATCGTAGCACCCTTCCAGCGGGTCCGCTGTTTTGTCCTTGCGCTGGCGTTCAACTGGAATAATGCCCAGCACATGTTCCGATATCCAGGCTTTCAAAGGCGATGAAAAGAAATAGTCGGCCGCGGCCACCGGTTTGATGTCCTTCAGTTTTGAAAGGGGCATCAAAGCCATCAAAACCATTGTGTCGAGATGACTGTTGTGGTTGGCAACGATAATGGCCGGACCTTTAGCTGGCAGCAATTCCTTGCGTCGCACGTTCAGTCCAAGCAGGAACAGCACGCCGGTTTTCACAAAGACATAAAAGACCTTTTGGAGCATGAGGCACCTGGCTCAGTAATAAAAATACCGGGTGAAATGGAAAAACAGCGGCGCGGTGAAGGTGAGGCTGTCAATCCGGTCGAGAATGCCGCCATGGCCCGGGATCAGGCTGCCGGTGTCCTTGACACCAAGATCGCGTTTAAGCGCTGAGACCGTGACATCACCTATAAAGCCAGCGACCGGAATGAGCACCCCGGCTGCGGCTGCGTGAACCAGGCCGAAGGGCGTTACCAGCGGTGCTGTGATGAGTGCGAGGATGAATGTGGTGACAACCCCGCCAAGAAACCCTTCCCAGGTCTTGTTCGGACTGACACCTGGAATGATCTTCCGTTTTCCGAAGAGCTTGCCCCAGGTGTATTGCGCCACGTCATTGAATTGGGTCAGGAAAATCAGAAACAGCAAGAGCCCGGCGCCGCCGGATGCATTGCCGGATGTTGCGGGAAGGATCAGCAGGAATGCGGCGTGGCTTATGGAAAACACGCAGAGCATGAGCCCCCAATTCAGGGTTCCGACAGCTCTCAAAAAACCGTCTGTCTGCTGGGACAACAGGCTTGCGAAGGGCAGAAACAAGAACATGTAGACCGGGATGAACACGGCGAACATCCCGTAGTAGCTGTCATAGACCCAGAAATATTGCACCGGGATTGCAAGATACGCCCAGAAGAGCACCCGCCGGTCTGTCCTGCGGGTCGGGATCATGGAGAAGTATTCTTTGAGCGCCAGGAAGCTGATGATGGCGAAAACGATGATCGAAATTGTGTTTGAGACCAGAAACGCGGCGGTGAAGATCGCTACCATCACCCACCAGCTTTGTGTGCGCTGAACCAGCTCGCTCATGTCCTTGTCAGACCGCCTGGAGATCCAGTACACAATCGCGCTGGCAACGGCCAACACCCCCCAAATGCCGGCTATGGTCCAGTGAAACGTGGTCATGGTCATGTCCGTTCGATCTCCTTCAAGGCACCGCGCGCCCGGTTCAAGATCGTCACGGCGGCTAAGAGCAGGGCGATCGAAAAGATGACAGTGAAAAGAACCGCAGTGCTGACACCAGCTGCGATCAACAGACCACAGAGGCCGAACAGCACAGCCCGGTCACTCTTCCCGAAAGGCCCGTCGTAACGGCGGCTGGCGCCGATCTGGACGCTGATGACGCCGGTCATTTCTCCGATGATGGCCAGAACGACAACACCCACGATCAGTTCACCGGCGATAAATGGCACGACGGCAAAGGGCAGATAAAGCGCAGCATCGGAAAGGACATCGCCGAGTTCATTCAGGATGGCGCCGAGATCCGATTTCTGGTCGTGTTCGCGGGCGAGCATGCCGTCTATGGCATTCAGCCCCATCCGTATTAACAGGATTACGGGCAACAGGACGAGCGGCCAAAAGGCGCCCGGAAACACCCAGAGTGCCAAACCTCCTGCAACGGACAACGCGAGGGCCACCAGCGTTACCTGGTTTGCCGTCACACCAGCCGAGGCAAGATTTTTACAGATTGGACGCAGGAGATCCTGAAATCGGGACTTGAGCTGATAAATGGTGGGCATGATTATCCGGAAATAGAAACAATGCGGGGCGACTATAACCTTGGCAGAGGTAATGGCACGGCCTCACTCAGTTCAATACCGACAAAGATCCTCCGCAAGTGTGTTTGCTAAAGCCTTTGGAATGGGGTGCGCTGGTTGTCGCACCTCGGCCAAAGCTGCATAATATAGCGACACAGCGCCTGCCTTTTGAGGATGCATGTTTGAAAAAAAGTTCCTGGTGGTTTTCGTTGCGATCCTGTTGCTGATCTTCATCGGTAACGAAATCAGTCGCCATTTTTTTGCCTATACGTCCGATGCTTACATCACGTCGGATTACGCCAGTATGTCTCCGTCCGTCGCTGGAACGCTTGCCGAACTGCATGTCACGAACGATACCGAAGTTCGTAAAGGCGATCCGCTTTTTACGTTGGATCAAACTCCTTACAGACTGGCAGCAGAATCGGCTGCGGCCAATGTCGCCGTTTCCGAACAAGCGCTGCAGGTGGCCAAGGATGGCGTCGAAGAAGCCAAGACAAATGTAACTGCCACAAAAGCCATCTTGGATGATGCGGAGGCCACTCAACGCCGGCTCTCAACCTTGCAGGAGAGCGGTGTCGTGACCGAGCAGCGGCTTGATGATGCGACCCGGGATTTGGCGGAGGCGCAGGCAAATTATGAACGCGCTCTTGCCGCGCGGACCGGGGCTCAGGACCAGTTGAAGCAAAAAGCGGCTGAGCTGCGCCAGGCGAAGGCTGAGAAGGCTGTAGCAGACTACAATCTGGACCAAACGGTCGTCAGGGCCCCCTTCGACGGGCAGGTTGTCCCCTTCAACACAAAAACTGGACAATACTTGGATGCCGGAGATGTCGTCCTGATTTTGGTGTCTCGGACAGGGTACCGGATCGTTGCCAACGTGCACGAGCAGCATGTTCAGTTCATAAAGCCCGGTCAACCTGTCTATTACATGGTCTCTACGGCGCCATGGGTGTTTTTCAAGGGCTCCGTGCGCGGCATTTCAAAGGGAATCGCGCGCTCAACGCTGGAAACCCAGGCGCTGCCTTATGTGGATCCAGAAACCGATTGGATCCGCTTGTCTCAACGCTTTCCGGTAGAAATCAACTTGTCCGTCCATCCGGATGATAGACAGGCGTTCATGGGCGCGGATGCAAGGGTTCTGATTTTGAATACGGACCGGCCGCGGCCAACCGGATCACCGGACGAAAGCGGGCGATGACCGCGAATGAACTCCTCAGGCTCCGCACCGCGCTGGCCTGTTGGTGCGCTGTTCTTCTGGCGTTGTTTCTCAACTTGGACAATCCGTGGTGGGCGGCGATCAGTGCGTTCATCGTTTCCGGGGCTGATCGAAAAACAGTTGTTTCCAAAGGTGCCCTTCGGGTTATCGGCACCGTCATTGGATGCGCTGCTGCGTTCTATGCGGCTACGTTTTTCACCGGACAATATCTGACCCTATCGGTTCTTATTATCGGCTCAATCGTATTCGGGATCTACAAACGCTATACGAGCCCGTATTCTTATGCGTGGACCTTGGCTTGCGTGACCGGTACGCTGGTGTTGTTTATATCTCTTCAAAACCCGGGCGAAACGCGGGCCTTTGCTATTGACCGGTGTCTGGAAATCTCCGTCGGTGTTCTGGCAGCCATGCTGGTCGAATTGCTGCTAAACCCAAGACCGATTTCGGGGGAGCAAGATACAATACCAGCAGATGCCGAGACGCGCCGCCATGCCATGGAGGCTGCAGTCTTTGCCGGCATTATCATGGTGACGATCCTTTTGCTGGATCGGTATTTCGACCTGCCGTCCCCAATTCAAATCGCTGTAACCGCCACGGTGATGATCCCGCTTCAGATCGGATATGGGCCGAAGAAAGCTTTTGACCGCTTGTCCGGTTGCCTCATCGGAGGTTCGACTGGGCTCGTGATCGTTGTCTTCCTGCCGCCCAACCTCTTGGTTTGGTCGTTGTTCCTAATCGTTGGGATTTTTGTATTTTCGCGCACCCATTTTTCCGGCCAAAGCAACGCTTATGTCGGAACCCAGGCTGTTTTGGCATACCTGATGACGATGGTAACGGGCAGCGGCCCGCCGACAACCGTTGAACCTGTTCTGGATCGATTGGCGGGGATCTTTATAGGTGTGGTTATCCTGGTCATCGGAAATCTGCTTGCAGCGGAGCTTCGATTTGGCCGTTCTGCGCAAGGGGCATCAAGTTCGGAAGAGACGCTTAAAGCGTCCGCATGATGCGGGCCGGTGAGGGCTGGCCAAAATGGAATGGGGGCCTGCGCCAAAATTACACTACGTTTTATTCGGCGGGCACGCTTTTACAGTTTTTCTCACGCTTGGCGCGGTGCCGTTTCTGCCACATGAGAAACCCCTTATAAAAGACGCCTGCTGCCTGCCGGATGACAGGGGTCTTGAACAACCATGCGAAGTGCCGGAACCCTGGAAGGTTCCGCCAGATTGCAGCGAAGGCATCAACCCCGATAACCCAGGTGCCGTCCTCTGTCAGAACATGGAAGATCCCCAGAAGATCTTCCCGGCTCTTGCCGTTTGGCAGTTCAGCGTCAGACAGCGAGCCGATATCGACCCAGGTGACAGTCCCGGCTTTGTCGATGCGGCGGTAATAGGCGACCTCCATCACGCAGACCGGGCAGCCTCCGTCAAAGAATACTGTCAACTGACGAGAGCCGCTCGTACCGGCTGAAGGGGAGATCGGGACATTCGCACCGTGCATAACTAAGATCCACTGCCAATCGTTGTCATTTGTGGCGGTAACGTTTTTTCGATGGCCCGGGCGAGGGAGATTGAATCAGGTTCTGTGAAGGTGGAAAACCAGCCAGCCATCTGACCATCCGGCCCGATTAGGTACTTATGAAAGTTCCAGCGGACTTTACCCATCATTCCAGCCTCGCTTTGAGCCCACTGATAGAATGGGTCGCCGCCGTCACCCTTGATCTTCACTTTGGATGTAATCGGAAAACCAACGCTGAATTTGCTTTGCGCGTAGTCGACGATTTGTGAATTTGTGCCCGGCTCTTGTCCGCCGAAGTCATTTGAAGGCACGGCCACGACCGTGAAGCCGCGATCCTGGTATTTCTCATAGAGCGCCTGGAGCGGTCCGTACTGCCGCGTGAAGCTGCATTGCGAAGCAGTGTTGACCACCAGAACCGTTTGACCGGCATAGTCGCCTAGGTCAAGTTTTGAGCCGTCGGCCATTTCGAAGGAAAAATCATGTGCAGACGGGCTGTGGTTCTCATTGGCTAAAGCGGCACCGGAAAGGGTCAGTGCAGACGCGAAAAAGCCGAGCAACAATGCTTTCCTCATAGGGGTCATCTCCGTTCTCAACGTACTCAAGTCTACGGACCGGAGCCGTGAGAGGATTACTGGCAGCACTGCGGCAATTTGGCGGCACCGCTAAGCATCCTTCAAAATGCCTTTCAGCAGCATCCGGGTTGCCGTCTCATATGCGTGCCTGTCCTCGCCGTTGGAAATGGCCAGCGCGGCCCGGTCGAATGTGGCCGACAAAAGATCCGCTAAAGGTTCCAGCGGGATATCGGCAAGGTAGCCGTGGGCAGCGCTATGTTTCAGGCCTTGTAAAAGTGTTGCCCCACCGGTTTCCCGGTCAATCTCTGCCATTTCCATCAGTCCAAGGACTGCTGGCCCTTCCAGGAGCAGGATCTTTGCGCGGCCCGGGGCTGCCATTGCGGAGAAGTAAGCTTTTGCTCCGTTCATGAACGCATCGAGCGGCGTCTGGCTTTCATCTGTTTCCTGATTGATTGTTTCAGCGATTGCCAAGGCTTCGTCGCGCACCAGTGCCCGCATGAGATCGGCCTTGTCAGAGAAGTGATGATAAAGGGCGCCGCGGGTCACATCGGCTTTCTTTACGATCTCCGGAGTTGCGGTTTCCGCATAGCCCTTCTCAACGATCAAGGATCGCGCCGCTTCCAGCAGCGCCTTTCGGGTTTCTGCCCGGCGCTCGGCTTGAGAGCGACGTGATTTTGCTTCTTGCATACATGCAGCCTGTATGTTAATTGGGAATTACATACATACTGTATGTCTTTTAAGCGCGAGTGAAAACCCAAGAGATTCGTGAATTTGAGACGTGTACGAGTGCCGAAGAAGGAGCCACGATATGAAATGCACGCAGTACTACCCGGTCCTCATGACTGACAATGTCGCCGAAACCGCCGGTTTCTACCGGGAGAACTTCAAGTTCAAGGCTGTGTTTGAAGCCGACTGGTACGTGCACCTTCAATCCGCAGAGGACAAGAGTGTGAATCTGGCTGTTTTGGACAGATCCCACGAGACCATTCCCGAGGAGGGGCGCGGGCGGACGTCGGCAGGGCTTCTCTTGAATTTTGAAGTCGAGGACGTGGATGCGGTGTACGCGGACGCCCAGAAAAAAGGACTGCCGGTTTTGCTAGCGCTGAAGGACGAACCTTTTGGCCAGCGTCACTTCATCACAAAAGATCCGAACGGGGTTCTTATCGACGTTATCAAGCCGATCCCGCCGAGCCCCGAATTTTTGGCGCAGTTCGCCCCAGAAGCTGTGCCTGCTTAAGATTTACTCAGCTGTGCGGGGCCAGCGCGTTGCCAGGAGGGAAATTCTCCCAAGCTGTGACAAGGGCGCGTGCTGTTCCCTGCCGGGCGGAGTGTGACCGTTTGCGGTCACACTTTGTTTTTAACCTGGCGTATGCCGCATTAATTCGAATTCATCACGTGTCGTCTTTTGCGTTGAAATCATTGATTTTAGAAAGTGAAAGACGACGCCGGTTAAATGCGATTTGCATCTAAAGATGCCGTTGATCAGGCGGCAACCGGCGGACAAGAGCTGTTTTGTTCGGCGCGCGATTTCAGACCCTGCAGGCTTTGCAGGGTATTCGGATTTCCTGGGAGAACGTAACTTTGCTCCAGCGCGGTTCGAGCGTTGTTGATCACCGCTAGGTCTTGCACCGCCAACGTTTGGCATGCGCTTCCGGTAAATCTGACGCGGATACGGATCACCCGTATACCATTGTCGGACGGCCCGAACTGCTGGTCCAGCGCCGGGTTTTCACCGGACAATTGCCGTTCCATCACGACCATGTTCGGTTCTTCCTGAATAACGACTGTCCCGCGTTCCGTTGCACTGGCAACAAGGGCGCTGCGTACGGTCATTGGATCTGCGGCGATGCGAATGCTCTGAGCCCCTTGTGGAACCGTTAGCTGCGGCTGCGGGGCAAGCGACGATTGGCGGGGTCCGCTGGACTGACAAGCGGCCAAAACAAGTGCCAAGCTGGCTAGAACAATCATACGCATTTTCAGTCCTGGTTCCTCTTGATCCTGCCGAAAGCGGTTCCCTTAAGCCAGGCGGCTAACAGATGCAACACCGGTGGGCCGGGCTGCTGACATGATGGGCCGGTCAGTTTCCGGTCGGGATGCCGATCTTGCTGCCATTGCTAGAACGTATCTCCGGTCTTGAAGCCGCCGCCTCCGAAGCCACCGCCGGTCTTAAAGCCACCGCCTCCGAAACCGCCTTTACGGCCGCCGCCGCCAAAATCGCCACCGCCGCCGCCGAACCCGCCCATGGATCCGGGAAGACCGACCCCTTGCGGGAAGGCGACGTTTCTGCCGCGCGGCCGTCTTCTCTTATGGGCGCGTTCGGCCCGAGCCCAATAGTCGGCTCCGGTAATTGCGCCTTTAACCAGTTCCCCGAGCAAGACCGTTGTGAGCTTGTCGTCCGAAAAGGTCGACTCCCAACTGCCGTAATTCTTCGCCCGGAAACGTTTTACCACATCGGCTAGTTCAGACCGGCGCCGCGTGATATCGCGCTGGAGTTCGCGGTCCTGACGCACGTCTTGCGTGACTTGTTCGATCCGCTCCTTCAGGTCCTCGATCCTCTGCACGATTTTTTCATCGTCCGGGGAAGGGGTGTCCATCGCCTCACGCCAGAGCTCGGTGAGCTCGTCTGCCTGCAGGGAAACCGCAAGATGCTGTTCCGCTTTTTCAAAATCCGCGTCTTCGCCACTGGCATATTCACTCAGTGCTGAAGAAAGGGTCTCGATCTGCCGGTCGAGCTTCTCCAATTGAGTGTCGATGTCTTCCACATCGCTTGTCAGTGTTTCAATAGTCCCGACAAGATCGCTGCCGGCGGCATCGGTCATTGCATTCCGGCTTAGAACGGCAAGCTTTTCCTGTTCCTGACTGGCTATTTCGGCACAGCGCTGGGCATGCCTTGCCATGCGGTCCGGTATGCCGGTCAGCATGGCGTAGTTTGCCCTGGCGCCTTCGAAACGGATCAGGCCCGCGACCCAGCGGTCCAGGGACCGGATCAGGCCGCGATGGTTATAGTCAGGTGTGCCGTAATGCCTCTGCCAGAGATAAACGAACAGCGGATCAGCGTCATAGGCCCGGCTTTTTTCGAACTTGTCCTTTTCGGCGGTTGCCGCTTTGTTGGCTGCTGCCTCCGCCATGTTTACCGCGCGTTCGGTTGCTTCGCGCTGGGCGACGAACTCAGCATCCTTCTCGAGCCTGTCATCTACGGCTGACATCAAGTCATCCATCTGACTTTCAGCATCGTTGCGGGCTGTGTCCAACTCTTGCCGCTTGCTGGTCAGTTGGCTGCGTTCGGTTTCATTCTGGCGGAGCTGGTCGGTCAGAACCTTGTAGTCGGCACTCCGCTTGTCCAGCAGGCGCCTGGCTTCGCGCGCGGCGCTGTCCAGCCGCGTGTTCAGGTTTCCGGCTGCATCTGTGTCCAACCTGAAGCGCGCAAGGTCCCGGTAGGCCTCGCTCTGACGCTCCTGCAAATCCGTTAAACCCCGGGTCGCGCGTTCAATCCGCTTGCTCAACTCGGCTTCTTCACGGCGAAGATCAGCCAGAGATTGCTCAATCGTTCCAAGGGTTTGGCGGCCTGTCAGCATGCAGAAACCTCCCGTGAATTATGGTTGCATACCCGGGCTACCATCTCGTCACCGCGCCATCTTGAACACCACTCCGCCATTTCACATCGAGCGAGCCGCTGTTTTTCTCCCCCAAAACGCCCTTCTGGACGATCCCGTCTTCCATCTTGTCACGTCTTACAGCATTGAAGATGGTCTCTGAGACACGCTGTCCCCATATGCTCACGGTTTCGACCTGGCCGGTTTCCTCGGAGCGGATGTCCTGTTCAAGAACGGTTCCATCAGGCGCGACAGCTTCCACGATGATGTAAAGGTTTTCGGCGTTGCGGTTGGCATCCGGCAGGCGGGTGACGCCGGTGGGGACGCCTTCGCGTGACACAATCTGCACTTCAAAAACCTCGGCCAGCTTCGCCGCGAGGGCTCTAAGGTCAGCTTCCGCTTTGAAAGCGGCGGTTTGATTGCCATCCTCAAGGGCGGTCGTTCCGCTGGCCTGCAGCCGGTTCGCCTCGGATAGTAGGTCGGCGTCATCGGTCAGCCCATCAACCCGTCCGACAAGTTCGGAGTAAGTGGCGGGCAGGGCTTCCAGTCTGGCAATCAACTCCGCTTCGCTTTGCTGTTGCGGGAGCGCGACAAGGAAATACCAGGCGGCAACGCAAACAATCAGAACCGCAGCGGCCCCGGCAATCCATTTCGACCAGACCGCGCGGGAAATGTAGATCAGAGCAAATGTGCGCTGCATTCCGGCCGCTGGCGGCTGGTAAACGAACCTGTCGCGCTTCAGATCTTCCACACCAGCTTTCAGGATGTGATCAGGGACATCAATTCCCTGTGCGGCATAGACTTGGCGCAAGCGGTCGATCATGGCCGCATCGCGCTCGTCCGACTTGAGCTCCTTGGCAATCTGACCTTCTTCGTGGCGGAGCGTGTCCACCACATCCATCGCCATCATCAAATCGTCCAGCGGTGCGTCTGAGGATTTCGCCATCGAGCCTTACTTTAATAGTTTAAATGGCGGCCGGAAATCCGGCCGCTATTCAGTGTGAACCGCTTACAAACCCTTGCCTTGGGCAGCCAGTTTCGCCAGGCGGCGTTTTCCATCTTCGACCGCCGTCCGGATTTCTTCCGAGTTTTTCGTCGACATGTCGCGCATTTCAGAGATGATCTCTATGGAATTTGTCTGGAAGTTGACGACCGAGTCCACAAGCTTCTTGACCGAGGCTGCTGCAACCGTCGGGCCATATCCGGCTTTCAGCGCTTCCGTTTGGACCGCGTCGCCGATTTCTGCCAGGGTCTCCAGGCTCTTATTGATGCCGTCTTTCATGGCATTGAGCGTTTCAGTCGATTCATGAAGACCCTGAAGGCCGGTGAAAGACGCGTTGAGCGCAGTCAACACCGACTCGTTGGTCGAGAAGAAGCTCACGGACTGGGCATAAACCCGTTCCTTGGCATTGGTGGTCTGGATCAACCGCGCCATGATGACTTCGGACGTGTTGTAGCCGATGGTCAGGTTGTCCGAGAGATCCTTTGCGATCTGGTATCGCTTCTCTTCGTCCTGCATTTCGCGCATGCGTTCATCGCGGGCGAGCTCCAACCGCGCCTTTTGAGCAGGATCGTCGCCGGAGTATCCTTCAACTTCGTTTGAAGCGGTTTCCAGCGCTGCCTTTGTCGTGTCGAGCTTGCCGGTCGCAATATTCAGGATCTCAAGAGCCGTCACTTCCGCCTGTTTCAGAGCACCGCGGAAGTCGCGGTAAGCTTCAAGGATGGTCTGTTCCCGCTCGATCTGGTCCTTGGTTGCCCGGGCGACGTCCTTGTAAGTGTCGCGGATATCCTTGAAGCGGTCAGAAATCGTGCCGCGCCGCATGTCACGCCACTTGTTGGACAGGTTTTCTGTGAACGAGATTTTGCCGTCTGCAAGCTGGTCCACGAGTGTTTTTGCATCGTCCCGGATGCTGTCGAACGATTTGGTGATGTCCTCGTAGCGCTCACCGATGTCCATTTGCTGGACTTGTGTGCGCACCACCTCATTGAAATTGGAGGCTTGGCCGAGCGTGCGGGTGATGATGAGCACCTTATCGGGCGACAGATCCGCAATTTGTTCCAGAAGGGCATTGATCGGAGCGTCGGTTTCAGTTTCCGGAGCAATGCCGATGTCGCGCAACGTGGTCAGGGCACGGTCTAGGTATTGCAATGGGCTGAAGCCGCCTGCCTGCATTCCAGAGGACTGCGCATTTTCGGGTGTTGCCGCATCTGTCATTATGTGCCTCCATGCCGGACGGTGTGCTTGTTCTCTGACCTGCCGTCCCGTTAATGTCATTCTTGCCCATGTTAGGTCAGGCTTACGCTGCTATGTCAACGGCTTGGTGCCCGTTTCACCGTCGCAGAAGCACATGTTTCACCTAACGTTACAACGATCAATAAGCGGTGAATGCGACAGGTTTGTTGCGCCGGGACAAGTTGACACCAGCCCGTCCTGCAAACGTCTTTTATAGCTAAGGCATTGAAGCCGCATATGAGGGCCAGCCTATTGACTGCCTCGAAAAGACGGTCAGTGTGGGCGGGGCACCAAAAGGTTCAATAAGGCAGTTTGATCAATGAGATCACTCCAGCATCTAATTTCGATCTTGTTCCTGATGGCAGCGGCGCTGCTGGTGGCGTTGCCAGCCTTTGCACAAGAAGCGCCTGGGGAACAGTCTGATGCGCTTTTACTGCCAGCCCCGGCAGAGGACCTTTTTACCCGGGCAACCAATGCCCTTGAACAGGGTATCGTCTCCGTGCGGACGCTGGAACTGCTGCGCGGACAGCTGGTCGATGTCCGGGATCAGAACGCAGCTGTCGTTAATCGCGGAAGTGTTAAAGCCGATGCTCTCCAGGCTCAGCTCAATGCACTTGGGCCGGTCCCTCAAGATGGCCAAAAGGAGGCCGATGATGTCGCTGCCCGCCGGGTCGAGCTCGTCAATGCCGTGGCCGATGCCAATGCGCCGGTTGTTCGCGCTAGGGAAATCCAGTTCCGCGCCGCTGCTTTGATTCACGAGGTGGACCGGCAGATCAGGTCAAGAGGATTTGACCAGATGCTGGAGCGGTATCCCTCACCGGTCTTTCCATCCACCTGGGTTGAGGGGCTGTCGCAGATTCAGCAGTTTCACCGGCGGCTGGTACGGGATGTGGAGAGCCAGCTGGCCCGGCCCAGCGTTTCCAAATCCCTCGGGCAAACTGTTCCTCTGTCAATCGGGCTTTTCGTCTTCGGCCTTGCTTTCATATTTTGGCTCAGGTTTCCGATCCATCGCTATCTTCTCAAGCTTAGCCTCCGTCAGGAACGCGGGTTCCCGGTTATACTAACGGCCGTTCTGTATAACCTGAGCTATCTTGTTCTGCCTGCCATCGGATTGACGGCGATGCTGTCAGTTATCTGGATCCTCGATATTCAACCGAATGCGGCGCGCACCGCGCTGATTGCAACGCCAGCCTCCGCGCTCGCGATTGTAACGGCCATGTGGCTCGGCCATACCTTGTTTGCGCCCGAACAAACGCGCTGGCGTCTTCTGGACCTCGATGAAAAATATGCCAAGCGCGGGCTCTGGCTTTGCCTAGGGCTTGGCATTTTCATGATGTTCGAGATCACGCTGGAATCGCTCCAGATGGATGATGCGTTCGGCCAAGCCGCTCTTTCGCTGATCTCGTTGCCTGTGATCACGGCTGCATCACTGTTTCTGTGGCTGCTTGCGGGCGTGTTGCGGTCACACGACCGGCACCGTGACCCGGAACCCGCCCTGCCTCTTGAAGTGGAGGATGACGAGGACCCGGAGGCTGAAGAAGCCTCGGTTAATCCCCGGGATTCCGGCTTTCTTTTCTTCATGTCCCTTTTGATGAAGGCGTCAGCGGTTCTTGCATTCACCGTGACCCTGGCCGGATATGTCTTGATGGCGCGGGTGGCGGTGATCCCGATGATCATGACCATTGCCCAGCTCGGCTTCGGGTTTATGCTCTATCATCTGGCGCTTGCTGTGGTGCGCACCGCAACCAAGAGAGATGAAACGGAACCCGTACCGATCCTGGTCTCACTCGGGTTGATCTTTGCGCTCGTTGTAACATTCGCGCCCTTGATCGCGCTGACATGGGGCGCGCGCGCGACGGACGTTATGGACGCCTGGAGACTGCTTCTGGCAGGCATCCAGCTTGGCGATATCCGCTTGTCGCTGGACTCCATCCTGGTGCTGCTGGTTGTGTTTGGGGTCGGATTGTTCGTCACCAGATGGCTGAAGAACCTGTTGCGCACCTCCGTACTGCCGCAAACGCGTATGGATATCGGCGCCCAGACCGCGATTGTCACCGGAACGGGATATGTCGGACTGACCCTTGCTGTCCTGATCGCTGTGTCGACTGCCGGTCTCAACTTGTCCAGTCTTGCGGTCGTGGCCGGTGCGCTGTCCGTCGGCATCGGCTTCGGTCTCCAGACAATTGTGTCGAATTTCGTCTCAGGGATCATTCTTCTGGTGGAGCGTCCGATCAAGGAGGGAGATTGGATCGAGGTGTCGGGACAAACCGGCTATGTCCGGAAGATCTCGGTGCGGTCCACACGCATTGAAACGTTTGACCGTCACGACGTGATCATTCCCAACTCCGATCTGATCGCAGGAACTGTCCGGAACATGACCTTAAGCAACAAGACGGGCAGGCTGGTTCTGCCGGTCAGAGTGGCTTACGGGAGCGATCTTGAGGCGGTTAAAGCGATCTTGATGAACGCGGCGCGCGCGCACTATACGATCGCGCGGTATCCGCATCCATTCGTGCTGTTTGTGGGCCTTGGGGAAAGCTCGCTTAACTTCGAGCTGCGGTGCTATCTGAAAGACGTCAACAACATCCTGACAACGCAGTCGGATCTCTATTTCACAATCTACAACGAACTCGGCAAGGCGGGTATCGAGATCCCGTTCCCGCAGCAGGACGTTCATTTCAAGGACATCGACAAGTTTGTGTCGGCACTTGAAAAACGGGAAGAGGCCGGAGGAACACCGGCCGCTTCGTAGTTGCTCTGTCAGACAAGCTCGGCGGCGATTTTCGCGGCCAGCCGGGCATTGTTGCGCACAAGCGCGATGTTTGTGTCGAGGCTGCGGCCGCCGGTCAGATCCAAGATGGCCCCCAGGACGAAGGGCGTGACGTCTTTTCCGGTCACGTTGTTCTCATTGGCCATGGTGATCGCCCTGGCGATGTGTCCGGCCATTTCGGCTTGCGGAATTTCGTCGGCCGCAGGAACCGGATTGGTTACCAGAACGCCGCCATGATCGGCAAAATTCCGCCGCATCTTCAAAACATCGCCGATTTCCTGCGCGGAGTGGAGCGTGTAGGGGGCCTTCAGACCGCTTTCCCGCGACCAGAATGCCGGCAGTTCCTCGGTTCCGTACGCGATGACGGGGACACCCTTGGTCTCCAGGACTTCAAGAGTTTTCGGAATGTCCAGAAGAGCTTTGGCGCCCGCGGACACGACGCAAACCGGTGTGCGTCCGAGTTCATCAAGATCCGCAGAAACATCGAAGGTGTCCTCGGCGCCCTTGTGCACGCCGCCGATGCCGCCAGTTGCGAAAACCTTGATGCCGGCTACGTGCGCTGCCATCATCGTGGCGGCAACCGTCGTCGCTCCATAGCGCCCTGTTGCCAAGGCAAAGGTCAAATCGGCGCGCGAGCACTTCATGACATCTTCAGCCCGGGCGAGCCGGTCAAGATCGGTATCGGAAAGACCGACCATGATTTTCCCGTCCATGAGCGCGATTGTCGCCGGAATGGCGCCCTCGGCACGAATGTCCGCTTCAACCTGCCGGGCGGTCTCGACATTTTTAGGGAACGGCATTCCATGAGTGATGATCGTTGATTCCAGCGCGACAACCGGCTGACCTGCGTCGAGTGCGGACTGAACTTCCGGGCCGTAGACGATCAGGTTCTTCAATGTCGATGGGATCATGTGTGTCACGGCTGGAAACCTCTTGTTGTCATGTGCTGGCAGGACCGGAATTCGGCGCCTTATAGACCTCGCGGCTCAAAGGGCCAAGTGTGAGATTTGACCGCATGGTCAATTTGTCTGCAAGGCGGCCCAAGACAGCTTCTCGGAGAGCGCGCCTTCGGTGCTAAGTGTGATTTGTGCAGCCTTCAGGCCAAAGGACACGGCATCGGAAAACTCATGTCCATGGGCCAAACCGGCCAGAATTCCTGCGGTAAGGGCATCGCCTGCACCCGTCACGTCCACCACTTCTGCCGGCAGGGCAGGGTGATGTAGAACGTTTCCATCCTGCGCGGTGTAAAGACCGTCTTGGCCGCAGGTCATCGCAACGCGGGCTGCCCCTGCGGCCAGAAGGCGCTCCATCAGCTGACGAGAATGTGTGTCGGCTGCCAGCCCTGTGAGCGCGATTGCCTCGCTCCGGTTCAGCGTCAGCAACGACAAGCTGGGCAGAACGTGTTGTAACCGGGTTGCTTTTGCATCCGAGACCGCATTGGCCATTATTTTCCGGCCTTCAAGCTGCCGGCAGATCGCAAGGAGAACCTGTTCGGGCAGATTGGTGTCGACAAACCAGATGGCATTTTCATCAGCTGCCGGAAGCGCGTCTTGCAAGAATCGGTCGAAAATATCCGCTGGAGCCTCGCCCAGCACCCGGTCATCCACGCAGGCAGCGGCCAGTGAGCCATCAGGATCGTGAAACGCAAGATATTGCCCGGTGGGAAAGCCGTTCCGGCGGATGCCGGTCACTGAGATGCCTTCGGCCGTGAGGGTGTTGAGAAGCCCGGTCCCGGCTGGGTCATCGCCAAGCGCACCACACAAAATAGCGGGCACATCAAGCCGGGTGAGGGATCGTGCGATATTGGTTGCAACGCCGCCGGGCTTGGACATCAAACGCGCTGGCGTTGAGGTTTCGCGCTGAATGGGGACACACGCATGAGCCAGAGTATCGAAATGGATCGCGCCGAAGCAATAAACGGGCACAGGCTGAGACACGGTAGTTTGTCCTTATGTGAAACCTGACCGGCGGCCTTATTGCGCAGACGGCCTTCAGGTCGAAAGACGCGGGGCTACCAGATCTTCCAGGCGGCAGCAACACGGGACCGAGCGCGCCGGTGATTCTTGCCTTCCGCTTCGGACCGGGATCTGGATGGGAAAATAACGCTGCGTAACCTCTAGGCATGCGAGACGAGAACATACTGGAAACAAAAGATCATTTCGCATTAAATACCAACCGGTTTTGCCAGCTTGCCAAATGAGAACAAAATGTGTACAAAAGCGTCGATTGAAACGGCGGGTCCATCGTGGAATAAGGAGCGTGAGCCATGTCACAAAGTACACTTCGTCTCGTAGAAAGCAGCCAGATGGATAAGACTAAAGCGCTTGATGCGGCGCTCAGCCAAATCGAACGGGCCTTCGGCAAGGGATCCATCATGCGGATGGGCCAGGGCCAGGCCGTTGAAGTTCAATCCGTATCAACAGGATCTCTGGGTCTCGATATCGCTCTTGGGATCGGCGGGTTGCCCAAAGGCCGGATCGTTGAGATTTACGGTCCGGAATCGTCCGGTAAGACAACACTCGCCCTGCACACCGTTGCGGAAGCCCAAAAGCACAGCGGGATCTGCGCATTTGTCGATGCCGAACATGCGCTTGATCCGCTTTATGCCCGGAAGCTTGGCGTAGATATCGACAACTTGCTGATTTCGCAGCCGGATGCCGGGGAGCAGGCGCTTGAGATCGCGGACACTCTCGTCCGTTCCGGAGCGATTGATGTTCTCGTGATCGATTCGGTCGCCGCCCTGACGCCAAAGGCCGAGCTCGAAGGCGAGATGGGCGACAGCCTTCCGGGCATGCAGGCCCGTTTGATGAGCCAGGCTCTGCGGAAGCTGACCGCCTCGATTTCCAAATCGAACTGCATGGTCATCTTCATCAACCAGATCCGGATGAAGATCGGTGTCATGTTTGGATCGCCGGAAACGACAACCGGCGGCAATGCCTTGAAATTCTATGCCTCCGTCCGGCTGGATATCCGCCGGATCGGTGCGATCAAGGACAAGGACGAGGTGGTCGGGAACCAGACCCGGGTGAAGGTGGTCAAGAACAAGCTTGCGCCTCCGTTCCGCCAGGTTGAATTTGACATCATCTACGGTGAAGGCGTCTCCAAGATGGGGGAACTCATTGATCTTGGCGTGAAGGGCGGCATTGTTGAGAAGTCAGGGGCCTGGTTCTCTTACAACAGCCAGCGTCTTGGCCAAGGACGTGAGAACGCCAAGCAGTTCCTGCGTGAGAATTCTGAAATCGCCGAGGAGATCGAGCTTGCAATCCGCCAGAACGCCGGTCTGATCGCCGAGGCCATTATCGACCCAGAAGGTGGCGCGGAAGATGATGCGGAGTAGGCCTTTCAAGGTTTGCTCACATTGTTCATAAGACTTTTTGAACCCCTCAAGATCGATCAGACCTTGAGGGGTTTGCTCGTTTGAGGCCTATCCGAGGCTGCAAATGCAGACTTTTCCGGCCGGATAGCGGCGAGCGCTGGACAGTGTCAGAGCCGAAAGTTAAAAGGCTGTTCCGGCGCGGGGCCTGAGAATTGGGGTGTGCCGCAGCGGAAGTGTTTAACAGGCCCGGACGCGGGCTGGAGCATCGGGCGGTTTGTGTTTTTTGCGAAGCGCCTATGATGTTCGACCGATTAATGATCGATCAGCGTTGGGTGCTAAATCGGGACCGATTTAACGCCCGCTGATCTTGGCGTGATGCGAGATCCGAATGACCGGCGTAAATGATATCCGCTCTACCTTTTTGGACTATTTCAAGAAAAACGATCACGAGGTAGTCGATTCCGGCCCGCTTGTTCCGCGCAACGACCCGACCTTGATGTTTGCCAATGCTGGGATGAACCAGTTCAAGAACGTATTCACGGGCCTGGAGACGCGGGACTATTCACGGGCGGTTACGACGCAGAAAGTCGTTCGCGCTGGCGGAAAGCACAATGACCTCGACAATGTCGGTTACACCGCGCGTCACCACACCTTTTTCGAGATGCTGGGGAATTTTTCCTTTGGCGATTACTTCAAGGACCGGGCAATCGAGCTGGCCTGGAACCTGATTACAAAGGACTATGGTCTGCCGAAAGACCGGCTTCTGGTGACGGTGTTCTCGGAAGATGAAGAGGCTGCCGGCTACTGGAAAAAAATTGCAGGCCTCAGCGACGACAAGATCATCCGCATACCCACCTCCGATAACTTTTGGACCATGGGCGATACCGGACCTTGTGGCCCGTGCTCCGAGATCTTCTACGACCACGGCGACCAGATCTGGGGCGGCCCTCCCGGGTCCGCCGAAGAAGATGGCGACCGGTTCATCGAGATTTGGAATCTCGTCTTCATGCAATATGAGCAGACGCCGGAAAAACGCGAAGACCTGCCGCGGCCATCCATTGATACCGGCATGGGGATCGAGCGTCTGGCAACGATCCTGCAGGGCGTGCACAACAACTACGACATTGATCTTTTCCGTGCCCTGATCGCGGCGTCCGAGCATGAAACCAGCGTTGAGGCGACTGGTGCGGCTCTGTCGAGCCACCGCGTCATTGCGGACCATTTGCGCTCGACCAGCTTCCTGATCGCCGATGGGGTTTTGCCGTCGAATGAGGGGCGCGGCTATGTCCTGCGCCGGATCATGCGTCGCGGCATGCGTCATGCCCATCTCTTGGGGGCACGCGACCCGTTGATGCACAAGCTTGTTCCGGCGCTTGTGCGGGAAATGGGGCAAGCCTATCCGGAACTCATCCGGGCGAAGGATCTCATTACCGAGACCTTGCTCCTGGAAGAAAAACGCTTCCGCAAAACACTGGAACGCGGTCTGGGACTGCTTGACGATGCAACGACGAATTTGGCCCCTGGTGGCCAGCTCGACGGCGAAACCGCGTTCAAATTATATGACACTTACGGCTTCCCGCTGGACCTCACCCAGGATGCCCTGCGCGCGCGGGACATTTCCGTTGATACGGACGGCTTCGGCGCGGCGATGGAGCGGCAGAAGGCCGAAGCCCGCGCCGCCTGGTCCGGCTCCGGCGGAGCGGCCACAGAAGCTGTCTGGTTCTCGTTAAAAGAAAAGCACGGAGCGACCGACTTCCTCGGCTATGAGACCGAAATCGCCGAGGGCATCGTTGTGGCCTTGGCCGACGCTGACCAGGAAGTTGGCACGCTGAAAACGGGGCAAAGCGGCTTTGTTGTGCTTAATCAGACACCTTTTTACGGCGAAAGCGGTGGTCAGGTAGGCGATACCGGCCAGATGACCGCGCCGGGTGTGCAAGTGGCGGTCACAAACACGCAGAAGAAAGCCGATGGCCTGTTTGTTCATGCCGTGAGGGTTGAAGAAGGCGAGTTGGCGCCCGGTACAGCTCTGGAACTGAAGGTGGACCACAAGCGCCGTAGCTCGGTTCGCGCCAACCATTCGGCGACCCATTTGGTCCATGAAGCCCTTCGTGAGGTACTTGGCACACATGTGGCTCAAAAGGGGTCTCTCGTTTCGCCGGACCGTTTGCGTTTCGACTTCTCGCATCCTAAACCGATGAGCGATGACGAACTGGCGACCGTTGAGGCGTTCGCCAATGAAATCGTGCTTCAAAACGCGCCGGTCGACACCCGCTTGATGGCCGTGGACGATGCTATTGAAGCAGGCGCGATGGCGTTGTTTGGCGAAAAATACGGCGACGAAGTGCGTGTTGTGTCCATGGGGACCGCGCTCCACGGCGACAAGACTGGCAAGCCGTATTCGCTGGAGCTTTGCGGCGGAACCCATGTCAAACGCACAGGCGACATTGGGCTAGTGACACTCGTCTCCGAAGGGGCTGTTGCGTCCGGTGTCCGGCGTTTGGAAGCTCTGACGGGCGCGGAAGCTCGCAACTATCTGGATGCGCAAGACAAGCGCATGCGCCAGATGGCGGCTCTTTTGAAAACCGGTGCCGAGGATGTGCCGGACCGCGTTGCCCAACTTGTCGAGGACCGGCGCCGGCTTGAAAAGGAGCTTGCCGAAGCGAAGAAGAAGCTGGCCATGGGCGGCGGCGGCGACGCCGGAACGCCGATCCGGGACGCTGGCAAATTCAAGCTGATGGCGCGCACGGTTGAAGGCATCAACCCGAAAGACCTGAAGGGCATGGCCGATGAGGCCAAAACCCAGCTCGGCTCCGGCGTGGTGGTGCTGATCAATGTCGCCGAAGAAGGAAAAGCTGCCATCGTGACAGCGGTTACCAAGGATCTGACTGAGAGCGTAAGTGCTGTCGATCTTGTGAAGATCGGGTCTGAAACTCTGGGTGGCCGTGGTGGCGGCGGCCGTCCGGATATGGCTCAGGCGGGCGGACCGGACGGAGCCAAGGCAGATGAGGCCATTGCTGCGATCGAAGCACATTTGAAAGGGATTTGACCTTTCGGTCTTGGACCTTCGCTCAATGGTCAAATGAAAAGGCGCGCTTAATCGGCGCGCCTTATTCATGGGGCCGCAGACCTGATGTTTAGTGCAGATACGCCACCAGGATCAGGGCATTCACCGCCAGGAACACGGAAGCGATCAGCATTTTCAAGACAGCGTTGTGCGGCGAGTTTTCGGCGCCGCGCACATGGTTTGTTTCGAATGTCATTGTCTGCTCCTTTAAAAGGCTCCCTCCCTTAATCACTTAGGATCTGCGGCAATTTAGCCCAATCACAATGCGCTCACAGCGCATCACGGGCGGGGGCGGTGCCTGTGAGGGCCTGCACTGGGCGCGGCTATTTTACGTTCGCTGCGAGTTCAGCTATTTCTTTTTAGGTACGAGTCTTGCCGCACTGGACACCCTTTGCAGAGCCACGAATTCAAGCGGGCACTCTTTGAAGTGCTGGAAGACACCGGAAAGCGTCGGCTGGCAGCGCGTTCACTCCGGCAATTCCTGATTTTCCTGATCATTGCCAATGTCGCGTTCGCGGTGCTTGAAACAGTGCCCGAGGTCCGGGACACATTCGGCCCGCATCTGAAGTTCTTGCAGCTGGGATCCGGCCTGATCTTTCTGGTGGAATATGTGCTCAGGCTGTATGTGGCGGACCTTCATCCGCCAATGCGCCGGTATGGCCCCGTGGGGGCCCGGCTGCGTTATGCGCTCCATCCGGACGCGATTGTCGACCTGATCGGGGCCCTGCCGCTTGTCCTGGTGCTGATCTTGCCGACCCAGGCCGTCACCATGGTCGTGATCCTGCGCCTATTGCGGTTCCTGAAGCTCGCGCGGTATTCCCCGGCGCTGAGGTCTCTCATTTCTGCTGTTGCGGCAGAGCGGCGGGCCCTTCTCGGATCCAGCATGATCATTTTCGGCGTGATCTTGATGGCAGCCACGCTGATGTATGTCATCGAGCATGATGACCAGCCGGAAAAATTCAAAAGCATCCTGCATGGGGTTTACTGGGCGATCACCACGGTGACGACGGTCGGCTATGGAGATGTCGTTCCCATAAGCAATCTGGGCAAGATGGTTGGAGCCGTGGTGATGTTGATGGGGTACGGCCTGATTGCCTTGCCGGTCGGCATCATTGCATCTGCCTTCGCACGGGAGATCCACAGCCGCGATTTCGTGGTCACCTGGTCGATGGTTGCCAGAGTGCCATTGTTCGAAGACCTGAAAGCGGCTGAAATTGCGGAGGTTGCCAAGCTGTTGCAGGCACAGAGCATCCGCAAAGGCGGGACGATTGCCCAGGAGGGTGATGTCGCCGACCGGATGTATTTCATCGCGGATGGCGAGGTGGAGATAAAGCTTGCGCGTGACTCGATCTATTTGGGCGAGGGCAGCTTCTTCGGAGAGTTGGCCTTGATCAACCAAACTCGTCGGTCTGCCTCCGTGATTGCCTACCGCGATTGCCAGCTCCTGGTACTTGAAGCGGATGCGCTCCAAAATCTCATGGACCGTGATGCCACCCTTGCGACCAAGATCATGGAGGAAGCCCGGGAGCGGGTGAAAGCCGGCAAGCGAATCCTGGGGGAGCTGGCAGAAGAAGAACTGGAACAGGCTGGTGTCTACGCGTCAGCAGAGGACGTTGAAACGCAGCCGGAACTTTTTGACCCGAGCGCTAGCCGGAAGGTGTGACGTTCGTTGCAAGAACACTTGGGTGTCTCAGAATGTGGTTTAGCCAGTACGATAGTCGTGGCGTTTGAGCGAGGACTGGCTTGCTTTCTTCGGTTTCGGCAAAAAGCGAGAATATCGGTGCGGCAAGGCAGTCTGCCTGTGTTATTTGGTCGCCCAAAATGAATGGGCCATCAGAGTCCGTTATCGCTTCCAGTGCGTTGCAGACTGTTCGGGCCGGACCGAGGCCGGATGCGATTTTCACCTCGTCCGGTATTTCACCCTCTCTTGGCTTGGCTATTCTTTCCACATAGATGTCCCACACAAGTGTCGAGTAGGCGGCGTTTTGCAGAATTGATAGGATTTGAACCATTCGCGCGCGTTCGCGTAGCCCATTCGGATGCAAGCTCCGTCCGTCGAAGGTCTCGTCAATGTAGCTCAAGATTGCCGCGGTTTCGTAAAGTGTGAAACCGTCATGGACCAATGCTGGAATTTTGCCGAAGGGTTGAAGGTCCAGATACCCCGGTGGTAGGCCTTCGGTGCCAAAGACGTCTACCGGTACCAATGTGTATGGGGTGCCCTTTTCTTCGAGAGCTATCCGGACTGCACGGACAAAGACCGAGTAGCTTGCCCCATAAAGTTCAAGCATGAGCCTGATCCGTTCGCTGGAAACGGGCGGGGCCAACCTGGTTAGCCTCCGCCCCCTGATACCTTGTGGCGGCCAGCCTTACAGGTCCGCCATCGCCTTTTGCAAGTTCTCATCGATCTTGTCGAGGAAACCGGTTGTTGTCAGCCAGCCTTGGTCTGGCCCGACGAGCAAGGCAAGATCCTTCGTCATATAGCCGCTTTCAACCGTTGAAATGCAGACATTTTCCAAGGTTTTGGAAAAACGGGCCAGCTTGTCGTTGCCGTCGAGTTTTGCCCGGTGCGCAAGGCCGCGGGTCCAGGCAAAGATCGAGGCGATGGAGTTGGTCGAGGTGCTCTCGCCTTTTTCATGCTGCCGGAAATGCCGGGTGACCGTGCCGTGCGCCGCTTCTGCCTCCACGGTCTTGCCGTCGGGCGTCATCAGGACAGAGGTCATCAGACCGAGCGAGCCAAAGCCCTGGGCCACCGTGTCTGATTGCACATCGCCATCGTAGTTCTTGCAGGCCCAGACATAGCCGCCGGACCACTTCAGAGCGCTTGCGACCATGTCGTCAATTAGGCGGTGCTCGTACCAGATCCCGGCATCAGCGAACTTGTCCTTGAATTCGGCTTCGTAAGTCTCCTGGAAAAGGTCCTTAAAGCGTCCGTCATAGGCTTTCAAAATGGTGTTCTTGGTGGAGAGATAGCAAGGTACGCGCCGTTGCAGAGCATAGTTCATGGACGCTCTGGCGAAGTCGCGGATGGAATCATCGAGATTGTACATCGCCATGGCAACGCCCGCCGACGGCGCATCATAAACCTCGTGTTCAATTACCTGTCCGTCGTCGCCGGTAAAGGTGATCGTCAGCTTGCCCTTGCCGGGAAATCTGAAATCGGTGGCTTTGTATTGATCACCAAATGCATGCCGTCCCACGATGATGGGCTGTGTCCAGCCCGGCACAAGGCGCGGAACATTCTGCATGATGATGGGCTCACGGAAGATGACGCCGCCAAGAATGTTCCTGATTGTTCCATTGGGGGATCTGTACATGCGCTTAAGGCCGAATTCTTCCACACGGCCTTCGTCCGGCGTGATCGTTGCGCACTTTATGCCGACACCATGTTTCTTGATCGCGTTGGCCGCATCCACGGTGATCTGGTCGTCGGTCTCGTCCCGTTTCTGAATCGAAAGATCGTAGTAGTCCAGGTCGATGTCCAGATAAGGATGGATCAGCTTGTCCTTGATGAATTGCCAGATGATGCGGGTCATCTCATCGCCATCGAGCTCAACGACCGGATTGTCGACTTTGATCTTTGCCATGGAACTGTCAGCCTCGCAGGTTAAGGGTCTTCGTGCGCCAGAAAACATCCGGTGCGACTTGTATCGCAATAACTTTGTGTGCGCTTGTATACAATTCTGAACGTGAATTGCAAGATGCGGCGTTTAAAAACAGCCTCTACCGCGCATCCCAACCGTCTGCAGGTTTGACAAGGATCTCGTTGTTCGCTTCGAAACAGCTATCCTACCTTGCCACGTTGGCGGCGGCCAGCGAGATGCCGAAGCCGATCAGCGTGGCTCCGAAAGCGCGGTCGATCCAGTGTTTCATTGCATAGAGCCGTTCCTGGATCTTGGGGCTTGAAAAGAAAACCGCGACCAGTGCGAACCAAACTGCATGGGCGGCGGAAATGAAAACGCCGTAGGCCAGCTGCATCACAAGCGGCGTGCTCGGGGAAACCACCTGTAGAAACAGGCTGACAATGAAGATGGTTGTCTTGGGATTGAGCACATTGGTCAGGAAGCCGGTGCGCAACGCGGCCAACGAGCCAATCGCCTTTGCAGCCTCATTGGTTTTGGCGGTCATCTTCCGTGACAGGAGCATGGTTGCACCGAGATAAACGAGATAGGCAGCCCCGATTGTTTTCAAAACGCTGAACAGCACCGGGGACTTCTCAATCAGGATGCCGACACCAAGCAGTGTGTAGCCCACATGGATCAAGACGCCTGCGGCAATGCCAAGCGCTGTCACCACACCAGCGCGCCGGCTGACGATCAGCGCATTGCGGGAGACCATGGCAAAGTCGGGCCCCGGGCTCAGGACTGCAAAAATCGTGATTGTGAATACGGCAAGCCACTCGGTCATCTGTTTGCTCCGGATAGTTGGACTTGCATCTGTCTAAATGCTCAAGCGTGATCCGAAGAACTATGACTTCTATCCAAAACTGTGATTTTTATTCACATATGCGCCAACCTGTCACTTCACTGCCCTCCCTCAATTGTTTTCGTGCTGCTGCAGAGCGCGAAAGTTTCACAGACGCTGCAAAACAGCTGAATCTTACCCATGGTGCGATCAGCCGGGCGGTGCGCCTGCTTGAGGAAGATCTAGGAACGAACCTGTTTGAACGCCGGAACCGGCGTGTTTTTCTAACAGAAAGCGGGCGGGAGCTGGCGCTCGCCGTTGCTGAAGGGCTGGACCGGATCGAGCTGGCAATCTCCCGCATCAAGGCGCGGTCTGAGGACACACCGGTTACACTGTCATGTGAGCCAACGTTGCTGATGCGGTGGTTGATACCAAGGCTGCCCGGCTTTCAGGAAAGGCATCCGGAGATCGAATTGAACCTGGTTGCAGGTGGCGGGCCGGTAAGCCTTGGTGGCGGTATCGACCTGGCGATCCGGCGGAACGACTTCAGCATTCCGGACGATTTTTACCAGGTGCCGCTGTTTAACGAAGAGACCGGGCCGGTGTGCCGGACGGATTTGGCGCCGCGCTATTTCGAAAACGGCATGCCCAAGGCCGATGCGCCGCGGTTGCACACCCGAACGCGGCCGGAGGCTTGGGCGGAGTGGGAAAACTGCAATGGGGTGGCGCCAGGTGAAACGTCCGGGCAGATGTTCGAACACTTCTATTTCAGTTTGCAGGGGGCAATCGCGGGGCTTGGGGTCGCGATCGCGCCGAGGCGGCACGTGCAGGACGATATTGCGTCGGGTTTGCTTGCCGCCCCGGCTGGCTTTACGCCTGATGGCAGCAGCTACGTTCTTCTTTCAAGGCATGAGATCGATCCGGCCGAACGGGCAGGCAAGGTGCTCGCGTGGCTGCACTCGCTTGACCGCATTGATGGGAATGTAGGCGAAGCTTGACGCAACTGGGTCAGATTTTGTTGGTTGACAGATAGTCCGGCAGGTCGGCAACGCTGTCCAGAATGACGTCCGCGAGCGGTTCAAGATCCGCGCGGGTGCCTGTTCCGGACAAAATACCGGCAGCAAGACCGGCACCGGCCGCGCGCGCCATTTCCAAATCGTGGGTGTTGTCGCCGACCATGGCGATTGACGACACGGGCAGCCGCAGGGCATCCGCGAACGCATGGACCATTCCAGGTTCCGGCTTGGGCCCGTAGCCGCTGTCATACCCGGCGACAAACTGCATGTGACGGTCCAGCCCGGCATGGCCCAAGAACAGCCGGATCGAGCCTTCGCTGTCGCTGCTGGCAACGCCGAGGTGAAAGCCCGCTTCATCAAGCCGCGCTACTGCCTCTGTCAAACCAGGAAGAACAACTGCGGTTTTCATGCCGTCCGCGAAAACGGCGTCGAGCTTTGCTGTTAGGCTGGCAAGGTCCTTGGGGGCGCCGGCATCAATGAAAGCCCGGGCAATTTCCTCAGCATTTCCGGCGGCAAACAGACTACCCGCCGCTGTCTTTCGCGTTTGCGGGTCCATCCCGCCTGTTTTCAAGAGGCGAATGCCAAGATCAGGATCGCCATTGGCGGCATAATCCGCCGCCCGCTCCTGTGGCCGAGACCAGGTCGCGTCAAAATCGAGCAACGTGCCGTCCTTGTCGAACAGAATGGCTTTGATGGTCGGTGTCATGTGAACGGTCAAGTCTTGAGAATTGAGAAGAGGGCGGGAGGCGGACAAAGGCGCTCCCAATCGAACGTTGGCGGCTATTATTCACTTTAGCGGGGTAAAAGCGGTCGGGGTGACCGACTTTACTGCAATATGCAGAAAGATGTTCCCAGCCGGTTAGGACTGGTCCGCCGCATTCTCCGCCTCCGCGGAAACCCAGGTGATACATCGATTGAACTTGGTCTGCCGCGTAGAAAAATGCATCAGCTTGGCGTTGCGTTGCGTCCAATCGATCCAAGTTTACTTGGGTTTTGGCAGTGCCTTTTTTCTGGTTTCAAGCGGGAAGGTTCAGATGTCAACGAAGGGCTTCCGGCGAGCCGGTGGCTTCAATAGTGCCCAACGTTACGCTGAAAGTGAACTCAGATGGCGGCCATGGTCTGGCTCAGCGACAGACTGTTGAAGTCAATGAGGACATTCTGGATTTCATCTACACCTCAAAGAGGAGGAGGGCGGCTTGCGCCGCCCGTCTTCACTTGTTTGCGTTCTCTAGACTGTCAAACAGGGTCTCGGCAAACTCCGCAATAATCGCATCACGTTTTGAAATTTTTGCGGGCTGCTGGAGCTGCAGATAGACCGCTGCAAACAATGGCAGCCGGTTTGGTGGATAAATGACAGCAATGACCGATCGTTTCCGGTCCCGTGACGCGCCAGACCTGTCGCCGATAGACCAGCCGGCCGGCAAATGCTTCCGAAGCATGTTTTTTGCCGTGGTGTTGGCTGTCAGCCACTCAACAAGCTGGGCTTTTGACTTAGCATTTAGGACGTCCCCCATTACGAAGGTCTGGAGACTGGCAGCGGCTGCCTCCGGGGTTGTCGTATCCTGCAAGCTTCCGTCCGGAACCACATTCATCTCAGGCTCTATGCGGTCCAGGCGCGTTTCGGTGTCACCGGCCGATCTCATGAAGGCTGTCAGGGCTGCTGGCCCTCCCAGCGCATCCAGAACAACGTTGGCGGCGGTGTTGTCGCTGTAAACCATGGTCGCTTCGCAAGCCTCGAAAAGCGTGATGCTATCCGTACCTGTTCGATTTTCCGTGACCGGGGACCACGGAACAAGATCCTGCTCACGGATGGACCGGGTATCCTCCATTAGGATCTGACCTGTCTCGGAGCGCGCCAGTAACGCACTGCAGGCAAAGGCCTTGAACGTGCTGTTCAATGCGAAGCGATCCGAACCGCGATATGAAAACCGGTGTCCGGTTTCCGCATCCAGCAAAGCAACACCGATTTTCGCGTTCTCCCGTTTTTCCAAAGCTATGAGTTTGTTTTCAAGTGCTGCTTGGTCGATGGCCTTTGCAGGCTTGGCCAGCAGCGTAGCCGGGGCAAAAAATGCTGTGGCAAAGACAGCCAGCGCGCCAAGTGTCGTGGAGATGTTTGTTGGGGTCAAGGTATTCTCCGAAAAGTTGGTTGGGACAGATGCGGGGCCGTCGGCCATTCGGGCCCTGTGTTGCGCGCAAAGCAGATATGATCTTCCTCTATCTATTAGACAAATGCTGATATCTTGTATGACCCATGAGAAAAACTTGGGCTAAAGGGTTGCCATGGATCTGTCTCAACTTCCTTTGAATGCGCTGCGTGCCTTTGAGGCATCTGCCCGGCTCAACAGTTTCACCCGAGCGGGACTGGAACTGCACATTTCACAAACAGCCGTCAGCCACCACATCAAGGCATTGGAAGACCTAATTGGTGTAAGGTTGTTCAAGCGGATGCCGCGCGGCGTGGCGCTGACCGATGAAGGTGACCGGCTGTTGCCTGTTCTCACCGATGCATTCCGCCGGATGAGTGCCGTGCTTTCTGAATTCCAAGAGGGCAACTACCGGGAAGTACTCACGGTGGGAGTTGTGAGTAGTTTTGCAGTCGGTTGGCTATTGCCACGGCTGGAAATGTTCCGATCTCAGTTCCCAACGATTGATATCCGGCTGAAAACAAACAATAACCGGGCGGACTTTCTGGGAGACGGGCTTGATAGCTATATCCGTTTCGGGGATGGTTCTTGGCACGGCGCTGCGGCTGAGCCGGTCTTGACGCCGAAATTTGCTCCAATTTGCTCTCAGAAGCTGTCGGGAAAACTAGGAAGGCCGGAAGATCTGGGTCGAGTGCCATTGCTACGGTCCTATCGGCGTTATGAGTGGAACGCTTGGTTTCAGGCTGCCGGATGTCCGGCACCCAGGGTAACAGGCCATGTATTTGACAGTTCCAATAGTCTTGTCGAGGCCGCTGCCCTAGGTGTGGGTGCGGCCCTGGTGCCTTTGGACTTGTTTAGCCGTGAGCTGGAAAGCACGCGGATTGTCCAGCCGTTCCCGCAAACGATCAAACTTGGCAGTTATTGGATTACATGGCTGAAATCACGAAGGGAAAGCCCGGCGATGCGAGCGTTTCGTGATTGGCTTGTCCGGAGTGCCGAGGATCGTTGCGTATAGATGCTTTGGCTGCACTGCAAGATCCAGCGAGTCCCATTTATTCGCACCATAAAAAGGGCGACCAACCGGTCGCCCTTTGTCGTTCTTGCATTCTAGCCCAGGTGTCAGCCGATGATGCCGTTCAGGGTTGCGCTTGGGCGCATGACCGTGTCGACCTTGGCTTGCGGGGCGTGGTAGTAGCCGCCGGTGTCGGCAGCTGCGCCCTGAACGCCGTTGAGTTCGCCGACGATCTTGTCTTCGTTGGCAGACAGAGCCTCTGCGATCGGGGTGAAATGGGCTTTCAGGTCTGCGTCCTGGTCCTGTGCTGCCAGTCCCTTGGCCCAGTAGAGCGCGATGTAGAAATGGCTGCCGCGGTTGTCGAGACCGCCGACCTTGCGGGCCGGGGACTTGTCGTTGTCGAGCAATCCTTCAATCGCCTGGTCGAGAGCTTCGGCCAGAACGGACGCCTTGGCGTTGTCCTTTACCTGGGCCAGATGCTCCAGAGACGCGCCCAGCGCACAGAATTCACCAAGGGAATCCCAGCGCAGGTAGTTTTCTTCCTGCAGCTGCTGCACGTGTTTCGGCGCAGACCCGCCAGCCCCTGTCTCAAACAGGCCGCCACCATTCATGAGCGGAACGATGGACAGCATCTTTGCGGACGTGCCGACTTCCAGGATCGGATAAAGATCGGTCAGGTAGTCGCGCAACACGTTGCCGGTGATGGAGATTGTGTCTTCACCGCGGGCAATGCGCTCAGTGGAGTATTTTGCAGCCTCGGTCGGGGCCAGGATGCGGTAATCCAGACCGGACGTGTCATGATCCGGCAGATAGGCTTCCACCTTCTTGATCAGCTCCGCATCGTGGGCGCGCTCGGAGTTCAGCCAGAACACACCCGGCATGCCGGACAGGCGCATGCGGTTGACGCCGAGCTTCACCCAGTCGCGGATCGGCGCGTCTTTGGTCCGGCAGGCGCGCCAGATGTCACCACCTTCAACGCCGTGCTCGATGAGGGTTTCGCCAGAAGCGCTGACGACCTTGATGGTGCCGTCACTTGGTGCCTTGAAGGTTTGCGGGTGCGAGCCGTATTCCTCGGCCTTCTGGGCCATCAGGCCGACATTCGGAACTGTGCCCATCTTGGCCGGATCAAGCGCGCCGTTTTCCTTACAGAAATCGATGACGGCGGAGTAGACGCCCGCATAAGAACTGTCCGGGATGACACATTTCGCGTCGCCTTCGTTGCCGTCCGGACCCCAGCCCTTGCCGCCTGCACGGATGAGAGCCGGCATGGAGGCATCGATGATGACGTCGGAGGAAACGTGCAGGTTGGTGATGCCCTTGTCGGAGTTCACCATGTACATCGCCGGGCCGTTGTCGAGGGCGGCCTTGATGTCAGCCTGGATTTCAGCGGCCGTGTCTGCGGGCAGCGTGGACACCTTGGCTTCGAGGTCGCCAATACCGAGATCCGGGTTGACACCGAGCTCTTTGAGCGTTGCCGCATGCTTTTCGAAAACGTCCTTCAGGAATGCCTTCACGCAGACACCAAAGATGATCGGGTCGGAGACCTTCATCATGGTTGCCTTCATGTGCAGCGAGAACAGGATGCCCTGATCCTTGGCGTCCTGGATTTCCTTTTCCAGAAACGCGGACAAGGCCTTGATGCTCATGTAGGTGCCGTCGATGACATCGCCGTCTTCCAGCGGCCAGTCGGCTTTCAGAACGGTTTCTGACCCGTCTTTGGCCACAAACACGATTTTCGCGGTGCCCGCTTGCGCGGCGGAAACGGTGACGGACTTCTCGTTGGACCGGAAGTCGTTCTCGCCCATGGTGGCAACGTGGGTCTTGGACGTGGAGGCCCAGGCTCCCATCCGGTGCGGGTTCTTCTTGGCGTATTCCTTGACGGCCTTGGGCGCGCGGCGGTCGGAGTTGCCCTCGCGCAGCACCGGGTTCACGGCAGATCCCTTGATGGCGTCGTAGCGGGCCTTGATGTCTTTTTCCGCATCAGTTGCCGGATCAGACGGGTAATCGGGAAGCTTATAACCCTGGGCCTGCAGCTCCTTGATGGCGGCATTCAGCTGCGGCTGCGAGGCGGAAATGTTCGGCAGCTTGATGACATTGGCATCCGGCTGTTTGACCATCTCACCGAGCAGAGCGAGGTCATCCGACTGTTTCTGGTCTTCGGTCAGGAAATCCGGAAACGTTGCCAAAATCCGGCCCGCCAGGGAGATGTCCTTGGTGCCGACGGTCAGGCCCGCCGCCTTGGTAAAGGAGCGGATGATCGGCAGAAAAGAGGCGCTCGCCAGTTCCGGCGCTTCGTCGACCTTAGTGTAGATGATATCGGCCATGGTGCTCCCATTTCCTCATGGTCTAGCAGGTGCGGGCAGGGCGCAGAGATAGCCCCGTTCGAAAATTCGGAAAGCGTATACAATTGTACGCAATCAATTACCAGCCCTCAAAAGGACGAAGGTGCTGGATGCGGCATGAGTTCTAGCAAAGGGGCTGAAAAAGGCAATTGGGTGATTGCCTGACCATGGTATTCAGCGTCCGTGAGCGGCGTCAGCGCGCCGCTCTTTGGCAATGGCTTTAGTGACGATGCGAATGGGCGTCCGCATAGGCGTCGATCAAACTGCGAAAGTCCTTGAATGACACGTCGAGACCCAATGGGTTGATGCATAGTCCATCAGCGCCAAGCACCTTGTTGGGGATGCGTGTCCATCGGCTGATCGTGCTCAGGCCTATGCTTGCTTCAACCTCTGGTGCGACCTTGACAATGATGAAGGCATTGCCCCGGCTGCTCCAGGTGCTGGTGGCTTCCACACCGCTCCAGGGGATCGGGCGCTCACTCACGCGGGTGTCATGAAGACCGTCAGGGCCAAGGGTCACCAGCACTTGATCTTTCTGGATCAACCGGCGCGCAATTGAAATCGCAGCAACGCCCGCGAACCCAAGGCACAACAGGCCTAGTCCAAGACCGAAGGCGCGGTCTTCTGCTGTTTCATCAAGTGCGATGGCAATTACGTAGAGTCCTGCCCCGACACACAGGGCCACAAGCAGAAGGTAGAAGCTGAGCTTGCCCGGTGAGCTCCGTATTTCGATAACTGCATTCGTGTCCTGGTTTGTCTGCATCAAAGCTCCACGTTACGACAGCGCTTCCGAGGCATCTCCGGTCTGATTAGATCGTTATGCACGCAATCCGGCAGGCAAAACATGCCCTAATCTTCCCACATCAAGAGCAATTTCTCCCACATAGAAAGAGCTGACACGATTTATCCGAGCGGGAATTGCTCCAGGTGTTCCGCTGTCAGCTATATCCGCGACAACTAGCCGGCAGGTGCAAGGCCGTGAGTTCAAACCGGGCTGTCGGCTGCTTTGTAAGGAGCGGTGATGCGTTCAAACTCGCCGTTCTCCTGCATGGCGCGGAGTTCCTTGGAGAAGGCGTCCACAAACTCCGCCGGGATGCTTTCTTTGCTGAACATGATGTAGTTGGGCTCCGAGGCGACCACTATTTCGGTCGGCTTGATCACGTTCGACAGGCCCAGCTGCTTGATGACCGACGTGACCACGTAGGTTTCGCCCAGAATTGCGTCCACTCGCCCGAGTTCGAGTTGTTTCAAGTTAAGTTCCAAGCTGTCGGTTTGTTCAATCAGGTGCGGATAAGCGTTAGCCATCTCCGGAAACGAACCGCCATAAGCATAGTCGCGGACGACGCCAAGCCTCTTGTCTCTCAAGAAGAAGTCCGAAAGGTTTTCATACTTCTCCAGATTTTCTGCGCGCACAAACAGGATCTCGTCTGCCTGGATATAGGGCGATGAAAAATGCGCGAAGGTCTCGCGTTCAGGCGTTTTGGTCACCGGTGTGGCAATATCAACCGTGCCAAGCCGCATGGCATTCAAGTGACGGGTCCAGGGAAGGGGAACCTTGATCAGCCCACATCCCATCTTGTCCAGGATGGTTTCAATGACGTCAAAGTCCATCCCGGAGACCTGGTTGCCCTCGACGATATTGTATGGGCGGTAGTCCCCCGCGCCCGCGATCAGTGTGCCGTCGCGCGGGCAGTCCTGCGCCGCCGCCGGTCCGGGCAGACAAGCAAATGCAATGGCGCCAATAAGAGCAAGAAGGACTTGCGAACGGAACATGAAACCCTGGCAGTGTTGCTATGTAACTGGAACGGCAGTCTTGGCCATGAAGCATAAGATAGAGTTTACACGATCTAATAAAACCGTTTGAGTTCTTCAGTGGACATGAAGATGAAGTTCGCTGGAGGTTTTCTGTAAATCTTCTCGGGTAAGGCGAAAGCTTCCTTACGTTCGGATGCCTTAAGATCAGAACAGCATTGGCCAGGGGCGCAGGATCTTTGATCGGCCCAGATGCTTGGCGCCAATCAAATGTGGGGGCACCATGCGCACCGTCCTTACTGATGCGCATGGTGTAGTTATTGGAGTTCGCGCGCTTTTGTGACACCGCGCCCAAGGAGCCGCGCGCCTCACCGGCCGCTGACCGCCTCATCCAAAGCGGGGAAACGAACGATCTTGTAGGTGCCGAGTGATGCGTCTTCGCCGCCGTTCAGAACCGGGGATCTGTGCAGCTCATTGATGGTCGCATAAACGTAGCCGTCCGCGCCGATTGCAAACCCGTCAGGCCATGGTAGGCCATCGTCTGACTGAAACAGGACCTCATAAGAGCCGTCCGCCTTGGTCACGCCAATTGCGTTGTCGGTCATGGCCGTGATGTAGACATTCCCGGCGGTGTCGACTGTCGAACCGTCCGAGATTGGCTTGTCGCCGTAGCGTTCCACCCGTTGCACAAGCTCATCGTCCGACAGTGCCTCATTCAGGAGATCCTTTGTCCGCACCCTGTACATCGACGCTGCGGTCATGGGCGCGAAGTAGACCCAGGTGTTTGTGGGATCAATCGTGATCGGGTTGACGCCGATCTTGGCCGGATTGCCGCCAAGCAGGATCTCGCGGCCATCGATCACCATAGGGGTGTCCTCAGGAATGGTGAATTCCGAACCTTCGAGCACCCGGCGCGCCCGGCCGGTTTCCAGGTCCACGACGATGAGTGCCGAATTCTCCCCGTCTCCGGTGTCGGAAATGTAGACCGCGCCATGTTCGCGGTCGACCGCCAGATCATTCAGGAACGAGGTTGGCCGGGCCGCCGGTGCCCCAATGTAATAGATCCGGTCCAACTGTTCCGTGCGTGTGTTCCACGCAACGATGCGGCCGGTTTGGTTCGGGCCCTGCCCATCGAGCATCCACAAGATGCCGTCGCGATCAGCGCGCAGACCCAGGACACCGTTCAAGCCATCGCCATCCTCGCGCGGAGCGCGGGCCCAGTCTTCGGTCGGGTAGGGCTTTGTCGTGCCATCGTCAAACACTTCGACCACACGCAGTTCTGGACCGTAAAACTCGTGGACCGACATGAACATCCGGCCGTCCGGCCCGATCGCCAAGTTGCCGGGCGGGGTGGACTTGTCGAATGTCAGATAGGTCTCAAGACCTTCGGCGGCAGCGGGCTGGGCAAGAGCCAGAGCAAGGCCGGCAACGGCGAGCAGGGTTTTCATTGTTTCCTCCTGTAGATTGATGAGGAGGATTTAATTGTTTTATATTTTTAACTGAACTGGTTCATTTCCAAATTCAGCATTAGAAAAATTCGAATGTACAGCATCGCAGACCTTCAGACCTTCGTTGCGGCGGCGAAATGCGCCGGGATCACCGCAGCCGCGCGGCAGCTCGGCATCTCTTCGGCGACCGCGAGCCATAGGGTCACAAAACTCGAAGGGGTCCTGAATGTCACACTGTTTCATCGCAATAGCCGCACGTTCAAACTGACAGACGAAGGACAGATGTTTCTGGAGCGCGTTGATGTAATTCTCGATGAGCTTCAGCAGGCGGAGCTGGAGGTGGGGAGCGGTTCCGCCAAGCTGCGCGGGCATTTACGGATGACCTTGTCGCCCTGGATCTTGTCGCGCTTCCTTCTGCCTGTGCTTGGGCCGTTCCGCACCGAGCATCCGGACTTGTCGATTGAGTTTCTGGCGGTCGACCGCTTCGTACCCCTTGTGGAGGAGGCGCAGGACTGCGCCATTCGTGTAGGCCAACTGGCCGACAGCGCGCTTGTCGCTCAAAAACTTTGCGACAATCACCGCATCATTTGCGCTTCTCCCCGTCTTTTGGATGTAGTCGGTGTGCCGGAAACGGTTGACGATTTGCAGGATTCTCCCTGGGTTTGCCTGCCCTGGCAGACGCAGTTTCCGGTCAATGATGCCAAGGGGCGCAAGAGGAATGTATCGGTGGCCCGGAGCCTGGCGGTTTCCAACTCGGACATGCTGACGGTAGGGGCCGTTGAAGGGTTGGGCCTGGCTGTGAAGTCCCGGATGGCCGTCAGGGAGGAACTGGAGGCGGGCTCCCTCGTGGAGGTTCTTCCCGGATCACTTCACGGCCCTGAGGCGCCGATCTGGTTCGTTTCACCAAAGGAGTCTCGAGCCGGCAGGAAGACCAGAGCCATTCTGCAGATCGCTCGGCAGGCCTTTCGCCGGTAAAATGCACCCGGTTGCGCTTTAATTTTCGTCCAGAAACGGCTAAATGCCGCATCATGAGTAAAAATGCGAAAATCAGAGAAGAGGCCCGGGCAATTACCGCAAGGCCTCCCGCGGTCATCTTGTGCGAACCGCAGCTTGGCGAAAACATCGGCACTGCAGCGCGGGCCATGGCGAATTTTGGCCTGGTCGATCTCAGGATCGTCAATCCGCGGGATGGCTGGCCAAGTGAAAAGGCGCGCGCCGCAGCCAGCCGGGCGGACCATGTGATCGACAGGGTTCAGGTCTTTGAGACCACTGAGGCGGCGATTGCCGATCTCAATTTTGTTTACGCGACGACGGCCCGCTCCCGCGAGGTTCCCAAACCTGTGCGCGGCCCGGACGAGGCAGCGATCAAGGCAGTGGAACTCGGGGAACGCCAGCATGGGGTCGGTTACCTGTTTGGCCGTGAGCGCTGGGGGCTGAACAACGAGGAAGTCGCGCTGGCCGACGAAATTGTCACGCTGCCGGTTGATCCGGATTTTGCGTCATTGAACATCGCTCAGGCCGTCCTTGTCTGTGCGTATGAGTGGCGCAATACGGCCAGCCGGGGCGAATTGCCGTTTCTATTGTCGGAGGAAGAACACCCGCCAGCGTCCAAGGACGACATTTTGCGGATGTTTGAACATCTGGAAAGGTCCCTCGACGACGTGAGTTTCTTCCGCCCTCCGGAGCGTCGGCCGCATATGGTGCGGAACTTACGCAACATCTTCCAGAAAGCGGAACTCAGCCAGCAGGAAGTCCGTACATTGCGGGGTGTGATCGCGGCGCTGGAGCGGCGGGAAACGCGCCCGCGGAAAAGCCGCGACAGCGACGAAACAGAGACTTGAGGGCGTAACCGTGAACGACGGCAGGCCGGTACTCTTTTATGATTCGGGTCTCGGCGGTCTCACGGTGCTTCGTGAGGCCCGCTACCTGCTTCCGTATGAGCGGTTGCTTTATGTGGCGGATGACGCTGCCTTTCCAATTGGCCGATGGCCGGAATCCAAGTTGCTGGAAAGGCTAGTGCAGCTTTTTCAGACCCTGATTGCGGACCACGATCCGAAGGCGGTTGTCATCGCCTGCAACACAGCATTCACGCTGGCCGGGGAGATCCTCAGGAAAGCCCACCCGCAGGTTCCCTTTGTCGGTACCGTTCCTGCTATCAAGCCTGCGGCAGAGCGCACGGCATCCGGTCTGATCTCTGTTCTGGCTACGCCCGGCACCGTCCGGCGTGCCTATACACGGTCGTTGATCGAGAGCTTTGCCGCCCAATGCCATGTCCGGCTTGTTGGGTCTGAGAAGCTGGCGGAACTTGCTGAGCAGTATCTGCGGGGAGAAGATGTCCGCGACGAGGCGCTAGCGGGCGAGATCCGCGATTGCTTTTTGGAGCGGGATGGCAGGCGGACGGATATCATTGTGCTGGCCTGCACCCATTATCCGTTCCTTGCGAACCGGTTCCGGAAAATTGCGCCTTGGCCGGTCGACTGGCTTGATCCGGCAGAGGCTATCGCACGCCAGCTGGTGCGGGTCCTGGAGCCGGACATGGCAGATACCTTGTCAGGGCAAGCGGACCGGGCGATATTCACATCAAATCCGGACAGTGCTTCTTTACAGCGTCTTCTGGCCGGTTTCGGGCTGAGCTTATCCGTGCGCTAACGATTGTCCGCCCGCTAACGATTGTCCGTCCCAGTTTGCTTGACTAAGGAGTGTTGGAGCAATTTTTTGCGGTTTGATTGAACGCAGACCGCGTCAATCAGACCGGGAGATGCTCCAGCGTTGTGACCACGAGCCCGTCATCTGAGGATTTGGCTGCCCGTTTCATCGCGATAATCTCATCGTTCAGCCGGTCCGGGTTGACGCTGACGCCACGTGGAACAGTCACGATCGACATGGAGCACTGCAGCATCGGGAACTTGCGCAGGGTTCCAAATCTATCTTGTGCTTCGATATATCCACGGCTGCGATGTTCGGCCTCATAGAAGCTTTCCACATCCAGCCGGAAAGCGCGCTGCAATGCCAGCAGCCGGGCGGCAATATCGGTCTGGTCCATGTTTATGAAACCGGCGAAGAAATCATCACCGCCGATATGTCCGTGGAATGTCCCGCTGCCGGAGATGTGCCGTTGCAGTAGCTCGCTGAACAAAATGATCGCTCGGTCGCCCTGTCTGTACCCGTAGGTGTCATTGAACGGTTTGAAATTGTCGAAATCGAAATAGCAAAGATGACGCTCTTGCGCGGCCTTGCCGGCTGAATCGGTGATGAAGCGGCTGACCGCACCATTTCCCGGTAAACCGGTCAGCGGGTTCTGGTCCTGGGCTTCCTGAAGCCGTTTTTCATGAATGATCTTTAACAAGGACGTTGCGGACAGAAACCCGGCATAGCGGAAGTTTTCCGTCAGAATGATTCCGTCAGAGTTGATCGAGGACGCGAACGTGACGAGCAACATGTCCGCATTGCTGTCGATATCGGCGACCGGGCAGGCGCGGACAAAAGACCTTAATGGAAAATCGAGCGCCGCCTTGGCATCCTCGTCGTCAGGCCCTCCGGCATAAAGGTACGCTTTCAAGTCGCGTTCATGGATCAGACCCCGGGGTTCACGATTGGCATCCAGGACGGGGATCAGGCTGGCATCCTGGTTCTGGACGAACAGATCCAGCAAGTTGATCATCGAGGCGTCGTACTGGATTGTTGGAAGATCCAGAAGTTCTCCGCGGATCCGGTCCTTTTCCCGCCGGGCAGCCCCGCCTATGCCCGGCGCTCTGATGTGATCATAAAAAAGTTTGGCCGAGCGTTTTTCCTCAAACGGTTTGGCAACATAATACCCTTGAACCAGGTCGCACCCAGCCTCGCGGCAGGCTTTGAATTCCCGCTCGGTCTCTACCCCTTCAGCAATCACTCTCGCACCAAGAACATGGGCAAGATTCGCAACCGTTGTGACAAACAGTTTCCGCCTTGGATCACAGTCAATGCCGTTCAGAAAGAAGCGGTCGATTTTCACGTAGTCCGGCGACATGTCGTGCAGCAAGCGGAGCTCGGAGGACCCCCGGCCAAAGTCATCCAGCGCAACCATGAATCCCATCTGTCTGAGATCGTTGATGGCATGGTGGGCCACGTCGGTGAAGGTCTGCTGGTGACGCTCTGAAAACTCCAGGCAGACCTGGCTCTTTTCAAGCCCGAAGTCCGGCAGCATTGTGCCCAGATGCATACGCGGATCGTTTTCGGTTCCAAGATCGCGTCCGTCGAGCTTGAAGAACAGTTTTGTACCCTGGGCGGTCCGGAAGCTCGAAAATCGTCCCAGTGCCTTGCGTAGAAGCTCTGTTTCCAATTGCGCCAGGAAACCATGGTCATGGGCGTGGTCAATAAGTGCCTCTGGTGTGTTGGCACCGGCCAGCCCGCAATTGCGGACCTGTGCCTCATAACCATAAACCACGCCCGTCCCGATATCGGCGATTGGCTGGATTGCGTAGTCCAGCACTTTCAAAATGCGCTCAGGAGATCGCCACAGAAGTTTTGGCGGCGCGTCGGTGGCTTTCAAGCCAAGACTGCAATCGGACGACATGTGCGATCCTATGGTCGTTATCGCCTACCCGAATTGGCATGGCAGAGGCGGCATCAATCTGAAAATTGACAATGATACTATTCGATATGCTTGCGAGAGCCAGCATTGTGAAAAATTGCAATTAAAATTTTCTAAATGTATACATTAGTTTCTGCATTCCGCTTACGGAACGTTAGCGGCCGGGCACTGATGCGGGCAGACACTGTCTTTTCCCAGGGCCGGATACCCATCGCATACAGGGCTGAACAGGACCCGCCGAAGCGGCTTGGCATTGACAATCGGGACACATACCGGTATCTCCGCGCGATCTGGCGGGCTTGCCTGCCGGATCTACGCACCCGTGGGCATCCAGCCGGCGCCGTCTAGCTGGGTCCCTGTCGATCCGATCAATGTGGTCAAACAGATTGTGACGATAAAGGAGGGCGCGTTTCCTTGCTCGAATAACAACGCGAAAACTTAAGGAAACCGCGATGTCAAAGCGCCATAGCGTTAAGTACAAAATCGACCGCCGGATGGGCGAAAACATCTGGGGTCGTCCGAAGAGCCCGGCCAACAAGCGTGAATACGGCCCAGGTCAACATGGTCAGCGCCGTAAAGGCAAGCTGTCCGACTTCGGTGTTCAGCTCCGCGCCAAGCAGAAGCTGAAAGGTTACTACGGTAACATCTCCGAAAAGCAGTTCCGCAAGGTCTATGCAGAAGCTTCCCGCCTGAAAGGCGATACTTCTGAAAACCTGATCGGTTTGCTTGAGCGCCGTCTCGATGCGGTTGTCTACCGCGCGAAATTCGTGCCGACTGTGTTCGCTGCACGCCAGTTCATCAACCACGGCCACGTGAAAGTGAACGGCAAGCGCGTCAACATCCCGAGCTACCAGCTGCGTCCAGGCGACGTGATTGAAGTTCGCGAAAAGTCCAAACAGCTCGCACTGGTTCTGGAAGCTGTCCAGTCCGCAGAGCGTGATGTTCCGGATTACGTCGACGCCGACCACGCAAAAATGACTGCAACCTACGCCCGCGTTCCGGCTTTCTCCGATGTACCTTACCCGGTACAGATGGAACCGAACCTGGTGGTTGAGTTCTATTCGCGCTAAGCCTAGCGCCGAATACAGATGCGACTTCAAGGGGCTGCTCCGGCAGCCCCTTTTTTATGTCTGTTACCCCTCAGATCGCGGTCGGGTCGGGTGTTTCAAATCCGCAAGACACACTTTTCCGGCAGCGAACCCTTTTCAAGTGCCCCATCGTAAAGCTATGGTTTCGCCGACCGGGGTGGGGCTTTGGAATCAATTGAAGATTAATCCCGCCCGGTCTGGTGATGCAGGCGCGGATGGATGTTTTGTAGACGGCGCCGCCATTTCCCGTAGTCCGTGATGAAGGGAAAGCGATGATCGAGACACATCCGATGCACGGCCTGCGGCTTGCTGGTCAGGCCGTCAAGGCCTTTGCCGCCGTAATTGCTGTCATGCTTCTCCAGGGCTGCAGCATGTCCGAAGCGCCCATCCTTTTTCCTAAGGGGCCGGTTGGTCAGGCGCAGCTTGATCTTCTTCTGACAGCATTCTGGTTGATGATGATTGTGGCCATTCCGGCCATCGTCCTCACGTTATTCTTCGCCTTTCGCTACCGCAGCGGCCAGGATACTTCCGCCTACGATCCGGATTGGGGCGGATCGTGGAAAATCGAAACGGTTGTCTGGCTTGTGCCTGCGGCAATCATCGTCGTCCTTGGGACGCTGGTCTGGACCTCGACCCACAAGCTGGATCCCTATAAGTCATTGGCCTCCGACGAGACTGCTTTCAAAGTTCAGGCCATCGCGCTCGATTGGAAGTGGCTGTTTCTCTACCCCGAGCTCGGTACGGCAAGCGTCAATGAACTCGCGTTTCCCCAAGACCGGCCTCTGTCCGTGGAAATCACGTCTGATACGGTCATGAACTCGTTCATGATTCCGGCACTTGGCGGCCAGATCTATGCCATGGCGGGCATGCGCACCGAACTCAATCTGATTGCCGATGAGCCGGGTGTGTTTGCCGGGCGCAACACGATGTTTTCGGGGGACGGGTTTCCGGATCAGCATTTTAAGGCCCATGCCATGACATCAGATGACTTCGAGGTGTGGAAGACGAAAGTTGGCGGCGCGTCCGCAGCGCTGGATGCGAAAACCTATCTGGATCTGCGCAAGCAAAGCGTCGCCAATCCGGTCGCTTACTATTCGGCCTATGAGCCCGAGCTGTTTGACCTTCTCTTACGCAAATACGCGCCGATTACCGGGCCGCTTGAAAGCGAAGCGGCCGAACTCATCTGCCGGGGAGGGGCATAATGCTCGGACGTCTGACCATCGATGCCATCCCGCTCTACTCATGGGTTGCTATGGGCGGGGCCGCCGTCACCGTTGGCGGCGGACTGGCCGTGTTCTTGCTGATCACTTACTTGCGCGCCTGGAAGATGCTGTGGCGCGACTGGCTGACCAGTGTCGATCACAAGAAGATCGGGATCATGTATGTGGTCCTTGCCCTTGTGATGCTGGTGCGCGGGTTCATTGATGCGCTCATGATGCGGGCCCAGCAGGCCATCTCCCTCAACAACGAGGGATATTTGCCACCGGAGCATTTCGAGCAGATCTTTTCCTCCCATGGCACGATCATGATCTTCTTCGTCGCCATGCCTTTTCTCACCGGTCTCATCAACATCATTGTGCCGCAGCAGATCGGCGCCCGCGATGTCGCCTTTCCATTCCTCAACTCCGTGAGTTTGTGGATGACGGCAGCTGGGGCAGCGCTCGTTTTGATATCGCTCGCGGTCGGTAAATTCTCAACGGCTGGATGGACTGGCTATCCGCCGTATTCCGGAGTGGAATACAGCCCGGGCGTGGGGGTTGATTACTGGATCTGGGCGCTTCTTGTGAGCGGCATCGGCAGCACCTTGTCCGGTATCAACTTCATCGTGACCATCGTCAAGAACCGGTGCCCCGGGATGCATTTAATGCGCATGCCGATGTTCACCTGGACAACGCTGTGCATCTCCATCCTGATGGCCTTTGCCTTTCCTGCGCTGACTGTGGTTGCGGCGCAGCTTGCGCTCGACCGAACTCTCGGCTTCCATTTTTTCACCAACGAGGCGGGCGGCAACATGATGATGTTCGCCAATCTGCTTTGGATCTGGGGCCATCCTGAGGTCTATATCCTCATTCTTCCCGCCTTTGGGATCTTTTCGGAAGTGGTGGCGACCTTCTCGCGCAAGCGCTTGTTCGGTTACGAATCGCTGGTCTACGCAACGGCCTGCATCGCGATCCTGTCCTTCACCGTGTGGCTGCACCACTTCTTCACGATGGGATCATCCGCCAATGTCAACGCGGTCTTCGGGATTGCGACCATGATCATCGCGGTGCCCACCGGCGTGAAGATCTTCGATTGGCTGTTCACCATGTACCGCGGCCGGATCGAGTTTCATCCCTCCATGGTCTACACGATCGGTTTCATGGTGACCTTTGTCATCGGCGGGGTGACCGGTGTCCTGCTGGCACTGCCGCCTGCCGACTACCTGATGCACAACTCCACCTTCCTGGTGGCGCACTTCCACAACATGCTCATCCCCGGAGCGTTGTTCGGCTATTTCGCCGGCCTGAACTACTGGTTCCCCAAGGCTTTCGGATTCAAGCTGGATGCGAAATGGGGCATCCGGTCCTTCTGGTTTTGGATGGTCGGGTTTTACCTGGCCTTCATGCCACTCTACGCGCTGGGCTTCATGGGGATGAGCCGGCGCATGGAACACTATGCCGACCCGAGCTGGCAGCCCTTCCTGATCGTTGCTGCACTCGGGGCCGTTTGCGTTCTGTGCGGCATCATCTGCATCGGCATCCAGCTTTATGTGTCCATTAAGACCTGGGGGTCATCCGCCGATGTCACTGGAGACCCCTGGAACGGGCGCACGCTGGAATGGGCCACATCTTCGCCGCCAGCGCCCTACAATTTCGCGGTGCTGCCGGAAGTTCGGGACATCGATGCGTTCCACGAGATGAAACTACGCGGAACGGCCTACACACCACCAGACCGGTATGAAGACATTGTCATGCCGAAAAGTACTGGTCTCGGTCCGATCCTGGGCGGGCTGGCCTTTGTGCTTGGGTTCTCGATGGTCTGGTATATCTGGTGGCTCGCGGCACTGTGTTTCGTTCTCAGCCTTGTGTGTGTCGGCATCCGCGCCTGCGACGATGATACGGACTTCGTCATGCCAGCGGCCGAAGTGGAAAAGATCGAGCGGGCCCGTCTTGCCAGGATCACCCCGTCTAACATGCATGATATGCGGCCGTTTGTGCCCAAAGGTGCGGCGTCGGGCTTGCCCATGCCGGGAGGTGCAGCATGAGCAGCGCCATGATCACTCCTGCCGGAGGGGCCCGCGAGGCCTTGGAGCATGAGGAAAAGAAATCCCTGGAAGCCCGCGAGTTCGGCTTCTGGATCTATCTCATGACGGATGCGGTGCTTTTTGCGCTCCTGTTTGCCACCTACGCGGTGCTTGCCGGCAACTTCGCCGATGGCCCGACATCGAAAGAGTTGTTTGATCTCGGGCACGTGGCCGGTGAGACCGCGCTCTTGTTGCTCTCGAGCCTGACCTTCGGGTTTGCAACACTTGCCATGGGCGAGGACCGTGCGGGCAGGGTCATCCAGTGGCTCGCGTTGACGCTCGTTCTCGGTGTTTGCTTTCTCGCGATGGAGATGGTCGAGTTCTATGGCATGATCGAAAAAGGCGCCGGGCCGGATGTGAGCGGGTTTCTCTCCGCGTTCTTTGCGCTGGTTGGGACGCATGGCTTGCATGTTGCCTTCGGGGCCATCGGCATTTGCGTAATGATCGGGCAAGTCATGGTCAAGGGACTGACACTGCCGGTCCGCTCCCGGTTGATCCGCCTCGGATTGTTTTGGCACTTCCTCGACATTGTGTGGATCGGGATTTTCTCGGTCGTTTATCTGCCGGGCGTAATGTAGGAGCGCAAGATGACCGAACAGACCGAACGCGACCTTACGAGCTATCTGACCGGGTTTGCCCTCGCCCTGGTGCTGACCGCCATTCCTTTCGGTCTTGTCTGGGCGGAGCTGCTTTCAGGCCCTGCAATCTATGTGGTGATCGGTATTGCCGCCGTGCTCCAGGTCCTCGTGCATCTTGTTTTCTTTTTGCATCTGAACCTTAAGTCGACGCCGGTTGAGAACCTGTTCTTCCTAGGGTTTGCCGCCGTATTAATCGTCATCATGGTTGGCGGCAGCCTGTGGATCATGATCGACCTGCATCATCGGATGATGTGAACGATTTTAGACCGGCAACGCGGTAACCGGCTTTCTTCTGGCTTTTTCTTTAGGCGCTCAGCATCGCCGAAATAAAGCTGCGGTCGTCGAAGGAGAGCAGGCCGGGCGCCAAGCCTTTGCATTGCCGGTTCTCGTCAATGCAGAGCGGATCCATTTTCAGAACCTCTTCCAGTCTGGCTTCTGTCGTGCCCAAGTCTTCGCAAATGTCGGGATATCCGTCGGATGTGATGATGAGCGAACCGGGACGAGCTGGGAAGCGCTTCACGAACACGTCCGGAACAGTTGACCCCGTAATCGCCCCAATCCCCAGCGGATGATCGGCAGCATTCAAGAATGCCGTTTCATGAACAAGCAAATCGTCGATCACATGGGAGTAGCCGGGATCTGCCATCAAACTGTCAGCTGTTGCACCTGCAAGGAGTTTCGCCTTGAGAATCATGGACCGGGCATCGGCGCAAATTATCTCGGCCTGAAACGCGGCGGCTGGCTCAAACCCTTCATTCTTGAACTTGCAGTCGCCGACACGCCAGATTTCGCGATAGTGGGTAGAGTAGAGGCAAAAGACAAAACCGCCGGAACGTTTGAAGTCGGAGAATCCCGCAGCCCCCTTACGGTCCGCTGTTATGTCACTCAAGGCTCCGACCAATTCGGGTAGTGGCGTGTCAGCACTCATGCCTTTGATGTGGTCTTTCGCACTGTCCAGAATGCTTGTGATCACTTCTTTCGGAAGGCCGTCCGGTCCGCGTGAGCCATCCAAAACCCCAAAATGGTTTGCTGTTTGCACAAGGCGGTCTTCGGAGTAGCCACACTCGGATTTGCCGATTGTGAACGCCTCGAGGATCGAAAATGTCATGAAAGCTCCTTTGGTCCAGCACGGCCATTAATGATCAGAACCCCACGTCGGAAATAGGGGCGTCGTATAGTCAAAATCGATGTCAACTTTGTAACGGATACAGGAATGGTCCTTGGCCTTGGGACCGCAATCCGGTATGTCAGCCGTCACTTGTTTGCAGACGCTGGGCCAGAGTTTGAGACCATGAACGACATTGCCAACAGCACGGACGTCGACGTTCCAGCGCTTTTGCGCCAAGCGCCGTCGAGCGTTGAATTCAAGAAGCTACGTAAACGGCTCTTGCGGCAGGCCCGTGAAGCCATCGGCGATTTCGGGATGGTTCCGGAAGAGGCGTCGGAAACGAACCGGCCCAATTGGCTGGTGTGCTTGTCCGGCGGAAAAGACAGCTACACGCTTCTGGCGGTTTTGATTGAGCTGAAATGGCGCGGGCTGCTGCCCGTGGATCTGATTGCCTGCAATCTGGATCAGGCCCAGCCCGGATTTCCACCGGAGATCCTGCCGAAGTTTTTCGAAGACAACGGCATTGAGCACATTATCGTGCGTGAGGACACCTACTCGATTGTGACTGACAAGATCCCGGAGCATCGGACCTATTGCTCCTTATGCTCGCGGCTGCGCCGTGGGATCCTCTACCGCATTGCGCGGGAACAAGGCTGTGAAGCCATTGTGCTGGGTCATCACCGGGACGATATTCTTGAGACATTCTTCATGAACCTGTTCCACGGCGGGCGACTTGCCTCCATGCCACCAAAGCTTATCAATGATGAAGGCGATCTTCTGGTCCTGCGCCCGCTTGCTTATGCCGCAGAGCGTGACATCCAGAAATTTTCCGACGGCATGGAGTTCCCGATTATCCCATGCAACCTGTGTGGCTCGCAGGACGGTCTTCAGCGCGAAGAGGTCAAGCGCATGCTGCAGTCATGGGAGAAGGAAACGCCGGGCCGGTTGGGCGTAATGGCCCGTGCGCTGGGCCATACACGGCCATCCCACCTGCTGGACCGTCAGCTCTATGACTTCGTTAACCTGCGCCCGCAAGACGGCGCTGCCCAAGACAGCGGCGGAGAGGCTGAGGAGCCGTGCGGCGCAAGCCTTGCGATGAGTACAAAGCTGTTTGCCGCAGAGTAGGCCCATTAGAGCATCAGGCGTTTTGTCAAAACGCCCCATGCTCGATCACTCAATATTCGATCAGCTTTGGGCGGTAAGTCGGGTCCAATTTATCGCCCGCTGATCTAGACCACCCGCCGGGCATCCTTGGCGATTGCGCCCAAAACGTCCGCCGCCTTAATCCGCAAACAGCTGCCGTATCCAGGCTTCCGTCAGCGTGGCGGCTGCGCTCGGGGCAGGGGCCTTGTCCCGCCGCACCAGATAGTGGCTTTGATCCATCGGGATTTTGAGAGCCACTGGCACGGTGAGGCGATTATCTGCCTGAAGCCGGTTTGCCACCTTGTCCAGGATGAGAGCGGTGCCGCCCTTTGCCGCCGCATACTCAATCGCGGCCAAGGAGGTATCAACTGTGATTTTGTGCGCGTCTTCGGGCAAGGGGCGCGCGGCCGCTTCGCAGAACCTCATCCAGTGATTCTCAAACCCGAGAATGTGAATGAGCGGCTTGCTCAAGAGGTCATCCACCGAGGGTGTTTCGGGAAGGAGATCCGGATGGCATACGGCAACCGCATGACTTGTTCCCAGTCTTTCAGCCACACATCCGGGCCAGTCCCCATTTCCAAGGCGCACTTCGATTTGAGTGTCGGTATCAAGTGCTGTGTCTGCCCAGATGGCGGATAAGAGCCTGACGGTGAGGTGCGGGTTGGCCTCCTGAAAAGCGGGCAAGGCGGGCGCGATGATCATGGCTGCCGAGGAGATGGGCGCGCGGATCGTGACGCTGCCACTAAGCCGCTTGCCAAAGAGCGCCTGGGTTGACTGGTTGAGCTCCTGGAGCGCCTTGCGGACGGCGGGCAGGTAAGCCCGCCCACTCTCTGTCAGATCGAGTTTACGGGTACTCCGGGCAAGAAGTTCGTGCCCCAGCTGGGTTTCAAGCGCGCGGATATGGGTGCTGACGGCAGCTTGGGTCAGGCCCAGCTCATCACCGGCGGCTGTAAAACTGCCAAGGCGGCTGACGGCTTCAAAGCTCCGCAGCCACAGGAGGTTCGGTAAATGCGACATTGTCTATCTATAAAATAATCCATGTAATCCGCTACAAATAAATCGTTTCACTTGTTTTTACGGTCCCGGCACGATTGACCCCATCCTTACAGCACATCTTATGGGGCACACATGCATATCGGGTTCATCGGTCTGGGAAATGTTGGCGGCAAACTTGCTGGAAGTGTCTTGCGCAACGGCCATGAATTGACAGTTCTGGATCTCAATGAAGATCTGGTCGATGCCTTTGCGGCCAAAGGGGCCAAGCGCGGGGCGTCCCCGAGATCGCTTGCCGAAACCTGCGACGTGATCATTACCTGTCTTCCGAGCCCGGCCGCATGTGCGGCCGTTGTGGAGGGCCCTGATGGAATCCTGGAGGGGATCGGCCCGGGCAGGATCTGGGCGGAAATGTCGACCACGGATGCCGAGGAAACCAAGCGGCTTGCCCAGCTGGTTATCGGCAAGGGCGGGGAGGCCATCGAGTGCCCGGTATCGGGCGGCTGCCACCGGGCGGCGACGGGCAATATTTCCATTTTTGCAGGCTGTACCCGAGCAACCTTCGAAAAGGTGTTGCCGCTTCTAACGGTCCTGGGGCGCCGGGTTCTTCATACCGGGGATATCGGGTCGGCATCGATCCTCAAGGTGGTCACCAATTATCTTGCAACAGCCAATCTCGTGTCCCTTGCCGAAGCTCTGACGACCTGCAAGGCAGCAGGCATGGACCTCAACACGGCCTATGAGGCCATTCGGATTTCCTCAGGAAACTCATTCGTCCATGAAACGGAAAGTCAGGTGATCTTGAACGGATCACGGGACATTTCCTTCACCATGGATCTGGTTGCCAAGGATGTGGGGCTGTTCCAGTCCATCGCAGACGCGCACCAGGTTCCGCTTGAGTTATCGCCGCTCGTTCTGAAGATTTTCGAGGACGGTATCCATCAATTCGGCCCGCGGGAGCTCTCGCCCAACATTATCAAGCGGCTTGAAGTGCTGACCGGACTTGATGTCCGTGCCCCTGGTTTTCCTGCAGAAATGTATGACGATGAGCCGGAAGAAACCGGGTATGAGGTGGTTCCCCAGCGCGGTCAGGCCCTTGCCGCCGAGTAGCTGCGGATGACAAGATCTGTGAAATAAAGACCTTCCTGCCGGTAACCGGGGACGGAAAGACACGATGCTCGACAAACGTCAGTTTTACATCAATGGGGCCTGGGTGGCTCCAGTGATGCCTAATGATCTTGAAGTGATTAACCCGGCAACCGAACAACCGGTTGCTGTCATATCGCTCGGGAACGCAGAAGATGTCGATAAGGCCGTCAGTGCGGCCCGCGCCGCCTTCGAGATGTTTTCAGAGACATCTGTTGAGGAGCGCGTCACTCTTCTTGAGCGCATCATCTCTATCTGCGACCGGCGGGCGCCGGAGATGGATGAGGCGATCCGTTTGGAGATGGGGGCTCCGAAGACATTTGCAAATGAACAGCAGACACCTGCTGCAACAGGCCATTTGCAGGCAACGCTTGAGGCCTTGAAGTCCCATTCTTTTGAGCGGAAAAGCCCGCGGGGGGGCAGCTTGCTCCGATCCGAACCGATCGGCGTATGTGGGTTGATCACGCCCTGGAATTGGCCAATCAATCAGATTGCAGCCAAAGTGGCTCCAGCTCTTGCGGCCGGATGCACCATGATCTTGAAACCAAGCGAGGTTGCACCGCTGTCTGCACTCCTGTTTGCCGAGATCCTGCATGAGGCTGGCTGCCCGGCAGGTGTCTTCAACCTGGTAAATGGCGATGGCCCCGGTGTTGGTATGGCACTTTCGTCCCATCCAGATATCGACATGATTTCGTTCACCGGGTCCACGCGCGCTGGCATTTCAGTGTCCCAAAACGCCGCGCCGACCATCAAAAGAGTTGCGCTTGAGCTGGGCGGCAAATCGCCAAACATTCTGTTCGCGGACGCTGATCTAGAAAGTGCCGTTCAGTTCTCCATTTCCAGCTGCTTTTCCAACTCCGGCCAGTCCTGCGATGCCCCAACACGGCTTCTGGTTGAACGCAGTGTCTATGACAAGGTGACCGCCCTGGCCGGAGAGGCGGCCGGAAACACGCAGGTCGGCGACCCGGCGGAGACCGGTGATCATATCGGACCGGTGATCAGCGACCGGCAGTATCAGACCATCCAAAGCCATATTGAGCGCGGTCTTGCAAGCGGGGCCCGGCTGGTCGCGGGCGGGCCGGGCAAGCCGGAGGGGCTGGAAACGGGCTACTATGTCAGGCCGACTGTGTTCGCGGATGTGACCAATGAAATGCCGCTTGCGCAAAACGAAATTTTCGGTCCCGTGCTGGTCATGATCCCGTTTGAAAGCGAGGAAGACGCAATCTCGATTGCAAATGACACGCCGTATGGGCTTGCTGCGTATGTTCAAACCGGTGACCCGGAGCGTGCAAAACGCGTGTCGCGCAAACTCAGGGCCGGCAGTGTTTATATCAACGGTGCGAGCCCTGACTGGGATGTCCCGTTTGGCGGCTATAAGCAGTCGGGGAATGGACGGGAATATGGACAGTTCGGTCTGGAGGACTTTCTGGAGCTGAAGGCGATCACCGGATAACAGGTTAAGGTGTCCTGGGCTGTCAGGCTGCTTAAACAGCCAGGGAACCCCATAAGCAGTCACGGCCATGTGAAAATTGCCGGGCTGCTTGCCGGTGCGGTGCCGGTGTAGTCTTCGCTTGATCCTACGCAGGTAAGCCGATTGCAATGACCATACGTGCCCAGCAAACCTCCAACGACTACCGTATTCTCGTAGAGCCAGCGCAGGGCGAGGTGACGGCTTGGCACGGCGCGCAGCTTCTCGCCCGGTCGACGAAGGCGCGGATCATGCACGAGACGCGCCTGCCGCCTGCTGTTTACTTTCCGCTAGAGGATGTAACGGCGAAACTTGTGCCGTCGGCTGACTACCGGACGTTCTGTCCGTTCAAGGGCACGGCGCATTACAGCGATGTTGTGGCCGGAGATCAGACGTTTCCCAAAGCCGCATGGTCATACCTTCATGCCTTGCCTGAGGGGCAAGCGGTTGAAGGCCATGTTGCCTTTGCGCCAGCCGCGGTGACGCGGATCGAAACAGCGGCCGGCCGGATACCCGAAATTCAAACCGGCAACATTACCGGGCCAACGGTGGATTGGCTGCTGCGGGAAGCATGGCTCGAAAAAACACCGGAAAGCCTTCTGTCGGCTTTGGGGCGCAAACTCGTGCAAGATGGCATCGCCGTGAGCCGTCTGACGATCCTCATTTGGTCCCTTCATCCCATGATTGCGGGCCGGCACATTGTCTGGACACGGGATGGCGATACGGTTGAGAGCCGGTATCCATCCTATGACCTGCTCGAGAGCCCCCGGTATCAGAACAGTCCCCTGCGCCATGTCGCCGATGGTCTTGGCGGTATTCGCCAGAAGCTGGACACGAACCCGCAGGAGTTCAATTTCCCGGTGATTGAGGAGTTGCGGGCCGCAGGTGTGACAGACTACGTCGCCATGCCCTTGGCGTTTTCGGATGGCCGGATCAACGTCATGACACTGGCTTCTGATCACCCGAAAGGCTTTACAACCGCCAATCTGGGACTTGTCTTTGAGTGTTCTGCGCTGATCAGCCGCCTGTTCGAGGTGTTTGCCCTTGCGTCCAACGCGACGTCGCTGCTGGAGACATATCTGGGCAAAAGAACTGGTGCCAGAGTGCTGGGCGGTGAGATCCGGCGGGGGGATGGCGATGTGATCGACGCTGCGATCCTGTTCTGCGACCTGAGGCATTCAACACGTCTTGAGACGGAGCTCGGGCGGGTGGATTACATGCGCGAACTCAATCGTTTCTTCGAGACCACCACCGATGTCGTTAACGCACATGATGGCGAAGTGCTCAAATTCATCGGGGACGCGGTCCTTGCTATTTTCCCGGCGGGTTCAGATCACGCCAAGGCGTGCCGGCAGGCCCTGGAAAGCGCCAAGAACATCGTAAAGGCACTGGAGACGCCGCCAGATGGTGATGACCGGCGGCTGGAGTGTGCGATCGGTATTGCCTTTGGAGAGGTTGCCTATGGCAACGTCGGATCGCGGGAACGTCTCGATTTCACGGTCATCGGCAGTGCCGCGAACATCGCCGCGCGCCTCGGGGATCATGGGAAGGTGATCGGGCACCGCATCCTGGCAACCAAGGATGTTGCGGGCACGGCCGGCCAAGGCATCAAGCCGCTCGGCGCCCTTGAACTTCATAATGTCACGGGATTGGTGGACGCGGTTGCCGTTCGTGCCGGGTCTCCCTCAGCTTGAAACGGGCCTTTTGCCGGTATCGGCGCATCACGCCAGATCGGAGCTTACTGCGCGTCTCCTTCAAAGCCGCCATACCGCTGGTTCCGGACCAAAATCACCAGGCCTTGCTTGCTTGGCTCGGCATTCCGTTCCGCGACGCCGCCGTAATTCTCGCAAAGCTCTTCCGCGCTCTTGGCCTTGGAGGGGGTGAACATTGTGATGGCATGACAGTCGACGCGGCGCAGGGAATTGTCGGAGTTCGTATTTCCGGACAGCGCGAAAGTGCCCCCGGTCAAAGCCAGTAAGCCTATCGTCAGCGAAGTGACTGCAATCTTGTTCATGTCCCCGGTCCCTTGTCCTGGCTCCCGACACGCATCGGGCCTTCTGCATGGGGCGGAGAATGGCGGAACGCACCTGTACCGAATTTGAAATCCGCATTCACCTTGTGTTCATGTTAGGTGATTCGAAGAGTCCTGCCGAGAGACGGGCCACAATTCTGCCGAAAATGATTCGGGTTAACGTTGGATAAGCCATGCACAGACGCAAAAACGAAAAACGGGCGGTCATACCGCCCGTTAGAACCTGTTGTTTTTAACAGGGTTTAAGCGCTTTTCTGAAGGTCTACGCCCTTGTCGGACAGCAATCCTTGAAGTTCCTGGTTCTGGAACATCTCGCGGATAATGTCGCAACCGCCAACGAATTCGCCCTTCACATAAAGCTGCGGGATTGTCGGCCAGTTCGTGAAATCCTTGATGCCCTGACGCAATTCGTCGTCTTCAAGGACATTGATGCCTTTATACGGAGCGCCAATGTAATCGAGAATTTGGATCACCTGGCCCGAGAAGCCGCATTGTGGGAAGTTCGGCGTGCCCTTCATGAACAGGACAACGTCATTGGTGTCGACTTCGTTCTTGATCCAGTCCTGGATGCTCATTGTGATATCCTTTGCCGCTGTGGCGGCCGGTTTCGCCCGGCTGTCTTAGATCCGTATTATCCCGTATATGGGCGCTGTATGCAGGTTTTAAACTGCATCGGTGCGGAAATTCAATCCGGCGCTTTGGTTTGAAGGGCCAAAGCGTGCAATTCGCCGCCCATGTTGCCCTTGAGCGCCTCGTAGACCATCTGGTGCTGTTGGACCCTGCTTTTCCCGCGAAACGCTTCGGAGACCACATTGGCGGCATAGTGATCACCGTCCCCGGCCAAATCCCGGATCTCGACCTGAGCGTCGGGCAGTGCCTCCTTGATCAAGGTCTCGATCTCATTCGCGTTCATTGGCATGGGGGTCAGTCCTCTTCCTCAATTCCCAAACAGCAATAGACTCAGGCTGTTGTCATGTAGCTTGGGAACCAATCTTCGTGTGCTTTCTTCAAGTTTGCAACGGATATGGTGAGAATGCCGTCGACAATCAATTCCGTCCCGCCGGTCGTACCGATCTGCTGGACCTCGATGCCCGCATCGATCACGTCTTCCAGAACCGCATCCAGGCGTTCGGGATCTATTGTGACGACATAACGCCCTTGGTCTTCACCAAACAAGGCAGCATGTGCGGGACCATCGACGGATACTGTCGCGCCAATTCCCGACGCCATGGCCATCTCTGCCAAGGCAACACCGAGCCCGCCCGATGAAATGTCGTGAACGGCAGTGACACGTCCGCCGCCGATCAATTGACGGACAATTGTGCCACGGCGCTTCTCGGCAGCCAGATCAACCGGAGGCGGTGCGCCTTCCTCGCGGCCGAGAACGTCCGCCAGGTACTGTGACGCGCCCAAGTGGGTTCCCGGTCCGCCGATCACAAGAATGGCGTCGCCTTCCTTGGCAAAGGAGGCGGCCGCCCGCACCGTGACATCGGGCAGGAGACCGACACCGCCAATCGCGGGGGTCGGCAGGATCGCTTCGCCATGGGTCTCGTTGTATAGCGACACATTGCCGGAGACGATCGGGAAGTCCAGTTCCCGGCAGGCTTCGCCAATGCCTTTGATACAATGCACGAACTGGCCCATGATTTCCGGGCGCTCGGGATTGCCGAAGTTCAGGTTGTCCGTTGCAGCCAGTGGCTCCGACCCGACAGCCGTCAGGTTGCGCCAGACTTCAGCGACCGCCTGTTTGCCGCCTTCAAATGCGTCCGCCTCGCAGTAACGCGGCGTGACATCGACGGAAAAAGACAAGCCCTTCCTGGTGCCCTCAACCCGGATAACACCGGCATCTCCGCCGGGTGTTGCCGCCGAGTTGCCCTGAATGAGCGTGTCATATTGTTCATAGACCCACCGGCGGGAAGAGCCGTTGGCGCTGCCGACAAGCCTTTTCAAGGCTTCGGCATAGTCTTCCGGCTCCGCCACGTCTTCAGCTGCCAGAACCGGGCGTTTTTTCGGTTCGATCCAGGGACGGTCATATTCCGGAGCCTCGTCGCCGAGCTCCTTGATCGGAAGATCCGCGACGATGTCGCCCTGATGTTTGACCACAAACCGGAGTGTGTCTGTAGTGACACCGACAATCGCAAAGTCCAGGCCCCACTTCTTGAAGATTGCCTCGGCTTGCGCTTCCTTGGCCGGCTCCAGAACCATGAGCATGCGCTCCTGGCTTTCCGACAGCATCATCTCGTAGGCGCTCATATGGTCTTCGCGGACCGGCACTTGGTCGAGATTCAGTTCAATCCCGAGGTCGCCCTTGGCGCCCATTTCGACGGCCGAGCAGGTGAGACCCGCAGCGCCCATGTCCTGGATCGCAATGACAGCGCCCGTTTCCATGAGTTCAAGGCAGGCTTCCAGAAGGCATTTTTCCGTAAACGGGTCACCCACCTGAACGGTGGGGCGTTTTTCTTCAATCGTATCGTCGAATTCGGCAGAGGCCATGGTTGCGCCGCCAACGCCGTCGCGGCCGGTCTTTGCACCAAGATAAACGACCGGCAAACCAACGCCCTTGGCCTCGGACAGGAAGATGCCGTCGTGTTTGGCAAGGCCGGCTGCGAAAGCGTTGACAAGGCAGTTGCCATTATACCGGGCGTGAAATTCCACTTCACCGCCAACCGTCGGCACCCCGAAGGAGTTGCCGTATCCGCCGACACCGGACACCACGCCGGAAACCAGATGCCGGGTCCGCGGATGATCGGGTTCGCCGAAACGCAGAGCATTCATGGCGGCGACCGGACGGGCCCCCATCGTAAAGACGTCGCGAAGAATGCCGCCGACACCGGTGGCTGCTCCCTGGTACGGCTCGATGTAGGACGGGTGATTGTGGCTTTCCATTTTGAAGACAACACACTGGCCGTCGCCGATATCCACAACACCTGCGTTTTCGCCCGGCCCCTGCAGCACACGGGGCCCTTCCGTGGGAAGGGTCTTCAACCACTTCTTGGAGGATTTGTAGGAGCAGTGCTCATTCCACATCGCCGAAAAAATGCCGAGTTCGGTGAAGGTCGGCTCCCTGCCGATCAAGTCCAGAATGCGTTGATATTCGTCCGGCTTCAGGCCGTGGGATTCGATGAGCTCTGGGGTGATCTTGATATCGTTCGGGATCATGTCTGTCCGCTATGGTTGGCCCGCAATCGGCATTGGGCAAGCAATGATGCCGCCCTTTAGCAGATTGTTTCGCGCTTGGGGAGCCTTGCGTCTCAAAGAAAACCGGATGGCCGCTATCATCCAAGGGCATTCTTCAAGACGAGGCCTGTGTAAGCCACATAGGCTGCCAGCATGACAGCACCTTCCCGGCGCGAAATGCGCCAGCCGCTCATGGCAAACCACAGCAATCCGGCGGTTGCGGCCAGCAAGACCCAAATGTCGAACCGGACAATTTCGGGCGGAATGGTCAGGGGCGTTACAACTGCCGTCAAACCGAGAATTCCAAGGATGTTGAAGAGGTTCGAGCCCAGGATGTTTCCAAGTGCGATATCTGTTTGCCGTTTGAGGGCTGCGATCACCGAGGTCACCAACTCGGGCAAAGAGGTGCCGACGGCAACAATCGTGACGCCAATGACGGCATCGCTGACGCCTGCGGCCTGAGCCAGGCTGACAGCACCGGACACCAGGAAATGCGCACCGGCAAGGATCATGACAAGGCCCACAAGGGCCAGCGCGAAGTCTGTCACCAGCCCGAAATTGCGCTTTGCCGGTATCGGCGGCATCAACTCCGTTTCGCTCTGGTGGAGTTCGGCGGACGGCGAGTTTGTTCCTTTTTCCATCCGGTAGGTGAGGATCAGGTAGGCGCTCAGCGCGGCCAGCAAGGCGAGGCCGGCGGAAAAGCCGACGGTTCCATAAAGCGCAAGGCCGATAAGGGCGACGACTGCCAGACCGTTGGCCGGCCCATCACGCATCAAGGCAGCCGGTTCAACCCGGATCGGGAAGACAAGCGCCGTTAGTCCGAGAATGAGCAGGATGTTGGCGATGTTTGACCCGACAACGTTGCCGACTGCAATACCCGCAGAGCCGTTGGACGCAGCAAAGATGCTGGTCATGAGTTCGGGGGTTGAGGTGCCGAAGCCAACGAGAACGAGGCCGATCAGCAGCTCGGACAAGCCGAAGCGCTTGGCAAGCGCAACAGACCCGCGCACAAGCAGATCGCCGCCGGCGACCAGCAGCACCAAGCCAAACAGAATTTCCAGATAAGTCATTTCGGGAGTTCCAAAGGATCGTTATCCGCAAATGGGAGAGATCCAAAGGTTCCACAAGGGGGCGGGCAGGGCCAGCAATAAATATCTTGCACGGCACCGTTTCAGAGCCTGCAGGTGTGTGCACCGCACGCCTTGGTTTTCGCGGAAATAGCAGACCCGGATACCCGTATCCGGGTCTGCCTGGGAAACGCCACGCTATGAACGCGTGACCTAGACCTCGCCCGTGTACTCGCCACGCGCGGGGTAGTCGTTCTTTTGAACAAAATCCAAAGCACCAATCATCTCTTGGAAATGCGGGCGGACGAAAGGCATTGTCTGGACAGATGCAAAGTAAAGACTGCCGTCCGGTTTGACGAGAAAGACACCGGGCTCGGAAAACAGCGCCGGTTCTTCGATGCCGATTGATGTCGTGCCGCGGCTGGTGGAGATGAACAGGCCCCAGGCTTTGGCAACGTTCAGCGGCAGGCCGTAGCCGAAACGCAAATCGTCCATGCCGACCTTTTCAGCCATTTGCTGAGTGCGGTCCTTGTCGTCCGACGAAATGGCAATCGTCTTGACGCCTTTGTCGGCAAAATCCGCTGTCAGACGGCCGAGTTCCTTCAAATAGGTCGCACAAATCGGGCAGTGCAGTCCGCGATAGAAAACAACCAGGGTGGCGAAGCCGGCTCCGTCTTCGGCCAGATCAAACGTTCCGGATGTCAGTGTTTCGACCTGAAGGGCAGGGACCTTTTGGCGTGGGATAAGCATTTTGCTTCCTTGGCGATTACTGGAAAGGGGTTTCCATTTCCGTTGCGATGCGCTTAGAGTATCGAACGATTGAAATTATATCGTGCATTAAATATGATCCGGGGTACGGAAATGCAGGTGCCTTACCGCACATCCTTCAATGGCAAACTCGACCGCTTGTCCTCATTGATCGACCGTTTAAGAGTTCAAGTCAGCCAATCGGCGTTATCGGATCCGGATTGCGAAACCGCCTTGCTATGGGTCTGTGAAACACCGGCCAAGACCCAACGGCTGATCCTTTGCCCGACGGATAACGAAGACGACCGTGCGTTCACCGGTCTTGCGCCGCGGCCGGATGAACGTGTCAAGGTTTCTGCGCGAATCGCCATATCCGGGGTGGGCAAACAACTGATCTCCGCACTTCCCGATTGCTTGTCTGTTGAATTGTCCGACGATCCGTATCTGCAAGCGGTGGTCACGCCGCTGATCGAGGAAGTCGTGATGCCCCGATGTGGCGGTCAGGCCGTTTTTCAGCGGTTGTGCGAGGTCGTCGTTATCCGGCTTTTGCGCCATGCAATGGCAGAGGGAAAAGTGAATACCGGATTGCTGAATGGCCTCGCCCACCCGAGAATTGCCGAAGCTCTCGTTGGGATACATGAAGCTCCGGCTGAGGCATGGAGCCTGGAGAAACTGGCTCAGACCGCCGGCATGTCCCGCACGCAATTTGCGGTTACGTTCAAGGATTTGGTGGGCGTGACGCCCATGGGCTATCTTGCAAGCTGGCGGCTGGAGATCGCGCGGGAGGAATTGGAAAGCGGACGGCAGGTCAAGTCTGTTGCCAATCTGTGCGGCTTTTCCAGTCCGGCGGCGTTTTCTCGGGCCTATTCAAAACGGTTCGGTGTTCCGCCCCGCGGAGCAAGGGCCGCGTCCTAACCACTGCGGCCCGCTTGAGCACAGCCGTGTAATCCGCCCACCTCAATATAAATTGGCCTCTGTAGTCCCTACATTGTCAGGACTGATGCAATTAATAGTTGCATATTTTTAACTCCTTTACCGCAGCCTTTGGTGTGATCAGCCTGGAGGTGCGACCATGAACTTTAGAACGTTAGCCTGTGCTGCAGGTCTTCTTATTGCCGGTTCTCCGGCTTTTGCAAACGAGTTCGAAGCCGAACTCACTGCCCTTGCCAACAGTCAGATGGCCGAGATTGCGGGCTCAGACATCGTCGTTGCCGCTGTAAAGGCCCGTAACACGGAGACCGCCGCGTTTGATCAGGCGCAGATTGATGCACTGGACACCGCTTGGCGGTCGGAACTCGATTCCAATGACCAACCCATGATCGATGAAGTCCTCGACAATGAGTTGTCGCTGCACCTGTTGGATATTCAAGACAGCAGCGATGGCCTTTTTACAGAGATTTTTGTCATGGATGCAAAGGGCCTCAATGTGGGGCAGAGCGACGTTACTTCGGACTATTGGCAGGGTGACGAGGCCAAATGGCAGGATACCTACGGCAAGGGCGCCGGGGCTATTCTGATTGGTGAACTGGAACAAGACGATTCGACACAGCTTTTGCAAAGCCAGGTCAGCCTGTCGATCACGGACCCTGACAGCGGCGAGCCGATTGGTGCCATTACCTTTGGTGTGAATGTCGAAAAACTGTGAGCGCGCAGTATTACCGCCGGTGTGACCGGGACGGCGTCAACCGCTGGGGTTTTCAATGAAGATTGCCAAGAAACTTCCGATAATCATTGTCGGTCTCGGGCTCACCTGCTCTGCCGCTGTGGGGTTCGCCAGTTATCTTTCTGGTGGTGCGGTTGTCCGCGCCCAGACGGCAGAGCGGCTTGCGGCGTTGTCCGTCAGCCACAAGGAAGCGCTCGTTGCCCAATTGACATCAATATCCAACCAGCTGGTCTCCGTCGCCGAGGGGCAAATGGTGCGCGCGGCGCTGGCGGACTTTGAAAGCGGCTGGGAAAAAGCGGGTGCACAAGCCTCAGAGCGCATGCGCGATGTCTACATCACAAACAATGAACACCCGGCCGGGCAGCGCGATGAACTGGTGCGCGCAGGACGTAAGCCGTATGACCGGTCCCACAAAACCTACCATCCGTTGCTTCGCAGGATCATGAGCGAAAACGGTTACGGCGATCTGGTGATGATCGATATGGCCGGAAACATCGTCTATTCGGTCAAGAAGTTTGATGATTTTGCCGTCAATTTGCGCTCCGGGGACTGGCCGGAAACCCCGATTGCCAAGGTATTTGAGATGGCTGTTTCAAGTCAACCGGACGAAACGTACATGCTGGACCTTGAAAATTATGCGGCAGCGGGCGGTTCGCCAATCTCCATGATGGCGGTTCCGGTCACAATTGGACGCAAGACAATTGGGGTTTTAGCCGTTCATATGCCCACGGCCAAGCTTTCGGAGGGGTTGGCGCGGTATGCCGGCCTTGGCGAGACGGGAAACGTGTTTTGGCTCAATGCCAATGGGCTCATTCAAAATGACAGCGCGCGCACACCTCAAGCAAGCGAACTGAACAGTGACGCCCTTGACCGGATGGAGCTCAAAAACGCTTTCTCCGGCGGCCAAGGTTTCATCACACTGCCGGATTTCGAAGGGACTGCAGTATCGGCGGCCATAAAACCGTTTTCGCTCTTCGGCCGCTCCTATGCAGTTGTCGTGACGCAGGAAAATGCCGAGGTCGAAGCCGCCCTGACTGACCTTGGCTGGCGCTTGCTCCTCATCTCGGGCGCCTTTGCTGTGCTTGCGGGATTGGCCGGGCTGCTTGTATCAAGGGGCATGACCAAAAGGCTGAACAGCCTGGCAAATGCCATGCAGCGGCTCGCCCAAGGGGACGTGGATGTGGCGCTGCCGCCGAACAAAGGGCGCGATGAAATCGATGCGATGACCCTGACCGTGGAGTATTTCCGCGAGAGCGTGAAAAAACGGGCGGAATTGGAAGAAAAGGATGTACTTGACCGTGCCAAGGAGCGCGACCGGCAGAACCACGTCGATAAACTGATCGGCACTTTCCAAGGCGCAATTGGCGATGCTGTCCGGCGGGTATCGGAAAAAACTGACGTCATGCTCCAGAGCGCGGCCAATGTGGACGAGATAGCCGCCCTTGCCGCGGAACGTGCGGGGCATGCAAACCAGGCGACAGAACAGTCTTCAGGCAGTGTTCAGACCGTTGCGTCTGCTGCCGAGGAGTTGACCGCTTCGATTGGTGAAATCGTCAATCAGTCAACGAAGACGGGCGGCATCATCGACGAAGCCACTGATCTTGCCACGGAAACCGATGAACAGGTGACAGGGCTTGCCGGGGCAGCCGAGCGGATTGGCGCTGTGGTGTCGATGATCCGTGACATTGCGGCACAAACGAACCTCTTGGCCTTGAACGCAACCATCGAGGCGGCGCGTGCCGGAGAAGCCGGCAAGGGCTTTGCCGTTGTTGCGTCCGAAGTGAAGGCGCTGTCCGAGCAGACGTCGAAGGCAACGGAAGAGATTGAAGACCAGATTACCGGCGTCCAGTCGCTGACACAGGAATCGCTGGCTTCCATTCGCAAGATCGTTGCCGCCATCGAGAAGGTCCAATCAATGGCCACCTCGATAACGGAGGCTGTTGGAGATCAGAGGCTTGCTACCGAAGAAATCACCAAGAGTATTTCGATTGCCGCTGACGGGACGCATGTGGTTCTTGAAAATGTCACTCAGGCATCACAGGCCATAGGCTCAACGGCGCAGGAAGCAGCCGCAGTCAACGAGGCCAGCTCCGAGGTCAGAAACATTTCGTCCGAGCTTTTCGAAGCTGTCGAGGAGTTTCTGAAGTCGATGACCAATGATCTGAATGAGCGGCGCAGGGCGTTGCGGCGGAAGGTCAATGGTGAGCGCGCGGAGCTGATTGCTGATGGCCGCAGGTTTCGTGTCCGTCTTCGCGATGAGACGGATGAAGGACTCGGTTTACACCCACTTGACGACCTCACGGTCGGCATGGAGGTCCGGATTTCCCGGAAGGGGCTGCCGGATCGGACGGGGAAGGTGGTATGGGCGACCGGTGACGGCGCTGGAATTGAGTATGACCCGATAAGGATGTAGCGCGTTCGGTCTACTCGCGGACCGGTTTTTCCATTGCATAGAGTTCATCGGCAATGTCATCGGCGCGCCGCGCAATCAACGCCTGCGCATCTTTGAGGCCCAGATTGTAAAAATGGGCGCCAAGATGCTCGCTGATGAATTCAATCAGCATGTCGGCATCCATGTTGCCGATACCTATTTCAAGTTCCTCGTCCAGATAGCGCCGGATCTCATTACTGAGTTTGGTGCGGGTTTCCGGGTCGAGTTTGAAATCAGTCATGAATGTAAGCGCCTTGAGACAACTGCCGGATCCAGTTTGCCCGGCAGTCTTCAGCGTAAAGGCCGGTTCAGGCTGCGTCCAGCACGCTTTCGAAGAGTGTGCGTCCATCGAGCCCGCCATGCAGCGGCTCCACAAGGTTCTCCGGATGCGGCATCATCCCAAGTACATTGCCCTTGGCGTTCATGACCCCGGCAATATCGTTGATGGATCCGTTCGGATTGGTTCCGTTGGCATAGCGGAAGACCACTTGTCCGTTGTCTTCTACCTGTTTCAGTGTTTCCGCATCCGCAAAGTAATTGCCGTCATGATGCGCGACCGGACACCGCCATACCTGACCTTTTTCAAACTTCTTTGAAAAACGCGTTGCGGTATTCACCGTCTCCATCATCACTTCCCGGCAGACGAAAGTCAGGCCGGCATTGCGCATCAATGCACCCGGCAGCAAACCGGCCTCGGTGAGGATCTGGAAGCCATTGCAGACACCCAGTACCGAGACGCCGCTGTTCGCCTTCGCAACGAGGTCTTTCAGGATCGGCGAGCGGGCCGCAATGGCCCCGGAGCGGAGATAGTCACCATAGGAAAAACCGCCCGGAACAACGACGAGGTCAACATCCGGCAATGTCGCTTCGGTATGCCAGACGCTTTCGGGGCGTGTTCCGCTGATCAGTTCCAAAGCGTGGAACATGTCGCGGTCGCGATTGGAGCCTGGGAAGACGATGACAGCGGTTTTCATGGACTATGTCTCAGCTGGTCTAGAGCAGTACAAGGACGGCGATCAGAGCCGCACAGGCTGGCAGTAAAATGAAGACCGCCGCTTTGAGCGCCATGAACTTTATGGCTTTGCGCGTGTCGTCGTTCACTGCCCGGCCCTGCTTGTGTTTGGCGTCAGGCGATTTCGATTGCGTAGTTCTCGATGACGGTGTTGGCGAGCAGCTTCTCACACATCTGTTCAAGCTCAGCCTTTGCAGCGGCTTCATCGGAGCCCGTTAGTTCGACATCGAACACCTTGCCTTGGCGGACGGAGCCAACATCGCCGAATCCAAGGCCGCCAAGCGCACCTTCAATGGCTTTTCCCTGAGGATCGAGCACACCGTTTTTCAAGGTGACGATCACACGTGCTTTCATTTTGTATAGTCTCCGTAGCAACTGACCGGGCCATTTGCTGGCTCCATACACCAGCCAGACCAGTTCTGAAAGGCCCAGAACAATTGTGAATAAAAAACCCCCGCCAATCTTTTTCAGACGGCGGGGGCGGGTCCTGCAGGTCTCACTGTACCAGTGTCGGGCCGGAACCGACCGGGCGTTCCTGGCTCACGATGATCCCCAGGCGCCGGGCAACTTCCTGATAGGCTTCAAGCATGCCGCCCATGTCGCGGCGGAAGCGGTCCTTGTCCATCTTGTCGTTGGTCTCGATGTCCCAAAGACGGCAGCTGTCCGGTGAGATTTCGTCAGCGACGACGATGCGCATCATATCGCCTTCAAAAAGGCGGCCGCATTCGATCTTGAAATCAACCAGGCGGATGCCAACACCAAGGAACAGACCAGACAAGAAGTCATTCACCCGAATGGCCAGTGCCATGATGTCGTCGAGTTCCTGGGGAGTTGCCCAGCCAAAGGCAGTGATGTGCTCTTCGGCCACCATGGGATCGTCTAGTTCATCATTCTTGTAGTAGAATTCGATGATCGAGCGCGGCAGCTGCGTGCCTTCTTCGAGGCCGAGCCGCTTGGCAATGGATCCTGCTGCAACATTGCGCACGACAACCTCGAGCGGAATGATCTCCACTTCGCGGATCAGCTGCTCGCGCATATTCATGCGCCGGATGAAGTGAGTCGGGATCCCGATCGCATTCAAATGATTGAAGATGTATTCGGAAATGCGGTTGTTCAGGACACCCTTTCCGTCAACAATCTCATGTTTCTTGTTATTGAAGGCGGTGGCGTCATCCTTGAAATGCTGAACCAGGGTTCCCGGCTCCGGACCTTCATAGATGATCTTGCCTTTTCCTTCGTAGATGCGCCGGCGGCGGTTCATAGGCAGTTCCGTACTATGTCTTGAGATAAATTCTGCATGGGTCCATGACCTTCAAGATCGGCTTCCGGGACGTTTCTCGCCGTCGACCAGCAAGCCTTGATCAGGTCACCAACCCCGATCGGCGGCGCGGAACTTACCCGAAGCTTGGAAAAAGTACAATCTTATGTTTGGTGCCGCCCCGCATGCCCGGTCTGCTTTTGGTGCATGGATTTGACCAACTGCGTTGATTTAACCGCCAGTGAGGGATATGCAAGAGACCAAATCACCCCCATATAGGGGGCGTGCACAAGCGCAGTTCAGGAGACGATAGGTATGAGCACATTCGACAAGCGCGAGCAGGGATTTGAAAACAAATTCGCGCATGACGAGGAGCTGCGGTTCAAGGCGACCGCGCGCCGCAACAAACTGCTGGGCCTGTGGGCGGCCGGTCTCCTCGGCCATGAGGGCGAGAAGGCGGAAGAATATGCCAAGGAAGTTGTCCGTGCGGACTTTGAAGAGCCGGGCGATGAGGATGTGTTCCGTAAGATCCGCGCCGATTTCGATTCAAACAGCATTGAGCAGTCCGATCATCAGATCCGCCGTACAATGGACGAACTGATGGCAACCGCTGTCACGCAGCTGCAAAACGAAGGCTAAGCTTCTTCGGCAATCCGAATGAAAGCGCCTGCCGGCAACGGTGGGCGCTTTTTGCGTTTTGAGGACTTGTAGTTGTGCCGGAGTGCCGGTCAAATGCCTGGAAATGCATAAGGGAGAAGATCATGGCGAAGGCAACGTTTCTCGCGGACAAGCTGCGGGCCGGAAAAACTGTTATCACGGGATGGTCGCTGCTTCCCGCTCCCATGATTGCCGAACTCTTCGCGCGAAGCGGCTATGAAGCGGTCACTCTCGATCTGCAACACGGAATGTATGATTTCAACAGCGCTTGCGAGGCGCTGGCGCTCATTGCATTGGCCGGGAGCAACCGTATCGTCCGTCTTCCGGTCGGGGATCTCGCCCTGACGGGGCGGCTGGCTGATATGGGCGCGGAATGTTTGATCGCACCGATGGTGAATTCCAAGGAAGAGGCGCAAGCCTTTGCCGATGCGGTCAAGTATCCCCCGCGCGGCCAGCGCAGCTGGTCTCCGTTCCGGGCTGCCATGCTCAGCCGCCAGACCAGCGATCAATATCTTCAAAACGCCAACGATCAAACACTGGCATTCGCCATGATCGAAACGCAGGAGGCGATTGATGCACTGGATGATATCCTGGCGGTGGAGAGCCTTGATGGCGTGTTTGTCGGGCCGAGTGATTTGTCGCTTGCCCTAACGCATGGCCGCCGTCTCGACCCCAATGGTGAGAAAACCGCGAAAGCCTGCGCTGACATTGCGGCAAAGGCGACGGAAGCCGGAAAGATCGCCGGCATTTTCTGCCTCAATGAAGCCAAGGTCCGCGAGGCTGTCGGCCAGGGATACCGCCTGATCTCGCACGGCATCGACACGATTTTCCTGGATCACTCGGCGAGGGCTGCTTTGCGGGAAGTCGAGGGCCTTTGAGACCTGGCGTGGGCACTTCTTGAGAGGATCGGGCAATTGCGGGAAACACCCAAGGATGCCCGGTCATCAAGTATCGATCAGTTTTGAGGCGTAAACCGAATGCGATTTACCGCCGCTTGATCTAGCCGAGTTTTTTCATAAACCCGGCGAAAGACATCATGCCCTCCGGCCAGAGGCCGTGCCCGCTTTCCAGATTGATATGCCCCGCATTGCCGGCATCCTGAAACGTTGCTCCCCACGCCTTTGCGAAGGCCTCGGCACGGGCAAAATCACAATAGGGGTCATTGCGGCTCGCCACGAGATGACTGCGGAAGGGCAGGGGATCCTGTGGCACCGGCTTGAAGTCGCCGCCATCGAATTCTGCCACAAGCCCTTCGCGGTCCCAGTCCGAAGGGGCGACAAGGTAGGCACCCAATACCTTGTCTTTCAGGGCATGGGCTCCATGGGCCACCAGAACGCAGCCAAGCGAGTGGGCCACAAGAACCACCGGCCGTTTGGCCGCTTCCACATCTTCAACCAGCTTTTCCAGCCATGCCTTTTTCGAAGGCGTGTGAAGCTCCGCTTGCCTCACGATACGGGCGGTCGGCATCTTGTTTTCCCAGCGCAAAATCCAGTGCCCTGGGAGCGTCTGGCCGTAACCTGGAACCAGCAAAATGTCGGTGTCAGCAATTTTCATGGGGCGTATTCTGGTCTCTGGGTAAAGGTGTGAGTGGTTTCAGGACAACGGCCCGAAAAATCCATGTTTAAGAGCGCGGGCCCAGCCGAGCCTGCCATTTTTTTCAGCTTCCTTTGAGGCCGCATCCCAATCATAGGGAAGGATCTTTTCCTGAAAAGACCAACCGCGCTCAGACTTGGTCATGACAGCATAGCGGGCATGCGGGCTGCCGGCCTCCATCTTGTGTTTGTTCGGATGGTCGTCCTCATACGACGGAAGGCCAACGCTCCCCGGATTGAGAAGGGTTTGACCGGTTTTTTGGAGCCGGATAACGCGCGGAATGTGGGTGTGCCCGCAACAAATGATCGGGGACTTTTCGCCCTTGAGCTCAGCCAGCAAAGTCTCTTCGTCCGGCAAATGACCCTTTGGCCCCTCGACTTTTTCGGTCAAATACCGGTCGTCATTGTCCGGGGTGCCATGACATAGGAAGATCTCGCCGTCCAACCGGATTGTTGGTTTTGCCGTCTTGAGCCAATTGATGCTCTCGGAGGAAAGCCGTTCTGCCGCAAAGGCATCCGTCGGCCCCATTTTCTCGATCGGGTCTTCAAGGACGATCCGGTCATGATTGCCGCGTATGGTCGGCCAAGCCGTATCTCTTAGGATCGCAGCCGTATCTTCCGGCCAGAGCGGTCCGGAAACGCAGTCCCCCAGATTAACAACAAGGTCAGGCGCCTCGGATTTCAGGTCGGCTAGAACGGCCTCTAGAGCGAGAACGTTGCCATGAATGTCCGAGACAACCGCGATTTTCATGGGGTGCTGCCTTTGCCCTCGTCGCCATCCCTGCAGCTGCAGGCTCAAGGAGACCATCCAGTTTGTAAGAATGCAGGGGCCCCGCAGAAACAGGGGCGCCCAGGGATGGGAAATAGGTCAGCTTTCCCCGAACACCCGCTGGAAGATCACGTCGACGTTCTTGGTGTGGTAGCCGAGATCGAAGCGGTCGCGGATTTGGTCTTCCGAAAGGTAATTCCGGACATCTTCGTCGTTGAGCAATTCGGTCAGGAAGTCGACCTTCGCGTCGCCGGACACCTGATAGCTGTCCCAGACCTTCATGGCGTTGCGCTGAACGAGGCGGTAGGCGTCTTCACGGGAAGAGCCTGCCTGGGTGAGTGCCAGCAGGATCCGCTGGGAATGGACCAGACCGCCAAGGCGGTCCATGTTCCCCATCATGCGCTCCGGATAGACGACCAGCTTGTCGATGACGCCGGTGAGGCGGGCAAGGGCAAAGTCGAGGGTCACGGTGGTGTCCGGGCCGATCATGCGCTCAACGGAGGAATGCGAGATGTCGCGCTCGTGCCACAGAGCCACGTTTTCCATGGCCGGAACGGTAGACATGCGCACCAGACGGGCCAGGCCGGTCAGGTTTTCGGTCAGGACCGGGTTGCGCTTGTGCGGCATGGCCGACGAGCCCTTCTGGCCCTTGGAGAAGAATTCTTCTGCTTCCAGAACTTCCGTGCGCTGCAAGTGGCGGATTTCTGTCGCAAGACGCTCGATGGATGACGCGATGACGCCAAGAGTTGCGAAATACATCGCGTGACGGTCGCGCGGGATGACTTGCGTTGAGACCGGCTCAGCCTGCAGGCCAAGTGCTTTAGCGACATGTTCTTCAACGCGCGGGTCGATATTGGCGAAGGTGCCGACAGCGCCGGAAATGGCACCGGTGGCGATTTCTTCCCGGGCGTTCAAAAGGCGGGATTTGCAGCGGTCAAATTCGGCGTAGGCCTGGGCCATCTTGAGGCCAAAGGTGACGGGCTCGGCATGGATGCCGTGGGAGCGGCCGATGGTGACTGTGTCTTTGTGTTCAAATGCCCGGCGTTTGATGGCCGCCAAGAGATCGTCCATGTCCTTCAGGAGAAGATCCGTTGCCTTGACGATCTGGATGTTGAAGCAGGTGTCGAGAACATCCGACGAGGTCATGCCCTGGTGGACAAACCGGGCATCCGGTCCAACGATCTCCGCAAGGTGGGTTAGGAAAGCGATGACGTCGTGCTTCGTTTCCCGTTCGATTTCGTCGATGCGGTCGATGTCGAAGGTGGCAGTCCCGCCTTTTTCCCAGATCGTTTTCGCAGCTTCCTTTGGAATGACGCCGAGCTCGGCCAGAGCATCACAGGCATGGGCTTCAATCTCGAACCAGATGCGGAATTTCGACTCCGGAGACCAGATATCGACCATGTCTTGGCGGGAATAGCGCGGGATCATCGCTGGATCAGTCCTTAATTTGGGAAAAGCTGGCTGCGGGATAGCAGAGGCGCGGGCAGCCTTCAATCAAATGCCGCCGATTTTGCTTGCGAGCAGACAAACAATGTGAATTTTAACAGGCAGATTCCGGAACCTTAAGCAACCACTGGGAGTGGGAATGACCATCTGGCGGCCATCAAATTGGATCACCGTGAAGGCCCTTGCTCTCGTGTGGCAGGACGATGCACTTTTGGTTTTCGATGTCGAGGATGATCTCGGCCGTGTCAAAGGCGTGCGCCCGCTCGGCGGCACAATCGAATTCGGCGAGCCATGGCGGGATGCCTTGAAACGGGAATTTCTCGAAGAGCTTGGCGCACATATCGCCTTGAGCAAAGATCACTTCGTCCTGGAAAACATCTACGACCATCATGGCAATGTCGGCCACGAGATCGTGTTCCTTTGCCATGCGCATTTTTCCGATCCGAAGTTCTATCGCAAAGACACGATCCGGTTTCTGGAGCACGATGAGACAGAATGCGTTGCCCGGTGGATGAGCCTTGCGGAGATGGAGGCAAAGCAGGTGGAACTGTTTCCAAACGGTCTGAAAGAAAAGCTTGCTACAGCGTCTCCAAAACCGCCGGCAACGGTCAGGCTCAGTTAGTGTGGTGGAACTGAAATTTGTTTCACAACGGAGGCAAATTTTGGAACGAATTCCCATTCCGGAAACGACACCAAATCAGCGGGCTATAGTCCGGGCCTGATCGGTCGCCAAGGCTGATTGATTTTACAGTAGTCGAGCAATTTCGGTCGCTTCTGACATAACACCCAGTACTCTGGAAACATGGATCGGATCGTCACCTTTGTGAATCTGAAGTTCAGAGCATGCCGGCACAGGAGCCGAATTTCAGATCAAGGGAACAGAACCTGTCTTCAGTGCACGATATAACGGTCGCGGCGATGATTGACCGCGATGAAGAAGTTCAGGATGAGCGACCCGAAAATCGACCAGAGCACGATTTCAAACGGAAACAAAAACAGGGCGGCGGTGAATATCAGGACGTCCGCAATTTGCTGGACATATCCTGCTTTAAAGCCTGTTGCATCCTGAATGGTCAGGGCAAGAGCGGTCATGCCGCCAAGACTGCTCTTGTGCCGGATGCAGGCCAGAATCCCTACACCTGCAAGCGCCCCGAACGCCAGTGTCCCGACGAGCGGATTCAGAGCCTCAAACACGATGATGTCTCTTAGAAGATCCACCGTGACCGCCATTGCTGTGACGCAAAGAGCCGATTTGATCGTGAATTCAAGGCCAAGCTTTTTATAGGTGAACCAATAAAATGGCAGGTTCACCAGGAAGAAAATCAGGCCAAAATTCATATCCAGAACGTAGGACAGGAGAAGGGCCAGGCCTGCACTCTGACCCGTCAAAAATCCGAGTTGAGACAGGAAAACCACGCCAAGCGAGCAGGTGAAGACGCCGAAGGAAAGGCCTTGAAGATCTTCCAAAGCAGACTGTTTTTGAGTGTTTGCGGCAACGGGTGTGGCTGCGGGCATGGAGTGTTGGACCTTAAACTAAATACGTCAGTATTGCTGTCCTAAAATACACCATGTTGCAGGGCAGCGCCAGCCCAACCGCCAAGCCGGTCCAATTTCGATCCGCCTGCGGAACTCATGAGCCCATCCGCTCGACCGGCCCGTCTCCGTCCGGTCCGTATTCTTCGATCTCATCGGCTTTTTCTTCAGCCATATACTGGTCGAATTTCGATTGATGCAGGCTGAGCCGTGCGGCCAGGGCGTATATGGCGGCTGCAAACAGGCCCACCACAGCAATGTCGGGGCCGACTGGCAGGAAACCGGCGCCGCCGCCGAACGAGCCGAGATAGGAGAGCAGCATAATGCCCAGGAGATATGGGCCCAGCCATATGGCTTCGCGCCAGTCAAGCTGCGCCATGCCGATCCGCATGCCTCTATAAAGAAGCAACAAGATTCCCAGCCCAAGGCAAATGCCGAGATGCAACATGGTGCTCCATCCGCTCCAGTAGATGATGAGCGTTGCGACCACGAATGCCAGACAGCCGGTGAGGGGAGCTGCGGGCAGGACAAAAGCTCTTGGCGTGTCCGGAAGCAATCGGCGGAACGCGAGCACCGCAATCGGCCCGACCACGAAGGACAGCACGATCGAGGACGTGTTGAGCGCCAGGACTTCCTTGAATGGCAAAGCCACGAAAAACAAGGCCGAGACCACGAAGTTGACCATGAGGGCAAACAGCGGCACGCCGCGCTTGGACAGGGTTTCCATGAATTTTGGAAACAGACCATTCTGGGCCATGGCGAGCCCAAGCCGCGCATTGGAGCCGACCGATACCAGGCCCGACGCGAAGGAGGAGATCCGGGCGCTTGTATCGAGGATCGAGACGATCCACAGCGCACCGACCGCTGTTGCCAAAGCGGCCATCGGCCCAAGTTCGCCGGTAAAATGCAGTGCCGGCCACCCGTTCTGCAACTGGCTGTGATCAAGAGCGCCGAGAAAAGCCAGCTGCAGGCCGCCATAGATCAGAAGGCAGATGACAAGAGAAAAGATCAGTGCCAGCGGCACATTTACCTTCGGGTTTTTGGCCTCTCCCGCCATATCGATCACATGGCGGAAACCAATGAGGGCAAAGATGACCCCGCCTGTTGAGATGGCTGACAGGATGCCCTTGATGCCCTCCGGCGCAAATCCGCCATAGTTCTCAAAATTCGCGTACCGGAATTCCGACGTTAAGATGGCCGCAGCCAGGAGTGCGGGAACCACGATTTTGACCCAGGTCAGGGCGGTGTTGATGCGCGCGAAAAACCGGACGCCAAATGCATTCAAAATCGTGAAAACAATCAGTAGCAACATGGCAACGCCAAGCCCGGCAGCGCTCAGATTGCCATCGCTCTCATAAAGCCACGGCGCCAAACTTGTCGAATAGCGCAGCACGGCCTCAACCTCGATGGTGGCCGTGGTGTTGTAGCCGACCCAGGCAGTCCAGCCCATGGTCATGGAGACCACAGAGCCGTGGGAGAAGTGCGGAACACGTCCGATACCGCCTGCAACCGGAAGGATTGTCGCGATTTCGGCGAAGGTTGCAGCCAGCAAAAGCATGGCAAATCCGCCGATGGCCCAGGCGATCAAGGCGGAGGGACCAGCCGCTTGAGCGGCCAGGAGGGGCGCAAACAGCCAACCAGACCCTAAAATCCCGCTGATCGCGACGAACGTCAGGCCGAGCAGGCCAATGCTGCGGTTCATATGCGACAAGACTAGCCCCCTCGTCTGATGGTTCGACCATAGCCGAGGGGGAGGCCGTTCGGAAAGACAGTTACGGAATTTTAGTTGGAGCCGACGGACGCTCTTATGGCTTCGATATTGCCCCGGTAACTCTCGACGCTGCCGCCTTTGAAGACTGCAGATCCGGCCACCAGCACGTTGGCGCCTGCATTTGCAACAAGCGGAGCTGTTTCGGGCGTCACACCACCGTCGATCTCCAGGTCGATTGGCCGGTCACCAATCATTTGCTTGATGCGCCGTGTCTTTTCGACCATCGCATCAATGAACTTTTGGCCGCCAAAGCCGGGATTGACCGTCATGACCAGAATAAGATCGAGGCGGTCCAGAACGTATTCAAGCACGCTTTCCGGTGTTGAGGGGTTGAGTGACACACCGGCCTTCTTGCCAAGATTCCGGATCGCCTGGAGCGACCGGTCAAGGTGCGGCCCGGCTTCTGCGTGAACCGTGATGATATCCGATCCGGCCTTGGCGAAGGCTTCCAGATAGGGATCGCATGGCGCGATCATGAGGTGCGTATCGAAAACCTTGTCGGTGTGCGGGCGCAGCTTGGCGATCACATCAGGACCGAAGGTGATGTTCGGCACGAAATGGCCATCCATAACATCGAGATGAATCCAATCCGCCCCGGCGTCGACAACATCCCGGACTTCCTGTCCGAGTTTTGAAAAGTCGGAGGCGAGAATGGACGGTGCGATCTTCAGGTCTTTGGACATGGTGTTCCCGATTTGAAATGCGTGCGGCTGTGGACAGTCTCACCGGGGCGCTAGCATGGGCTAGGGGTCCATTCAACGTCTTTGTCCCTGCCACAGCGTTTTCGCAACGCTGTGGCTGAGCTGGTTACAAGCGTCCGGTGATTGCTAATATCCGGCCGTCAGGTCCCTCAAAACCGTGTTTGAGGACTTGGACCAGGATGGCAAGGACGGGTGGTTTTCCGTCCGGGAAATAGGAAACGACCCGCTCGATCCTGTAGCCAATCGCACATCCCCGGCTTTTCGGAAGCTGGGTGTCCGCATGCCGGACACGGGCTTCACCGCCATGGACCGTGTTCAACTGAAAGCCTGCTGTCTCCACACCGTAACTTGCGCAAGTCGCATCAGGCATCGGGAACTGCTGGAGTTCGATGTCCATGGGGTCATCGATCGGTGGGACGACCGGGCGCAAATTTACGGTCATCTTGTAAGGATCTGCAGACAACTCGGTCACGGGACTATGGCCAACTGTCTCACCTTTGCCAGCAATACCCTTGTCCTGGAGCAGCTGTTGCGCGGTCAGCCGGTTTTGGGCCCGGGTCTCCTGCAGCAGCGCATCGGGATCGTATCCCTGGCTGTCGTCTATTTCGTCCCGCTGACGAAATGGCGACGGGCGAACCCAGCTGTCTTCGAAAACGTCGAGAACAAAGATTTCAGAGTATGGGAAACCGGAACCGTCCTGAATACCGTACTGCTCGAACGCGAAGTACCGGCCATCCTCGGAAAAACCCAGAACCTGCACCTTGGCCATATCTCCGGCGGACGCCGGGACCGCCAGACCCAACAGTCCGAAACAAAAAAGCGACAGAACCGCAAATACCCGCATGGGAGCCTCCCTTTCAAACCGATGAGCGACAATAGCGCAGGTTTCGGGCCCTTAGGTGTTCAAGGTCACAGATTTCAGGTTCAACCGGCAGAAAACTCTGACAAACGGTTTCATGAACAAAGGCATCATGTAAATCGGGAATTGGCCAACGGCGAACCAGAGCCAGGTGAACTCTGGAATGGCCCCGCCGAAAGCCGCGACCATCAACCCCATGTTCCGGGTGCCGCATGTATGCGCGATCGCATAGGCGTCTTCGCGTCCGGCCGGGGCGAACAGCAGAAGGGTCAGGCCGATCTGAGCAAGGGCCAGGAGAAAGGTCAGGCCGGTAAGTCCCAAAGTGAACAAGGGCTGGCTGACAAAACTGGCTGCGACACCATCCATGGCGGCAATGGCAAACACCAGCAGCAGCAACACATTCATTCCGCTGATGTGATTTGCGCTTCGCGACAGGCGTTCGGTGCCCGCCAGTTTTCGCAAGACGAGCGCCGTGACAAAAGCCCCGACCAGCAGGCCTGCCAATTGGATGGCCAGGCTGCCCACGCTGAGCGGCAGGGCTGCGCCCAGCATCAGCTCACCAATCAAGGGGGCCGTCAGCGGGGTGATGATGAGTGCTGCGACCGACAAGGCCAGGCTGAGAGTCCCGTCCAGACCCAGAAGATACAAAAAGGCCGGTGCAGCCATGACCGGCGGTGGGGCAATAGCGATGAACAGGGCCAGGACAAGCTCCGGTCCGAACCTTTCCAGATTGAAGCCATGGACCAGGAGAACAAGAAGCAGCGGCGCACCGATCATCATCCACAAGAGGGCCAGAACGAGTGTCCTGGGGTGCCTCAGCCGGTACCGGACCGCATTGTGGTCGACCCGCAGGAAAGCCAGCGTTAGCAGACTGAAGACGGCGACACCGAGATAGGGCCGGAGAAGGGCTGAAAACGCCGGCAGGGCCATTCCGATAAAGATACTCACAGCAAGCGCGGCTGTTCCGTGCCTGCCGACAAACGCCAAACCTGCCCCTGCGATCCGAATCATTTAAAGATATCTCCTGAAAGTGTACGTGAAGGCAGGCACTTACCTAACTATCGGATCCGGCGGGTGCGCGCCAGTCCGGGATGGCCATGAAAAAGCAGACGAAGCCGGTTCAGACATTTGATGTCCTGGTCCTCGGGGCCGGAATCGTCGGTGTGTCTACCGCGATCTACCTGCGCCGCTTCGGTCTGGATGTCGCTTTGATCGACCGAAAGCATCCCGGTGAAGAGGCCTCATTCGGAAACGCCGGGATCATCCAGAGAAACGGCTTTGTGCCCCCGTCGATGTCGCCGGGCCTCGGCACTCTCCTATCGACGGCGCTGGGGCACTCGACCGCGGTCCAGTATTCTCTTCCGGCCTTGATTGGGCTCTTGCCGTGGTTGCGGCGGTATTTCAGAGCCTCTTCTGGTGCTGCGGCCGAAGCTTATTGCAGGGCGGTTGCGCCCTTGCGCGCCTTGGCCGTTGAAACGCATCTGGAGCTCGCCAGCAGCACGAATGCGGACCGGTATTACCGCCGGGGCGGTTGGCTGCATCTTTACCGGTCAGGCAACTCTTACCGGGCCAGCGAGGCCGAGCGGTACTATGCCCGTATCTATGGAGTGTCCTATGACGAGCTGTCGCCGGGTGATCTGGGCCTTCTTGAGCCGGGTTTGAAGCTCAAGGATCTGCCGACAATCCATTGGCCCGAAACCCGCTCAGTTTCCAATCCCGGAGCGGTGGTTGACGCCTTCTGGCGGGGCTTCATCCAAGATGGTGGAGCCTATTTCCGGGCGGATGCACTAAAGGTCCAGCAACAGCGTGGCGGTTGGGCGGTGGCCGGCGAACGGGCGAGCGTGTTCGGCCGTCATGCGGTTGTTGCGCTGGGCGCCTGGTCCACGGACTTTTTGAAGATGCAGGGCGAGACCTATCCGCTGGCGGCAAAACGCGGATATCATATGCATTACCGGCCGAAATCCGGGGCGTCCTTGTCCCGTCCTGTGGTGGATATCGACAATGGGTTCGTGCTGACGCCGACGGATAACGGTATCCGGTTGACGACGGGTGTGGAACTCGCCAGCCGGGATGCGCCTGCAAATCCGGCCATTATTAAGCACGTGAAGCGCAAGGCCGAAGAGCTGTTCCCGCTGGGGCGTGCCCTTCAGGACGCGCCGTGGATGGGATCCAGGCCTTGCCTGCCGGATTCCCTTCCGATTGTCGGAGCGTCCCAGAAAACCCGTGGCTTGTGGTTCAATTTCGGCCACGGTCATGATGGTTTTACGCTTGGGCCGGTGACGGGCAAGCTTCTTGCCGAACTCATTACCAATAAGCCCTCCAGTGCGGACCTTGCACCATTTTCTCCTCTCCGGTTTTTCAGCTGAAAAGAACTCGAACGCTCAGCGCCTGAAACCGGGATTTTGGCTGCACCGTCCATAAACACGGACAAAACTGTCCTAAACCAGGGTTTAGAGACGGGTTTATAAGCTTTTGAGCAATGGTTCCGGCATGGGGCCGGGGTCAGATCGGGGAGGCCGGTGGCTATGCCGACCCCGACATTAATTCACAATAGGACCCGAAAATGCTCAAGACCAAAAAGTATTCCGCTCTTTCCATCCTGTCCTCTTGCGCCGTGATCGCCGTTGCAGGTGGTGCGATGGCTGCCGCGTCCTTGGGAGAAACCGTCGGAACGACGGATGAGGAAATCCGCGCAGCACTTACAGCACACGGCTACACTGTTGAGGAAATCGAGCGCGAAGGGGGCGAACTGGAAGTTGAAGTCACTTTGAACGGCCAAGCGATGGAATTCGGAATCGACCCGACGTCCGGCCAGATCCTGGAAATGGAGCTGGAAGACGATACCGATGACAGTGACGAATAACATCTGACTTGGCCCGTCCCCGGCCGGACCGCCGCTCGGTCTGCCCCGACCAGCCGGCCGGGGATCCACTTCTCCGTTGCCGGATGATGTGTTCCCGGGCTATTTCTTTGAATAGATTTAGCTGCTCTGAACTCCAACGAATTGGCCTGGAGTGGCTTCCTTTAAGCCGAAAGGATGCGTTTTATAATGCCCGGTTCGATAACATGGCGGTCGGCGCGGCCTTGGCTGCTATTTGGTCTGCTTGGCTTCTGCGTGTTCTTCATTGTGACAGAAGAAGCTGTGAGTGCCATTTGGGGCGAGGATCCCGACAGTCTTCTGGAAAGTGATGTTCTGGAATACATGGTGATCACAGCGCTAGTCTTGGGCTTTGTTGCGTCGGGATTTGAAGTGCGCCAGACCCTAAACCGGCAGCGGCGCCTTGAACAGCAGATCAAGGCGGCTTCGGGCGCCTTCATAACGTTGCTGGAAGAGCATTTCGAGGCTTGGGCACTGACACCATCTGAGGCGGACGTTGCCATGCTGGCCCTGAAAGGGTTCTCCATCTCGGAGATTGCGAGTATCCGCAAAACGGCGGAAGGAACGGTGAAAGCTCAGTGTAATGCGATCTACCGCAAGGCCGGAGTTTCTGGCCGTCCGCAGCTCCTGTCGCTGTTCATAGATGAACTTCTGAATGGGGCCATGGAAGACAAACAGGCCGCATAATCGCCGGGCGGTCTGAAACGCGCTCCCATTGGGCCAGTTTTCATCAACAGTATGGCTTGTTCAGCTTTCCCTCAACGGCAGCGCCACGGTATCTTTCACCGTATTGACAACGATCCGGGACTGGACGTCGGAGACAAGGGTGTTGTCCAGCAATTTTAACCGCAGAAAATTGTCGTAGGTTTTGATATCATCGGTCACGACCTTGATGAGGTAATCGACCGCACCGGTGATCCGTTCACACGTGACGACCTCCGGCCAATGATGCACGAGCTTGTCGAATGTCTCCATGTTCTCGCGGCTCGGCACAGCCAGTTTGACAAAGGAGTATGCAACAAAGCCGAGACCGACCGATTCCCGGTCAATTATTGCAGTGATCTGGCGGATGATGCCCTGTTCCTTAAGCCGCTTGATCCGCCGCCAGCACGGCGTTTGGCTCATGCCGGCTTCTTTGGCCACTTCGGCAATCGAAAGGGAGGCGTCCCTTTGCAGAACGCGCAAAACACGCACGTCCGACGGGTCGAGAAGATATTTATCGGTCATTGGTCTTTATAGGAATTATTATGCTGCCCCAAGGTGATTGAGGGCGACGATAGCACAGAAATTGCCTAAGAAAAGGATGATATTACTCTGACAAGCTGCTTGGGAGTGCAGCTGCGCAATCGACGCTAAGGAGGACGCTGGATGAATGTGCATGTGCCAACCGTAACCCTGGATGACAAATATGTCTCGACACAGGGGCGGGTCTACCTGACTGGCATACAAGCGCTTGTCCGCCTTGTTTTGGATCGTGCCCGGCTTGACCGCGCAGCGGGTCTGAAGACAGGCGGCTTTGTGTCCGGCTATCGCGGCTCACCGCTTGCAGGGTACGACACCGAGCTTATGCGCGCGCACCGCCACCTCAAAGGGTATGATCTGGTTTTCAAGCCCGGCGTGAACGAGGAACTCGGCGCCACTGCCGTGTGGGGCAGTCAGAAGCTGCGCGGCGAAGGCGGCGTTGGCCGTGCGACCGATTATGATGGCGTTTTCGGGGTCTGGTATGGCAAGGCGCCGGGTGTCGACCGGGCAGGCGATGCACTGCGCCAGGCAAACGCTTCGGGAACCGACCGCAACGGCGGCGTGCTCGCGCTTGCTGGCGATGACCACCTGGCCAAGTCTTCCATTCTTCCGGCCCAGAGCGAATTCTTCTTCGAGCATGACGAGATTCCCGTGCTGAATCCGGCGGACATTCAGGATGTTCTGGATTTTGGCCTCCATGGCCTCGAAATGTCCCGGTTCAGCAGTCTTTGGACAGCGCTGATCTGTGTCGCCGATACGATGGATGCCTCGGCTACGATCAACATTTCACCTGACCGTTTGCGCCTGATCCGGCCGCTGGAAGGGGATCCGCGCAAGGACTACCATCAAAACCGGGACCTTCTTCTCGGCAACCGGCTGGAAACAGAGCGTCTTGTCCGTGATTTGCGGATTCCGGCGGCCCTTAATTATGTCCGTACCAACGGCCTGGACCGCGTTGCTTTTGGAACACGTGGACAGGTCAAGCTTGGTATCGTAGCTTCCGGAAAAGCCTACCGCGACTTGCTTCAGGCGCTGGATCTGATGGGACTGGACGAGGACACAGCCAAGGCGCTGGGTCTTGCAGTCTACAAGGTTGCAATGACATGGCCTCTGGAGCCCCTGGGGCTTCGCGATTTTGCCCGGGGCGCGGAACGTCTTCTTGTTCTTGAGCATAAGCGCGCGTTCATGGAGCCGCAGATCAAGAGCATTTCCTATCACTGGCCCGACATGAGCCGGCCGGAAATCTGGGGCAAGCAGCGCCCGGATGGGTCTCATTTCCTGTCTGACGTGCTGGAGCTCTCAGTTGCCGAAATCATCGAAGGCCTGATGAACTGGCTGCCGCGAGAGGCTGTAACCGAGGAAATGCGCGCCGTTGCAGCCCGCATGACAAAACAGGCCATGTGGGCACAGGGCCACGCGGAGCGTGCTGCCAGGATCCCTTACTTTTGTTCCGGTTGCCCGCACTCCACATCGACGAAGACACCGGAGGGATCCCGGTCCATGCCAGGGATCGGCTGTCACGCCATGACTGAAATGGCCGGACGGAGCACGGAAGGCCAGATCCAGATGGGCGGTGAAGGGGTGCTGTGGGTCGGCCAGCAACCGTTCTCCGGTGACAGCCACGTGTTCGCAAATGTCGGCGATGGAACCTACTTCCATTCCGGTATTCTGGCCATCCGCCAGGCGCTCGCCTCAAAGGTGCCGATCACCTACAAGATCCTTTACAACGATGCCGTTGCGATGACCGGCGGTCAGGAACATGACGGCCAGCTGTCCGTGCCGCAGATTTCCCGGCAGCTTGAGGCCGAAGGTGTCGAGCGCATTGCAATCGTGTCGGAAAACCCGGACCAATATGGGTCCTGGGCGCAAATTGCGCCGACCGCCAAGGTTTATCATCGCGATGAGCTCATGAATGTGCAGAAAGACCTGCAGTTGTTCAACGGTGTTTCCGTCATAGTCTACGACCAGACATGTGCCGCAGAAAAACGGCGCCGGCGCAAGCGCGGTCTTTATCCTGATCCTGACAAGCGGCTCTTTATCAATGACCGGGTCTGCGAAGGATGTGGCGATTGCTCCGTGCAATCGAACTGCCTGTCCGTTGAGCCGCTGAAAACACCGTTCGGGGAAAAGCGGGTTATCAACCAGTCCAGCTGCAACAAGGACTTTTCGTGCATCAAGGGTTTCTGCCCATCCTTCGTCGAAATTGAAGGCGCGGACCTGAAAAAGCCGAAAAAAGCTGATGTCGATATCGATGCGCTGGTCGAAAATCTGCCGCAGCCGGTGCTCGCAAGCCTGGAACGCACGCACAACACGCTGATTGCTGGCATTGGCGGCATGGGCGTCACGACAATCAGTGCCGTTCTGGCGATGGCCGCGCATATCGACAACAAGCAGGCCTCCACACTGGACATGACCGGTCTTGCCCAGAAAGGCGGACCTGTCACCTCTCATGTGCGATTTGCAGCCAGCGACCGGGCTATTGAAGGTCCCCGCGTCCCGGCCGCCAGCCTTGATCTGTTGATCGCCAGTGACATGGTGGTCGCCACAAACGCGGATCAGCTGGCCCTGGCTCACAGGGGGCATACGGTCAGCGTTGCCAACACAAAAGTGGCGCCGACGGCCGAGTTTGTCCTGAAACAGACGCTGTCATTTGACGAAAGCCGGATGGACACCGCGCTTCGGGATGCGTCCGGCACATACCTTGCCATGGACGCAGCCGACATTGCTGAAAAGCTGCTCGGTGATGCCATTTACGCAAACATGTTGCTGGTTGGTATGGCTTATCAAAGCGGTGCTTTGCCGATTTCAGATGAGGCAATCGAAACGGCGCTGGAGCTCAATGGTGCAGCCGTTGCAAACAACATCAAGGCCTTCCGTGCCGGGCGCGTACTCGCGGCAACGCCGGAGGTGTTGCTTGGAGCGCTTCCGAGCGCACAAAAACCGCCGGAATTCACGCTGGATGAAAAAATCGCTTTCAATGCCGAAGAGCTGATCAAATATCAGGATCTGGCCTATGCCGAGCGGTACCGGTCGCTTGTGGCATCGGTCAAGGCTGCGGACGAGGTCCATGGTCCGGGTACCTACCGCTTGACCCGGACAGTGGCCGATCTGCTCTACAAAGTGATGGCCTACAAGGACGAGTATGAAGTTGCGCGGCTGTATTCAGACCCTGCTTTCAAGGAGAAGGTCGCACAGCGGTTCGAAAATCCCCGGAAGCTGAAAATCCACCTTGCGCCGCCACTCCTGGCGCAGCGTGTGGATGCAAAAACCGGACGTCCTCAGAAAATTGCCTTTGGTCCGTGGATCTTCTCCGCGTTCAAGATCCTCGCTGGCCTGAAGTCGTTCCGCGGCAAATGGTATGACCCGTTTGGACGCACCGCCGAGCGCAAGGCGGAGCGGGCGCTTATTACGCAGTATGAAAATGATATTGCCGAGATCATAAAGCGCCTGCCGCAAAGCAAATACGGCCTTTTGGTCGAGCTGGCGCGCATCCCCGAACTTGTCAAAGGGTTCGGGCCGGTGAAGGAAGCCAATATGAAGGTGGCCAGCGGCAAGCGTGAAGTTCTGCTGCAACAGCTGGATCAGCGCACCGATGGCGGAAATGACGGGGATGAGGCCGGCAAGGTCTTCTTGCAGGCGGCCGAATAAACGCCCCAAGTTTATCCAAACGATCAAGAACCGGTGCCATTTGGCACCGGTTTTTGTTTCTTCAATGGATGGGGGCGCCTGGTCAATCAGGCGGGCTTCGACGCGCGCGCATGCCGGAAAGCGCCGGACAAGCTCACGCGCTTAGACAAGGAATTGCCGCGGGAAGCGCTGTTAACAAATTTAACCGGCAAGACCGTGGAATGGGCAGCAACAGCATCTTACGCTGCATTTTTTGAACCGGTTCAAAACTTTTTTGGAGCTCAAACGGGCCGTTCCTGAAGCTAAAATCGAACTGAAAATTCAGAAAAAACAGCTGGTTATGGTGTATGTGTCAGGAGAAATTCAAATTAGCGGCGTATTTTAGTTAAAGACAATTATATTCTCGAAATCGGCGTTTCTGTCTTCTTTAAGTCTCCCCTTCATCTTCCGTATCAACGCCGGATAGCGGCATGAACGAACAATTGGTGCGTAAGAATGACTGAAGCGTTGAAAACAGAACTGGTGAACTTTTCGGAGCTGACCGGGGAAGCTGGAAGCGCCCGCAGGGCAGAACTCGCCCGGCATGTGGCTACTCTGTTTGCCCTTACATCAGACCGGTGTTCTGATGAACAGGTGGACATTTATGATTCAGTCCTGCTGCGCCTGGTCGACATGGTTGAGACGGAAGTCCGCCGCTACGTGGCCGATCAGATGGCCAGCCTGCGCCGGGGTCCGGAAGAGACCATCCGGCGGCTGGCGGACGATGATATTGAAGTCGCTGAGCCGATCCTTGTCCGCTCAACCGTGCTGCGGGATGCGGATCTTATCAAGATCGCTGAAAAGCGCGGAAATGCCCACCAGTTTGCCATCGCGCAACGTGAAGTGCTGTCACAGGAGGTTACAGACATCCTGATCCGCTCGGGTGATCTGAAGGTAAAGCGTAAGGTTGCAGGCAACGACGGAGCCCGCCTGTCCGACACGTCCGTCATGGCATTGATTTCAGACGCCGCCTCTGATGCAACGCTGCAATTGACCTTGAGCGAACGGGCCGATTTGGCAGAAAGCCACATCGCAAACCTCCTCTCCGTCGCAAGCGAAGAAGTCCGCCGCAAACTTCATGCCGAGGGCCGCGCGCAGGATGCCAACCGGCTTGATGAGGCTGTCGATATCGCAGCGCAACGCATGTCCAATCAATATTGGCTTGGACGCTATGACTTTGAGACCGCGCGCAGCCGCATCATGCTGCTTGCAAAGCGCGGAATGGTCAACGAGGCCGCATTGCGCAGGTTCGCGTCCGAAGACAGGTTTGCAGAAGCCGTTGCGACCTTTGCCTGGCTTGTGCGGTGTGGTGTTGAAGAAGTCAGCCACTGGATGGTGCGCCCTGACCCGGAGCCGTTCATCATCCTTGCAAAGGCGTCCGGCTTTTCCTCCATCACGGTCGGCGCCCTGCTGGGAATCGGTCCCTGGCGGCACCGCCTTACACCGGAGCAGCGCAGCGATGCCATGTCCGTGTTCGAGCGCATGACGATTGCAGAAGCAAAGCGCAAGATGGCCCACTGGAGCCACACGGTTCTCAACTGATATCCAGTGACCCCAAAGATTCAAAACCCGGCCCGTTTGGCCGGGTTTTTGTTTTGGTACCAGCGAGATTGGGACCCATAGCTTTTCAGGCTTGGGAATCCGTGCTTTAGAGATGGCAAATTGACCATGCAAGGGACGGGGCCCCGATGAAGTTTTCTAAATGCACGGATGAGCGATCAGGTGTCCGTTACTTTCTGCCGACTTTGTTCTTTTTTGCTTTTTCTCTCGTGATAGCGGGTTTTATCACGCTGCCGGTCACCGCATCCGAAGCGCAGGCACAGGGCATTTCGAGTGTGGTTTCAACAATCACATCCGATGCCGGAAAGACCACGGAAAGCGAAGCGGCACCAGCGCCGGCGGATAGCGCCAAAGTGAGTTCAAACGAGGGGACAGAGGAGGGCGCTGGTTTTCTCGAAGCGCTCGATTCCTTCGGTGACGAGGCCGTCGAAGCCCGTGATGTCCTAAAAGGGATCCTAAGTGAAATTCCGACCATCCATGACTCCGTGCTCCAAACCCTTCAAAACGAAGGCGAAGAGGCGGGATTGGCATGGATTTCTGCGGCTGTCTTCGACGTTTCCATCGGTGTCGCCCTGGGCCTGTTTGCGGCCTTCTTGCTCGCCCGCTGGGGCCGTAAGCAGTTTGCCCATATGTACAAGCAGGATGTGTATTCGCGGTCTGACAAAATCATCTATCTCTATTTAAGAGCGCTTCTGATGATTGCCGGTGTTGCGTTGTTTTTCATAACCGGCGCGGTTGTTTATCTTGCCATCGGTTCCGGTCTTGAAGCCGCGAATGAAACCGCAATGGTTGTTCTCGGCATGATTGCCGCCTTTTTGACCCTTCGGATCATCTGGCTCAATCTTCTCGCCCCGGATGCTGAAAGCCACCGCCTTGTTGAACTGTCGAATGAGGAAGCCTCGGGTCTTTACCGGTCCTTGCTGGCGGGCGGGGCTGTTTCGCTGACGGCGTTTGCCTTTTGCCTCCTGATGGAACGCCTCGGACTTCCGCAGGACGTCCATAAGGTTGCCCTGATTGGCGCATCGGCGCTGTCCATGGTGATCCTCTCGGTCATAGCCGTTGTCTACCGGACTACGATTGCCCGCTTGATCCGGGGCCGGGAATTGGAAACAGCCCCCCTTTGGCGGCGGGTGCTTGCCAATGTCTGGCATTTCATTGCGATCATCTATTTTGTAGTGGCGTGGAGTATCTCGTCCATCCGGATTCTCCTGGATATGCCTGATGCCACCGGACTTGTTGCTGCGCCGCTTGAAGTCCTCCTGCTCGCGGCCGTTGTCTACGGTCTCCTCATTCTTCTGATTGATAAACTTCTTCTGCCCCGCCTCGATACACCCAAGGCGCAAGCGCAGATCGCGGAAGACATCGAACGGGCTGAGGACAGCGAAGGGGAAGTGCAGGACCGCGACAGCCTCTTATCTCAGGCAAGGGCGGAGGCTGCAGAACGGGAGGAGCAGCGCTCACCGTTCCGCCAGCTTCTCGATCGCGGCGCGGCAATTGTAGTCGGTTTTGGGGCCATTGACCTCCTCGCCAACTGGTGGGGTGTCCCGCTTGCCGGAAGCGGATCTCTGATCGGCTCCTTTATCGAAGTGATCCTGGTCGTCTTCCTGGGTTACATGGCCTATGAGGCCGTCAAGATCCTGATCGACCGCCAAATCGAGAAGGAAGCCCCGGCGGAAAAAGACGAGGAGGCCGAAGTTGGAGGGGCCGGTGAAAGCCGTATTGCGACCCTTTTGCCCATCTTCCGGAACTTCTTGCTGATTACGATTGTCGTGATCGCGGCAATGGTGGTTCTGGCGGAACTTGGCGTCAACATCGCACCGTTGTTTGCTGGCGCAGGTGTTGTTGGCCTTGCCATTGGCTTCGGTGCGCAGACGCTTATCCGGGATATCTTTTCCGGTGCGTTCTACCTTATTGATGATGCTTTCCGGAAAGGCGAGTACATTGATATCGGCAGCGCCAAAGGGGTGGTCGAAAAGATTTCGATCCGCTCAATGCAACTCCGCCACCATCGGGGTGCACTAACCACTGTGCCATTCGGCGAGATCCAGCAGGTCGAGAACTTTTCGCGCGATTGGGCCGTCATGAAATTGGCCTTCCGGGTCACTTACGACACGGACGTGGAGAAGATGCGCAAGATCATCAAGAATTTCGGTAAAGAGCTTCTGGATGATGAGTATTACGGTCCGATGTTCCTGGCGCCTCTGAAATCGCAAGGAATTTTGTCGATGGAGGATTCGGCCATGATTGCCCGCGTCAAATTCACGACCAAACCCGGCAAGCAATTTGAGTTGCGCAAAGTGGTCTATGCGGGCCTTAGAGATCTATTTGAGAAAAACGGCATCAAGTTCGCCCATCGTCAGGTGACCGTCCGGGTTGCGGGGTCTGATGGAGACGATGATGACCAGGCTCCGGGGGCGGCCGCCAGGGCTGCTGCCGCAGCGGGAGCTGCAGCCTCCGGAATGATCCATGACGCCGAGGCGGGGCAGGCAGACGACGGGCCAAATGATCAACTTTGACCGGGTCGTAGCGTCTTCCTGTAGAGTTGTATGAAAGGCAGTCGTGCGATCATGCTCTTAAGAGGACGAATTGATGCTCAAATGGGTAAGTATTGCGGCAATTTTCATCTTTGCGGGGACCAGCGCAGCTGTTGCCGGTGCCCTGCAGGACAAGGCGAGCCAAGCCGAAACGGCCTTGAGTGAAGGGAACGCCAGTAAAGCAATAACCCTCATGCGTGAAGCTCTGGTCGATGTGTGGGCACAGGCACCGATGTCCGTCCAGACGGCGATCTTCGTTGCAGCTCCAGCCGATGGCTTCGGCATTTACACTGCTAAGGACGGCACGGTCTTTAACGGCGGTGAACCGATCCTTGTTTATCTTGAGCCTGTCGGCTTCCTGTGGAAACGGCAGGGCGATTTATACACGTCTCTGCTGACTGTTGATTTTGATCTGACCTCTCCAGATGGAAAGGTTCTCGCTGGGCAAAAGGGCTTTGGACGGTTTGATTTCAAGAGCCGCGTTCCCAACACCGAGTATATGGCCAACCTCACCTTAAATGTCAGCGGAGCTCCGGCGGGTGACTACGTCCTGGTTCTAACTGTCAACGACGAGAATGGAGGCGAGTCCGTTAAGGTCGAAATGCCATTTTCCATCCAATAGGTCGTCCGTCAGGGCTGTTCCATTGTCCGGACTGCATTTATCGGCCAACTCCATGGACGTTGGCCCGGATATCCTATATCGGTCCCGGCGAACAGATGGACGGACACGGGATGCGGATTGGATTTCAGGCTGGAGCAATCAACGAGCGCGGAATGAGCGTCGCGCTATTTGATTATGCGATGAGCGCACAGGAAGTTTTGGGTCACGAATCCGTGGTGTTCTATTCTGAAGAAAAGAGCGTCCCGGCGGTGGTAGAGAAGTTTAAAGATAAGCTCAACCTGGTTCCGGTGCCTGCTGGCAGCGATTTGCGGACCGTTAGTGAGCCTTATCTGCTGGATTTTGCCTATTCAATCCGTGAGGGTCGGAAAGGGTCTTTCGATATTGCTGCTGATCGAACCGGTATTCACGCAGTTTTCCGGCATTTTGAGCCCCATGGGGATGTCTATGCCTATGTTTCCCAATGGCTCGCAAACTGGATGTCCGGTGGCCGCGCCCCGGCTGTACCGCATATTGTTGATTTGCCTGAACCTTCAGGAACGATGCGCGAAGAACTCAATATCCCAAAAGACGCCTTTGTGGTTGGCCGGTACGGTGGGTTTGATCAATTCAATGTTCCCTTTGCCCGAAAGGCCGTCCGCGAGGCCATTGAAAAACGCCGGTATCTCTACTTTGTATTTGTAAACACGGAAAAATTCCTGGACCACGAACGCGCATTGTTCCTTCCGCCAATAGTCAATGTGCCCGATAAGGTCCGGTTTATTGCGGCCTGTGATGTTGGCTTGAACGCAAAGAAGATCGGAGAGAGTTTCGGTCTCGCAATTGCTGAGTTTTTGATGCTTGGAAAGCCGGTTTTCAGTTGGGCCGGCGGCATGGATCAGAACCACGTACACATGAGCCCTAAGTCTGAATGGCTCTACCGCACCCGTCATGACCTTTCGCGGCTTTTGACCAGTTATAGGCCGTCGGCGGATGATATGGACCAGGCACGGCGCTCGGTGGAGTGCTATCGGCCTGATCCTGTAATGCGCCAGTTTGAGAAAGTGTTTCTGTCAGGTGGTTACTGTGCCGACGATCTTTCTGTAGGACGTCTGTTTAAACTGACACGGTATCTTGAAGAAAAGGCCATGCGGGCAAAGTTCCGCGTCTGGAAGAGCCTTTAGGGATCATTTATGCGTCTGTTCGACTGTTTCGTCTTTCATAACGAGTTCGATCTTCTGGAAATCCGCCTCCGGGAAATGGGGGACTATGTCGATCACTTTGTTTTGGTAGAAGCCAATCAAACCCAGCGCGGTGGCGAGAAGCCATATTATTTTGCCGAGAACCGGCAGCGTTTTGCGCGCTGGGCTGACAAGATTATCGATATTCAAGTGACGTTCCCTGATGTTCTGCCGCCAGCTTTGGGCGTTTACAAACATCGACGAAAAAAAGACTGGGAACGGGAAAATTATCAGCGCAATGCGATCACTGATGCACTCGGCCGCTGCTCGCAGGATGACCTCATCCTCCTGTCTGACGTCGATGAAATCGTGCGGGCTTCCGTGCTCGAGCGTGTGCTCGAACGCCAAGTTTACCGCAACCGGCTATTGGTTTTCGAGCAAAGCCTGCATAAGCACCATCTTGACCGTATTGCGCCAGGCAAGATGTGGTTGCTTGGTTCCCGGATGATTGAGAAGAGGTACTTTACAACGCCACAGCAACTGCGCCGGACGAAAGCCCGCATGACCAAAAAGAGGTATGTGCCAAATTTTGTCTCTCAACCTCTGCTGCGGCATCGTAACCGCAATCTGTCCGGGATCAGCCAGCCAGTCCGAATTATACCAAATGCAGGGTGGCACTTCTCCTCTATGGGTGGGCTTTCTGCGTTCCAAACAAAACTGGAATCCGTCGTCCACGGCCAGACTGTCGATACTAGTGATATCCAGAAGCTGTATGATCGCGAACTTGCAGGAACCGAACTCATTGCGCACGACAGCCTGCCCCAATGTGTGCAAGACGGGGACTTCGATCACATGCTGGCGTCTTCGGTTGATCAGGCGACACCGGAGTAACCGGACCTTTGCTATCAGAACGCTCTTTGTAGTCCAAGCTGACTTCGGGCAGGAATGCCGGTGAGGCCAGGTCTTCCCGTGACAGTCCGAGATCCTGCAAGACAGACTCATTCTCCAGCCAGTAGAGCTGCCTTGCTTCCTTTTTAAGGGCTTGTCGGATGCGCCACGCCTTGAACGTGACAACAATACCATCCAACCAAGTTCTTATGTTCCAAAATTGCATATATATCGTCGTCGTTTGATCAGATTTCTGGCCTCTGAGCTTTCTGATTGTTGGCTGCTTAGGACATGGGTATTCCAGAATATTTTGAAAATTCATGGTTTTTTCCTAATATTGGTCTAGCATGCCCTTCAAAATATACGGTGTTACAGGTGGCTGGCGAAGGAGAAGGCTTCCTTATTATGTGAGCAGTTCTCACAATAGGACTCATCAGGACCGAAACATGAGATTGAAAATGCCGCCATTGAATACTCTGCCTGCCTTCGAGGCGACAGCTCGGCTGGGATCCATGAGCGCGGCTGCGGAGGAGTTGGGACGCACGCATGGCGCAATCAGCAAGCAGATTGCCCATCTGAATGAGCAGGCTGGCGCTGCATTGTTTCGCAGAGAAGGTGTGCGGGTTGTCTTAACACAAGAGGGCGAGGCGTTCGCGGCCGCTGTGCGGCCAGCGATGGCACAAATCTCTCATGCCTGGAAAGACTTAAAAAATCGCTCCGGAAGTCCGGTGCTAGAGATTGGTATCAGTGCCACATTTGCCATGCGCTGGCTTATGCCAAGGCTGCCTCGGTTTTATAAACGGTACCCTGAAGCGCAGGTGAATTTTCGGATGACGGGTCGGCAATGGCTCCCGGAGGAGGAGATGGACGCGACCCTTACCTGGGACAGATTAAGGTGGGGCTTTGAAGAGCGCTCAGACATTGACATTCTTGGTGATGTTGCATTCGGCATCGTTGTTTCTCCAGCGCTGGAAGTTGAAATACGAGGCAATGAGCTGCGCGTTCCAACACGTTGTGTCCAAGAACTCCCTGGCGCGGTTTGGGAAGCCTACGAAAAAATGACATGTCGTTCGGTTAGGGCTGAAAGGACGCTAGCCTATCCGCACACCTTTCTTGTAATCGAGGCGGCATTGGCGGGCTTTGGTGCCGCGCTTGTTGAGCGCCGGTTGGTTGAAGAAGAGCTAGCTGACAAGCGTCTATTGGCGCCGTTCGGGTTTTTCCGAATTGTTAATGGCTTTGGCGCAATCCGCTCAAAACGCAGCCGCACTAGGTCGCTCGCCAACGCTTTTGTGGATTGGGTCCGGGAAGAGGCAGCGCTGACCCCACTCTGAATGACGCATCCCGACAAATCGACGCCGCAAAAGAACAGTGGTCTTGCCATGCCTGCCAATTTCATATAAAGATATCTTTATATCGACATTGATGGCGGGCTGAATGACCGAGGACTTGACCCTATCTGTAGATGAGACGCTGGCGGCTTTGCGTGCGGTTGGTGAGACGACGCGTTTGCGGCTCATTGCCTTGCTCGCAGAAGCCGAGCTGACTGTGAAAGATGCGACGGCAATTCTCGGCCAGAGCCAGCCACGCATTTCCCGCCACCTGAAGCTTCTTGCCGAAGCGGATGTCATCCAGCGTTTCCCGGAAGGGTCCTGGGTCTACTATCGCCTGGCAGATGGGCCGGAAGGCCAGCTGGCACGCGGCTTAGTTGACCGGATTGCCTCCGACGATCCCGTTCTGGCGGCGGATCAGGAACGCTTTAAGTCCATTCGCAAGGCGAAAGCGGAAGAGGCAGCTGCCTATTTTGCGGCGCGCGCTCTGTCCTGGGACAAGGAGCGTGCTCTTCATATTCCTGAACACGATGTGGAAGCCGCCATGCGGGCCGCGCTTGGGGATACTCCAATCCATTCGTTTCTCGACCTGGGGACGGGAACCGGGCGGTTGCTTGAAGTGTTTTCCGACCGGTATTCAAATGCGCTTGGAATAGATGCGTCCCATGACATGCTTGCGGTTGCCCGCGCAAATTTGGCGGAAGCGGGCCTTGCCAACGCTCAGGTTCGCCACGGCGATGTTTACGCGCTTAACGTGCCACCACGGTCGTTTGATGTGATTGTTATCCATCAGGTTCTGCACTTTTTGGATGACCCGGCAAGAGCCCTGGCAGAGGCAGCCCGCGCGCTGCGTCCGGGCGGAAGGCTGCTTATTGCGGATTTTGCACCGCATGAGCTGGAGTTCCTGCGCGACAAGCATGCTCACCGCCGGCTGGGATTTGCTCATGAGCAGATGGAGCGCTGGCTCCACGCGAACGAACTGGACTTGGAACAGGTCACGGACCTGGTTCCTTCACAAACCGACGGTACGCTTTTGACCGTCACGCTTTGGCTCGCACGGGACCGCCGCGTCATTACCGACTTGCCTGCCAGAAATCCTTCCCGAGAGGTTGCTTGAGATGACCGAATTCACGTCACGCAGATCCCGTGGCCAGTCGGCCGAGCCGATCACCGCTTCGTTTGAGTTTTTCCCGCCGAAGTCCGACAAAATGGCGGAAACACTTTGGTCAACGGTGAAGCGCCTGGAGCCCCTTGAGCCCGCATTCGTGTCCGTCACCTACGGTGCGGGCGGCTCGACCCGGGAACGCACACACAAGACCGTGGAGCGGATCTTGAAGGAAACGGTTCTTGCGCCTGCCGCGCATCTGACCTGCGTCGGCTCTCCCAAATCCGAAGTTGATGAAATTCTGCGCGACTATTGGGAGCTCGGTGTCCGCCATTTGGTTGCTTTGCGCGGGGATCCTCTTGAAGGGATCGGCGCTGTCTATAAACCGCATCCGGACGGTTATGCGTATGCGTCCGATCTGGTCGCCGGCATCAAGAAGATCGCCAATTTTGATATCTCCGTGTCTGGATATCCGGAAAAGCATCCTGAGAGCGGGAACTGGCAGCAGGAAATCGACAACCTGAAGCGCAAGGTCGATGCCGGGGCTGACCGGATCATCACCCAGTATTTCTTCGATAACGATACTTTCGATGCTTATCTGGAGCGCATTGCCGCTGCCGGTATCAACGTTCCGGTGGTTCCGGGCATACTGCCGATCCACAATTTCGAGCAAACCATGACATTTTCAGCCAAGTGCGGCTCGTCCATACCGCATTGGCTGGCCCGCCGTTTCTCCGGTCTGAGCAACGATCCGGAAACCCGTAAGCTGGTTGGTGTTTCCGTTGCCTGCGAACAGGTCATGGATCTCGTAGATCGCGGGATCAACGACTTCCATTTTTACACGATGAACCGGGCGGATCTGACATACGCCATCTGTCACATGCTCGGCCTCGGACAGCATGCGCCGGAAAAAGCGGCGGCGTGACCCTGAACTTTTGCTGTCCCGGCGGTCTGCCGGGGCCGGTTGAGCTTAGAATTGTGACCAGCACAGCCCGTGCTGGCCTTTAAACGGCCCGCTGACAATGCCAGTTCGGCAATGCGGCGGGACGGCTTAAATTGACGCCAAACCAGATTGTCTGGAAGGAAATACCGTGACAACCTCTGACGCTTTCAAGCGCCTCTACGATCTTGCCAAGTCCAGAATTTTGATCCTCGACGGTGCTATGGGGACGGCAATCCAGGAGCTGAAGCTGGACGAGGCGGCGTATCGCGGGGAGCGGTTCAAGGACTGGCCGAGCGACGTGAAGGGGAACAATGACCTTCTAAGTCTCACCCAGCCCGATGCAATCCGCGCGATCCACAAGGCTTATCTGGATGCCGGTGCGGACATTCTGGAAACGAACACGTTTTCTTCCACGACCATTGCTCAGGCTGATTATGGTATGGAGGGGCTCGCCTATGAGCTGAACTATGAGAGCGCGAAGCTGGCGCGCGAAGCGTGCCTTCAAAAACAGGCGGAAGATCCGGATAGACAGTGTTTTGTTGCGGGCGCGCTCGGACCAACCAACAGGACCGCTTCCATTTCCCCGGATGTAAACAATCCGGGGTATCGCGCTGTTTCCTTTGACGATCTGCGGATTGCCTATGCCGAGGCCACACGCGGCCTCATCGCGGGTGGGTCTGACATCATTCTGGTTGAAACGATTTTCGACACTTTGAATGCCAAGGCAGCTCTTTTTGCCATTGAGGAAGTCTTTGAGGAGACCGGCCAAACGCTTCCGATCATGATCTCCGGCACGATCACCGACCTCTCCGGGCGGACCTTGTCCGGTCAGACACCGGAAGCGTTCTGGAACTCGGTGCGGCATACAAATCCGCTGACAATCGGCCTCAATTGTGCGCTGGGCGCCAAGGAAATGCGGGCCCATATCGTTGAGCTCGGCCGGGTTGCGGACACGCTTGTGTGTGCCTATCCGAATGCGGGCCTCCCGAATGAGTTCGGCGAATATGATGAAAGCCCTGAGCACATGGCCGGGCTCATTGAAGAATTTGCGGCTGCCGGACTGGTCAATGTTGTCGGTGGCTGTTGCGGAACGACACCAGATCATATCAGGGCCATTGCCGATGTTGTCCGGGACAAGGCGCCACGCGAAGTTCCGGAAGTCGAGCGGTTCATGCGCCTTTCGGGTCTGGAGCCATTCACGCTGACCCCGGAAGTGAATTTCGTCAATGTCGGGGAGCGGACCAATGTCACCGGGTCTGCCAGGTTCCGCAAACTGATCAAGGAAGGCGATTACGCGACCGCGCTTGAAGTGGCCCGCCAGCAGGTGGAAAACGGTGCCCAGATCATCGACATCAACATGGATGAAGGGCTTCTCGATTCTGAAGAGGCCATGGTCACCTTCCTCAATCTGGTTGCCGCTGAGCCGGATATCGCGAAAGTCCCGGTGATGATCGACAGCTCAAAATGGACGGTCATTGAGGCGGGCTTGAAGTGCATTCAGGGCAAGGGCGTTGTCAACTCGATCTCCTTGAAAGAAGGAGAGGACGCCTTCATCGAACAGGCCAAGCTTGTCCGGCGATATGGTGCTGCGGTGGTTGTCATGGCGTTTGATGAAAAGGGCCAGGCGGATACGTTCGAGCGGAAGATCGAAATCTGTGAGCGTTCCTACAAGGTCTTGACGGAGAAAGTCGGGTTCGATCCGGCCGACATCATTTTCGATCCGAACATCTTTGCTGTGGCAACCGGTATTGAAGAACACAACAATTACGGTGTCGACTTCATCGAGGCGACGGGCTGGATCCGTAAAAACCTGCCCCATGCCCATGTTTCCGGCGGTGTTTCAAACTTGTCCTTCTCGTTCCGCGGCAACGAGGCCGTCCGTGAAGCGATGCATTCCGTCTTTCTGTACCACTGTATCAAGCAGGGTATGGATATGGGGATCGTCAACGCCGGCCAGCTGGCCGTCTACAACGATCTGGATGCGGAGTTGCGTGAGCTTTGCGAGGACGTTGTCCTGAACAAGCGCGCAGATTCAACCGACCGGATGCTGGAGGCGGCCGAACGCTGGAAAGGCGAGGGCGGCAAGAAGAAGGAAGCTGACCTGACGTGGCGGACGTGGGGTGTTGCCAAGCGTTTGGAGCATGCCCTCGTTCATGGGATTGCCGACTATGTGGAGGACGACACCGAAGAGGCCCGTCAGGCCTTCGACCGCCCGCTTCATGTGATCGAAGGCCCGTTGATGGACGGCATGAACGTTGTTGGTGATCTGTTCGGCTCAGGACAGATGTTCCTGCCGCAGGTGGTCAAATCCGCTCGTGTCATGAAAAAGGCCGTCGCCTACCTGATGCCTTTCATGGAGAAGGAAAAGGAAGAAAAGGGCATTACCGGACACTCTTCGCAAGGCAAGATCCTAATGGCGACCGTAAAGGGTGATGTTCACGATATCGGCAAGAACATCGTCGGTGTGGTCCTTCAATGTAACAATTTCGAGGTGATCGACCTCGGTGTCATGGTGCCTGCGGCCAAAATCCTGGAAACGGCAAAGCAGGAGAAAGTCGACATTATCGGGCTCTCCGGCTTGATCACGCCCTCTCTGGACGAAATGTGCCATGTAGCTGCAGAGATGGAACGCGAAGGTCTTGATATTCCTCTTTTGATTGGTGGCGCAACAACCTCCAAAATCCACACGGCGGTCAAGATCAATCCCAACTACGAAAAGGGTCAGGCGATTTATGTCACGGATGCGGGCCGTGCAGTCGGGGTCGCTTCGAAACTGATGAGCGAAGGCGGGCGGGATCCCTACTATAAGGATGTGCGGACTGAGTATCTCGACATTGCCGAAAAGCATGCGGCCAGCCGGGGCAATCAGCAGCGCCTGTCCATTGAGGCTGCCCGGAAAAACGCATTCAAGGCTGATTTCGAAGGCCAGCGTCCGGTCGCGCCAAAACAGCTGGACCCCAGGTTTTTTGAGGAATTTCCGCTGGAAGAGCTTGTCCCGGTTATCGACTGGACGCCCTTCTTTGCCACCTGGGAAATCAAGGGGCGTTACCCTGCGGTTCTGACCGATAACAGATACGGACCCGCCGCAACGGCGCTGTTTGATGATGCACGCCGTATGCTCGACGAGATCGTTGAGAAAAAACTGCTGACAGCCAAGGGCATGGCCGCGCTTTGGCCCGCCAACAGTGTTGGCGATGATATCCGTGTGTTCTCAGACGAAAGCCGGTCGGAGACCCGGGCCACATTCCATAGCATCCGACAGCAGATGAGCCGGACATCAGGCGGGCGGGCAAATGTCGCGCTCAGCGATTTTGTCGCGCCTTTGGAGAGCGGCATAAACGACTGGATTGGCGGGTTTGCTGTCACCGCCGGGCATGGCGAAAGTGAACTTGCCGAGCGGTACAACCGTGAGGGTGATGACTACAACAAGATCATGTCTCAGGCGATTGCAGACCGTTTGGCGGAGGCTTTTGCGGAAAAACTGCACCAGATCGTGCGCAAAGATCTTTGGGGATACGGCGCCGAAGAAGGCCTGACAAACGAAGAGCTGATTGCAGAAAAATACCAGGGTATCCGTCCGGCTCCCGGGTATCCGGCACAGCCTGATCACACCGAAAAAGATACTTTGTTCGATCTCCTGGATGCCGAGCGCCACACCGGCATCAAGTTGACCGAGAGCCGTGCAATGTTCCCGGGATCATCCGTATCGGGTCTCTATTTTGCGCACCCGGATAGTTACTATTTCGGCGTCGGCAAGATCGAAAAGGATCAAGTTGTGGATTATGCAAAGCGAAAAGGCTGGGATGTCGAGTTTGCCGAGCGATGGCTTGCACCGATCCTCAATTATGATCCTGCCCGTTTGCAAGCGGCGGAGTAAGCCACAGCGTTCAGTAGGTTACAAACAATACAAATCCCGCGCTGACGTAGCGGGATTTTTTTTGACGCCTATTGCTAATTCGGCTAACAAAAATCCGCTGAGGTCTTGTATCGTTGTTGGCTTATAAAATTTGGGAAAATTCGAAAAAAGTGCACATTGTGCGCATTGTAAAAGTGCGCAATGTGCGCTATATTATTTCCTATAACAAAGATGCCCGACCCAATGGTCGGGCGAAGGAGATAATATGATTGTGCAAGTCGCCAGGACCTTCCTGGTCAACCATCGACAGGATTACAACCGTGACCGCTTGCCGTGGTTGCCTTCCCGTCTCTACCGGACACTGTTTGAGGCCCGGAAGGGCCGCAAAGCGGGTTAACACCGGAGTTCACGGCCCCACTGCCATCCGCACCGAGCGGAACAACCAAGAAAACACCTCGGAAACTGAAACACTGAAGACCCGGCTTTCGCCGGGTTTTGTTTTTTGCGGAAAAGGATGTCATCAGTGGTGTGAAAGATTTATTCAACTGTCATTTGCAAAACGGGTGCTCGTTCTTCGGGGCATGAAGATACGGGAATGGCCGGTGGGTGTTCCAACTCAAGGTGCCCGGCGCTTGATTTAGAGCGTTTGGAGCACTTCAACCGAGATTTCGGGCTTTGCGATCACGCGGCATCGTGTTGATATCGCCGCCTGTTTCCTGGACTTGGCGAGCTTGCAGCCTTGAGTGTTTTTAAGTCTTACGTTTTATGCACCAGCCCACGCAGTGGCAGCACCTTGTTATGCAGGATGCTGGCGGAAACCGGCGTGGCTGGTGTTCCCAAATCCTATTTCCACAAGCCATCCATTGAGGATTGGCTCGAGTATCACAAGTTGCCGGCACTTGCGGGAGAGGCGGAAAAGGACACACTGACCCGGATCTTAGAGAGCGCCGTATGCATGGGCCGCGGCGATACGGGTGTGTTCGGGCTTCGTTTACAGAGGCACAGTTTTGAGTTTTTTACCCGGAACCTTGCCGTACTGTTTCCGGATGACCGAACGGATCTTCAACGAATGGAGCGCGCATTTGGGCGCATCTTGTTCATTCACTTGACACGGCCCGACAAGGTTGAACAGGCGGTGTCTTATGTGAAGGCCCAGCAGTCAGGGCTTTGGCACAGGGCGGCAGACGGATTTGAACTTGAACGTTTGTCACCTCACAAAGACCCGGTCTTCGATCCGAAAGAAATTCAAACGGCGTATGAGCAGTTTGTCCTTGCTGATCGCGACTGGACCACCTGGTTCCATACCCAAGGTATCGTTCCGTTGCGCCTGACATATGATGAATTGTCCAGTGCGCCGGACGCATGCCTTCAAGACGTCCTCAAGAGGCTTGGTCAAGATCCCAAGAAGGCAGACGGCGTCAAGCCGTCTGTTGCAAAACTTGCAGACCCTCAAAGCGAAGAGTGGACCGGCCGGTTTCGGCAAATGTTGGCCGGATAAGGGCGGGCTTACCGGCGCCGATACTCAGGAGTGAATTGGAAACAGGGCCTTGAGGTCCCGCTCGCCCTTGGGCGAGATATGCACGACCCTGCTGCCGGTCTCGCGTTTCACCCAGTCGTGTTTTTGGAACTGGACAAGAAGAGCCGCTCCCAATGCCCCGGCGAGATGGTCGCGCCGCTCACTCCAATCAAGGCAAGCCCGGCATAAGGGGCGGCGCTTCGACCGGAGGTCCGATAGGTCTATTCCGAACCCGGTTACGAACGCTTCGCCGGATGCTGTCAGACCGAGGCCGCCCGGTTCGGTGGTGACCTCAAGAAATCCACGGCTCTGCAGACTGTCGAACATGCGCACGGCCATATGACCGGCAAGATGATCGTAGCAGACGCGTGCAGCCCGCATCGCGGGATCTTTCGGCCCGGTCCGTGTGCGCAAATGTCCTTTTCTCGCGGCCAGTCCCATAAGGGCTTCCAGCGTCGCGCCGACATCGGCGTCCGCGAGGGTGAAGTACCGGTGCCGGCCCTGTTTGGCTTGTGCCAGAAGTCCGCCTTCCATGAGCTTCTTCAGATGGGAACTGGCCGTCTGGCCGGTAATTCCGGCTTCTGCCGCGAGCTCGCTTGCCGTGAGGGCCTTGCCGCTCAAAAGCGCGCTCAAGATGTTTGCGCGGGCGGGGTCTCCAATCAGGGCCCCGATGCGGGCAATGTCCGGTCCGTCTTTCATGGTTCGGCCTTTGTCGAAGTGTGCTGGTTATCTTGCCATGGGACGGACGCCGGGGCCAGTCACAACGCTTCGATCTGTGTCGAAGCATTCGGGCTGTGTGATGTGGCACATGCATTGGCGATCTGACACGAGAGGAGCATTGCCATGATCACCTGCTTTATCCGCTATCAAATCGATCCAACCAAGAAAGCGCAGTTTGAGGACTATGCCCGCAACTGGGGGCAAGCGATTCCGCGCTGCGGCGCCGACCTCTTTGGATACTATGCGCCTCACGAAGGGTCCACGACCCTCGCATATGGTGTTTATTCGGTCGAAAATCTTGCCGCCTATGAGGCTTATCGTGCCCGGCTTTCCGCCGATCCGCTCGGCCGGGAAAACTATGCTTTTGCCATGCGCGAAAAATTCATCTTGAGAGAAGACCGTACCTTTCTGAAACTGGCCTCAACTCCGCATGGCAAATTGATCGGGTTTGAGGGAGAACACAAATGATCGCAGTCATTTTCGAGGTCATACCGCACGGGGACAAGAAACAGGATTACCTCGATATGGCAGCAGAGATGCGGCCCCTGGTCGAAGAAATTGATGGGTTCTTGTCGGTCGAGCGGTTTCAAAGCCTGACCAATCCGGAAAAACTTTTATCCGTCTCGTTTTTCCGTGATGAGGCAGCGCTGGATCAATGGCGTCAGCTGACCCAGCACCGCAAGGCGCAATCCGTCGGGCGGAAGAGTTACTTCAAGGATTACCGGCTGCGTGTTGCGCATGTCCTGCGCGACTACGGCATGACGGAGCGGGCCGAAGCGCCAAGCGACAGCCGTAACCTGCATGACAAGGAAGCCTGATGGCAGGGCGGCGGTTTGAGTTCGTTCTTTTGGGGGTGCTCGCGCTTTTATGGGGCTCCTCCTACATGTGGATCAGCCTGGCGCTGCAAACCATTCCTCCCATGACCTTGATTGCCTTGCGCGTCGGTTTGGCCTCGCTGGTTCTGCTTGGCATTTTAAGTGTGCGCGGATTGAAGCTGCCAACGGACAGCCGGATGTGGCGGCTTTTGTTTGTTCAATCTATCGTCAACAGCACGGGGCCTTGGCTCCTTTTGGCCTGGGGGCAGCAATCCGTCGACAGCGCCGTGGCCAGTGTTTTGAATTCCACGTCACCGCTATTCGTCTTTTTCTTTTCGCTGTTCTTGATGTCCGGGAGCGAACGGCCTGCTTTGCAGCAGTTTCTTGGAGCGCTTGCAGGAATGGCGGGGATTGTCCTGATTGTCGGCACGGGGGCGCTGGAAAGTCTGGGCGGTGCTTTCATTCCCCAGATCGCAGTGCTTGCCGGGGCCGCGCTCTACGGGATTGCTGCGATCTGGGGGCGGATGTTCTCGCATTTGCCACCGCTCGCAACGGCCGCGGGGACGCTGATTTGTTCGACTGCGACGCTTTTGCCGCTCAGCCTCGTTATCGACCGGCCCTGGACATTGCAAATGTCGGGCGAAAGCCTGGCGGCCGCTTGCATTTTGAGTGTCTTTTGTACCGCCCTTGCGTTCCTGATCTACTTCCGCCTCATCAACACGATCGGTCCGATGGGAACGTCGAGCCAGGCCTACCTGCGGTCGGGCATCGGCGTCGTCTTGGGTATTGTGTTCTTGAATGAGGTTTTGAACCTGGAGACGTTTGCCGGGATTTGCCTTGCCATTTTCGGTGTTGTTCTGATCAACTGGAGGCGGCCTTTGCAGCCAACGCCAAACAAGGCGGTGCAGGAGAACTCTTCATGAGTGTGTTGACGGTTTATGAGGCCGGGTCCCGGCCAACCAAACAAGCCAACCCGGACTATTTCACCGGAAAGGTCTGGCAAGATCCCGTAATCGAAGCACCGGGCCCGGCGCGCGTCCGTGCTGTCAAAGTCACGTTCGAGCCCGGGGCGCGCACCCATTGGCACACACACCCGCTCGGTCAAACCCTTGTTGTGGAATCCGGGGCGGGGTTTGTGCATCTCTGGGGGCAGGAGAAGCTTTCCATCTTGCCGGGAGACGTGATCTGGATACCGCCGAACGTGAAACACTGGCACGGCGCGGCCCGTCACGTTTCCCTGGTCCATCTTGCCATCCACGAAGAGATGGAGGGCAGTGTCGCTGACTGGCTGGAACCGGTTGACGACCAGACATATGGCGGTGAGCTGGAAGCGAGGCGCTAGGCAATGGAGGTCTATGTAAGGCGGCTCTCCGAAGCTGACGTCGAGATCTTCCGGACCCTGCGGCTGGAGGCTCTTCAGAACCACCCAGAGGCTTTCGGGATGGGGTATGACGAGGCCGCCCAGCTGCCATCGTCCTATTTCGAAGAGAAACTTCAAACCAACCTGATTGTCGGTGGCGGCTTGGAGACCGAAGACTTCACTGCCATTGCAGGCCTGGCTGCGTCGGGACAAGAAAAAGTGAAGCACAAGGCGATCATATGGGGTGTCTATGCCCGGCCCGAGGTTCGGGGCAAGGGTGTGACGCGATCTCTCCTGAAAGTCATGATCGATGCTGTGCAAGACAAGGTCGAGCAAATCCAGATCACTGTCGGTTCTGAGAACGAGCCTGCGAAGAAGCTCTACCAAAGCCTTGGGTTCGAGCAATACGGTCTCGAGCGCCGCGCCCTCAAGATTGACGGGCAGTATGTCGACGAAATTCTGATGGCGCTCGACCTTACAAAACCTCAGCAGGCGTCCGAGAGCTGATCAAGCGCAAGATTTTCAAGGGGCTCAGGCAATGCCTGGAAGGGAGACGGTCACGCGAAGTCCTCTTTCCGGCAGATTTTCCAGCGTTATGGTACCGCCATGGGCGTGAACAATAGACCGCGTGATCGCCAAACCCAGACCGATACCGCCCGTGTCCTCGTTGCGCGATTCGTCCAGTCTGACAAATGGCTCGAATATGTCCTGCAACCGGTCCTCGGGAACGCCCGGACCCTGGTCTGAGATCCGGACGAGGATGTGATCGGCTTCCCGCGACACTTTAACCTCAACCGGACCGCCATACCGGTTCCCGTTTTCTATGAGGTTTCTGAAGGCGCGTTTGAGAGACACAGGCCGGCAGACAAGCAGCAATGGTTCCTTGTCCTGAAGATCACATGAAAACCCGAGATCCCTCTGATCCTGGGCTATTGCATCGAGCATGGCGGCAATGTTCACCTCTTCCGCCGGTTCGGAAAAAGCATCTTCCTTGGCAAATTTGAGCGTCGCCTCCGTCATCGCGGCCATGTCGTCGAGGGTTTCGATCATCTTTTCGCGGTTTTCATCGTCGTCAATAAATTCCGCACGCAGGCGGAGCGACGTGATCGGGGTCCTCAAGTCATGGCTGATCGCCGCCAGCATGCGGGTCCGGTCGCGGACAAATCGCGTCAGCCGTTCCTGCATATTGTTGAACGCGTTGGTGACCGCCCGGACCTCCTGAGGACCGGTTTGCGGGAGGGTATCGATGTCTTCACCGCGGCCCAGCCGTTCGGCAGCCTCCGAAAGATCGTTTAGCGGCCGTGTCACCCGGCGCACCGCGAATGCAATGATCACGATGATGGCCAGCGCGGTCAGAGCCAGTTGGACCAGCAAAGGAAGAAAGGCCGCTGGGGGAGGGCGGTAACTGGTCGCCAGGTTCAGCCATTGATCATCCGCCAGTTTAATGGAAAGCGACAGGTCCTCCGGACGGTTCATGATCCGGCGCAATTGTTTGGGACGTTCATCCTTGGGAACGGACCGCCAGCTCTCGCGATCCTTGTCCTTTGTCCGGGAGGGACCCCGCTTTTCATCGGCGTGTATGTTGAGATGGACCAGTTGGCCACTCGCCAGCTGTTCCTCCAGAAAATCTTGGAGACGCCTTTCGAAGCGGGATTGGCCCGGCTCTGGTGCAATTGGCGTGTCGCCCAGCCAGAAGACGGCAAACTGGCTACTGCTGGCGTCTAAAATACGTGTCTGGAGGTCCGGCGGTGTGTCCCTGACCAGCTCGGCCAGGGAAACTGCCCGCGACAGAATATTGTCCCGGGCGAGAGCAACCATGGCAATCCGGCGCTGGTCCTGAAAGATCAGGATGCTGATGGCTTGTGCCGCGATGATCGCGGCAAGGAGCAGCAAGACCAATTGCGTGGCAAGCTTTTGGGGCCAAAGAATCGCAGCAAACCGCGTAACGCGCTTCAAAAACGTCATCCGGCGGCTTCTTTCACGTCGGCGGTGAACATGTAGCCACCGCCCCAAACTGTCTTGATCAGTTTCGGGTCTTTCGGGTCGGCTTCGATTTTCCGGCGCAGCCGCGAGACCTGATTGTCAATGGAGCGGTCGAACATGGCCGGGGAGCGCCCGGTGGTCAGATCCATGAGCTGGTCCCTGTTCAAAACCATCTTCGGCCGCTTCAAGAATGCGCATAACAGCTGAAACTCGCCACTCGACAGATCGACCTCCTGACCGTCCGGATCCGCCAGCTCGCGGCGGGAAACGTTCAAAGCCCAGCCGTCGAAATAGAGCATGTCCTGAGAAATCGGGTCCCGCTCCTTGGGGGCCAGGGAGGTCCGCCGCAGAACCGCCTTGATACGGGCCAGCAGCTCGCGGGGATTGAAGGGTTTGGTGACATAGTCATCGGCGCCGATTTCCAGTCCTATGACACGGTCTGTATCATCAGCCATGGCTGTCAGAAGAATGACTGGCATGGATCCGGTTTCCACCAGATGCCGGCACAGCGACAAACCGTCCTCGCCTGGCATCATGATGTCGAGAACCACAAGGTCGATGGCAGCCGCCTTCAAGGTTTTGCGGGCTTGAGCTGCATTTTCGGCAGTCGTTGCCCGCATGCCGTTCTTGATCAGGTAACGGGCAAGCGTTTCGCGGATGTCGCGATGGTCATCCACCACAAGGATATGCGGGCTCGTGTCGGTCACGCTCGTCTCCTAAACAAGATCGGATGCTCGGCCCCATGTGGGCTGCGTCTCTTGTTCATATAAATAGCCTGCTGAAAACAGCGGTACGAGACGGGTTTGTAACAAACTGTATCGACAGGCGATATCGCGACAGGTCGCGACACACTGGGCCGTTTCAACGGGTATTTCTGCGACATTTGCCTCCTACCTTCCAGTCATCGACAAACGAAGGAGTTGTTGGAATGAAACCGTTCAAGAAAATTGCAATCGCTGCTCTGGCTGCAAGTGTCGCAGGCACTGCGCTCATGGCAGGTGTCCCGGCCTCCGCCCAGAACGGCGGTGCAGATAGGGACGGGGGGCAGAATGTTCAACAGACTGATCAGCTGCGTATGGCTCATAAAAAAGGCCGTGGAGACGACAGCTGGGGCCGCGGACATGGCCGGGGCGGTTCTGAACGCGTTGAGAGGCTGTTCGAGCGCTTCGACGCGGATCAGGACGGCTCGATCACGGCCGCTGAGATCGAAAGCGTGCGATCTGACGCCTTTACTTCTGCAGATACCGATGGCGATGGGGTCATTACGCTCGATGAGTTCAAGGCAGAGTTCCTGAACCGATCCAATGACCGGATGATCCGGGCCTTCCAGCGCATGGACCGCGATGGCGACGGAACGATCACACAGGCTGAAGCCGATGCTGCTGCGAACCGCATGTTCAACCGTCTGGACCGGGACGGTAACGGGATCGTTGAATCCGTCCGCTCTGCGGGTGGTGAGGATCGCGGTGAGCGCCGCGGCCGGCGCGGTGGACAGGGCGCCATGTTCATGGGGTTGTTCGATGCAGACGGAAATGGATCGGTCAGCCGCGAGGAGTTTGATGCAAAACGCGCCGAGTTGTTTGCACTGGCCGATACATCAGGGTCCGGGTCCTTCACGCTGGAAGAGTTCGGCCCGCTGTGGACAGCGTTAAACGAGCAGCGGATCGTCAAGATGTTCCAGCGCGCCGATGCGGACGGAAGTCTTGGCCTCACAGCTGAGGAACATGGACGCCAGGCCGATCACCTGATGGAGCGGGCTGACCGCAACAAGGACGGTGTCATCAGCAAAGCCGATTTTTCCCGCAGCGGAAAAGGCAAACATGGCGGCCACGGCAAAGGCGGGGATCACAAGCGCGGCTAATGCTTGCCGCGCCTGGCGAAAAAGCCGGAGCGCTGTACGATCTCTGGGCATCCCCTGTCTTAATCCCGGAGATCACCTTGAGGGAGCTGCCCTGCAGCTCCCTTTTTTGTTCGACTATCTCCCGTTACGGGATCGCAACACTTTTGGGCGAGGCTGACAATGACAAGCGAGCGCGGGGGACCCATGGCCAAGCCAACTCTGAAAGACTTTGTTGCTGCGAAGATTTCGGCGGGGGAGAGGATTGAGGATGATGATGTCCTCACCCTGAGACGATACATCTATGGCGATATGGTTGTGTCGGCCGATGAGGCCTCAGCGCTATTTCGTTTGAACAACGCCAAACTGCCGGCAACTGACAGCTGGCACCACCTTTTCCCTGAGGCCATTGGCGACATATTGGTCAATCAGGTGCGCCCCGAAGGGTATGTCTCGGAGGAAAACGCTGCCTGGCTTATCGGTCAGGTCACTGCGGATGGCCATATCTGCACGGCCAACGAACTGGAAGCGGTGCTCAAGGTTCTGGAGAAGGCACGTCAAGCGCCGGCAAGCCTGGAACAATTCGCTCTGCAAACCGTTGCCTCGTCTGTGATCAGCGGCGACGGACCGACCCGGCATGGCAAGGCCCTTAAGCCCGGCGTGATATCTGACGCCGAAGTTGAACTGCTGCGCCGTGTTCTGTATGCGGGCGCCGGATGCGGCGGGATCGCTGTTTCGAAAGCAGAAGCCGAAGTGCTATTCGACCTCAACGATGCGACCATTGAAGCTGAGAATTCACCGGCCTGGTCGGAATTATTTGCAAAAGCCGTTGCGAATTACATGATGGCCATGTCCGGCTACACGCCGCCGCCCCGCGACGTGGCGCTTGCGAGAGAAGACTGGCTTGCCCAGCCTGGCGGCTTTCAGGGGGGGATTGCAGGTTTCTTCAAATCCATGTTTGGCGGCGGACCAGATGAAGCCGTATCTTCAGATCCGTTCGCGGACCGCGGCGCTGCCATGAGCGCGGAAATTGCCGCCAATGAAGTCGTGACTGCTGTAGAGGCCGGTTGGCTGATTGACCGGATCGGCCGGGATGGGCTTTTGCACGAAAACGAGAAAGCGCTGTTGCGCTTCATCCAGCAGGAGAGCCCGGACATTCATCCGGCTCTCAGACCGTTGATGGACCGGGCGCTATAGCGGGGAGTTATTCAACCCGCATCGCTTCGGTCTCGATGGTTATCCGGACATCATCGCCGACGAAGCCGTTCTCCACGGCATACATCATTCCGAAATCGCTGCGTTTCACTGTGCCGGTTGCACTGATGCCGAGCGTGAACCGGCTGTGCCCGAACGGATAGTCGGCCGCCTTGTTCAAGGTGACATCCAGCGTCACCGGCTTGGTGACCCCAAGAAGCGTCAAATCACCCGTAACCGTGCCAGAGGTTTCGCTTTCGGGCGATGCGCTGACACCTGTAAACGTCATGACGGGATAGGTTTCGACGTTCAGAAAATCAGCGTTTTTGACGTGGTTGTCCCGCGCTTCATTGAAGGATTCCACGCTGGCTGTCTGGACTGTCACCGAAAGGTCCGACAGTTCCTGTGTTTCCATGTCATAGGTGAATGTGCCGTCAAACTCGAGAAACAAGCCGAGCGTATCTGCGTATCCGAGGTGGTCGACCATGAACGAGATCGTTGTGTGTTCCGGATCCAGTTCATATTGGTGCGGCTCCGCTGCCGCCGTCAGTGTATACAAGGGAAGGGCGAGACCAGCCAGAAGAAACGGCAAGCTTTGACGTGGCAGCATGGAGATCCTCATGGGTTGCACTTGGAGCGGTGTTCCTAGGTTGTGGATGTAATGCTCTTCGCGGGCACGGCAAGCACATCTCACAAAGCGGCGGTTCATTCCGCGCAGCTGCGGGTTTACCAAGTGGCAGATAAGCAAAAATTTCCTGTTGCACCTGATGGCAAATCGGCGCATATACTCCGTGCCCAAATTCGCACGTGCCCGTGGTCGTTCATGGGGTTTCACTGAAATCTCTTAAGGGGTAGCTGCCGCAAAAAACCGCCAAGGGGCGGGGCAGTAAATCCGGACGGCTTAAAGCAACGACGTAAGAGGGCCCTTTTGGTCTCTGCCGGGGTTTCCAACCTCCGGGGTAACAGAAGAGGCACTTGTTACATCCTTGCCCGACGTGCGGTTCGGTCTTCCCGATCCAATCAACGGCATCCCGACGCGGGAAAGCTCTGCGATCGCTGCATATTTGGCAGACGCATAGCCCAACCGTCGCTGTTATGAAGCATCCGCCCTCCGGTTCCATCCCGGGGCGAGACGGGCGCACATATGCAGCATCCTGCGACGTGACACTGCAGCGTCCAAGCCACTTTGAGGGCCTGCAGCCAGATTTGAGAGGGGGCTTCCCCAATGAGCGACCGTATCCGCGAATTCCTGCGCCGCCGTGACGAAGACGGACCTTGTGTTGTTGTTGACCTTGATATCGTCCGTGACAATTTCGAGGCCTTCGCAAAGTCCTTGCCGGACACCTCCGTCTATTACGCAGTCAAAGCCAACCCGGCTCCGGAAATCCTGTCGCTTTTGGAAACCCTTGGCTCGTCGTTCGATTGCGCCTCAGTCGGCGAAATCGAGATGGTTCTGGCAACTGGCGCCTCGGCTGACCGCATTTCCTATGGCAACACCATCAAGAAGGAGAAGGACATTGCGCGAGCATACCAACACGGTGTCCGTCTTTTCGCCGTCGACTGCGTCGAAGAAGTGGAAAAAATCGCCCGCGTTGCCCCTGGCGCCCGCGTCTTCTGCCGTGTCCTGTGCGACGGCGTCGGCGCAGAATGGCCGCTCTCCCGCAAATTCGGATGTGACCCTGCAATGGCCCCGGATGTGCTCGAACATGCCCACCGGCTCGGCCTCCAGGCCTATGGCGTCTCCTTCCATGTCGGCTCTCAGCAAGCCAACCTCTCAGCGTGGGATTTCGCTCTCGCCATGGCAGCCGGCGTCTTCCAAGAAATGGCGCTTCGCGGCATCGAACTGAAGATGGTCAATATGGGTGGCGGGTTCCCGACCCGCTATCTGAAAGACGTTCCAGGTGTTCCGACCTATGGCGAGGCGATCTTCGGAGCATTGAAAAAGCACTTCGGCAACCGGTTGCCGTCGACCATCATCGAGCCGGGCCGCGGTATGGTCGGCAACGCCGGCATGATCGAAGCCGAAGTGGTTCTGATTTCGAAAAAGTCTGATGCCGATGAAGTGCGCTGGGTCTATCTGGACATCGGTATGTTCAACGGTCTCGCCGAAACAATGGACGAGGCAATCCGCTATCCGATCAAGACCGGTCACGACGGAGACGTAACGGCTCCTTGCGTGTTGGCCGGACCGACCTGCGACAGTGTCGACGTTCTATATGAAAAGACGCCATATGAGCTGCCAGTGAGCCTTTCCATTGGGGACAAGGTACTCATCGAGGCAACCGGTGCCTATACAACGACCTATTCGTCCGTCGGCTTCAACGGTTTCGCGCCTCTGGCGTCCTACGTCATCTGAGGCATCGATCCATGATCGACATTGTGGACGAGGCGCTGGAGCATGCCAGCGCCCGGGAGCGCCTGCTTGACGCAAGCTTTGGACCTGACCGGCGGCTGAAGACATCGGAACGCCTTCGGACAGGCCGCCTTCCTGTCTTTGCATTCGCGGCCTTGGACGAGACCGGAATGCTGGTCGGGACGGTCCGGCTTTGGTCTGTTGCCGATCCGAACGGACGTCAAACCTTGTTGCTGGGGCCTTTGGCGGTTGCGCAGGGGTGCCGGGGGCAAAAGGTTGGTGACCGTCTGATGCGCCATGCGCTGAACCAGGCGGTTATCCACGGACATGGATCGGTTATTCTTGTCGGTTGATGCGCCTTATTATGCCCGCTTCGGATTTGAACCGGACAAACTCGGCAAGGTCGAACTGCCTGGGCCGGTGGACTATGGCCGGTTTCTAGGGATCGAGCTCTCACCAGGGCATCTGGCTCCGCTCAAGGGTGAGCTGTCTGCCAATGGCTGCCTGGATTCGGTTCATGTATCCCATCCAACGGGCGGTACCATGCCGGTTTTCAGGCGCGCGCAATAGCCGTCAACCTGGCAACGGTCTATCATTCGCTCAGGCGGATGACTTCAACCGGCTCGGTCCGCCCCTTCACATGGTGCGGACCGATCTCCTGGCGGCCAAAGGTCTCTGGCAAGCCTTCCTCGACTTCCTTTGAAGCCAGAATGATGACCTCGGCAGAGGGATCAATCTCTTTTCCGAGGCTTTCCAGCCGTGCCGCGACGTTCACCGTGTCGCCAATGACCGTATAGTTGACCCGTTCTGGGGCCCCGATATCGCCAACAACAAGCGGTCCGACATGGATTCCGACGCGGATACGGACGGGCGGCTTTCCATTTTGCCTGCGGATCAAATTGTCGGCGCGCACTGCTGCCGAGATTGCAACGGCCGCCTTTGCTGCTGGAACGGCTGGAGCATCAAGGGTTTCCGGAGCCCCCCAAAAAGCCATGACCGCATCACCAATATACTTGTCGATCGTGCCGTTTTGCCGGGTGATCTCCGCTCCGATCAAAGAGAGGTGGTGATTTACAAAGGCGGCTGTTTCACTTGCCGTCATTCCTTCTGAAACGGCGGTGTAGCCGGCAATATCCGTGAACAGCACGGCAACATCCCGCTCCTCCGGCGGGCTCTCGGTTCGTCCCTCCGTCATAAGCCGTTTCACCAGCGACGTTGGAACATAGCGGTTGAAGGCCGCAAGCCCCCCGACCATCGCATTGAACCCGGTGGCGAGATCGTCCAGCTCCCGGATCCTGCTTTTGGGAAGCGGCTTGACGGTGCCAAGATTGAGCCGCGCAACGTCCTTTGCTGAAGTGGCAGCTCTTTGGATTGGCAGAGCAATTCGGCGCGCGAGAACAACCGAGCCGATTAGCGACATCAGCAGCAGGGCGGTTGCAATCGCAAGCGCGACAAAGAGCTGGTGCACGGGCTGGTCAAGGAACTCTGCAGGAAAATGAACGCCGATCCGGACCGGGAGGCCCTTGAGCTCTTCATTCTTGCGTTCGACAATCAAGAAGCGTTTCTCATCATCGCTGGTGTAGCCCGACATCAGGTCGAGGTCTTGGGCAATGTCAAAGAGATGGCTCTGCTCGTCCCGCAAATCGTGAAACCCGGCGAGAAAATCATCCGGGGCATTGGAGACGCCGATCAAGGGTGTGTCTGCACTCAGATCCTCGTATTTTTCGTGAAGATCGGGATGCGCAATGATTTCCGTTGAACCTTCCCGCATCAGAAAAACGGTGATGTCATCCGTTGATATGTACCAGGTGATGTCGGACATCCGATGGAGCGACATGCCTATGAAGGCGGCGCCGGATGGCTTACCTTTTTGGCGCAAAGGACGCACATAGACAAAATAGGTGTGGTTCCGCTCTGCCAGATAAATCGGATCGCTCCAGAACGGTGTTTCGTCCTGTTCCGCCTGCTTCAGTAGGGTCGCGAATTGCGGAAGGTCTTTTGGAATATCGATATCCCCTCCTTCAAACCGTCCATCAGCGTCGCCGCGGTCGACTTCGATACCTTTGCCTTCGCTGTTAACGACACTGATGAAGGAGACCTGTTCCATGGGCGCGAGCGCACCGAACAGATAGGCCTCGATATCTGCGCTGTCGGCTGGGTCAATGGTATTGCGGTCCAGGGCATTCGCCGTGTAGTCGCCGGTGACGATGACCGCATGGAGTTGTTCGATGAATGCGGTTTCCGCGCCATCCATGCCCAGGTCGACCAGATCGCCGCCCATGCGCCGGATGATCTCTTCCATGGTGACTGTTTGTACCATCAGCACCAGGGCGGCTGTGACCACGACGAATGCGCCGATGGTGCTGGCAAGCGTTGGGGTGATGCGAAGATTGAGCCGGTTCATGGGCTCACTCTTAGCATACAAGGGCGGTTTGTAACCGGGTCCAGTTATGTGACCGCGAATACGTCCGAACCGTAGATGCGCAAACGGCTGATAAGGCTCTCGATACTGCTGAGGCGGGTTTCGATGTTGGACTGAGCTGAGCTTAGTAGCCTTGTCGTATTTTGAACTTCACTTTGGCTCATTTCGACCTCCGCATTGTGCATCTGTGCAAATGCGTTCTCTAACGAGAGCGCCGTCTTGTTGAGCTTCACGGTCTCTATGAGGTCCATGTCGTACTTCTTCATGTTGAACGCACCAACTTTGATGCCGACATCCATAGCAGTCACTGCCAGTGCGAATGGCTTTATTGAAAACTCAGCCGTTCCATTCAGTGTGAACACGCCTCCATAATTGAACTCCGTCTTCAATCCGCCGGTTGTGAGGTGCTTGTATCCTTCGACAATCGATGTCGATTTGCCGATAACTTTCGAGTACTTGTTGCCATGGATTGTATCTGCGGCCTCGTTAGCGATGATCTTGTCTTCGTTTTCAATGCGTTGAATGAGTGTTCCGCTTCCATTTCCGGCGGACAACACGATGTCGCGCCCCGGCCCGCTTTCGATCGTGACTTCGCCCAATTCGGAGCGGATCGAGATATCGTCTTCGACTGCAAGCGTGTAGTTGCCGTCGACATCGTCGTGCTTGTCGCCGAGCACCTGAGTATACATCCGCTCGCCCGCCTTGATCAGCACCCTGCCGTCGCAGGACATCAATATGCCCTTGCTTCCCTGTGTGCCGCCAGCTGCCTGATCGAGAGCCTCCTGGCGCGATCTGGAATCAGCAATGTGTTCCAATGGGTAATAGTTATCCTGGTCCTGTGCCGGATTTTGAGAATCGGCCTGATCTGCGGCGGTTTCTTCCACATCGGAAAACTCACCCAGCCTCAGGAAAGCACCGAGTTTGTTATCGTTGGCTGTGTTCTGGTCTTCGCCGCCGGTCTTGGGGACATAGAAATAGACACTGCTGCCCGAGTAATGATTTTTGTTCTCGCCAATCGGCATGTCCGGCCTCTTACCCAATTCACTTCAGGAGAGAATTGATAAGGTGTGTAAATAGTATTTGCAACTTTTAGATGATTTTCCTCTTAGCGCCACCGTTCGGCGCCACTGGAATTGGAGTTAAAAAAACCGCGATCCAACGGACCGCGGTTTTTATCAAATGACGGGCGTTCCAATTGCGTGTCAGACCGCTTTTCCGGGCTCATCAAACTTGTGGCCATAGTCCACGGCAATTTCATAATCGGGATCTTCAAGAACCGAGACTTCGACGAGATTGCCCGCCTTTGCCAAGAGCTTCTGGCAATCAGGGGAAAGGTGCCGTAGGTGGAGCCGTTTTCCGGCGGCCTCATACTTGGAGGCCAGTGCGTCGATTGCTTCAAGGCCTGAATGATCCACCACGCGGCTGTCAATAAAGTCGATGACAACATCGTCCGGGTCTTCTTGCGGGTTAAAGAGATCCGCAAAGCCGGTGGTCGATCCGAAGAAAAGCGGGCCTGACAACCGATAGACCTTCCAGCCTTCCTTGCTTGTTCCGATCCGGCTGCGGATCCGGCTTGCCGCGTTCCAGGCATAGGCGAGCGCCGAAATAATCACACCGACGACAACCGCAACGGCTAGGTCCGCATAAACGGTAACGCCGGTCACTATGATCATGACGAGCGCATCTGTCAGCGGGATCTTGTGCATGATCTTCAAGCTGGTCCAGGCAAAGGTTCCGATCACGACCATGAACATGACGCCAACCAAGGCTGCGACAGGGATCTGCGCGATCAGCGGGGAGGCAACCATGATAAATGACAGGAGGAAGAGCGCTGCGGAAATCCCGGACAGACGGGTTCTGGCCCCCGATTTCACGTTGATCATGGACTGGCCGATCATGGCGCAGCCGCCCATGCCGCCGAAGAAGCCTGTCACAACGTTGGCTGTGCCCTGCGCCAGACACTCTTTCGAGGCACCGCCCTTGGTGTTGGTCATGTCCGCTACGAGGTTAAGCGTTAGCAGAGACTCGATCAGGCCAATAGCGGCCAGGATGATGGCGTAGGGCAGAATAATCTCGAGAGTCTCAAAATTCAGCGGGACCATCGGGATATGGAACTGCGGCAAACCGCCGGAGATATCCGCAAGGTTGCCAACAGACCTTGTGTCGAGATTGAATCCGAGAGCGAGGGCCGACACCACAAGAATGCCTGCCAAAGGTGCCGGGAAGGCTGTTGTCAGTTTTGGCAGGAACCAGATGACGGCCATCGTCAATGCGACCAGGCCAAGCATCAGATAGAGCTGGGAACCACTCATCCAAGTCAGCCCGCCAGCGCCGTCGTCCACCTTGAATTGACCCATCTGGGCCAGGAAGATCACGATTGCCAGTCCGTTCACGAAGCCGAGCATCACCGGGTGCGGCACCATCCGGATGAATTTACCCCAGCGGAGAACACCCACCAGAAGCTGGATCAGGCCCATCAATACGACGGTCGCAAACAGATACTCAACGCCGTGCTGGGCAACGAGAGACACCATGACCACTGCCAAGGCGCCGGTCGCACCGGAAATCATGCCGGGCCGGCCACCGATGCAGGCGGTAATCAGGCCGACGAAAAAGGCTGCGTAGAGGCCAACCAACGGATTGACGCCAGCGACAAATGCAAAGGCGACCGCCTCCGGCACAAGGGCGAGGGCGACCGTCAGGCCGGCGAGAAGTTCTGTTTTGATGCGGGCGGCGTCCATTTTGGTCGAATGGACGGAAGCGGCCGCTTCCGGGCGTGCGGACACGTCTGTCTCCAGATCTTGTTCTTGGGTTTATCGCCTGCGCCTCGTACACATCCACGTGAGTTTGACCCAGATCACTCCGGGCGGTTCTATCTGAATTGCGGCACTGCAGCAAGGATACTGTTGGAATACCAGCCATGAATGCTCTGCAATCTTCGACGGGTCTGTATGAAGGCGTCTCAAGTAAATCAAAAGTTTTTATATTTGTATTTTCGCGCAATAATTGTGAAAATTAAAATAATCACTGCGTAGTGTTTTTATCTTAACTCAGTTTTGAAAGTGTCTATCTATACTAATCGGATTAAAATAACGAATAGCGGTCCGGTTGGGAGGATAGTAACGTCATGCGTCGTTGGGTGTTCGCAATCGGTTTGCTTCTTTGGCCATCCGTCTTGCTGCCGGTGAAAGCGGCCGAACCCCTAAAATTCTCAACCATTCAAGATTCCACCGTATCTGCTGTTGCGGCGGCGATTGTATCGCGGGCCTATGAGGCCCTTGGGATTGGCATAGAGATCTATCCAACCTCGGGCACACGGGCCATAACGCTTGCGGTCAAAGGGGCGGTAGACGGGGACTTGGTGCGTATTTCGGCCGTGCCCGAAAAACATCCCGTGCTGATCCCTATTGAGATCCCTGGCTTTGCCCTAGAAGGTGCCATTTTCGTGCGCAGGCAAGATGCCGGCCGCTTTGAGCGTGGCTTACCTCACGACGCCTATGTCGGTTACCAGAAAGGGGTCATTCTTTCGGAACGGATTGCCAAGTCATTTGAGAACACATGGGCTGGTGAGACTGAACGTGAGTTGTTTGTGATGCTGCAGGAAAGACGCCTGGATGCGGTGATCAGCGACACCATTGATGGCACACTCCTTGTCGCACAACTTTGCGCGCATAATCTTGTTGCGCTGGGCGGTTCGGTCGAGGCCGTACAGTTCTACCACCTGTTACATGAACGCAATAAGGGCTTGGCACCGCAAGTCGGCGGAGCCCTGAAACGCCTTTATGAAACCGGTGAAACCAAGCAGATTATCCAGTCTGAGCTTTCGAGTAAAAAAGCGGTCTGTGGCTAGAAGGTTTGAGTTGATTTTCGGAAAAATTACCTGCTCCGAAGTCCAGGGTGATTTGCATGCATACATCTTTTGATTTGTATTCATGGTGACGAAGTAAACGTTGGAGATTTGTAATAATTCACTATGTTTCCCGGTTCAGGTCCATGCATTAATATACGTGAGGTTCTGATTTGGAGGCACAATAGTGCGTGGAATTGTTAAGCAGTGCACTGTTGTCCTGGGGTTTTTGATAGCTGTTCCGGCTGCAGCAGAACCGCTTAAACTTGCGACCGATGAATGGCCGCCCTTTCGAATTTCGGGCGAAAGCGGATTGACCGGCCTCGATATTGATTTTATGCAGGCAGTCGCAAAACGCGTATCGGGCGATCTTGAAGTCGTCCAAATGCCATGGGGGCGGGCGCTGACCTCCATGCAGAACGGGTCCGCGGATGTGATGAGCGGACTTGCCTACCGGGATGAGCGGGCAGAGTTCATTTCATATACCGACACGCCCTACTACAACTGCACAACTGCATTCTACGCCCGCCAAGGCGAAGGCCAGGGGATCAAAACCTATGAGGATTTGCAGAATGTGCCGGTCGGTTACGTTCTGCACTCGGCGTACTTCGACCGGTTTGACAATGATACCGCGCTTTACAAGGTCGGTGTCGCGCAGGAGAGCACTTTGCTTGACATGCTCGTGCACGGCCGGATCCCTCTCATGATCGGGACAGACTGTCAGGTTGACTACATCATCCAGCGCGAAGGGCTGTCCGCTCAGATCGAAGAGGTCCCCTACAATCCGGGCAACTCTGTCGACCTGTTTCTCGGCGTTTCAAAGAGATCTCCTTGGGCGGAGGATATGGACCGCTTCAACGAAGTCGTCCGGGAGCTGATTGCTGAAGGCTTCGTATCGCAGTCTGCGGAGATGTATTACGGTCCTGAAAGCTGACGCCAACACAAGTTACCGCCGTTCAGCGTTTCGTAATGCCCAAACAGGCCAGCTGCCTGGGAGGCCCTTCAACGGATGGCTTCCGGCAGCTTCAAGCTCAGGGGCTGTTGCTTTGTTCATCACAGCTTCATCTGCGATGATTGATGCACCAAGTGTCTTTCCCAGCGCCTCGAGCCGGGCAGCCCGGTTTACCGTCTCGCCATAGACGGTAAAGGCCTGGCGGTCCGATGATCCGACGCTGCCAGCGGCCAGTGGCCCACCGGCCAGGCCTACCCTTAAAGAAAAGCCTTCCGCACGGGCGTGACCGACAAGGTCGCGGGCGCACTGAAGCGCGGCTGTTTCCGGCTCATCAATTGATATCGGTGTGTTGAACGTTGCCAGCAATCCATCCCCGGTGAAGAGGATGACAACACCGTTGCATGCGGACACACTGCTGGCTGCCAGGTCCAGGAAACGGTTCAGGCGGCTGATGACTTCAGTTGGCGGTTTCCCGGCGGCGTAGTCCGAGAATCCGGCGATATCCGCGATCAGCACGACGCCATGCACTCCTTGCGGGCCCATTGCTTGCGTGTCGTTTACAAGGCGCAGTGCAACGGCTTCGGGAACGTATTTTCCCAAGATGCTTGTCGCCCGCTCACGGGCAGCTTGTTCATCCTGGCGGGCTTGTTCTGCGCGTAACTGCGAGAAGAAGACCTGCCGCGCCCTGTAAACCGCAAGCGCCAGAATGGCTGAGGCCAGGAAAGCCATTCCAGCTTCCCCAACCCGGTTGCCTGTTCCGGCAAACTCCACGGACAAGAACAGGGTTTCGTAATCGGCCGTGGTCGGATTGTCTGGAAAATCCCGCCATTCCAGGCGGCGCGGCATATCCTGAAGCACCCACCAGTAGGCTGTGAACCAGCCAAAGACGGCAACACATCCGCTCCACAGGACCAGCCGCCAGGACAAGGAGAGACAGGCCATTGCGATGAGCGGAAACAGGAGGTGAATGCCATAGGCCCGGAATGCCATGATTTGCGGAATGTCCTGACCCTGGCGCAAAGGCACAAGTGCGAACGCGGCACATACGGCAAGAATATCAATGGTGTAGATCGTGTACTTCAACCACCATCTGTCGAGCCGGGTACCGATTAAAAAATAGGTCGCCACGCCATAGAGGGTCAGACCCGTCAAAATACCGGCCGCAGCGGATGATACGGCTGCGCCAATCAAAAAATTCGCGGTAATCCAGTAGGCTGCAGTCACTCCAATCACAGCCGTCCGGCAGAGAATGGCGAGTTTCAGGCCCGCGCGTTCCGCCGTTTCAAGACGGGATAGCTCATGGTCATTGGTGTCGTCCCGGCGGGACCGGCTGGCATCGGCTTCAAACTGCGTGACCTCTGGCAAATGGCCTCCGTTTCCAATGATCGATCAGGTGCTTGCCTTCTCGAGAATAGGGGCGGTGCCGAGTTTGTCGATACCGGACATCCCCGGTCGTCACTGACCCTGCGGCCGAATGGCACCCGCCGCTGGAGACTGCCCGCCAATGCTGGCGCCCAGAAGGGCCGCAGCGCCTGCAAGGCCGGCGCCGTCTCCTCCGACAACCGTGTTGGGAACGAGTTTGCCCACCAAGCCGACCAGTTCCGGTTTACGCTCCAAAGATGTCAGCAGCTTTTCAAGCGCTTGAAGAAGTGCCACGCGGTCCTGTCCGAGAACATCTACCTGGGCACGCTGGCCGCGTGCCAGCTCCTCCAGATACTGCCGCTCCGCCCGGCCAAGCGCTGCCCGCTCCTGTTCCCGCTGGTTGGCCACTTGAACAGCGATCTGTGCTTCAACGAGGCGCGGCTGCTCATCGGCTGTCGACCGGGCTTGTTCTGTTTCTATCCGCTTTTGCTGCGCATCCGTTTCCCGCTCGTATGCGGTTGATAACTGGTCGGCCAGTTGAACCCGCAGGCGGGACACAAGCAGTTCCGGCGGGATTGCCGGTTCGCCCAGGCGTATTTCGCGGATGTCGACACCGGCCTTGTTGCCCTCCACCTTGATCTGCTGCTCGATGGTCTGTTCGAGGGCGTCGCGGTTTTCGATCAAATCGAGCACACGGGTTGGGCGCACAGTGAAACTTGGGGGATCGGCCAAAGTCCCGTCCGGGTTCTTGTCCTGAACGCGGATGGAGGCCCCGGCGACGTTCCTCACAATCGACCGTATGGCCGGCGTCAGGATCCTGTTTTCGATTTCGCCCAGACCGCCGACAGATCCGACAACTACCGGTGCATTGTCGGGATCGACCTGGACGAGTGCGCGCAGCTCCAACGGAATATCCCAGCCTTCAACCTTGACGAAGACGGCGCGGTCTGCGGCATCCTCCGGCACGCCTTCCTGCACCGAACGCTCGTTTTGCTGGATGTTGCCTTGCTGGTCGACGGACAGGTCGATAATCCGCTTTGTATAGCCGCCCTTGTATTCCCAGGTTTGAACCCGTGTATCGACCAATGTCACTTCATATGCCTGGCGGTTCAGGTAGTAGGCGCCGGGGAACAGAGGGTCTTTCCAAATGCCGACGCAGCCCCGCGGAACCAGCGGAACGGTGAGCGCCTCGCGCGAGGCGGTGGAGGCAGAGACTTCCTCCTCCACGCAGTTGATACCGGGCTGGCTCACATTCGATTTGACTACGCCGACATGACCGGCCGGGATAATGGTCGCTGCTGTGTTTTCATCCAGGCGCACATCGAACAGATAGCGGTTCAGGCGGTACTGACCCGGCTTCAAAACGGTTTCTTGTGGCCCGCGGAGACCGCTTAGGGTCAGGAAACTTTCTGCTTTCAGCATCTCGCCCACTTCTGCGTCCGGGATCGCAGGGGCCATGAACATGCCTGATGGCATGGCACTGCCGTCAAGGGCGGTGAGCTGGCCATAATAGCCTTCCGGAATGGTTACGACCTCCCATTCCTCAAAGTCATAAAGGACTCGGACCAGCGGAATGAAATGAAAGCCTGGGCCGAGGATTTCCGCTTGCGGCCCTTTTTCGCCTTCCAAAGCGATAATGCGGCCTTCCGGGAGCTCGTTGAAGGCATAGATGCGCTTCAGGTGGCCAACGCTATTGGCATCGACCAGCACGAAAGATGTCGACAGCAGCATAAAGCCGCCGATGGCGATCAGGACAGATCCGACAAGGCGCCCACCGAGGATCCGGACAATGCGTGGCCCCGCTGCCGGTGTGCCGCCGCGAAGAAAAGCTCCGGCTCCTATTACGATCGCCACAAGGCCGATAATTACACCGAGCATCACACGTCTCCCGAAAGCTGCGTCAAGACCTTATCAGAGTGTCTTCCGATAGGTGAGTCAAACAACAGAGCGATGACGATTGGAGCTGTATACTTGCGGTTCCGGTTAATCCGGCCATGGTTTGGCAAAAACACTCGACGGCTAAACGCCGGGAGATTAGAAAAGCTGATTGAACCGCCGAAAAGAGCGCTCGGGAGGACTTATGAAGCCGACCAATCCGGTATTCACCGGTATCAACACAACCGTGTTTGAGACGATGTCGCGCCTTGCCATGGCACATGGCGCTGTCAATTTGGGCCAGGGATTTCCGGATGTTGATGGTCCGGAGGATATCAGGCAAGTCGCGGCTGATGCCCTGATGGAGGGGCCGAACCAGTACCCGCCGATGCTGGGTTTACCGGACCTCCGTGCTGCCGTTGCCGAAGCCAATAAGCGGTTTTACGGCCTGGATATTGATCCCAACCGGAATGTTCTGATTACGTCTGGGGCGACCGAGGCGCTTGCCGACAGTCTTTTCGCACTGGTCGAGCCTGGCGACGAAGTGGTCCTGATCGAGCCGCTGTACGATTGCTATCTTCCTTTGGTCAAACAGGCTGGAGGGGTGCCGGTTACTGTGCGGGTCACGCCGCCGGACTGGCAGCTTGATGAGGCCGCATTGCGGGCAGCATTCTCATCGAAGACCAAAGCGATCCTGCTCAACAATCCGATGAACCCGACCGCGAAGGTATTTTCAGATGCCGAACTCGGTCTCATCGCTGAGCTCTGCAGGGCGCATGATGCCTATGCGATTTGCGACGAGGTCTACGAGCATCTTGTGTTTGATGGGCACCGGCACACCCCTCTAATGGCGTTTGAGGGCATGCGGGAGCGGACGCTGCGGATCGGTTCCGCCGGCAAGACTTTTTCACTCACCGGCTGGAAGGTTGGCTACATCACCGGGCCCGAAACGATGCTGGATGCGGTTTCCAAAGCCCATCAGTGGGTGACTTTTACAACCCCGCCGAACCTTCAAAAGGCGGTTGCCTACGGATTGCGCAAGGAGGACGCGTATTACGCTGGGCTGGCAGATGAGCTGATGCAAAAGCGTGACCGCATGGCCGCCGGGCTTCAGGCTCTCGGCTTTAACGTTCTTCCGTGTTCGGCGACCTATTTTCTAACCTGCGGGATCGACGGGCTTGGGCTCGGCGCGACCGATGTTGAAGCTTGCGAAACCTTGGTCCGGGACGCCGGGGTCGCGGCCGTGCCGGTTTCCGCCTTTTACGGCAGTGACGCGCCGACCGGTTATGTGCGCTTTTGCTTTTGCAAGCGTAATGAGGTCATCGATGAGGCTCTAACCAGGTTGGGCGCCTTTTTGACTGCGGCACATGCCGAATCCGCATAGGCTGACGCTACCTTTTACGATTCAAAGAGACCCTTCATGAGCAATCCTGCCCTAGTGGAAGTTATCCGAGGCAACGTTACCGAGAGCCTTCACCGTGGCAGCATTGCGATCGTCGATTCTTCCGGCAAAACGGTTTGGTCCATTGGTGATGTGGATGCACCGGTGTTTCCGCGGTCCGCGATCAAGGCTTTGCAGGCCTTGCCCGTCGTGGAATCAGGCGCTGCTGATGCACTAGACCTGACTGATGCCGAGGTTGCTTTGGCTTGCGCGTCTCACAATGGCGAAGAGGTTCATGCCAACGCCGCGCGCGTCGTGCTTTTGAAGGCCGGTTTGACCGAAGACGACCTTGAATGCGGTCCGCAATGGCCGCAGCGTATGGAGGACGCGGCAAAGCTCATTCTTGAAGATGAGACGCCCTGCGGCCTTCACAACAATTGCTCCGGCAAACACGCGGCGTTCCTCGGGCTTGCCAAGGTCATGGGCGTTCAGACCAAGGGATATGTGGACGGCGCGCATCCGGTCCAGCAGGAAATCCGCGCGGCTGTCGAGCAGATGACCGGCGCCGTGATGTCCGAAGACGCGTGCGGGGTCGATGGCTGTTCCATTCCCACTTATGCGGCCCCGCTCAAGAATTTTGCAAAGGCATTTGCCGCTTTCGGAACCGGGGAGGGACTGGAGCGGCTGCGGGCCGAGGCGTGCGAACGGATTTTCGATGCCTGCATCAACGATCCGTACATGGTCGCGGGCGCGGGGCGGCTATGCACGACGGTTATGGAAGGTTTCCGCGGCAGGGTCTTTGTCAAAACAGGTGCTGAAGGTGTTTTTTGTGCGTCCATCCCGGAGCTGGGATTTGGCATCGCCTTGAAGTGTGATGACGGCGCGACACGGGCCTCCGATGTCATGATGGCGACAATTCTCGAGGTGATGCTGGAGCTGAATGATGACGAGGCCCGGCTGCTGGACGGTTTGGTCAATCCGCCAATCCTGACCCGCAGGGGGATGCAAGCTGGTTGCATCCGCCCGCGCCAGGAGTTTTTGGCAGCGTTGAAATCCGCTTTGCCTTAATCGCGTTTTGAAAGGCTAGAAGCCGAAACAGGCTTTGTCATTGTGACCTTGTTGTCCTGACGTGATGTTTCTGTCCAGCCAAGCCGACTGTAAAGGTCAACGTTTTCCGGCATCCCCACATGTGTGGCAAGGTCTATGGACCGTGCGCCGTTCTCTGTGAGCCGGGCCTCGGCCGCCTTAATCAGCTGCTTGCCGATACCGCGGCCTGCAAAGACGGGATCAACGGCGAGATTCATGATGTGGCCTTTGGCTGTCCCGTCCAGCCCGCAAATGATACAGCCTTGAATGCTGGTGCCGGAGCATGCGACCAAAACAGTGTTCCGGGCTATGTCCTCTTTGATGCCGGAAGAAACGTCCGGTAAATCGGAAATGCGTTGTTTTACTGGTGCATAGGCAGCTTCAATACACTGTTTGATAGCGCCTGCATCTTGCAAAGTTGCCTGGCGAATGTCTGTGTCGGCGCGTACAGTTTTCATTGGAGTCTCATTCATGGCACCGCGTTCCGGTCTTTCTTATCGCTTCACCCATGCCATCACCCGCACGCCGGCTGACAGCGTAGCCAACGGACTTCGGGCGGTCGACACGGGCAATCCCGATGGGGCGGCGTTCCGCCGCGAACATGAGCTTTACATCAAGGCATTGCAAGAGGCGGGGATGACCGTCGATGTTCTTCCCAGCCTTGAGGCCTATCCGGACAGTTGCTTCGTCGAGGACCCTGCCTTTTGCTTGCCTGAAGGCGCAATTCAACTGCGCCCGGGAACCCAAAGCCGGGAAGGCGAGGGCCGCGAAATCCGTGCTGCCCTTGAGGCAAGGTTCAGCACGGTTGTGGATTTGCCGGAAGGCGGCCACGTGGATGGCGGTGATGTTCTCACGCTCGATGATGTCATCCTCATCGGGTTGTCAGAGCGCACAGACAGGGCCGGGGCAGAGGCCTTTGCCGCCGTCCTGAAGGAGTGGGGGTATAAGGCCGAGGTGTGCGAGACACCGGCGGGCGTCCTTCATTTCAAGACGGCCTGTTCGACCCTTGGAGAGGGTGTCATTCTTGCGACGAAGGTGATGGCAGAAAGCGGGTTTTTCGGCGATCGCAAAGTGGTGATTGTGCCGGAAGTTGAAGACTATGCGGCTAATGTCATCCGAGTGAACGATGTCGTTCTGGTACCCGAGGGCTATCCCAAAACGCTCGAGGCCATCAAATCCGCTGGGTTCGCGACAAAGGTCGTGCCAACCCATGAAGCGCGCAAGGTTGATGGCGGATTGAGCTGCCTGTCGCTGCGTTTCAGTCTTGGGTGACAGGCTGGCCGGTGCGCAATGCTCAAGCGCTGACCTGGTTGCCGGTGACGGTAAGGTTCGGATAGCCGGATTGGCCGTTTAATTCGTCCGTTGCCTTTTCCAGCCACCGGAAGCCGTTAATGGCGCCCCGTTTCGAGCCTTGCACCACATTGTTTGAAATGACGGCGCTGCCGGTACCGTCCACAACAGAAACAGCAATCCCGTTCCCGCAATCGCGGACGACATTTTGCGAGGCGACAATGTTGCGCATGTAGGGCCCCCATCCAAGCATGAGGCCGAATTTGGGAGCACCTTCAATCACGTTGCCGGTCAGGCTGGTGTCTGCCTCGGCCGCAATACCAATTCCGAATCCGGCAACTTCGGGGGGATAGGGACCCTCGTCCTTGATGTTGCGAATGAGGTTCCCGTTACAAACGGCCAATCTGCCGTCGTCGACGAAGTTGGCGATGGAAATGCCAATCGTTCCGCCATCGACCAGGTTGTTGGAAATAACGGCGCCCTGGAATCCGAACTCCGAATAAATCGCGGTCTCGCCGGATCTCAAACAGGAATTGCCGATGATCTGGACATTTGATCCGGCATTTGAGCGGATGGCGGAAAATGCACAGTCGGCAACACGGTTGTTGGAGACAATGACACCGTCTGCCCGAAATACATTGATTCCGTTGCCATATTGACCCGTTCCGCCGAAACGCGCACCGATCCGCTCGATCCGGTTGCCAGAGACGATTGTACCGTCTTCGCCTTCCCGCCAGCGGTAGATCCAGATGCCCCCATTTGCGCAGTCCGTGACGGTGTTTCCGGTAATCGACAGGCCAGTTGCCTCATTTGACCACAAGGCGGTCTCTGCCGCGCCGGAAATACGGCATTCCGTCACGCGGCCGGAGCAGCGGTCAAGGACAAGCCCGCTTTTGGCTGAGCCGGCGATCTCACAGTTTTCAAGGACAAGATCGCGAACGCCGATGAAGTGGAGCAGCCCCTCGGTAAAATCGCCGATGGACCGGTTCGCGCCGTCAAACGTCACACCGTTGAGGCCGATATTGTTCACACCTTCCGCGCGGATCAGCTGGCCGCCGCCGCCCTCATAGACAAGGCGGGTCCGGCCCGGCACACCCACGATCAATGTGCCTGAGGGAAGCCTGAGATTGGCAACGGGATAGGTTCCGGCGGGCAAAAACAGAGCGCGCCCACGCTCAACGGCGCGATTGACCGCGTTTTGAAATTGCGCGGTCTGATCGCTGCCTGCATTGGGCAGCAGGCCCAGTTCTGCGGAATCAATTGAGCCGCGCAAGTCCGCAATCTTCATTTGAGCCATGGCAGCTGTCCCGGAAAGGCACAAAGCTGTGCCAGCGAGAAACGCCCGTCTGCTGGTCAGGGCGGGCTCAGGACAAATTCTGGCGTCTTTTGGCACGGAACTGCTCCAAAACGGAAAATCGGCTTGTTTCGGAGTTCACAACAGCAAGCGGCGTGCCGAGTTTTGTTGACTATGGCAGTTTTGACGCACTTGGTGCACTTTGATAGTCTATGCCTGTAATGGGTGGAGGATCCAGCGATGATTACCATTCAAGACTGCTTCGGCATGTCCGGCCTCGAGGAGGCAGAAATCCTTGCGCTTGCCGAACATGAGCATATCAGCGAAATCGCAGCCGCGGCCCTGGGCGCCTATCTCCTGCATCAGCCGAAAGGGGCCGACAAGATTGTGCGCATGATCGAGGACGACATTCGTGATGCTCTTGATCGCGGCGACCGAGCCCACGCAAAAGACCTGTTCATGGCGCTCCGGCACTTTCGTCATGAGCATGCCGACGAACTGAGCCGCACGGCGTCATGGCTAAGCTGAAAAAGGCGAGTTGGCCGGATCGTCGACGGTAAATAAAGGAAGGCGGAGATGAAGCCATCTCCGCCTGTCGCAAGGTTTCGTGTAGTATCTTACAGCTCCGACGGATCGACGTTTTCGATTTCAGTCCACTGGTCATCACCCTTAGCAATGAACCCTGCCGTGTCCTTTTTCCAACGCTCCTGGATGCTTTCAGAAAGGTTCAGGTAGAGCTTGCCGTCCACGATTTTCCAAAGATCCGGATCGCCATCGACCTTCACACCCATTGCAGTGCCAAATGCACAAAACCCGCCATATTGCGGCAGATATTTTTCCGGGTTCTGCTCAAAAAGATCTTTGTTATCCTCTGAGGTGAACCGGTAGGTTGCACCATTGTGGACTGATGTGATGGAAAAATCCCCGTCCTCCGGTGCGCCGTTGGTGAAATAGGATACCGGATCAACGCCGCGCAGGGCAAGGCCCGTGACTGTTGCGTTGACATCAACACCTGCAGCGAAGGCGCTGGATACGAGCGTGCCGGCAACAACAGCTGCAGCAACAGTGCCGCGGATCAGATTAGCAAACATGTTTTTTTGAACTCCAAAGAAAGACTGGGTAACCGGCAAGAGTTGTCGTTTGGAAAATAAGGAACCAAATGGTTCCGAATTTGCCAAAAAAATATGCCCTGTCCGGCTGTCCCAGAAGTGGGTACCCGGTTGATCATCTGCAAAGCACGAAGCGGTGAGTGGTTTGTGAGATCGTGAGACCATGCACTCTCAGCATGAATGGGAATGCAGCCTCTGCTCCTCATCATGGTTGCAAACCGCCGGAAAGGTGCCGATGTTTGGTCGGAAGACAGAGGAGACTGATCGCGCCGATGGCAAGACCAAGAGAATTCGAAACCGAAGCAGCACTGGACCGGGCCATGGGCCTGTTCTGGGATCTCGGTTATGAAGAAGCGTCTCTTGCCCGGCTCCTGAAGGCGATGAGGATAACGAGGGGATCGTTCTATAAGGCGTTCAAAGACAAAAAGGCAGTCTATTTTGCAACGCTGGACCGCTATGACCGGCAGGTTGTGTCTTCGACAGTAGCCTTTCTGGGCAACCCCGAAAATGGTTCCGGCCGTGACCGGATCCTCAGCCTTTTGACTAAAATCGCTGACATGGCCGAGGCAGACGGCGACCGGCTTGGCTGCTTTTTGTGTAACGCCATGGCAGGCAAGGCCGCGCAGGGCGGGGAGATCGAACACCGGCTGCAGGCAATGGCCTATCGGCTGGAGGCGGCCTTTCAAAAGGCCCTGGAGGATGACCTGCCCCAATCAGATTGTGAGAGCGCTCGCGCCGGAGAAACAGCGCGGGCTCTGCTTGCGCTGTATTTCGGCATGCGGGTCTTGGGCCGCGCTGGGCTCGCGGGCCGGATGGCGCGGGATTGTGTCGCACAGGCCGACAATCTGATTGCCGGTATTACCGCAAACTGCGCGCCAGCTCCCGCAGCAGACTAACCGCAGCGTTTTCAACCATGGCAAGCGACGGGCGCGGATCTTGTTTCGTCCGGGGCAGCGGAGGGACATGGACGAAAATGCTCGGAATTCCGGAGCCGATGGAGTCCCACAGTGTGGCGTTGCAAAGATAGGTCCCCGCGTTCTGCGATACATTGGTTGCCGCACCTGACTGACGGGCCGCGGTTACCAGATGTCTGGCTGGTAAGGTCGCGGTGCGTGAACGTTCGCCGCTGGGGTCGAGTTCCGGATATCCAGGCCCTTGGCCTGAACTGTCTAGCCTGACCTGAATGGCCTTGTTGACCGCACGGTTTTCAATGTTGATGCTTTTGCGTGTGCCATCGACGCCGAAATGAACAATAGCATCGGGCCGGACTTCACGGCGCAGCGTATCCGTCACCCTTGAGCGGGCCTCCCAGGTCGTTGGCAAAACGTCAAAGTGATAGGCAACGCCATGCTGATGCACACCAAGGCGTTTCGGAAGCCGTTTCATAAGCAGCTGCGTCGGGTTGACAGGTGCTCCGGGAAAAGGGCCGAACCCGGTGACCAGAACTGTCTTTTCAGCGCGTTGTCCGGTCATCCATTCAACCCCATCAAGGTGGTCAGTTCATCTACAGCCACGGAGACGGCCGTTGAGCCGTTACGGACACTGCTTTCCAATGTTTTTAGCCTGTCGGCGGTCGCAGAACTGTTCTTGAGTTCGTGCATGAGCCTTTGCTGCAGCAAGTCCCACATCCAGGCAACTTGCTGGCTGCTGCGTTTTTCCTGCCATTCGCCCGTTGCCTCCATGCGTGACCGGTAGGTGTCCACCTGTTGCCAAAGGGTATCGAGTCCTTCATTGGCAAGTCCAGACACGGTGATGACCGGCGGCGACCACGTTGGGCTTTTGGGCGCGAGGATATGAAGAGCGGCGCGATAATCGGATGCTGCAGAGCGGGCCCGGACGGCGCCGTCGCCATCGGCCTTATTCACGGCGATCATGTCGGCGATCTCCAGCACACCTTTCTTGATGCCCTGCAATTCATCGCCAGCGCCGGGCAGCATGAGCACAAGGAAAAAATCGACCATGTCAGCAACGGTCGTCTCGGATTGGCCGATTCCTACGGTCTCAACCAGGATCACATCGAACCCGGCCGCCTCGCACAGAAGCATGGTTTCCCGTGTCTTGGCCGCAACGCCGCCAAGTGTGCCGGCAGATGGGGAGGGACGGATGAAGGCATTCTTGTCGATGGCAAGACGTGCCATCCGCGTCTTGTCGCCCAGTATGGAGCCGCCCGTGCGGGTGGATGATGGATCCACCGCCAACACCGCCACCTTGTGGCCAGCGGCTGTCAGGTTCGATCCCAAAGTGTCGATGGTGGTCGACTTTCCCACCCCGGGAACGCCGGTGATCCCGATACGAATCGCCTGACCGGTGAGGGGCAAAACCTCCTGGACAAGGCTGCGGGCCAGGGCCCGGTGCTCAGGCTTTTTGGATTCCACCAGCGTTATGGCGCGGGCAAGGGCCGCCCGGTTTCCCGTCGTCAGATCAGTATAGAGTTGGACGGGGTCATGGCGTGGTTTCGGCGTGGTCATACCGACAGGCTTACTTCAGGATTCGGCAAAGGTCACGGTCAACGTTTAGACAAGGGGAGTTGCGCCCGAATGCCGCTTTAGTTGCACCGGCAAACCGGATAAGATCGGGCCAGAGTTCAGGTATTAAATCAGCTGTTCTGGATTGTTTATGTCTCCCGTTTCCTATCTCAAAGCGCCTCTGTGGGTTCTCGGCCTCGCCGGAACCGACAAGTCACCGCGCAAAAATCCGATTCTTGGCAGCAAGACACTGAATACATGGGGGCTTCACAAACACCGGGTCAAAACAGCGGCGGCCATGGCCGCTTGGCGGCGCCAGCAGCTGGGCCGTTATCTTGATCCGGCCGACAAGGCCTTCTTTGATGAAAACGGATACTTTCTGATAAAGAATTTTCTTCCGGATGCGGTTTATGGCCAGCTGAAAGACGAGGTGTTCGGCCAGCCGTTTGAAACACGGGAAATGCGCCAGGGCCAGACAGTCACCCGTATGACGCTCCTGCCGCCCGCCGTGCTCAAGCAGAACGCCGCGCTTCAACAGGCCGTCCAAGATCCGGGGGCTCTCGCCATGATCCGGTATGCGTCCTCCAGAGGGGGGAACCCAGTCAGCTTCATTCAAACGGTTCTCGCAGAACCCCAGAAAATTCAGAAAAAAGATCCCCAGTCGGATGCCCATGCAGACACGTTTCATGCCACATCCAAGGCATGGCTCTTCTTGCAGGATGTTGGCGAGGAGGATGGACCGTTTTTCTTTGTGCCCGGGTCACACAAGCTGACGCCCGAGCGCTTGAACTGGGAATATGAATGCTCTCTGACTGCCGCGAGTGACCCGCGCTCGCACCATGCCAGCGGCTCATTCCGGATAAGAAGAGAGGAATTGTCCGGTCTTGGTCTGCCGCAACCGGTGAAGATGGCCGTTCCGGAAAATACGTTGATCGTGGCCGACACCTTCGCCTTTCACGGGCGGACCCCTTCAGCAAAACCAACCGTCCGTTCTGAAATTCACTGGCATATGCGCCGGAATCCGTTCCTGCCTTGGACCGGTCTGGATGTGAAATCGCTGCCCTTTGTGAAAGGGCGTGAAATGCCCCTTTTCATGTCACTGGCCGATTTTGCCGAAGCAAAGTTCAACCAGCGCAATATCTGGCGGCCGGTCGGATCCGTCGACGTGCGTGCACCGGCCCAGATTTAAGGGGACGGTGCAGCGGCTTCGTCAGGATTTCGGTGTCCAGAGGATACGCTGCAATTCCGCATCGAAGAGTTCCTGCGCGACCGGCAAGCGATCAAACGGGCCCTGGTAACCGGGAATGGCGTACACAAGTTCCACATTCGGATGCCCTTGGGACTGGCAAATCGCCATACCGCGCCACAAGTTCCGGCCCACCCGGCAATTGGCCCGGGCTGAACCTATTTCGGCAAATGTCATGCCGATCCGCTCGCCATTCGGTCCTTGGAGATGGTGCGTGACCCCGTGGACCGTCCGTACTTTTCCATCATTTCCCTTGAAGACCTGCAGGACCTGAAAGCCGTCTGTGTTGAAGGCTGCGAGCGCCCATTCAGTATTGTCTTCAACCGCGGTCTGAATGCCCTCTGTGGTGAAGCCGGGCAAGGCGGATTCGATGGCCTTCTGACCGTATTGGGTGTCGTTGGTAATGCCGCCGACCTGATCTTCGGTGATGTGGACCAGAGTGACGTTGGAGGTTCGCGCAAGCTGCGCAGAGGCCGGACTCCGCTCAAGATCAGCACTTGGTGAACAGGCAGAGGCGATTGCCGCCGTCAGAAGAGAAAACGCCAAATATTTCAAACGCATGTACGACACATTATTGATGATTTCCGGGCATGCTCAACGGCATGTTGCTCGGTTGATTTACCAATTATCGATGCCCCTGCAAAGGGTGTGCACAGAGCTTGTGAACAGGTGTGAACCCCTTCCGCAGCGGCGTGCTGGGTTTGCAGCACATACGGGACTCACGTCTCGTCAGACTGCTGACAAACTCTCCGTTCGTCTTCCCGGACGCAGCATCGCTGCGATCCGGGATCGGTGGACCTCGGAAGACTAGTGTAATTATCACATCATTTTTAGTTTTGTGGCTCTTCGATCCCGGTTCGTGCTGCGCTTGACCGGGATGACCGCGGTTGTCTGGAGCTTTGTCATTAAGCTCACGGGACTCACGTCTCGTTCTTCTTGATCCATTTGGGTGTTGAAGGCGGCGTATACGCGATGAACTTTTCGAGCAGCTCTTCCGGTGTTCCGGCGATCTGCGCCATTGCCCGCATCTCCGGTTTTGTGAACCCTTCCGATGTCTGTGTGTCCAGAAAGGCGATAAGCTGATCGTAGTACCCGGTGATGTTCAGAAAGCCGCACGGTTTTTGATGATACCCGAGTTGCCCCCATGTCCATATTTCAAAGATTTCCTCGAGTGTTCCAACACCTCCGGGAAGTGCAATGAAAGCGTCCGACAAGTCCGCCATCATTGCTTTGCGCTCGTGCATGGAGCCAACGAGATGGAGCTCGGTCAAACCGGTATGTGCAATTTCTTTTTCCTCAAGGGCTTTCGGGAGGACACCGATAACCTCTCCGCCTGCCGCCAGCGCGCTGTCCGCGACCGCCCCCATCAGGCCGACATTGGCGCCGCCATAGACGAGCCGGTAGCCAGCGGACGCAATTCTTGCACCGGTCTCCCGGGCGGCGGCTTCATAATGAGGCTTGGTTCCGAAACTGGAGCCACAAAACACACAGACGGATTTCATGAACTTCTCCGTAAAAGACCCGATGAATGGTCGGCCCGGTTTGCGGTTATGCAGTCCGGGCCTGGGGCGTTCTATTTCGCCAATTCATCCAGTACACGCGCCCACGAGCGGATGCCTTTGTGAAAACTGGTCAGGTTGTACTTTTCGTTGGGGGAGTGGATTTGGTCGTCTTCAAGCCCAAACCCGATCATCATGGAATCCATTCCAAGCATCCGCTTGAAGTCTCCGACAATCGGGATCGATCCGCCCATGCCGACCAGCGCAGCATCCTTGCCCCATTCGGCTTTCAGCGCTGTTTTGCCCTTCTCTAGAACGGGCATTGCAAAGTCCAGACGCAGGGCAGGACTGCCCTCCTTTGCGATGAATTCAACCGAGCAATCTTCAGGGATCTTCGATTTTACATAGTTCCGGAAAGCCTCCTGGATCTTGTCCGGATCCTGATCTCCAACAAGGCGGAAGGTGAACTTCGCATGGGCTTCTGCCGGAATGACGGTTTTGCTGCCAGCGCCCTGATAGCCGCCCCACATGCCGTTCACTTCCACGGTCGGGCGCGTCCAAAGATGCTCAAGCGGGGTCCGGTCGTTTTCGCCGCGCGGATACTTCAATCCGACTTCGCCAAGAAACTCCTCGACGGAAAAGCCAAGCGTATTCCACATGGCCATAACGTCTTCCGGAACCTCGATCACACCGTCATAGAAGCCGGGCAGGGTGATCTTGCCGTTCTCGTCATGAAGGCCAGCGATGATCGAGGCAACGATGTGGTTCGGGTTCTGTGCGGATCCGCCATAGGATCCGGAGTGAAGGTCCCGGCTCGCTGCCTTTACGATGATTTCATCGCCGACCATGCCGCGCAGCATGACGGATATCGCAGGCGTTTCCGGATCCCACATGCCGGTGTCACACACGAGGGCCAAGTCGCAGGAGAGCTCTTCCTTGTTGGCTTCCAGGAATGGGTGAAGGGACGGGGAACCGGATTCTTCCTCGCCCTCAAACAGGATGGAGACATCGATTGGAAGGTCGCCGGTTTCTTCGATGAAGGCCCGGGCCGCCTCTACAAAGGTCATGAGCTGGCCTTTGTCGTCCGCAGCTCCGCGCGCAACGATGATCTTGGTGCCGTCTTCCTTGGTCTTCAGGCTCGGCTCGAATGGATCCTGGTGCCAAAGTTCCAGTGGGTCGACCGGCTGTACGTCATAGTGGCCATAGAAGAGAACATGAGGTCCGGGCTTTCCGGACTTGCGATGACCGACAACCATTGGGTGCCCGGATGTGTCTCGGACACTGGCTTCGATGCCGATTGCCGTCAGTTCTTTCGCCAGCCACTCGGCGGCCTCCCGGCAGGGTGCCTTGAATGCCGGATCGGTTGAGATGCTCTTGATTTTCAATAGGTCAAACAACCGGCCCAGGCTGTCATCGAGATTGGAATCAATGCGTGACAAGACCTTTTCGATGGAACTCATAACGGATCCTTGAAACGTGATTGGGGTGGTCGGGAGGGTGCAGCCGCTTCCCGTCAGAAGCGCTTAAAAGGCCACAAGATTCAGTTGAGTGCAATTTGTTTTGGTTCAATTTGCCATCGGTGGGCTGGAACCAATTCGCAAGACATGCCGAAAGGCCAGTGTTTTTGCAGGTTCTATGAAACGCCGGTGTTTGTTTCGGTGGCAGCGGGGGGCGCCAGCGCGTCTCTTGCGGTAATCATCACTTCAACCCGGGTCGGCCCGATTACATCTTCGAGGCGGGCGGACAAAAGGTCTTGAAACCGGTCCATCTCAGCGGCTGTGACGGGCTTTTGGGGATTAATGTAAACTGCCGCGAAATGCATGCGGCCGGCCTGAAGCACGGCTGCGCGATGAAACTTGTACCCGTTTTCCTTCGCAAGTTTGCGTGCGATCCGCGAAGCTTTTCCGACCGTTGTGCCAGGGGCGCTGACGCCCGCAAGATCGGCAAGCGTGCTGCGGAACGATCCCAGCGGCTGCCAGATGATGGCGAGAATCAGGACCAGAACAATCACAGCGTCGCCGATGGGAACAAATGGCCCGAGCGGCGTGCCGGTCAGAAAGGGGAGCGACAGGAGCGCGGCACCTGACCCCAGGCTCAAGGCGCCATCAATCAGGGCGGCGCGCGCTTCCATTTTCAAAACGGCGCTTCGCTTGCCTGATTTGCGGTAGGCGCGATGGTAGTTGAAGGCCAGCGCCAGACAAATGATGATAATAGTGACTGCATAGACAGCAATCGGGCCGAAAACCAGTTCCGGCACTTCGCCGCCGGCCGCAAATGTCCAGATCTTGCTGCCCGCAATGATGGCGGCGAAGATCAGAACGCCGATCAGGATCAGACTGCGGAAGGTGACATACAGCACCTCGTCAAAGTCATGCCCCCAAGGCCGGCTGCGGGTTGGAGGCAATCCGACACGCGCACCGATCCGGGCTGCGGCGATCGCCGAAATAAAATTCACGGCCGAATATAGACCGTCTACCAGCATGGCATCCGAACGTGACAGCCAGGCCGTCAGGAAGCCGGCAACAGCCATCACCAGATTGGCCCATTTTCCGGCGTTCAGCGCGCGTTTTTCAATGTTCAAAGCCGGGGTGTCGGTCATTGCGCCGCCAGTCACCTCAAACTGAATGCCGCCGGAAGTCCTGCCAGCTGATCTCGTGTGGTCTTCAAATTTGGATTTCCTTCGGGACTTTTCCTAGCGCGGAAGCATTGCTCGTCATTTGAAACCGGGAGAGGCTCTAGGGTCAGGACCTATTAAATTTGATGAAATGGCGCAATAAACGGCCAAGAGCAGCAAGGAAGAACGCGCAAGGCGGGCTGGTTGCCCGTCTGAGCGGTTTGACGCAGCAGATCAAAGTCGTTTTTGCGTCCCTTCGCGATAGAGTGAATTTGCCCGGCAACAGTGTTGCAAAACTTCGAAAACCAGAAGGTTTTCTGCAGCTTTGCTCCTCGTATCCGAACAAATTCATCTCTACCATTTCACCTAACTTAATAGGGCCTGACCCTAGTTTCCGCGCTTCAAAGATCCCATCAGCCCGCGGACAAGTGCCCGTCCAAGAGAGGTTCCAAGACTTCTGGCGGCCGATTTCAAGCCAGCTTCCAAGACCGTGTCCCTTTGGCTGCGGCGCCGGGACCGGCGTTCGCGGCTGTCCCGGCGGGACCGGTCGTCCCGTCCAAAATCCGGAAGCTGGAAACCGGAGCGGCCCTTCCTTGGCTCCCCGTGCTTGTCTGCGTATCGGTCTTCCTTGTCCCGGTGTTTTTGCTCGAGCCTCTGGGTTTCGGCAGCCCGGTTCATCAGGATTTCATAGGCAGATGTCCTGTCCTTGGCGCGTTCATAAGTTCCAAAAATCGCACTCGACTGGATAATGCTGCGCCGTTCGGACTGGTTGATGGGGCCAAGCCGCGAACAGGGCGGGCGGATCAAGGTGCGCTGGACAACCGAAGGAATGCCCTTGCCCTCCAGCGTCGAGACCAGCGCTTCGCCCACTCCAAGTTCCGTGATCGTTCGCTCCGTGTCGAGATCCGGATTTGGCCTGAACGTCTCGGCAGCGGCCCTGACAGCCTTCTGGTCTCTTGGGGTAAAGGCTCTGAGCGCGTGCTGGATGCGGTTGCCAAGCTGGGACAGGACCGTTTCGGGGACGTCCAGAGGGTTTTGTGTGACGAAGTAAACGCCGACACCCTTCGACCGGATCAACCGGACGACCTGCTCGATCTTTTCGACCAGGGCTTTGGGGGCATCGGAAAACAAAAGATGTGCTTCATCGAAGAAGAACACCAGCTTGGGTTTGTCGGGGTCCCCCACTTCCGGCAATTCTTCGAACAGCTCTGACAGAAGCCATAGCAGAAACACCGCGTATAGCCGCGGCGAGGTCATGAGCTTGTCGGCAGCCAGAATATTGACCATACCGCGGCCGTCCGGAGCCGTGCGCATAAAATCGCGGATATCGAGCGCTGGTTCGCCGAAGAACTGCTCACCGCCCTGTCTTTCAAGAACGAGAAGACGTCTTTGTATGGCGCCAATGGAGGCCTTGGAGACATTTCCATAGACCGTCGACAGCTCCGAAGACCGTTCCGCGACATGGCTCAGCATGGCCCTGAGGTCCTTGAAATCGAGCAGCAGCAAGCCTTCGTCATCCGCGAGCTCAAAAAGGACGTTCAAAACACCCTCTTGGGTGTCGTTAAGCTCAAGCAGACGGGCGAGGAGAAGGGGGCCTATTTCGGACAGGGTCGTTCTGATCGGATGTCCTTGCTCTCCGAGAAGATCCCAGAACGCTATCGGGAATGCTTCATACTCATATGTTTTCGAGATCCCGACTTCTTTCGCTCTTTCTTCAAGAAAATCCTTATGCGATCCGGCAGCCCCCAGACCGGACAGGTCCCCCTTGATATCGGCACAAAACACCGGGACACCCGCTTTCGAGAAGCCCTCCGCAAGGATTTGAAGGGAGACCGTCTTTCCCGTTCCGGTGGCCCCGGCAATCAGTCCATGCCTGTTCGCCAGCTTCAGCATCAGACTTTCGTCTTTTCCGCTTTTGCCGATAAAAATGCTGTTATCTGCCGTCACTTCATCCCCCGAATCCCATGTCCGGGCCGCAGCTTAACGCAGCCCTGCCGAAAATGCGCGCCTTGGCCAAATAGACCATCGACGGATCGGCGGCAGCCGCATATGAAATGGCCAGTCTGATTGCGCTGGCTGCTGCCGGCTTCCTCATTTGGAGTTCACAATGGAAGAATTGACAAACCGGATTTCAGCGAAAGCCGATATTGCCGCCGATACCGCTGAACAGGCCATCGCCATCATCCTGGAGTTTCTCAAAAAGGAGGGTGGTGAAGAAAAGATGCAGCAGATTTTCGACGCTCTGCCGGGCGCGCAGGCCCTCGTGGAGGCCCGCGAGCAGGCAAAGTCCGGCGGCGGTCTTCTGGGCGGTCTTGGAAACATGATGGGCGGCATGATGGGGGCCATGGCAACCTTGAATGAACTCAAGGGTGTTGGGTTGGACATGGGCGAAATTCAAAGTGTGGTCAAAGAACTGATTTCCTATGCTAAGGAAAAAGCGGGGGACGAAGTTGTTGATGATGTTGTTTCACAGATTCCGGGCCTGAGCCAGATCATCTGAGTGCCCCAGGGTTTGGGTTCCGGACAATACGGGAGTTCGCTGCGCATGTCTTACGCTATTGATGAGATCGAGGGAATTGGTCCAGCTTACGCTGAGAAACTTGGCGAAATCGGCATTAAGACGACTGAGGCGTATCTTGAGCAGGCAAAGGATCCGAAGGGGCGCAAAGCCCTTGAAGAAAAAACCGGTATTGATGGAAAGCGCATTCTGAAATGGGCCAACATGGCGGACTTGATGCGCATCAGTGGTGTGGGGGAAGAGTATTCGGAGCTTCTTGAGGCGGCTGGCGTGGATACGGTCAAGGAGCTGAAGCACAGGAATGCTTCAAACCTTGCGGAAAAGATGAAGGAAGTGAACGAGGAAAAGAAACTTGTTCGCCAGGTTCCCAGCGAAACTCAGGTCACAAAGTGGGTGGATCAAGCCAAAGAGCTTCCTCCGATGATGACCTATTGATTTGGCCTTCGATTAAAAAAAGGCGCGCTTGCGAGCGCGCCTAAATAATTCCCCGGATCGGGAAAATACTCTTCTGCCAGCGTTACACGCTAATTTGACCGTAACGGAGAGCCTCCACGACGGTGTGGGTTTTGTTGGAAGCGTTCAGCTTAACACTGGCATTTTGCAAATGTGCATGGACAGTCCGTTGCGAGATATCCAGCACGTCCGCAATTTCACCGGCCGTCTTACCGTAGGCGGTCAATTCAAGCACTCGGCGCTCGCGCGTCGACAGAGCGCCTGGACGCTGGCCTGATACAACTCCGAGATCGCGCAGGCGGGAGAATGCTGCTGCCGCCAAAGATTCCAGGTTGGAAAGGTCGTACTTGTTGACCTGAAGCGCTGGTCCGCTTGCAAATACGAATGCCTGGAAGGGATACAGTTCGGTCACCGGCACCACCACAATCTGGCTCCCCTCGCCAGCGGATGCCAACAGGTCGGAGTGCTCCATGTCACCTGCCGTGATTGTCCAGACCCTGGCGCGGTTGGAGCCGAGGCCCAGCATAAGTGCGCTGTCATTGGCCGATAGAGACGTGCTCTCGATGCCATCGTTGCGCTGGTCGGGCCAGCGGAACCGCTGAACAAGGTTGTCGATGGGGCGATTGGGCATCGGCAACCCAGTGATAAGGATATGTGTGGCCCCCATCCGCCGAAGGTTTGATTCTAAAATATCCAGAACGTGATGGGCGGCATTGGCTTCCGAGATTGCTCTGAGCTTATTCTTCAATTCGGTCTGATCAAGCATTGTGCACATCCTTTGCAGCTTAAACGCCGCATTTTTGCGAAGACTTCAGACTGTTAGGTCTTCAGCCCGCGCTGATGGGTTAAATCCGCTGTTGGTCTTGGTAATTTGGAACCAATCCCACACCGATTGCCGCGCACTTCTTATGAGGGTAGAAATTCCCATGCGTCAGCTCCATAAAGCTACAATACAATTGATGAAGGTACCAATAGGGAAAACTGGCAAAGTTTGCTCAATGTGCCAGAATGTTGGCAAATAGCCGTATAATTCCGTAAGAAATCAAAAGGACCACTTAGAGCGACAGTCGCCTTAAGCCCTGAGAATATTGGTAATAATTACGATTACTGCCCTTTGTTCGCTCATGAGGCGAGTAGGGCGGTCCAAATCGGAGCATTTGCCGGGAAGGCGCCGTTCCTGCGCGCAGGCCAGCCAACTCGCTACGACGCCCTTTACTCCATCTGCTAAGTTGCTTTGGCCGGAGCGGCCGGACTAAAACAATGCGCAAGGGAGACTATCGCCATGCCGTTGAGCTTTACCGGACCCGACACATTCTACACTGCCAAAGATGAGGATTGGTGGGCCGCAGTTGACGCTGCACTTAAAGGTGCTGCGCGGGACCGGCTTTACACACGAACAGATGACGGTCTTGAGATCGCTCCGCTTTATTCCGGCCGTGCCGACGCGGTGGCCCGGTCACTTCGTCAGCATCACGGCGGCTGGCATATCGTACAGCGCATCGATTTGCCGGACCCGGAAGCCGCCAATCTTCAGATCTTAGAAGATCTGACCGGAGGAGCCAGTGCTCTCGACCTGGTCATAGACGGCGAAGATGAAGCGTCCGGGTACGGCATTCGGTTAGAAAGCGCCTCCGACTGGGCAATCCTTTACAAGGATGTTCAGCCGGACCTGATCGAAACGCGCATTAACTCCGACAAAAACACCCATCATACGGTTTCGCAGTTCTTTAAATACATCGAAACCGCAGGGCTTGATCCGGCGTCGGTCACTGTGACCGCTGCTTATGATCCCAATCAAGGCGATGACCCGGGTACACTGGAAACGATGCCTCAGGTTTTGGCCAGCTTGTGCGAAGCGATCGGTCCTCAGGCGCGGTTGCTAACAGCCGACGGTACCTTTTGGCACAATTCCGGCGCCAGCGAGGCGCAGGAGCTTGCACTTGTTTTGGCCTCCGGCGTTGCGCACTTGCGGATGCTGGAAAAGGCTGGCTTGGCGCCTGAAACCTGGGCTGGCCGTATATCACTTAGCCTTGCTGCCGATGCAGACCAGTTTGGCACCATTTCCAAGGCCCGCGCAGTCCGCAAACTGTGGGCGTCGGTTCTGGCAGGTGCTGGTTTGCCGCAAGACCCTGCCGATCTTCATATGGTGACATCACAGCGCATGCTGACCCGCCGGGACCCGTGGGTGAACCTCTTGCGCAATACGGTTGCTTCTTTTGCAGCTGGTATTGGCGGTGCTGACGGTGTCTGTGTGCTGCCACACACCCAGGCAATCGGCTTGCCGGATGGGTTTGCCCGCCGTCTTGCACGCAACACGCAGTCGATGCTGCTGGAAGAAAGCAGTCTTGCCAAGGTGATGGACCCATCCACAGGGGCTGGTGCGATAGAAGCACGAACAGATCAGTTGTGTGAGTCCGCTTGGGCGTTTTTCCAGGCCATTGAAGCCTCTGGGGGGCTGCTCGAGGCTCGTAAGGCTGGCCTGATCGATGAAAAAATCGCGGAAACGCGGACCAAAACGGCAACCGACATTGCGCGCCGCAAGCGGCCGGTGACGGGTGTCAGCGAGTTTCCAAATCTCGGTGAGAAACCGGTGGCAGTTCTTTCCACCGCAACGCCTGCCGGAACCGGATGGCGCTACGCCGAACCTTTTGAGGCCTTGCGGGATGCGGCGGATGACCGTGAAAGCGTGACGGGCCGGGCGCCCGCTCTCTTTCTTGCAAGCCTTGGTTCCTTGGCACAGTTCACGGCCCGGGCGACCTGGATCGCCAATGCGTTTGCCGCCGGCGGTATTAAGGCAAGTGAGGCGGCTGTTTACAGCTCACTTGGCGACATGATTGAGGCATTCAAAAACAGCGGCGCACGCATTGCCTGTATCGTCTCGTCCGATCCTGTTTATGAGGGCCAGGCGGAAGAGGCTGCCAAGGCCCTGTTGGATGCTGGCGCCGAGCATATCTACCTGGCGGGCAAGCCGGGCGCGCAAGAGGCAGCTTATAAAGCCGCCGGTATTGGGACCTTTGTGTTTGCCGGCTGTGATATACTTGCGCTGCTGCGGGAGACGCATGCCCGGTTGGGGGTTGAAATCGCGCAAGGTGCAGCAGATCTGGAGGACCACGCATGAGCAAGGTTCCAAATTTCTCCAAGGTCCCCTTTCAGGACGCCCTCGGTGCCGCAGGTAAAGTGGATCAGGCACCCTGGACGACGCCTGAGGGGATTGACGTTGCCCCTGTCTATACAGCGGATGACGTTGCCGATCTGAAACACACCGGCACCTGGCCCGGTCTACCACCGTTCATGCGGGGGCCCTATCCAACCATGTATGTCCAGCAGCCCTGGACTGTACGCCAATATGCCGGGTTTTCGACGGCTGAGGATTCAAATGCGTTTTACCGGCGGAACCTTGCTGCTGGGCAAAAGGGCTTGTCTGTCGCCTTCGACCTCGCCACGCACCGGGGCTATGATAGCGATCATCCGCGTGTCTCGGGTGATGTCGGCATGGCCGGTGTTGCGATCGATTCGATCTATGACATGCGCACGCTTTTCTCCGGCATTCCGCTGGACAAGATGAGTGTGTCCATGACCATGAACGGTGCCGTTTTGCCGGTGCTGGCGCTTTACATTGTGGCGGCCGAGGAGCAGGGCGTTGATCAGAAGGATCTTTCCGGAACCATTCAGAATGACATTCTGAAGGAGTTCATGGTCCGCAATACATATATCTATCCTCCGAAGTCGTCGATGAAGATCATCTCCGACATCTTCGCCTACACCTCGCAGAACATGCCGCGGTTCAACTCCATTTCGATTTCCGGCTACCACATGCAGGAAGCGGGCGCGACGGCGGATCTGGAGCTTGCTTATACGATTGCGGACGGCATTGAATATGCCCGCGCCGGTGTGGCCGCCGGCATGGATATTGACCAGTTCGCACCGCGCCTTTCCTTCTTCTGGGCGATCGGCATGAACTTCTTCATGGAAGTCGCCAAGCTGCGCGCTGCCCGGTTGATATGGGCCGTCCTGATGGAGGAGAATTTCCAGCCCAAAAATCCGAAATCCTTGTCGCTGCGCACGCATTCGCAGACTTCGGGATGGTCGCTGACTGCGCAGGATGTGTTCAACAACGTGATCCGCACTTGCGTTGAAGCCATGGCGGCAACGCAGGGCCATACCCAATCCCTACACACGAATGCGCTTGATGAAGCACTGGCATTGCCTACCGATTTTTCTGCCCGAATTGCCCGCAACACCCAGCTTTTCCTGCAGCAGGAAAGCGGAACAACCAAGGTCATCGACCCTTGGGGCGGTTCCTTCTATGTCGAGAAACTGACTGCGGATCTCGCCGAAAAGGCCATGGCCCACATTCGCGAGGTCGAAGACCTTGGCGGTATGGCCAAGGCTATTGAGAAGGGCATTCCGAAGCTCCGGATCGAAGAGGCGGCGGCAAAAACCCAGGCCCGGATCGACAGCGGCGCGCAAACGGTTGTCGGAGTGAACAAGTTCAAGCCGGACAGTGAACAAGCCATCGACGTTCTGAAAGTCGATAACGCAACCGTGCGGGCAGCCCAGATCGACAAGCTGAAACGCCTGCGCGAAGAGCGCAACGAGCCCGAGACCCAAGCCGCACTCGACGCACTCACACAGTGCGCAAAGACCGGGGAGGGCAACCTTCTGGATCTGTCGGTAAAGGCAGCGCGGGCCATGGCGACCGTCGGCGAAATTTCGTTCGCGATGGAAAAGGTCTTCGACCGCCACAAAGCAGAAATCAAATCGATTTCCGGCGTTTACAAGCGGGAGGCTGGCGCAATGTCCGGCACCATCGAAAAGGTTCAAAAACTCGTTGAAGCCTTTGAAGACAACGACGGCCGGCGCCCGCGTCTTCTGGTTGCGAAGATGGGTCAGGATGGCCATGACCGCGGCCAGAAGGTGATCGCGTCCGCCTTTGCCGATCTCGGCTTTGACGTGGACATTGGTCCGTTGTTCCAGACCCCAGAAGAAGCTGCGCGGCAGGCGGTGGAGAACGACGTGCACGTGGTTGGCGTGTCGTCTTTGGCTGCCGGGCACCTGACCTTAGTCCCGGCGCTGAAAGCGGCCTTGGCCGAAGAGGGGCGTGAAGACATCATGATTGTGGTTGGCGGGGTCGTTCCGCCACAGGACTATGATGAGCTGTACAGGTCGGGCGCGGCTGCCATCTTCCCGCCCGGAACGGTAATTGCCGAGGCGGCTGTGGGCCTGATCGGGAAGTTGAACGATCAGCTTGGATACAGTCCTGCGGAAGCCGCAGAATAAAGACCACGTCCCGCTGCAGATTGGCGCAAATGGCGGTGTCAGACAGCTTCTGCTGCGGGGCTTTCCATTTCCTGCTCACCGGGATCAGACAGAGAGTCCGTTGCAAGATGGAGGGGGCGCGGCGTTTCAGCATAACTGAGGCCCAAGTAGTTGCCTTGGCGCCAGTAGATTTTAACCGTTGTAACCGTGACCTCCCGGGTGTCCCAAACCAGAAAGAGGTCCGGCAGTGTCATGTCCTCATCCGGGATCACGGACCCCAGGTCGCCATTTTGCAAATCAAAGAGCGTTGCTTCGGTGATGAGTGTGCCGCGAAGGTCAGTGAAACGTCCCGCTCTCATCCGCGTCCGGTTCGCGGGAATGGGTTTGTCTCCCAGCGCGTGTTCGACCATCTTGATGCGCACCTCTTGCTGACAAAAATTACATTGAATTAATTGTCAGTTAGGTAGCTGCTGGAGCTTACTTGGGGCTGGTTCTGCCGGAAAAATCTGTCCATCACTGGCAAACGCCGGCATGTCGACGTCAATTGTGCTCGCCGGGAGCAGTTTCATGTGTCAGCTATGCTGCTGACAACCTGCTAAATCCGCAATGCTCAGATAATACTTGGGATTTGGCTGAGGTCGGGCCCGAATTTTTTCGCACCAGCCAACAAGATAGGATCGTCGATGTAGGCAGCCCCCAGATGAGGTCCCATGCGCCATTTGATCTGCGCGAGCGTTTGAACCTTGCTTTTGGGGTCTTGAACAAAAAGCGTGTTCGGAACAGGGGTATTGGCTTCGGGCAGCACAATACCAACAAGGCCGTCATCCAGATCATATAAAGTACACTGGGTGAGTTCCGCTTCCTTCAGGTCGAGCAGAAGCCCCTCGCGCAGACGGGTCCGGCTTGCTGGGGCCGGGCGGGCCTCCAAAAGTGTTCTCGGCTTTGCCATCGCTTCTGGCCTCGGCTTTCTTGTGCGCTCTCATTGTCAAAAAGACCAATGAGTCATAAGGCCAAAAACTTTTGCGGATGTTTCGCCGATCATGAAAAGTTTAAATATTTCAAGATTTTCAGGCGTTACCCTAGGTAACGCGATTGCAGCCACTAATCCTTGTCTTCCTGGTAAATCAGGATGTCACCTGGCTGGCACTCCAGCACTTCGCAGATCTTTTCTAGCGTTTCAAACCGGACACCCTTTACTTTGCCCGATTTGAGCAAAGACACATTCTGCTCGGTAATACCGATCCGCTCAGAGAGCTCCTTGGACCGCATTTTCCGGCGGGCAAGCATCACATCCAGTTCAATGATGATCGGCATAATCTAGGGCCCGCCCATTGCTAAGTTCTTGCTTTTTATTATGGGATGGGCGCTTGAACACCCCAAACCGGTCGATGCTGTGCAACGTCCAAGAATCAATTTCCAAGGGTCGCAACGCGCCTCCAAAAGGTCAAGATGCTCTCGTGCCCTGCTCTTCGAGCGCAGGTGTGTGTCATCTGATACGGGTTTCAAGCGGATCATGTCCGGGTCCTGCTGGCTAGACAAACTGACGGTTTTCGTCAGCGATCAGAGCTGCTTCTCTCAAGATCCAGCCGAAGAGCAGCATCAAAGCGCCCAAAAGCAGGATGAAAACCTCCCCGCCATCCAGCGTCACATCAATGGAACGTTCGCCTTTCGGAAGGTCAAAAGTCAGTAATACGGAGCCCACCGGGTCGCTGATGAGATCGAATACGGCAAATCCAATGAGCCAGCTGCCGAAGGAGATAATACTCGCCAGTGTTTTTGGCGAGAAAAATTCCATCTTTTGAAACCGTTTGAACACTTGCCGCAGTTTCCATCCGGCTCCCATCAAAAGAAGGAATGCAACACCGGTCATTGCGGATATGAACAGGCGTTGAAGTTGCGGGATCTCGCCGAGAGGCCTTTCGATATCCGCGATCTCGATTGTTTCTTCAGGGGCGATCATGAGGTCGGCCGGCAGCGCGATGCCGACAATCAAGACGACACCGATCAGAAATATGAGACCGAGCAACACGGTAACCGTCCACTTCATAAAGGCGGAAACGCGCCGGATGCGCACCAACCGTTGTTCCCGTTCCACCCATTCCAACTCACCCATTGCTCGCTCCTGAATTGCCTGTTGCGCGGGGCACCTATAGGGCAATTTTCCTTGGCAAGCAATTTTTTTGATATTGCCATTGACAAAAAAATTATTGCAGGCATTTTCAGAATTATCGTTTTACAATAAAATTTGATCATTGTAGTTCGATGCCATTATTCCCTAGCGAGTGAGAACCTCCATGGTACGTTCTGTTTCCAATAATCTGATTGAGGTGCCGGGCACCCATACCCGGGTCCGCCGGAGTGGACGCGCTTTTGCGCTTCGGTTTCTGCGGTGCCACTGGCTTCTTGAGCCTTTGGTGTTGCTTGCCTTCCTTCTTGTTCTGGTATCCGGAGCAATTGCCGCCGACCTTCCCGATCCCGCGCCGTCCGAATTCGATCCGATCCTTCCACAAGGGGCGATCTGGGCCGGTCCCTATCTTGGGGTTGAAGCTGGTGTGTCCCAAACCGTCACCGACATTGACAGCGGCGGCCGGAAGAAAGACATCTCCAGGGTCGATGCCGCATTTGGCTTGTTCGGCGGTTACAACTGGGAAGTATCCCGGTTTGTGCTGGGTGTCGAAGGCAGTGCCACTTACCTGGGCGCGCGGGAAAAAGGACGCCACCCGACATTGGGTTCGGTGGATACCGGCTCTAAGTGGTCCGCGAGTTTGAAAGCCAGGGCCGGTGTGCCGATCCAGAATGTCATGCCCTACCTGTCACTCGGGATTGCGGCGACGGACCACAGTCTGAAGGCCAACGGCAAGGAACACTCATCCGTCAACATCGGTCCCGTTCTTGGCGGCGGTGTTGAGGTTGCAATCAGGGACAGCTGGCGGGTGCGGGCGGATTACTCCCTGACCGGGATCGTGGACACGCGGGACAGTTACAATGGCACCCGGGCAAAACGCACGGCTGGTAATCACCGGCTTATGATCGGCTTGTCCCGCAGTTTCTAAAGAGGTTTCCGCCTGGACACGCTTGGTGGAGGATTCTGTGTTCAGGCGGATGCCAAACCCGCGCAAATTCCTCTGCTTGTCAGAGAAAGCGCTTTGGGAGAACGGCTTCAGCAACTTGCTGTGCTGAAGCCTTATCCCAGTCCGGGCAGGCCAGTGAGGTCGGCAAGAACGGCCTTGGGGGCAAGGTCGGTATACTCGTCCGGCATACCGGCCCGGTTGATCCACACGGTCCGGCATCCAAACGCCGTTGCGCCCGCGATATCCCAACGGTTTGAGGACTGAAAGGAAATCTCTTCAGGGTATATACGGAAGTGGGTCGTAACCATCTCGTAGACCTGGGGATTTGTCTTGAAGGTTCGCAAACTGTCGACAGAAAAGATCTCGTCAAACAGCTCTGTGAGCCCCGCTGCCTTGGCAGCGGCATCCAGCATTGGCTGGGATCCATTCGACAATATCGCCAGTTTGGCGCCCGCTGCCTTGAGGTCTGTGAGCACGTGAGGGACTTCCGGGTAACAGTCCAACTCCCAATATGCGCTCAAAAGGTCATTCCGCAGCGACTTGTCGGCACCCGGCACGAGCGCGAAGGCCGTATCAAGGCCTTGCTGCGTCAGCTGCCAAAAGTCGAGATAGGTTCCCATCAGCGCACGCACCCAGGAATATTCCAGTTGCTTCTCCCGCCAGATGGAAGACAGCCGTTGGGCATCAGGCCCAAGTTTCTCGGCGTGCTTGCGGACGGCTGCATGGACGTCAAAGAGCGTGCCATAGGCATCAAATACATAAACGGCGTAGGCCATGCAGATCCCCTGAAAATTTCTTGAAACAAGATATCTGCAGAGAACCGTCTGCCAAACGCGCCGTCAAGCTGTCATGTCTCCAACAAAGGTCGATAGTTACACATCCGCGGGTGAAAAATGGCTTTCTAGGAGAACGGATTGGAAGGTTTCTATGCGAGGCGCCTGTGAACCTACTGGGGATTCGGCAATATGATGGCGCCAGTTTCCGTGACGGCCCAATAGGGATTGAAGGCGATTTCCAGAAGGTGCCCGCCCGGGATCTCGACATAGGACGAGTAACCTCCCCAAAACACCTTCTCAGGGGGCTTGATGGGCCGGGCGCCTGCCGAAAGGGCTTGTTCGTAGGCGCTGTCGACCTCGTCTTCCGTTCTGCCATTCCAGGCAAGTGTCACGGCCCCGGTCGGAGCCTTGGTGGCAGTAATTCCGGTCTCTTTTTCAAGCGCTGCGCGCGCATACACCGCGAAAACCGCACCTGGAACCTGATAGAAGGCAATATCCGGTGAGGGGGCTGCATTGACCTGCCAGCCAAGACCGGTTTCGAAAAAGTGCCTTATGGCTGTCACATCGTCTACAACCAACGTTGTCATCGACAGTCTTTGTTCCATCGGATTCTCCCTGCTTTTAAGAACAAAATAAGAACATTTCTGAATTTGGGTCAAGCACCTAACTTCGCAGTGGTTCATGAAAGAAGCCGGGCTGGTGAGGGTGCAAGCAGGGATTTTGCCTTTCGAAACGATTTTCCCGCAACTGGCGTGTCTTTTGATCAAATTGCCCCCAGTTTTGGAAGGTTGCGGAAGAAATAGAGCTATATGCTTGAATGAAACGGTAAAGTGTTGACCCTGAATGGGTTGATGTGTTGTGTCGGTTGCCAAACGACGAAAAAATGCTTGAGAAAGGGAGAGGCATGAGCGGTTGGAGTGAAACATGGACCTGGATTGACGGGACATGGCATCAGGGTAATCCGCCGATCATGGGGCCCAGATCTCATGCTGCCTGGTTGGGGTCGAGCGTGTTCGACGGAGCGCGTGCCTTTGAAGGCGTGATGCCGGATCTGGATCTACACTGTCAGCGCGTCAATGATTCCGCACTTGCTTTGGGCATGAACCCGACCATGAGCGTGGGTGAGATGATTGATCTTACCAAAGACGGTGCCGCCAAGTTCAATTCCGATCAACAGATATACATCAAGCCGATGTACTGGGCAGAGGCTGATGGGCCCGGCGTGATCGCAGCGGACCCGGACAGCACGCGGTTCTGCATGTGCCTTTTCGATGCGCCGATGGCCCCGAAAGATACGGCAATGAGCATCACCCTATCGCCCTTCCGGCGGCCGACCATGGAAAGCATGCCCGTCAATGCCAAGGCGGGGTGCCTTTATCCGAACAATGCAAGAGCCATGATGGAGGCCAAGAAACGTGGCTTTGACAATGCGGTCGTCCGCGACATGCTCGGCAATGTCGCTGAACTGACATCGGCAAACATCTTCATGGCCAAGGACGGGCAAGTGCATACGCCGGCCCCGAACGGGACGTTCTTGAACGGCATAACGCGCCAGCGGGTGATCCAGCTGTTGAAATCAGCCGGCTATGACGTCTTCGAGCGCACTCTCGGCTACGACGAGTTCCTCGAGGCCGATGAGATATTCTCAACCGGCAATTACAACAAGGTCACGCCGGTCAAGCGGATCGAAGAGCGGGACATTCAACCTGGCCCGATTGCGGCGAGGGCCCGTGACCTCTACTGGGACTTTTCCCACGCGTGATCTTTATCGCAGCACAATGAGACCAGCGGCAATGAGGGCCGCTGCAGCTGCCAGTGACGGCGCTTGAAACGAGCCGGTCATTGCATGAAGTTGGCCCGCAAACCATGGTCCGGCAACCTGGCCAAGCCCGAAGCTGGCGGTGACACCGGCCAGCAGGGTCCGGGCTCTGTCCGGTCCAAGGGCTTCGGCATGCCGGCGTGCTTGGGTCAACCCAAGTGCCGTGATGCCCATAAACGTCACCCCCAGCAAAGCGGCGCCGAAAAGAAAGACCAGCGGGTGTTGGCTCAAGGCTGTCATCGCGACACCCGCAGCTTCCAGAACACATGCGAGCGCGAAGGCAGGCCGTGGGCGGATCCGGTTTGCGATCCGGTTCCAGATCAAGATGGACGGTGCCGCACAGACACCAACACACAGCCAAACCCAGGGCTCGGCCGGCTGGAGGGCAGGGACTGTTCTTGCAATTGTTGAAACGAAGGTCGCGGTGATGACGTAGCCGAAGCCGAAAAGGCCATATGCAATGAATAGACCGGCAAGACTGCCTGATGCCTCGGGTTTTGGCGCGTCTTGGAGATTTGGCTTGGTTGTTTCCGTCAAGGCAGGCGTTGTTTTGGGCACCAGAACTGCAGCACCGCCCGCAAATACGAGTGTCGCGCCCGCGCTTGCCAGCCACAAGTGTTCCCATGTTGCGGCGATATGCCCGAGGAATGCGATCAAAATTGCAGAAAAAGCGATGCCGATCCCGACCCCGGCAAAGAAAAGAGCTGACAGGTCTGCACGGCCTGAAAGCGTCAAGCGCTCCAGAACAAGGGCCGCTGAAAAAACCAGAACAAATGCGCTGGCAACACCGCTCATGAAGCGGATTACCAGAAACATCTCCACCTGAGCCGTGAAGGCCATGGCAGCACTGGTCAGTGCGCTTGCGACAAGGGCGCCCAAAAACCAGGTCCGGGGATCCCCGCGCAGGCGGCTGCTGGAGCCCAGAAGCGCACCGGCAAGATATCCGAGAAAGTTTGCCGAAGCGATCAGACCGCCGTCTTGAGCCGGCATAGACAAGCCGTCCGCCATGTAGGGGAGGATGGGCGTATAGACAAAGCGTCCGATACCCATGGCCGCGGCGAGGGCGAGCAGGCCGCCGAGGGCTAAACTGACCGGGCTTCGGCCGATTTCATGCATGTGATCGCTCGATTGGGCAGAGAGGCGGGATCCGGAGCAGACAGTGGCATATCACCGAACAGGTGTCATTCGGTTCGGATTGAGAACCTTGTCATAACTGCCATAAGCAGCTCCAAAATTCCGGTAAATCCGTGTTTTTCCATACCTCTTTGGGCTTGAGTGAAAAGGCTCGTTCATAAATTGGCGCTAAGGTCGCGGCCTCATACTTATGGAACACCAACGTCATTCCGGAGGATCGAATGCGTTTCCTACTGTCCACTTCTGTTGCAACCGCCTTGCTCGCCGCCACAGGCGTATCAGCTGAGACGCTCAAGCTGACGACCCTCGAATGGCCGCCTTATGTGATGGCCGATGCAAGCGGATCAAGCACCGATGCGGTCAAGTCCGCGTTTGAAAAGGCTGGCATCACCGCTGAGGTTGCTGTCTTCCCTTGGAACCGGGCCATCAACCTGGCTCAAAAAGACCCGCAGTGGATCGGTGTTTATCCCGAGTACTACTCTGCAGAAAACGACGCTGAAAAAGGGGGCGACCGTTGTCTCTTCTCAGCGTCATTCGGTGTGAGCCCGGTGGGCTTCGTGCAAAGAAAAGACAGCGATTTTTCGTGGTCGAGCCATGATGATTTGAAAGCCCATTCCATTGGCGTAGTACGGGGCTACTCGAACGAGGCAAAGTTCGATGAAATGGTGGCTGCGGGTGACATCAAGACCGAGGAAGCGGACGACGATTCCCAAAACATCTTGAAAGTGGCCGGGGGCCGGGCAGCTGCCGGTGTCGTCGACAAGTTGGTATTTGAGCATCTTGCGGCGAACGACCCGGCCGTTGGCAAAGTGGCCGGTGACCTTGTGTTCAACGAGACGCTGCTCATTGAGCACGGCCTGTTCATCTGCTTTGAAAACAGTGATGCGGGACGCGCGGCCCGCGACAAGTTTAACTCGGCACTTTAACAAACACGGGGTGCGGTCGGCTGCCCGCGCCCCGTCTGCTCTTCCAGCATGACCCAAGTGTTTGGAGCCGGCCTTTATACAGGAGAGGCAAGGATGCGTTGGTTATTGACGCTTGTGTTTACGACACTTGTCTCAATGCCCTTGGCTTTTGCCGAACCCCTGAAGTTAACAACGCTCCACTGGCCTCCCTACGTCGAGGCTGACGGCGAGGGGCCGAATACGGATGTCGTGCGCGATATATTCTCGCTTGCCGGTGTTCAAATCGAAGTCGAAGTCTTTCCCTGGAACCGGGCCATAAAGCTTGCCGAAGAAGATACAGGCTGGATTGGTGTCTTTCCCGAATATTATTCGGCGGAAATAGATGCGGAGAAAGGTGGGAGCCGCTGTTTGTTTTCAAAGTCGTTCGGCGTAAGCCCGGTTGGTTTCCTAAAACCGGAAAACGGCGACTTTAACTGGTCGGATCATGACGATCTGACACAATATGTCATTGGAGTGGTCCGGGGCTACGTGAACGAAACGCGTCTGGATGCCATGATTGCGGACCAAAAAGTGACGGCCGAGCTTTCGGAAAATGACGAGCAGAACATCTTGAAACTGGCCTTCCGGCGCATGGATGCCATCGTGATCGACAAGCTGGTTTTCGACTACCTCAAATCCAAAAGCGTTGCAGTGGCACGTGTTGCGGACAGTCTTGAGTTTCATCCTAAGTTGCTTGTCGAGCATGGATTGCGCATTTGCTTTGAGAACAGTGCCCGAGGCAGGCAAGCGAGGGACCTGTTTGATGCCCAAATCGCGAACAGGCCAAACCGGCGTCCCGAACCGGTCCCGGAAGATGGAATGGGCACCCCTGCTGTTTCTTCTGACGGATAAATCCCGGTCCATACAACAAAAGCCCCGCAACGCGTCCGTTGCAGGGCTTTTTGATCAAGGGTCGACAGATTAGTTCGCGCGGCGGACCGGTGTCGCAGGCGCTATCACGCGGACATCCGTACGTTTTGCCTTGCGCAATGCTTGGGTTTTCATGGACTTGACCTTGTATCCGGGGATTTGCGTCATGTTTGCAGAGTGAACACCGTCGCAGTGGTCCATGCTCTCGCCATAGCAGCTGTTCGGATAACCGGCAGTGTGTTCATTACACCAGGAAATCCAGTTGTTGTAACACTCCCCAAGATTAGATCCATTGCTAGGGCCAGCAAATGAAGAGCTTGTTGTGCCAAAAAAAATGCTTCCGGCAATAATTGCGGCCATACCGTATGTATTAGTGAATTTCATAACTATCTCCATTTTTGTATGTAGCTCGTTCCGGCTACGAAAGGAGAGATAGTATTTCCATCCAAAGAGTTTCGTGCTGAGGATCACATAAAGTGACTTTGGGGCACAATTCCTCAAATTCCCGTGATGGCGTGTTGGTCAGCCCATATCCCGAGGGCTAGCGTTTCGCGGGGCGCCAGCCTGCCGCCACGGCTTCCTTGACCGCGCAGAACCAGCGTTCGCCCGTTTCTGTATTGATACGTGTACGCCCATAATGGCGCGTTCCGGGACTGTGGTAGATGCGTCCTTGGGAGGAGATGTTGCCCTTTATCCGGCAGCCGCCGGATCCCTCGCTGCTTGGGAGATCTAGATTTTCCGCCCGGATCCGCCAGGGAGGCTCGAACGTGCCGCGCCAAAAGCCGGTCGTGTTGTCGCGGGCGATAACTTCGTCTTTTTCATATTGCCGGGAGTAGCGGAGATAGGCACGCGCTTGCCCTAAACGCACCATGGCCTGGTTCAAATTGGCCGTTCCTTGAAAACATGTGGCAATCCGGCGTCCATATGCATCATGCATGTTACCGGTGCAGGTAACCGAACCGGCGCCAACAAGTCCGTCAAGTGCCGCCTTGGCCAGGAGACCGCAAGGTGTGTGCCGTCCATTCAGATCCTGACAGGACTGATGGAGCTCCGGCGCATCAATGCCGCTCAGCCTTATTGTTTCTCCGCGCAGCTGAAGTGTATCGCCATCAATGACACGGATATCCGCAGCAACAGCTGCTGGCAGGTGTGCGCCGAGGACTAGCAGCAGTAGGCCTCCTTTCCCCTTTCGAAACAGGCGAAAGAGCCCGTGCGCAACCTGCTGTGTTACTCTTTGCTCTGATGGAACATGGGGCGTTGGTTGCGGGTGTGGCATCGCTAATCTGAATGGCCTGTAAAAAGAGCGGGCATCTGGGGAGACGCAGCGGCCGTTCATGCGTGAAGGTTCACGCCTGCCACCTCGTTTTCTGAGGCTGGTATTAACGACCCTGTGGTTTAGTCGGCCATATCCCTGGCTTTGATCCAGAAAGGCGGAACCATGTTCGAACGGATTGAGCGCGGAATTGCGCTTGGAGTGGCGTGCTGGAAAGTGTTGTTGCTGGACAAGGAAATGCTGCTCTTTCCGGTCATGAGCACGCTTTGCCTCGGTCTCGTGATTGGCAGTGGCGGTTGGGTCATCTACGCTTCGCCAGAACTCCAGAGTTTTTTCCAAAGCATTTTGGAAACCGAGCAGCCGGATCAGGATCCGCGCTTCTGGCTGCTCATGTTTGCCTTCCTGTTCCTCAACTACTTCATCATGATTTTCTTCAATGCCGGCCTTTTGACCTGTGCCCTTATCCGTTTCGCCGGTGGAGACCCGACGGTCATGGATGGCTTGAAGTCTTCTGTCCGCAAACTTCCGCAGATCCTGATGTGGGCCCTTATAACAGCGACAGTCGGCTGGCTTTTGCAGATGCTGGAAAGCAGGCTGAAGGGGCTGGCCCGCTTGTTCGTAAACTTGTTGGGGGCGGGCTGGGCCGTTGCCACCTATTTTGTTGTGCCAATCCTGGTGGTGGACGGAGTCAATCCGTTCACAGCGATTTCCCGGTCCGTTCAGGCCGTCCGCAAGACCTGGGGAGAAGCCCTTGTCGGCCATATTGGTCTGGGTGGTCTCAATTTCATCATCGTTGTTGTGACGTTTCCGGTGCTTTTCATGGGCGCCTATACATTCAAGCAAAATCCGGAAATTGGCAGCGCCCTGATCACCTTCGCGGTGATTGGTCTGCTGGCTGGGTCGCTGGTTGTGACGACGCTCAGTGCGATCCTTCGAGCAGCGCTTTACATCTACGCGATCGAAGGTCAGATGCCTGTCAATTTTGATTCACGGCTCATTCGCGAAGCCTTTACGCAGGACAAGCGTTAAGTCTCTTTGCTCTTGAAAAAGAAAAGAAAAATTTCTTTATTTTGGGCCACGCGTCTTGCCGTAACCCGGATGCGATCCTATTTTGCGCCACGACGCGGGGGCACTCGCAGTCCTATTCCGGCCGTCTGGCCGACTGATCCCTTAAGGAGATTGACATGTCATTCGAATTGCCCGACCTGCCGTATGCCTATGATGCGCTTGCACCGTACATGTCGGCTGAAACCCTGGAGTTTCACCATGACAAGCACCATCAGGCTTATGTGACCAAAGGCAATGAGCTGCTTGCTGGAAGCGGCCTTGAAGGCAAATCCCTTGAAGACATCGTCAAGGAAAGCTTCGGCACGAACGCACCGCTGTTCAACAATGCCGGTCAGCACTACAACCACATTCACTTCTGGAAGTGGATGAAGAAAGACGGCGGCGGCTCTTCACTTCCGGGCGCATTGCAGGCCGCGATTGACAGCGACCTCGGCGGTTTCGACAAGTTCCGCGCTGATTTCATTGCAGCTGGCGTTGGTCAGTTCGGCTCCGGTTGGGCATGGCTGGCTGTCAAGGACGGTAAGCTTGAAATCATGAAAACGCCAAACGGCGAGAACCCTCTGGTTCACGGCGCAGCGCCGATCCTTGGCTGCGACGTTTGGGAACACTCCTATTACATCGACTACCGCAATGCGCGTCCGAAGTATCTGGAAGCGTTCATCGACAACATGATCAACTGGGACTACGTCCTGGAAATGTACGAAGCAGCGACCAAGTAAGCTCGCTAAGCGGACACATGAAAACCCCGGCTCGCAAGCCGGGGTTTTGGTTTGTTGCCGGTCATTCGGGGCCTGCTGTCAGAGAGCGAAGACCGCTTCGATCTCCACTTTCAGGTCCGGTGCGAACAGCCCGGCCACCAGGACCAGAGAGCTTGCCGGAACATCGTCCTGGTAGCGCGCGGCAAGGGCATCGCGAATGCCCGGAATATCCTCGGGTGATATTGCGAAGATGGTCACCTTGACCAGTTCTTTCATACTGGTTCCGGACCGCTCGGCGACGAGTTCCAGCTGGTCAAGCACTGCCAGGGTTTGTGTTTTGGCGTCAGCCGGCTGAGCCGGTGTGCCAAAGGCGGTGAAGCCGGAGGTATAGAGCAAGGACCCCGCCTTTACAGCGTGTGTATAGGGTCCAACCGGTAGTCCGAGCTCTTCAAAATTCTGACGGGTAACAGGCATGACGTTTTCTTTCGGCGCGGCAGCTACTTGCTGCGATTTGGGGTTGGCCATAAATGCGGCTGCCTTTTGAACCGGCGGTCCAATCACGAAGGCAATGACTGCGGCAGCGGGCCATGCCAATTTGAAGGCCGACATCCATTGGACGGGAAACTGGCCGCTCCAGCCAAGATTGATAAAGGTGACCCAGCAGGACATCAGAAAGGAGAGGCCAAAGGACATGAGGGTCGTTGCGATCAGACGCTGCCTCATGAAGGGTGGTTTCCGGCACCGGCAAATGTCCTGTCGCCGATTTCACCAAGCTTTTCGATGTAGTTGATCTTGGTCAGACCCAAGGCAAGAAACGCTTTAGTGTGGTCTGCCTCAAAATGGGCAGCGAGCGCTTCCGGGCTCTCCCAGCATTCCCACAATGTGAACTTCTCCGGCTGGTCCAGGCTTTGGCGGATCTCAAAAAGGATGCAGCCAGGTTCCGCCTGGGTCTGCTCAGCCAGTTGGCGTAATCCAGCTTCTGCGTGTTCGAGCTCGGCGCCGTCCTCCAGTTCAATTCCGGCACTGATAAAATAGTGGCTCATCGGGGATCTCCATCATGTTTAAGACAACGACGGATGATCTATTGATACCAAATTTGAATTTATATACCCAATAACGATCTTTTAAATTTCAAATATGAAATTAAAGTGTGCGGTTCAAAATGGCGGGCGGTCCTCCACCAAGGGCAATAAAACCACTTCTCCGTGTGGCCGGATCTTCTTACTGTTTCCCTCGTCTTGAAGCGCGCGCAGGGAGTGCCGGGTCTTCATTCCTGTCCCGGCCGCTATCAGATCACGATTGTTTGACTTCGGATCCGCCGTTGGCCCGCACTACCGTGGAGCGCGAGGGAAATCGTAGACGCTACGAGGAGAACTGATATGAGACGCATGCTAACATTGGTATCGACTGCGGGACTGATTTTGATGACCGGTATCGGAACAGCGCAGACCGCTAATGATCCAATTGCTACCCGCAAAGCGCTAATGTCTTCCGTAGGCGCAGCTGCCGGCTTGGGCGGCGGAATGATGAAAGGCGAAATCGCTTACACACCGGCAGCCGGTAAAGCAGCGATTGCAGCCATGAATGCATCTGCAGTCGCATTTGGTGACTATTTTCCGGAGGGGTCTGATCAGGGAGATACGAAGGCTGCCGCTGCAATCTGGTCTGACCCGGACGGGTTCATGGCTGAAATAAACAAGTTTGCTGCGGCAACGGGGGCGGCCATGGAAGCCTCAGGACGGCCCGGCCCGGCAGATATTGACGCCTTTAAAGCAGCATTCGGACCGGTGCTGGCGACCTGCAAGTCCTGTCATGAGGGTTTCCGGACCCGTTAATCAATCGCACTTAAGGCGCGGAGAGCGGATATGAAAACACTCCTGGCAATTGCAGCCGGTCTTGTCTTGGCCGGGGGCGCAGCTGCTTGGACACTTTCCGCCCCCACCCGAATTCAAGCTTCGCAAGCAGGCTTGTTGTCCGCCGGAAATCCGGAGGCGGGCGAAACCGTCTTTTGGGCAGGCGGTTGCGCATCTTGTCACGCTGCAGCCGGCGCCAAGGGGGAGGACCTGCTCAAGCTTGGCGGCGGCTTGCGGCTGGAAACGCCTTTTGGGATCTTTGTTGCTCCGAATATCTCGTCCAGTTCAACTGACGGCATCGGGGCGTGGACAGTCACTGACTTTGCCAACGCAATGCTACATGGGACATCTCCGGATGGCCGCAACTATTACCCGGCGTTTCCCTACACATCCTATGCCCGCATGACACCGGAGGATATCAGTGATCTCTTTGCCTTCATGAAAACCCTTCCGTCAGTAGAGGGCAGGGCGGCCGGTCACGAACTTGCGTTTCCGTTCAATTTGCGGCGCGGTCTCGGGCTTTGGAAGCGTGTGTTCCTAGACCCTTCACCAGTTGTTTTAGGCCCGGTTGGGGAAGTGGACGAGCAGTTGTGGGAACGCGGCCGCTATCTGGTCGAAGGGCCCGGCCATTGCGGTGAATGTCACACGAAGCGCGATTTTGCCGGGGGGCTTGTGCTGACCGCTTGGCTCGGCGGTGCACCGGCGCCGACCGGCAAGGGGACGGTTCCAAACATTACGCAGGGCGACGCAAATTTCGCCAGTTGGTCCGCGTCCGATATTGCCTACTATCTGGAGAGCGGTTTCACGCCGGAATATGACTCTGTCGGCGGCGAAATGGTGCATGTCCAAGAAAATATGGCCAAGTTGCCGGCGCGCGACCGGGAAGCGATCGCTGCTTATCTGAAGGCAATTCCGAGCGTTTCTTCGACCTCTAACTGATGTATCCCATTGCGTGGTCAGCAACTCATGAAACTCAAGTCGCCAATAACTGTTCGGCAGGCCGAAACGGCTGAAGACCTGCAGGCGATCCGCCAATTGTTTCAAGCCTATGTGGACTGGCTGGACATTGACCTGTCCTATCAGGGATTTGAGGCAGAGCTTGCGGGCCTTCCAGGCAAGTATTCCCCGCCGGGAGGTGCACTGTTGCTCGCCAAGGATCCCGCGGGTCAGGTCTGCGGGTGTGTCGGGTTAAGGCCATTCGAAACAGGTTCGAGCTGTGAGATGAAACGGCTTTATGTTCTGCCGGAAGCGCGAGGCCTCGGTGTTGGTGCTCTCTTGGTCGAACGGGTGATCCATGCCGCGGTGCTTGGGGGCTATAAGACGATGCTGCTCGATACCCTACCGACAATGACGGGGGCTATCCGGCTGTATGAAAATGCAGGGTTCAGGGAAACCGCCGCCTATTATCCGACCCCGATCAAAGAAACGGTTTTCTTTTCCAAGGATCTCTAGGCTTCGTGGCCCGCCAACGTCCGCGTCCATGATTGGCATCTTGTGATGAAGTTTGAGTGCCGGCCCGGATCGGACGGATCGTTGCCGCTCAAGACGGCTCCGGTTGCGCGTGTGCTGTTGCGTTTTCTTGTGCTGTTTCTGTTATGAATCCCGAAAAACGAAATATACAATGGATACTTAGGTATCCAGTTTCGAAAAAGAAATCATGATTGATGACATTGCGCTCTTTGTTCATATCGTTCGCGCACGCGGTTTGGCAGGGGCTGCCGAACGGCTAGGCCTCCCGCCGGCAACCGTCACCCGCCGTTTGAAGAAGCTCGAAGACAGGCTGGACCTGCAGCTCTTACACAGATCTTCGCGCAAGTTTGCTCTGACAGCGGCGGGTGAAACCTATTTCGAGGCCCTGGCTGATCAGGTTCTGACAATCGAAGCCACACTCGAAAAACTCAGCAGCGACCAGCATTCCCTGAAGGGCCCCCTTAAGGCCGCTGCGCCCACGAACATTTCTGTCGGTCTTTTGAAACCCATGTGGTCGTCCTTCCTGAAGGCCCATCCCGGCATTCTGCTCGACCTGCGCCTGAGCAATCGCAACATCGATCTGCGAGAGGGGCAGATCGATCTAGCGCTCAGGATTGGCGAGCAGCGCGATGCCAGTTTGTATCAGAAACGTATTGGGACGATTGCCACCGGTCTGGTGGCGTCACCGGACTATGTCGGCGCGAATTCCCCCATCCGTCATCCTGAGGACTTGAAAACACATCAGCTTATCGGCGTCGCCGCAATTCCGGACTGGCAGCTGACACACCGGACCTCCGGCCAGGAGGTGAGGCTGCCGGTGCGCGGCGATCATGTCGTGGACGACATCAGCATAGCCCGCCAGTTTGCAGAAGACGGTCTCGGAATTGCCCTCTTGGGGGCGACGGAAATCGGACCGTCTCTGGAAACCGGCTCGCTGGTGAACATATTGCCCGAATGGCAGGGCGGTGAAAGGCCGGTTTATGCCGTTTGGCCCAGCGGCCGCTTGTTGTCTGCACGGGCCGCAGCGCTTCGAGACTTCATGCAGGCGTATCTGGCGGCCCGTCCGATTTTCAGGGGAACCTTGTCATAGTGGATATCGGTCGTGAAAGATCGCAGGTTATGCCGTGTGAGGTCTGCATCCGATAAATGTTTGGGTGGTGATATACGACCGCATGATGTTGAGGTAAGCCTCACTCTCCTGCCGGGTCTTGAAGCATCCGGTCTGCGCAACGGGATAGCGGTCGCCAAAATCGCTAACCGTTCCACCGGCAATTCCCTTCCATCCGGACCCCGAGAAAGTCCGGCAATCATACGGCGTGTTCGCCGTGTAGGGGAACTGCTCCCGCGACTGACTGAAGGTGGGGGCAAACAGGAGGTCAGAGGGTGTTTGGATTTGCTGGCACGAGGCCAATGCGCATACGGAAACCAGCGCGATCATCCTACGCATCTTTGACCAGGAAACGCCGTTAAACACTTGATGAAAGTATTGAATAAGAACCATCTTAAAATTCCTGGACTGTCTAACGCCGGTGATATGACCCTTAATCGTCACATTCCAACTTTACCCGCTAGCACACTCCAATAACGGGACCAAATCAAGGCGTCAGATTCATGCCACCGGGGCTTTAAGGAAGCACCGGTGGTGATTGCCGGTCCGGGGCAGGTTCGCGTTTGAGATGCCCTGAGCCCCGTTATGTCTGTGCTGGTCAGTTCACCGTGATCCATCTCAGCATCAGGAAGTTGTCCGCGCGCTGCGTAAGGTCGATGTTGGACTTTGATCCCCACAGGAGCGGCTGAATGTGGAGGGGTACATACACCACATCGTCGCGAACGATCAGGGCGACCTCATCCAGCATGGCTTGACGTTTTTCCGGATCAATCTCCCGCTGGATCAGCGGCAACAGCTCGTCGACTCGAGCATTTGAGTAACCGCCGAAATTCCAGCTGCCGAGCTTCTTCTCGTCATTCTGGCTGGTCACGAGGAAGCGGATCGGGTGTTCAGCGTCAAATGTGCCGGGTGACCATCCCAAGAGGTACATGTCGAAATTGCCTTCGCGCAACTCGGGCCAGTAGCTGCGCACGGGCATTGCGTTCAACTCCGCCTTCATGCCGACCTGTGTCAGCATTGCGGCCATTGCCTTGCAAAGAGCCTCGTCGTTGATGTAGCGGTCATTCGGGCATTGCAGGCCAAAGGAAAAGCCATCCGGATATCCAGCCTCTTCAAGCAGTGCCTTTGCCCCATCAGGATCGTAGCCGATACGCTCGCTCGCAGCGTTGCTATAGCCTTTCATCTGGGCACTAACCAACTGGCTGGCAACTTCGCCCTTTCCGCGCATGATCTTGTCGACCATCGCATCGGCGTTGATTGCTTTTTGCACCGCTTCCCGAACCCTGACATCCTGGAATGGGTTCTTGCCGGTGGCATCATCCGAATATTTCAGCGTCTCATGACTATGGCCAAACCCGAGCATGATCACACGGGCTTCGATGCCTTGGTGAAGCGTAAGTCCGTCCTGGCGGCTGATGCGGTCTACATCTTGAACCGGGACCGGGTCGATGAGATCAACCTGCCCGGACAGGAGACCGGCAACGGCTGTCGCCGGATTGGCAATCGGTAGGAAAGTCGCCTTGGTCAGATTATGGCCGGCTTCATCCCACCACCCATCAAAGGGCTCCAGCACGGTTTGCACGCCGGGCTCCCTGGCAACGACCTTAAAGGGGCCTGTGCCGTTGGTGTTCAAGGTCGCGAAGGTTTCCGTCTCCTTGGCCGGGGTCACCGCGCCGTTCGCTTCCGCCCAGCCTTTGTCCAGGATCATGAAATTGGCGATTGAGTCAGGAAAAATCGGGTCAGGTGCGTGGGTCAGGAAGTCGATCGTGTAGTCGTCCACAACCTGTACGTCCTTTATCGGAGCAAACCATGAGGCTGTGTCGGCAGCTTCGGAAGAGGCACGCTGGTAGGAGAACAAGACATCTTCCGCAGTGAAGTCTGCGCCATCATGGAACTTGACGCCCTGGCGCAGGTTGAACCGCCAGCCCTCGTTTCCAAGCGGCTCCCAGCTTTCCGCAAGCGAGCCTTCTATCTGCATGTCCTTGTCGCGGCGCACGAGCCCTTCATAAACGTTGTTCAGAAAACCCAGCACGGGGGCCGAGTTCACTGCGTGCGGATCCATTGTCTGCGGGTCCGTGGGAGACGACCAGCGCAGCTCTGCGGCACTGGCAATCGACACTGATGAGAGCATTGCGGCCGCTAGGGTCAAACTGGCAATGCGTCTGGCGGCCAGGGGGGAGGGCTGTTTCATGACGGCCTCTTTCATGTGTGTGAATGTAACATGCGGCTTAGACTAGACTTTTTGGCCGCAAAAGAAACACCGGCTCCATGGGAAGAAGCCGGTGCCTGTTTCACATATGTGTGAGGTTTGATAGCCGGTTAGGCCTTTCCAGTCACCATCAGAGCGAAGGCCTGTACGCGGGCGACTTCCTTCAGACGGTCAAAACGTCCGGACGCTCCGCCATGGCCGGCGTCCATGTTCGTATGGAGCATCAAAAGGTTGGTATCTGTCTTCAAGGCTCGCAGCTTTGCGACCCATTTTGCCGGCTCCCAGTAAGTCACCCTGGGGTCTGTCAGACCACCAAGGGCGAAGATCGCCGGATAGTCCTTGGCGGCGACATTGTCGTAGGGCGAATACGAGGCGATGTACTCATACGCCGTCTTGTCCGTGATCGGATTGCCCCATTCCGGCCATTCAGGCGGCGTGAGCGGCAGCGTGTCATCCAGCATGGTTGCCAGGACGTCGACAAACGGGACCTCTGCGATGATCCCGCCGAATTTTTCCGGAGCCATATTGCTCACAGCTCCCATCAGCATGCCGCCCGCCGAACCGCCTTGAGCGATGATGCGGTCGTGGCTGGTGAAGCTTTCCGCGACAAGGTGATCAGCTGCGGCGATGAAGTCGGTGAAGGTGTTCTTCTTCGTTTCCCTGCGGCCGTCCTTGTACCATCTGAAGCCCTTGTCCTTGCCGCCGCGTATATGTGTCAGAGCGTAGACAAAACCGCGGTCTACAAGCGACAGGCAATTGGTGTTGAAGCTGGCCGGGATCGAGATGCCGTAGGACCCGTAGCCGTAAAGCAGCAGTGGAGCGCTTCCATCCAGGGGTGTGTCTTTCCGATAGAGGATCGAGACCGGTACAAGCTCGCCATCGGCTGCGGGCGCCATAAGCCGCCGAGTAATATAGTCCGACGGATTATGGCCGCTCGGAACTTCCTGTTCCTTGCGAAGCGTGCGCTCCCGCGTTTCGACGTTGTAGTCAAAGGTCTGCGAAGGCGTCGTCATAGACGAGTAAGTGAACCGGATATCGGTTGTATCGAACTCGTAACCGCCACCGAGGCCCAGCGAATAGGCCTCCTCGTCAAAGGCAACCGAATGCTCCAGCCCGTCGGCGAGCCGGTGAATGATGATGCGCGGCAATCCGTCTTCCCGCTCGAGGCGGGTCATGAAGGTTTTGTAGACGCAATGGGACAGGATCAGACGCCCCGGCTTGTGGGCCACAAGATCTTGCCAGTTCGCTTTTCCGGGGGCGGCTTTGGGCGCTGTAACGATCTTGAAGTCTTCGGAACTTCCGGAATTCGTGAGGATGTACAGAAGGTCGCCATGGTCGTCGACCGAGTACTCTGTTCCGGTTTCGCGGGGGGCGATCAGAACTGGGTCCGACAACGGATCGCTGGCCGGGATCATCCAGACTTCTGATGTTTCATGATCGTGTATGTCGATCAGGATCGTCTCGCCCGACTGGGTCTTGCCAACGCCCATGAAGAAGCCCGGATCGGTCTCCTCATAGACGAGTGTGTCGGTTGAAGGGTCGGTTCCGACTTCGTGCCGGAACAGTTTCGACGGCCGGTGGTTGGCATCGAGCCTGATGTAGAACATGTACCGGCTGTCCGCTGAGAACACGCCGCCTGCACCGACATCCTGGATGGCATAATCCCTGTCTTTTCCGGTCTCGATGTCGCGGATGCGCAGAGTGTAATATTCCGATCCCTTGTCATCGTAGGACCAGGCCAGAAGCTTGTGGTCTGGAGACTGACTGGCAATCCCGATCTTGAAATAGGCCTTGCCGCTTGCCTCGTTATCTCCGTGGATAAGAATGGTTTCGGAACCGCCACCGCGGGGTGTGCGGAAAAATATCGGCTGCTGGCCGCCGGTCTCGAAACGAAGGCCATAGGCAAACGGGCCATCCGGGGAGGGCACCGAACTGTCGTCTTCCTTGATACGGCCACGCATTTCGGCGAACAATTGCTCTTGCAGCGGCTTGGTCGCGCTCATCTGTGCGTCTTGATAGGCGTTTTCAGCCTCTAGGTAGGCGCGGATATCGTCATCAAGGACAGACGGGTCCTTCATGACCTCCTGCCAGTTTTCAGCTCGCAGCCAAGCAAAATCGTCTTGGCGTGTGACACCGTGGGTTTTTATGGTTTGGGGGCGCGCTTCAGCGCGGGGAGGCAATGTATCTTGTTTCATCATTCCGAGTTAGGGGCTTTGACGCGCGAAGGCAAGGGCACTTGCCGCTTCCGGCTGTGGCCGTCGGAATAGGCCGCGGCCGGCCTACTTGAAAATGATCGGGTTGGCGGCCTTGCCGAGGTTCAAAAGCGTGTTCGCAGGACTGTGCATGCGGATGAACAAGGCCGCCTCATTCACCTGAACTTCATCAATTGGAACCATGTCCGGTGACTTGCCATCCAGCAGTATTTGCGCCGCGATTTGGGCTGCAGCCTCTCCGCGTTGAGCATATTCCGCACCAAAGGCAACGGTTGCACCTGCGTCCAAAAGAGCCGGCGACGTGGCAACACTGACCACGGTTTGCGGAAGGAGCTTCCGCATCGTTTCAGCGTGATCCACAAATGCCGCGGAGGCCGTCACGAAGATAACATCGACACTTTCCAAATCCGGTTTCAAAGCTGCGATCTGGTGGTCGACATTGCCTGCATCCGGGATGAAACGAAGGCGTTTGGCCGTTTTGTTCATGGCTTCGGCTGCAAGTGTCAGTGTGTCGGCCTCGACAACAGAAGCGGTTTCCCGCGGATCCAGCACGACGGCGATTGTTTCGAAGTCGAGCAAACGTTCCATCAATTGAAGAACAACTTTTGTCGACAGAGACATCTTTGCCCCTGTCACGCCTTTTGTCGGTTTGCCATAGGAGAGCGTAATCCCGGAGCCGACCGGATCGGCCACAACATTGAAAATCTGTGGCACGTCTGCGATCCCAAAATTCTGAACGACTTTCGTTGCGGTCGTCCCGAAGGTGTAAATGAGATCGAGCTGTTCAAGGTCTTTCCGGTGTTCGCGCAGGTAACCGGCGAGCTTGGTTTCACTCCGGCTCGCATCAAACTGAGCAAAGTTTGCTTTCACACCCATATCCGTCAAAGCGTACATGAAGCCTTGCTCGGCAGCCGTCATGCCTCGCCAGGTGATCAGCAGGATCTGTTTGGTGTCGTCCGCAAGGGCAGATGCATGGATCTGGCACAGACTAAGTGCAATAAGCAGTTTGAGGGCCAGCGCGCGTATCAGCAATGCGTCCACTTCCAATTGCTTTATCGGCGCAGCTTTGTTTTTGTTTTTCTGCCTTCAAGCATGTTTCAAAGGTCGATCGGTTAGCGATATCCCTTGAAACTTGACAATTTGTTGACGGGACTGGCGAAACGCAGGCCAAACCAAGCAGCGCTCTCCACGCTGCTTGGACTTGGTGTACGGAGTGTTTCAGTCGTACGTGAGGTCCGTCGCTTTGCCGCGGAACACCGTATAGGCGAGGATCGAGTATCCGATGATGACCGGCAGAACGAAGAGTGCCCCGATGAGAATAATGAACAGGCTTTCCGGGGCGCTTGCACTCTCGTAAAGGGTCAGTTTTTCCGGCACCACGTATGGGTAGAACGAGTAGGCGAGTCCCGTGAACGCAAGGGCAAACAGTGCGGCCGTTGCTGTAAACGGCACCCAGGCCCATTTGTCATTTTCCGCGGGCAGGTGCCTAAGTGCCGTCCAGAGGATGAAGACCATCAGGCCGGACATGAGCGGAAGCGGAGCGAGCAGGATGACCGACGGAAACGAAAACCACTTGTCGAAGATGCGGTCGCTTACAAACGGGCTTGCCAGCGACACCGCCCCGAGGCCCATCATGATGCCCCAAAGCCTGCGTTTCGCCCATTCAATAGACTTCAGCTGAAGCGCCCCTTCAGTCTTGATGATCAGCCAGGTCGCACCGATGAACCCGTAACCTGCTGTCAGGCAAAGTGCTGTCAGGATGCCGAATGCAACCGTCATGGGCGTTTGCTCCAGACCCATGATGTAAATGCCGAGCATGTAGCCCTGTGCTAGAGATGCTGACAAAGATCCGATGAAGAACGAGAGGTTCCAGCGTTTCTTTTGAACGCCGGATGTTTTCGCCCGGAATTCGAAGGCGACGCCGCGCAGGATCAACCCGATCAGCATGACAGCGACCGGAAGATACAATGCCGTCAGGATGGTTCCATGTGCCGCCGGAAAGGCGACAAGCAACAAACCGACAGCAAGGACGAGCCAAGTCTCATTCGCATCCCAGAAGGGGCCGATGGCGGCCACCATTCTGTCTTTTTCGGCAGCGTCGGCAAACGGAAACAGAATGCCGACGCCGAGGTCGAAACCGTCCAATATGACGTAGACCAGGATCGAAAAGCCCATGAGGGCTGCAAAGGCCAGCGGCAGCCAGGTGGCTGGATCTCCAAACAGGTACATCTTGTGTTACTCCGCTGGTACGAGTGCGACTTGAGCGGCGCCGGAATGCGGACGGGTGTCAGCCTCGGACGATTTGCGCGCCAAGCGGAAGATGACCGTGATGTAGGCGATCAACAAAGCCGCATAGACCACCAGATATGCCGCAAGCGTTGCTCCAACCATCGTGGCCGGGACGTCGGCCACTGCTGCCTCTGTCGTCAAGACCCCCTGCACGAGCCAGGGCTGACGGCCGATTTCGGTCGTGTACCACCCTGCAAGAGTGGCGATCCAACCCGAGAATGTCATCGCGACGAGGCCCCGCAACAGCCAAGGGTTCAGCCCATCGACACCCCGGTTGCGGCGCAGCGCATAGAGCGTTCCCCAGCTGGCAAGCAGCATCAGGACACCCGTCCCAACCATGATGCGGAAGGACCAGAACACCGGGGCCACCGGCGGGTGCAGTGCTGTCCCGTCCTCGGCATAAAAGTCGTTCAGTCCAGGCACCACGCCGGCCGGATCGTGCTTGAGGATGAGCGATGCGCCGCTCGGTATCCCGATTTCGAAGTCGTTTTTGCGGTTTTCCTCATCGGGCAATGCGAAGAGCAGCAAGGGCACATGCGAGGATGTGTTCCAATTGCCTTCCATCGCAGCGACTTTCTGGGGCTGGTACTCGAGTGTGTTCAGCCCGTGCATATCCCCTGCGTAGATCTGGATTGGGATGAGGATCGCGCCCAGCCATACGCCCGTCTTGAAGGTCAGACGGACACCTTTGGACGTATCGCCGACCAGGCGGCGGTATGCCGACACCCCTGCGATGAGGAAGGCAACCGTGAGGCCACTGGCAAGCAACATGTGCACCAGCCGGTAGGGCATGGACGGATTGAAGATAATCGCCATCCAATCAGTCGCATGGACCACCCCATCACGCACCTCAAATCCTGCCGGTGTGTGCATCCACGAATTCAGGACCAGGATCCAGAAAGCACTGATCGTCGTTCCGAAGGCGACCAGGAATGTTGCAAGCGTGTGGAGCCAGTTCGGGACCCTCCGGCTGCCGAACAGCATGATGCCAAGAAAAGCAGCTTCCAGGAAAAATGCGGTGAGCACCTCATAGGCAAGCAGCGGTCCGGCAACGTTTCCGACCGTCTCCATGAAGCCGGGCCAGTTTGTGCCGAACTGAAAGCTCATAGTGATGCCGCTTACGACACCAAGGCCAAACGACAGGGCGAAAACCTTGACCCAGAAGCGGTATGCCGCCATCCAGCGGTCATCTTTCGTCGCGTTGAAGCGCAACTTGAAGAAAAGCAGCACCCATCCGAGCGCGATCGTGATCGTCGGAAACAGAATGTGAAACGATATATTGGCCGCAAACTGAATTCGGCTTAGGAGCAGCTCTTCCATGAGGACCTTCCAACAGACTTTGTTTGTTGGGAGATATGGGATAGTACCTACGCGCAGCAACGCGTTTGCGCCCACCTGCGGCGCCATGCCCTGCGTCATCCTGTCATGCTGGCAGCCATCGCGCGATCCACATACGCCTGAAAGTGGATTGACGGCGGACTGAACTTCGAGCACATCTAGGCCAATGGTTTTCGAATCCAAGTCTGGACCGAAATTAAAAGGGAACACGGTGAGGTGTAGCCATCAGGCGCCAAATCCGTGACTGCCCCCGCAACTGTGAGCGGCGAGCCAATCTGACAAAGCCACTGGGTTTTCCCGGGAAGGTTCAGATGACGCAATGACCCGCAAGTCAGGAGACCTGCCATTTTACTTTCAACCTCAACCCGGACGGGGTGTTCCGGAGGAGCGAGTGACATGGCATATCGGCATTTGCTGACATTACATTTCAAACGGTTCCAGATCGCCCCGCACAATCGCGGAGGGCGATATGAACCGGCCGAAACAAATTCTCGACGATTATCTTCCTGATCTGCTGGCCAAAGCCGGATCGACTGCTGAGCGCGCTGCAAGGGCCATGACCCCGAATGGTGACCAGAACGCTCTTGCACGAGCTTGGCAAGGTTATGTAATAACGTTACACACTTCAGCCTGTGAAGGCGTTTCCGCTGAAGACAGCAGTTGTAACACTTCGACCACCGATTGCTGCCTGGACAGTCAATTGGTGCGGGCAGAAAGGGCAAGCGGTGAGGCAGACCATGGCAAATGACAGGCACAAAATTTTCGTTTGCACATCCTGCCGCCATAAAGGGAGCACATGCCGTCCGGGCTTTGAGCTCATAAAGAAGCTGCAGGAAGCCCTGCATGTTGCAAGCAATATTGTTGGCGAAGATTTCGAAGTGTCAGGCATTGCCTGCATGGCGGGTTGCTCGCGCCCATGCACAGTCGCCTACAAGGCGACAGACAAGGCGGCCTATCTATTTGGAGACATCGACCCTGACACGGATGTCGATGATCTGGTGGCTTTCGCCCACCAATACAAAGACCTGGATGATGGCTGGTGCTCCTCGCTGGACCGGCCCGGAAAACTGCGCAAGACAACCCTTGCCCGGATCCCGGCGGCAATGATTGCCACCGAAGCCGACAAGACGGCCGTCTCATGAGGGGAGCCCATCTCAAGGTCGATGCGGTCAGCTGGGGGCCAGACAGGGCGACCCGGTTGCTGCATCCGGTCTCCTTTGATCTGGCAGCCGGTGACGTTCTGGGGATTGTCGGGGCAAATGGCGCGGGCAAATCAACTTTGCTTCGGACCCTCTACAGGTTCCACAAACCGCGCAGCGGCTCGGTCCTCCTGGATGGACAGGATATCTGGCGGATGGCGCCGCGTGATGTTGCCCGGAAGGTTGCCGCGGTGCTGCAGGAGCAGCCAACCGACTTTGCGCTGTCCGTGCGTGAGATTGTTGCGCTGGGCCGGCGTCCGCACGGGAGTGGATTTGCCGGGGGCGGGGCCCGCGATGCGGATATCGTTGAAGGTGCCCTCCAGCAGATGGCGCTTGGTCATTTGGCAGAACGCGGTTTCGGGACCCTGTCCGGAGGGGAAAAACAGCGCGCCATGGTGGCACGTGCCCTGGCCCAAGAACCGCTTCTGCTGATCCTCGACGAGCCAACCAACCATCTGGACATCCGGCATCAGCTGGAAATCCTGCAATTGATCGAGGGCCTGAACATCACGGTGATTGCCAGCCTTCATGACCTGAACATGGCAGCCCAGTGCTGCGACCAGGTGCTGCTGATGCATAGCGGACACGCAGTCGCTTTCGGCGCGCCGGATCGGGTTTTGACCGAAGCGCATATTGAAGCTGCCTACAGTGTGAAAGTTGCCCGCGAAACGCTGCTGCCCAGCAACCAGTCCCACTTCAGTTTTCATCTTTGAACGGAGAAATAAATGAAACGTATCGCACTCAGCCTTATGGCAACCCTGATGGCCGGGTCCGCCTATGCGGAAGTGACGGTTAAAAGCTGTGACCGTGAAGTGAGTTTTGACGCGCCGCCGTCGGCAGCCATTTCCAACGACGTCAACTTGACCGAAATGATGCTGGTCCTTGGCCTGCGCGACAAGATGGTCGGATATACCGGCATTTCAGGCTGGAAGACGCTGGATGAAGAGATGCGTGAGGGCGTGGCGGAGCTGCCCGAGTTGTCGGAAAAATACCCAACCAAGGAAGTCCTGATCGGGGCAGATGCGGATTTCTATTTTGCCGGCTGGAACTATGGAATGAAGGTGGGCGGAGAGGTGACGCCGGAAACTCTCGAGCCCTTCGGCATCAAGGTCTATGAGCTCACTGAGTCCTGCATTCACATTGGCAACAAGCCAAAAGTGTCGATGGACGACATGTATAACGACCTGTTGAATCTCGGCAAAGTCTTTGGTGTTGAAGACCGTGCCGAGACACTGGTGTCCGCTTACAAGGCTGATCTGGAAGAGTTCAAGGCAGCACTCAATCCGAGTGACGAGCCCCTAAAGGTGTTCGTTTATGATAGCGGTGAAGACAAACCCTTCACAGCGGGCCGTTATGCCATGCCAACCGCATTGATTGAAGCTGCAGGCGGGGTCAACGTACTGGACGATTTTGAGAAAAGCTGGGCCAAGGTCGACTGGGAAACCGTTGTCGAAAAGAACCCGGAAATGGTCGTGATCGTCAATTACGGCAATGTGACTGCGGAAGAAAAGCGCGACTTCATGCGGAACAATCCGGCTTTGGCGAATATCGATGCGGTCAAGAATGACCGGTTTGTCACGCTGGAGTATGTCGAGGCGACACCAGGCCCCCGCAATGTCAAGGCCGTGAAAAAACTTGGCAATGCGTTCTGGGGAGATTGATTGGTGCTACAGCGGTCTTCTCCAGATGATCTGAATGAGACACCCCCAAAGACTGGCGGCTCGGTAAGGGGAGTGCCGTTCGCGGCCTTTCTCCTACTGGGGGCCGGGGGGCTTTTGATCTCTATCGTGGCCGCTGTTTCTGTCGGGGCGGTCTCCGTCCCGGCGGCAACTGTGTTCGGTGTGGTGGCAAACAAAATGCTGCCTGGACTTGTGGACGTGGATTGGTCGCAAGGGCGCGAAGCCATCGTCTGGCAGATCCGTCTTCCACGCACACTTCTGGCAGCCTTTGTCGGGGCAGGGCTGGCTGTGGTCGGTGCCTCGCTGCAATCGGTTACCCGGAACCCTTTGGCAGATCCACACCTGCTCGGTATCTCGTCGGGTGGGGCTGCCGGGGCGATTTTGGCGCTCCTCCATACAGGGCTGTTTCTCGGACTTCTTACGGTTCCATTGATGGCATTTGCCGGCGCGATAACCGCGACAATGGTCGTGCTTGCCGTCACGAGGTTGACTGCTGCCACAAGCGCGGACAAGCTGGTCCTGGCTGGCGTTGCCGTTTCCTTCATCATCATGTCCTTGGCCAATATTCTGATTTTTCTAGGCGATCCAAGGGCAACCCATACAGTTGTCTTCTGGATGTTGGGCGGGTTGGGGCTCGCGCAATGGAGCCATCTCGTGTTCCCGCTTGGCGTTCTCTTGCTGACCGTGCCCTATCTGCTGGCCAAAGCGGCAGATCTGAATGCCATGACCATTGGGGACGAAACAGCCGCAACGCTGGGAATCCCCGTTGCGCGGTTCAGGCTCACGGTCTTTGTGCTTGGGGCGCTGATTACCGGTGTGATGGTCGCCTTTTCCGGCATCATTGGTTTTGTCGGTCTGATGGTGCCGCATATCGCCCGGTATCTGGTCGGGGGCAGTTATACGCGCGTCCTGCCCGCCTCTTTGATGCTTGGTGGAATTTTCCTCGTTTGGGCCGATATTCTTGCGCGTACCCTGATGGCACCGGAAGACATGCCCATCGGTATCGTGACAGGCCTGATCGGCGGGATTTTCTTTATTGGGCTGCTGCGGTCGCGGGCGTCCGCCGGCCGCTGAGCAGGATAAACATCATCACGGCGATGTTGACGAAGTTCCAGGCAATGCCGTTCAGGAACGCCATGGTATAGGACCCGGTGAGATCGTAGATCCAGCCGGACATCCAGCCGCCAATCGCCATGCCCAGAATGGTCGACATGATCACCAGACCCACGCGCTGGCCGGCTTCACGGGCTGGCAGATACTCGCGCACGATCACGGCGTAAGACGGTACAATCCCGCCCTGGCTCAGTCCAAATATTAAAGAGACAAGATAAAGCGACGCCAAGCCGTTGAATGGGATGTAAAGAAAGAGCGCCGCGCATTGCAGGACGGAGCCGATCAAGAGCGTCCTGACACCGCCAATCTTGTCGGCCAAAAAGCCCGACGCCAACCGGCTGATGATTCCGGCGCCTGTCATGATCGCTATCATGTCCGCGCCAGGAGCAACGCCATATCCAAGATCAACGCAATAGGCGACGATATGCACCTGCGGCATGGACATGGCCACGCAGCAGCCAAGCCCCGCGATGACCAGGAGAATCTGAAGAGATCGGGGAGATAAACCCGAGCCTTGCTGTGCGAAACGGTTGGGAGACCCAGCCGTCGCTAACGCCGAAGGCGGGGGGCGGCGTTTCAGGATCAAAGCCAGCGGCACCATTGTCACGAGGCAGATTGCGGCGATGAGCAAATAGGTTTCACGCCAGTCGCCTGTCTGGAGGCTCCATTGGATGAGCGATGGCCACAAAACGCCGGCCAGATAGTTGCCACAGGCCGCACAGGCGACCGCCACACCCCGGCGCTTGACGAACCAATGGGAGAGATCGGCAATCAGCGGACCAAATGTTGCGGCAGTTCCGAGCCCGATCAGAACACCTTGGGCAATGGAAAAAGACCAGATACCGGGCGCATAGGCGGCCAGCGCAAAACCGGCGCTCAGGGAAAGGGCCGATGCCAGTACCGGCAGAACAATGCCGAAACGATCAACGACCCGGCCAAGCAAATAGTTTCCGGCTGCAAATCCGATCATGGTGGCGGTGTACGGTATTGAGGCGTCTGCCCGGTCAATACCGAAATCAGCCTGCACGGCAGGCAGAACAATCACAACAGCCCACATCCCGGCGCCGCCTAAAGTGCTCAAAATGATCGATATAGCCAGCCGGAACCAGGCATATGGTCCGTCTTGCGCATAAAGATCCGGTGTTGCGGAGGCTGCCATGTTGATCGTCCAATTTGATGGACACTCTGCCTAACAGGATTGTCAGAACCGGACTAACAAATATGGGTGAAGGTATTCATAAGCCGGACCGATGGATCCGGGCGTCATGCATTGGAATTGTATGTTCTATTGTCTTTGGCTTGCAGTATGCGGGCTGTCTTACAGCCAAACGTCCTTCATCGATACGATCGCCAAAAATCTACCGGTCCTCAGGATAGGGCAGGCAGAGGTCGAAGCGCTCGCCATTCTCCAGATCAAAGTGAATGCAGTTTTGCGGAACTTCGTAATCAATATCCGCCCTGCGGGCGACCGGGCTCGGCAGCTCAAACCGATGAAGTTCCTGCAGTTTGCCGTCGGCAACCCCGGCAATCCGGAGAACCCTCCGGTTGTCCGAAGGCACAGCCAAGTCTGGCAGTCGATCATCGTTGAAGAAAATTGTACCGCTCAGGTCCTGCTCCCGCGAGCCGATTTTATGATTGGAAAAGCCTCCAAGGGAATGAAACGTCACGAGGCGGTTTCCCTGCCATTCAGCGAGGTGAAGCGTGCCGCCTATATGAGGTGTTTCAACAAATGCGATCTGATTGTTTCCACGTTCAGCGAAGTCGCCGACCTCCGCTATATTAAGCCAGCGGTTTGCCCGGCCGATCGGTTCGGATTTTGCCAGCTCCGTCAGCGTGTTGTTCCGAACTCCAAAGACCGCCAGACTGCCGCCTGATGTGCGATAGGACCGAATGGTGATGATCTCCAGAACGCCATCCCCGTCCAGATCCACCAGTCTTGGTGTCCGGTCCTCAAAAACCTCATCTTGCGGCAAGATATGCGAAAGCGTAGGGCCGGAATTCACTTCAACATGCAAAGAGCCGGCTTCGGTGGCATCCCCCAAAATGCCGTGGGCATAGCGGGTGGTCGGTGATCCATACCAAGCGGAAATCTGCTCATCGCCAAGTGTTGCCTTTGCAATGTTTCCATCGGGAAGCCTTGCGGAGGGGTTGTCCTTGGAAAATGCGGCGCCGGTTGCAGCGCAAATGAAAAGACTGCCGAGAATAACTGCCGCCCGTTGCATCCACCGCCAGAACAAGAGATTACACGCGATCATTTCACTCCGCCGCTTTAAGAGGAAAGGCGCTTTGTGCTGCAGCTAGAAGGCACTCCTGGCTGCCATCATCCAACGGAACCATCATTTCGACAGTCATTCCCTCAACAATCGCATCTTGCACGGAGGCGAGTTGGCCGAGCAAAGATGTCAGTCTAAGCCGCTGACCATCTGGGCCTTCGATTTCGACCGGCACGAAAACCGGGATATCATCCCGGCCCGTCACTTCCAGATCGTCCAACAGTCCGGCTTTTTGCGCCTGATCCAGCAAGCTGCGCATGGCCTCATCATGGGAAGCTGCGCGGTAAAGACGCGCCGCGAATATCGGCGCCGCGTCGCGCCAATTCAAAACCCGCTTGCGGAAGGAAGGCGATAAAAAAATCTCGAAGAAGTTCGCGTGGCGGTTGTGTGGTCCAGCCAGATCATCAAGCAATGCTCTTCCCGGTGTATTTTGTCTGAGAACGTTCCAGTGTTTGTCGAGAACAAAGGCAGGAAACGGCCAGTTTGCCAAAAGATACCTGTCAATCAAATCGAGCGCTGCAATTACATCAGGAGAATCTTCTGTGCGTCGTTTGTACGGACTGACAAATCCGGCATTTTCAAAGAGCACCTGGACACGGGCAATTGGAAGAGCAAGTTCCCGTTCGATCCGCTCCAGCATGAACCGGCTTGGGGCAGCACGTCCTGTCTCCAAAAAAGACACATGCCGTTGTGTCGTGCCAAGCCTCGCAGCCAACTCTGCTTGGCTGAAACCTTGCTCCTTGCGCAAGGTCCGAAGGCTTTCTCCAAAGGCTCTGGTCTGCCCATTCATTGCATCTGCCGCCTTATTCCCCCTGACGGAATTGAGGATTGCGCAAGCGACCGTAAGCTTACGGCTGATATCTGACAATTCACGTTATCTGGAGACCTCAATGACACCGTGGATTCTTGCCGTTTTGGTTCTTTACTTCTTCCAAATCTACTTAAGTGCGGCGCTGT
>NZ_SMLZ01000075.1 GCF_009711415.1 Roseibium denhamense
GGCAATGGGGGAATGGGGGAATGGGGGAATGCATCAGGCCCGAACAGGCCTTTCACGTCCAGTCCAAGCTTTTGCACCGCGTTGTCATGTCGAGATCAGGGCTGCGTTGTTCTGGAAGGCCCGCCTGCTGCCGGCACGGCTCGCACTCCCCCTCTCCTCCGTCATCCCGCACTTGATGCGGGATCCATAGCGTGATCTTGCCCAAAGCACCGCCGATCCTTTGTACTTGAAACGGCATGGATCCCGGCTCAAGGCCGGGATGACGTTGGTGGGTGGGCGGCTCCTTCGGCCAATCAAAACCGGCTCTGGAAATGATTGGATCCCCGCATGAAACGGGGATGTCCGTCAGAGAATTGGTCGCCAGCAGCAACCCGCACCGGCTCTCCGGTCCCGGATCTGCGCTTTGCTTGTCCGGGACGACTGGGGAACATTAAGGTCCGGCGTGCGCCGGCGCCCTGCTTTTAGGCGGTTTTGCGTTTTGGGGCGCAGGCGGGGAGGATTTCGGGGACGATCGGCGCGATCCCGAGGCCTTTGCGCAAGTTCCGTTCCTCGTCGATGACCTCTTGCGGGAACTGGCCCATGAAGCAGCAGCACACGCCCTGATCGATCATCGTGCGCGGACCGTTGGGGTGGGCAATGTGCTTATAGACGCCGTGGCTGTGGCCATGCCCGTCACCATGATGGTGGTGGTGATGCCCGTGGCTGTGGCCATGATCATGACTGTGTCCATGATCGTGATGGTGATCGTGGCTATGGGCATGCGCATGATCGTGGCTGTGATCATCGCCGCCAGCCTCGTCGTCCATCGGATCGCGGTATTCGGCATGGTGGTGATGCACCTCGACCTCGCCGCGCGCAAGACGCTCCTTGAAGGACGCCATCAGGTCGGTTGTCTCAACGAGCGCCCCTTCGGCAGCTTCCGTGATCCGCTCCACGAACGTGTCGATCACATGCGCCTGATCCGCGAGGTAATGCGCCTTGTAGAAGGTGACGTCCGGCTGGGTTTCGGCAACCTTGTCGACATAGTTGTAGATCCGGTCGATCAGGCGGCCTGAGAACAGGAAATACGGGGCGACAACAATCTTTTTGTAGCCGAGCTTCAGGGCCATCTCGAGCCCGCGGCCGACCGACGGGAAGGTTACGCCGGAATAAACAGTTTCCGACCAGCCGAAGCCAAGATTTTCGGTGACGATCCGGGTCAGGCGGGCCGCTTCCGCATTGGCCAGCGTGTCCGAGGTCCCACGGCCAACGACTACCAGCATGGTGTCGTAGAGATCGCCGTCGTGGACATGGGTCAGGCCCAGCGCTTCGAGGATCCGCGCCTCGAAGGCCGCGATCATTTGCGGGTGCAGACCCAACTCGCGGCCATAGCTGACCGTGAGACCCGGGTTCTTGTCCTGATAGGTGGTGAGCACCGACGGGATGTCGTTCTTGGCGTGGGTGGCGGCAAACAGCATGCCCGGCACAGCGAGGATATGCGTTACGCCCTGATCGCGCAGGGAATCGAGCCCCATGTGAATGTTCGGTGCGGAGTATTCCAGAAAGCCGTACTCCACCGGCATATCGGGATAGCGGTCCCGTAAGCCCTTGGCGAGGAGTGCAAATTCTTCTTCGGCAATTTTGGCGCGGCTGCCGTGCCCGCAAATCATGATGCCCGTCTTTGACATGTGCGGCCTCTCCTTGTTGCGCCGTAGATAGCGCCTAATCCGGGCCAGGTGAATGGTGAAAATGGTTTGGCGGCATTTTGCCCGGGGCCGCGTCCAGATGCCGGTGCTTTCCGGCTAAAGAAGCAAAGGCAATTGGAGCCCATAGGCCCGACACGATCTCGACGGCGGGGAAGAATTCTTCTAACAAAGACCGCTCAATGCCCCTTGCCTAATCCGGATACCTCCATGACCAAAGCCGACATCCTGATGCCGTATAAAATGCTGCCCTTCGTTCAGGAGCAGCTGGAGAAAGATTTCACGGTGCACCGGCTGTTTGATGCGGATGACCCGGATGCGGTGCTGCGCGCTCAAGGAGCAAAGATCAAGGGTGTCGCGCTCGGGTTCGGGCCGTTCGGCCCGAACCAGCTCAAGCATCTTCCAAATGCGGAGATCGTCGCCGGATTTGGTGTCGGCTATGACCATGTCGATGTCGCGGCCTGTCTGGAGGCCAAGGTCACGGTGACCCACACGCCGAATGTCCTGAATGACGAGGTCGCGGATACCGCCATCGGCCTGTTGATCATGACCGTGCGCGAACTGGGCCAGGCGGAGCAATGGGTGCGCCGCGGCGAATGGGCGGCGGGAAGGCCCTATCCGTTGACGCAGGCAACGCTTCAGGGCCGCACGCTCGGTATTTTCGGGCTCGGGCGGATCGGCAAGGCCATTGCCAAGCGCGCAGAGGCGTTTGGTCTGACCGTTCACTATCACGGGCGCACCAAACAGGATGAGGTGCCCTATCCGTATCATGCAACGCTGACAGGGCTTGCCGAGGCCTGTGACACGCTGATGGTGGTTGCCCCTGGCGGCACGGCCACCCATCACGCGGTCAATGGGCAGGTTCTGAAAGCGCTTGGCCCAAATGGTGTCGTCATCAATGTGGGCCGGGGGTCCGTTATCGACGAGGCGGCGCTGACCAAAGCGCTTGAGGACGGCACGATCTATGGTGCCGGGCTGGACGTCTTTGAGGACGAGCCGAACGTGCCGCCCGCTCTGCTGGCGCTGCCCCGTGTCACCGTATTGCCGCATGTGGGATCTGCCTCCCAGGCAACGCGGAACGCGATGGGCCAGCTGGTTGTGGACAACTTGAAAAACTGGTTCGGAACCGGGGCGCCCCTCACGCCGGTTCCGGAGATGTCCGGCATCTAAGAAGCTGCAAATCAATCAGCATTTCCTTCAAGGTTAAAATCGAGCCTTTCCGTGAACGCTTACGTATATCTGCCTGTCTGCATCAGGTTTATCTAACTATTCATCTTTTGATGAAAGTTTCAACCTTACGTAATTTGCGCTTGTTTTGGTCTTTTTCCCAAACACAAGGGCGCGAGGTGGGGGCCGGGGATAAGTCGCCTGCGGCGTTTGAGCGAAGGGTGGAATGCTGACCCGTATGCAGTGCCTAAAACAGCTGGTCGTGCTCGCCCTGATTGGCGTTCCGGCCTTATTCGCAGATAACGTTGCAGCTAACCCGCTGCAGCAGGATCCCGCTGTGGAGCAGGTTTCCACTTTGACAGCGGCGGTGCCGGCCAATTGGCCACCGCAATACAGCCTCGACAAACATGGCAATCCGCAAGGATTTGCAATCGATGTGATCGAGCACCTAGCAGACGGACTGGGTTTTCAGATCGAATACAAGGTTACGGATACCTTTACCCAGAGCATAGAGCTTCTGAAGTCCGGCCAGGCGGATTTGATCCCGAACAGCGGCATTGTCGCGGAACGCTTGTCCGGCAATCTTTTCACCGCCCCGGTTGAAACCTTCAAGGTCGTTGTGTTCACCAGAGCCGGGAACCTGTCTGTAACCGGATCTCAAGCCCTGCACGGCCGCACCGTTGGCGTCGTGGAAAACAATGCCGGTCTCTTCATGCTGCGTGAGCGCACTGATCTCACGCTGGAAATCCTTCCCGATGTTCAGTCCGCCTTGCTGGGCTTGTTGTCAGGCAAGGTTGAGGCAGTGGTTTATCCCGACACCGTGTTCCAGTCCCTGGCCCGCAGCCTGGGTGTGGACGATGACATCCAGGTCGTCGGAGACCCCTTGAAAGAAATTCCGCGCAGTGTCCGGTTCCGGGCCGACCAGACCGACCTGCATGCGATTTTCAGCCCCGCAGTTGTTTCCTTTGTGCAAAGCCCCGAATACCAGGAAATCTATACGAAGTGGTACGGGATCCCAGAACCCTTCTGGACCCGCAGCAAGCTGCTGGCGACGATGAGTGGCGTTGTCATCATCCTCACCATTTTGTTCTTCATCTCCCGCTATGTGACGGTCCACACGTTCAACAGCCGGCTTCGGCTGCAGCAGATCGAACTTACGCGGCTCAATCAGTCCTTGGAGCAGCGGTTTAACAAACGGACCCGGGAGCTTGCCAAGGAAATCGAAAAGCGGGAACGGTCTCAGCATAGCCTTGAGACCTTCTTCAACCAGTCGCAGTCGCTGAACCTTATCGTCGATCTAAACGGGAACATTCAACGTCTGAATGAGGCCTGGGTAAAGCTTCTCAAATACGATCAGCAAGAGCTGCTTGCCCGGCCGTTCTCCGATTTTGTTCACCCCGATGACCGCGAAGAGACGAATGCCGCGTTTTCCACGCTCCTGGAAGGCAAAGAAGTCGACGGCTTCATCAACCGTTATATGTGCAGTTGTGGCTCCGTGAAGTATCTGAGCTGGTCTTCGCGCGCCGACCTGGAAGATGAGCTCGTTTTTGCCGTGGCCCAGGACATCACCGACCAGCGGCTTGCCGAAAATGCGCTAAAGCTGAATGCCAGCGTGTTCACCTTCGCAGACGAAGGGATCATGATCACCGACGCGAACGGCCTGATCATTGACGTCAACGATGCCTTCACGGCCATTACCGGGTACGAACGTTCCGAAGTCCTTGGTCAAAATCCGAGCCTGTTGAACTCTGGACGCCAGGACGAGAGTTTCTACGCGGAGATGTGGCGGACTCTCAAAACCAAGGGCATGTGGCGCGGTGAGCTCTGGAACAAGAAAAAGAATGGTGAAGTCTTCCCGGAAATCCTGACGATCAGCACCATTGAGGACGAGCAAGGCAAGACAACCAACTATGTTGGCATGTTTCTCGATATTACCAAGATCAAGGCTCACGAAAAACAGCTGGAGCACCTCGCCCGCTATGACCGGTTGACGGGCCTGCCAAACCGGGTCCAACTTGCAGACACAATGCAGCAGGAGATGGCGCGCGCCGCGCGTCACGGTCATTCCATCGCCATCGCCTATATCGATCTGGATGGGTTCAAGTCGGTTAACGACACTTTCGGGCACTCTGCCGGAGACGAACTGCTCATCTCGGTCAGCCGGCGGCTGGTCTCCACCCTCCGGACTGAGGACACGCTTGCCCGGATCGGAGGCGACGAGTTCGTTGCGATCATTACGGACCTTCCCGATGAGAGGGCCTGCATCAGCACACTCGACCGGGTGCTGGACGCCGTGGACCAGGACTTCAAACTCGGCGCGGCCGTTGCCCCTATCTCCGCCAGTATCGGCGTGACCTTCTATCCGCAACCCGGCGATATCGACGGTGATCAGCTCGAGCGGCAGGCCGACCAGGCCATGTATGAAGCCAAGGTGGCCGGACGGAACCAGTACAAGTTCTTCGACCCTGAACAGGACCGCAAACTGGCCGATTACTACACACGGGTTGCCGAGGCAAAAACCGCCCTGAAGAACGAAGAGTTCGAGCTTTTCTATCAACCCAAGGTCAATCTCGGCACGATGGAAATTGTCGGATATGAAGCCCTCTTGCGCTGGCGGCATCCTGAAAAGGGCCTGTTGACGCCCGAGGCCTTTCTGCCGCCAATCGAAAAACACCCGGAAGTGGCCATCAACCTTGGTAACTGGGTTCTTGATACCGCCTTGTCGCAAGTCTGTACCTGGAACGAATGCGGTTTGGATGTTGCCGTCAGTGTAAATGCCAGTGCCGTTCAAATCATGGCCAGCGGCTTTGAAAAAACGCTGGAGACGCATCTTGCCAAGCATCCCGGTTTGCGGCCAAACCAGCTTGAGATTGAAATCCTGGAAACCGATGCCTTGAACGACCTCGCACGCGTGTCACGGATCATCCGGAACAGCAAGCTGTCGGCCGTCCGGTTTGCGCTCGATGATTTCGGGACGGGCTACTCTTCCCTCGCCTATCTGAAGCAGCTGCCGGTTGATACGCTCAAAATCGACCAGCGGTTTGTGCGCGACAGCCTCCACGATGACCGCGACCAGGAACTGGTCAAACTCATCATTTCCCTAGGACGGATCTACGATCTCGACATCATTGCCGAAGGTGTCGAAAGCAAGGCTCACGGCGAACTGCTGTTCCGCAGCGGCTGCCAGTATGCCCAGGGTTATGCGTTCGCCAAACCCATGCCCGCCGAGGAAGTCGCCGACTGGCACAATGCCTGGACGGACCAGCATTCCGAACCGGCAGGTCTGCCCCGCCAGGCCACAGCCTGACTTCTGCGCCAAAAACGGGAGTTGGGACTATTCAAACCGGTTTTTTACCGGTCACCATTTCGCGTTTTCCGGCAAATCCCTTTGTCTTTTCGACTTCGAAGCCGGCGGACTGAAGGTTCCGGCGCACCCAGCCGGCCGACGTATAGGTGGCAAGGGTTCCTCCAGGCGCTGTCAGGTTGGCCGCCTTTTTCAAGAGCCCGTCTTCCCAAAGCTGCGGATTTTTGGCTGGACTAAAGCCATCAAGATACCACGCATCGACGGGTTGAATGCGCGTTTGCGTGCTGCCGCCGGAACTGAGGGAGAGGCCGTCAATCATCAGGCGCGCATCACCGATGCCCAGCAGCAGATCGGCCCCACAAACCTTGAGACGATTCCAGCCGGGCAGAACCTGCCATTCATCAAGCAAAGCGGCTGAATACGCCTCAAGTTCCGAAAAAGCGCCAAGGGCCCTTTCAAGCTGATCCGATGTCATCGGGTAGAGCTCGAAACTGATGAAGGTCAACTGCGGCGGCTTCTGGCATTGCGATAGGGCCGCCAAGGTGGTGAGGAAATTCAGGCCCGTCCCGAAACCAAACTCGGCAATCGTAAAATCCGTGCGGGTCTCGAACCGGTCCGGCAGGTCGTTTCCACCAAGAAACACATGCCGGGTTTCCGATAACCCGCCCGCTTTGGAGAAGTAAGTGTCATCAAAAGCGCCTGCACGGGGCACATCGCCGTCCAGCCAGTCTAGCGAGGGGGGCGTGCCCGTTTCGCCCGGGGTTTTTCTTTGCTCTTCAGTGTTCATCGGACTACAACGCTCAGCCTTATGTGGTGAAACCCGTCTGACACTTGGGGCCCTTTCAGATCCGGGTGACGCGGCCACATATCCTGCGCCCTCTTACGCCAGCAGGAACGCTTGATCAAATCACCGGAGTTCAAAAGCGCTGATGCAGCCAGCAGACACATCGTTTGACATTGCAATTGCCGGAGCCGGGATTTTTGGCCTGTCGATTGCGCATGCTGCCATAAAGGCTGGGCACAAGGTCATCGTGCTTGAAGCGCAGCAAGTCGGTGCCGGGGCCAGCGGCGGGCTCCTCGGCGCCTTGATGCCGCATATGCCGGCCCGGTGGAACCCGAAGAAGGAATTTCAGTTTCAGGCCCTTTCCGGCCTTGAAGGCCATATCCGGCAGCTGGAAGAAGACACCGGCCTTACCTGCGGCTACAAGCGCCTCGGCCGTATTCTGCCGCTGACGACCCAGGACAAATACGACCATCACCTGGAGCGCGCGGAGGAAAGCCTCGAGCGCTGGCGCCCTGAGGAGACCGGTTTTTCCTACACTGTCGAGCCGAGCGGGAGCCGGTCTGACTGGCTGAAGCCGGAGGCGGCCCCCTTCGGCATTGTCTATGAAACGCTTGCCGCGCGCGTCTCTCCGCGCAGATATCTCGCAGCGCTGGCCGCCTTTGTCCAAGGGCATGGCACTTTGCAAACAGGTGCTGCCGTAACCGGTTTTGAGACCAGCTCCGGCACGGTTCAGCTTCACTCCGGCGATAGGATATCCGCCCGCTCGCTTGTCATTTCCGGCGGTTTCTCCGCCTTCCAGCTGATCGAGAACTTCACGGGCGAACAGATCGGGCGCGGCGAGAAGGGCCAGGCGCTTGTGATGGACGGGCACGGGTTGGAGGAAAACCCTGCCATCTACTGCGACGGGCTTTACGTTGTGCCCCATGATGACGGCACGGTTGCCATCGGGAGCACATCGGACCGGTCAGCCCACGACACGGATATCGATCCGGCCCGCAGCGGCGAACTGGTGCGCCGGGCCACAGCCTTTTGCCCCCAACTTGACGGGCGGAAGGTACTGACGGAATGGGCCGGGATCCGGCCGCGCTGCAACAAGCGTGATCCGCTTATTGGCCGCCTTCCCGGACAGGAGCGGATTTATGCGGCCACAGGCGGCTTCAAGATTTCGTTCGGGATTGCCCATCTGATTGCGGATGCTCTCGTTGCCGAAATGAACGGCCGCCCCCCTCACCTGCCCCTGCCTGAGACGTTCCGGCCGGACCATCATTTCGGCGCCAACCGGCTCGCGAGCGATACCGCCTAACATCACCCCCACGGATCGCTCGAGTCTTCAAGTCCGCGCCGCAGCCAGCAGCTTCTGCAAGGCATCGATTGCCGTGGGGTCCAGCGACTTCAAGATGTCCGCCTGGCTGCGCGGCGGTGCGGTCTGGCTGGTGGAACCTGCTTTCTGCGCGGCGTCCTCGGCTGGTTTGGCTTGCGCCTCGCCCTCTCCATCTGCATCCGTTTTGAGCGGCGTTGGCGCCTTGCCGGCGGAAACCGCTTCTGCGGCTTTTTCGGGCTGCGGGGCCGCGCGTGCCGATGATTTGGGGGACGTGACGGCCTGCTGCTCGCCAGGCGATGCGGGCGGGCCGTCTGCGGTTAGAACCGCATGAGTTGCCGCCGCCTCATCCGCGAAGAGTTCAGGCGGTGCCGCAAGTGCATGTCCGGTTGGATCGATCTTCGCAAGCGCTTTGTTGAAGTCATCGAAAAGCAGGCTTGCGGCCCCCATCCCGGATGACAGGGCGTCAATCTGATCACCGCGCATGCTGGTCAGCTCGGCAAGCCGCCGCTTTACGGTCGTGCCCGAAGCATCTGTCCCGAGGAGCAGCTCCGCGTTTCCGAATTGCTTTTGTGCCATTGCAGCAAGGGCCGGGTTTGCGTCCGGGTCTTGCCGGGACCGTTTTGCATAATACTCCATATCCCGGACGGAGCTGAACTCCGGGTACTGCTGTTTCAGGTCAAATATCTGGCCCTCTAGCTGGTTCAGGGCCGAAAACGCATCTGCCGTCCCAAGGAGGGCAATTTCGCCATAAGCGCTTCGGTCACTGGGCGGCATGGCTTCAACGTCCATCCAGTCCCGCAGGATCACCAGCCGGGCGCCTCCAAGGTCGCGCTTCAGGATCGCATTGGCGCGCGCGGCAACTTCCGCTGAGATTTTCCAGTCGGGTGACTGGTTGATCAACGTTCCGAAATCATAGGGATCGAAGGACTTCAGGCCGGCCTTGTCAGCTGTCTCAGCCATGGACGTGCTGGGCAATGCGAGCGCAAGCCCGCATTCGGTGAGGCTGTGATGATACTGCAGGACCATTGTGGCAATCGGCACCAGCTCGGCTCCGATATCGATGCTGTAGGTCGCCGCTTTTGCAAGGTTCTCATCTGTCGGCCCCGTCCCTCTTGCGCTCGTTACGTACCATGCGAGCACATCGAGTGCGTCGGTCGTGGTCCCGGAGATGTCCGCACCGACATAGGGCCCGTAATAGCGCTCCATGAACTTGACCAGCGACCGGTCAAGCAGAGACAGCTTGAAGATGCCCAGGTCCGGCTTTCCGGTGAACTCAAAACCCGGAACCGGCAGGCGCGCCCGGTTTATCGCCTTGTTGAACGCCAGCTGATTGCGCAGGCCCTTCCGGAACTGATCAAGCCCTTTGAGATTCGCATCTCCCGCTTGGCTGCCGAACTCAATGAATTCCCCCAGGTAGCGGAACACATCCCCAAAGGCGAAAACATCCAGGATTTTGCCGTTTTGATAAAGATCGCCTGCGCGGGTCTGCGCTGCCAGGAGCCGTGCATTTGCCTTGGAGCATAGGCCCGCTACAGAGGGGGAAGCTGCCTGAAGCGGCTTTAAGGAGTTTACCCAGGAGACAAACTTGGCGGCATACTTGTCCTGTTGCGGCAAGGAGGTCACAAACGTGTCCAGCACATCGGTCATCGCGGCGATTTGCGCCGAACGCAGCCGGTTGCGCGCGTCCTGGACCGCCGCGTCATACAAAACGACCAATGCCATTCTCTGTCCTTTCAGCCAATTGCTTTCATGCAATCAGGAGGACGTTCGAGCTGCTGTTTTGTGATGGTATCCGGTGGTCCCGCTTGGTCCGGGTCAGGTCTTGGGGCCTATGTCGCGATGAAGGTGACAAGCGCGTAAAGGCCCGCTCCGCTGGCAGCCATGGAACCCCAGAAAAGGAGGTTTTTGGCGAGCATGAAGCCGGTGCCGCGTGAAGGCTCAACAGCAACGGATGCCACGTCGGCCGCTTCATGCGTCCGGGTCTGTCTATAATCGTCTGCAAGAGCTGACATGGCTTTTGCCATCCCGGCGTCTCCCCACCAAAATCGATTCTGCCCTAGGCACCTGCCCGTACCTTACTGGGTCACATAGGGCGGCTTAAACAAACTTGAAGAATCACTATGAACAATTCCTTACTTAAGATCTGACAAGTTTCACCGATATGCACCGTTAGATCCGATGTCAGTTGAACTTTCCTGACATGGGTCCTATCAGGGTTTGGTCTGCCCGGTTCTTCATTCAGATCTCAGAAAGGTCTCCATGAGTTTGCAAAGCGTCCGCGACCACCTTGCCAGTGTTGCCCCTGATCTTGTTGTTATTGAGACAGACGCGAGCAGCGCAACCGTGGAACTGGCCGCCGCCGCTCACAAGGTCGCGCCGGGCCAGATTGCCAAGACGCTCACCTTCAAGGTGAAGGACACGGTTTTCCTGCTTGTCGCCCGGGGCGATGCCCGGCTCGATAACAAGAAGGCCAAGGCCGCGTTTGGCGGAAAAGCAAAGATGGTGTCTCAGGAGGAGGCCGAAGCCCTCACCGGTCATCCGGTCGGCGGTGTCTGCCCCTTTGGCCTGGCCCAGCCGCTTCCCGTTTATTGCGATGTCTCTCTCAGGGATTTCGATGACGTGCTGCCGGCGGCCGGCGCTACCAACGCGGCCGTGCGGATCGCCCCGGACCGCCTCGCCGACATCACCGGCGCGGATTGGGTAGACGTGTGCCAGCCGCCTCGGGGCTAACGGCTGAGTTACTGGGAATAGCTCTTGATTTGAGAGTGTTAGAGCCTCTTATCCCGACCTGATTGACCGCTCGGCGATACAATCTGATCGGGCGATGCACTAGAGCGCTTCTCGATAATATTGGATCATTTGATGAGGAATTCCGGCTCACTCGGCTAGACGCGTCGTGCCGCACGATGCGGTGTATCGTGCAAGCGGCGCAACGCCGCCGATGGGCCGCAATTCCCCACCCAAGAGTGGGTGAAGGCATTGGAAATTCAAGCTGAAATGGGCCGGGTGGTTTTGCCCCATGGCGTCATTGGCCTCCCCTTGTGGTGGGCCGCACCACGGCGGGCAAACCGCCTAGCCACAGGGCAAAATCGCCACGGTCAAACGATTCAATATTATCGAGAAACGCTCTAGACCTGATAGTAGTCCCGGTACCAAGCGACAAACTTGGCAACGCCTTCCCGGATCGATGTCTTGGGCCGGAAGCCAGTCAGGCTCTGCAGGAGATCCGCGTTTGCCCAGGTAGCCGGAACATCGCCCGCCTGGATCGGCATCATGTTGCGCTGTGCGGTCTTGCCGGTCGCCGCTTCGATCGCCTCGATGAACTCCGTCAGCTGGACACAGGTAGAGTTGCCAATGTTGACGACCCGCCATGGGGCCACCGGTGACAGGCTGTCGCCGTCCGCAACGCTCCCGCCCTCTTCCGGCCGCACAGGCGCCGCGTCGATCAGAAGCCGGATGCCTTCAACTAGGTCTTCCACATAGGTAAAGTCCCGGCGCATATCGCCGAAGTTATAGACATCGATCGGCTGGTCTTCGAGAATTGCCTTGGTGAACTTGAACAAGGCCATGTCGGGCCGCCCCCAGGGGCCATATACGGTGAAGAACCGGAACATGGTGACCGGAAGGCCGTAAAGATGCGAATAGGAATGCGCCATCGATTCCGTCGCCTTCTTGGTTGCCGCATAGAACGACATCTGATGGTCGGCCTTGTCCGTTTCGGTGTAGGGCATCTCGGTGTTGGCGCCATAAGCCGAAGAGGTCGAGGCCAGCAGCATGTGCTCTGGCGGGTGGGCCCGCGCTGCTTCCAGAAGTTCAAACGTGCCGCAGATATTGCTTTCTAGATAGGATCTTGGCGCCTCTATCGAATATCGGACACCTGCCTGCGCGGCCAAATGAATGACGATATCCGGCTTTTCCTCTGAGAAGAGACGCATCAAGAGCTCAGGCGCTTCGACGCGGTCATTCACCGCGCGGAACTGCTCGTTCTGCAGCAGCATCTGCTGGCGCCGCTCCTTCAGCCGGACATCGTAATAGTCCGTCATGGCATCAAGGCCAATCACGCGGAAGCCGTCCGCCAGAAGGCGCGTACACAGGTAATATCCGATAAAACCGGCAGAGCCGGTGACCAAAACTGTTTTCAAGGGAAGTGTTCTCAACTGACCGGTATCAGGGCGCGGCGGACGTTAGCCCAGCGCCCTGGAAATTGCTAGAGCATCGGGCGGTTCTCTAAAGGCATCCAATTCTGATTTGGCAGAGGCCTTTAGGGAAGCCCGGAGCACGGGCGTTTGGATCAGGTGAAGGTTTCGCCCATCGAGTTCTGCTTCCAATGGACAAGGGCCTGATCAAGGTCAGTCTCGTATTCATAGCCGATCTCGGCCAGTTTCTGCGGAACGATGTTGGTTGACACAACGAGCTTGCGGATCCGCTCGCGGTTGATCCCGTTCTTGAAACCAAGGGCATTCAGGACTTCAAAGGGCAGGCTTGCAAGATTGAGAAGCGCCAGCGGTACGACACCGCGCGGTTTCGCAAGACCGCCCGCTTTTGCAAAGCTCTCGCAGATCTGTTCAATCGTGTAGGGCTTTGCATAACAGAAGTTATAGAGTGTGAAGGGCGCATTGCGGTTCAGGACGAACTGCATCGAGCGCACGAGTTCGCCGACATAACCGCAGCCTTTGATCGTGTCTTTCCGGCCAGGATAGAAAAAGAATCCCTTTTTCAAGGCACCGGCAAGACGCGTGAAGTTGCCTTTCTCACCTGCTCCGAAAACAACCGCTGGCCGTGTGATGACAAGCTGGCGGGATGGATCCAATTTCTGCCAGCTCTGATGCACCCGTTCTGCCAAAAGCTTCGACCATCCATAGGCCGACACTGGTGTTGGCAGGGTCTCTTCCGTTTTCGGCGCTTCATCGGGGCCATAAACGGCTATCGAACTTGTGAAGACGATCTTTGACACCCCGGCCGCAGCTGCAAAGTCGCAGATATTGACCGCTCCGGTGACATTGGTCTCGTAATACGCGTGGTCCGGATGGCCGGGTGTCCGGTGAACTGCCGCCAGATTATAGATTTCAGTGACGCCCTTGCACAGATCTTCCGGGATCGGCTCGCGCACATCGACAGTCTTATAGTCAACGCCGGGAACCGGAGTGTCGGCCTTTGCAATATCAGCGCAGACCAGCCGGCCATACCGGCCGGAGGCAACAAGACTTTTCAGAAGATGCGTTCCAATAAATCCTGCGCCGCCAAAGACGATTACGTTTTGCATCACACCCTGCTTCGAAGCCTTTATCTGCATGGCATCACCTGATTGCGCCAGTGCAGACACTAAAACATGACGCTTCTATAGGCTAAGCAGCTTAAAAGACTATCAAGACCCGCGCTCTAGAGCATCGGGGTTTTGTCAGAAACGCCCAAAGATGCTCGGTCACTCCTTATTCGATCAGCGAGCGGTAAATCGGATCCATTTATCGCCCGCTGATCCAAGCCAAAAGCACGCGGCGCAACTACTCACGCTGTGGTCAAGAGGCATTTTTATGCCCGCCATATCCCCTCGGATTCTTGCACACCCAGTTCCAGGTGTCGGCACACATGTCCTCAAGCCCAAACCGTGCCTTCCACCCAAGTGTCTGCTCTGCCGCGACAGTATCGGCATAACACGCCGCCACATCTCCCAGCCTGCGCCCAACGATTTCATATGGGATCTGCTTGTTGGACGCCCGTTCGAACGCCTTGACCATCTGAAGCACACTGTATCCGGTGCCGGTGCCGAGATTGACAGCAAAACAATTGTCACTGTGTTCGAGACCGAAGAGGGCCTCATAGGCGCGCAAGTGCCCTTCCACCAGGTCAACAACATGAATGTAATCACGGACGCCTGTTCCGTCCGGCGTGTCATAGTCGTTTCCGAAGACCTTCAACTTTTCAGCACGCCCGCCGGCAACGGCCGATAACAAAGGCATGAGGTTGTTTGTTGGCGTCAAAGGATTCTCGCCAATAAGACCGCTCGCATGTGCCCCAACGGGATTGAAGTACCGAAGAATTCCAGCACGCCACGAGCTATCGCTTTGGCATAGGTCGCGGATGATCTCTTCTACGATCAGCTTGCTTCGCCCATATGGATTCTCGGGTTGCCGTGGATGCGCCTCCGGCACTGGAAGTTGGCGTGGTTCGCCATAGACAGCGGCAGTCGAGGAAAAAATAATTTCCCGGATGCCACTTCTGGACATTGCTGACAGGAGACTGAGCGACCCCGCAACATTCGTGTCGTAATAGGCCAAGGGGTGGTTAAGCGAATCGCCCATCACCTTTAGGCCGGCAAAATGGATAACTGCAGTGCAGTTGTAGGTCCTAAGTATTCTCTCTACACGATCTGTATCGCGGACATCGGCCTTTTCAAATGTCACGCTCCGGCCCGCAAGCGCGCCCACTCTGGCTAAGCTTTCCGTGCTGGAGTTTTCCAGATTATCGAGGACAACAATGTCGTGACCGGCCTCTAAAAATGTGAGGCTGCAATGAGATCCAATGTAGCCGGCACCGCCCGTGACCAAGATCGTCATTCAAATCATCCAGCAAAAATGAAACGCCCCGGCGTTGGGCCGGGGCGCTAGTTCTATCAGCTTACGACACCGCGGTCTTTGAGATAAGCAATAATCTCTTCCGCAACATCTTCCGGATCACGTCCGACATTGTGAACCCGAATTTCAGGGTTCTCCGGCGCTTCATAGGGGCTGTCGATGCCTGTGAAATTCTTGATTTCGCCGCGGTCTGCCTTGGCATAAAGGCCTTTCGGATCACGCTTGCGGCACTCCTCGATCGGGGTGTCGACAAACACTTCGATAAACTCTCCTTCACCAAGGAGATCCCGCGCCATTTTCCGTTCCGATTGGAACGGAGAGATGAAGGAGACCAGAGTGATCAGACCAGCATCAGTAAAGAGCCTTGAGACCTCCCCGACCCTGCGGATGTTCTCCACCCGGTCCTCATCCGTAAAGCCAAGGTCGCGATTGAGCCCGTGACGGACATTATCGCCGTCAAGCGTATATGTGTGACGGCCTTCAAGATGCAGCTTTTTCTCGACAATCGACGCGATGGTCGACTTGCCCGATCCGGACAGACCGGTGAACCAGAGAACAGCCGGCTTTTGACCCAGTTTTTCAGCACGTGCCTGTTTGTCGATATCCAGGGCCTGCCAGTGGATGTTGGTTGCCCGGCGCAGGGCGAACCAGACCAGACCCGCCCCGACCGTCGCATTTGTCATGCGGTCGATCAGAATGAAAGATCCGGTCGTACGGTTCGCTTCATAGGGGTCAAAGGCAATTGAGGACGCAAGAGCCAAATTGCAGAAGGCGATCTCGTTCAGTTCCAGCGTTTTGCCGGCCACGTGTTCAAACGTGTTGACGTTGATCTTGTGCTTGATCTCAGTCACCGTGGCCGTGACGGTCTTCGCCCCGATCTTCAAAAGATAGGACCGGCCTGGAAGCAGCTTGTCTTCAGACATCCAGATCAGGTGTGCCGCCATCTGATCGGCGACATCCGGCCTGGACGCCGGAGCTGCCAGGAGGTCGCCGCGCGAGATGTCAATTTCGTCTTCCAGGGTCAGCGTTACCGCCTCCCCTGCCCGCGCGGCGGGCACTTCGCCGGACGGCCCGACGATCGTTTCGACTTTCGAAACCTTGGCAGGCCCGGCAACGACAACCTCGTCCCCCACGGAGACCGAACCACCTGCGATGGTGCCCGAATACCCGCGGAAATCGAGGTTGGGCCGGTTGACCCACTGGACCGGAAAGCGGAAGGGGGCCTCGATTTCGTGCTCTCCGACCTCAACACGTTCAAGATGTTCCAAAAGGGTTGGGCCCTGGTACCAGGTCATCTTGTCACTGCGGCCGGTCACGTTGTCGCCGTAGCGGGCGGACATGGGGATGGCCTGAAGGGTCTCGAAATCGAACCCATTGGCAAACGCTTCGAAGTCTTTCCGGATTTCGTTGAACTTCGCCTCGGAGTATTCGACCAGATCGATCTTGTTCACTGCGAGCACGACATGCCGGATGCCGAGCAGTGATGCAATAAATGCGTGCCGCCGGGTTTGAACCATCAGACCATGGCGGGCGTCGACAAGAAGGACGGCAAGATCTGCGGTCGATGCACCGGTTGCCATGTTGCGGGTGTACTGTTCATGTCCCGGCGTATCGGCGACGATGAACTTGCGCTTGTCGGTAGCGAAAAAGCGGTAGGCCACATCAATGGTGATGCCCTGTTCACGCTCGGCCTCAAGACCGTCGACGAGCAGTGCGAGATCAATATCTTCACCGACCGTGCCGTGTTTTTTGGAATCGCGCTCCAGCGCTGCCAGCTGATCTTCGAAAATCAGCTTTGTGTCGTAAAGCAGACGACCGATCAGGGTCGATTTGCCGTCATCGACCGATCCGCAGGTCAAGAACCGGAGCTGATCCTTGGATTCTTGGGCAACAACATAGTCTTTGACGGCGTCTTCCGCACTATGGGTTGTTTCGAGAATGCTCATCTTAGAAATACCCCTCGCGCTTTTTCTTTTCCATTGAGGCGCTTTCGTCCTTGTCGATTAGCCGGCCCTGGCGTTCGGACGTCCGTGCAATCAGCATCTCGCGAACGATTGCCGGCAACGTCTCTGCATCCGATTCAATGGCACCGGTCAGCGGATAACAGCCCAACGTCCGGAAGCGGACCATTTTCTCCTGCACGGTTTCCCCCGGGAGCAGCTTCATCCGGTCATCATCCAGCATGATGAGCATGCCATCCCGTTCCACCACCGGGCGCTTGGCTGCAAAATACAGCGGCACCATCGGGATGTTTTCAGTCAGGATGTATTGCCATATGTCGAGTTCCGTCCAGTTGGACAGCGGGAATGCCCGGATGCTTTCCCCCTTGGCAACGCGCGCGTTATAGAGATTCCAAAGCTCGGGCCGCTGATTTTTCGGATCCCAGCCATGATTGCCATCGCGGAACGAAAACACGCGTTCTTTTGCCCGGGATTTTTCCTCATCCCGTCGCGCTCCGCCGAACGCCGCATCAAACCCATACTTGTTCAGAGCCTGTTTCAAGGCTTCGGTCTTCATGATGTGTGTATGCACCGAAGACCCGCTGTCGAACGGGTTGATCCCCTTTTCAACGCCCTCCTGATTGGTGTGTACGATGAGATCAAGCCCGAGATTTGCAGCCGTTTCATCCCGGAACGTAATCATGTCCCGGAACTTCCACGTCGTATCCACGTGCAACAGCGGGAATGGCGGTTTGGAGGGATAGAAGGCCTTCATCGCCAGATGCAGCATGACGCCGCTGTCCTTGCCGATGGAGTAGAGCATGACCGGATTTGAGAATTCGGCCGCCACCTCACGGATGATGTGGATGCTTTCCGCTTCCAGACGTTTCAGATTGCTCAGCCGTTCAGGTGTCATCCCGGGTGATTGCATGTTCATGATCGCTTTTCCGTTTTCGCCGGTTGACCGGCCGTAGTTTGTCGCGAATTGAAAGGGTGGCGCACCTGGCCGTTCACATGGCAGGTACGGGGTCCGGTAGAAGCACCTTGTCGCTTACCGCAATGAAGTAGGGATTTCGCAGATCGTCCTTGGTCGGGTTTTCCGGGATCTTGTAGACAAAATCCTTGCCGGTATCAGCGTAAACGACTGAGCCGCCGGCCGCACGGACGACCGCATCACCTGCTGCAATATCCCATTGCATGGTGGGCGCCAGCCGGGGATAGAGATCCGCCCTGCCGGCTGCGACCCAGCACAGTTTCAATGAGGACCCGACCGACAGGCGCTCCGCAACGTTGAGCTGATCGATCAGCGCGGCGGTTTCTTCTGACAAGTGAGACCGGCTCGCCAACACGCTCAAGCCCGCCGCCGGGGCCGCGCGCACAGAAATCGGCGTTACAGTCGTGATTTCCGGCCCCGAAATCGTGCCTTTGAAGGCCTGCTGCCGGGCTTCGCCGCCAGTAGCCCAGCACCCGCCCCAAAAAACCTCGTCCAGCGCCGGTGCCGCAACGACACCGAATACAGGAACCCCGTTCTCGATCAGGGCAATATTGACCGTAAACTCGCCATTTTTCTTTAAAAACTCTTTGGTGCCATCTAGGGGGTCCACGAGGAAATACCGGTCACCAGCAGAGGGCAAATCCCCTGCTTCAACGGCTTCTTCAGCAACGACCGGAATGCCGGGAAAGAGATTTGAAAGCCCCTGGAGGATAATCGCTTCGGCCGCACCGTCGGCTTTGGTCACCGGTGACCCGTCCGACTTGTCCAATGCCTCGAAAGGTTCGGCGTAGATGGTCATGATGACCTTGCCCGCCTCGACCGCAAGCTCATTGAGCGCTTTCACCTGCGCTTCGGTCAAAAACTCTGATTCCAGGCCGTCGGCCATTTAAGGCTCCATACTTTCAAGTAACAATTTCGTGGCCTCTTTTAATGCGTTTTACGAGGCCTTCGCAAGGAACACCGTTCACGAATGGCCCTGTGGCAGGGAAAGCTGTTCCTTGAATGGGGGTCGACTTTAAAACAATCAAGTCCGCAGACTACGGGATCTGGAGCTGGTCTTCGATAAAATGACACCTTGCACGAGAACCAGCCGTTAACCCTGTTTTTACTGAGAGCTTGGGGCTTGGCTAATCCGGCATGATTCACGGATTGGAAACGGCTTAAAATTATCATTGTCAAAATGCTAACACTCTTCGCCACGGAATGACCGATGTCGGACGACGCAAAGACTGGAGAATCTACAGCCGCACCTAAAACCGCGGCAGGAGAGATCGCGGAAACTGACATGCCGCGCTCAAGGCGCTCACGCGTTTTGAAAAAGGGAAAAATCATTTTCCAGAAGGGTCTGCGATCCATCCCTTGCATCGTGCGGAATATTTCCGACGGCGGCGCAATGCTGCAATTCGAGCAAGCTTACATGCTGCCGAAACAATTCGACTTGCAGATCGACCTGGAAGACTTCGAGGTTAGCTGCGAACGCCGCTGGGAAGATGGTCTGAAATGCGGTGTGGAGTTTGTTAGCGAAAAGCGGATGATTGGACGGCAGAGAGCCCAGGTCCTGAAGACGTCAGAAGAAGCGCTTTTGAAAGACACGGATGACGAAACTGACGGTCTCGACGGATATTTTCAGCGCAAACACTTCGACAATCCGCAAGCGGTCCCGCAAACCGTCCGCCAGCCAAGGCGTACAGGCGGAGGAAGACCCGCGTTCGGAAAGCGCCGCTGACCCGCACGCACCTTTGCGGGAGCCGGACCCCAAGCGTTCAATCGAGCGGCTTCGCCCCGGGCGGACCTGGTCACGCGCCTGCGAATTGACCGACCAAGGCCGGGATTTGTTTCTTCACCTTGAAGAACCCGGCCGTTGCAGACGGCCAGACGGCCATATCCCAGTCCCGTTGCCATTGCCGCACTTGAATGCCGTGCTCGGCCAGACTGGGCTCTGCCTCTTTTATCCAATCCCGAAGCGGTCCGGCAGGCACAAATGGCGTTATGACCTGCCGCGCTCCGGCGCCCTTCGCAGCGTCGAGTAGTGCCCCGCCTTTCAGGCCGAGATGAGCTGCCCCGGAAAACCCGGCGGCATCCGCCGCATCCTCAAGAGCCGCTTCTTCAAATGCGATCACGTTTTCAGAGACCTGGCGCGGCGATCTCAACCGGCTGGCACTCAGCTTGACGGCGGCTTTGATGTCAAACCGACCGAGCTCGAAATCATCCAGGCGGCAGTCTTCCTCAGTCACCAGCAACAGGCTAGGTACGTCCTGCAAGGGTTGAGCCGCCGGTACTAATGGCTGAACGGGCGGCAGCCCCTGGGGTTCCTCTTCATCAAGGGGCACGATGGTCCCGGCCAGATCCTGATCATCGGGCGAAAAGCGGCCGCCGGTGAACTTGGCAATGTTCCAGGCCTTGGCCTCATAGGCTTTTCCGCGTGTATGGAGGCCGCCCACCCAGCGCCAGCTCAACGTGTTGGATGCAGGATCGCCGTCCAGCAGGTGCCGGTAAAAAAAGTCCGCTCCGATCCGCCACGGCAGTTTCAAGGTGAAAATCCAGATAGACGCAAACCACATGCGCGCATGGTTATGAAGATAGCCGGTCTCCTTGAGTTCCGTTACCCACGTGTCAAAACAAGCCAGTCCGGTTTGCCCTGCTTCCGCCCGGTCAACGGCCTTGCGCAGGCCTGAATTTGCGTCAAGCACTTCCAAATCGGCGCGAAGGCCGGCCCTGTAAGAGTCCCAGACCGATGGCCTCAATTCCAGCCACCCTTTGAAGTAACTGCGCCAGACCACTTCCTGCACGAATTTTTCAGACCCGGACAGGCCATGAGCGGAGATGGCGGCCGCAATGACATCCGTTTCCAGAACCAGACGCCGCCGGATATATGGTGAAAGAAGGGATACATCTTCGTGGGCGTTTGGCCCGCGATCATAATTCCGCCGCTCGGCATAGCGGCGGCCCATACGGGGCAAGAACGCTTGCATCAGCACTTCGCCATAGGCCCGCGCAGAAAATCCGTCCGACCGCCAAATCTCATTGCCGTGAATAGTCGGTAATTCGTCTGTCATGGATGCGGCATCTAAAGGGACGCCACCCGATTTCAAGGCTGGGACCGGTCTGCCGCCTGCGTCGTTCGCGCACAGGTGACCAAGAAGTCCTGCGCACCATCCGTGTCACGAGTCGAGCGACGACCAAGCCTGGAAATGCCATAGGCCAGCAGTGACCTTTTCACTTCACAACACGCTTCAAGTTTTTGGAGAAAATTGGCTGTGCATTTATTTTCTGGCGAGCTGGTCTCGGCTTCTGTGCGCGGCAAAGTGGCGACAAGAAGCAAGGCATGAACCGTCCTCAACACAAAAAAAGCATTATTATTCAATAGTTTGAACGGCATCGTACATATTGCTTGTTATGGAAATGCGGGTAAGATGGGCATTCGGGACCACCTAACACCCGTTGTTCAGCGAGATAAGCCGACCCAGATCGTGCCGTTGGGCACAAGACAATTGCAGTTAGACGGAATTGGATTGTTGTTACGCGGGATCGGATTGCTGTTATGCGGGAATGTCCGCCGTTTAACCGGTCGCAACATGCCCGAACCCGGGATCGCTATGTCTTTGCGCAAACTGATTTTGGTGTGACTTGGTGGTGTGCGATGGCGTTTTGCGGTTACGTGATCCGAGATTTGGGAGGGCTGTCAGACACTTGCTCATGTGCATTGTGCGTGGTTTGAGAATGGGCGCACGCAAGCCTCTTTGCCCCTTCATTCTAATATTCGCCATAATCCACTGGCGGATTGGAATAATATTCTATGATAATGGAACAGACTTTGGCGTGGCACGGCAAACTTGTTTTAAACGGGTCTTAAACACCTCTTAAAGGGTCTTTAAACGGCTTTTAAACACCAACAGCATTGACCGGAAACAGTTTTGCTTTCTGCCTCAGGCCGGTTGCGGGCCTTGGTTGTGGTTTTGTAACCTTCTACTTAGTTCCAGCGTATTCAAATCATCGAACATGGCCCTTTGCGTCCGGAGAAATGGACGAGGCTGATTTTCCAGACTTCCTGCGCCAGTCATTTGAGGCTTCTGCTTTACGGCTGGCCGACGGGGCGATTGCTTTTGTCTGCATGGATTGGCGGCATATGCAGGAGGTGCTCCATGCAGGTTTAACTGTCTTTGATGAGCTGAAGAACCTGTGCGTTTGGAACAAGACCAACGGCGGCATGGGATCGTTCTACCGTTCCAAAAATGAACTTGTCTTCGTGTTCAAAAAGGGAACCGCGCCACACATCAACAACTTTGGTCTGGGCGAGACCGGCCGCTATCGCTCAAACGTATGGGACTATCCTGGTATCAGTTCTCTAGGAACAAACCGGCACGCCGATCTTGCCATGCATCCAACGGTCAAGCCGGTAACGCTCGTAGCTGATGCTATCCAGGACTGCTCAAAACGCGGCGATGTTGTTCTGGATGTGTTTGGCGGTTCGGGTTCTACCCTGATAGCTGCCGATCAATGCGGTCGAGCAGCTCGGTTGATCGAGATTGATCCGCTTTACTGCGACACCATCATTCGAAGATTTGAACGTATCAGTGGTGAACCGGCGCACTTGGCTGAGACCAAACTGTCTTTTGCCGAGGTTACACGCCAGCGTGCGATCAAACCGGAGGCCGGACACCGTGTCGTTTAGAACGCTGAGAGCTGGTTTGGTGAGGGAGTGCGGTAATGGCGGTTAAGAGAAACAAGCCCCGCCGCCCAGCATCAAGTGCCGAGCGCCCTGCCCTCACCCCGTTGCAAAAGGCACTTCTGGATGAAGCGGACCGCAAGGTCACGATCGTCAGTGAGGGCGAACAGCAAGAAGTGAGCATTCATCAGGTTGTGTCGCGTAAACTTCTGCAGACAGCAGCGAATGGCTCCGTTCACGCCCTCAGCAACGCATTCAACGAAATCAACGCTGCCCAGCAACTGCACCAACAACAGATCAACGATGACGTTGAACTCGGGCAGAAATACAGGGACCTTCAGCAACAGCTGCTCGATCAGGCGCTCGCAAAGGGTGAAGACCCGGAAAAAGTCCTACCGCATCCAGATGACATAAAGGTACTGCCT
>NZ_SMLZ01000092.1:0-2593 GCF_009711415.1 Roseibium denhamense
TCGAACCAGTGAAATTTGATCCTGCGGTGACAGCCGAAAGCAGACATACGATCTAAGTCGCAGCTTTCTCAATTTTTCCAATCAGATCGGGATCAACAAAACTCCACTTCTGCGTTCTTTGACCTAGTTTATCAAAAAAAATTAGGTTCAGGATCAGCAGATATTCTCACCTAAACTTCTAAAACACTACCGAACTTACGGCTATCTCAGTCGTGAGAACCCTCCCCTACATCTAACGTATCGAGAACATCGTGCCTTCCTCACCTTCTTCGGGACTGTTCGTCCCAGGTCTAGAGACATCCGCCCTGACAAACATCGTTCGCGATATAGTCGCATTGCAAAATAGCGCGTCTGGACTTGATCCACGCGACGCAGATCGCCTTACCCTGCATGACTGGAGCAAAACGCTTGTGGCGTTCCCAGGCATAATTGCGAGGTCAGAAACAGGGACGTTTCTGGAGCCTCTTTTTTGGATTTCAAAGGATCTTCGCTGGGCTGTCACCGCGACCGGACAAGTTCGGCTCGGTCGTAAGATCAGCGACGATCCTCGCTGACCTTAACCGGTCCGGCAGGCTTACAGCTCCGAATCCAAAAAAAAACACCGCCCTTCAATTTATGAGCACCCCCGATGCGCCGGCACCCCTTCGGTAGCAACGCGATGCCCTACATTCGAGCAATCAGATGAAAAAGCGACAACTCGCTGATGACCCCTCACCTTCCATTGGAAAACTTGTTGCCAGAATGGCAGTCAGGAAAGCACTACGCACCGTGCCGGAAATTCGTTTCCGTACGGCATATGTCCTCGGCTTCAAATTGCCAGAGCTACGCGACAAACAATTCTTTGAAACGGCGTTGAAGAATGAATTGGCATGCCACTTTACGAATAAAGGGCCTCGGCATTTTGGGCCAGACTTCTTCTATTTTCTCGGACGCGCTGACAGACCAAAGAACCGCCGACGCGGCGCTGATGAAGCGTCTCAGTTACTGGAAGAACTGGACGAAAATCAACAAATGATTGGAGTTTCAACGCCCGAAAACCCAATGACGTCGCAGTTTAAAGAAATTGCTGAAGCGATCATTGAAGCCCCAATTGAAAGCCGCTTCATCAAAGCAGCACTTCATATCGCACACGATATACATATTTGCGATAAGACCGCGGAACGGTTGTTGTCCTACACCCTTTCAGAGCTCACACTCGCTTTTCGCGGAAATCGTCCCCTGAATGCAGCGCTGCGTTTCCTGGAGGGTTTGCGCGGAGCCAGCACATTGGCCCAACAGGAACAGAATGGCTCAGCTGACGTCCGTGATTTGTCGCAGTCCCATGGCTACGGAAAGGCGAAGGTATGGGGCCTTGAGCTGGCACAAGATTTCCGTGACTTGAAGGCCGGGACAATACAGTGGTCAGACGTCGATCGCGGAATTCTGCTTCGCGGAGACACGGGAACCGGCAAGACAACTTTTGCTAAATCATTGGCCAAGTCATGCGGCGCTGTACTCGTTGAGTGTTCACTAACAAAGTCTCAAGCCCTGGGACATCTGGGTGACATGCTCCGGGGTCTCAACAAGGCCTTCAAAGATGCTCGGTCAAAAGCGCCCTCAATATTGTTTTTCGATGAATTCGATAGCATCGGAAACAGGGAAACGCTTTCGCGTCATGCCCCGGAGTATGCAACACAGGTGATCAACGGCGTTCTCGACCTAATGGACGGTCTTGAAAGCCGCGAGGGTGTTGTGATCGTCGCAGCCTGTAATCGTATCGATACGATCGACTCCGCTTTTCTGAGACCAGGCCGCCTTGAACGTGTTGTCGAACTACCCCTGCCTGATCTTGAGGCTCGAAAAGGCATATTCACCCAACATCTTCAGGCCCGGTTGCCAGACGAGGATCTTCAAGATGTCGCTGAACTAACTGACGGTTGGTCTGGTGCGAAGTTGGAAGGATTGGCTCGAGAATGCCGGCGTGCGGCAAGACGCTCCGGTAAGACTTTGGACAGCCGACTTGTCCGCGCCGTGTGGATGACCAAGTTCGATCAGGTGCCTGCCGAAACGTTGGAAAGATCTGCGGTTCACGAAGCGGGCCACGTGGTTGCAGCCTTTGAAATGATTGGGGTCGTTCCTACACAAGCTGCTCTAAGGAAATACCAGCCAATCGATCGCAGCGATGATGCCGGCAGTGGCGGACACGTTATGCTGCCTGAACGAAATCTCGGCACTCGCGTTCAGTCAGACTATCTCGATGAAATAGCTGTGCTGCTTGCCGGTCAGGTCGCCGAAACGCTTCTTTTGGGTGAGCCATCAGATGGGGCCGGTTTGGCGCGTGGATCAGATTTGGAGCGTGCAACTTACCTTGCAGCTAGCCTAATTGCGTCGTCGGGATTGGGTCGGCATTTGACATTCCGTTCTGAAATCTCAGTTCCAGCGATCCGCCGGTTGATTGACAGTGACAGAGCATTTGAACGCGATTGTGACCTGATTTTGCAATCCCAGAAACGGCGATCGACCGCTCTGCTGCGAACTAAGAAACGACAGCTTAGAGCGATTTCGGACAGCCTCCTGCGGTCGAATATCCTTTCCGCTGAACAGATTTCAGAGA
>NZ_SMLZ01000092.1:2603-62837 GCF_009711415.1 Roseibium denhamense
AATCAAGTTCGTTGAAAATTTTCATTATTATCAATTAGGTAACGAAGAAATGCAGTCAGGAATTTTTGAGCTCGACTCACGGAAAAAGTGCCGGTATTCGATTCAACCCCGAGGCGCCGGCCGTTCCATCCTGGGCGGTGCGTGTCTCGAATTCGGCTTCAACCATCAGCTTCCGCTGACAGGAATAAGGAGGTAGCCGACCATGACCATGACTTTCATGCAGAACAATTCGGCTCTCCGCGAAGCCGCACAAGATCTCCCGATACACAACGCTTGAGTTGGGTCACCAACTGCCTGCGCGATGTCTGAATACTGATATCCGTTGCGGTGGTATCCTAGTCACTGTCCCGTCGTGACCGCAAGGGTCCTGTCGAACAGTTTCAATTGCTGATGTCGGGAGACGATCTCTCTTCTTTGTCGTTTTGACCGGCACAGCACTCTCTTCAAGCGATTGATTTTCGAACCCGCCGACGCGCGGGAACAGGAGACCTGTGCCATGTGGAATGAACTGAACCTTCTCCGCTCGTATGTCCGCCAGGGCAACACCGATGCCGGTGGTTCCGTCTGCCGAATAGCTGCCGTGAACAGTCACGTCAGAACCAAGCAGAACAGGAGACCACCATGTCCAATGACAATCCGGAATACTACAAGGCACCGCGTGCATCTCGCACGTCGCGCAAGGTCACTCTGAAATCCACGGTTTCGTCCCGCGGATTTCTTTGGAACCACACCAGCGATCGCTGGGCTGGATACGAAAGTACCCTCGAAAGGGACTTTCTGACGATCTTGAACGTCCGCAGTGACGTCAAGCTCTGGCAAGAGCAACCCGAGCCCGTGACCTATGTCGATGATCAGGGAAAGCGCCGCACGCACACGTTCGACGTGTCGGTTCACCTTTTTAACGGCGAAACGGTTGCATGCGACGTCAAACCCCAAAAACGACTGGTTCGCAGTGGGATTGAAGAAGTTCACCGCCTCATCCGCCGCCAACATCCGGACTACGCGGACAAGTTCCTGATCCGCACCGATCGGCACATCTCTCGCGTTCTCGTTCGAAACGCCGAGCTGTTCCTCCGAGCACGAACACTCCGGGATGAGGAAAGCATTGAGGAGCTGCGCCGGCATCTCATCTCGATGCATGGCGTGTACCGCTTGGCTTCACTCGTCGCCCTTCTGAACGACCAAGCGGCCGGCTTCAACGCCGTACTCAACCTTATTGATAGCCGGGAATTGAAGCCGGTCACACGCGGCAGCATCAACGACAACATCGAACTCGAAATCTGCAAAGCAGTCTAACAGGAAAGGAAATTGAAAATGGCCAAACTTGACAAAGACTGCGGTGGCAGCCTTCAGGGTTCCGAATCTGAGACCAGGATCTGCCTCGACGAGCATGCGAAGATCACGCTCAGAGGACAGCCGCATGTCACGGTGTCGTCCAACCAGAAAGCTTGCGTGCTTCGACGTGTCGACCGCCCGCGGGTTTACACGAAGTTCACAAATGCTGAACTGGGTGATTTGATCGCAAGGGGCCTTCTTGTCCAGGAAGATAAACCGCTTTCCCATTACGAATTGCGTCTCAAGTACGATCACGAAATCCAAATCTGGCAACTTCCAGAAAAAGTCGCCAATCGCGTCGATTTCAGAAGATTCATTTGCCTTGAATTTCTTGCGTTTGAAGCCGCTGGCATCACTTCTCGAAGTGATGCCTCCATGGCCGTCGTGATCAGCCACATCCACGCGCATTGGCTGAAAGTAAATTCGAAACAACGCGGTGGCCACAAGCGCTTTTGCTCATCGCGAAACCTTCAGAAATTCCGCTGCCCACACCCCAGCACCGTTCGTCGTTGGCTCCGCAAATTTGAAGCCGGTGACTTCAAAGCCATGGCTCTCTGCCCGCCGGCACACAAACGCATCATCTGGAACCGGTGAAAGCCGCGCTGGAAAAGCACCAGTCCCGCCTGGAACCAAAACCCAAAAGGAAAAGGAAACCGATCATGACCGAACTCAACAGCACTCAGAACACCCCTTCAGTACCGGGCGCCGAAAGTCGCATCCGCTTCGCACCTGACACAAGAATTACGATCAAGGGTGTTTCTTATACCCAGGTCTTTTCCGACGAAGAAGCGTGCGTGTTGCGCCGCCTTGATACTCCGGAAGTCCATGAGAAGTTCACTTTTGCTGAACTTCTCGACCTTGTTGCGCATGGCCTCCTTACTGAAGAACCGGGCGCATTTTCACCGACCGTGGCACGCCTCAAAGTTGGACCAAACATCAAACTTTCAGATTTGAAACCGGAGGTCGCCGAACTGGTCAGGTTCCGCCAGTTCATCTGCGACGAGTTTCTCAAGATGGAGACAGAGGGACAAACCTCGCGCAGCGACGCAGCAATGGAGCAAACGATCAAAGTCCTTTTTGGACAGTGGTTCACCATGCTTGTGCAACGGGCGCCAGGCGCCCGGTTTAGTAGTCAGCAGACACAGGGAACCTTCAAAATCCCAAAGCCCAGCACCGTGCGCCGTTGGCTTCAGAAGTACGAAGCCGCAGACTTCAATGTGATGGCGCTATGTCCCTTGAAGCACAAATGTGGCAACCGGACGGACCGCCTTCACCCCGACGTTAGGGACCTCCTTCGCAGCAGTGCCAGGGAATACGCCAGCCTCCTGAAACCGACGATGGTGAAGGTCTATGAAGACTTCGTCGAACACTTCGACGCGTTGAACGAAGCACGCGCCCAAAAAGGGTTGCCAGCCCTTCCCAAGCCTAGCATCAGGGCCATGCGCACGGAAATTCGCAATCTCGCCCCTTATCACGTCGATGCCGGTCGAAATGGTGAGGCCTTCGCGGCGAAAAAATATGCGTATATCCAGGGAAAGAACAATCCTGAGTGGCCCCTGCAAGTGGTCGAAATGGACGAGTGGAAGGTCTCTCTCCAGACCCTCTTGAAGGGCATCGGCAGCTGGGAAAAACTCGGACTTTCGACCCGTGAGGATCTCAAGAAGGACCTCGGACGCATGCAGCTTTCAGCCGCAATCGACGTCCGGACAAAGTGCATTCTGGCAATGCAGCTGGCGCCCACGGCGACGACCGACCTCGCAATTTCTACCTTGAAAATGGCGATGTCCGACAAGAATGATTTCGCCAAAGCTGCCGGTTGCGAAACACCTTGGGACATGGCAGGTCGCATCCAGACGGTAAGGGTGGACAATGGACCGGCTTATACCGCCGGTGCATTTAGCACTGCCGCAATCGATGCCGGTATTGCCGTCGACTACACCGTTGCCGGTGCACCGTATCTGCGTGGATCCATCGAGCGTGTGTTCAGCACCATCCATACCAAACTTATCTCAGGATTTGACGGACGCACTTTCAGCAACGTTGTCGAGAAAGGTGACTACGACGCAGGTGCGCGCGCATCTCTTACGATCGAAGAACTCGCCCAGGCGCTCGTCCGCTAGGTGGTTGATGTCTACCACAACACGCCGCACGAAGGTTTGGGTGGACAAACGCCGCGAAGTTGCTGGCTTTCCCTGCGGAAAAAGGTCGGCGTTCCGCTCGCACCAAACGAAGATGCTATGCGCGCATGCTTCGGGATTACCGTTGAACGTCGCCTTCGGAGTGAAGGGATCCAGCTTTACTCCAACAAGTACCAGTCCACCGAGCTTCAGAGCATCCGTCGGGAACATCGAACCGGACAACTGAGAGTACGCTTCGATCCGGACGATATCGGGCACATCTCCGTAGATACGCCTAAGGGTTGGCTCAAGGTTCCTTGCACGACGAAAGAGATGCACGGAACGTCCCTCGAAGCGCATGTCGCCAGTCGGCAACGTCTGTTGGCACAGTATGGAGAAGAGGCTGCCCAGTCAGAAGCGCTCGTCAAGAAGGCACTCGCGGATCTTCGCCGGCTCTCGGACGAGAGCCGCAAGAACCGGAGCATTGCCTCCCCAGTCTTCACGGCTGACAACCTCGCCAAACTTGACGCCCATTTTTCAGACGACCGTCTGAGGGTCGATGAAGACTTCGAGGGCGACATTCTTGGGCTCGATGAACCCAATGAAACTGCCCAGACCAAACACGATCCAGACAGCCCAATTACCCACATCCAGGACGCTCCGCCGTTCCTGGGTGACGACGATGACGATGACTACATTTTGGAGGACTAACATGACATCTTCGAATTACCATACCCCCGCCCCTGAAGCACAATCGCCTGGCCCGAATGCGCCTGGCCGACGGCAGAGGTCGGCTGAGATCACGAAGCTTGAGGCAGAACTTCAGCACACCTATTTCCCTCAGAAAAGTGACGAAGACCTTCTCGACAGGCTGAACGACCTTCTCGACACCTTTGAAAATTACACCGACGCTGTCGAAACAATGGGATTGAGCCATGTGGGGAGATTGAAAGAAGGCCGCGCGCTCGCCATCGTCGGCGCATCCGGTGTTGGCAAATCAAGATCCCTTGAACGCGCCTTTGAATCTCTCGGAATGAATGATCGCAAAAGCCCGTTTCGGATTATTTCGATCAAAGCGCCATCCCCGTGCACACTGAAGCAACTGGGTACCTCTGTCCTTCAAGCGCTAGGCTATCCGGTTCGACGTGAACTGCGGGAAAATGTTGTTTGGCGCAAGGTGCGAGACCAGCTCAAGCTCCACGGCATTCGCTTCCTGCATCTTGATGAGCTGCAACACCTCACCCAGCTTGAGAACCCCAGCGATTCCATCAAGGTCTGTGACACCTTGAAGGGGCTCATGCAAGACGAAGATTGGCCGGTTTGGTTGGTTTTGTCCGGAATGCCCAACCTGGCGGCTGTGATTGAAAGCGACTTTCAATTGCGCCGTCGCTGCACATTTGTCCGTCTTGATCTGATGACACCGTGCGCAAATGATCTCCAGACAGTCCAGCGGATCATCAAAAACTATTGCAAGAAGGCGAAACTTGAACACCAGAATCTTCCGATGAACGAACTTTGCAGTCGCCTCATGCACGGCGCAGAGGGAAGAACCGGATATCTGATTGAAATCGTCCAGGACGCGCTTTGCAAGGCGTTGAAAGCTCGACGAAACATGCCCCTCATGGGCGACTTCGAGCTTACTTTTGAGGCCAGAACCGGCTGTCGCCCCGAACACAATGTTTTTGCCGAAGACGTCGAATGGCAGAATATTGACGTCCGAAACACTCTTTTCCCCGAAGACAAAGAAGAGGACGAAGTACCGCAGCCGAAAAAACGCCGTCTCAAGATCGTTCGGGGGGCCTGAGCATGGAACTGGACCCCGTCTACATTCCCTGTATCTATCCGGACGAAACCGTCGCCAGCTACGTTTCACGCGTAGCAAGTAAGGCCGGCTACACTGCCCGGGACTTTTGTCTCGACATGGAGATGAATTTCCAGGCTCTTTGCGATGGCAAACCGGAAGCGCTCGCCCGTTTCTCTGAACTTGTCCGTTTCGAAGGCGACCGGTTCCCGGCAGCAATCTTCAAACGCACCGGCGACTGTCGGTTCGAATTTAAGCAAGAACCGTTTTCCAGAAATTCGCTTCGTCGAGCGACAGTGAGGGTCTGTCCCCATTGCATTCAGGAAGACCTCGAGCGAGACGTTGATCATGAAAAGGTCAGGCCATACGGGCGTTGGTCTTGGAACATCGCCTCCATTCGGACCTGCTTGAAACACAAAACGCCCTTGGTCGTGGCTGCGCACGAGGACCATCCGCAGAAGGTGCATGATTTTTCGCCGCTCCTCCAACCGTTCGTGGAGGACATCAACCGACACGTTCTCGCTGCACAGTTACGTGAACCTTCAAGCCTCGAGATCTACCTGGAAAAACGGATCAGCGGAGATCAGCCCGAGAACTTGCTGTCATCCCTTCACCCTCACGCTTATGCCGCTGCCCGGGCCTGCGAAATCATCGGCGCGACAAAACTTTATGGCGCAAGAATCGTCGCAGAGAGTTTGTCTGAAGACCAGTGGTACGCAGCAGGTCAGGTAGGCTTTGACATCGCCATTCAAGGGGTAGATGGAATTCGCCACTACCTCGATCATTTGCAACATAAGTTTGCAAGCAAAAACCAAAACTGGGGCCCAAGACAAATCTACGGCCGATTGTACGAATGGCTTGCTCACGAAACTGAAGACACGGCTTATGACGATCTCAGGACGACAATCACCGAGCATGCATTTGAAACGCTGCCCATGGGGCCAAACGACGAGATCTTCGGTCGGCGCCCGGCAAAACGTATCGTGCATTCCGTTCATTCCGCTCATCAGGAAACCGGTGCTCATCCAAAACGACTGAAAAAAATTCTCCACGCGGTCGGGCTCATCGACCAAAGCCAACTCGGAAAGACCGACGAACGCATTCTTTTCAATGCTGACGACGCAAAGTTCTATCTCGACCGTGTCGAACAGAGCATGTCGATGAACCAGGTCAGGGCTTACATTAATGCGCCGCGGCCCGTCGATAGGTTGCTATTCGAAGCAGGCATTCTGAAGCCATGGCTTACCGGCGGAACAGTTATCTTCAAGGATCATGCTTTCGCGAAGTGCGACATGGATGAGTTCCTTTCGGATCTTACAACAGACACAAAACCTGTGACAAACGACGAGACTAACTTGGTTCCAATTCTCAAGGCGCAAAAATTGGCCAACTGCTCAACCTTGAAAGTGGTGCAACTGATCCTGGAACATCGCCTTCGTACGCTCCGTACTGATCCTAACGAAACGGGCTTTCTCTCCATTCTTGTCGATCCTGAGGAAGTGAAATCGCTCGTCCGGGGCAAAGACCATGGTGGGTATTCTCTGCGGGAGGTCGAAAAGAAACTGAAAACCTCAACCAAAGTGGTCAAAGCACTCGTCCAACGAGGTTGCCTGGAAGCCGAAACGGCCATCAATCCGGTCAACCGGTGTCCGCAAACCATCGTGAAGCGCGAAATCTTGGACGCTTTCATGAACAAGTTTGAGACCGCAAGTTCGCTGTCACGACGATTGGGTATCCACCTCCAGACGCTGATGAAGCATCTCCGGTGTTCGGGGATCGAACCAGCGTTCGCCGTTGAGGACGTTCACGCGACAATCTACGATCGAGAAATCGCGTCAAAGAAAGCGCAGGAGTTTACCAGACATGACCAACAAGAAGAGTCCTGACAAGCTCACGAATGTCGACGTCAGTTCGACCCCGGCCCTTCGGAACAGGTCCTCTGCTGAGTCTTCCGGTGCCACGAACCTGTGGCTCGATGAATTCACCGAACGGATGACACATCCAGGGCCAAAAGAAGAAGAGTTCTTTGAGCGCCGCCGGCAGCTCAACTTGGGCGCAGGCATCGATAAAAATGGAAACTTGGTAACATCAGGTTCAAAGCCCAAAGAATGAGCGGACCATACTGACGGAAACGCCCCGCGGCAGCCGAAGTTTGTATGCCTGGCAGGTTCGAACTTCAGTCGCCATCACCCTGATTTAGATACTCAGCGCTGCGGAAATTTCCGATCCTCGTTCGCATCAACATCTGGTTGGAATGCGCCTCCCTTTCGGGAGGTATTTTTTTGCCTGACGTCAGCTTTCCAAGCGTTTCTACCGAAATTGAGCAACACTTAGCTTTCATTTGAGTACTTCTTTGACCGAATTTCCGGATTGACTGAGCCAAATTTAGAAATAAAATTGTTTATTTTCAATACCTTACATATTCCGTGCGCCATACTATGCTTACCAGCACAGTTCGCCCAGGCTGGTTTCCACCGGCCAAAGCGCGGCTCCCGGCGCCCAGAACATTGAACACCCGCCCATCGGAAACGATCAGGCGGGTTTCATCTTTGGGCCATGTCCAATGATGCCGGATGCCTAACGCACCACGTCTATCGAGAGCTGCTGCACCGGAAAACGTGACTGTACGGCCTCACGGATGGCGAGATGCTATCAGGAACTCCCCCGAAAAATACAATACTGCGGGGTTGTTCCCGGAGAACTGTGCCTAAAGGCCCGCTGCTTTTGACGAGCCACACCGCAACCGCATGTCAAATTTCTCCCGGAACCCCTTCAGGCACCTGTATAAAATCACGCAAAATAAGCACCCAACCCAAGATTATTTATAAAATTACACAACCTAAAGTATTTTTCGCAGTAATGCGCCTCAATATTGGGCACGATCACAACACAATTTTTATTTACTATCCCGGATTATGGAAATCTGGCTAAAGCTGCAGTCTAATACATAGCCAGAGGAGCCGAAAGGAAGGGTGTTGACGGCATTGGATCTAAGGTCACTCAGCGGTGCTGCGATCGGTTTTTCCGCTCGCATTCGCGCGGTTGCGTGCCTGTTGCTCTTCGCTGCGCTCCCGCTCAATGCGCCCGCTGTTCAGGCGGAAAACATCATCCCGGACTTCAATCTGCTGACCGAAGACTGGAAGCCCTATCATTATGTCGAAGATGGCAAGGTAAAGGGCCAAACAGTCGATCTCCTCCTAGGTATTCTGGAGGAAATCGGATCAAGCCAGGGGCGTGAGGACATTGTGTTCCTCCCTTGGGCCCGCGCCTACAGGCAGGCACAAACCGAGCCGAACACCATTTTGTTTTCAACCGGCCGCACGGAAAACCGGGAAAAGCTGTTCAAATGGGCCGGGCCGATTCTCAAGTTTGACAGCTACTTTATCGGCAAGAAGAAGAGAAACTTCAGCATCGAAACGTCGGAAGACCTCCATCAGTACAAGGTCGGTGTTGTGATTGACGGGGCGAGCGCTGCCCTTGCGAAACGGCACGGCATCCCGCAGGAAAACACGACCTTCAACAGCGAGGGCGTCTTGAATGTGAAAATGCTGGCTGCCGACCGGATAGATTTTATCCCCATCCAGTGGAAGAATTTTGAGAGATTGGCAATCGAGGCGGGCATTGACCCGTTACAATTTGAGCCGGTGTTTTTGGCAAACACCATCAGCTTGAACTTTGCGTTTCATCTGGACACCCCGGACTGGGTTGTCCGGGAATTCCAGACGGCACTTGATGACGTGCTCGCACGGCCCGGACACGATGACGGCTCGAGCCCGTCGGACCTAAACTAGCCCTTCGGCGCATGGCAGCAGCCAAATATGATTTGCGCCAATTCTGCGCCCTCGGTGTCGGTATTATTTGACCGACTACAGCCTGCCGCTTGAGAGTCACCCCCGCGATGTGCTGACCATAAGCATCGTCCCCGAGTAAACGCGCCATTCCGAATTGGCAAAAATGCTATACCATTCAGATTTTTATCAATTGCCCGCTCCGGAGCAGGCGGCTAGCCTCTCGTGGTGGAAGTTTTCGAGAGGTGTTCGGCAGGCGTTTTCCGGTTCATTCAGTTTCTATTCCCCAAACAACAACTATCCAACAACAAGTCCACCGTAGACAACGGGCTTTACCCATTCTGCGCTTGGCACCAGCCGCAGCCGATACCGCTCCCAAACATTCCGGTTTTCATGGGAGGTCAGTTTATGTCGACATTCAAACTGGGGCGTATGGCAATTGTTGCCGGTGTTGTGCTGCTTGCTCCATTTCCTGCTTTTGGACAAACACAAGAAAAGCCCAACATCCTTGTCATCTGGGGCGACGATGTGGGGCAATCGAACATCTCCGCCTACACATTCGGCCTGATGGGCTACCAAACGCCGAACATCGACCGGGTCGCCAAAGAAGGCATTATGTTCACCGACTATTATGCCGAGCAATCCTGCACTGCGGGCCGCTCGTCCTTCATCATGGGGCAATCGGTGTTCCGCACCGGTCTGTCCAAGGTCGGGCTTCCCGGAGCTGAAGAAGGCATGCAGGCGGAAGATCCCACCATCGCGGCCCTTTTGAAAGACGAAGGCTATGCGACCGGCCAATTCGGCAAAAACCACCTGGGTGACCGGGACGAGCACCTGCCGACCAATCATGGTTTCGACCAGTTCTTCGGCAATCTTTATCATCTGAATGCCGAAGAAGAGCCCGAAAACGAAGACTATCCGCGCGATGCCGTTCTTCCGGACGGCCGGACCTTTCTGGAAGCCTTCGGGCCGCGCGGTGTGATCCGGTCGTCCGCGTCTTATGACGGGGGCACGGTGACCCAGGACATTGAAGACACCGGCCCACTCAACATTGAGCGCCAAAAGGTTGTTGACGATGAAACATCTTCTGCTGCGATAGCCTTTATTGAGGAAAAAACCGCCGAAGGCACTCCCTGGTTTGTCTGGTGGAATGGCACACGCATGCACTTCCGCACTCATGTGAAAGACGAAATGCGGGAGATTGCAAATGGTCTGACAGATGGTGTTGCTGATGAGTACACCGCCGGTATGATCGAGCACGACATGCATATCGGCCAGTTCCTCGACAAACTCGACGAATTGGGCATCGCAGACAACACGATCGTGTTTTATTCCACCGACAACGGTCCGCACATGAACACATGGCCGGACGCTGCGATGACACCGTTCTGGGGCGAGAAGAACACCCAGTGGGAAGGCGCATGGCGCGTTCCTGCCATGGTTCGCTGGCCCGGCAAGATCGAGCCTGGAACAGTTTCAAACGAGATTGTCCACCATATGGATTGGCTCCCGACATTCTTGGCTGCTGCAGGCAATGAAAGCGTCAAGGAAGATCTTCTTGAAGGGGTCACCTCCGACACGATGGGCCGGGACTACCGGGTGCATTTGGATGGCTACAACATCCTGCCGCTTCTCACCGGCGAAGTGGAAGAGAGCCCGCGTGATGAGATCTTCTATTTCACCGACGACGGCGATCTGGCGGCCCTGCGGTATGCCAACTGGAAGATCACCTTCCTGGAGCAAAAGGCATGGGCCACTTTCAGGGCCTGGATGGAGCCGCTGACCCCGCTTCGTGTGCCCCTGATCACCAACTTGCGCCGCGATCCTTATGAGCGGGCATATCGGACGTCCAACACCTACTACGACTGGATGCTCGACCGCGCCTATTTGCTGGTCCCGGCGCAGCAATATGTGGGCAGGTTCCTGGCGACCTTCCAGGAGTACCCGCCCCGCCAGGAGGCCGCCTCTTTCAGTCTGGACAAGGTGATGGAGAAACTGAGCCAGCCCGGTGGCGCACAGTAGTCATTGGATAGATGGAATGGGGCGTCATCGGGTGCCCCATTCTCAGCCTCGGGAGGGCAAGAAATTCCGGATATCAAAGACATCGTGAATGCGCTGAAGCAGACCCGCGACGCGATCGAGCTGAAAATCCATCTGGGCAGCAAAGAGCTCCAAAGGAAATGGGACGAGCTGGAAAAAAGTGGGACAGGTTCGAAGCTGAGGCGAAACTCAGCGAATTCGCTCAATAAATTATTGAAGCCACCTCCCTGCTTGGCGATGAGCTGTCCAAAGCCTTCAAGAAAATGAGGTCTGCAGTTTGATCATGCAAATACGTTGTTTGTTTCCAGGCATAATGGTGGCAATTGCCGCCACGTCGTCTCAAGCCGAAGCCCAGGAGCATCCGAAGCTCGTCTTGCAGATTACAGTTGATCAGCTGCGCGGTGACTTGATCGACCGGAACATTACGTACTTTGGCGAAACAGGTTTCAAACGCCTTCTTGAAAACGGCATCTACTACACCAACGCCCATCATCGGCACGCAAACACAGAGACAATTGTCGGTCATACAACACTAGCGACAGGCACCGATCCCGCTGTTCACGGAATGGTTGCCAACCTCTGGTTCGACCGGGCGACCGGCAAGCCGTTTTATAATGTTCAGGATCCTGATTATCCGCTGCTCGCGATGTCCGGGGTAGATCAGTCTACCGAGATCGATCCGACCCAACGGGCTGCGACATCTGATGGACGCTCCCCCGCGTCGATTTTGTCATCGACCCTGTCTGATGAAATTGCGATCGCGAATGCTGGCGTTTCGAAGATATTCGGGGTGTCCGTCAAGGATCGCGGTGCCATCTCTATGGCCGGCCACGCCGGAACGGCCTACTGGTTCTCAAAGAGCGACGGCCGGTTTGTCACGTCCAGCTACTACATGGACACCTATCCAGACTGGGTAAACGCTTGGAACGATGCCGGGCATGTTCTGGCCTACGCTTATACAGATTGGGAGCTGACTGACCCTGAACAAACCTATCGGTTTGCGGCCTTCGATGATGCGGAGTGGGAAACCGACTTCCCGGGATTTGGCCGCACATTTCCGCATCCATTCGGAGCTTGGGACAGCAAGTATTATACGACGTTTTTGACGCTCAGCCCGGCAGGTGATGAGTTGACGGCATCATTTGCCAAGACACTGATCGAAAAGGAGGATATCGGTTCAGACGATGTGACCGATTATCTCTCGGTGAGCTTCTCATCAACTGACTATGTTGGCCACATTTTTGGCCCCTCCAGCTTGGAAGCCGAGGACAATCTGCGCCGCCTTGATGCAACCATTGGCCGACTGCTGGATCATGTGGACCAAAGGATCGGTCTGGAACACACCTTGGTCGTTTTGTCAGCAGACCACGGCGGAGCGGAGGTTCCGGGGTACCTGGAATATCTCGGTATTCCGGCCGGCTATTTCACTTTCGATGACATAGACAAGGAACCTGCCGCGAGAGCTTTGATTGCTGAGTTTGGGGTCGCTCAGGAGCTCATTTCTTCCTTTTCCCAGCCTTACGTCTACCTCAATGAAAAGCTGATTTCGGACAAAGGACTAGTAAAGGCGGACATTGCCAGAGCACTCGCCAGGGAACTGCAAAAGATGCCGGCCATTGCCTATGCGATTTCCAGCGAGGACCTTGCAAGTGCTGGAATTGCAAAAACGAGTGTAAGTGATGCAGTGCTGGCGAACTTTCATGCCTCGCGGTCCGGCGACGTTTATGTCGTATTTGAACCTCACTGGTTTGTAGGCGATTTTGACGGGCTTCATGTTGCCTCTCACCACGGATCCCCCTGGACCTATGATACGCATGTCCCGATCATCTTTTCCCGGCCGGGGATGAAAGCAAGCCGCATCCCGACGCGTGTCGAAACAGTCGACCTCGCGCCGACCGTTGCCGCCTACTTGAGGATCAAGGCTCCCAGTGGCACTCGCGGCAAAATCTTGGATGAGGTTGTCCACTCTCAGTAGTTTTAGGATCAGCGCGGACCGCTCGATGACAACATCACTGCCACATATCCGAGACGTTAGGACCTGCATGCAGCAGTCGATCATAGGCCCAAAAAATGGATGTAGACTGGCAGTCAGATTTTCCATGGGAGCTAGGCACCTGAAAAAAGCCAGCAATACCAAGCTGGTAATTTCAATTTTCCTGGGACTGACGGGTCTTGCTTTGGCAACCAACTCCGCGTCCAGAGCAAACGGGGATTTCGTTTTGCTGGACGGCGGCACCTTTACGATGGGCTCGAACGAGCACTATCGGGAAGAAGCGACCGAGCGGCAGGTCACGGTGAGCCCGTTCCATATCAAGAAAACCGAAGTCACCAACGCCGAATTCCGAGCCTTTGTGGAGGCGACAGACTATGTCACCACCGCCGAGCGGGACCTGGATCCAGCCGAAAACCCCAACCTTCCCAAGGAACTGTTGCAGGCAGGGTCCATGGTGTTTGCCCAGCCCCCTGGAAAAGTGGACCTGTCCGATTTCCGTGTTTGGTGGCGCTATGTTCCTGGCGCAAACTGGCGGCACCCGGAAGGACCTGGCAGTTCGATTGAGGGAATGAACGATCATCCGGTGGTTCAGGTGTCCCCGGAAGACGCACGCGCCTATGCAGAGTGGGCCGGCGGACGCCTTCCGACGGAAGCGGAGTGGGAATTTGCCGCCCGTGGCGGACTGAACGGTGCGGAGTATACCTGGGGTGACAGCTACGATCCCGAGCAAGGTTGGAAGGCCAACACATGGCAGGGCCTCTTTCCAAGTGTCGACACGAAAGAAGATGGTCATCACGGATCTGCTCCGGTCGGATCCTATCCGCCAAACGCCTACGGCCTTTACGACATGGCCGGAAATGTTTGGGAACATGTGTCCGACTTTTGGGTACCCGGACATCCCGAAGTCGCGGCAACGGACCCGGACGGACCACCAGAGATTCTGGCGGCCAATTTCTCTCATCCGAGCGTTGGAGCCATGAATGTCGTAAAAGGCGGATCCTGGTTGTGCTCCCCTTCCTATTGCCTAAGATACCGCCCGGCCGCCCGCCAGAATGCGGAGCGCAGGCTTGGCACAAACCATATTGGCTTTCGCATCGTCAAAGATGCCGAGCCGTTGGAAGAAGGACCGGCTGAATGACCGATGCTCCCGACATCAAACGATTATCACAACAGAAGTTGAAGGCTTGTGCCGCTGCCTTGATGACTTCGGCCGTCGCCGCGGCGATGGCGCCGGCAACGTTGGCCGCGGATTTGCAGACGCCCGTGCAGGCCGCCAGCGTGCCAGTCATCCCGGTTGAGCGCAGCTGGGAATTTGTGATCGCGCCCTATCTCCTTGCACCCACCATTCAAGGGGATACGACCATAGGCCGTTTGCCGAACACATCGCTTGACGTGTCCCCGGGAACGATTTTTGAAAACCTGCAGTTTGGTGCGATGGGCCATTTTGAGGCCCTTTATGATGGCCGGTTCGGTGCGACCCTCGACATCGCCTATATGGACCTCGGCTCGGGCCGCACGTTCCCGCGCGTCGGCGGAACGGCCGATGCAGGTGTTAAACAGCTGGTGACCGAGGCCTTCTTCGGCTACCGGTTCTGGACAGGCGGACGGGACTGGCTGGAGGCCTATGCTGGCGGCCGCTGGTGGTACAACCAGATCGACTTTAACGTCAGTGTGCCAGGCAATTCGTTTTCCCGCACGATCACCGAACAGTGGGTAGATCCTGTCATCGGGCTGCGCGGGCAGCATTTCTTCAATGAAAAGTGGTCTGTCTTTGGCAGCGGCAATATCGGCGGGTTTGGACTCGTTTCCGACTTTACCTGGGGTGCGCAGGCCGGGGTGGGCTATCATTTCAATGACCGCTGGGCACTGCATCTTCAGTACAAGGCCACCGGTGTGGACTATGACAACGGCAAATCCGGGACCTCCGCATTTTCCTATGACACCGTCACACATGGTCCGATGGCGGGTGTTGCGTTCCGCTTTTGATCAGGCCATACCCGGGCAGCAGCTAAATCTCGGCTGCTGCCCGGCACCGTGACATCAGGATCGGCCGCGCTGTTCGAAACGCGGCAACATCGCTGAAAAGTCTTGGCCTTTGCCGTTTTCCTTTTCAACGAAGTCTTCGTAAAGCGTTCTGGCGGCCGCACCCATTGGCGTGTCGGCATCGGCAGCTTCGGCAGCTGCCTGGCTGAGGCGGAGATCCTTGAGCATCAATTCTGCGGCAAACCCAGGCTTGTAGTCATTGTCGGCCGGCGATTGCGGGCCGACACCAGGTGCGGGACAGTAGGCGTTGAGGCTCCAGGAATAGCCGGATGATGTGGACACCACATCAAACATCGATTGACGGTCAAGGCCCAGCTTGTCCGCCAATGCAAAGGCTTCGCATGTGGCGATCATGGTAACGCCGAGGATCATATTGTTGCAGATTTTGGCGGCCTGGCCGTTGCCCGCGCCCCCGCAATGGACGGCTTTCTGCCCCATGATCTCAAACAGCGGACCGGCCGCCTCAAAGCTTTTGTCATCACCGCCAACCATGAAGGTCAGCGTTCCAGCGGCCGCGCCGCCAACGCCTCCGGACACCGGCGCATCAAGAAATCCAAGCCCGGAGGCAGCGCAATCGGCCGCAACCGCCCGTGCAGCATCAACTTCCACGGTGGAACAATCCACCAGAACTGAACCGGCCTGCATGCTTGGCAAAATGTCTGCAGCAACCGATTTCAGGATGGCGCCGTTTGGCAGCATCGTGATGACAACATCGCGGGCGTCTGCGGCCTCCGCGGCTGTTGCAGCTGCGGTGACACCCTCCGGCATCGGGGCGGACAGGTCAAAACCGGTGACCGAATGCCCGGCTGCGGCAAGGTTCCGCGCCATTGGGCCGCCCATATTGCCCAATCCGATGAAACCGATTTGCATGTTTTTCACTCCCATTTGAATTGCCGGCGATGTGAAATCGCAAGCTTCCGGTGCCTTGTTTTTCCGAACTGGTCCAATCTTGAACAGAACCGGCGGGCACCTTGTTTGATCTTCGCGTTCGGTCAGCTGGCGGTAGATCGGCATCGATTTGCCGCCCTAAACTGATCGAGTAGTAACGGGTCGAGCAAGGGGTGTTTCCTGCTCAACGTCCGACTCCCTTAGCCTTAATGGGCCTCACGAAACAACGGAAGGGCGCATTGCTGCGCCCTTGGTCTTTAATTGACTTGATGGAGGTTTGGCCGCGGATCACGCAGCCATGATTGCGCTGTTGGCCGCAACGATGGCGACCGCATGAACCCGGTTCTTTGCGCCAAGGCGCTCGATCGCATTGCGGATATGAGCCTTAACGGTTGCTGTCGTGACATTCAGATCATAGGCGATCTGCTTGTTCACTTTCCCCTCGCAGAGCTTCAACATGATTTCCAGCTGGCGCGGCGTCACACGCTCGGTCAGATCGACCGGCCAGCCAAAGGCATTGGTGGCCATGGAGTTTGGCAGGGTTCCGGCCGGCTGGGCCTGGGGGACAAAATGAGCAGTCATGACCGGGGTCCAATCCTGGTTTCTTAGACGATGGTCAGACTGTTCAACAAATCGTCAGTCTTGTAAAATGTAAAAATGCATACTGCATATTGCTAATAATTAGCATTTGAAATCCGGCAGATCCGATGAACAAAAAACTCTACTCCGGCCACACCTTACGGCAGATCCGCAACGATTTTGGTCTCTCTCAGGTAGAGTTCGCCAGGAAGGTCGGATTATCAACCGCCTATGTAAATCAGATCGAGAACAACAACCGCCCGGTAACTGCATCCGTTCTGCTTACGATCAACCGGATTTTCGGGGTCGACCTCGCGGCCTTCGAGGAAAACGACCTCGACCGGGTCGTCCAGGATCTTGAAGAGATTTTTGCAGACACCCAGTTTCACAGCGCCTCCATCAAACGGCAGGAGGTCCACGAACTGGTCACCCGCGCCCCGGGAATTACCAAAGCCATTATGGACCTTTACGGCACGCTTCGGAGCTTTCATGACCGCGACGCGCTGACCGACGAGCTTTTCCAGCTGAACGGGCCTGCAGACGGGCCGGTTCAGCTGCAAAAATCCGCCTATGATGAAGTTCGCGATTTCTTTCACTACACAGACAATTATGTGGACGCGCTGGACAGGGCCGCCGAGCGCCAGTCTCTGGATATCGGGCTCCCAAATGCGCACTCCAAATTCAACCGGCTGTGCGAATGGCTTTCTGAAACCCTTCGCATTACGGTCACTCAGGACGGATTTGACGATGGGACAATGATCCGCCACCGCGAGTTTGAACGAACAATCTCCGTGGATCGAGCCCTTCCGGAGACCACCAAGAGTTTTCTTCTAGGCTCCCTGATTGCCGAATTCAGCGCACAAGACCTGATAACCAGTGAGGTCCAGCGGGGCAGATTCAACACACGCTCAGCGGAAAGCATCGCCCGCCTAGCCCTTAGAAACTATTACGCAGGTGCGCTGCTCCTGCCCTATGGCGCTTTCCTAGAGGCCGCGACGCAGAGCCGGCACGATATTCAGTTTCTCTCCCATCACCTGGGAGCGAGTATCGAAACGGTCTGCCATCGGCTCTCAACGCTCCAACGCCCTGGCGCAAAAGGCCTCCCCTTTTATTTCGTCAAGATCGACCGGGCTGGAAACGTCGTGAAACGGCACAGTGCGACACGGTTCCAGTTCGCACGCTTCGGAGGGTCTTGCCCGCGCTGGAATGTCCATCAAGCCTTCGAACAGAACTCGGGCAAGTTCACGACCCAGGTCGCGCAGATGCCGGATGGTGTCCAGTATTTGTGTATTGCGACCAGCGTCACAAAACACTCCCACAGATATGGTGACGGCGAGCGCCGCTACGCGCTCGGATTCGGATGTGAGCTCAAATATGCCGACGCCATTGTGTATGCCGACAACCTTGCGGTCGATTCCCCATCCGATATCGAGGAAATCGGCGTGAATTGCCGGATCTGTCCGCGGGACACCTGCGACCAGCGCGCCTTTCCGGCAATGGACAAGGAACCCTATATCGATCCCGTTCAGCGCGGGATCGTTCCCTACCGCGTCACCTCGGCCAAATGATAAAGGCCCGAAAAGGAGGCTGATCGAGAGGCTGTAATTGCCGGTCTGTGACCTATATTCCCGGAAAACGGACTGCCCGCCCCGAAGGACCGATATGACCAAACCTCTGTTCCAATTCGACAACACCTACGCCCGTGAATTGCCCGGCTTTTATGTGGACTGGAAGGGAGCAGAGGTTCCACAGCCCGAACTGGCGCTTTTCAACCAGGATTTGGCAGCCAGCCTTGGGCTCAATGGGGCTGAACTGGAAACGGAGGCAGGTGCCCGCATTTTCGCGGGCGTCGACAGCCCCGAGGGCGCAGCCCCCCTCGCCCAGGTGTATGCCGGACATCAATTCGGTGGGTTTTCGCCCCAGCTGGGCGATGGCCGCGCATTATTGATCGGAGAGATTGTCGACCCTGAGGGCCAGCGCCGCGATATCCAGCTAAAAGGATCCGGCCGCACTCCTTTTTCGCGCGGCGGAGATGGCAAAGCCGTCTTGGGGCCCGTGCTCAGAGAGTATGTCATTGGCGAAGCAATGCACGCCCTTGGCATCCCTACCACCAGAGCGCTTGCCGCGGTCACCACGGGCGAGCGCGTTTACCGCGAAGGACCCAAACCCGGGGCGGTCTTGGCGCGTGTTGCCGCAAGTCACCTGCGCATTGGAACGTTCCAATATTTTGCGGCCCGTCAGGAGACCGACAAGGTCCGCCAGCTTGCTGACTATGCCATCCACCGCCACGACCCCGATCTGGTAAGCGCTGACGGCAAGTATCTGAAATTCTTTTCAAGGGTTATCGAAAGACAGGCGGCGCTGGTTGCAAACTGGGTATTGGTCGGCTTCGTGCACGGCGTGATGAACACGGACAACACGACAATCTCTGGAGAAACGATCGACTATGGCCCTTGCGCCTTTCTCGACGCTTATGATCCAGCTGCAGTCTTCAGTTCAATTGATCACGGCGGAAGATACGCTTTCGGCCGCCAGCCGGTGATCCTGCAGTGGAATCTTGCCCGGCTCGCGGAAGCCATTCTCGCCTTGATCAACCCGGACGATCTGGACAAAGCGGTGGAACAGGTCACCGAAGAATTGAACCGGTTCCCCGACCTTTATCGCGCCCAGTGGCTCAATGGCATGCGCCAAAAGCTTGGCTTAAAGTCAGAAGACGCGGCAGATCAGAAGCTTGCAGAAGATCTTCTTGCGCTGATGGCAGACAGCGGGGCCGATTACACGCTCGTTTTCCGGACGCTTGCAGATGCAGCCACCGGCAACTCGCAAGGCTTGAAAGCGCAAATTTCCGATCTTGCAGCCATTGAAGAATGGCTGGCCCGCTGGACGGACCGATTAAGCCTCGAAGAGGCCGGCCCGGATGTGATCGCAACACAAATGAACGCGGTCAATCCTCTGTACATTCCGCGCAACCACCTTGTCGAATACGCACTGGAACAAGCGGAGGCTGGAGACCTGGCCCCTGTGCGAAAGCTTTTGGAGGCAGTTACCGCGCCTTACGAGGCACGCGATGGCTTTGAAGACTTCACCCAGCCCGCACCCGAAAATTTTGGTCCCTATACGACGTATTGCGGGACCTGACCCATCGGCCTGCTGGAATGATGCGGCAGCAACCATTGCGTTGGCTGCAGTATAGCCGCGATGCTTCGAAAATGAACGCAGGCGGACGTGTCCAGAGTGGACGCGCCCCTCGCCGCCGGAAATCTGAAACTCACAGCCGCGCTCGAAGGGCCAACGCCCCCCTGCCGGCAGGCGCCTATCGAGCGGCGAACGCTCTAACCGGCCCACCGGATAGCCTCTCCAATTCCGGTAATTTTCAGCCTTACGACCCATACCGGAAAAAACCGGCCGCAATGGCCTTACAACAATGACAAGGTCCTCAACACCAATAAATAGTGCAACTTGAATGACAAAATCTTCGGGAGAGAAAATTCGATTTTTGCCTAAATTTTCCGCAAAGAAAGACCCTTTCATAACGCTGGGTAACGGTTTGGATACACCTCGAGGCCTAGGCATTTACGCATAACAATATCTTCCGGAAAGGACACATGATGCGTACACTTGCTGGTCTGCTGGCACTCGCTGCGGTGGCAATTGCGGCACCTGCTCAAGCTGCCGACATTAATCTGACCACTGAGGAATACAAACCGTTCAACTACACGGACGGCGACAAGATCGTCGGCTTTGGCGCTGAGCAGGTATTCGAGATCATGAACCGCGCTGGTCTCACCTACGAAGTTGAAATGGCTCAATGGTCCCGCGCAATCGGATTGGCGGAACGGGAAGCAAACTACTGTGTCTTCACCGCGGCCCACACCGAAGAGCGTGACCCGAAATTCCTATGGGTCGAGCCTTTGAACGTGGACCGTACCTTGCTGATCAAGATGGCAGGAACTGACGTCAATCCGGCCTCAATTGACGATGCCAAGGCGTACACAGTCGGTACCCAGTCCCAGGACTATACGGAATCCCTCCTCCAGCAGCAGGGCTTTCCGAAAATCGATGCTGCAAAAGACATGGAAACAACCTTGAAGAAACTGGAAGCCGGCCGGATTGATCTGGTTGCTGTTTCCGAGGCGTTCTACAAAGGCCTGAAACAACGCGGCATTGACGTGGAGACTGCGGTTGTCCTTTCAGAAACCGTGCTTTCAATGGCCTGTAACCCGGGCACAGACGCAGCAAACGTCAAGAAAATGCAGGATGCGCTGAAGTCCATGATCGACGACGGAACTCAGGAAAAGATCCTGGCGAAATACCAGTAACTGACCTGAACTGTCGGTAAGTGTTAGACGAAGCAAGGCCCCGGTGCAGGGATGCACCGGGGCCTTTTGCCTGAATCATGTTTTGATCGGCATCGGGTAGCGGGTTCTCCCTGCAGGTGCCTTTCCAAAGAGCATGCGCTCAATTGATTTCCCTCGGCCGGATATAGGACCCGATGATGCGCTCAAATTCGCCATTGTCGCGGATAATAGCCATGCCACGGTTGAAGGCGTCGATGAAATACGGGCCATCATCGATCTGACGGGAAATCAGCAAATGATAGGACCAGGGGTATGTCATACTTTCCAGATGGCCTATGCGTTTACGCTGCTGCTCGCTCAGATGCTCGAGGATGGCCTCGTACCCGCTGGTCTCCAGTTCCGGCACGAAATCAACCCGCCCCATGACCAGCATTTGAAACAGCTGCTGATTGTTTGGAACGCGGGAAACGATGATCGAGTTATCGTCGACAAACGGTGCAAATTGCCGGCCGAACGCGCTCGAATCCAGAGCGCCCATGACCTTTCCCTTCAGGTCTTCCGGTTTTTGAGCCGAAATCGGATTATCGCGTGAGTAAAAAACAACCTCGCGAAGCGTGAAGAGTGGATCGCTTGCAAGATACAGCCGGTCTCTTTCCGGGGTAAGGACCCACATGAAGCTGCCGTCCCAAGCGCCCCTTTCGACCAGCATCATGGCCCGGTTCCATGGAAAGAAACCGTATTCCACCTCAATGCCGGCTGCATTGAAGGCTGCGGTCACCAGTTCAGAGGCCGCTCCATAGTTCGGCAAGTCCTTGGATTGATAAGGCGCCCACTCTCCATTGGTCAACCGGATTTTGGTCGGTGCATCTGCGGTTGCCGGGCCCGCTACGAGCAATGAGAGCAATACGGCTATCAGCGTCTTCATGGCGGCTCCGATCTTTGATGAAGCTACTTCAGGGTGTGAGTGTTACACAAACACAATTATTCTCCAAACCTGCCGGATATTGAACCTGCCCAGCGTCACCGCCGCCACCCGATGGACAGCTCCATTTCAGGCGAACGCTCGCGGCAGTGTCCTCCGGTAGCTGCTGAAAGGCCGGGGCGCTGCCTTCGGTCAGTCCATGCTATCCGGTATCAGACGGTTCCCAATCAATCGAAACTCTCAGCAACGTCATACATCACAGGTTCGAAACTCTTGCAGAGTTCACCAATCCGCCGGTTCCGGTCCCGCATTTCAGGTGTGCGCAGCATCGCTAAAAAGTCTTCGCGGCGCCGCCATTGCGAGTAATTGGCAATCCGGGTCTGGGCATCATTCACATGCAGCCCGGCACCAATGAAGCCGGGCTGATGGCGAATGAAACTTTCATAGGCGTCCTTCAACAATTCCAGCAGGTCGAAGCACGTTCCAGGCGTCATCTCAAAGGTCGTGATCACGGTTTGATAATCCGTGTCACTGGTAATGTGTGGCATGGCTCTCCTCCTTCCATGTCGCAAGGAAGGCTGACATGTTTTGAAAACACCGGCAAGCGGATGGCTTATCCCAAAGACAACTGATTATAACCCATCTGACCGGGTTTTGAGGGCTTTCGGATAGGCGCATGTCGCAGGGCGATACGGTGTTATCGCTCAAGACATGCAACGCAGCCGAATGCCCTCAAAACCCGGCCTTCGGTAGCATCTTCTCGCTCCCCGGACATCGTTTCACCGCTTGTCCGGTAAACCAGACCGCACGGCGCGATGCGCCTCGCCGGAAAACGGGAAGAGGCCATCACATGGGTCATAATCAGGTGTCTTTGGTACTACCATCGGGCGGGAGCGTGACCCCATCGATTTGCATGGACAGGACGGCTTCCCGGGAGAGCGACAAGAGCTTTTCGAAGTGTCCGGCCCGCGAGCTTCCCTTCCGCCACGCGAGCGACATCGTCCTGTTCAGTGGAACACCTTCCACCCTTTTCAGCAGCAAATTTGGCTCCTTGCCAAATTCCGAAGCAACGTAAGCGGCCGGGAACAGCGCAAGCCCCATACCGATGGAGGCCATCTGCCGGACTGCGTCCAGGCTTGTTCCTTCATAGTCCTGGCGGAACTCGGCCCCTGCGGCGCGGGCAAGCTCTTGCACGTCATTGTGTAGCCGAAACCCCTGCCCCAAGGACAAAAGCTTCTCGCCGCGCAACATGGACACCGGGATCACACCGACACCTGCAAGCGGGTGGGTCCGCGGCACGGCCAGGACAACTGCCTCATGACACAGGATACGGTCTTCGATCTGGTCGGAGCGCGTGATGTCCGGGGTCATGACGCAGTCCAGGACGCCGGACCGCAGCTGTTCCTCAAGCAGGCCCGGCCGGTCTTCACGAATATAGAGCTCCAAACCCGGGTAGGCCTGCTTCAAAATTGGAAGCAAATACGGCATGAAATAAGGCCCGAATGTGGACGAGACCCCGAGGCGGATGAGGCCGCCGAGATTACCTTGACCCGCTTTTGCCGCCAGAACGAACTCGTCGAGATTTTCCAGCACTTGACGTGCCATGGGCAGCAAGCGTTCGCCAGCAGCGGTGAGCGAAACAACGCCGGCACTCCGCTCCACAAGTACCGTCTCAAGACTTTCCTCTAGAAGCTTGAATTGAGACGATAATGTGGGCTGAGAAACATTGCATTTATCTGCAGCTTTTCCAAAGTGCAGAACCTCCGCAAGGGCTGAAAAATACTCTAGCTGACGCGCAGATGGCCGGAACGGCATTGCGGACATCTCCATGATAGGAAAATTCTATTACACCTATCATAATAATGTATTTCTTCTATCGATCCAACAGCCCCATATCTACACCACCAACGGTCCCCAGTTGAAGGAATGATGCAATGTATAACCGGCTAAGGTCTCTCCAAAACCAGCATACCACCTTGGATTCCCTGATCCGCCGGGAAGAAATGCACCCTTTTCCTGACCGCCAGCACATCCGCAGTCTGAAGAAATTCAAGTTGCGCTTGCGCGACGAAATCATCCGGCTCGAACAGAGCCTCAACCCGAATGCCCTTCCGGCCTGACCCGCTCGGAATATCAATCAGAGGAGATCGAGCAATGACACCGTTTTGGGCCGCAATGGCGATGCCGGGCTGGAAACAACCAACCGCACGTCAAACAAGGTTGCGTGACTTGGAAGCGCGCATGGGTGCCTTTCTGGTCGAGAAGGACGTTACACGGACATCGTGTCCGAACGTATTGAACAACATCCGCAATGCCCGCTCATCCGTCCAGCAGGAACTCACCAAGGGAAAAAGCCCCAACGCGTGATGCCCCCACGCCACCCTTATCTGCTGGACAAGCCCGCCCGTACCGCAAACGGGCGGGCTTTTTGTCATTGCGCAGGACAATCTGAGATCAGTACACTTGGCGCACCTGTTTTCCTGCCAGGATGCTTTCATGCCAGATTACTATGCGCCAACAGGCGGCCACCCGCCGCAAACACAACTCTTGACTGATCGGGCAGTCTTCACCGAAGCGTATGCCGTCATTCCCAAAGGCACGATGCGCGACATCGTGACAAGTTTTCTGCCGTTCTGGACGCTGACAAGGCTATGGGTGCTGTCGCGCCCCTTGTCCGGTTTCGCTGAAACGTTTTCCCAGTACATCATGGAAGTTCAACCCGGCGGAGGCAGCCAAACTCCGGAAACAGATCCAGAGGCGCAAGGCGTACTGTTTGTGGTGAGCGGAACCATGACGTTGAGCATCGAGGGAACCAATCATGAGATGGCGGAAGGCGGCTATGCGTATCTGCCAGCCGGCTGTGACTGGCAACTGGAAAACACCGGGAACGAACCGGTACGGTTCCATTGGGTTCGCAAGGCCTATGAAGCAGTGCCCGGACTTGACGCACCAGAACCATTCGTGACCAACGAAAAACGGGTCGCCCCCAAGGTAATGCCGGGCACCGATGGCAAATGGGCAACGACCCGTTTCGTCGAACCGGAGGACCTGCGGCACGATATGCATGTCAACATAGTGACGTTCGAGCCGGGCGCTGTCATTCCGTTCGCGGAAACCCATGTGATGGAACACGGTCTTTACGTTCTAGAGGGCAAGGCCGTTTACCGCTTGAACCAGGATTGGGTGGAAGTGGAGGCCGGCGACTACATGTGGCTCCGCGCCTTCTGCCCCCAGGCTTGCTATGCAGGCGGTCCGGGCAGGTTCCGCTATCTGCTCTACAAGGACGTAAACCGGCACATGAAGCTGCGGTAGGCCCATGTCCGAAACGATTTTCACACAGCCATTGACGGCAGACCTGTTTGCCCCGTTCGGGGATGTGCTGGAGGCGGCCGGGACACCGGACAAGATCATCAACCAGGGCAAATGCGGCCGCTATCACGATCTGGCCGCACCCGACATAGTCGGGGACGGTGCCCGTGCGGGCATCAGCCTCTTTCACTCGGAAAAGAGAACGCTTCCCTATAAGCTCGAACTTGTCGAGCGGCATCCCCTTGGCAGCCAGGCTTTCATACCGATGACACAGGCACCGTTCCTGGTGATTGTTTGCCCGGATGAAAACGGGCGGCCGGGACGCCCCCTCGCCTTCACCACCGCTCCGGGCCAAGGGATCAATCTTCATCGGGGCACCTGGCACGGCGTTCTCACCCCGCTTGCAGACCCGGGCCTTTTTGCCGTGGTCGACCGTATTGGCGATGGCGACAACCTGGAAGAATTCTGGTTCGATGAACCATTTCTGGTGGCGGGCAGCACGTGAATCAACTGATTAGAAAACTGGCCTAAGCGATTCCAAAATCAACAAAAAAGGCAGCCTGCCGGGCTGCCTTTTTTTTCGCTTTTCAGATCATTCGGCAGGCACTGGCTCTGCCGACGAAGTTTCCTGCGGCCGCGCGGGATCTGCCTTGCTTTTCTTGGGCGGGCGCACCCGGAAGAACAATGCATAGAGGACCGGCGCGGCAATCAGCGTCAGCACCGTTGCAAAGGCCAAACCACCCATAATGGTCACCGCCATGCCGCGGAAGAATGCATCCGACAGCAAAGGCGCCATGCCCAAGATGGTGGTGATGGCCGCGAGCATAACCGGGCGCATACGCGAGACACTGGCCTGCACTATCGCCTCATACTTGTCCATTCCTTCACGAATGAGCAGATCGATCTCCTCCAGAAGGACAATAGCATTCTTGATCAGCATGCCCGAGAGCGACAGGAAGCCAAGGAGTGACATGAAGCCGAAGGCCGTGTCTGTTGCAAGCAATGCGATGGCCACGCCGTTGATAGACATTGGCACCATCAACCAGATGATCAGAGGCTGGCGGACCGATCCGAACAAAAGGATCGAAATGATCAGCATAACGAGGAAGCCGAGGGGCAGCTGAGCTCCAAGCGACGCCTGAGCATCGTTGGTGCTTTCATATTCCCCACCCCACTCGAGACTGTACCCGGACGGCAGTTCTATCGCCTCGATCTGGGGCCGGACCCGGGCCAGAGCGGCCGATGCCGTTTCACCCGCGGTGGTCTCCGCCTTTACGGTCAGCGTGCGCACCCGGTCGCGCCTGTGGATCAGGGTGTCCTGCGGCTCCATGACGAATTCCTGGACGACCTGATCGACCGGGACATACCGCCGCTGGCTGCTGCTCCAGATCAAGGAATCGGCAACACTCTCATTCACTGATATGCCGTTCTGATCGGCTTTGCGGGCCACAATGGGAATGCTCTCGTCGTCATCCCGGTAAGCGCCCACACGGACACCTTCCGTCGCGAACTGCAGGGCAACGGAAAGCTCTTCACGGGTGACGCCCGAGATGCGCGCACGGTCTTCATCGAAAATCGGGCGCACGACCAGTTCCCGCTGGCGCCAATCGGTATTGACATCGGCGAGCCCGTTTTCCGGCAGCGAAAAGATAGCCTGCGCTTCACTGCTGAGCCGTTTCAGAACATTGGCATCAGGGCCGGAAAAACGCGCTTCGATCTTCGCGCCTCCACCTGGACCAAAAACCAGCCGCTTGGTGATGATCTGCGCGGAGGGAAATGCGTCAGCAAATTGCACCCGCAGGTCCAGTGCCAGCATGTCGATGACATCCCGGCTGGCGGTCCGGACAATCATGTGGCCATACGACGGGTTCGCATCTTCCGGCGCGTATGTAAGCATGAAACGCGTCGCTCCGCCGCCAGCGAAACTGGTGACAGATTCGACACGGTCATCTTCCATGATCGCAGCTTCCATCGCCTTCAAGTCCGCATCCGTGGACCGGATGTCCGTTCCCTGGGGTGCCCAATAATGCACATAGAACAGCGGCGTGTTGCTATCCGGAAAGAAGGCTTGCTTTACATTTCCGAAGGCCATCACACAGACGACCGTGATCCCGATCAACGCAAGGACCGTGAGCAGCCGCACATGCAAGGCTCCGACCAGCAGGCCGCGGTACATCATGTAGAGGATGCCCTTGTACGGGTCGTGCCCGTCCGTATTCCCTTCCGTCGTTCTGAAGAAATATTTCCCGAAAAGCGGCGTGACCGTGACAGCGAACACCCAGGACAAAATCAGCGAGATCCCGATCACGGCGAACAGGGAGAACAAAAACTCGCCTGTTGCATCCGGAGACAGACCAATTCCGGAAAAGGCCATGATCCCGATCACGGTTGCTCCGAGAAGCGGCCACATGGTCTGCCTCACGATCTTGCTGGCAGCATCAATCGCCCGCATCCCGCGCTGCATGTTGATCATCATGCCTTCCGCAACAACGATTGCGTTGTCCACGAGCATGCCCATGGCAATGATCAAAGCACCAAGCGAGATCCGTTCCATTTCGATTGCGAAGATCCGCATGAAAAGAACGGTTGCCATAACGGTCAGCAGCAACACGGTGCCGACCACAAGGGCCGCCCGCCACCCCATGAAGAGGGCAAGAACACCAATAACGATGATGACGGAAGCCGCGAGATTGATGATGAAGCCATTCACCGATTCATCAACGACGATGTTTTGCTCGTAAATCGGATGGATCTGCATACCGACAGGCAACTGGGCTTCGATTTCCGCAAGCTTGTCGATGACGCGCCCGCCGACTTCCACGATATTGGTGCCATCGACCTGGGAAACGCCAATGGTGACGGCCTCGTGCCCATTGTGCCGGATCAACCGGTTTGGCCGTTCCGGTTCGCCCAATTCCAAGCTTGCAATGTCGGACAGGCGGATCATCGCGGTCGAGCCGGGACGGCCGATCACAAGATCCTGGATACCTCTGAAATCATCGAAGGCAGAAGCTGTCATAAGCCGGATGCGCTTGTCACCGGAAACACCGGACCCGTTCGTCTGGATCCGGTTTTCCGCATCCAGAACGCTGATGATATCGGTCATGGATATGCCAAGGCCGGCCATCTTGTCCTGATCGACATTCAGGTAGATGACATCTTCAGGTTCTCCGGCGATCTCCACCTTGCCGACACCTTCAACGGTCAAGAGTTCCCGGCGGATCTTCTTGACGGTTTGGCGGATGTCGCGGTTGGTGTATCCATCGGCCGTGAACGCATAAAACAGCCCATAAACATCACCGAAGGCATCATAGACGAGAGGCGTTCCGGCACCGGCGGGCAGGTTCCGGACCTCATCATTGACCTTCCGGCGCAACTCATCCCAGACTTGCGGCAGTTCGGTCCCGTCATATGTCGGCTTGATTTCCACGCTGATGCGCGAAAGCCCCGGCTCGGAGACGGACGTAATAATGTCCAGTTGCGGCATCTGCTGAATGGCCGTTTCCAGCCGCTCAGTGACTTCATTTTCAACCTCGGCAGCGGTCGCCCCAAGATATTGGGTTATGACCTGCGCCTCCTTGATGGTGAATGCCGGGTCTTCGAGCCGGCCTACTGTTGTCAGCCCCCATAATCCGCCCAGAAGGGCCATGAGGACGATCATCCAGGTGTTGACTGGTTTTTGGATGGAGTAGCGTGCAATATCCACGAATTCTGATCCCTTTTTGAGAACCGGACCGGATCAGTTCAGCCGGCGGACGGCTTGACCATCGCTCAGATAGGCAACCCCGGCAGAAACGATTTCATCGCCTTTTTCAAGACCGGCTCGCACGGGCATGAAATCCCCCATGACCGTTCCGACTTCGACAATCTGTTTCGTGACTTCGCCGCTTGCCTCGTCAAAGGTCCAAACGAAAGAGTTTCCATCGCCATCAACGGCAATTGCGCTTGACGGAACAAGAAGCTGCTCTCCCAATTCCAGGCCCTCCGGGAGGAATTTAACAACAACAGATGCCGTCATCCCTGGAAACAACTGTTCCGCCTCTTCCCGGGGCATGGCAAGGGTAATGCGGTAGGTCTGTGTGACCTCATCGACCCGCGAAGAGTGTTCCCGGTAGCTGAGCGGAAACAATTTGTCGCCATATGCGGGGAATTTGGCCTCAATGGAGACGACTTCGGATTCAGTGACCCGTCCAAACAGTGCTTCGGCGACGTTGATATCGACCTGCACTTCGGAAATATCGTGCATTTGAACAATCGGCGTCCCAACACTGACTGTAGTAAAGTTCTCCACCAATCGGAGCGAGACAATCCCGTCGAACGGTGCTCTCAACTCAGTGTATTGAAGGTTCTGCCTGGCCTCGGATAACGCTTCTACGGCCAAGTCGTAAGTGTTCTTTTGCTCGTCATAGGAGGACTGCGAGATCACGTTGCGCTGCCGCAGGGTCTCAAGCCGGTCCAACTCCCGCTTGGCCTGGTCCGCATCCAGCGATGCCTCCCGCAAGGCGCGGTCATAGTCGGTTGTGTCCAGTTTGGCGATCAGGTCGCCTTTGCTGACTTGTTGGCTTTCCAGAACCGGAAGTTCGACCAGCCGCCCGGGAACCTGAAACGACAGATCAACGGTCTGAACGGCCGCCACACGTCCGGCAAAGCGCCGCTCCAAAAAGCCGATTTGATCCGTCACGGTGAAGATTTTTGCAGGCCGCGGTGCGGAATGCAGCTCCGCCTCGGCCTCGGCAACCGGATCCGGTCCGGCGTCCTGACACGCTGCCAGAAAGCCTGCTGCCAGCACCACACAGGCCCAGCGGGTCAGCGGCGTTTTAAGAATTCCCGTCATTGGGTACCGTCCTAATCTCTACCGCACCTCCCGGTCGGATTGGATCGCAAAGCGACCCATCAACCAGGAAAAGATGCTCTAACACATTCAAATCAAAAGCCATTCTTCCCAGAATGACAGAACAGGTATATTTCTGCCCTTATGGGAATTGCTCTAGTGTGCGGCCAGCCTCTGGCGTAAATCCGCAAAAACAGCCAGGCGGTCCTGCTCACTCAGCAGCGAAACACAGTGCGCCTCAGAAAAATGCAAACCTTCCAGACTGGCCCAAATGGCAAGGTCCCGGCCTATGTCCTTTGTTTCCGCCTCAATGGCCGACTTGAGCCTTTTTTTCACAGCTACGAAAGGTTCCGACAGTTCCGGCTGGTTCACCTTGATCGCAAGAATTGCCTGTGCAACATCGCGCCGCTCGCGAAGCCACCCTTCGGTTACGTCAATCATAGCCGACAAGGTCGGGCAGTCTGATGACAGGTTGCTGGCACGTGCGGCGGCGACTGCCTCCTCAAACTGGCCCGCCAGATGTTCCACCATTCCGGTGATGAGAACATCCTTCGTGGGGAAATTGTAGAGAACGCCGCCCTTTGAAAAACCAGCCGCTTCAGCAACTGCATCAATCGTTAGCCGGGCAGCCCCTTCCCGCCGGATAAGATCAAGCGCCGCGTCCAGAATTTCAGACTTTGATCCGCGCGTGGAACGCGCGTTTCGGCTGTTCATTTTATACCGTCCAGTCAGTACAGTTAAATCACTAAATAAACCGTCTGGCCGGTACAGACAAGAGGTAAATACAACGACCCAATGGGCCGCCCAAGATCCCTGGCCGGTTATAGGACCACTTTATCTTGATATCCCGGAGACTTAGGCGGCAGCTCCGGCCATCGCGGATTCCGTCGCCGCTTGTTCTGCGGCAGCGGCTTCTGCGGCAAGGCGTGCCCGCTCCTGCGCTTCTTCTTCCATCGTTGCGGCATATTCGATGAAGTCGTTAGCCGCCATGGGAGCTGCGAAATAGTACCCTTGCGCCGCGGTCACACCGAGCTCAAGCAAGCGCTCGATCTGCTCTTCTTCTTCAACGCCCTCGGCAATGATGCCCATGCCCAGATTGTCCGCAAGCTCAACCATGGAATCCACGATTGTCGTGGAGCTGTCATCGGAGCTGATGCTGTCGATGAACATCTTGTCGATCTTGATGATGTCCACGCCCAGTTTTTGCAGGTAAGCCATGCCACCGTGGCCTGTCCCAACGTCATCAAGCGCAACGCGGACCCCCATTGCCTGGAGTTCAGCCATGATCTTGCGGGCAAGGTCCATATCCTCAAGCGGATGCCGCTCTGTCACTTCAACCACAATCTGTTGATAGGAAATTTCGGACCGCTCGAAAATCGCCTTGATATCCGACACAATTTCGCGGTCCAGGAAATGACCGGCGAACAGGTTGATGGACAGCTTGAAGTCTGGATTTTCTCCGTAAAGCGGGCCAATTTCTTCCGACGCAACGCGCATCATGTGCCGGGTCATATCGAAGATGTGGCCGTTGTTTTCAGCATAAGCCATGAATTGGCCAGGAGAGACGATCATGCCGTTCGGACGGCGCCAGCGCATGAGCACCTCACAGCCACGCACCCGCTTGCTCTCGATATCCATGACCGGCTGATAATAGGGAATGAACTCGCCATTCCGGATTGCGGCGACGAATTCGTCGTTGGCCTCGTTTTCTGGACGCCAGGACAACCAGACACCGATGGCGACAAAAACGATGGCCATCCCGACACTTGCAGCGGCTGCAATCACCTTCAGGTCATTGACGACATGTTTTGCGGCAGACAGCGGAGCATTCACCGTTGCGACCAGGGGATACAACGCGGATCCGACTTCAACGGTCAGAATATCCTCGGGGTTGTTGCCTTCCGAATTGTAGCCGCCGACATCGTACCAGAGCAGATCGCCTCCCAGACGAAGCTCTGTTCGGCGGTAGGACCGCAGATAATCCGGTCCCGGATCCATGGCGATCACCGCCGGGGTAACCTCGGCGAAAAGGCGTGTCTGATCTTTCAGATCCCAGCTGATGACGGCCGCACGCGCCCCAAGAAACTTGCGCTCCAGCATTCCAATGCCGACCAATGGACCGTCAGAGCGCAGCGGCGGAAGGATAACCGTATCGGAAAGCTCGCGGTCAGGCGTGATACACATCCGCCGGCCGGTTGCGTCGGCAAGTCCAATCGCATCGATCATTCCGAAGTCGATGATCAATTCCTCGAAGATCGCCCGGTCGCTGCCGCTACAGGTTTGAACATCGTCCCTGTCCAACCTTTGAAGCAGGGAGACAGTCGCGCTGACGGCCTCTTCGGCCCGGTGAATAGCGACCTCGCCCATGGACTGCATTTCGGTCAGGGCACGCCGCTCCGCAAATTGGTTCAGCGTGAAATTGGCCACAAAAAGCGGCGCCATCGCCAAAAGCAGCGCGATAACTACCGTTCTTGCAAATCCGAAATACTGGAGGGACAACACGCTGGCCTATGATGAACAATCTCTTTCCGACAATGGCCGATATGGGTAAACAAGGACTGAATGCGGTTCGGTTTCATCCAAATCAAAGCACTGATTGCTGCGACCATGTTTTGCTGCGCACCGAGGCGAAACGAGACGACTACGGGAGGTCTTAATGCAGGCATTGTTTATTGGACAAGCCTATATTGATGTGACGTTTTTGACGGATTGTCTGCCAACTGGCGATCAGAAAACGATTGCGCAGGATTACGCCATCAGCTTTGGTGGAAATGCGGTTACGGCGGCTTTTTGCTGCGCCAAACTTGGCGGAAAACCTGAACTTTTGTGTTCCCAGGCCGATGACTGGCTTGCCCGCATGTTTCAGGACATGGCCGCCAAATACGGTATTTCCATTCACGGTCGGAAAGTTGAAGAATCCTCCCTCTCCTTCATAATGCCGAACGGTGGCAAACGCGCCATCGTCCGCTGCCGTGACAATGACTTTTTGCATCCCTTCCCGCCCTTGACACTGACCGGCCTGAAAGCCCTTCATCTCGACGGCCACATGCCGGATGCCGCCTTGCATTATGCAAAAGCGTGCCGGGAGCTCGGCATTCTGACATCGCTCGACGGCGGCGCGGTGCGCGAGAATACCGATGAGCTTTTGGCCCATATTGACGTTGCAGTGGTATCCGAGCGCTTTTGCGAGCAACTCGGCAAATCAGTGGGCGAGACACTGGCCTATCTCAGATCAAAAAACTGCCCGGTGGGTGCGGTGACCCTCGGAGACCAGGGGATGGTCTGGTACGAGCATGGGGGCCCGGACAAAGTGCTGCCCGCCCTCTCGGTTCCTCTGGAAAAAGTCGTCGATTCAAATGGCGCTGGCGACATTTTCCACGGCGCTTACATTTCCTCCTTCCTGATTTGGCCGGACAATGGCTGGGATCAGCATTTCAGGTTTGCCCGAGGTGCTTCGACCCATGCCATCCAGCATCTTGGCAATGAGGCCAGCCTGCCGACGATCGACGATATCCGCCGGGCAAACGACAGCTTTGACGAAAAAGCTGCAGCCGCGTGATCAGCATCACACTTTCGGGCTGATCAAATTGCGAAGTAACACCGCAGGGCCGCTGACAAGCGGCCTTGTTTCCATTCCCGCCATGGCCCAATGTGGTCACGGCCCTTATCCATGATCGTGGAGTTTTCCGATGTTTCATTCAAGACCGCCCCGTTTTGCCCTCGGCTTGACCACTGCCGTCAGCCTTGTCGCCCTTCAGGCGGCGGCAGCACAGGCCTTTGAGCCAAGTGGATCTGAGATCGCTGACGCTTTCCTGACCGTGATTGATTCTGGAGACGGTGAAGTCACGAGTTATGGGGCCGTGGACGACAGCGGCGGTACGGTGACCATCAAGGATATTGTCGTTTCAAACGCGGATTCGGACGATGGCCAGGCAACAATCGCCAGCACCAGCCTTACCGGCGGTGAAATGCAGTCTGACGGGCGTCTGGCGATTGATGAGCTGAAACTGGAAAACTTGACGCTGACGGCCGATGACGGCGGACTGTCCCTGCAAAGCTTGACCGCTACAGAGCTCCTCCTTCCCTCCAAGGAAGAACTTGCCTCAGACACGCCGCCCCCAGGACCGGGCTATAAATCGCTTGAGATCAACACGGTCGCCATCAACGATGAAAACGGAAAGGTCGCCGATATCCAGTCGATCACATCCGTGATTGACGAGTTGGATGGAACCCTGCCGACGGCCGGGCGTTTTTCCTTGACCGGCGCAACCGTGGACGTGAATGCACTTGAGGATGATGACGTTCAGCCGCTGAAGGACCTTGGCTATCAAACGCTCACGGTCAACCTCAACGGTGAAGCAACATGGGACCCTGACGCGGCTACCGTCGATCTGAAGGAGTTTAAGATCGATGCAGAAGACGCTGCCAGTCTCAGCCTGGCCTTCTCCCTTGGCGGGGTAACGCGCGAAGTCGTGACGGAGCTGAATGCAAAATCGGACAAGCCCGAAGAGGCGATGGCACTCCTCCAGAATGTCACCATCTCCAGTGCGACCATTCGGGTCGACGACTCTTCCCTGACCGGCCGTATTCTCGATCAGGAAGCCAAGAAAGCAGGCGTGGAAACGCCTCAATATGTGGCTGGCCTGACCGGCAGCCTTCCGCTCATGTTGGGCATGCTGCAAAATCAGGCTCTGCAGGATCAGGTCGCTTCCGCGGTGACCCAGTATCTCAACGATCCGCAATCGCTGCAGGTCACCGCCGCGCCGGGCGCGCCCGTTCCGATCTCGCAGATCATGGGCACGGCGATGATTGCTCCTCAGATGATCCCCCAGATCCTGTCCGTTGCAATCACCGCGAACGACTGAATTTTCGCCGCATAAACCAAAATGCCCGGGTCGTGTGACCCGGGCATTTTTGTTGCCTGGCAAAGCTACTCGGCAGCGGCATTCCGGCTTTGGAATTGCAGTTCGCACAGGCGCCGGTAGATCCCGTCATGCTCATAGAGCTCGTTATGCGTTCCGCTTTCGACCACCTTGCCTTGATCCATGACATGGATCTGATGCGCATGCCGCACGGTGCTCAAGCGGTGTGCAATCACCAGCGTCGTGCGGCCTTCCATCAAATGTTCCAGAGCGGACTGTATCTTGGCTTCAGATTCAGCATCGAGCGCCGATGTGGCTTCATCAAGCAAAAGGATCGGCGCATCGCGAAGCATTGCCCTCGCAATTGCTATGCGCTGGCGCTGGCCACCGGACAAATTGCTGCCCCCCTCACCCGCACGGGTGTCATAGCCTTCAGACTGCTTCAAAATGAATTCATGCGCATTCGCGAGCCGGGCTGCGGCCTCGATTTCATCCTGGGTCGCCCCTGGTTTCCCGGCAGCGATGTTGTCCCGGATGCTGACATTGAACAAAAACGAGTCTTGTCCAACATAAGATATTTTGGATCGCAAAGAGGCAATCGTGACGTCCCTCACGGGCTGGCCGTCAATTGTGACCTCCCCTGCCGACGGGTCATAAAACCGCTCGATCATGGCAAAAACTGTGGACTTACCAGCCCCCGAAGCCCCAACGAGCGCTGTCATCTTGCCAGCTTCGGCCACAAAACTCGTACCCGCCAGAGCCGCATGATCTTGATAGGCGAATTCAACGCCGGAAAACGCGATCTGCCCACCTTCAACCTTCAAGTCGGCCGCATCAGGCGCGTCCGACATCGCCGGTTCACGGTCCACCAGCTGATACATCAAACGCAGCCCGACAATCTGTTTTCCCAAGTTGACATTGAGCCTCGCCAGACGCCGGGCCGGATCATAAGCCAGCAGAAGCGCCGTAATAAACGAGAACAAGGCGCCAGGGTCTTGTCCGAGTTCAATGACCGAATACCCACCATAGAAAATCACGAGCGCAATTGCGAAACCACCGAGCGTATCCATAAGCGGAGACGTGCGCGCCATCAGCGAGGCAATCTTGTTGGATTGTGCCTGCACCTCTTCAACGCCCGTTGCCATGCGTTGGCGCATGACCGGCTCCATACCGAAGGCTTTCACAATGCGAACCCCCAGCACTGTTTCCTGCATGGTCGACTGAATTTTCGCGGTCGAAACCACCTGCCGCTTGGCGTATTGCTTGACCCGGCGGACCAAGACTGCGACTGCGGCAACCGCCGGCGGCATAATGAAGAAGGCAAAAATGCTCAAGAACGGGTTCTGCACCACCATCACAACGACAAGACCGATGAGTGTCAGAACATCCCGGCCAAGGGAAACAACAATCAAATCAAGTGTCGTGCGTGCAGCAGCTACGCCTTGAGCAACACGCACATTGAGCTCGGCGAGGGAATTCTTGTCGAAATAGGCCTGATCCTGTCGAATCAAGTGGTCAAACATCCTGCGCTGTAGATCAGCTACAATCGCGTTCCCCACCCGGGCCAGAACAACCATCTGGCCGTATGTAGACGCGCCTTTCACTGCGAAGATCAGCATGACGGTTGCAGCGATGACATAGACCATGGTCTTGTCGCGATTGACAAAGACCTCATTGACTACGTCCCCCATAATCCACGCGCTCGCCGCCGTTGTCGCGGCAACAAGGCCCATGAATAAGAACGCAATCAGATACCGCGGAAGATAGGTTCGGAAGTTTTCACTAAACAATCGCCGGATCAGCTGAAACATGCCGTCCGGGTCTGTGAATGTCTTTGATTGAAACGGGTTTTGCACTCGGCAGCGCCTTCCAAAAAGGGGCTGCCATACAGTAAGGAGGCCAGCAATGCCGGCCTCCATCCGAGGCAGCTCCCCGGTGTTCTATCAGATTTCACGGCCTGCGCGAAAGACTAGGCGTCCGGCAGATTGAGCCGTAGGTGCAGCTCGCGCAGCTGGGCCGTATCCGGCATGCTCGGCGCGCCCATCATCAGGTCTTCCGCCTTCTGGTTCATCGGGAACAGCATGACTTCGCGGATGTTTGCTTCGTCAGCCAGCAGCATCACGATGCGGTCGATCCCGGCCGCACAGCCACCGTGCGGAGGCGCGCCATACTGGAAGGCGTTGACCATGCCGCCAAAACGCTTGTCGACTTCCTCGTTCGGATAACCGGCGATCTCGAAAGCCTTGTACATGATTTCCGGCTTGTGGTTCCGGATCGCACCGGACACCAGCTCGTGACCGTTACAGGACAGATCGTACTGATATCCGAGAACTTCAAGAGGATCGCCTTCCAGCGCTTCCATGCCGCCCTGCGGCATGGAGAAAGGATTGTGCTCGAAGTCGATCTCGCCGGTTTCCTCGTCCTTCTCGTAGATCGGGAAGTCGACGATCCAGGCAAATTCGAACCGGTCCTTGTCGGTGTGGCCGAGTTCGTCGCCGATGATCATGCGGGCCTTGCCGGCAACGGCTTGGAACTGCTTGGGTTTGCCGCCCAGGAAGAACGCCGCATCGCCAACGTCGAGACCAAGCTGCTGGCGTATCGCTTCCGTGCGCTCCGGGCCGATGTTCTTGGCCAGCGGGCCCGCTGCTTCCATGGAGCCGTCTTCGGCTTTGCGCCAGAAGATGTAGCCCATACCCGGCAGGCCTTCGCCTTGCGCAAATTTGTTCATGCGGTCGCAGAACTTGCGGGACCCACCCTTCGGAGCCGGAATGGCGCGGATTTCCGTGCCCGGTTGCTCCAGAAGGTTTGCAAAGATCGCAAAGCCGGATCCGGCAAAATGCTCGGAAACGATCTGCATCTTGATCGGGTTTCTAAGGTCCGGCTTGTCGGTGCCGTACCAAAGCGCCGAATCCTTGTAGGAGATCTGCGGCCAGTTGCGGTTGACCGGGCGATCCTTGCCGAATTTCTCGAAGACGCCTGCGATCACCGGCTCAATGGTGTCGAAGACTTCCTGCTGCGTGACAAAGCTCATTTCCATGTCGAGCTGGTAGAAGTCGGTCGGCGAACGGTCGGCACGCGGGTCTTCATCGCGGAAACATGGCGCGATCTGGAAGTACTTGTCGAAACCGGATACCATCAGCAGCTGCTTAAACTGCTGTGGTGCCTGCGGTAACGCGTAGAACTTGCCCGGATGCAGGCGGGACGGCACCAGGAAGTCGCGTGCGCCTTCCGGAGAAGACGCCGTAATGATCGGTGTCTGGAACTCGTTGAAGCCAATCGCCCACATGCGGTCGCGGATATCGCGCACAACATTGGAGCGCAGAATCATGTTGTTGTGCAGCTTCTCGCGGCGCAGATCCAGGAAGCGGTACTTCAGACGCACTTCTTCCGGGTACTCCTGCTCGCCGAAGACCGGCAACGGCAGTTCCTTGGCAGAGCCCAGGACTTCCATATCGCGGATGAAGACCTCGATCTCACCGGTTGGAAGGTCCGGGTTGATGGTTTCCTCGGTCCGCTTCTTCACGCTCGCATCAATGCGAATACACCACTCGGACCGAACAGTTTCGGCCAAACCGAAGGCCGCAGAATCAGGGTCGACGACGCATTGCGTCATGCCGTAGTGATCGCGCAGATCGATAAACAGCACCCCGCCATGATCTCGGACCCGGTGGACCCAGCCGGAAAGACGGATGGTCTGGCCTTCGTCGGACAGACGCAAATCCCCGCAAGTATGGCTACGGTAGGGATGCATTCTCGTTCCTCGATTCTTTCAATCTCATGTGTGCAGCGCGCCGCGTGGTGCCGTGTCCAACTGGCGCGAAAAACCGGAACGGCCCGCGGATGGCAGGCCGTGCGCGCTGCACAAGCCACGATGCTGCATGAAAGTCAAGGGAGAGGCCGGGGCGCCGGTGTAGATCCTTACCGCGCTGATGCGTTTGAACATGCAAACGGATACTATTCGGCGTTTGCGCTCACGCCATGATCCGCAGCCGTGGGAAGATCTGCATGAGGTCCAAGGATGTCGCGGAGCCTTCCGTTTTTCTGCAGTTGGGAGATCTTTTCGTCGATTTCCCGGATGAAGGCCCGCCCCGGCTCTGTGTCATGACAAACGAAGGAGATGGGCAAACGAATGTTTTTCAAGGTGATTGGACTGACACGAAGCACATCCGGTTTCCCCAATTCATCTAACGCGAGTGCTGTATCCGGATGGTGGCCCAAAAACGCGTCCAACCTCCCGAGGCCGAGCATGTCAATCAACTGTTCTTCCGATGGGATCGGAACATACTCATCCGCGTCTGGAAGACCATGAATGGTGCCGGATCCTTCAATGTAGCCGACACGGGCCGGGTCGAAATCCAGAAGGGATGTGAAGGATTTGCTGTTTCCGGTGGAGTAAATTCGCAAGGATACGATATCGACAGTCTGTGAGGCGATTAGTGAAACGCCAAGATCTCCCGCATCGAGCCCCATGATATTTGTGGGAAACAAACAGCTTCCAGCATCACCGAGAAACAGAGCTCTGGCGCGGTTTAACGGGGCAGCGCCCCGGGGGATTTGCGACAGATTTCCCGACAGCAGCACGTCCAGCAGAAGATCATATTGCTTGCCGCTGGTTTCCGTCAGCCGATGGGGAAGATAATTGAGGTAAAGTTTAGAAAGGCCCGACTGATCCGCGCCAGCGTTTCCCGGTGTCAGCAGCAAGGCCAGGACAACAACAAGTCCAGCATATCCAAGTCTGAGCTTGTGAAAGGTCATGACGAATTTTGTCTCCGCAGCGCTGCCCGATCAAGCTTAAACGTTATCCGGACAACCGGCAGGTTGGGTCGAGCGCGGCAAACATCCGGCCTACAAAATCTCATTGAGAGACCTTGGCGCCAACTGCATCTTCGGCATCTTTTGGAAGATCGGCATGCGGGCCGAGAATTCGCCGGATGTCGCCAGCGCCATGCAATTGTTCAATCCGGGCGTTTACGTCGTCAATAAAGTGCCTTCCATCGGCCGTATCATGACACACGAATGAAATCGGAAAGCGGACATCGCTTACGGTGATGGGGCTGACGCGCAAAAGGTCGGGCCGGTTCAGGTCATCCAGCGCAAGCGCGGTGTCCGGATGATGTCCCAGGAACGCATCAAGACGCCCGAGCTCCAGCATCTTGATCAATTGTTCTTCGGAAGGAATGGGAATGAAGAGCTCATGCTTCGGGCCAAGCCCTTGGACAGTCCCGGACCCTGCGATGTACCCGACCCGTCTTGGATCAAAGTCATCGACGGACGTGAAGGCTCTCCCTGTATCGGCTGTGGGTGTGTAGAGCCTTAGAGAGACAATGTCGACGAGTTCAGACGATACGATCGCGTCCGGCTCTGCAACCGCATAAAGCGCTTTGACACTGATCGGAAAATACAGCTGCCAGGATCAGACAAAAACAGTGTCAGTGCGCGTTTCATGGGGGACGCTTCACGGGCCGCGCGCAGCTCTGGGTCTGCGAAGATCCGGTCCAACAATAGATCGTATTGCCTGTTACTGGTTTCGGTCAGCCTGTGCGGCAGATAGATAAGATGAAGGCTGGTTTCGGCAGCGGAGGTAACTCCAATGCCAGCCAGCTTCAACGCTATCGCCAGGAACGCGATGGCACACCGGCTTGCCGTCTTTTCAGTATATTTTTTCACAACCGCGATTGTCCCAAAGGCCAGCCACTCATCCACACGACGAGGCCTTCCACTTACGTAACCTACCTATGTCATTATTCAGAAAAGGTCACTTGTGAAGTTAAAAAATACCCCCAGTTCTTGACCCCTTTTCCAACAAGACCTGAATTTCAAAGACACATGCGCGTGATCTAGTCATGAGACAGTCTCTGCCCTTCAGGCCCGGGGCCGGACACTGGGAAGCGGCCGTGGTTAGTGTTGGCAGCAATTTTAGGGATCAGCTTTAACGCACTTAAACCAGTGTGATAGTCTCATGAGAGGCGGCCTGCGGGTGCTAAAGGCATTTCGTCGAGGGCCAGATACCGGGAAGGAAAGATGTCAAGGTCTTCAATGCTCCGTTCTGCCGCCCTGACAATCCTTGTGTCCGGCCTTCTGTTGAGCGCGCAAGCTGGAACCCGACTGCTTGCAGCGGATGAAGCCAGCACACTTACAACACCATCCCTCGTCGTGGATCTGGACACGGGCGATGTATTGCATGCCGAGGCGGCTGGAGACCCCTGGTATCCCGCTTCCACCACAAAGCTGATGACGGCACTCATCACGTTCCAAGCGCTTGAGCGGGGGAACCTCGAACTTTCAACCCCGGTTATCCTGTCCCGCAACGCAATGGATCAGAAGGCGGCCTATGCAGGTCTGAAGACCGGCAGTGCCATGACTGTAAAAGACGCGCTTTATGCGGTTCTTGTCGGTTCGGCGAACGAAGTCGCTGTTGCCCTTGCCGAGACCGTTGCAGGGTCAGAGGCCTCGTTTGTCGAGCAGATGAATGCCGAAGCGGACCGGCTTGGGATGACCGCAACGCAGTTTACAAACCCCAATGGCTTATTCGACCCGGAGCAGACGGTCTCTGCACGGGACCTTGCCCTTCTTGGCCGTCATGTCTTTCAGATGTTCCCGCAATACCGGGACATCTTCCGGACCGCAGCCGTTACCATCGATGGCAAGGAACTCGTTTCCTATAACGACCTGATCACGCGGTACCCGGGGACGATGGGTCTCAAGACGGGTTTTGTGTGCCCGGCGGGCCGGAACATCGTCGCGATTGCGGAGCGCGATGGCAAACGCCTGCTGGCGGTTGTTCTTGGAGCGACCACAGGGCGGGAACGCTCGGAGCGGACGGCCAAGCTCTTTGACGAGGCCTTTGCCGGAAGCGTCTCCGCAAAAGGCCACCCCCTCGCCGAGCTGCCCAACAGCCCGGACAAAAAGCCGGAAGACATGCGCATGCGGCTTTGCAGCAATCAAACGGCAGCCTATGAGGCGGGTCAGAACCAGCGCTATCCGATGGGCCTGCCCGGAGCGCCAAGTTACCTGAAGGCCCCTGCTCCCGCCCCGGCCTACAGCTTCCAGACCTGGTTCGTCCCGCAGCCGGAATTCGTGCCCGTGCCCAGCGCGAAGCCGATCCAAGCCGCCCGGCTCAACACGTCTGCGCAAACGGCAGGGGAAATCATCGAAATCATTCCTCCCGAAAAACCGTCTCAGCCGAACGGCTGACAGTCTTGCAAGATAACCACATTTCCAATCAGTACCGAAACGGCATGCTGCGGCTGTTGATTTGCAATCCGCCAGGTTTCCAAGATCCGGCGAAATCGAAACGACCTGCCTGCCGAAGCTTAGATTAGGCCCGGGCTTACCCTGAAAGGTGTACCTGACGATGTTGACGCTTGCGGTAGCAAGTGCTGGCTGCCAAAAAGAGGCAACGTCAGATTTGGAGATACTCAAATGAAAGACATTGTCATCACAAGTGCCGCGCGCACCGCAGTCGGCAGCTTCGGCGGTTCCCTGAAAGACATGGCACCGATTGACCTCGGCACGGCAGCTGCAAAGGCTGCGATTGAGCGCGCGGGCATTCAGGCCGATCAGGTCGAACAGGCTTTCTTCGGCAATGTCATCCATACAGAGCCACGGGATATGTACATCTCGCGTGTTGCCTCCCGTCAGGCCGGTGTGCCGGACCACGCGCCCGCGCTCACCATGAACCGTCTATGCGGGTCCGGTCTTCAGGCAATTGTCTCTTCGGTCCAGGCCATCTCCATGGGCGATGGCGATGTAACACTCGCAGGCGGCGCGGAAAGCATGAGCCGGTCCGGGTATCTGATGCCTGCCGCCCGCTGGGGCCAGAAGATGGGTGACACCACCGCGCATGACATGATGACCGGTGCCCTGCACGATCCATTTGGCATTGGACACATGGGCGTAACTGCAGAAAACGTTGCGGAGCAGAACGGCATCTCCCGCGAGCGTCAGGACGCCTTCGCACTGGAAAGCCACCGGCGTGCCAGCGAAGCGATCAAGAACGGCCACTTCAAGGACCAGATTATCCCGCTGACCGTTGGCCGCCGCGGCAAGGAAACCGTCTTTGATACGGATGAACATGTCCGCCACGAGGCCAAGATCGAAGACATGGCCAAGCTGCGCCCGGTCTTCAAAAAAGACGGTCTGGTGACCGCCGGTAATGCGTCCGGGCTCAACGACGGGGCAGCCGCGATTACCCTCATGACGTCTGAAAAGGCCTCTGAACTGGGTGCCACGCCGCTGGTGAAAATCCGCGCTTATGGCGTTGCCGGTGTTGATCCGGCTGTCATGGGCATTGGTCCGGTCCCGGCGATGCAGATCGCGATGAAACGCGCCGGCATCACAGCGGCCGATCTGGATGTCGTGGAATCCAACGAAGCTTTCGCCGCCCAGGCCTGCGCTGTCAACGATCTGCTCGGATTGCCGGGCGAAAAGGTCAACCCGAATGGCGGTGCAATTGCACTCGGCCACCCAATTGGAGCAACGGGCGCCATCATAATGACCAAGCTCATTTATGAGCTGAAGCGGACCGGCGGCTCTCTCGGGGCTGCCACCATGTGTATCGGCGGCGGCCAAGGCATCGCGATCATCGTCGAAAACGCCGGCTAACGCCTGACAAAGCATTCATCAGGGCGGCCAATTTGGCCGCCGCCTGAGTTTGATTGCAAAGCTCCGAACAACCACGGTCATCCCGGTCAAGTGCAGCGCGAACCGGGATCGGAGAGCCACACAACTGGAATTCATGCGCCCATTGTCTTGATCCGCCGAGGCTCACCGATCCCGGGTCTCCGCTACGCTGCGCCCGGGACGACGAAATAAGTGTTTGTCAGCGGTATTGAGGCGGCCAATTTGGCCGCCTTTTTTGTGTGTCGGTCAAAGACCCCAATCTGCTTTTCGCCCCGCCTTAAGTTGAAAAACTGCTCGTATCCCGTGATGATGGAGTTCCCCACGCGAAACCCCATCAAGGACTTCATCTGATGCCCCATCTTCAACAATGGATTGCCGGCGCAGCCGCTGGTGTATTAGCGGCCAGCCTGAGCCTCCTGCCCCTGTCCGCACAAGAGCCGCCCAAAATGAAGATGACCACCGAAATTCCGGATGGCATCACGACACCTGACAACATCGAGACTCAGCTTGGCGATTTGAACTTCTTTGACGGGGTGCCGGATGCAGACACGACAGAGAAGATCTATAATCTCTACGATTTCTCGCAGGCCTACCAAGCCTATCTCAATGGCCTGAAAATCGCCTCTATGGATGCGATGCTTCGCGGCATTGAGGAATGGGGCCCGGCCAACACAACTGTTGTTCAGTTTGCGGACCTGATGGATTCAACCGCACTGTTCCTGACGCCGAACACCACCAGTGTGTATCAGACGGCCGTCCTGCGCATGGGCGATGAACCGATGGTGATCGAGACACCGCCAAACGTGCTCGGCTTCATTAACAATGCCTGGTTCAAATATGTCATGGACTTCGGCAACCTCGGTCCGGACGAGGGCAAGGGCGGCAAATTCCTGATCCTTCCGCCCGGCTTCGAAGGTGACGTGTCCACGGACGGTTACACCGATGTCGTGCGGACCGACACCTATGCCCATTGGGTCTTGTGGCGCGGCTATCTTGATGAAAACGGATCTCCGGAAACCGCTGTCTCGCAGACGCAGGAGCGGTTCCGGATCTATCCGCTCTCGCAGGCAGATAATCCGCCAGAGATGACCTTCGTCGATGTGTCGGGCAAGGAATTCAACACCATCCACTTAATGGATGCGCGCATGTTCGAAGAGATCAACAACGTCGTGCAAGCCGAGCCGACCTATGGCGAAAGCCCGGAACTGCTCGGCTATCTGGCGGCGGTCGGCATTATCAAGGGCCAGGACTTTGCGCCTGATGCACGCATGCAGTCGATCCTGGAACGCGCTGCGGCGGCTGGAGCCGTCACCGTCAAAACACTGATTTCCAAACCGCGCGCGGCCGAAGCCTACTGGTATCCGGGTGAAAGCAACTGGCAAAACGCGTTCCCGGGCGGCGCCTACACGTTCACCATCGACGGTGCGATGAAACATGACTTCCGCTCGGCCTTCCACTTCTACGCGACCGGCATCACCCCGGCGATGGCGTTCAAATCCCCGGGCAAGGGCTCGCAATATGCCTTCACCTACCGGGATGCGGACGGAAACGCCCTGGATGGCGCTAAGACCTACAAGCTGAATGTTCCGGCGAATGTACCTGCCAAGGATTTCTGGTCGTTCACGCTCTACGACAACCAGACCCGCTCCATGCTGCAGACCGACAAGCAGTTCCCGGCCCTTGGCAGCAATGACACCGGGCTGGTGCAAAACGCCGACGGCTCGACCGATATCTACTTTGGCCCGGAAGCGCCGGAGGGCAAAGAGAGCAACTGGCTGCAAACGGTACCCGGCAAGGGCTGGAACACGATCATGCGCCTTTATGGCCCTCTTGAGCCGTGGTTCGACCAGACCTGGCGTCCGGGCGAAATAGAATTGGTGGAGTGAGCGAAAAACCGGTCCGCCGGAACATTTTGGTCACGTTAGAGGGCAATGTCAGCACGCAAGGGTTCCCTTTGGGAACCTGAAAAACCTCTATCCAACTGGACCGAAAAGACTTTTGCCGGAGCGTTCCTGCCGCTATGGTCGGCCATGTCCTTTCCGTTAACGGCAGGCTGCTTTCGCAGCCTGCACAGTTATACGGGCTGGCTGGGAGGAAAGAATGGCAGATACCGAACGCCCGTGGACGGCGTTTTACGGGCCCGACATGCGCGCCGACATCGAGACCGCATCCTATCGCAATATCGGCGATTTGGTCCGCTCGATTTCGGATACCCACGGCAAGTCCCCCGCATTTACCGCTTGTATGCCGAATGGCATGAACGGCACGTTGACCTTTGCCCAGGTCGATGAAATGTCCGACGCTTTCGCTGTCTATCTGCGCGAGGTGGCAGGACTGACCAAGGGCGACCGCGTCGCGCTCCAGATGCCGAATTGCCTTTCGTTTCCAGTCGCAGCCTTCGGCATTTTGAAGGCCGGCTGTGTGCTGGTGAATGTCAATCCGCTTTACACGGCGGAGGAGATGGCCCGCCAGTTCCAGGATGCCGAACCGCATGCCCTCGTCATCATCGACATGTTTGCCGACAAGATCCCGGCAGCAACGAAGGGCCATCCGATCCCGAACATCATCGTGACGCGGGTTGCCGAGTTTTTGCCAACGCTGCCGCGGGGCATCATCGGACTGGTGCAAAAATACTGGGACAAGAGCGTCAAACCGATCGAATTTTCCCATATCCGGTTTGCCGAAGCCCTCACCGCAGGGCGGGCACACCGTGAGAAGGACCGGATCGAAGTGGATGCGTACCACCAGTCCATTGAGCCGGATGACATTGCCTGTCTGCAATATACGGGTGGGACCACCGGCACGGCCAAGGGCGCCATGCTGACCCACAAGAACCTGATCATCAACATGGAGCAATCGCTGGAGATGATCCCGACGATTTGCCGGGGCGAAGAGGTCGCGCTCACAGCTCTGCCCATGTATCACATTTTCGCATTCACGGTGAATCTGCTCGCTTTCTACCGTCTTGGCTCGCGCAACATTCTGATCCCCAGTCCGCGTCCGCTGACAAACCTCAAAAGAGCCTTTGAGAACTATAAAATCACCTGGATGAGTGGGGTCAACACGCTGTTCAACGGGCTCAACAACGAACAATGGTTTCTCGATACGCCGCCGAAACACCTGAAACTGTCATCGGCCGGCGGCATGGCGCTGCAGGCCGATGTGGCCCGGCGTTTCGAAGAGATTACCGGAAAGCCGGTGCTTCAGGGCTATGGCCTGACGGAAACATCGCCCGTCCTCAGTTTCAACCCGATCGGAAAAATCCGCGACGGATCGATTGGCGTTCCGGTTCCCTCCACGGTCCTGAGATGCGTTGACGACAACGGGCATCCGGTTCCGCAGGGCGAACGGGGCGAGATCGCGGCGAAAGGTCCGCAGGTCATGGCCGGATACTGGAAAAAGCCGGCCGAAACCGCCGAAGTCCTGAAAGATGGCTGGTTCATGACCGGGGACATTGGGGTGATGGATGCCGACGGCTACTTCACCATCGTGGACCGGAAAAAGGACATGGTGGTTGTGTCGGGCTTCAACGTCTATCCGAATGAAGTCGAGGACTGCCTTGCCACTCATCCAGGCATCTTTGAATCCGCCGTGATCGGTGTCCCGGACCCGTCAACCGGCGAAGCGGTGAAAGCCTTTGTGGTTCGTACCGACAAAAGCCTCACGGAGACAGAAATCCGGGCCTACTGCAAAGAGCATCTCACCGCCTACAAAGTCCCAAAGCTGGTTGAGTTCCGTGACGAACTCCCGAAATCGAATGTCGGCAAAATCCTCAGAAAAGACTTGCGCTCAAAAGCCATGAGCGCCCAAGCGGCGGAGTAACCGATGGTTGGAGCATTTGAACAGGCGCTGCTCGCCGCAATGATTTTTGTCATCATGCTGGGCATGGGCGCTTCGCTCACCCCGCGCGATTTCTATCTTGCCCTGCGCAGGCCCTATGCCCTTGGAATCGGGGTCGTCTCGCAATACGGCTTCATGCCGTTCATCGGCTTCCTGATGACAATTGCACTTGGCCTGCCGACACCGATCGCGCTCGGACTATTGATCGTCTCGTGCATGCCAGGCGGCACCACGTCGAACATCTTCACCTATTTCTCAAAAGGCAATCTGGCTCTGTCCGTTTTAATGACAGTCACCTCGACCGTGTTCGGTGTGATCCTGATCCCGATTGTCCTTCTCGTTTATGCATCCGCCCTTGATCTTGAGATACCCCGCGAAAACATCATTGCGACCCTGGTGATCCTGCTGGTGCCGGTCGGCATCGGCATGACCATGCGCCGCCTGAATGCCAATGCCGGTGCCGTGACAGAATTTCTCGGCTCAGCGCTCGCCCTCTTCTTCATCGCGTTCATCGCAATTTCATGGGTTCCGCGAAACTGGCAATTCCTGCTGACCACAGCGCCCAGCACATATTTCGTGGCCATCATGCTTGGCGTCTTCGGCATCAGCATAGGCTACATCTTTGCAAAATCGCTCAAGCTTCATCCACGCAATGCCCGCACCGTTGCCCTTGAAACAGGCATCCAAAATGCTCCCCTTGCGATTGCCATCATCGCCCTCACCTTTCCCGGCGAAGAGCAGCAACCCATCATGGCGGTGGGCGCCCTTTATTCGCTCTTCATTGTGATGACATCAACTTTGGTGACGCTCATTTTCCGCCGCGCAAACACCGCAGCGGAGCAAAAAATACCAGATAGCCTGCTCTAATCCGGCAGCGCCGCGGCGGAAGACGTTCAACGCCCGAAACTGACCGGAGAATAGTTGGCCGGACAACTTCGGGCGTTTGAAACCACTTGGCTGTTGCTTGAAGCTAAGGCTGCCGCTGGTGGGAAGCCGGGACGACCACCTCAGGGCTAGGTGGTTGGCAGGGCTTTAAGACGCGCTGCTGCGACGAAACTGGCGAAAACGCGGCAGCTGGCGGCTGTCTTTGATCAGGTATCAACGGCCTGTAGCAATGGGTGCCACTGCCCCCGGATCTCATGGGACCGGGTATCGGAATAGTCGAAAATCCCGGATCCCGCAGCTGCATGTTTTGCATAAGCGACCCGGTCGGAAATCCGCGCCAAAAGCGGGTAGCCCTTCTTTGACAGCGTCTGCTCCAGTTCCCCGACCTGGGTGGACCGGCGGTTGATCCGGTTTGCAACCACGAAAATGTCCGCCTTGCCTTTCCGGACACGCTTGATGTCGGAAATTCCGTCGAGAAACTTCAAGGTTGCGTCCCAATCGAAAGCGGACGCCAAAACCGGGACAATAATGTCGGACGCTTCTGCGATCAGGTTCTTGGCATGCTCGGAGCGCAAGCCCCCCGGGCCATCTATAACAATCGCATCCAGTTTCTTGTCCTTGTCCCCAATCGCCTCCTCCTTGGTCCAGTTCAAACCTTCGATAGCGGCGAGGCTCTTCGGTCGGCGCTTGAGCCAGGACAGGCTGGATTTCTGACGGTCGGCGTCTGCAAGGGCAACATCTTCACCGCGCGCGGCCAGTGCAGCTGCAAGATTCGTCGCAACGGTCGTTTTTCCGCATCCGCCCTTGGAGTTCACCACCAGAATCTTGCGCATGTCCTCACCTCTAAAATCTTCTCTTGTATTGCCGCCCAACATAGGCGCACAGATTGCACCTTTTCAAGTGCAGCGCTTCGAAAAGTTACCATTTCGTGGCGACAAAGCGGCAGACATCGGGTATAGCTTTCGATCACCATGGAAGTGATTACAAAAACAAAAGATCTCGCTGCTGCCTGCCAGCGCCTCGCCGCCTACGACTATGTCACCGTTGACACGGAGTTCCTCCGTGAAACGACCTTCTGGCCGAAACTCTGTGTCATTCAGATGGCCGGTCCCGACATGGCCTTTATCGTCGACGCCTTGGCCGAAGGACTTGACCTTGCTCCCTTTTTCGACCTTATGCGCGACGCCAGTGTGACAAAGGTCTTCCATGCAGCCCGTCAGGATATTGAAATCATCTACCATTTGGGAGAGCTGATCCCGGCGCCGCTCTTCGACACCCAGGTTGCCGCCATGGTTTGCGGCTTTGGTGATTCCATTTCCTATGATCAGCTGGTCTACAAGGTGACCGGAGCGCGGATTGACAAGTCGTCCCGATTCACGGATTGGGCCCGCCGTCCGCTGACAGCCAAACAGCTTGATTATGCTCTCGCAGACGTGACGCACCTGCGCGACGCCTTCCAGTTCCTCAAGGCAAACCTTGCCGAACAAAACAGAAGCCATTGGGTTCAGGACGAAATGGAGGTCCTGACGTCGATTGCGACCTACCGGACGGATCCTGAGCAGGCCTGGAAGCGGCTCAAACTGCGCGTTCGAAAACCAATCGAACTGGCCGTCATGATGGAGTTGGCCGCCTGGAGAGAGCGTGAGGCCCAGTCGCGGGATGTGCCGCGCAGCCGGGTAATTAAGGATGACGCGATCTATGAAATCGCAGCTCAACAACCCGCCTCAGCCGAAGCCCTCGGCCGTCTGAGGACCATTCCGCGCGGGTTTGAGCGTTCCAAATCGGCGGACGCGATCATTAGGGCCGTTCAGAGGGCCCTCGACTTGCCGAAAAACGATCTTCCGAAACTGCCGAAAGGCCGTCAGGCACCGGACGGGTCAGCGGCTGCGGTCGACCTTTTGAAGGTGCTGCTCAAACTGGTCAGTGAAGCGCATGGCGTTGCGGCAAAAGTCATTGCGACTGTCGACGATATCGAAAAGATCGCAGCGGACGACGATGCCGATGTCGCCGCTTTGAAGGGCTGGCGGCGCGAGCTTTTCGGTGAAACCGCCTTGAAACTCAAACGCGGTGAAGTGGCCCTCGCCTTCCAGGACCGGCATATCGTTGCCATCGAGCAACCCCCTGCGCCTGTCAGCAGCCAAGCAGCCGAATAGCCAAAGATCAGTGTCTCTAGCCCGACGCTAGATCATGCCATATGCGATCAGCTTTGAGCCGTGAACCGGCTCCGGTTTATCGCCCGCTGATCTAGCCGTGTCCATCGCATCAGATGGCGATGGTGATGTGCCGGTCCACAATCTTCGCCAGTTGACCGACCCGTTTGCGCAAGCGCTCACCATCAAGATCGGAAAGGCTCTTGCCCAGCGCCAGAACAACTTCATCGCCTGACGTTTTGATTTGCACTTTCGGCAGCATGCCCGCCATGGACGCACTGAGAAGCGATGCCACGCGCAAAATCGCCCCCAGCATCTTCGCCCGGCTTCTGAGGCGGTCCGTGAACAGGTCCCTTATGACCTGAGACAAGGCCCCTTCCCGTAAGCCCTCATGACGATAAAAAACCGAGGCTGCCAGATAAGCGCGGCTGGCGTGATCCAATCCAACAAAGGACGCGTTGGATATGATGTTCAAGCTCTGCTCGCCGCGGTAATCCGGATGTGCGCGCCAGCCGATATCCGACAACAGGCAGGCAGCCCGGCGAAGGCGCACCTCCTCCTCCATCTCATCAATGCCAAGGACTTCGAACAACCGGTCTGTCCAGGCAATCAGCTCCTCGGCATGCTCCGGAGAGCGGGCCCTCAGCGTACACAGCTCACGCGCAGCCTCAATCACGGGATCCTGCACCTGGATGTCCTCCGGAAGGCGCTCATGAAGCAGGCCTTCACGGACCCCGGTTGCAGAGAAAACGACCCGTTCGGCCTTCATGGAGGTCAGGATCTTTTCCATGACCACCGCCCCGATCGGCACCAGGGCGCGGCGCTGTTTGGAGACAACCTCGGACATGTCGATGCCCTCGAGGTTCGCGACCTGAATATCCCGGCAGAACGCAATCGCCTCTTCCGCACCGATTTCGTAATTATGCATCACATGCAGCGGATATCCTCTTTGCATGAGATGCAGCCGGCCAAGGGAGCGCCAAGTTCCACCGACAGCATAAAACGTACGCTCGCCAGCCGCCAATTCCGGCCACTTATAGTCTTTGAGGGTTTCAGCCGTGATTTTGAGTGCCTTTGAAATTTTGCCGCCCGCCATTTCGGTCAGGCGCAAGCCGCCGAGCGGGAATGTCATCCCGTGTCCGGGCGCGTTTGGCGCCACTTCGACAAGCTCAAGGCTGCCGCCACCCATGTCGCCGACAACCCCGCGCGGTTTCCAGAACCCGGCAATGACGCCCATGGCGGAGTAGTAGGCCTCTTCGTTGCCGTCGAGAATCCTGACTGGCGCTTCCAGGATCTTTTCCACCTCGCGGACAAACTCGGGCCCGTTCTCCGCGTCCCTCGCCGCGGCCGTGGCAACAATGTAGGTTTCCTGGCAATTCGTGTGCTCAATCAGCATCTTGAACCGGGTGAGTTCGCCCAGAGCCAGCTTGACGGATTCATCGGCAAGACGGCCGGTTGCTGCGATCCCCCGCCCAAGACCGGCCAGCAGCTTTTCATTGAACAGCATGGTCGGCGTCCGGGCCTTGCGCTCATAAATGACAAGGCGCACGGAGTTCGAACCGATGTCCACGACCGCAACCGGCCCGGACCCGTTGAGCCGGCCGCGCGCCGGCTTGTAGTCGCTTGCCATTCTATCCTCGTTTTTGCCGCTCGAGGAACGGCCGCGGACGGTCGCTCTTTAAGGATTTGCCCCGGCCGGACAGCGATGGATTGGTCATGAAATACTGATGTGCATTGAAGGGTTCTTCATTCGCATTCGGAACGATCCGCTCATGGCTGCCATCAGACACGATCCGCCAGCTCTGCTGGTTGTCCTTCATGTTGGCGACCATGATCTGATCCAGAACCTGTTCGTGAACCGTCGGGGTTCGAAGCGGGGCGAGTACCTCCACCCGCCGGTCGATATTGCGCGGCATCAGATCCGCCGAGCCGATATAGACCCGCGCCTCCGGCGATGGCAACCCATGGCCATTTCCAAAGCAGAAAATCCGTGAATGCTCCAAAAACCGGCCAACAATAGACTTCACGCGGATATTTTCGGACAAGCCGGAGATACCGGGCCGCAAACAGCAGATGCCCCGAATTATAAGGTCGATCTGCACGCCCGCCTGGCTGGCCCGGTAAAGTCCGTCGATGATTTCCGGGTCCACGAGGGAATTCATCTTCATCCAGATTTGCGCCGGACGCCCCGCCTTCGCGTGCTCGATCTCCGCTTCGGTAAACTCCAGCATGCGTTTGCGCAGGTTGATTGGAGAAACCGCCAGGTGGTTCAGCTCCTCTGGTTGCGCATAGCCCGTAATGAAATTGAAAACCCGGGCAGCATCTTCGGCGATATCCGGATCGTCTGTGAAGAAAGACAGGTCTTCGTAGATGCGCGCTGTAATGGGATGATAGTTGCCTGTGCCGATGTGGCAGTAGGTCTTCAGCTGCCCATGCTCACGCTTGATCACCATCGACAGTTTGGAGTGGGTCTTCAGCTCGATAAACCCGAACACGACCTGCACGCCCGCCCGCTCCAGATCGCGCGCCCACTTGATGTTGGCCTCTTCGTCAAACCGGGCCTTCAATTCCACCAGAGCAGTCACCGATTTGCCAGCTTCGGCCGCCTCAGCCAGTGCCTTCACGATGGGGGAGTTATTGGACGTCCGATACAGCGTTTGTTTGATGGCCACCACATCCGGATCGCGCGCGGCCTGACGCAGATACTGCACAACTACGTCGAAAGACTCATAGGGATGATGGACAATAATGTCCTTCTGGTGGATCGCCGCCAGGCAATCGCCTCCATGCTCGCGGATGCGTTCGGGAAAGCGTGCCGAATATGGTTCAAACTTGAGATCCGGACGCTCCAGGTCAACGATCTGCGAAAGATTGTTCAGCGCCAGAAGACCTTTGGCCAAGAAGATCTCGTTGTCGCTGACATTTAGGGCTTCCGCGACAAACTCGCGTAAGGCGGGCGGCGTCGTTTCCTGGATCTCCAGCCGGATCACAGAGCCCCGGCGGCGGCGCTTCAGCGCGCTTTCGAAAAGCCGGACGAGGTCTTCAGCTTCTTCCTCGATTTCAAGATCGCTGTCCCGGATGACGCGGAAAGCCCCCTTGCCCCGGATCTCGTATCCCGGAAACAGGCGGGCGATGAACAGGCTGACAACCTTTTCGATGGCGATGAAACGCGCGCCGCCCTCAGGCGGTCCAGGCAGCTGGACGAAACGGTCCACCTGGTTCGGTATCCGCAATAAGGCAATCATCCCCCGGCCACCGGACACCGGAACCAGTTCAAACACGATGGAGAAGCCGAGGTTCGGAATGAACGGGAACGGGTGCGCCGGATCGAGCGCCAGCGGGGTCAGAACCGGAAACACATAGGACAGGAAGTATTCCTGCAACCACGTCTTGTCAGACGGAGACAGGTCTTCAACGCCGGTAATATGAACGCCCTTGTCAGCGATTTCGCCGCGCAGTTCCCCCCATATCCGTTGCTGGGCGGCCTGGAGCTCGCGGACAGCTTCGCTGATCTTTTGCAGTTGTTCTGTCGGTGTCAGTCCATCGTCAGAAAGGTTCGTAACCTCGGCACGCTGCTGGCCTCTAAGACCTGCAACCCGAACCATGAAAAATTCGTCCAGATTGTTCGCGGAGATCGACAGGAAGCGGACGCGTTCAAGCGCGGGATGGTTCTCGTTCCGCGCTTCTTCCAGAACGCGCAGATTAAACTGCAGCCACGACAGTTCGCGGTTCATGAACCGTGCCGGTGACGTTGCCAGGTCTTCGCCGTCGGGTTTTGTCACCCGCGCCATCTGGGACGCGGCGGCCTCATCGGGCGGGAGTGAGGTTTCGTGGCGTTCAACAGTCTCGGACATGGCACCATCCTCACGGTGTGCGTAAACGCAAGTTACAAAACGCATGCTCACAAGTGACTAGCATGATCGCGCAAGCGGACAAACCGGCTGCCGCTGTTTGAGCGGCAAGTGAGCATGTTTCATGGCCTGTTATGCACATCTTCCAGTACGCGTCCAGCGAGCTGCTTCGTGATTTTCACACGCCCTGCAAGCGCCTCGCGGTCGATGGCATCCACGGCCCGTATCGCGACCCCCAATGACCGCTCCATCCGCACAACAAGATAATCAACTACACCGATATCCACCGAGATCTGGCGGTCCGCGAACAGCTTCACCAGCACCCGTTGCAGGAGATCATCGTCCGGTTCGAGAATTTCGACCGGCGTTGCCGCCCGAAGCCGTGACATCAGATCCGGCAGGGTGATTTTCCAGCTGACCGGCCAGGTGCGGCTGGTCAGCAGAACGGTCTTGCCTGACTGGCGGGCCGCATTGAGAAGATGGAAAAGCGCTGTGTTATCGACACCCTCATGCGCGTCTTCCACAACACATGCTGGCGCAGCTGCAAGGCTTTCTACGGACGCTTCGGTGAGAGCCTTTGCATCTATCACCGCAGCCCCTGTGTCCGTCCGGAAAGCTTCCACAAGATGGGTCTTTCCGGAGCCCACAGGTCCCGCCAGGACAACAACCGGCGACGGCCAGTCGGGCCAGCGTTCCAGCAGTTCAAAGGCCGCAAGGTTGGAGCGCCCGATCAGATAGTCGTCGCGGCCGAGCGCGGCCTCATGCGGCAAAATCAAAGGCAGTTGGCGCGGAGGTTCCGCCATCATACTCGCTACTGTTCGTCGGTGGCGGCCGCTTTCCGGCCCGTTCCACGGTATACTGAGCTCGCTAGGTACTGCCTCAGGGCAAAACGCGCAAGCACGCCGATCATGGCAGCCGCCGGAACAGCCACCAGCATCCCCACAAATCCAAAGAGATATCCAAAGGCAAACAGAGCGAACATCAAGGTGACCGGATGCAGCCCCGTGCTGTCTCCGACGAGTTTCGGCTGCAGGATGTTGCCTTCCAGGAACTGGCCAACTGCGAAAATGGCCCCGATAATGACGATCATCGGCCAGTCCGGCCAGAACTGAACCAGTGCGACACCCACAGACAAGATGAAACCGAGGGCAGCCCCGACAAATGGGATGAAACTGACGAGCCCTGCGCCCATACCGATCAACAGGCCAAAGTTCAGACCGGCAATCGCAAGAGACGCTGCATAGAAGGTTCCCAGGATCAGGCAGACAGAAAGCTGTCCGCGGACAAACCCGGCGACGGCTTGATCCATTTCCCGCGCAAGCGCCCGGAGCTCTTCAAGGTGGTCGCGCGGAAGCCAGCCGTCGATGCGGCCCACCATCTTGTCCCAGTCAAGCAGCAGGTAAAAGGCCACTACGGGTGTGATGACAAACAAGGACAAGATCGATAGCAGCGCCTGCCCCCCGCTCCAGATCGATTGGGCCAGCTTGCCGACAAAGGAGGCCCCCTGGCCGACAAGGTTGGACATGTTCGATTGCAGGTCTTCTAGGCTGATCCCGGCAATACTGGCGAGCCGGCCGCCAAGCTGTTCTGACACAAGGGCCTGGAGCTGTTTCACTAGCTCCGGAAACCGGTCCAGGAAGCCGAGCAGCTGATTCCCGAGGATCGGAAGGACCAGAATGAAAAACAGAACGAGGATCAGGACGAACGAAAACAGGATTGTCACGGTCGCCCAGATACGGCTCATGCCCATCTTTTCGAGCCGGTCGCACACCGGATCCAACAGATAGGCAACGGCCATCCCGGCGACAAACGGCAAGAGAACGCTCGAAAACACATAGAGAAAAGCGCAAAATACAGCCAAGGAAATGAGCCAGAATTGTACCTGACGCTGTAGTGTCATTCGTCTTTCCTTCCCGATTTGCTTCGAGCCGCTGCGGGCACTTAGGCGGTCCGGTGGCGTCCGGTCAAGTGCTGCAAAGGCGGGCGGTCACCTGAGGGCGCCCCGAGCCCGGGCCTTGTGCTCAAGGGCTCAAAGCTGTATGCGCGGCAAGGACTGTTGATTGCGGCCGGGCGCGCCCGCCTTTCCGCCGAAAATTCTGGAGCCGTCATGAGCCAATCCACACCCAACGGACAAAACGGTCTGACCTACGCCGATGCAGGTGTTGATATTGATGCCGGTAACGAACTGGTAAATCGCATCAAGCCGCTGGTAAAGGCAACGTCGCGGCCAGGCGCGGACAGCGATATTGGCGGTTTTGGAGGTCTGTTCGACCTCAAGGGCGCCGGTTTTCAGGATCCTGTTCTGGTGGCCGCCAATGACGGGGTCGGGACCAAGCTGAAGATCGCGATCGAGTCCGGCCAGCATCGCACGGTTGGAATTGATCTGGTCGCCATGTGCGTCAACGATCTTGTGGTCCAGGGCGCCGAACCCCTTTTCTTCTTGGACTATTTCGCAACCGGAGCCTTGGACATCGAGACTGCAACGGATGTCGTTGCAGGCATTGCAGACGGCTGCAAACAGGCCGGCGCAGCTCTGATCGGTGGTGAGACGGCCGAAATGCCGGGCATGTATGCTGCGGGCGATTATGACCTGGCCGGTTTTTCCGTCGGAGCGGTTGAACGGGGACAGATTCTGCCCCGCAAAGATGTCGCAGAAGGCGATGTGCTGCTGGGTCTGACCTCCTCGGGCGTACACTCCAACGGCTTTTCCATGGTGCGCAAGATTGTTGAACTCAGCGGGCTGGAGTGGTCTTCACCGGCCCCGTTTGCGGCCGGACAGAGCCTCGGCGAAGCGTTGATGGAACCGACCCGGAATTTACGTCAAACCCTTGCTGGCTGCCCTGAAAGCGACCACTGGAATCAAGGCCCTTGCCCACATCACTGGCGGAGGTCTTCCGGAAAACCTGCCGCGCGTTCTTCCACAGAACAGCTCAGCCCGGATCGACCTTGCAAAGATCCCAACGCCCGCCGTGTTCAAGTGGCTTGCGGGCGCCGGAGGTGTTGCCGAGACTGAAATGCTGCGGACGTTCAACTGCGGCATCGGCATGGTCCTGGTCGTGGATGAAGCCGAGGCTGAAAAGGTCAAGGATGCCCTCTCGAACGCAGGCGAAACCGTTGTCGAGATCGGACGGATCGAGAAACAGGGCGATGCACCCCTGCTCTTTGACAACACGCTGGGGCTGGCGCAATGACGCGCAAAAAGACGGCTGTTTTGATTTCCGGCCGGGGCTCGAACATGGGGGCCTTGATCTCGGCTGCAATGGATCCAAACTATCCGGCCGAAATCGCATTGGTTTTATCGAACCGGCCCGATGCCAAGGGGCTTGAACGGGCCGTGGAATTCGGCATTCCAACGGCGGTTGTGGATCACCATGACTTTTCCGGCGACCGCGAAGCCTTTGAACGGGCTGTTGATGCGGTCTTGAAGGACCGCAAGATCGATTTGGTGGCGCTTGCCGGCTTCATGCGGATACTGACACCTTATCTGGTGAACTCATGGTCTGGCCGCATGATCAACATTCACCCGGCGCTTCTTCCCTCCTTCAAGGGTTTGGCCACCCATGAACGGGCCTTAGAGGAAGGTGTCAAAGTGCATGGTGCAACAGTCCACTTTGTATCTGCGGAGATGGATGATGGCCCCATCATCATTCAAGGAGCAGTTCCAGTGCTCGATGCCGACACGCCGGACAGCCTTGCCGCCCGTGTTTTAAAGGTGGAACACACGATCTACCCAAAGGCCCTTAAACTGATTGCCAGCGGCAAGACAAAAATTGCCGACAGCCGCGTCTTGTCTGGAAACCCGGATTTGGAAGAAACACCGGAACTTGTTTGGCCGTAAGCCGTGCTGACAATCCCGTCAATTGAATGTATACAGTCAATATACAGTCAATTTGGGAACCGATGCTTCGATGACAGACTGGTATCCGGACCTTTCCGGGAGCAACGCGCCACGGTATCTAGCCCTCGCGCAGTGCATTGAAGACGATATCGCGTCCGGCCGGCTGAAACCCGGAGACCGTCTGCCCGCACAGCGCCCGCTTGCTCAAAAACTGGGACTTGATTTTACAACTGTTGCAAGGGGCTATACCGAGGCCCGCCGCCGGGGGATCATTGCATCCCAGGTCGGTAGCGGCACATTTGTGACCAAGACAGGCGGCCAGGGCAGGCTCCGCTCCCCTTCACAAGGCGAACAGCGCAACCCACTCCCGGACCACAGCATGAATCTCCCGCCGGAGACGGCAGACCCGGACCTCATCGCACAGATGCAAGACAGCCTTGAAAGGCTGAAAACAGACCTTGTGCCGCTCATGAGATATCAGTCTTTCGACACCTCGGTGATCGACCTTGAGGCAGGGGCACACTGGCTTGGAGGGTCCGGCCTTTTTCCCGAACGCAAGCATATTCTGATTGCGCCCGGCGCGCAGGCGGCCCTTGCGGCGATCCTGGCGCAGCTGGCGCAGCGCGGAGACACAATCGCCTGCGAAGCCATTACATATCCCGGGATCCGGTCATTATGCGCTCAGATGGGACTGCGCTTACAGGGCATAGCAACGGACGTTGATGGCGTGGTACCGGAGGCTTTCGAAGATACGTGCCGGAAGGACCAGCCCAAGGCCCTTTATCTCAACCCCACCCTGCAAAACCCCACCTGCTGCACGATACCTCAGGAACGGCGCGTTCAACTGGCAAAGATTGCAGATCGCTTCCAGGTGCCCATCATTGAAGATGATCCTTATAGCCAGCTTGACCCGAAAGCACCGCCCCCGCTCGCCACGACCGCTCCGGAACTCACCTGGCACATAAGCTCTTTGTCGAAGTGTGTCAGCGCTGGTTTGCGGATCGCCTACATCGTACCGCCGGACAAACAGGCCGGATGGCAGCTATCGCGTGCCATGCGCACGTCTCATGTGATGCCCGCGCCGTTTACTGTGGCTCTTGCAACAGACTGGATTCAAAAAGGAATCGCAACAAGGCTAAGGGATTTTGTGCGTACGGAAAGCATGGCCCGCCAGGCATCAGCGGCCAAGGCCCTTCAGGGCCAGCGATACTCCGCTAACCCCAATGGTTTTCACTTGTGGCTTGAGCTTGTTCATGGCTGGACCGGCGCAGCACTAGCCAATCAGAGCCCCCTGAGACTGCTTGGACCTGCCTCGGCCGAGGCCTTTTGCGTTGACGCCGCCGCACCTGCCGCTGTCCGCCTGTGCCTTGGCGGCCCCACCTCCCGGGGAGAGATCGCAAATGCGCTCGACGCCCTAGCGGGTCTTCTGGGCGCATCTCCCGAAGAGGCCTCGGCGTTCATGTGACCATTCACGGGCGCGCCCATACAGACCTGCCAAAATGCCGCAATCAGACAGCTTGCATTAAGCAGTCAATTTGATATTTTGACTGCATTCAATTGCAATCAATTAAGTTGGATTGCAACGACACGAAGCCGGACGCAGCAAAATGCGCCGGCTGGAAAGGTCCTGCAATGAGCACTCACGATAGTTGGCCGGAGCTACCGCCCATCCAGACCGGCATCAGAGGCCGGTGCCCCCGATGCGGCGAAGGTAAGATTTTCGACGGGTTCCTGACCATGCGCAAGGCCTGCAATCACTGCGGCCTCGACTATAGTTTTGCCGATCCGGCGGACGGCCCGGCCTTTTTTGTGATCTGTTTTGGCTGCATTCCGGCGGTGGCTTTCGGGATCTGGCTGGAGATTGCTTTCCGCGCGCCCTACTGGGTTCACCTGTTCACGACCCTGCCGGTGATACTGCTGACCTGTATTCCTCTGCTGAGGCCGCTGAAGGGCTGGCTGGTTGCAAGCCAATATTTCTACAAGGCTGAAGAGGGAAAACTGGTCACGCCGGAACCACACAGCCCGGCCGCCCAGCCGCCAGCCGAGCCGAACTAGCAGATGCTCGACCAGTCAAACATCAATCAGCTTTGGGCGGTAAATCGCGTCCGATGTATCGCCCGCTGATCTAAGCGAATCGTCCATGAACAGCAGGTCCGGTTCCGGCAGGGGTCAATCATCTGCTTCATGTTGAAATCGGGCCGGAATTTGCATTTTCGGACGGGAAATGCCGCCGGCCTCTGCC
>NZ_SMLZ01000095.1 GCF_009711415.1 Roseibium denhamense
GCATAATTGTCAGGATTATCTCAACATGCCGCTGCGAATTTAACCTGTTGGAAATGTCTCTGCTCTAGGTTGGGCTCATGTTCGAACGGGCAACGCAAAGACCCGTCGAGCTCAAAGCTGTAACTCAGTGGTACTTGGAGCAAGAAATATGAAATCTCTTCTGAACCGTTTCATCAAAGACGAATCTGGTGCAACTGCAATCGAATACGGCCTGATCGCGGGTCTCCTGTCCATCGTTATCGTTGGCGGCGTAACTGCAGCTGGTACCAGCGTTGGCGCATTGTTTGACTCCGTTGATACTGCTCTGCAGTAAGAACGGCAAACGTTTCCGAAGCGCAAAACCAAGATCTGTTTTTGCAAATTCGGCTGGATCAAGAACGGGCGGTTTCCGCCCGTTTTTTATTGTGTTCAGCGGCTTGCTAACCGTTAACCCTTGTCTGGCTATATTGGGACAGAGTTTCTGACTGGGGGCATGGCATGCTGACCGCCGCAATCCTTTCAATTTTTCCATTCCTGGTCGCTTTTGGCGGCATCTCGGATCTATTCACGATGACGATCCGCAACGGCGTTTCGATCCTGCTAATTGCAGGGTTTTGCGTTGTTGCGCTTTTCGCAGGGCTTCCCGCCTATGGTTGGGGCGTGCATGCTCTTGGCTTGATCGTGATCTTTGTGCCTTTTTTCATTTGTTTCGCCGCTGGCTGGATGGGGGGCGGAGACGTCAAGTTCATCAGCGCGATTGCATTGTGGATTGGCTACTCGCAACAGCTCGGGATCTTTATCCTCCTTGTTGCAATTTATGGAATGATATTGACCTTTGGCTTGTTGCTTCTTCGCAACCGGTTGATTGTGCCTGAATTTCTACTCCGCCAAGAATGGTTTGCCAGGCTCTATAGCCGGGAAAGCGGTATTCCCTACGGCATTGCGATCGCAGCTGCCGGTCTGCAGACATATACACAGACGACATTGTTTTCAGCGCTTTCCTAAGCCGAAATTCAAATCCAGACTTGTACAAAGGCCCTCGCACCTGCAGGAGCTGGCCATCGCCTCGCGTCCCAGGTTCCAGTGATTTCCAGACGTAAGTGATCTCTTATTGTTCATTATGCAATAAATTAAGTTACTATTTAGTAGTATTAACGAATATTAACCAAAAACATCTACGCATGGTTAACCATGTTTTGACCAATTACCCCTCATTCTAGTCTGGAATAGCGTTGTCAGCGTCTAGAGAATTGGGAATTGGTCATGAAGATCGCACGTTTTCTTGTTTTGGCAGTTGCCGTTGCAGCCGGGCTTGTGGCGTTCCGCATGATCATGATGTCAGGTGGTTCTGAGCCGGAAGTCGTGGTGGTTCCGGCCGAACAGGCCCCCAGCGAGCAAGTCCTTGTTGCTGCGAAAGATATTCGGCTTGGGGGAAAGCTGTCCAAGGACGATTTTGCATGGGCTGACTGGCCGGAACAAGCGGTCCCGAATGGTGCCGTTACAAGGCAGTCGAAAACGGTTACGGAAGAGACGCTGATCGGCCAGATCGCCAAAACCCCAATCTTTGAAGGCGAACCGATCCGGCCGGAGCGTTTGATTCGCACGGACAAGGGTTTCATGTCCGCAATCCTGCCCAAAGGGAAACGGGCCATTGCAGTCAGCGTGGAAGCCGAGACGACTGCCGGCGGGTTCATTTTGCCCGGCGACAAGGTGGATCTCATTCTCACGCGCGAAAATGACGACCTCGTTTTGAGCGAAACAATTCTGGAAAATATCAGGGTGCTCGCGATCGACGCGACCACCGCAGGGGAAGAAGACCAGAAAAACCTGTCGCCGAAGCGGACTGCGACCCTCGAGCTCACTCTGTCGGAATCTGAGATCGTCGCCCAAGCCCAAAAGGTTGGCACGATCGATCTTGCGCTTCGTAGTGCCCAAGATTCCGCCGATGATGAACCCTCCGGGATGACTAGGCGCGGTGTGAGTTACGTCAAATATGGCGTAAAAACACAAGGAGGGGCCCAGTAATGAAAAAGAGCAATAAAACACGGACTGTGAGGCCCGCGATGAGAACGTTTGCTTCCCGGTTTATACTTGCCTCCGCGATCATCCTCGCGGGGGTCATGCAAACCGGCAAACCCGCCACCGCACAGGACAATTTTCCAAATCAGGTTCATATCGCTGCTGGTGAGCGCGCTTCAGGCCGGATCTTGAATGTCGGCATTGGCCGGTCCGTCGTTATCAATCTTGCAGAAGATGCGGCAGATGTTCTGGTCTCTAACCCGGAGATAGCCGACGCGGTTTTGCGGACACCCCGCCGGATATTCGTCATCGGAAACACGGCGGGCCAATCGCGGCTCGTGCTGTTCGGTCGAAGCGGACGGGAACTTGCGAGCTTCAATCTGCGCGTTGAAAAAGATACGTCCGATCTCACCCGGATTATTCGCAAACTCATTCCAGGATCGAACATCTCCGCTGAATCCTTTAACGGCAGTGTCGTTTTAAGCGGGACGGCCAAAACCTCACTGGAAGCTCAGCAGGCAGCAGACATTGCGGCAAAGTTTCAGGGGGTGGATAGCTCGACCGAAGTCGTTAATCTGATTTCGGTTTCCGGAAAAGATCAGGTGCATCTGAAAGTGACGGTTGCCGAAGTTGAACGCTCAGTGATCAAACAACTCGGTGTCCAGTTCACCAACGCGACTCTAACAGGTCCAGCAGCCGCGGCGACCGGAAATTTTATACCGTTTCTCGGCAGAACGAACGACTTCAGTGTGAACTCCAATATTATCAATCAGCTGAATGTCGGAACCGTACTCAATGTTGGCGGCACATCGATTGATGCGCGTTTGCAAGCGCTTCAAAGGGACGGTGTTGTGCGAACTCTGGCGGAACCAAACCTGACCGCCATTTCCGGAGAAAATGCAAGCTTCCTGGCCGGCGGCGAGTTTCCGATCCCCATTGCTCAGGACGACAACGAAATCACATTTGAATTCAAGACATTCGGTGTCGGATTGGACTTTACTCCAATCGTCATGTCCGGCGGCCGAATTAGCTTGCGTGTCAAGACCGAGGTCAGCGAGCTCAGCAATGACGGCTCAATTACGCTCTCAGATATTGTCATTCCGGCCCTAAAAGTCCGCCGTGCTGAATCCACGATCGAACTTCCCTCCGGGGGGACGCTCGTCATGGCTGGCTTGTTGAAGGAACAATATCAGCAGACCGTGGACGGTGTTCCGGGTCTTATGCAGCTCCCGATCCTTGGCTCGCTTTTCAAGAGCCGCGACTTTCTACGGGAACAAACGGAACTCATGGTTTTCGTAACCCCCTATGTGGTCAATCCGGTGGCCCGGCAGCAGCTTGTCCGGCCGGATGAAAACCTGATGCCGCCTTCCGATGCCGAAACAATTTTCCTGAACCGGCTGAACAAGATCTTCAGCGTAAATGAGACCGGTGATGCGGGCACATATCACGGCCAAGTCGGCTTTATTTACAAGTGAGGACGCACAGATGCAGAAACTGAAAACAATCCGATCTGCAACTGGCCTCCACGCCGGTGCATTATGTCTGGCGGTTTTACTGGGCGGTTGCCAGAACAATTCCCAAACGCCGGATCAGATGCTTGCAAGCCACGACTACCGGTACCAGCACCCTATTGTGCTGACGGAGGCACCGAAAACGCTTGATTTACCAATTGGGCGCAACACTCGCCAGTTGGTTGGTCCTATCGAAGATACAGTGACCCAGTTTGCCATGGAGTCACGCACTCAAGGAAATGGCAAGGTCGAAGTTCTGATCCCGTCAGGCGCGGCCAATGAATCTGCGGTCCATTCGGTCTCGAAGGATATCCGGACCGCACTTCAGCGCGGTGGTTTGTCACGATCGCAGATTTCGACCCGGACGTATCCGGTGAGCGATGCCGGGGCCGATGCGCCGATACGTCTGTCTTATATTGCTATGCAGGCAACAGCCGGAAAATGCGGGAACTGGCCAAAGAACATAACGGGCGGGATCGGGGAGAATAACAATTACTATAATTTCGGATGTGCGTCCCAGGCCAATTTGGCGGCGATTGTCGAAAATCCATCCGATCTCATCACTCCAAGAGCCAGCACTCCGGCAGACCGCCAACGCCGGGCGACCGTCTTCGAAAATTATCGCGCAGGTCAGATTACTGCCGGTGAGTATGAAGAAGGCGTCGGCGCGGAAGTTGCAGATGTTGCACAGTAAGTGAGGACGACGATGAGTGCCGAGACAGATTACACAAGTTCTCCGGAGAGCCCGTTGCCCCTTCGTGAACCGATGGACGAGCGGTTTCCCAGTGGCGAAGAAGCTGCGCATATCAGGTCAGTCCCGCGTGTAACAATCCAGGGGTTTTGCCTGACCGAGGCGACCATGCGGGTGCTCGAAGCGGCAACCGAAGACCGCCGGATGGCAAAAGCGCATCTGAAGACGGACTTTGGCGGTATTCCCGGCGCTATTGAAATGTTTGAGCAAGCGCCGACCCCTAACTTAGTGATCGTCGAGACATCCGGCCAGAAAGAGAGCCTTCTTACCGGACTTGATCAGCTCGCAGAATATTGTGATGCGGGAACGCGGGTGATCGTCATCGGGGACATTAATGATGTTTCCCTGTATCGAGAGCTGATCTCCCGCGGTGTGAGCGAATACCTGATAACGCCGGTATCCGTATTTCAGTTGATTGAAGCGATTGGAAACCTTTACGGCAACCCGGAAGCCGAGCCGCTTGGGAAATCAGTGGCGTTCTTCGGCGTCAAGGGCGGCTGTGGGGCGTCCACGATTGCGCATAATGGCGCCTGGGCTCTGGCGCGCAGCTACCAGCACGAAGTTGTGATCGCCGACTTGGACCTGCCTTTCGGAACCGCTGGCCTCGATTTCAATCAAGATCCGCTGCAAGGTGTTTTTGAGGCCGTATCCTCGCCCGAGCGGCTCGACGAGACCTACCTCGATCGCATTCTGTCCAAGTGCAACGAACATCTAAACCTGTTGGCGGCCCCAGCAACCCTGGATCGAACCTACGATTACGGGGAAAAATCTTTCGACCTCTTGTGCGAAACCATGCTTGCAAGCACGCCCCACGTTGTCCTGGATGTCCCGCATGCCTGGAACGGCTGGGTCAAGAACGTTCTGCTCAATGCCGATGAGATCGTTTTGGTGGCTGAGCCGGATCTTGCAAATCTGCGGAATGCCAAAAACGTGGCCGATACGCTGAAGCAAATGCGTCCCAACGACCGTCCACCGCACCTGATCATAAACAAGGTGAACGTTCCGAAACGTCCGGAAATCAAGCCGGAAGAATTTGCCAGCGCTTTGGGTTTGACAGTGCAAGCATCGATACCATTCGAGCCTCAACTGTTCGGCACAGCAGCCAACAATGGCCAGATGATTGGTGAATTGGACGGAAAACATCCGATCTCGCAGGTATTTGATGATCTCGCAATTACGCTGTCAGGCAAAGCGCAACCGAGCAAATCAGCGCGTCCTGGCCTGGGAAGCCTTTTGTCGAAGCTGACCCGCAGAGCCGGATAGATGCGCGCATGAATGGAGCAGTAGGTTATTATGTTTGGTAGACGCGGCAGCACATCGACAGGGACACCGCCGGTCCGGCCCGGCGGCCCTGCCGGTATGCCTGAAATCCCGCAGATTGAGGATGCTGCCGGCGTTTCTCCGCCCGAGCCGCCAGCACCGATCAAAACTGAGCCCAAAAGCCCCTCCGTTGCCCCTCCGCCGCAACCGGCGCAGGCACCTGCTCCGCGCAAAAAGACAAGCGAGTACTACGAGACGAAGGCGCAGATCTTCAATGCGCTCGTAGAGGCCATCGACCTGTCGCAGCTGGCCCGGCTGGATGCGGAAGATGCACGTGACGAGATCCGCGATGTTGTGAATGACATCATCGCACTGAAGAACGTTGTTCTTTCGATCTCTGAACAGGAGGATCTGCTTGAGGATATCTGCAACGATGTCCTCGGTTACGGACCTCTTGAGCCATTGCTTGCGCGTGACGACATTGCCGACATCATGGTCAATGGCGCTTTCACCGTCTACATCGAAACCGAGGGCAAGGTTGAGCAAACAGGGGTCACTTTCCGCGACAATGCGCAGCTGATGAACATCTGCCAGCGTATTGTGAGCCAGGTTGGTCGGCGTGTGGATGATGCAAGCCCAATTTGTGATGCGCGTTTGCCGGATGGGTCTCGTGTAAACGTTATTGCGCCGCCGCTCTCGATTGATGGTCCGGCACTAACAATCCGGAAGTTCAAACGCGACAAGCTCACCCTTGATCAACTGGTGAAGTTCGGCTCGATTACGAAGGAAGGCGCGACGATTCTACAGATCATCGGACGGTCCCGGTGTAATGTTCTCATTTCCGGCGGTACGGGCTCCGGTAAAACGACCCTTTTGAACTGTCTGACCGCTTACATTGACGGCACCGAACGCATCATTACCTGCGAAGATTCCGCGGAATTGCAGCTGCAACAGCCGCATGTTGTTCGCCTGGAAACGCGTCCTCCCAACCTTGAAGGGGAGGGTGAGATCACGATGCGCGATTTGGTGAAGAACTGCCTTCGTATGCGCCCGGAACGCATTATCGTCGGCGAGGTGCGTGGACCTGAGGCCTTTGACCTGTTGCAGGCAATGAACACAGGTCACGACGGGTCCATGGGGACCCTCCACGCCAACTCTCCGAGAGAGGCTCTTTCACGGCTTGAATCAATGATCACGATGGGCGGATTTTCGCTTCCCTCCCGAACATTGAGAGAGATGATCGTGTCTTCAATTGATGTGGTCGTGCAGGCGGCACGTCTTCGGGACGGGTCCCGCCGGATCACACATGTTACCGAAGTGCTTGGCATGGAAGGTGATACGATCACGACCCAGGATGTCTTCATCTATGACATGGTTGGTGAGGATCCGAATGGGCGGATCATTGGCCGGCATAGATCGACCGGGATCGGTCGTCCGAAGTTCTGGGATCGCGCCCGCTACTTTGGTGAGGAAAACCGTTTGGCACAGGCGCTCGATGCTGCCGAAATGCCTGAATATGCAGTGGAATAATGTAATATGGCGGGTTTAGAGGAGCTGTTGACACCGACGGTGACCGGAATTGCGGTAGCGCTTCTGGTCATGTTCAGCGTCGCGGGCTTGATATATGGGTTGTTTCAACCGGCATTGTCCGGCTCCAAGCGCAGTGACAAGCGTCTTCAGGCCGTGTCGGCGCGCCCTCAGTCGGAAAAGCAGCGGCGCCAGGTTCAGGACAACAACCGGCGAAAGAAGTCGATCCAGGATCAGTTGAAAGACTTCGAGGACCGGCAGCGCGCAAAGCAGGAAAAACAGAACAACGCTTCACTAAAGGCCCGGATGGAGCAGGCTGGTTTGTCCTGGGAGATGAAGCATTTCGTAATTTTTAGTGTTGTCTTTGCCATAATTTTTGCAGTCGCGGGTCTGGTTTTAAGCGGGAGCTTGTTGATCACTGCTGGCTTTGCATTTGTCGGTGGCTTCGGGTTTCCGCGCTGGTATGTGGGCAGCAGACGCAAAAAGCGCTTCAATGCATTTTTGGATGAGTTTCCAAATGCGGTCGATATTATTGTACGTGGCGTGAAGGCGGGTCTTCCGCTAGGAGATTGCATTAAGCTCGTAGCCCGCGAAGCACGGGAACCAGTCGCGTCAGAGTTCCGGAAAATCGGAGAGACGCAGGTAATGGGGGTTTCTCTGGCCGAAGCGGTCTCCCGGCTTCCAGACCGGGTGCCGCTCGCAGAAGCGAACTTCTTTTCCATCGTGATTACGATTCAACAGAAAGCAGGCGGCGGGCTCGCCGAAGCGCTCGCAAACCTGTCGAAGGTCTTACGCGCAAGGAAAGCCATGAAAGGCAAGATCACCGCGCTCAGCTCCGAGGCAAAGGCATCAGCTGGCATCATTGCATCAATGCCCTTTGCTGTCGCCGGTATCATGTTCATGGTTTCTCCGAACTATATCATTCTGCTGTTCGTTACGCCGACCGGACACCTTCTTTTGGCCGGTTGCGCGGTCTGGATGCTGATGGGTGTTCTGGTGATGCGCCAAATGATCAATTTTGATTTCTAAGGGGGTGTCATGAACCTAGAAACACTCGCAACCCCCCAGTTTGCTGCAGCCGTTCTTGCCATGATTGCCGTGACCGGGACGATTTTTTCCCTGGTCATGCCCCTTTTGTCGCGGGATGCCCTGAAAAGCCGGATGAAGTCGGTCGCGTTGGAACGAGACAAAATCCGGGCAAAGGAACGAGCACGCCTTCAGGCTGGCCAGGCAGAAAGAAAAGCGTCGTTGCGCAATCAGCCGAAGGCACAGATGAAAAGCCTGGTTGATAAGCTTAACCTCCAGGAGATGCTGGCAGATGACAGCACGCAGGACCGCCTCCGCATGGCGGGTTACCGGGGGTCAGCTCCGCTTTACTACTTTCTGACGGCGCGTATTGCGATCCCGGCCATCCTGCTGGTGATCGCAATGCTGTATGCATTTCTGGTCATGCCGCCAAAATATCCACTCATAACAAAGCTTTGTGCATGTTTGGTGGTTGCTGGTATCGGCGTTTTCGTGCCGAACCTTTATCTGAAGAACAAGATCGACAAACGAAAATTGGCAATTCAAAGGGCCTGGCCGGACGCACTAGATCTTATGTTGATCTGTGTTGAATCGGGTATGTCGATCGAGGAGGCTTTTCGCAGGGTCGCTGACGAAATCGGCATCCAGTCCATTGATCTTGCAGAAGAGTTGTCTCTCACGACAGCGGAGCTGTCCTTCTTGAGCGAGCGTCGAACGGCTTATGAAAATCTCGCAAAACGAACTGGCGTGGATGGCGTAAAGAACGTCATGATGGCGCTTGTTCAGTCAGAGCGGTACGGAACGCCGGTTGGAACAGCCCTTAGGAATATGGCCGAGGATACGCGCGCGCAGCGGATGCAATTTGCAGAGCAGAAGGCGGCGTCTCTGCCACCAAAACTGACCGTTCCAATGATCATGTTTTTCCTTCCCGTGCTCTTTGTCGTGATTATGGGGCCCGCAGTCATGCAAATCATGGATACGTTTAAGTAAAGCAACTATTGTGCGGCTAGAAGAAACGTAAGCTGTCCTGATATTGCTCGATTGTTAGTCATGGCTTAACAAACCGATCAAACCCAAAACACACTGGCGTGGATAAGGCAAAGCGCTGCCAGGCTGAATGAAATCAATTGATCGCAGGGCAATTGCCGGACGCAAGGCCATCAACGCGTTCATGCACGCAATGAATTCGTTTTGGGGAACACAAGCCACATCTTACCCGTGGCCGGATTTAACGACCTGGCATCAGGGGTTAAATCAGACCAGCTGGAAACGGCAGCCTTAGCCCTGACGCTGTTTCATCATGGCTTGCAGATACTGGATGTTGGCTTTTGCCTGCTGCGGGTCGAGCTCGGCGCGGGCAACCTGGATGGCCTCATCATATTTGCCCTGCACACCCAGCACCAAGGCAAGGTTCTGGCGGACACGGCTGTCGGCACCGGGAAGCGTTGCAGCGCGCCGGAGCGTGTATTCGGCATCTGCAAGCTCGTTGCTGAGAAGATAAGAGAGGCCGAGATTGTTCAGCAAGCTAGGGTCATCGGGCGCAATCTTTAGCGCTTGCTGATAGAGGTTCCGCGCTTCCTGATGCTTGCCAAGCTGATCGAGGATAGCTGCCTGCGCGGACATGAGCTTCCAATCGGGTGTTGCCGGGACCTGCGCCCGCTGCAATACATTCAAGGCTTCGTCGAAGTGTCCCCGCATCGCGAGCACCTTGCCATAGGCCGAGGCAATCTCCCTGTCTCTTGGATAGGTGATAACGCCCGCACGCAGAACGGCCATCGCCTGTTCCGTCTGGCCGTTCTGGCTGAGGGCGCTGGCATAACCAAGGATAGCGGTCCGGTTTTTCCGATCCTTCTCATAGGCGCGTCCCCATTTGTTGACCGCGGCCCGTGTTTGCGTGCTTCCCGGTGCGCTGGATTGCAGTCCGCTGCCCGGCGAATGCGTGCCCGTGTTGGATTTGTTGGACGCACATCCAGCCGCAAGCAAGACGGCCGCCATTGTTGCAACCTTGAATCCTAAAGATGGTTTCTTTGGTTTGGAGCGGGACTGAAGCGCGTTCATGATCGAATTCCTTGGTGGTCGCACCTTTAAACTTACCTAAAGAAATAGACTGTTAACCCTAATGGATCGTTAAACAGGCTTGCGTTCTGCAACGATGACATAACGCGGGACCGGTGGCCGGAGCCTGATATTGCGAAGTCCACCGGCGCGGATTACGAGTAGTCGACCAGATCGACAGAATCGACGGAGTGCGCCAGTGCGTCAGAGCCTTGTCCGGAAATCGGAAGTATCAGTATCAACCCCAATCATAGGTGTGACGGAAGCCAGCCTGGAAGATGTTCTTGCCAAGCTGGGTGAGCCTGCCCGCGCATGGTGCACGGCAAACGGTTTTACCGGAACAGCCTCGGCTTTCCAGCTTGTGCCGGGCTTGCGCGGTGAGGTGACAGCTGTCCTGTTCGGACTGTCCGGCGAGCGCTTGGCTCATCCGTTCTCTCTCGGTTCTCTGGTAAGGACGTTGCCGGAAGGGGATTATCACCTGGACCAGACCATTCCAGATCATGCCGAAGCAGCCCTCGGCTTCGCTCTGTCGTCTTACGTATTCGACAAGTACAAGGCCCAGCCTGCAGCTTCGCGCCGTATCGCGGTATCAGACGATGTGGATCTCGACCGGATTAGCGTGATCCTAGAGGGCGTACAGCTCGCCCGCGACCTGATCAACATCCCTGCGAACGATCTTGGCCCGGAAGAGTTGGCAAAGGCTGCCGGTGATCTGTTCAACGCCCATGGCGGGACAGGCCGGGTTGTTGTTGGCGAAAACCTGTTGGGTGAGAATTTCCCCATGGTTCATGCCGTTGGGCGCGCCAGTTCAAGATTGCCCCGGCTTGCCGATTACACATGGGGCAAGGAGGACGACCCAAAGGTCACACTTGTCGGAAAAGGGGTCATCTTTGATACCGGTGGTCTCAACATCAAGCCCGGTAATTCGATGGCCCTGATGAAGAAGGACATGGGCGGTGCGGCCAACGTCCTCGGTCTGGCTGCAATGATCATGGCGGCAGAGTTGCCGGTCCGGCTGCGGGTGATCATCCCGTGCGTCGAGAACGCCATTGCCGGAAACGCCTTCCGGCCGGGGGATGTTTTGCCGAGCCGCAAAGGCATTACAGTTGAAATTGGCAACACGGATGCAGAGGGGCGCCTGATCCTGGCGGATGCCTTGGCGCTTGCCGACGAGGAGCATCCCGATCTCCTGCTCGACATGGCCACGTTGACCGGCGCGGCCCGGGTGGCCCTCGGCCCCGATCTGCCTCCGTTTTATACTCATGATGAGGAGCTGGCGGAGGACATTTCCGTCGTTTCGGAAGCCGTATCCGATCCGCTCTGGCGCTTGCCTCTCTGGCAGCCTTACATGAGTTATCTCGACAGCAAGGTGGCTGATATCAACCACATCAACACGTCGGGAACCGGTTTTGCCGGATCGATCACCGCGGCCCTGTTCTTGTCCCGGTTTGTCGAGAATTCAAAAAGCTGGGCGCATTTTGATATCTACGGCTGGACCCCGATGGAAAAGCCGGGAAAACCGTCCGGCGGCGAAGCCCAAGGCATCCGCACCCTGTTTTCCTTGATTGAAGAGCGTTTCAGCAAAACACAATAACGGCTCCGAAACGTTTTTCCGGTTAGACTGTGGGCGAAGGATGGGGTTCTCTCACAGATGCCAGTTGATCTGCGCGCCTCTCAGGCGCTGAAACTTATGCATGAAGTGAATTTGGCGCTGGTGCGCGATCAGGATCAGGACCTGTCCGCGCGCCAGCTGACCATATTGCTGACCGTTTATCTGGAGCCGCCACCGCATACGGTGCGCGGTCTTGCGGCGAAACTGAATGTGACCAAACCGGCGATCACGCGGGCGCTGGACACGCTTGGCGGATTGCGTTTGCTGTCCAGGAAGCGCGATGACGCCGACAAGCGCAACGTGATTATAACCCGAACCGTTGAAGGCGCGCTTTATCTGGAGCAACTTGGAGATCTTGTTGTCGAAAAGGCGCTGGAACTGCCGCGTTAGAGCATCGGATGTTTGCTTGAAAACACCGTAAGGTGCTCAGCTCGTTAGTAATCGACCCGTCTGGGCCGGTAATCGGTTCCGATTTCCCGCCCGCAGCGGGTCTAACCCGCATAGGCCTGGATTATAACGATGTCCGAAACACTTGACCGCCGCCGCCATCCGGTCCGCCCTGATCTGGCTGCTCTCGATTACAAGGGACGGGTCGACGCCGGCGCATTTGCCGAGGGCGAAGTTTTTCAGATTACCGCCGACAAAGTTGCCCTGCGCCCGGCGCCGGATGGCAGCCGGTCCATCGACACGGAAGCCCTGCGCGGCGAATGGGTGACGGTTTATGAAACAACGGACGAAGGCTGGGCCTGGGGGCAGCTCGACACGGATGGCTATGTCGGCTGGCTTCCTTCCGAGTGCCTGGGCAAGGTCACACCGGCAACGCACCGTGTCCGGGCGTTGCGCACCTACAGGTATCCAGGGCCGGACCTCAAGTTTCCACCGCTCGGCCTTATGTCCATAGGTTCTCAGGTGTCGGTTAAAGGTGAAGTTGAAAACCGGGGGCTCACCTATGCCATTTTGGAGGATGGCTCGGCTGTGGTTGCAAGGCACCTGGTGCCAGTCGACTATGTTGCTGAAGACTGGGTGCAAGTGGCCACCGAACTGGTCGGGACACCTTATCTGTGGGGCGGGCGGAGCAGCCTGGGTCTTGACTGTTCAGCCCTGGTGCAGCTTGCCGCCCAAGCGGGGGGACATGATCTGCCGCGGGACAGCGACATGCAGGAAGCCGAGGCGGGGGAAGAGATCGATCACCTGGATCCGGTGTCGCTCAGGCGCGGTGATCTTCTTTTCTGGAAGGGCCATGTCGGCATTATCGCGGGACCAAATCAGCTTTTGCATGCCAATGGCCATACAATGACGGTTGCGTTTGAAAAACTCGACAAAGCCATCAAGCGGATTGCAGAGACGGAATGGGGTGAGATCACGCGGGCGCGCCGGTTGCCGGTCATCTGACCAATATTATCGAGAACCGCTTTAACCGGTCAGTTATCCGTTGAGGCTGAGCGGTTGTTGCGCCGGCTGACTATCCTTTGCGGCGGTCTCTGCCTCCCCAAGCTCCAGATCCTCGATCTTGCGGCTGCGTTTCGAGATCTTGTCGCTTGATATGAGGATGTTGTCGATGTCCTTGTTGGCCTGGGCAAAATGCGACTGCAATTTGCCGACACGGTCGTTCAGGCGCCCCACATCGGCAATCAGGTGACCGACTTCGGCCTGAATGAGATGGGCCTGTTCACGCATTTTCGCGTCGCGCAAGACAGCCTGGATCACCTGGATCGAGAGCATCAACAGGGATGGCGACACGATAACGACACGTGACCGATGCGCCTTTTGCACCAGATCCTCAAACCGCTCGTTGAGTTCGGAAAATATGCTCTCAGATGGAACGAACAGGAAGGCCGTGTCCTGTGTCTCGCCGGGCAGAAGATACTTCTCGCTGATGTCCTGAATGTGTTTCGTGAAGTCCCTGCGGAACTGTGCGTGGGCCTGTTTGAGAGCATCTTCGGTTTCCGCATTGCGCAGAAGATTGAAGCCTTCCAGGGGAAATTTGGCGTCTATGGCCAGCGGCGGGGCGCCGTTGGGCATATGGATCAGGCAATCCGGCCGGGTGCTGTTTGAAAGGGTGGCCTGGAACGAGTAGGCGCTCGGGGCCATCTGATCCTGGATGATTGCTTCCATGCGTCCTTGTCCGAAGGCACCACGGGTTTGCTTGTTTGCAAGGATTGCCTGAAGCTGCCCAACCTGGCCGGACAGGTCTGTGATTGTCTTTTGAGCGCGGTCGATCACGGCCAATCGCTCGTGAAGCTGGCGCAGGCCATCATTGGTTTGTTTGCTGGTGTGCGACATGGACTGGCCAAGTTTGTGGCCCATCCCGTCCAGGCGGTCATTGACCGCGCGCATGAGGTCGGATTGCCGGGAGCCAAAGACCTCGGCCATGGTCTGCATGCGACCGGTCATTTCCCCCTGGCTTTTCAGCAATTGCCCTAGATGACTTTCCAGTTCGCGGATGCGCTCCGCTGCAACAGTGTCGGCTTCCGCACGGGACTGGATTTGGCGCTTGGTCTTGAATACCAGCCACAGAATAAGCGCCAGCAGGAAAAGTCCGCCGGCAATTGCCGCTTCGAAAACGGTGACCGGCCGACCGCCAAACACAAACAAAACATCATACATGAAACAAACATAGAACGATTCGCGGCGCCCGCCCATCCGCTGAGCTGTTCCAGCCGGTTGAAAACCCGCCGCGAACCGATGTTTTCCGCGTTGACCGGTCCGCCACAATTGCCTATGTCAGGCGCATGACAATACGCCCGATCATCACCATTCCCGACCCCGTCTTGCGCGAAGTCTGTCCGGCTATCGACACCGTCGACGATACCGTCCGGGCGCTCGCCGATGACATGCTGGAAACCATGTACGATGCCCCCGGTATCGGATTGGCCGCCAGTCAGATTGGAGTGCTGAAGCGCATCTTCGTGCTTGATGTGGCAAAGGAAGACGCGCCGAAAGAACCGATGGTCTTCATCAATCCCAAGATTGTCTGGTCCAGTGAAGAGCGTTCGGTTTACCAGGAAGGCTGTCTGTCGATCCCCGAATATTTCGAGGATGTCGAACGCCCTGCCGAAGTTACGGTCCAGTTTTTGAACCGGGAGGGGGCGGAACAGGAGATCAGGGCTGATGGTCTTTTGGCAACCTGCATCCAGCATGAGCTCGATCATCTGGACGGTAAACTATTCATCGATTACCTGTCGAAGCTGAAACGCGACAGGGTTACCAAGAAATTCGCCAAGCAGGCCAAGCTCGCCGGAAAACTTTAACAGGCGCCCCAGATTGGTCCTTTGCACGTTTGCTCAAACGCAGGACACCGGACGGAACGCCAATCTGGAGCAGCCTCCGGTGGCCCTGGTGTGCCGGAGGCGCAATAACGGGTCACACTCTTCGAACCACTCGGGTATGCAATGTCTCTTCGTGTAGTTTTTATGGGTACCCCGGATTTTTCGGTGCCGACCCTTCTGGAAATTGTCGGTCAGGGACACGAAGTCGTGGCCTGCTATTCCCAGCCGCCACGCCCGGCCGGCCGGGGCATGGACCTGAAAAAATCGCCTGTTCATGAGGCGGCCGAAGGGTTCGGGATCCCGGTTTACACTCCAGACAGCCTCAAGGGAGCGGAAGAGCAAGCGCAATTTGCAGCCCATGATGCGGATGTCGCGATCGTGGTCGCCTACGGTTTGCTCTTGCCCAAACCGGTTCTGGACGCACCCGTTCACGGCTGCTTGAACCTTCACGCCTCCCTCCTCCCGCGCTGGCGTGGTGCCGCTCCCATCAACCGCGCGATCATGGCAGGTGACAAGGAAACCGCTGTGCAGGTGATGCGCATGGAAGAAGGACTGGACACCGGGCCTGTGTGCATGTCGGAGAGCGCTACCATTGGCGAGCACATGACCGCTGGCGAATTGCACGATCAGTTGTCCGGCCTTGGCGGCGACCTGGTCCGCAGAGCTCTTGGGGCCTTGTCCTGGGGCGGTCTGACCGAGACACCACAACCGGCGGACGGTGTTACCTACGCGTCGAAACTGTCCAAGCAGGAGACGCGGATCGAGTGGTCCCGGCCCGCAAGCGAGGTGCATAATCACATCCGGGGTCTGTCACCTTTTCCAGGGGCGTGGTGCGAGATGGAGCTGGGCGGAAAGCCGGAGCGGGTGAAAATCCTGCGCAGCAGTCTTGTTGAGGGGAAAGCTGCGCCTGGAACTGTTCTGGACGCTGATCACGGTCCAGTCATTGCCTGTTCTGAGGGGGCGGTGCGTCTGGGGCAGGTTCAGCGCGCGGGCAAGAAACCAATGTCCGGAGCCGAATTCCTGCGGGGTACGAAGCTTCCGGCAGGCACGGTTCTCGGATAGATTACCGGCTGGGAGAAACGGATGAACACGGACCAGACCACTCTGACCATACGGGACGTTGAGACCGCTGACGAAAAAGCGGTTGCCGCGCTTCTGACCGAGGCCTTCCCGTCCGAAACCGAGGCCCGGCTGGTCCACACATTGCGGCATTGCGGGGCCTTGGTCCTGGAACAGGTCGCAATTGACGGCAGTGGCCGCATTGCCGGACATATCGCCTACAGCCGGGTGACGCCTGCCGCCATTGGCCCGGGGCAAGGTCTGCAGGTAGCCTGTCTTGCACCGGTAACCGTCAGCCCGGGCTTGCAAAGAACCGGGATCGGTTCAGCACTCATCCAGCGCTCGCTTGAAGATCTCAAGGCAAAGGGCGAAGACCTTGTTCTGGTCCTCGGGCCGCCTGCCTATTTTCCACGGTTTGGGTTTGATGCCACGCTGGCTGAGAAGGTCAAAGGGCCTTACGCGGGGGCTGCGTTCATGGCGCTGGCGCTGACAGACGCCGGTACCCGCGACCTCCCGGTCGAAGTGGCGTTTGCAACGCCGTTTGAAGAATTCGAATAGGGCGCAGATGCCGCGATACAAACTGACCGTTGAATATGACGGGCGGCCTTTTTCGGGCTGGCAGCGCCAGGCAAACGCGCCGTCTGTACAGGCCGTTCTGGAACGCGCCATCAAGGCGTTTTCAGGCGAAGAGGTCACGATTGGCGGGGCTGGCCGCACGGATACCGGCGTTCATGCCACCGGGCAGGTGTTCCATATGGACCTGTCAAAATCCTGGCCTGTGCGCACGATCATGGGCGCCATGAATTTTCATTGCCAGCCGGATCCGGTTGTCATCCTGGATTGCACGGAAATGCATGAAGGCTTCGATTCACGTTTTTCCGCAATCCGCAGGGCCTACCGGTACCGCATTCATAACCGAATACCGCCTCTGACCCATGATCGCGGGCTCGCCTGGCACGTCAAACCGGACCTCGATGCCGATGCCATGCATGCAGCAGCACAGGAATTCGTCGGCCACCACGACTTCACGACCTTCCGCCATTCCCGCTGTCAGGCGAAAAGCCCTGAAAAAACGCTCGAAACATTCTCGGTCCGGCGCGAGGGCGAATTTGTGATTGCCGAATGTGCATCACGCTCATTCCTGCACAATCAGGTTCGCTCAATGGTCGGAACCTTGCGCCTGGTCGGCGAGGGCAAGTGGGGCCCGGGCGATATTGCAAAGGCCCTGGCGGCGCGTGACCGCACGGCGTGCGGACCGGTTGCCCCGGCAGACGGCCTTTATCTCACACGGGTCGACTACCGCCCTGCTGATGTTGATATCGCGCTTTATGCCGATTGGCAGGCCCGCAAGGCAGCAATGGACGCAGAAATCGCCGACGATCCCGGCGCATAGGTCCGCTGCCCTAAGCAGCCTCCTGACCGTCATTCACAACGCATTTCTTGTACAAATGCCAAGTCGTGTGCCCGAGCACGGGCAGGGTGATCACCAGTCCTAAAAAGCCAGGAAGCATCGACACAACCAGAACAAGGGTCACGACCAGTCCCCATCCGAGCATCGGCAACGGTGAAGTGAAAACGGCTTTTACGCTTGTGATCATGGCCGTGATGAAATCCCGGTCCTCTTCCAGAAGCAGCGGGAAGGACACAACGGTCAACGAAAACAGGATCAGCGACAGGATCGCACCGACCACATGGCCGACCGCGAGAAACATGAGCCCATCGGACGTTGTGAGGACCTGGGTCATGAATTCCTCGAAAGAGGAGAAGGACCTGAACCCGAGGAACAGCGCCAGAAGCAAGCGCACCTGGTACATCCACATGATCTGAATGAACAAAACCACAAAGGCCATCCAGGAAAGCTCACGGCCTTTCTGGGCCCACATCGCGCCGAAGATCGATGACCAGGACAGAGGCTCACCGGTCTGCAGACGGCGGCTGACCTCATAAAGGCCGACGGCGGCAAACGGGCCAAGCAAGACAAATCCCGCCGCTGCTGGATAGGATAGATAGCTCATGTTCAGCGCCCCTGCGGTCAAGACGACAAACAGGCCGCCTACCGCGAAAAACGCGCCAATCACCAAGCCGTAGACCGGGGCTCTGCGGAAGTCCATCAATCCCGCGCCCAGGGCATCGATCACATCGGTGCCGGTGATCGGAACCACTTTCGGCATCGGGCGGATGGCCGGGGTGCCGGTTTCGCTTTGTGCGTGCGATGTGGTCTTGTCGGTCATGGTTGCTTCCTCCCAAAAGCAATGTGCTGATCTCAGTCCACAGACCGTGACATCTTACCTACAGAACCCAGGGGCACTCAATCGGGTAAAGGGCTTATGCAGGTTTGGGATCCGCCGCAGCGGCGGCTGCGCCTGCGAGCGCCTCCTTTTGCCCTTCGTCCAGCTTGGTGGTCTCTGGAATATGAACCCGGACTTCCTTGCGCGCGAATTCGATGCCGTTTTCTTCGAAGGCTTGTTGAACGCGTTTGTAGATTTCCTTCCGGACCCCGAACTGTTTTCCGGGCTTCGTGGTGAATTTGCCCCGGACGACGATCCCCACGTCGTCGACATCGTTCACCCCCTGGCCCTTGAACGGCGCCAGGATGTCGTCCTTGTACTCTTCCATCTCCATGATGTCCTGGCCAATGCGCTTGAAGAGTTTGCGCACTTTCTCCGTATCGGTGCCGAAGGGGACTGTGAAGCGGAGTTTCATGATGACCCAATCGCGGGACAGGTTGGTCAGTTGGGGGATTTCGCCATAGGGCACGATATGGACCGCGCCGCGGGTCCCCCGGAGCTGAAGGGAGCGGATCGAGATTTTTTCGATTGCGCCTTGAACGCCGCCAGTGTCGATAAACTCGCCCATCCGGAACGCGTCGTCCACCAGGAAAAAGATCCCGGCGACCACGTCCCGTACAAGGGTTTGCGCCCCGAAGCCGATGGCAAGGCCGATGACGCCGGCCCCGGCCAGAAGCGGGGTGATGTTGACGCCGAGCTGGCTTAGCCCCAGCAGCACCGTCAGCGTGATAATGGCAACCTGCAGCACCATGCGCAGCAGCGGCAGGATTGTTGCAAGGCGTGACTTGCCCGCGCCGCCCATTTCCGCGTCATCATCTTCCGTCTCCACGGGCGGGGAATCCTTTGCCAGCTGGCGGCTCACCCAAAGATTGGTGATTTCCCAGGCCAGATATCCGGCCGCCAGGATTAGCAAGAAGATGACAGAGTTCCGCGCCACTGCAGAGCCGTCGTCTCCGCCAAGGGCGAGCAGATTGATCCCGTAGATCCGGCCGACGGCAAGAATGAGAAAGGCGATCAGGGCAACGCGGGCGATGCGGACATAGCTGTGCCGTGTTTGAAGATGGGCAGCTTCGGCCACGGGACCTTCTCCCTGCATCGGGGGGACGATATGGGAGACGATACCTCGCACCATCGTGTCGAGAAAGGGGGCGAAGATGACAAGTGCAATAACGCCGAGAGACCGGCCGGCCGTGAGCGCCTCAATCTGCATGCTGGCGGCAACCTGGCCCAGCAGCCAGTTAAAGGCGATGAAGCCCATGGAGAAATAGGGCCAGAAACGCGCCATGCGCTCCAGTCCGCTGGTCGGGTCCTCCTCGTCGCCCAGGATGATGCTTGTGAGACCGCGCCGGGCCTGCCAGATGATCGCAATCAGCCATGCATTGACCGCAAAGCCGATAAAGAAACGGAACGTTCCGCCAGAATCTTCACCGGCCCCTTGCATGACGTTGCGGAGAAAGAATGCGACCCCAACCACCGCGAACACGGTCGTGAAACTGCGGTAGAGCGCGCGTGCGGTGGCATTGTCCGCTGAGACGAGGCGCAGCTCACTTCTGTGAGGGGCCAGTGCAAACCGCAAGAGCGCGGCAATAATCCTCGGCAAGAACACGATCCAGAAGACCGCCTGAAGCGCGTAGGAGCGTGTCACCGGATCAAAGACGGCCAGACGGGCGGCAATCAATGCCACAACAGCGAAAATGACCAGCCCGCCGAGATCAAGGCCGGCCCTGATGGAGACGAGCTTGACGGTTTCATAAAGGCTTTCGGGCGAATTGGACCGGATGGCCTCGCGTTTGTTGGCGACGAACCGGTTGAAGGCGAACTCGGCTGCAAATCCGGCGGCAAGGATCAACGCGATTGATCCAACAAGAATATGGACCGGCCCCGCGACAGTGCCGGCCAAAAGCGCGCCGAGACCGGCGAAAAGAGCGGAAAAGAGATCCGGCAGGCTGAGAAAATGCCCCAGAACCATGGCGCCGAAATCATTGAGGGCCGTCTGAATTTGAACGAGCAGTCCCGGTGTGTCTGCAGCTTCCGCGCCTGCACTTTCGGCAGCGCTGTCCTGAAGCAGCGTCATCAGCTGGCCGAGCGCTTCAACCTGGTCAGGGTCAAGGTCCGATACAAGCTTTTGAATGGCGTCCTGTTGAAGCGATGGCGGCAGCGGTTTCGCGCCGTCTTGTGCGGAGGCGGGCGCAAGAGCTCCGAACAATAAAAAGAGAAAAACGAGACAGTACAGGATTTTGGAAAAGGAATGCCAGTATACGGTCATCGGCGAGCCCCCTCGGCGGTGATGCGTGATGCGACCACCTTAGTCGCGCTTGGGTGGCAAAATCCATCTAAATTCTCAAGCGTAATCAGAAGGGTTAAGGCATGGAGGAAAGCGAAGCCAAACGGACTGGTGCGACAATTAAGGGCGGATGCGTTGGACAACGCTTGATCCCAATGGTCGAAACGACTAACTCCTTGCCGAACCTTATATGACCCACGGGATGACATGACCGCTCCTTTGCCTGACGCAAATATTGCTCCAAACCTGTCCTGGGCGCTTCTCAGCCCGAAGGGACGCCTCGGCCGCGAGGCGTATTTGCTTTGTTTGGGCTTTTGGGTGTCCGTCGGGGTGATCTTGAACCGGGCTTGGGCCATGGCTGGGCTGGAGCAGGCCGGTGATCCGGAAGCGATGGCGTTTTTCTTCATGGCCAACCCGGTGACCTTGTTTGCAGCCCTCGCATTGGTCTGGATCGAATTCGCGATTGTCGTCAAACGCCTGCATGACATTGGCCGAAGTGGGTTTTTTGCGCTTCTTCTTCTGGTGCCCGTCCTCAATCTTGCGATAATGGGGTATCTTGCCTTTCAGGCGCCCGAGCCTGCTCCCAACCGCCACGGACCCTTGCCTGACAGTTACTGGCAGTAAGGTCTGCCCGGCACTTCCAATCAAATGAAAGACGCCCCATGGCTGCATCGGCCCTTGATATCGCAACGACCCTGATCCGCTGCCCGTCCGTGACACCGGAAGAAGGCGGGGCACTGGCTGCCCTTGAAGCCCTTCTCGAAAACAAAGGGTTTCGCGTCAATCGCGTGACGTTTCAGGATGATGAGACGCCGGATGTCGAAAACCTGTTTGCGACGATCGGGTCTGGCGCGCCGCATTTTGTATTTGCCGGGCACACCGATGTGGTTCCGGCAGGCAATGCATCCGATTGGTCGCACGGCCCCTTCGAGGGTGCCGTTGCCGATGGTGTTCTTTTCGGGCGCGGTGCGGTCGACATGAAGGGTGGGATTGCCTCCTTCGCCGCGGCCGCCCTTGATTTTGTGTCCGAACGCGGGGCGGATTTTGGCGGCACATTGTCGTTCCTGATCACAGGGGATGAAGAGGGCCCGGCCGTCAACGGAACGGTCAAGCTGCTGAAATGGGCCGAGGCGCAGGGGCATTCGTTCGATGCCTGTATCGTCGGTGAACCGACCAACCCCAGCGCTTTGGGTGACACGATCAAGGTCGGACGCAGGGGCTCCCTGTCCGGTATCGTGACCGTGACCGGTGTTCAAGGACATGCGGCCTACCCGCATCTTGCCGACAATCCGATACCCGGACTTGTCAAGCTTATGGCCGCGCTGAATGCGCTCAAGCTGGATGACGGCAATGAGCGGTTCGAGCCGTCCAACCTGGAAATCGTGACCGTTGATGTGGGCAACCCGGCGTTCAATGTTATCCCCGCGCGGGCCGAAGCACGTTTCAACATTCGCTACAACGACACATGGACACTGGACGGCCTGAAACAGAAGATCACGGAAACACTGGAAGCGGCCGACCTTGGCAGTCTCAAGCTCGATCTGACGTTCAAACGGGATGCCAGCGAATCCTTCCTGACCAACGACGAAGCCCTGATCGCCACATTGACGGACGCAGTTGAGGCGGAAACCGGCCGGCGGCCGGAGCTTTCAACGGGCGGCGGAACGTCCGATGCCCGTTTCATCAAGAATTATTGCCCCGTGGTCGAGTTCGGTCTCGTCGGGCAAACCATGCACAAGGTCGATGAATGTGTCGCAGTTGCCGACCTTGACCGCCTTGCGGCAATCTATAAGCGTTTTCTTGATGGATATTTCGGCCACATAGAGGCGTAGAGTTGATCAGCACAAACGAAATCCGCGCAGCCTGCGAGGGCTCCTGGCTTCTTCTGCGGAGCCGCCCTGAAGGCATGAGCTATTTCGATCAGTCATTGCCCGGCTTCTGGCGGTCGTTCCAGGTCATATTCCTGCTTCTGCCGATTTTCGTCTTGAGCGCCATGGCAGAGCGGAATGCGATTGTGGCCGAGGCCGATCCCTCGCTCGGTGCTTTTCCCGAAAATGCCTACTGGTGGGCAAAACTGCTGGGGTTTGCGGCGAGCTGGATTGCGTTGCCGCTTGTGCTGGCCCTGCTGGCGGGCCCGATTGGATTGTCGCGGACCTATGTGCCTTTTGTGGTTGCCCGGAACTGGACCAGCCTGTTGGCCAACATGCCATTCCTTCTGACGGCTGTTCTTTATCTCATCGGGATCATCCCGACAGGGATCTTCGTGCTGCTCTCGATTACCTGCCTGGTGATGCTGCTCTATTACAGCTATCTCGTCACACGGATCGCGCTTCAGACCACCATCAGCCTTGCGATTGCCGTCGTTGCCCTCGATGTGGTGCTGACCTTGCTGATCGGTGAGCTTGCAAGCCGCCTGTTTGCGTGAAAAAGCCCGCCGGATGACGGCGGGCCCTGAATTTTAGTGAGTATATTTTGACGATTAGTCGCGCAGCAGATCGTTGATCGCGGTCTTGGAGCGGGTTTGCTCATCGACCTGTTTCACGATGACCGCGCAATAAAGGTTGGGAGCCGCCTCGCCATTGCCCATGGTGCTGGATGTCGGCATGGATCCGGCAACCACAACAGAGTAGGGCGGAATTTCGCCGTAGGAAATTTCGCCGGTCATGCGGTTCACGATACGTGTGGACTTTCCGATGTAAACGCCCATGCCCAGAACCGAGCCTTCGCGGACGATACAGCCTTCGACCACTTCAGAACGCGCGCCGATAAAGCAATTGTCCTCGATGATGACGGGACCTGCCTGAAGCGGCTCGAGAACACCGCCAATGCCGACACCGCCGGACAGGTGCACGTTCTTGCCGATCTGTGCGCATGAGCCAACGGTCGCCCAGGTGTCGACCATGGTGCCCTCATCGACATAGGCTCCCAGATTGACGAAGGACGGCATCAAGACGACGCCTTTGCCGATAAACGCGGACCGGCGCACGGTGCAGTTCGGAACGGCCCGGAAGCCGGCCTCCTCAAAGTCGATGCCGCGCCAGCCGTCAAATTTGGACTGGACCTTGTCCCACCAGGCAGCATCGCCCGGACCGCCCTTGATAACTTCCATCGCTTTAAGGCGGAAGGAAAGCAAGACAGCCTTCTTTGCCCACTGATTGACAACCCAGTCCCCGTCCTTCTTTTCCGCCACACGCAGCTGGCCGCGGTCCAAAAGGTTCAGCGTAGTTTCGACCGCATCGCGCACAGCGCCGGTGGTCGATGTGTCAATGGAAGCTCGGTCATCGAAGGCGGCATCGATGGTGGTTTCAAGGGAGGCAAGATCGTGGGCCATTGGGAAGACTGTCTCCGGAGTTTGAAAGGTTAATGCGACCTAAGCCGCGGTGGATGGACTGTCAAGCGCGGGAGGCTGTCCAGGCGTCCTGAAACCGTCATCGCGCGGCCGCTGCACGCTCTATAACGCGTCTGCGATAGGCGTTTTGCGGAGGAGGGGCATGAAGAAAGATCAACACCGGCTTGCCGAAATGACAACATACACCCGATGGCGGATCACCTAAGATCCGCTCATAGAACTGCACTCTAAGGACAGCACCGGTGGAAACATGGATACCGATCACGATTGCCGCAGCGTTTTGCCAGAACCTGCGGTCCGCGCTGCAAAAGCATCTTAAAGGCGCTCTGGGCACAACGGGGGCGACCTTTGTCCGGTTTTCCTATGGTGTGCCGTTCGCCATTCTCTATGTTGCCGTCCTGCACTACGGGTTCGCGTATCCGTTTCCGGCCGTCACCAGTACGCTTTTGATCGCCGGAGCCCTTGGCGGGGTCGCCCAGATCCTGGGAACCTTCCTGCTAGTCGAGCTGTTCAGCTTCCGGAACTTTGCGGTTGGCACGGCCTATTCCAAGACAGAACCGATCCTGGCGGCGCTGTTCGGGCTGATTGTCCTTGGAGACCGGATATCGCTCGCCTCCGCAGGCTTCATCACGACCGGCGTTGCCGGTGTTGTCGTCATTTCCCTTGCGCGCACGCATAAGGGCTGGGCGGGTGTCAAAGGTGCGCTGTTGAGCCGTCCGGCGGCCATCGGACTGGCGTCCGCCGGTTTTTTCGGCGCCTCGGCCGTTGCCTACAGGATGGCATCGCTGTCTTTGGAAGGCACCGAGGTCCCGATGCAGGCGGGCTGTACCCTTGTCTATGCCACGGTACTGCAGACCCTGATCATGGCAGGCTGGATGGCATGGCGCGCGCCGGGTGAACTCAAGGCAACCCTTTCCACTTGGCGGACTGCGGTCTGGGTCGGTCTTGCCGGGGTTGCGGGGTCAATTGGCTGGTTCACCGCAATGACCCTGCAGAATGTGGCTTATGTCCGCGCCCTGGCCCAGATCGAGCTTGTGTTCACGTTCCTGGCAGCCTGGCTGGTCTTCAAGGAATCTGTCTCCCGCCCGGAAATCATGGGCTGTGTTTTGATAACCGGCTCCGTGATTGGCTTGATCCTGCTGGGTTAATCGCGCATCCTAAGGGTTCAAAACAATGACATTCGTTGTTCCGCCATCACATTGGTAGCAACAACTAGAGCACCGGTTGCGGTTCTTGTAGCCGACACCCCAATAACTGTTGTTGCGGTTGCGGACCCAGGCGCCGTAACAGATCGTTTCACCATAGCGGCAGGAGATATTGATGGTCTTGGTCGAATAATCGTCCAAAACATAGACCCGGTTGCTGCCGGGCCAGACATGCCCTCGGCGGCTGTCGGAATAAAGCTCCACATTCACCACATTGGGATGGTTGCTCTGAAACTGCCACTTGATGGTTTGTGCTGAAGCTGGATTTGCAAGAGTTGCACCGATGACAAACGGTACAAGAAGGATTGCTGCGCGAACGAAACGCAAAAACATATTTAGCCCCCGGTCCTTTAACTTGGCTCCTGCCATCGGAGCCTTGCTTGGGGAATAGGAAACTAAAATTTTATTTAACGCAAGGGAAAGTACTTTGCTGGGTTAAGGCGCGGATTGCAGCCAGTCCCGGAAAGCGGCCACGGGCCTGCTCAATGTGCGGATGGGCGAGCGCACGAACCAGTAACCAGTATCCAGCTCCAACACGGCCCAGTCCGGCATGATCAAGTGGCCTGCTGCGAGTTCCTGGGAGACGAAACGCCGGTCAATGACGATTGCTCCCATGCCGGCAATTGCGGCTTGGATGGCAAGATCCCGGCTCTGCAGGACCATTCCGGATTTGGTATCGGCATGGGTCAGCCCGGAGGCTTCCAGCCAGACGGACCAGTCATTGCGCCGGGAAGCACTGTGAAGAAGCCGCAGACCGTTCAAAACATCCGGGTCCTTGGGGTCCTTTCCTGCAAGAAGCGCAGGCGCGACGGCAACGGCCAGATGTTCCTTCCAGAGCAGGTGGCTTTCAACGCCAGGCCAGCGTCCCTCGCCGAGACGGATTGCGCAATCGTAGTTCTCGCGGTCGAGATCGATCATGCGGGTCGATGTCGACAACAGAAGCTCCACATCCGGTTGCTCGGCCTGGAACTGTGGCAAGCGCGGGATCAGCCAACGGGTGGCAAAGGTGGAGACGGTGCTGATCCTGAGTTCGGTCCTGCCGCGGCGCTTGAAGCTGTCGACGGCGTCTTCAATCCTGTCGAACGCATCGCCGAGACTGAGGGCCAGCCGCTGGCCCTCTTCCGTCAGGCTGAGCCCGCGCCCGTCACGGTTGACCAGAGTAGCGCCCAGTTCTCCCTCAAGCTTCCGCATCAGATGGGACAGGGCAGACGGCGACACGCCAAGCATTTCAGCGGCCAGAGCCGCCCGCCCATGCCGTGCTAACAGGGAAAACGCATGAAGCGCTCGAAGCGAGGCCATTCCGACACAGTCCGTTGTTGAGTTTTGCTCAATCTATTTGAAATCGGCCCGAAGCACCAGCCGCTGTTATCCCGCCAGGGCCCCATTCACAGCCGTCAGGAACCCGGTCAGGTCTTCTGTAACAAAATCCACATGCGGATAGGTGTCACGCTCCAGGTCGAAGCCTTCCTTAAGAACGGATCTGGAGCCCCGGGGAACAATCAGTGTCGTGCACATTCCCAGTTGATGCGGAACCTTCAGGTTCTTCGGAAGATCCTCGAACATGGCGGCGCGGGCTGATGAAACACCGGTCTGGCCGAGAAACTTGTCGTAGGTTTCCTTGTTAGGCTTCGGGATAAGATCCGCCGAGACGATATCGAAAATATCTTCGAAATGATCCGAGATCCCAAGGGCTGCAGCAGTGCGCTCCGCATGCGGCCGGTCGCCATTAGTGAAAATGAACTTCTTGCCGGGAAGCGCCTCAATCTGACGGCCCAGATCCGGATTTGGATCAAGTCCGGAATAATCGATGTCATGCACAAATTCGAGATAGTGATCGGGATCGATCTGATGCTTTTCCATCAGGCCGCGCAGCGTCGTGCCATATTCATGGTAGAGCGCTTTTTGATGGACCATTGCCTCGTCCCGGCCGATGTCCAGGATTTTCTGTACGTAGAGAGAAATCTGGTCATCGATCTGGGAAAACAAATCAGCTTCATGCGGATAAAGCGTGTTGTCGAGATCGAAGATCCACGCCTCGACACCTTTGAAAACCCGCAAGTCCGTGCGGTGGGCTTGAGCCCCTTCTGCTGCGCTCGACAAATTCTCGGTCACGGGCGGATCAGCGTTCCGGCACCGCCATCGGTAAAGAGCTCCAGCAGGACCGCGTGCGAAACCTTGCCATTCAAGATCACGACGCCTTCCACACCGCGGTCAATCGCTTCAATGCAGGTTTCGACCTTCGGGATCATACCGCCGGAAATGGTGCCATCCGCGATCAGTTCTTTTGCCCGGGAAACAGTCAGCTGTTTGATCAGCTGCCCATCCTTGTCGAGAACTCCGGGAACATCGGTCAGGAACAAGAGCCGCGTGGCGTTCAGGGAACCGGCAATCGCGCCGGCTGCCGTATCCGCATTGATGTTGTAGGTCTCGCCGTCTTCACCCGGTGCCACCGGCGCAACGACGGGGATGATATCTTCCTTAAGAACCAATCGGAGAACGGTCGGATCAACTTCGGCGGGTTCCCCGACAAAGCCGAGATCCAGAACCTTTTCAATGTTGCTGTCCGGGTCCGTGATGGTCCGCTGGAGCTTGCGGGCTTTGACCAGGTTGCCGTCCTTGCCGCACAGCCCGACGGCCCGTCCGCCTTCCGCGTTGATCAGCTGAACGATCTCCTTGTTGATCGCCCCGGCGAGAACCATCTCGACGACTTCGACAGTCGCCTTGTCGGTCACCCGCAATCCGCCCTTGAACTCGCTGACGATGTTGAGCCGTTCCAGCATCTTGCCGATCTGAGGGCCACCGCCATGAACGACCACCGGATTGACGCCCGACTGTCGGAGCAGCGTGATGTCCCTGGCAAAGGCACGGCCAAGTTCCGGGTCGCCCATGGCATGCCCGCCATATTTCACAACAACGGTCTTGTTGTCGTAGCGCTGCATGTAGGGCAGCGCCTGAGCAATGATGTGGGCGCGGCTGGACGTGTCGGGTGTGCTCATGGGGGCGGAAAACTCGGTCGGTGTTTGCTTTGAGAGCATTTCCCGATCAGTTTGAGCGCCTTGCGATCAACTGGCTCGGGTAAATGCTCTAACCCAAAAATGAAGAGCAATGTCTCTCACAGGCACAAAACAATCCGTTTCTATACCGGCGAGAATTGCCCTTGCGGCGAAAGTTCCCTGCTATAGCCGGTTTCCCCGGTCATCTCAATTGCCTGCCGTAACGGGCATTACTGGTTGGCCAGGAGGCAGAGTTCGGCGCGCAGCTCGTTGATGCCTTTGTTTTTTTCCGAAGACGTAGCGATGATGACCGGATGCGCTGCCACTCTCTTGCGGAGCGCGGCTTCGGTTTCGGTGATCAGCTTGGTCAGCGCAGGCGGCTTGATCTTGTCGGATTTTGTCAGAACCACCTGATATACAACGGCTGCCTTGTCGAGGAGAGCCATTGCCTCAAGGTCGATCTTCTTCAATCCGTGCCGGCTATCAATCAGGAGAATGACGCGGCGCAGGTTCGGACGGCCCCGCAGATAGGAAAAGACAAGTTGCGTCCAGGCCTCCACAAGGTCCTTGGGGGCCTGTGCATAGCCGTATCCCGGCATGTCCACGATGGTCAGCGGACTTTCCGGGGCCACGAAAAAGTTGAGCATCTGGGTCCGCCCGGGCGTTGAAGACGTCCGGGCCAGGCCCTTGCGCCCCGTCAGGGCGTTGATCAGGCTCGACTTGCCGACATTCGACCTGCCCGCGAATGCGATTTCGATCCCGGCCGCATCCGGCAGATTGGACATGTCCGTGACACTGGTCTGGAAGTCCCAGGGCAGGGCAAACATCAGCCGCCCGGCCTCCAGGGCCTCTTCCGTATAGGTTTGTTCATCGCTCATGACCGGCCTTCTACAACGCTCAGGCCGTTGCGTCGAGCAGACATTATGCGCTCATTAAAGTCCGGAGAGCTCCTTTTCGAACGCATAGGTTGGGGCCACAAAAGCGAAATTGCTTTTGAGCATGGCACAGGCAAACAGGGTTCGGCTGGCCCTGCCATTGCCATCTGCGAAGGCGTGCGCGCGCAAGTGAGCCCCAAGAAGATAGCAGGCAATATTGCCCCAGTTGTTATGGTGCCGCTGGCGTTCCGGCACATACAAAAAATACCGGGAATCCGTGGCCGGATAGAAGCGTTGCCGCAAATTTGAAAGCGTTGGCGGGAGGGGCAGGGTTTCCTTTATCCGGCGTGACTGGTGTGCTGCAAATGCCTGGAGATAGCTGCCGCCGCCGATACCACAATAGTTCTGTCCCATTGGTGTGGCCCGCAGTGCGGTGCGGTTCGCTGGAATCGAGCCGACCACGGCTTTGTGGATGAGCTCTAGCGTTTCCACCCGCCGCAAATCGTAGCCACGGTTCAAGATATTGGCGATCGCCCGTTCAATCGCGGTAACATCGCTGCGGTTCACCGTCATGCCATAGGTATTGGATGAGCTGCATATCCACTTGGCGGCTTTGGTGATATCGCTGTCGGACGCCTGTGCGCTGTACTGGCTTGGCGAAATTTGGTTGCCGGGATTGGTCAGCAGATGCACCACCGTGTTCGTATAGGCCTTGATCAACAGCTTGTTGAGATGGGTGATTGACCGTCTAATGTTGTTCCTTTCCATGGTGAGGCGTCCGGCAAGCTGGACCTTCAAGGATTGCTCTTTGGCCGGGTTGGTTGTGATCTGCGTTAAGTTGTGGGGTGTCATCCGGGTCTCAAAACCCCAAATCGTCGCTACGGTCAGATCAGCGCAGTCCTGATCGCTGTCCTGTGCAAGCCTGCGGTATTCCGGCATTGCCCGGGCCATTTCTAGATATTCCCGGGGCGTTAGTATCACGTCGGCCGGCCGGCGCCGGCCCCTACCAAAAAAACCCATTCCAACCTCATTGTGTGCGATCATCTATGGTCAATCGCGGCGGGCTGCCGCGCCATGTGACCCTGTCAAAATTACGTAATGGGACGCCGGGCGCCTGTGACGCACGGCATTGGCAAGGTGATGGCGGCCGGATTTTCGGCCGCCATGCAGAATGATCTTTCCGTTAGATTGGAAGGAGGTGGTGGGGCCGCCGCGATGTGTCAGCCGTGATCGCAGCTGGCCTGCTCCAGAAGCGCAAGATCCGCGCCTCGAATGGCGTTCAGATGCCGGCTGATCCTGTCCACCGGCCAATTCCACCAGGCGATCTCCAGCAAGCGCTCAATCGTGGCTTCGTCAAAGCGCATCCGGATGACACGGCCTGGATTTCCAACCACGATGGAATAGGGCGGAACATCCGACCCGACGACGGTATGGGCGCCGATAATTGCGCCGGAACAGACCGTAACGCCCGGCAGGATCGTGGCGTTGGTGCCGAACCACACATCGTGTTCAACAATTGTGTCGCCGCGCGCTTCCTCATGAAAAACAGAGAAGTCGAAATCCCTCTCCCATCCGTTTTCGAAGATGCTGAACGGATAGGTCGAAAAACCGCTCATGGCGTGGTTCGCCCCGTTCATGATGAAGGTCGTGCCCTGGGCGATCGCGCAGAACTTTCCGATCTTCAGTTTGTCGCCGTTGAAATCGAAGTGGTAGCGCACGTTGCGGTCTTCGAACTCGGCCGCATGGGCAGCATCGTTGTAATAGGTGTAGTCACCCACTTCGATGTTTGGCCGGGTGATAACGTTTTTCAGGAAAACGGTGTGCGGTTCGTCTCTGAACGGGCGCAAGGTGTCGGGGGATGGGCCGTGCATGGGACCTCCAGTAAACAAGCAAAACAAGGAAAATCGGAAAACGCGCTGTGCGCGGTCGACCTGCCGGCGGGCAGCTTCGCCTTGTCGGAAAGGTCTTGTCTTACTGGATCATTGTCTGGGCACTCCAAAAAGAATGAGCCCCGCCATGGGCGGGGCTCTGATCGTTTAGCAACTTCAAGCTGCTTTGTCAGCTCTTGTCGTCTGTTGCCGGTTTTTTCTTTTTGAACATGGATCCGAGATTGTCCCAGAGTTCCACCTTCGCACCCTGGCGGCGCATGATCACATACTGCTGCGCAATCGACAGGAAGTTGTTCCATGCCCAGTAGATCACAAGACCGGCCGGGAAGGACGCGAGCATGAAGGTGAAGAGGATCGGCATCCAGGTGAAGATCATCTGCTGGGTGGGATCCGGCGGGGTCGGGTTCATCTTCATCTGAATGAACATCGTGATGCCCATGAGGATCGGCCAGACACCAAGCATCAGGAACGGGCCGAACAGCGGCACGACTGACGGATCCCAGGGGATCAGGCCAAACAGGTTGAAGATGGAGGTCGGGTCCGGTGCGGACAGATCCTGGATCCAGCCGAAAAATGGCGCATGCCGCATTTCGATGGTGACGAACAGGACCTTGTAGAGCGCAAAGAAAACCGGGATCTGAATCAGGATCGGCAGACAGCCGGCCAACGGATTGATCTTCTCTTTCTTGTAGAGCTCCATCAGCGCTTGCTGCTGCTTTTGCCGGTCATCCCCGTATTTCTCGCGGATTTCCTGCATCTGCGGCTGAACCAGCTTCATCTTGGACATGCTGACGTAGGATTTGTTGGCCAGCGGGAAGAAGACCAGTTTGATCAGAACCGTGACCAGCAGGATGGCGACACCAAAGTTCCCGAAATAGTGGAACAGGAAGTCGATTGCATAGAACATCGGCTTGGTGAGGAAGTAGAACCATCCCCAGTCGATCAGCAGTTCAAGCCGCTCAATTCCGAGGGCACCTTCATAAGCGTCCAGGAGGTTGGTCTCCTTGGCGCCTGCGAAGAGGTAAGCGCTGGTCTCGCCGGTGCTGCCTGCGGCAATTGTCACGCCGCTGCCGAGATAGTCGGCCTGGAAGTTTCCGGTGACCGCGGAGTGGCTGAAATTCGGCTGAAAGTCGGTTCCCGGGGTCGGGATCAGCGTTGCTGCCCAGTATTTGTCGGTGATGCCAAGCCAGCCTTGGTTGACCTGTGGCGGGCGGACACTGCCTTCTTCTTCAAGATCGGAATAGTCGACCTCTTGGAGACCTTCTTCACCGAACACGCCGAGCAGACCCTCGTGCAGGATCCAGATCCCGGTGGTTTCGGGAATGCCGCGGCGGGCAATCAAGCCGTAGGGGTAAAGCGTGACGGCTTCCGCGCCGCTGTTCTCGACCGATTGTGCAACCGTGAACAAGTAGTTCTCGTCGACCGAGTAGGTGCGCTTGAAGGTAAGGCCAGAACCGTTGTCCCATGTCAGCGTAAGCGGTGTGGACGGTGTCAGGGTCGGCTGGCCTTCCACGGTCCATTCCGTTGACGGGCCAGGAAGCGCGACATCTACATTCGGGTCGGCCACCCATCCATAGTCTGAATAGTAGGGGTCTGGGCTGCCGGTTGGCGAAAACAGCACAATCGTCGGGCTGCTTCTGTCCACGGTCTCGTGATAATCCTTCAGCCTCAGATCGTCGAGACGGCCACCTGTCAGATTTATGGATCCCTCAAGGCGTGGCGTGTCGATTGTGATCCGCGGCGTGGCGTTAACGGCAGCGGCGCGGTCAACGAAGGTGCCTGTGCCGGGGACCGTTGCCGGTGCTGAAGCGTCATCGCCCAAAGACGGTTGCGGGGCATCAGGATTTGTGCCGGTTGATGTTGCGGCCTGGCGGGCAGCTTCGGCTGCCTGTTGGGCTTCTATAGCGGCCTGCTGGCGCTCGAGCTGCGGCCCGGCGTAAAGATACTGCCATGCGAGCAAGACAATCAGGGACAGGACGATTGCGAGAATCGTGTTTCGGTTTTCAGAAATCAACTGGAGTTACCCCTGTTTCCTGCGCGTTGATGTAGTGTTTTGCGGCTTGCCCTTGCGCGGTTTTCCCCGCCCGCGAGGCGTTGCCGGATCGAGAACCTGTTTGAGGCCAGACTTAAGGTCTGTAACAAGTTTTTGGAAGGGCACAGTCAGCGCATTCTCGCGCGCAACCAGCACAAAATCCGCATTTTCCGGAATATCATTGGCCGAAAGCTCAGCCACGGCTGCCCGCAGGCGGCGCTTGATGCGGCTGCGGGCGACCGAATTGCCGGTTTTCTTCGTGACCGTATAGCCAATGCGCGGCGCATCTGTCCGCGCGCGCTCCAGGCCCTGAACGACAAAAGCGCGCCGTCCCAGCCGGCCGCCTTTGGCAACCGCAAGGAAATCGGAGCGCTTTTTAAGAGTGTCCATAACGGCGGATTGGCTGTTGGCAGACGCCGCCAACCCGGCGCGCTGCGGGCTTATGCCGATCAGGCGCTGAGGCTCTTCCGGCCCTTTGCGCGGCGACGAGCAAGCACTTGACGGCCATTTTTGGTGGCCATACGTGCGCGGAATCCGTGGCGGCGCTTGCGGACAAGACGGCTCGGTTGATACGTACGCTTCATTGTTCTTCCCCGCGCGGTTTGAGCGCGGCCCTTGTTCATTTTTAAATTCTTTGGAGGAAGCACTCGAAGCGCTGTGTCAGCGCGGCCAACAAAGAGCCTTGGGTCCGAATGCATGTCCCAGTCGGGCGCGCTTATAAGCGCCATAGCCGGACAAGTCAACTTTCCGCGGCAAGAATCTCGCCGTCATGATCTGCTCACATCCCGGTGAAGCGATCCGTGGGCCGCGTCACTTCTCGGTGATGCCTGGTTCTTTTTACCAAGAATAAGCTACACCTGCTTAGCTGTAGGATTTAACGAGAGACCGGATAGAGTCCGAGGCACGAGGAAAAGATGTCGCGCGGCAAGGCAGAAACCATGACAAGACAACCGGATCCGGGCGCAGGAGATAAACAGGTGCCAGCTGCCCGCAATTCCGGGTTTGCACTTGCCAAACGCTGGGGTCCGCTGGCCGTTTTGCTGGCGGCCATGGGGTTTGCCTTTTCACAGGGCCTTCATGAGCAGCTGACCCTGTCCAACCTCATAACCCAGCGGCAGAACCTTATTGGCTATGTCGATCAGCATTTTGCCGGGGCCCTTCTTCTCTTCGTGTCCATCTACACGCTCGCAGTCGCTCTGTCATTTCCCGGGGCCTCACTCTTCACCATCGCCGGCGGGTTCCTCTTTGGATGGATTGCTGGCGGGTTTGTCGCTGTCTTTGGTGCAACGGCCGGGGCCGCCGCGGTGTTTCTGATTGCCCGCTCATCGCTGGGTGATGTGCTGACCCGCCGGGCGGGACCGTTTCTGGAGCGTATTGGCGACGGGTTCAGGGCGAACGCGTTTCACTATCTTCTGTTCCTGCGGTTGACCCCAGTCTTTCCCTTCTGGCTGGTCAACATTGCGCCTGCGATCTTCCGCATGCCGTTGCCGTCCTACCTCACCGCGACCTTCCTGGGCATTATTCCAGGCACATTCGCCTTCGCGTTTATCGGTGCAGGGCTCGACAGTGTCGTGGAGGCGCAGGAAGCTGCAAATCCGGGCTGTGCAGCCGCTGGAACCTGTGAAATCGCCGTGTCAGCTCTGGTCACACCGCAGTTGCTGGCTGCTTTTTTTGCGCTGGGCCTTGCCAGCCTGATACCGATTGTCCTCAAGAAAGTCCGGGCACGCTGACCGCCCGCCGCATCTCTCCCAAATTGGAAGGAAACAGCCATGGGTGCACGCCTGACCCCGGATATCTGCGTCATTGGGGCCGGTTCGGCCGGATTATCGGTGGCAGCTGCAGCCGCTGCGTTCGGGGTTGATGTCGTGCTTGTTGAAAAGGGGCTGATGGGCGGAGACTGCCTCAATTATGGCTGTGTTCCCTCCAAGGCCCTGCTGGCGGCCGCAAAATCTGCTGCCGGTGAAAAAAGGTCGAAAAAGTTCGGTGTGTCCATCGGCAGTCAGTCGATCGACTTTTCCGCGGCCAATGACCATGTCCGCAGCGTCATTGCCGCGATTGAACCGCATGATTCTCAAGAGCGTTTTGAAGGGCTGGGCGTCACCGTGCTCCGGCAAGCCGCCGAATTCTCCAGCCCGGAGCTGTTGCAGGCCGGGGACACGGAGATTGCGGCCCGGCGCTTTGTCATCGCGACCGGCTCGTCCGCTTTTGTTCCGCCCATCCCGGGGCTGGATCAGGTGTCATACCTGACCAATGAAAGCCTGTTCGAGCTGCGCGAAACACCGTCTCATCTCATCATTATCGGCGGAGGGCCGATCGGCCTTGAAATGGCGCAGGCGCACCGCCGCCTGGGCGCCGATGTGACCGTTGTCGAGGCTCAGAAAGCGCTCGGCAAGGATGATCAGGAACTGGCCGCCATTGTTCTGGACCGGTTGCGCGGTGAAGGTATCGAGATACTTGAAGGGACACAGGTGAAGGAGGTTTCCGGCAGCAGCGGCGCCATCACGGTGCAGGCGGCGGGAGCTAAGGGGGAGGCGGTCACACTGTCTGGAAGCCACCTGCTGGTCGCCACCGGGCGCGCGCCAAACGTTCAGGGACTGGGGCTCGACAAGGCTGGTGTGTCTTTTGATGCAAAGGGCATCAAGGTGGACAAGGGCCTGCGCACCAGCAACCGGAAGATTTATGCCATCGGAGATGTGGCTGGCGGCCTGCAATTCACCCATGTTGCCGGATACCAGGCAGGCCTTGTGATTCGCTCGATCCTGTTCCGTCTGCCGGTCAAAATGGACAATTCCATCGTCCCCTGGGTGACATATACATCGCCGGAGCTGGGGCATGTCGGTCTGGACGAACAGGAGGCCCGGCGCAGATACGGTGCCAAGGTGAAGGTTCTGTCAGCGGATTATGCCGGCAATGACCGTGCTCAGGCCGAGGGCGAGACCACCGGCCGGCTGAAACTGATTGCCGGACCGGGCGGCAGATTGCTTGGCGCAGACGTTGCCGGGGCGCAGGCCGGGGAAATCATCAATCTTCTGTCCCTGGCACTCTCGAAGAAAATGGCCATGAAAGACCTGGTCGGTTTTATCGCGCCTTATCCCACTCTCGGCGAGCTCGTGCGCCGGGCAGCGATTTCCTACTATGCCGATGTCCCAAAAAAGTCTTGGTTGCGTAGCGTAATCAGTTTATTGCGCAAGTTTGGATGAATCATCCGAACCGTTTGGGCTTAACCCGGGCCGATTGGAATTGATACGATATGAAGCATCAGGCTTCCCCAGATAATCCGGTTCCCGCCTCGGGCGTGGATCGCGAGGGCGCGCCAGATCTGGAGATGGCATCGCGGTTCGGGCGTCATCGGTTTGGCGGCCTGTCGGGAAAACTCTTGCTGCTCACGATTCTCTTCGTGATGATCGCCGAAGTCTTCATCTATGTTCCGTCCATCGCCAATTTCCGGAACACCTGGCTGAAGGACCGGCTGGCCACCGCAGGCGTTGCCGCGTCAGTGCTTGCCGAAACCAACACCATTGCACCGCGGCTTCAGGAAGAGTTGCTGCGTGCCACCGGAGCGGTGACGATTTCGCTCGACCAGGGCTCCCGGCGCAGCCTGATTGCCATGAGCGGCGTTCCGTCCACGGTCGATTTCTCAATTGATCTGGCCAAGGACAATCCGTGGCGGGCCGTGACCAACAGCTTCGCCCTGCTGGCATATCGCGGGGACGGGTATATGCGTGTTGTCGGCGCTGGGCAAATGGCCCATACCGAGCGGGTGGACGTTGTGTTTCCGGTCCGCTTGCTGCAACAGGAAATGCGGGCGTTTTCCTACCGCATCCTGGCGCTGTCGCTGGTGATTTCCGTTTTCACCGCCGGTCTTGTCTACATCACCTTGCGGGCGGTCTTCATCCGCCCCTTGCGGCGCCTCACGCGCTCTATGGAGCAGTTCGCCGAAAATCCGGAAGACGCCTCCGGCATCATCGAAGTCTCCGCCCGGCAGGATGAGCTTGGGGATGCGGAAATCCGCCTTGCCAAGATGGAAGAGGCCTTGTCGCGGGCCCTTCACCAGAAGCAGCGGCTCGCCGATCTCGGCCTTGCGGTTTCCAAGATCAACCATGATTTGCGCAATCTTCTGGCCTCTGCGCAATTGTTCCTGGAGCGGCTGGAGCACGTTCCCGACCCCACCGTCAGCCGGCTGGCCCCGAAAATCCTGGCGACCCTGGACCGCGCGGTCGGCTACACCCAGGCCGTCATGGCCTATGGCAAAGCCCAGGAACGGGCACCGCAGCGGCGTTTGCTGAACCTTCACAGGGTGGGCGAGGATGTTGCCGACGTGCTGGGAATTCTGGACAGGCCCGGCATCACCTTTGAGAACAAGGTGTCCGCAGACCTTGAGGTCGACGCGGATCCGGAGCAGCTGTTCAGGGTTCTTTTGAACCTTGCCCGCAATGCTGTTCAGGCCCTTGAGGCGGAAAAGGATGAAACACTGGTGCGCCGGATCACGCTGGAAGCCACCCGGGCGGGCAAATGCGTGCATATTATCGTGTCTGACACGGGTCCTGGCATTCCGGCCAACCTGCGCCCGGCGCTGTTCAAGGCGTTCCACAGCGGCTCAAAAACCGGCGGCATCGGCTTGGGACTGGCCATTGTCGCGGAACTCTTAAAGGCCCATGGCGGCAAGATCGTTCTCGATGAGGCCGAGCCCTGCACCTGCTTCCGGATCGAGCTGCCCGACCGGTCCGTTTAGAGAAGCGGGCGTTTCGTCCGAAACGTCCAGAGATGCTCGATCCTTCCAGAAGCGATCAGCTTTCAAATCAAGAGCTATTCTCCCAAGCTGGACAAGTCTGGCACGTTCCGTCTGGTCGGGAATCGCTTTGGGCGAGGGGAAGCGCGCTAGGCGAATCGGTCAGTGTTTAACGACGATCTGCGGCCGGATCAGCAGGCCACGGACACGGCAATGCTTTCGCGTTTTGTTGGCAAGCCATGTGCGCCAACGGACGACCCGTCGACCAGCCCTCTCGTCCGTGCCTTGTTGTATCCGGCCAATGCCAGCTTGCATGCAGTTGCTGGACCAGCCCTCAGTGTCCTATTCAATGCTGACCCGCAAGCAACCGCTTTGCCTCTGGGGGGCGGGAATGGCGGGCTTTGGCCAGTTTCTCTGAAGTGTGACAGTTCTTTGAAAAAAACTTCAAAAAGTCACTTGCATCCCCACCCGGACCGCAGTAGATAAGCGCCCTGTCCGGGGCGGTGTCGCCCCGCGAGCCGCGAGCAATGGTTTGTCACGCTTCCAAAGCAAAAACCCGCTTCGCGCTTCAAGCACCGGTAGCTCAGCTGGATAGAGCACCAGACTACGAATCTGGGGGTCGGGGGTTCGAATCCTCCCCGGTGCGCCATTCTTGTGATAAGGCATTGATATATATGCCTATTGCAAGAAAGCAAATTTGGCGCTACACGCCTGATCCGCTAATGATACACGCGGATCGGAATGCCTTCTTTTGTTCTCAAATATATTCATCGCCACCCGGCGTCTAACCGTCTCCAATATCGGAGGCGAATACCCGCATTTGCGCGTGACCTCGTGCCTCGAACGGAAATTATCCGCAGCTTGAAGACTGAGGACGTTTTAGAAGCCCAGCGGCGTTGCGAGTTGATCAATGCACGTGTTGAGAAGCTGTTCGTGGGATTGTTGCATGAACAAAGTTCCAGTTCTCAGCTCTATGAGCTTTTTAAGCGCGATATCAAGGCGCTTGAGTACAGCCAGTACACGGGGGGGCGGCAACAAGAAACGTTGCCCGGTATCTGCACTCAACAACAGAAAGTGGCTGAGGCACCAGTGTTTGAAACTAGCCCAAAGACAAGTGCTGTCATGTTGACGGCTGAGGTGCTCGACACAAAGGAAGAAGTAGTTCCTACGAACGGATTGTCGTTAAAGGGCGCACTGGACATATATTTGAACGATAAGCGCGGTTCACGATCCGAAGGAGATGCCGTCTGGAAAAGGTTTCGACTGGAACGCGAAAGGGTTGTCAAACTCTTGGTCGACGCCATCGGTGATAAGGATGTGACTGAGCTGTCACGCCAGGATGCGCGATCTTTTCGAGAGAAGCTGATCGAACAGGAAAAAGCTCCGGCTACGATCAACAAATATATCGCGAATTGCCACGCGATTCTTGCTCTTGCCTATCGCGAGTGCGAAATCCATCGAAACAATCCATTTGCTCGGCTCAAAGTGAAAGCTTCGTTCTCAGAAGAGGATGCGAGAAGGTCGTTCACTGGTCAGGAACTAAAGGTTTTGTTGCGGGAACTTGGATTGCGAAGCACTAGTGACGAGTTGAGGGATATATTTCACATTCTTCTAGATACAGGTGCGAGGCTGGGAGAAGTGGTTGGCCTCCAGCTGAAAGACGTCGATCTAAGAGGTGACGTGCCGATACTACAAATCCGACCCAATAAATTCCGTGATTTGAAAAACCAAGGGAGCCGAAGAGTTGTTCCATTAATTGGATATGCCCTTCAAGGTGGGCTGTCGGTTACCGCTCGTCGATATGCTGCTGGAGTAGAGGCGCCTCTATTTCCAAATTACGCTGGTCAGTCAGGCAATACTAAAGCCTCAGCCAGGTTGATGAAGTTTTTGCGCAATCGTGTTGGGTTCAAAGACCCGAATGTCTGTGTTCATAGTCTTCGCCACACAATGAAAGACCGACTAAGAAACGTCGGCGTTCCGAAGGATGTTCGAAATGCAATTCAAGGGCATTCGAGCAGTGATGTAGGAGAAAATTACGGTAGTGGGTTTAGCATAAAATATTTGGAGCAGAGTCTGAAGAAAGTCTGCATCTCGTAGTTCATCGGTGTGTTCTAATATTGTGCGCAGCAATGTCGAGCCATAGACGCCTTGCATGCTTTTTTGCAGAATAAGCCCATTCGTGTTCGATCAGAGACATCGATTGCTCAACCCTTTTTGAGGACATTACCTCATTGCAGCATAAGCGAATGACATTGAGGTTTTTGAATCGACCTTCAGCGGCGTCAGGTTTACCATATCGTTTTGAAAATTGTTTCATGTCGGCGTCGATCGCTATCAAAATTGCTTTGTTCTCGATTGCGACCGTACACACAACTTCGTCAGGAGCTTTTTCGGCTAAAACTTCCTGATAAAAAATAACTTGATGCCCTGCATCTTCAAATTTTCGTCCTACTGATACTGGAACGCCAGCATCAAGAAGAACCTTCAGCTTGGAATGTAGTTTTTTCAAGCGACTTCTTCATACTCGATGGCAGCTTGAATATCTTGCGCGGTCAATGAGGGATACTCTTGGATAATTTCTTCGATCGAGTAACCAGCGTCTGCAAATGCTTTAATTGAACGCACGGGAATTCTAGTGCCTGAAATGACATTCTGCTTTTTCGACAATATCTTGACTTTATCGATTGAACCTAATTGCGTCTCATCGCGTTTCCTTGAGTTTTCGACAGCTTCCATCAAATTCCCGGTTACGACCTTGAGTGGTATCTGAAAAACACCTTGACCCGATACGACTTCTTCTTTCGTTTCGTTTTCAGGATTGTCGACAACGACCTTTTTATTCAGAACGTACAAAGTCGTTTTGGACCAAAGGTCGTCACCCAGGTGAGCGAGCTTCTTTTTGACCTTTCTTAAGTGAGTCAGGGATACGCTTGCTTCATTGCGCAAACGGTCAAGAACCTTGAGGCACACTAGGTCGCGAAAAGAGTAAAGGCGGCTATATGGCTGACGGCGGTCTTCGTAGCCGATGCTCGGCGTGAAAAAATCGATGCGGTCCCAATAGCGAAGCTGCCGCTTGCTGATACCAGTCAAGCGTTCAACTTGCTCTTCCGTGAAGGCAGAGACAATGCTGTCTTGATTGCGATCGCCCATCATGTTCTCCCAACAGGGATGATACCTACACCATGAAATAGTGCAAGGTACCATTGACTCAACTTACAATACTGTCACTCAAGAGTTTCGAAACGGTTCATGCGCCTCAGACGCAGGATGCCGGGTCTAGTAGCGTTTCACGACGGACGCGTCGGCACTGAGAGGCCGCGTGCATGTTCCTGCGAAAGTGTACGCATTATTTATGGCAAAAATCGGTGAAGAATGCTGTCACACAGATGATACACATTCGATCAAAATCACAGCTGATGATTAATGTAGAGAATATTAAGTATTTGAAAAATATATAAAAAAATCAAATCGAATCCTCCCCGGTGCGCCATATTTTCCAATAATTTAGCATAATTTCGCTTGGGTGAAAATAGTGCTGTGTAAGCACTGTGTAAGCAGAAATCGCCTGTTCGCGAGTGCCGTTTTGGATTTCTCCCTTTCCTGTTTCAAAAAATAAATGGCCCGTCAGGGCTGCCACAAGCCGTCTTTGGATCGGAATTTCAATACCATCCCGGCGGCATTTATGCCGTCAACGCTTGTAACCAGCCGTCATCCGCGCCCCATGCCTCGGTCAAACATAATGATGAACATGAAGATGACACGGTTTCAAAAACACCGCGTGTCTTTGAGCCCTGCGGTCGCGAATGAACCCGTAGGACAACAAAGGCTCTGAAAGGACCCGCTGCAGTCCGCTCTTTCATCGTGCGAGCCAGCCGCCGTCTACGGGTAGAACTGCGCCGTGGATGAAGTTTGCATGGTCGCTGGCAAGGAATGTGACGGGACTTGCAATGTCCATTGGTGTGCCCCAGCGTCCCGCCGGAACACGGGCCAACAGGTCTGCGGTGCGTTTTTCATCTGCCTGCAGGGCGGCTGTATTGTCCGTGGCGATATAGCCTGGAGCCACCGCGTTTACATTGACACCTTTCGAGGCCCACTCGTTAGCGAATGATCGCGTCAACTGCGCAAGCGCACCCTTCGCAGCCGCATATCCCGGCACCAGAATGCCGCCTTGAAACGACAGCACCGAGGCAATGTTGATGATCTTGCCGGACCCGCGTTCAACCATCTTGCCACCAAAGTCACGGCTGAGCAGGAAAGCGGCATCCAGATTGACCGCCATCACCGCATCCCAGTCCTCAAGGGCGTGAGAGGCCGCTTCCGTCCGCCGGATGATGCCGGCATTGTTGACCAGGATGTCGATCTGCACCTGATCACGCGCCAGGCGTTCGACCAAGTCGGAAATCTGTTCCCGTGATGCCAGGTCGCAATTGATCGGCGTGAAGCGAACACCGGCTTTTTTTATCTCTTCCCTCAAGTCCGCCGAGCCTGTCTCGATGGACGTGCCGATCCCAACGACATCGGCTCCCGCTTCAGCCAGACCTTTTGCAATCGCCGCGCCAATGCCCCGGCTGGCGCCGGTCACCAAAGCGGTCTTGCCGGACAGGTCAATGGTCGACGCCATGGCCGGGTGTTCTCCTCTTTAGCCAATCAGCAAACGGCGCGGATCTGCCAGCAAATCGGCATAGTGCTTCAAGAAGCGGGCGGCATCCGCCCCGTTGATCACCCGGTGATCGTAGCTCAGGTCCAGCGGCACCATCGGTACCGGCACAAAGGCCTCATCCTCCCAGACCGGCACGGTCTCGGTCCGGGTGATACCGAGGATCGCGACTTCGGGCGGGTTGACGATCGGGGTAAAAGCCGTCCCCCCGATGCCACCGAGATTGGAAATCGACATCGACGCGCCGCCCATTTCGTCCGGGCGGATCTTCCGGGCCTGCGCGCGCGCCGCCAGATCTGCGATGTCGCTGGCAATCTGCCACAGACCCTTGCGGTCGGCATCGCGCACCACGGGCACCATCAGGCCCGCCGGGGTGTCGACGGCAATCCCGACATGGACGTAAGTCTTCATGTGCAGGGTCTGGCCGTCGGCGCTGAGCGAGGCGTTGAATTTCGGGAACGCCTTCAGGCAGGCCGACAGGGCCTTCACATGGAAGGCGAGCGTTGTCAGCTTGATGCCCCGGTCCAGCGCCTCTTCTTTCAGCTTCGCCCGGAAGGCTTCGACTTTACGGATGTCGGCCCGGTCATGGTGCGTGACCTGGGGAATATGAGCATTGGCCGCGGACAGGTTATCCGCCGCAACCTGCGCCATACGGCTCACCGGTTCGTCGCTGACCGGCCCATGGGCCGTGTGGTCCACGTCCCAATACCGGGTGCTGGCCGGTTGGGCCATTGCACCTGGACTTGAGGCGCCGGTCAGGTGCTGATCCACGTCTTCCTTGGCCAGCGTCTCGCGGCCGGTTGCGGCAGCGACTGCATCAAGATCAACCCCCTTGCGGCCGGCATAAGACCGGACGGAGGGCGATGCGATGTAATTCATGCCGCCCTCCTTACCAACTTGCCGAGATGTACTGGGTTTCCATGAATTCCAGCATGCCTTCATGTCCGCCTTCGCGGCCGAGACCGGACTGCTTGGTGCCGCCGAACGGGGCTGCAGGATCTGAGACCAGACCGCGGTTCAGCCCAACCATGCCGTAGTCGAGCTTCTCGCAGACCTGCAGGCCGCGTTTCATGTCTTCCGTAAAGACATAGGCGACCAGACCGTACTCGGTGTCATTGGCACGGCGGATGACGTCTTCGGTGTCGGAAAAGGTCTGCAAGGCGGCGACCGGGCCGAAAATCTCGTCATGGACGCAATCGGCCGTCTCCGGCACATCGGTCATGACGGTTGGCGGATAAAAGAAGCCCTTGCCGTCCGGGACCGTCCCACCGAGAGTGATCTTGGCGCCCTTGCCGACCGCGTCCTGAACGAACTCGGCGACTTTCTGCTGGGTATCGCGGTTGACCAGCGGGCCCACATCCACGTCCAGCTCCAATCCGTTGCCGAGTTTCAGTTTCGCCATCGCTGCGGTGAATTTCTCTGCAAAGGCGTCAGCCACGCTTTCATGGATATAGAACCGGTTGGCGGCGGTGCAGGCCTCGCCAAGGTTCCGCATCTTGGCGAGCATCGCGCCTTCCACCGCAGTATCGAGATCTGCATCGTCAAAGACGATGAGCGGGGCATTGCCACCTAGCTCCATCGCCGGTTTCAAGACCTGGTCGGCGGCGGAATGCAGCAGTTTCCGGCCCACACCAGTGGACCCGGTGAAAGAGACGACGCGCACGCGCGGATCATGCAGAAGATGGTCGACCAGCTTGCCGGAGTGCTTTGTCGGCAGCACGTTCACGAGGCCCTTGGGAACACCGGCTTCTTCCAGAAGCGGCATCAGGGCCAGCATCGTCAGCGGTGTTTCGCCGGCCGGCTTGATAATCACCGGGCAGCCTGCGGCCAGAGCGGGCGCGATTTTCCGGGTGCCCATTGCCGCCGGATAATTCCAGGGCGTGACCAGCACGGCGATGCCGGCCGGTTTGTGCTGTACCATGATCCGCGCACCGGACGAGGGCGCGTGGGTGATCAGGCCATCGGCACGCACGGCTTCCTCGGCAAACCAGCGGAAGAACTCGGCCGCATAGGTTGCCTCGCCGCGGGCGTCATTGCCGGCCTTGCCGTTTTCCAACGTGATCAACTTGGCGAACTCGTCGAGCCTTGCCGTCATCAGCTCCCACGCCTTGCGCAGCACCTCGGAGCGCTGGCGCGGCGTGCGCGCGGCCCAGTCGGCAAAGGCGTCCTCGGCAGCATTGAGAGCGGCATCGGCATCCGCCAATTCGGCGGAAGCGACGCTCGCCAGCACTTCCTCTGTGGCCGGATTGATGACGTCGAACCGGTCACCGGAGGCGCCGGGCCGCCATTTTCCGCCAATGTAGAGATCGGTGTAGTCTTGAACGGCATAGTCCATGGGGAGCGCCTTTCGTTCCTTAAAGTAACTGACGGAGGGGATCGCCGATCCGCTCCGCAAATTCTGTGGTGAGAGCAAGCGCTGCCTCGGCGGACAGGGCTTCGCCGGGACACTCGCAAGTGATGGTCAGCGCATTGTCCGCGCCGGACACGGTCAAGACCGGGACGGTTTCGGCACCGAGCTGGATCGATGTAAGCGGAGAGCCAACGAGATCCCGCACAATGAGCAACGGTTCTGTGTCGCTATCCGAAGGCTGTGCGTGCCCAAATCCTGCCAAATCCGGGTCCTGGTAGGAGCGGACCAGCCCCCGCACCGCGGTTTGAACGCTGATGGCATCGCTTTGACCCGTGGCCCGCAGGGCGGACGCGGCGAAGCCTGCGAGGACTGTCTCCTGCCGGACTTTCTGGCCGAGTTCGCGTGACAGCCAGCCGGTAAATTCGGCAAGAGCCGTGCCGGTCACCTCGGCGACGATCCGGCGGCTAACGGCCTGCGTGGCGGCTGCGGGCGCGGTTTCGGCAGGCAAGGTTTTCAGCGTTTCCAGATCGGCAACATGAAATGGCTGCGTGACGCCTGCGAGGGCAAGACGTTCAAGATCAAGGCCCTGTTCTTTGGCCAGCCGTTTTGCCTTCGGCGAGGCAAGGATTTTGCCGCCGGATGCAATAGGCGGCGCTGCCTTTTCAGGGGGCGCCGGATTTGGTGCGGGCGCAGGCGCGTCGGGTGTTGGAGCACTTTTTGCCGAGGCTGGAGACGCTGCGGGCTCTAGTGTGCCTGATTTCGCGGAGCGGGTGACCGGCGCATCGGGTTTCTCAGAAGAAATGACCGCAATCACATCCCCGACGGGCACGTTTTCGCCAGCCTCGGCGAGAATGGCAGCCACATAGCCGTCAAACCCGGCGGGCACTTCCATCGCACTCTTGTCGGTTTCGACCTCCAAAAGCACATCATCGGCAGCAACAGCATCCCCCGCAGCCTTGGCCCAGGAGATGATCTGGCCGGTATCCTGCGCCATGCCGAGCGCCGGCATGATTACCTGCTTGCCGTCAATGTCGGCGCTGTCTCGTGCCGGAGATCCGGCGGCCACGCCGTTGCCGGAGGGTTCAGACGGCGGAGGCGCGGATGAATTGCTACCGTTTCCTTTCGGGTTTTCCGAAATCAGCGCAATGGTTTGCCCCACCGGCACATCGCTGCCCGGCTCGGCGCTGACATCGGTCAGATATCCGGCCGCCTGGGCCTCGACCTCCATCGAGGCCTTGTCAGTTTCCACTTCAAACAGCACATCGCCCTCGGCAACCTCGTCCCCCGGCTTTTTATGCCAGGCGAGCAGCAGGCCGGTATCTTGTGCCATCCCAAGTGCGGGCATGATCACGTCATGCGGCATGGAGCAGCTCCCCGCGGCAAATCTTGCGTGCATTGTCCGCAACGCCCGCCGCAGTGGGCACGGTCAGGTCCTCCAGCGCCGGCGAGAACGGCACAGGCACATCCATGGCCCCCATGCGGATAACCGGCGCATCCAGGTGATAGAACGCTTTTGCGCTGATCCGAGCGGCGATTTCCGCCGTCACGCCGTAGCTCTGGTGGCCTTCATCGATGACGATCGCCCGCGATGTCTTGCGCACCGAGTTCAGGATCGTTTCTTCATCCAGCGGAACGATGGTGCGCGGGTCGATGATTTCAGCGCTGATCCCGTCCTTGGCCAGCGCATCAGCTGCTTCCTCGGCCACCTGCACCATGGAGGACGTTGCCACCAGAGTAATGTCGCGGCCTTCGCGCTTCACATTCGCCTGGCCAAAGGGGATCAGGTACTCCTCTTCCGGAACAAGAGCCTTGTCCTGATACATCAGCTTGTCTTCGAAAATCACGACCGGATTGTCATCCCGGATCGCCGTCTTCAAAAGCCCCTTCGCCTCATAGGCCGAGGAGGGCATGGCGACCTTCAGCCCCGGAATATGGGCAACGATGGCCTGGAGCGACTGGCTGTGCTGGGCTGCGGATCGCCGGGTCGCGCCCATGTTGGTGCGCAGGACCAGCGGAACCTTAAGCTTTCCGCCGGACATGTAATGGGTCTTGGCCGCCTGATTGCAGAGCTGGTCCATGACGAGATAGATGAAGTCGCCAAACATCAGGTCGACGATGGGCCGGGATCCGGTCATCGCCGCCCCGACGGCCATGCCCATAAAGCCCGGCTCCGAAATCGGCGTGTCGATCACCCGGCCGGTGCCGAATTCCTCCACCAATCCCGACAGAACCTTGAACGGGGTTCCGGCCTCGGCAACATCTTCGCCGATCAGAAAAACCGTCGGGTCGCGGCGCATTTCCTCGGCAATCGCCTCGTTGACAGCCTTTGAAAAAGTAACTTCACGGGTCATCCGCGGGCTCCTCCCAGATAGTCAAGCGCGTGGTCGACACCGGCAAACACGTGCATGTCGACCTCGGATGTGTCCGGATAGGGCGCGTTGAGGGCATACTCGACGGCCGCTTCGGCCTCGGCCTTGATCTCGTTGTTGATGGCGACCAACTCGTCGGCGGACAGGATGTTCTGATCTTCCAGCCACTTGCCAAAGTTGGTGATCGGGTCGCGGACGTTTTTCCACTCCGCTTCCTCGTCCTTGGAACGGTAGTAGTCACGGTTGATGTCGCCGACATGGTGACCGTGATAGCGGTAGGTCTTGAGTTCCATGAAGAACGGACCCTCCCCATTCCGGCAGCGCTCGACAAGCTGGTTGGTCAGCTCGTTAACGGCCAGAACGTCCTGGCCGTCGACCTCGAAAGCTTCTATCCCGAAAGCTTCCGCGCGGGCGGTGAGAGACCCGGCGGCGATCTCTTCCGTTTTCGTGTACTCGCTGTAGCCATTGTTCTCGCAGGCATAGATGACCGGGAGTTTCCAGAGCGCGGCCATGTTCATGACCTCATACCAAAGCCCTTGAGCGGTCGCGCCGTCACCGAAGAAACACACGGTCACGAAGTCCTTGCCAAGCTGCTTGGCCGACAATGCTGCGCCCGTGGCAATGCCCATCGAGCCACCAACGATGGCGTTGGCGCCGAGATTGCCGTGGGACTGGTCGGCAATGTGCATGGAGCCGCCCTTGCCCCTGCAATAGCCTTCCTCCTTGCCCAAAAGCTCGCAGAACATGGCCTTGAACTCGGCGCCCTTGGCGACGCAATGGCCATGCCCCCGGTGGGTCGAGGTGATGCGGTCTTCGTCCGTCAGCGCCTCGCAGATCCCGACGGCGACGGCCTCCTGACCGGAATACATGTGGGTCAGGCCGGGCATCTTGGCGGACAGGTAAAGCTGGTTCGCATTGTCTTCAAATGCCCGGATCCGGACCATTTGCTTGTACATGCGAAGATAGTCTTCGGTGTTGTGCGTGCGCGTGTCGGACACGGGCTTGTCTCCTCCCATTGTGCCGCCCGCCTTGAAAGCGGACGGCTTGCCGCGATTTTGCGGTCAGTAGCGGTTGGCGATCGGCAGGTCTTCGGCCGGGAAAAGCGAGATCACCTCGCACCCGGTTTCGGTCACCACGACCTCTTCCTCGATCCGCGCGGCGGAATAGCCATCTGTCGCCGGGCAATAGGTTTCGAGCGCGAACACCATGCCGGTCTTGATTTCCATCGGATGTTCCAGCGACACCGCACGGGAAATGATCGGCCGTTCGTGCAAGGCCAGTCCGAGCCCGTGACCGAATTGCAGGCCGAAAGCGGCATCCTCATTCGGAAAGCCGAGACTTTCTGCGGTCGGCCAGACCTCGGCGACCTTGTCGGTGGTCACGCCCGGCTTGATCATGGCGATGGAGGCGTCGATCCAATCGCGCGCTTTCACATAAGCGTCGTTCTGCGCCGGCGTCGCGCGGCCCACATTGAACGTGCGGTAATAGCAGGTCCGGTAGCCCTGATAGGACTGCAGGATGTCGAAGAAGCACTGATCTCCGGGACGGATCAGCCTGTCGGTGAAATTATGCGGATGAGGATTGCAGCGCTCTCCGGAGATCGCATTGATCGCCTCGACATCGTCCGAGCCCATCTCGTAAAGCAGCTTGTTGGACAGGGCGACGATGTCATTCTCGCGCACGCCCGGTTTCAGCTCCTCATAAATCATGTGGTAGACGCCATCCACCATGGACGCGGCCTGTGTCAGAAGCTGAATTTCGTCCCAGTTCTTTATCTCGCGTGCGGCCAGCATGATCTGTTGACCATCCACGACCTTGATGCCCTCCTCTTGCAGGGCATGGAACATGGCGGTCTCGGCGTAATCGACCCCCACCGGCATGTCGGCCATGCCCGCATCCTTGATCAATTGGGCGATCATTTTGGCGTATTTGCGCATCAGGCCAAACTCGGGCGGAATGGTGCCACGCATGCCGACGACGCCGGCCAGACAGTGATCGGGCTCCAGCCAGTCGGAATAGCGCTGGTGATGGACCGCGGCCGACCCGAAATCCCAGACATAGGGACTGTCATCGCCGGTCAGCAGGCAAAAGCGGCACATCTTGTCCCGTTCCCACTCGCCGATCTTGGTGGCCGAAACGTAGCGGATGTTGTTGACGTCAAACAGCAACAGCGAGCCTGCAGGTGAATTCTGCAGGGACTGCCGCGTGCGCGCCAGCCGGTAGCGGCGCAGGCGGTCATGGTCGACACGGCGCTCAAAGTCGACGGAGGTGTGTCCCCAGGCAGGGAGGCGGTCACGCCATTCCCAATTGGGTTCCAGGTCTTGCGGCGTGAGCATGTTGGGCATCAGGGCGCGGGTCATAAAAGGCTCCTGTCGGGTGCGAACAGGCGCACCCGCATTAAGGTGAAAATCTTTATCGGCGCGGGCTTACTTGGTCACCCAGCCGCCATCGATGGAGATCATCTGACCGGTCATGTAATCGCTGTCGTCACTGGCCAGGAAAGACGCCGTTCCGGTAATGTCGTCGGGATAGGACACGCGCTTGATGACCAGATTGCTTTCCACGATGTCCTCGTAGGCTTGGCCTTCGCGCTCCTTAAAACCGATTTCGACGAGGTCCTTGTCCAGTTGTTCCCAGAGCGGGGTCACCACAACACCTGGCGCGTAGCCGTTCACGGTGATGTTGTGTTCCGCTAGGCCAAGTGCGCCGCATTCGGTCAATGCCAGACAGCCGTATTTCGAGGTGCAATAGACGGTGACGTCCACCAGCGGCTTGCGGCTGGCGATACTTCCGACATTGATCAGCTTGTAGGGGTGATCCGGCATGGGTCCCTGGGCGATCATCTGGCGGGCCGTTTCCTGCATGCCGAGCCACATCGCCTTGGTGTTTACGTTCATGATCATGTCCCAGTTGTCTTCATCGATATCCATGAAGAACCGGGGTTTGTTGAGGCCGGCGTTGAACAGACCCACATTGATCGAGCCGAAAGCGTCGACCGTCGCGGCAACGGCGGCGGCGTTGTCGGCACGTTTGGTGACGTCCATTTTCACCGCAATCGCCTTGCCGTTTCCTGCCGCGTTGATGGCATTTGCCACCTCACCCGCGGTGTCTCCATCGAGATCTCCGACGCAGACATTGGCGCCCTGCGCGGCGAATGCCTTCGCGTTGGCTTCTCCCATGCCGCGCGCGGCGCCGGTGATCAGGATGTTTTTTCCCTTCAGACGATTGGGGTCCATGAATTCCTCCCGTTAAAGTTTTCCCGCTTCCCTCAAAACTTGATCGGCGCGGTCTTGTGCTGCCTGTAAGGCTGTTTTTGGAGACTGAACGCCGCGCAGCATGTCGTGGCATTCCTCCCCGCAAATCTGGATAATCTGGCTTATTTCGGGGATTGGCGGGCGTGGCCAGAACTGCAGTTCGTCGCGCCAGGACATGGCGTCGACCGCCTCAAAGATGGGTGACAGGCGGCGCACTTCCGGGTCGGCCCCGACCGAATACCGCGGGTTCGTGCGGCTGCCGTGCTCGACATACAGCTTTTGAGCTTCCGGCGAGGTGAAGACGATGAGCGCCTCCACTGCTGCCTCCAGCCGCTCTGGTGGAATATTCGCCGGAATGCCAAGCAGGTATCCGCCGACAGGTGCGACCGGATTGGCGCGCGGCCCGGCCGGATGTGGCAAATACCCGACATTGCCGAAGGCGGCACAGGACGGATTTTGCTCGAAATAGGGGGCCAGAAGTGTGTAGCCATAGGCCATGGCGACCTTGCCGTTGGCGAAGGGGCGCACGCGCTCATACCAGGACATCGAAAGGATATCCGGCGGCGAATACTGCAGCAGGGCCATGAGATATTCTGCCGCTTCCAGGCCGCGCGGCGTGTCAATCATTGGCCGGTAGTCACCCTCGGCCAGTTTCGAGGCGTCAAAGCCTCCGGCCTGTTTGGGCAGGTCCAGCACGGGCTGGCCAAAATCCGCACATGTCATGATGAAGGTGTGGCCGAGGGCCGTGCCCCTGGCGGCATTCCAGGCGATGCCATAGCGCCCTTGCGACGGCTGATGCAGTTCTTCGGCCGCTCTCAGCAGCTTTGCGATCGTATGCGGTGGCTCAAGACCTGCCTCCGCGAATAGGTCCTTGCGGTAAAACAGCAGTTCTGGGGTCGTTTGGGAGGGCACGCCATAGGACCGGTCGCCCCAATGTGCGCTTTGCCATCCGGCGGTATGAAAATCGCTTGGGTTGAGCCGTTCGGTATCCAGAATGTCGTCAAGCGGCAAGAGATACCCGCTTTCGGCGAATTCCCCGACCCAAGGCAGGTCGATGGCAATCAGATCATACCGGCTTGCAGGGCGCTGCGCGTTTTTCACGGCCTCTTCGTGAAGACGGTCAATGGAAAAAGCCCGCTGCTGAATCGGACAGCCGATTACCTGCTCGAATTGACGCTTCAAGCCATGCATGACCATGAAGGTCGGATCCCCGTGGACCAAGACCTTGAGCCCACCGGTGAGTTTAAGCGGTTCTAGCAAGACTTGAGGTGGCTGTATCGTTTGCGCAGCCAAATAGGATCCGCCGAAATAATAGTCTTGGGTTTCGGAGCGGGGCTCTATTGAGCCGAAGCTTTGGCCCGCTAGCCGCCGCACTCGATTGCTGAACTGCGTCCAGGCCTCCAGCATCTCGGCACTCGGATGGAGGGAGAAGCTCTTTCCACTGGCGGTTCGGGGACGTTGTTCGATCAATCCTGCGTCGACCATTTCTTTCATTCGCCGTGTTGCCGTCGCATAGGGAACGCCCGATGCGCCGATAAGCGACGTCGGTGTCACTGCCTTTGCTTCCAGATGGCGTTTGACGAGATAGGCGGACATTTTTACATATGGATTGGGCGCGGTGACCTCGAGCAAGCCGTCAAGTTCATCCTCGAAATTCTGCAAAAAACTGAGAACCTGCAGAATTTCAGTCTTAGCTTGGGGCGTAAGGGTTTGCCGCTCCGTAACCAGTTCTCCATGATGGTGATTCATCGGATTGCTCCAGGATGTTGCGGATCCAGAACCACGGCCAAAATTCTCCAAATCGGATTTTTTTTGGATCGACATTGATCTTCCCTACAAGCTTCGGTGAGAGCTTAGCGTGGCAAAACGGAATAAATATCCAAAATGGATAATGAGGTGATCATATTGGATAATTTTTGGGGCGCGACGCAAGGGAAGGGCGGGCACGTTTATTGAAATGCCACCGCTGCACCGGCGGCGCGGCTCTGGAGGAGAGTTGCAACGGCACTAAAAACTGCACCCAAGGGAGGAATAATGGGTATGACAAAGTCTCTTCGCGCACTTCTGATCGCATCAACGGCCGCCACAGGTATGGCATTTGCCGGAGCTGCATCAGCCGAAACAATGAAGATCGGCATCACGCAGAATAACGTCGGCGTCGACAGCTACCAAACGACTTATGAAAAAGCCTTTATCGAGGCCGCCGATGCGAATGCGGACGTCGAAACCGTAGTGCTTGACGCTGGCGGCGACGTCGCCCGGCAGATCGCCCAGATGGAAGACCTCATCCAACAGGAAGTCGATGCGATCATCATCTGGCCGACCAACGGCGAGGCAGTCATCCCGGCCGTCCGTAAGGCGCACAAGGCCGGGATCCCGGTCATTGTGACCAACTCAAATATCGCCGAGCAGGGATTTGACTTCGTGAAGTCGTTCTCCGGCCCGGACAACATTACGCAGGGCAAACGCTCCGCTGAAATCATGTGCGACAAGTTTAAGGAAATGGGCATCGAGAACGAAGCGCAGGTCGTGCACATAACGGGTCAGCCCGGCTACACCACCGCGATTGAGCGCGCCAAGGGCTTTGACGATCGCCTGCCGGAAGTATGCCCGAACGTGACCCAGATCGACAAGCAGCCGGGTGACTGGAACCGTGAAAAATCGCAAAAAGTCATGGAAGCGTTCCTCGTAAAGTACGACGACATTGATGGGGTCTACTCCGGCGATGACAACATGGGTGTGGGTGCGCTGAATGCTGCGAAGGCCGCTGGCCGTGAGGGCATTATCTTTGTCGGCGCCACAAACTTCGCGGTTGGCTATGAAGCCATGGAGCGCGGCGAATATTGGGGCTCGATCTATCAGTCGCCGGTCGACGATGCCAAGGCGGCGCTCAAAACAGCTGTTGATGTGTTGAATGGCGAGGAAATTCCTTTCCTGAACTACTTTGACACGCCGAAGATCACCCAGGACAACATGGCCGAGTTTGACAAGCCGGTCTTCTAAGATCCCGATACCTCTCACAGGGCGCGGCACCCCCGCGCCCTGTTTTTCATAAAAACAAAACACATACTCTGGGAGGAGATCATGGGCCGGTTGTCCGGGCGTTCCTGCATCGTGACCGGTGCTGCGCGGGGTATCGGCCGCGCAATTGGCGAGGCATTGGTCAGCGAAGGCGCCGATGTCTGTTTTGCAGATATCAACGGAGAGCAAGTCGAGCGGGTTGCAGCCGACAGCCACACCATCAGCAATACCAACGGTGCCATGGTAACTTGGGCGGCAGTGGACGTCACCGACCGCCAGCAAGTCCAGGATATGATTGGCAAAGCCGTTTCGGCCTTCGGGAAACTCGACGTCAAATTCAACAATGCCGGCGTCAACAAACCGATGAATTTTCTGGATGTCACCGAAGACAACTGGAACTTTATCATGGGTGTAAATGGCCTTGGCTGCATGATCGGCATGCAAGAAGCGGCTAAGCAGATGATTTCCCAGGGCACCGGCGGCAAAATCGTCAACACCGCCTCCATCGCCAGCCGCCAGGGCTTTGGCAATGTGGCGCCCTACTGCGCCTCGAAGTGGGCGGTCGTATCTTTAACCCAGTCCGGCGCGCGCGACTTGGCGCCTCACAACATCACGGTCACCGGCTTTGCGCCCGGTGTTGTTGCGACCGAAATGTGGGAACAGGTCGATCAAGACCTTATGGCGATCGGCGCCGCCGAACGCCCGGGGCAGGCCATGGAAGAGTTTTCGGCCGAAATTCTCAAGGGCCGGGTAGCCAAACCGCACGATATTACCGGAACAACGAACTTCCTTGCCTCAAAAGACAGCGACTACATGACGGGTCAGATTGTCATGATCGACGGCGGCATGACCCTGGTTTGAAATAAAACAACAGGTTAGGGAGGATCTGTTGGCGGATGTAACCGACAAAACAGAGGCTCGCACGAGCGGGCCCAGGGAGAGCGGAATGAATTCCTTCAACCTTGCAGGCGCCGGGCGTTTGCTGGCGCGGCAAGGTATCCTCGTGGCGTTTGCCGTTTTTATGATTGGGTTTACCCTCGCCAATGAGCGGTTTTTGGACCCTGACAACATCATGGGCGTTATCCGGTCGTCGGCCATCTTGGGCGTCATGGCGCTTGGCGTCACCTTCGTGGTGATCAGCGGAAACCTGGATCTTTCAGTTGGCTCGATGATGTCATTTGCCACCATCGTGGTCCTGGATCTTCACGACAAGATCGGTCCGGCGCTGGCGATACCCGGCATGTACGCGATGGTGCTCTGTCTCGGCGCGTTTATCGGTTTTCTCGTCGGTTACCTCAAGCTCAATTCACTGATTGTGACACTCGGCATGCTGTCGGCGATCCACGGCCTGACCCTGACTTACTCCGGCGGCAAGAACATGGATATCGCCGACAAGGAAGGAACGTGGTTCAGCGTCTTTGGCCAATCGGATGTTCTCGGCATTCCTGTGCCGATCCTGCTGTTCGCCCTCGTTGCCTCCGTGCTCGGCATTTTGCTCGCCAAAACGCCGTTCGGACGCAAGGTCTACGCCGTTGGCGGCAACGGCACGGCGGCAACCTTTTCCGGCATCCGGCGGGCGCGCGTGGTTTTCACCTGTTACCTGCTATCGGCCTTTTGCGTTGCCACCGCGGGCCTGTTGCAGGCCAGCCGGTCGCTGGGCAGTCAGAACACGGTCGGGCAGGGGCTCGAGCTTGAGGTGCTGGCTGCGGTCATCCTCGGCGGGGCCTCGCTCCTTGGCGGGTCGGGCACGATCTTCAAGACCGTGATTGGCGTGCTGATCCTTGGTTTTATCCAGAACGGACTTTTGCTGGTGGGCCTGCAGTTCTACGCCCAATACGTCGTCACCTGGATCATCATCATTCTTGCGGTTTGGCTGGATATTGCGGCCAAGCGCGGCAAGCTCTGGTCGCCGATCGCGTAAGGGAGGGAACAATGGAACCGGGAACTCTCAGCACCTTTTTGAAACGCGGCGCGATCTGGGGCTTCATTGTCCTGCAGCTGGTGTTTTTTTCCATCGCGGGCAAATACCTGTCATTAAGCGACACGGCCTTCATGGACCTCGACAACATGCTGCTGCTTTTGAAGCAGTCCGCCCCCATCGGGATCATTGCCGTCGGCATGACGGTGATCATGATCAACGGCAATATCGACCTGAGCGTCGGCGCGATCTTCGCTTTGGCCGCTGTTGTGATGCTGGACAGCATGACCTGGCCGGTTTTTGCCGGTCTTGGCGACTGGGTCATTCCCGTTGCCTGGGCGCTGGCCCTGCTGACCGGCATAGTCTTGGGGGCGATCAATGGTTTGATCGTCTGGAAAACCGGGGTGGACGCCTTCATCGTCACGCTGGGTGCCATGCTCGGCTATCGTGGTCTGGTCTTCATGTATAACGGCGAACAGCCGACCTCTCACCTCAACTGGACTCTGGTCGATTTTGCTGAAGCGCAGTTTCTTGGTCTGCCCACGGCTGCCTGGTTCCTGCTCGGCACGGTTGCTGTCGTGTGGTTCATCATGAACCGCACGGTTCATGGCCGGAATGCATATGCGATAGGGGACAACCGGGAAGCGGCCGTCAACGCCGGGATCCGTGTCGGGCCGCACTTCCTAATGAATTTCATGCTGATCGGCTTTCTGGCGGCTCTGTCCGCGGTGGTGTTTTACTCCGAATCGGGATCAGTGAACCCGAATGACGGCCAGCTTTACGAGCTGTGGGCGATCACCGCCGTTGTGCTCGGCGGCACGAAGCTGACCGGCGGATCCGGCTCGATCATCTCCACCCTCGGCGGGGTGATTGCGATCCAGCTTTTGCGCAAGGGGCTTGGCCATATCGGCGCCGATACCGAGACTGTAAACCTGGTCATCGGCCTGATCCTGATCGCGGTTCTGTTCCTTGACCGCCAACTCAACCTCAAAGGCAAGCAGGAGCTGCGGGTATGAGCCAGTCGACACCGGCCTTGCGGCTTGAAAACATCGTCAAGACCTTTCCGGGCGTGCGCGCTCTCGACGGCGTCTCACTGGAGGTCCTGCCGGGAGAAGTTCATGCCCTGATGGGCGAGAACGGCGCAGGCAAGTCGACCCTGATGAAGGTCCTGGGCGGTCTGCACCAGCCGGACGAAGGTAAGATTATCGTCAGCGAGCAACCGGTCCGCATGGCCTCGCCGCTTGACGCCAAGTCCAAGGGCATCGTGTTCATTCACCAGGAACTGAGCCTTGCTTCCGAATTGACCGTTGCCGAGAATATCTATCTGGGCGAACTGCCGAAAAAGCGCTTTGGCCTGGTCGACTGGCAAAAACTCTACGCTCAGACCGATGAGATACTCGCGAAACTGAAGGTCGGTTTCAACGCCAAAACGCGTGTGGGCGACCTGTCCATCGCCAACCAGCAGATGGTTGAGATTGCCCGGGCCCTGACCGTCGATGCAAAGGCGGTGATCTTCGATGAGCCGACAGCTTCGCTGACCGATGCGGAAAAGGTTGTGCTGTTCGATGTGATTGCGGATCTGAAGGACCATGGCGTCGGCATCATCTACATTTCCCACCGCATGGAAGAGATCTTCAAGATCACCGACCGGATCAGCGTGCTGCGCGACGGCTCCTACCGGGGCACTTTGGTGACCGCAAAGACCAATGAGGACGAAATCACGCAGCTGATGATCGGGCGCAGCCTCGACTTGAGCCGGAACGTCAATCACAACGAACTCGGCGACGTGGCGCTTGAGGTCAAAGGCCTGTCCTGCGGCAAGCTCTATCGCGATGTCAGTTTCGAAGTCCGGCGCGGAGAAGTCGTCGGGTTTTATGGTCTTGTCGGTGCGGGCCGCACTGAAATCGCCGAGACCCTGTTCGGTTTGCGCGAACCAAGCGCCGGAAAGATCCTCCTGGATGGCCAGGAAACCCGGATCCATTCCCCGGCCGATGCGATCTCCAAGGGCATTTCCCTGGTGCCGGAAGACCGCAAGGGCCAGGGTCTCGTGCTTGGCATGAACTGCCGGGACAACATGACCCTGCCGCAGGTGGACGATCTGAAGGCCGGACCTTTTGTTGCCGAAGGCGCGGAAGTTGCAATTTTCGATCAATACCGGGACCGGCTCGACATCCGCACGCCCGGCTGGAAGCAGACAGTCGGCAACCTGTCGGGCGGCAACCAGCAGAAAATTGTCATCGGCAAATGGCTGTCCATGCATCCAAACGTCCTGATCGTGGACGAGCCCACCCGCGGCATTGATGTTGGCAGCAAGTCCGAGATCCACAACCTGATCCGCGAACTTGCCGGGCAAGGCTATGCAGTGATCGTGATCAGCTCGGAAATGCCGGAGGTGCTGCATGTGAGCGACCGGATCGTTGCGATGTATTCCGGCGAGATCATCCGCACCTTCACCTCGGACGAGGTCACCGAAGACAACCTCATCCAGGCCATCTCCGGAATTACCCCCGACAAGGCAGCATGATGAAAATCGGATTTGCCGGGCTGGGCCGGATGGGCGTGCGCATGGCCGCCAATTTGGCCTCCGCCGGGCACGAAATGGTTGTCTGGAACCGGACTGCGTCCAAGGCCGATGATTTTGCGAGGCGTCATGCAGCCGAATGTGCCACCACACCTAGTGAACTTGCCGATAAGTGCGATGTGGTTATCTCCATGCTCGCCGACGACAGCGCAGTGGAGGATGTTTATTTCGATCCGGACACCGGCCTTGTGGCAGCCGCCACTGTGCACCCGGTCTTGGTGGAAATGGGGACAGTCTCCGTGCCGACGGCGAACCGGCTGTTCGAGGCAGCGTCTGGCTGTGGCAAGCGCTTCGTGGACGCACCTGTATCAGGGGCCACAAAAGCTGCCGAGGATGCCCAGCTTCTGATCATGGCTGGATCAGATCCAGCGTATGCGCCAGAGCTGGAGTCGGTGTTCGCTGTCCTTGGCAAACGCACGATCTGGCTCGGCGGACCAGCCAAAGGATCCGCCATGAAACTTGGCGTGAACATGCTGATTCACGGGCTGAACCAGACCCTGTCCGAAGCCCTGGCGCTCATGACATCTGCAGGAATCGCACCGGAAACCGCCTACGAGGTCATTGAAAACTCCGCCGCCGCCGCGCCGGTCATTCACTACCGCAAGGGGCTATATCTGGATGAGGCGTCCCACGACGTGACTTTCACCGTTGCGCTCGCCCGGAAGGATATCGGACTGGCGCTCGATCTCGCCCGTTCCTTAGGGGTTGCAATGCCCCAGGCCGATTTGAACCGCTCTGTTCTGACAGATGCAGGCGAGGCCGGATATGACGCTCGGGACATGGCGTCGATTTATGCATTCGTCAAAAGGGATTTGTCATGAAGGCGGCACTGTTCGTCGGCGGCTGGGAAGGCCATGCCCCGACCCATTTCAGCGACTGGTATCAGGATTTGCTTCATAAAAACGGCTTTGCCGTTGACGTCTACGAGACGATGGAGCCGCTTGAGCACCCCGAAACCCTCCAGGATCTGGATTTGATCACGCCGATCTGGTCGTCCGCCCGTTCGGGCCACCAGGAAGAATTTGGCAACATGACCAAACCCCAGGAAGACGGCCTGTTGAAACTGATCGGCGACGGGTGCGGCATTGCCGGCTGGCATGGCCATATGGGTGATGCGTTCCGTGATCGGCCGACCTATCACTTTCTGATCGGGGGGCAGTTTGTGGCCCACCCACCCGGCTGGCCGGACAACCTGCAGCCGAAGGAAGACTACATCGACTACGATGTCACCATTTGCCGTCCGGACGATCCGATCGTAAAGGACATCAAGAGCTTCCGGCTAACCTCCGAACAATATTACATGCTCGTCGACCCCTCCAACGAGGTCCTGGCGACCACGACATTCTCCGGGGAGCACCTGTGGTGGATCGAAGGCACGGTGATCCCAGTGGTCTGGAAGCGCCGCTGGGACAGGGGCAGAGTGTTTTATTGCTCCATCGGCCACGAGCTGGACGACTTGAAAGTGCCGCAAGTCACCGAGATCATTCGCCGAGGTTCGATTTGGGCGGCGGAGGGAAAACAACAGTCCGATTACGCAAACACTGGGTGTTTTTGAGCCCTGGAACCATGAACAAGTCTGTAGTGCACAAAGACCCTAATCGGCACCCTTAATGCGCAGCAAGTTTTACTGCCCCTGCCGCACTAAAGGGCAAAACGACCTGACCCTGACAATGATCCTGACACCTCGACTGCCACCGCAGACGTCTATGCCCTACGGCCGCGAATGACCGCGCAGGCTTCAAACGTCACGTGAAAGGACCCGCGCCACTAAATACGACCCAACGCGTCTTTCATCTCGCCTAGAATAAACGCTAAGCCACCACCAGGTTGCTCAATCTCTGCGTCTGTGACCTTGTCCATCCGGTCCGCCGTCAGCCATTCTACAATTGCCACCTTTTGGGGTTCCCGCTGCTTCATGATGTCTCCTTCCCAGCGTTGTTGCGCCTTATCTCTGGAAACTTCAGAACGCGTGAGAGACTGTCTTCCTTGAGGTGGTAGTGATATGAATTGCTGTGTTTCCTTTTGTTTCTTTTTCAAAAGCCCTGTGGGGTCTTTCGTCCTGCTCAGGTCGGGCTTGCTTGTCTCACGCTTATCAACACGGCAGTGTTCGATGGGTTTCTTGGAAGGGTTCTTTCGATGGGTTTGGGTCTCATTTCTGACACGCCCAAGGTCGCAAGACTGAGACTTTGGAGGTCTCAAATCTGAGACCGTTTCAAGATTGTGCGCAGGCCCTTCTCCAGACTTCATTCCAGCGTCCCAGTCGTCAACAAAAGCTCTAAAGATTGGCCAATTGGGCGAGTAAGCTGTGCGGTGGGATTTGCCACCAGGGCTTTTCTTTTCGATCAAACCCAACTCGTCGAGCTCTTTTGTCGCCCTGATCACAGCTGCGCGGCTGATTTTCAGAAGCTTCATAAGCCTCCCGATGCTGGGATCACATTGGCCGGTCCGCTTGTTAAAATGGTCGATGATTGCCGCGGCGACCCGGCGTGTTGCAGCCGAAAGATCAGGCATAAGCCCCAAAGCCTTGTGCGCGAAAAGAATGTCATTCTGCTGCAGTAGAGGCATCTAAACCTCGCAGAATTTTTGGGTGAAATAGTTTGCAAACGCCAGGCTAAGATATTGATATCTTTGGTGTTCAAACGAATCCGTTTTGCAAAAATATCCAGTCAGATCAACAAACTGGTCCTGCCTACGTATCTGGGGGGGGGCGGGAGTTCGAATCTTCTCCGGTGCGCCATATTTTCTCTTCAGAAAAACTAGACAGCCGACCTTGTGTCTAAAGCGGCCCTCTGGGCATCCGGCTTAGCTTCGCAGACCTTCGCAAGGATCGCGACTCGATCCGCCTCACGCGGCTTCCTCCTTGCCCACGCCGACGCGGTTGCGGTGCGGGGCGAACAGGCAGGCAAGGCCAAGGATGACACCTGAGACCGAGGCGATCATGCCAGCGGCGCTGACAGCGTTCTGTGCGCCGAACCAGAGCGGTCCGTAGCCTGCAAAGACATATCCCAGGACCGCCGACAGGGTTGCGAAGACGGCCGACCACCAGATCTGATGCTCAAGGCGATTGGTCATCAGGCGCGCGGCCGCCGGCGGGCAGATGAACATGGCGATCACGATGATCGATCCGACCGCGTCGAACGCAGCGACAGCTGCAACAGCGGCCGTCACCACAAGCCCGAAGCCGAGGGCTGTTGCGGGAATGCCGAGTGCCTGGGCGAACCCTTCGTCGAACGTCGCGATCTTGAGCCAGCGCCAGAAGATCAGCGTCAGCGCAACAACAATCGCGCAGACCACGGCGATCCGGGGCAGCTCGTCCGGCAGCGTTGCAAGAGCGGCCGGATCGAGAAGCGAGTGCCACCCCTCCGCCCGGAACCAGATGAGCGATTCCAGATTGCCCATGAGGGCATGTTCGACATCCAGATGCACCTTGCTTGTATCGGTCTGTTCCAGGATCAGGACGCCGGCGGCAAACATCGCTGTAAAGACCACGCCCATGGCAGCGCCCGGCTCGATATTGCCAAGGCGCTTGACCGCTTCGATGAGGATAACGGCAACAATCGCCGCCCCGGCCGCGCCAAGCAGCATGGGGATTGCGGCCACAACGCCGGTCACAAGGAAGGCAACAACGATCCCCGGCAGCACCACATGGCTGATCGCATCACCGATCAGGGCCTGGCGCCTCAGGATCAGGAAGTTTCCCGGCAGCGCGCAGGCAATGGCGGAAAAAACCCCGATCAGGATCGGCGTCAGGGAGAATTGAACGAATTCGGCTCCCATCAGGCGCCTCCAACTGCAACAGGGGGACCCAGCCGCCGGTCGAACTCGGCGATCTCATCGGCAGTGAACACCTCTTCGATTGGGGTCAGTCCGTCATAGCGCCCGGTGAGGCCGGCATCCTGGTGGATTTCGCGGGCAACGTCCCAGCGGCGCTCATCCCGTGCCACTTTTGCAGCCTGTGCCCGGCCAATGTCCGTCGGAACGCCGTCCGGGCGGACGAGGCCTTCTTTGGTGAGCAGCCGCAAGGTGTAGGTCTCGCGGATGGCATGCCGCGCGGCGAGCGCCAGCAGGCCCTGACGCCGGTGGACCCGGCGCTGGAACCGGCGGTGGCGCAGGACTGCGGCAAGCACCCCGCGGCGCGGCGCCAGGAGAAGCGACAGCACAAACAGCGCGGCGGCAACCAGAACGATGATGGGACCGGTCGGCAGGGCCGGTGCCGAGGCGGACAGCACAGCGCCCAGATATCCGGACAAACCGCCAATCGTCCCGGCGATCCAGATCACCCGGCCGGATCGGTCGGTCCAGAACCGCGCCGTGACGGCGGGAATGATCAGCATGGCCACGATCAGGATCAGTCCGACAAGTTTCAGGCCAATGACGGTGACGGCGAGCACGAGGCCCATCATCAGAAGGTCGATCCGCCGGACATTGTAGCCCATTGCGGCCGCATATTCGCTGTCGAAGGCAACCAGTGTCATGGGCCGGCGCATGAGCCAGGTCGCAAACACCGCCAGAGACCCGCCCACGGCAATGACGACAGCATCCTGGAACAGCATGCCGGCAGTTGAGCCGAGAAGGAAACTTTCAAGCCCGGCCTGGCGGCCCGCGCTCATGGACTGAACGATGGTCAGGAGGACGATGCCGACACCGAAAAAAACGCCCAGAACCGCGCCGATGGCCGCGTCTTCGGCAAGCCGGGTGCGACGCGAGATCCACTCGATCAGCAGGAGCCCGATCCAGGCCGTTATGGCGGACCCTGCCAGAAGGCCTATCAGGTTCCGGCCGTCGCCGCCCAACGCCACCATGAGCATGAAGGCGAGGGCAACGCCCGGCAGTGTTGCATGCGCGACCGCGTCGGAGACCAGTGCGCGTTTGCGCAAAAACAGGAATGTACCGGAGGAGCCTGCTGCAAATCCAAGCAGGGCTGCGCCGACGGCCACCAGCGCGGCATTGTATCCCGCCTGGAGAATAAGCGCTTCGAAAAACGCGTTCATTAAACGCCTCCGGCCACCGGCAATTCGTCAAGATGGGTGGCTGCGAGCCGGCCGCCATAGGTCGCCTGAAGGTTCCCGGTGGTGAAGGTGTCTGAGACTGGCCCTTCGGCGATCCGGCGCACGTTGATGAGGAAAACGTGGTCGAAATAGTCGGACACGGTCGACAGGTCATGATGGACGGCGACCACCGCTTTGCCCTCGGCCTTGAGGAGTTTGAGAACGTCTATGATGGCCCGCTCGGTTGCAGCGTCAACGCCGGCAAAAGGTTCATCAAGGAGATAAAGATCCGCATCCTGCGCCAACGCTCGGGCAAGAAACACGCGTTGCTGCTGGCCACCGGAAAGCTGCCCGATCTGGCGATGGGAGAAATCAGCCATGCCGACCCGGTCGAGGCAGTCCCGCGCGCGGGCCGCCATCTGTCCTGATAACCGGCCGAGCAAGCCGACCTTGCGGTAAAGCCCCATTTGGACAACGTCCATCACGGTCGTCGGGAAATCCCAGTCGACACTTGCCCGCTGGGGCACATAGGCAATGCGTTCACGCGCCTTTTCTACCGGCTGGCCGAAGACATAAACCTCGCCGGACAGACGCGGGATGACACCAAGGGCGGCCTTCAGGAGCGTAGACTTGCCCGCACCATTGGGCCCGATGATGGCGGACATGGCCTCGGCGGGAAAAGTGGCGTCCACCGAAAAGACTGCCGGCTTTTCCCCGTAAGATACCGTCACTCCCCGCACTGCCAGAGGAGCGCCGGTGGGAACAGCGGCCGGGCGCGTGGCCCGGCCGTCTTGCGCAGCAACAATTGGCTGCTGAGTGGTTGTCATTCCAGGGTCCCTCAATTCAGGAGGCCTTGCATGCCCTTGGCCGGAGCCTTGCCGCCGAGCGCGGACGCGATGGTCGTGGCGTTGTGGTCGATCATACCGATATACGTGCCTTCATAGGTGCCTGGTTCTCCCATCGCATCCGAAAAGAGTTCTCCGCCAATGATCACCTCATGGCCCTCGGCCGCCGCGCCCTCGATCAGGGCCTGCACATTCCGGTCGGAAACCGATGTCTCGACAAAAACAGCCCTGATATTGCGTTCGACCAGCATGTCGACGAGCTCGCCGATGCGCTTAAGGCCTGCCTCGGATTCCGTGGAGATGCCCTGGATGCCGACGACTTCATACCCATAGGCATTGCCGAAATAGTTGAAGGCGTCATGGGCGGACAGCACCACGCGGCTTTCAACCGGCACGGTGGACAGGACCTCGTTTGTGTAGCGGGCCAGCTCGTTCAGCTGCGTGAGATAGGCTTCGGCATTGGCGTTGAAGCTGTCCGCGCCGTCGGGATGAACATCGATAAGCGCATCGCGGACGTTCACGACCACGCGCGACCAGAGGTTCGGGTTCATCCACAAATGGGGATCGAACCGGCCTTCATAGTCTTCCGAGCCAAGCAGCAGATTTTCCGGCACCGACTCGGCAACCGGCACCACGGCCGTTCCTTCTGCAAGGTCACCCAGGAAGTCCTCCATCTGCGCTTCCAGATAAAGGCCATTCCAAAGGACAAGATCCGCATTCGCCATGGCAACGATGTCGCTGCGTGTCTGGCGGTAGGCGTGCGGGTCCACACCGGCTCCCATCAGCGGTCTCACGTCTACCAGATCACCGCCCACATTGGAAACCGCATCCGCGATCATACCGGTGGTGGCGACAACATTCAGGCGCTCCTGCGCGGCGGCAAGGCTGGCGGGCAGCGCCATGGCCAGGGCCGTTGCAGCCGCTATGAAGGTGCGTTTGGTGAGGTTCATGTCTTGGCTCCCAATGATAATGTTCCCGGTCCGGGCCTCCTGCTGCGACTATTAATATTGCGAAGCAGTTGCAACGTCAATGCTATTGCGAGGCATTCGCAAAAATAAATCTGGCGATCTTCCGTTGATTACCAATGACCGGTCGGTCTGTAAAAAAACGCGCGGCAAGCCTTGTGTCAGTAGAGGGATATAGAGGCGGAAGGGGCGGGGCACAGGTTTTCAACTCTTGATGGCCGCAAGACCCGTAGACTGTGACAGGGCCCGCTATGTTCATCCACAACACGGCAGTGACGGTTCGGCAATCTCCGCTTTTTGTTTTTACCGAAAGGATCTAGCTTGGAGTGCCGACCGGCTGCGCTCATGCCGGCGTGCGAAGATTGACCTATCAGCCACCATAATCGTTTGAGGCGTTTCATGGCGCACCTGCCGAACTCTCTTGAAGCACGCGATACCGCGGTTCAGCTCCACTCCTATGCCGATGCCCGCCGCCAGGAAGAAACAGGCGCCATCGTGATCGACAAGGGCGATGGTATTTATGTCTCCGACATCAACGGCAAACGCTATATCGAAGGTATGGCGGGCCTGTGGAGTGTGGCAGTCGGGTTCGGGGAAAAGCGCCTGGTGGATGCAGCGGCACGCCAGATGGAGAAGCTGCCCTACTACCACACCTTCACCTACAAGACGCACGGTCCCTCGATCGAGCTTGCCGAAAAGCTGATCGAGATGGCGCCGGTGCCGATGTCCAAAGTCTATTTTACCAATTCCGGCTCGGAGGCCAACGACACGGCCATCAAGCTGATCTGGTACCGGTCCAATGCTCTGGGCCAGCCGCAGCGCAAGAAGATCATTTCGCGTGTGCGCGGCTATCACGGGGTGACCATCGCATCGGCAAGCCTGACCGGGTTGCCGAACAATCATCGGTCCTTCGATCTGCCATTGCCGCAGATCCTTCATACGACATGCCCGCATTACCGGAGCCAGAAGAAGGACGGCGAGAGCGAGGCGGATTTTGCAAGGCGCTGCGCGCAGGATCTGGAAGATCTGATCCTTGCTGAAGGTCCCGAGACCATTGCCGCCTTCTTTGCCGAGCCGGTCATGGGGGCGGGCGGTGTCATCGTGCCGCCGGATGGCTATTGGGAAGCCGTCCAGCCGGTCCTGAAGAAATACGGGATTCTTTTTGTTGCGGACGAAGTCATCTGCGGGTTTGGCCGGACCGGCAACATGTTCGGCACGCAAACCTATAACCTTGAGCCGGATATCATGACGCTGTCCAAGGCCTTGTCATCGTCCTATCAGCCGATTTCCGCTCTTTTGATCAGCGATGAAGTCTATCAGCCCATTGCCGATGAAAGCCACAGGATCGGCGTTCTAGGACATGGATATACCGGCTCCGGACATCCGGTCGCGGCAGCGGTTGCCTTGGAAAACCTCAAGATCATTGAGGAACGGGACCTGGTCGGCAATGTGCGGGCCGTTGCGCCCGTGTTCCAGAAGCGGCTTCAAGGCCTCAAAGCGAACCCGCTGGTGGTGGAAACGCGGGGAATAGGCCTGATCGGGGCCGCCGAGCTCAGCCACAATGCCTACATCGATACGCCCGGAGCACTGGGGGCAAAGGCCAATGCGCATTTCCATGAAAACGGATTGATTTCGCGGAACATGCTCGACGCCATGGCGTTCTGCCCGCCCCTGATCATCACGGAAGCGCAGGTCAATGGCATGTTTGACATTGCCGAAGAAAGCCTTGCGGCAGTGTCGAACAGCCTATGACCATGTGGTCCATCGTCGGTACAATCAGTGGCACCTCCGCGGACGGAATTGATCTGGCTGAAATCCAGGCAGACGGCATTTCGGTCCCGCGTTTCGGGCCTGCGGCGACGACGCCCTACCGGGAGACAACGAGACGCGGCGTCCTGGAAGCGGCCGCTGCAAAGGGCACGAACAGGCAAACCTGGCCGGCGCTCGCTGAAGCGGTCACACAAGACCATGCCGCCAGCATCAGCGCGTTCGTGGCAGAGCATGACCTCAGCCCGGACTGTGTGGTTTTTCACGGCCAGACTGTTTGGCATGACCCGGAACGCGGGGAGACCGTCCAGCTTGGGGACCCTCAGGCCCTCGCGGATGAGCTTGGCATTCCGGTCGCCGGTGATGTTCGGCTGGCGGATATGGCGGCAGGCGGGCAGGGCGCGCCGCTTGTGCCGGTTTATCATCAGGCGCTGTCCAAGACATTGCTTGGGGACAGCCGGGAACCGCTTTGTTTCTTGAACATCGGTGGTGTGTCCAACCTGACTTACATTGATGGCGATGATCTTCTTGCATTCGACATCGGGCCGGGAAATGCGCTCCTGGATGACTGGATCCGCCGACATGGTGCCGGTGACTACGACCGGGATGGTATGATTTCGGGAGCCGGGACGCCCGACCCTGACCGGCTGGAGCAAGTCCTCAAACACCCCTTCCTGTCGGAGCCCGGGCCGAAGTCGCTGGACAGGTACAGTTTTTCGGGCGCGTTTGCTGAGGGGCTGGGTCTTGAAGACGGCGCGGCCACCCTTCTGGCCTTCACCGCGAAGGCCATCGCCAAAGCAGAAACACTTTTGCCAAAACGGCCAAAATGCTGGCTGATCTGTGGTGGCGGCGGGCATAATCCCGTGCTAGTGCGGATGTTAGCCGGTATATTGTCCGGAGAGGTTATCCTGGCCGATGAGGCCGGAATTGACGGGGATGCGTTGGAGGCGCAGGCAATGGCGTTTCTTGGCGCGCGTCTTCTCGCCGGCCTGCCGGCCACCTTTCCAGGAACAACAGGGGTTGAGCACCCTGTCATCGGCGGAAAACTGTACCACCCGGCCCGATAAGCCGGAAACTTGCCGAACAATTGGAGAAGCTGCGTGAAAACCATATTGGAACCCGCGCGTGAGATTGACGTTATCCACGAAACCGATGTTCTGGTTGTTGGCTCGGGGCCCGGAGGCTTGTCTGCTGCCTTGGGGGCGGCCCGCGCCGGGGTCGATGTGACCCTTGTCGAACGGTTCGGGTGCCTGGGTGGGAACATCACAGCTGTTGGCGTTGAGGGCTTTGCCTGGTACCGGCATGAAAAGACCATCGATACCGAAGGGGTTGGCCGGGAGTTTGAGGCACGGGCCCGTGAGGCCGGGGCGACCACGCCGGAGCCGCAATCGGACAGTGACGCGATTGATGCCGAAGGTTTCAAACTGGTGGCCGACAACTTGGTGGAAGAGGCTGGGATCCGGCCTATGATGCACCGCGCCTTTGCGGCGCCGATCATGGACGGAAACGAAATCAAGGGCATCATAACGGAGAGCAAGGCGGGCCGCGAAGCCATTCTTGCCAAGCGTGTCATTGACGCGACCGGCGATGCGGATATTGCCTACCGGGCGGGCGCTGAAACCCGCAAGACGCCCGTTGAAGAAATGCAGGCCGCCTCGGTCATGTTCTCCATGAACGGCGTGGACAAGAAGAAGTTCATGGAAGCGGTCAAGGCCGATCCGCACACCTACAAGGATTGGGAAAGCGGCGAATGGACCGTTGAGACCACCGGCAAGGAAGATGCCATGTTCTCGCCATTCCTGAAAAAGCCGTTCAAGCAGGCGCTCCAGGCAGGGATCATCCCAGCGCACCTGTCGACGATTTCAGGCACCTGGGGCGCTGTTTATGACAGCGGGGATTTGACCTATCTGAACCTCGTGCATCTGCCCGAATGCGACGGGACGGATCCGGACAGCATGACCCGCAACGAGATCGAGGGACGCCGCCAGGCGATGATGGCGGTGGAAGCGCTAAAGCGGTACCAGCCCGGCTGCGACACGGCGAAACTCCGTAACTTCGGCATGACCATCGGCATCCGCGATACGCGCAAGATTCTGGCGGCCTATGACATGACCGAGACGGACGTGCGCGAGCAGGGCCGGTTTGAGGACAGTGTCGGCATCTTCCCGGAATTCATCGACGGCTACGGCATTTTGATCCTGCCGACCACGGGCCGCTATTTCCAGCTGCCGTACCGGACCATGCTGCCCAAGGGGATCAAGAACCTACTGGTTGCGGGCCGGGCCACCGGTGGCGACAAGGTCAGCCATGCTGCCACCCGCAACATGATGTGCTGCACCGTAACCGGACAGGGCGCCGGTGTGGCCGCTGCCATCTCGGTCAAGCATGGGGTCGATCTGAATGCCATGGACATGGGCCTGCTTCAGGCCGAATTGAAACGTCAGGGCGTGCGCCTGCACTAGATCAGCGGGCGTTCAATCGGGATCAATTCCCCACCCGAAGCTGATCGATCGTCCAGTTATCGAGCATCTTTCCCCGATCTGATTGATCGCCCGGCGAACCAATCTGACCGGGAGATGCTCTGGTGTCCCAAAGAGCATTCCAAGCAGCCAACTCCTTGGACATGAAACGAAGGCTGCTGCGTATCCCCGTCTCCCGCCTTGATGGGGAGATGGGATGCAAGATGCAAAGCCTTCCCAGATTGTTATCCCGCACTTGATGCCGTACGACATGCGAGCCTGGCCGGGCCTTCGCTCTTCGCGCTCAGCCGTCTTGCATAATCCTTGCCGGCTGCAACACCGCTCAGAGTTGCGATCCTGGCCTCCAATGCGCAGCTATCAGTACTAAACACAGCGCCAGACCGTATGACCGAACGAAGGTTGGCGGCAGCAAGGACGAGCCAGCAAAAAACCGGCAGCTCTTGCGAACCGCCGGTTTCCTGAACAGTCTTCTTGTGCAGAAGAAACTTACTTCATTTGGGTCAGGACTTCGAAGCCATCCGAGCCGACTTCGAACAGGGCGAAGGTGCCCGGAACGTCGCCGTTTTCGTCGAAGTTGTGATCACCGGCCGCGCCCTTGTAGTCGATGGCGGTACCAGCTGCGATCAGCTCTTTCGCCTTGGACCACTCGCCCGGCATGATCGGCTCGCCTTCACCGGTTGAGATCGACCGGAGCGCTGCACCCAGACCGTCTTTCTGGCCGCCGTTCTTTTCAAGCGCGAGTGCAAGCATGAAGGCTGCATCGTAGGACGTGTTGGCAAAGATCGCGTCCGGATCGCCACCGACACCGGTGAAAGCAGCGTTGAATACGTCGAGCGACTCAGAGGCTTCACCGACCGGCGAAGATGCGACGAAGGTCGCCAGGTTTTCAGCACCGAGTTCGTTGATCACAGCGTCGGATTTCATGCCGTCGCCGCCAACGAATTTCTCGAAGAAACCGTTTTCGAGTGCCTGACGCAGAATGGTAAGACCCGTGCCGTCGCCATAGTCGAAGATCACCAGCGTGTCCGCACCGCCCTTAGCAAGTTCTGCCAGGTTGGACCGGTAGGAGGCCTTGCCTTCCTCATGGGCTGCAAACTGGGTGATTTCACCGCCGAGCTGGTCCGCAAACTCGGTCCGGAAGGCATTTGCCAAGCCGGTGCCGTAGTCGTTGTTCAGATAGGCAACAGCGACTTTCTCGTAGCCCTGCTCTTTCAACGTACGCGCCAGGGCACGGCCCTGATAATCATCGGACGGGACCGTGCGGAAAACGGTGTCGTTGTCTTCCAGGCCGGTGATCTCCGGGGATGTGCCGGACGGCGTGACGAGAACAACACCAGCCGGAATGGTCACGGAACCGGCAGCTGCCAGAACGGCACCGGAGCAATGCGGGCCAACCAGGCCAACAACACCTTCGATGTTGACCGCCTTGGTCGCAGCGTCCGTACCATTTTGCGGATTACAGGCACTGTCGCCGACAACGCCGCTGAGCGTTTCGCCGTCACCGATACCGCCCTGCTCATTGACCTGCTGAACAGCCAGCTGAGCTGCGTCGATCATGGCAGGCGCCATGGCAGCGATCGGACCGGACACACCGCCGACCAAGCCGATTTTCACGTCGGCCTGAGCCGGTGCACTGGCAAGTGCGGTTGCGGCCATCAGGCCCGCAGCAAGTGCGAGAAATTTGGTTTTCATGAAACTACCTCCTCATTATCCGGTCTTTGCCGGTTGCCGGGATATTCGGCTATGTCCGCACGAAGTGCAAGACACAACCTGAACGCGGGCCGATTATCGGTCCGCCTCAGATTTCGCTGCCCTCTGGTCTCCGCGCAGCGGCTCCGGAAGCAGTCCTTCCGGCCGGAAGCGCAAAACGAGCTGGAGCATAAGACCTATTAAAAACAAGCGGATATACTTAGCTTGAACCGCGTATTCATGCGGCAGCTGATCGGTGGCGATCTCGGAAACCGACCAGATGATCCAGACAACCGCCGCCCCTAGGATTGCGCCCCTGTTGTTCCCGGATCCGCCCAGAATCAGCATGATCCAGACCAGGAAGGTTGCAACCATCGGGTCGATGGCTTCCGGCGTGATCGAGCGGTTGAAATGGGCAAACAAGGCCCCGCCCAGGCCCATCAGCGCCGCACCGAAAATGAAGGCTTCCAGACGCCGGAACTCGACATCCTTGCCCATGGCCTTGGCCGCGTCTTCATTGTCACGGATTGCGCGCATCATCCGGCCCCAGGGCGCGTTGAACTGGCGCTCGACCAGGACATAGACGGCGATGAGAACGGCGAGAACGATGATCAGATAGGCCACCTGGGATTCCATGTAGCCAAGATCGCCAAAGGGGCGGGGGATGCCCGGAATGCCCCGTGCACCATTGGTAAGCGCTGGTTCGGACTTGATCACCAGACGGATAATCTCCGCGATCCCGATCGAGGCGATTGCCAAATAGTCCGAGCGAAAGCGGAGGCAGATTTTCCCGATTGGCCACGCCACGAGGGCTGCCGCGATCATCGCGCCAATCCAGCCCAGCGGTGAGATTAGCTCAAAGCCGCCAAGGCGCCCTTCGGCGGCCGGGCTGGTGAGAATAGCCGAGGTATAGGCACCCACGGCAAAGAACCCTGCAATTCCGGCATTGAACAATCCGGCAAAGCCCCACTGAATGTTCAAGCCCAGTGCCAGAAGCGCATAAATGGCGATGAAGATCGCCATGAAGAGGGCGTAGTTGACAAGACCCAGAAATTCCATCTTGCGCCCCCTTTTAAAGTACCTTGCCCTTGAGCAGTCCGGTCGGACGCACAAGCAGCATGAACAACAAAATTGCGAAGGCCATGGCGGCCTTGTATTCGCTCGGCAGGATCAGAACCGAAAGCTCTTCGGCAATGCCCACGATCAGGCCGCCGAGAACGGCTCCTTCGACCCGGCCGACACCGCCAAGGATCGCCGCTGCGAACATCGGCAGGAGCATGTGCCATCCCATCATGGACTTCAGTTCGGTATTCAACCCGAGGAAAACGCCCGACGCAGCGCAGAGCCCGCCCGCGATAATCCATGTCAGCATGACGACTTTCTTGTTGTCGATGCCCGACAGTAGGGCAAGGCTCGGATTATCGGACATGGCGCGCATGGCCTTACCCCATTTGGATTGGGTCAGGAACACTTGTAGCGCCCCAACGAGCGCGAGCATCGCAAGCACCGTGTA
>NZ_SMLZ01000052.1 GCF_009711415.1 Roseibium denhamense
AGGCAGTACCTTTATGTCATCCGGATGCGGCAACACTATTTCCGGGTCTTCACCTTTTGCAAGTGCCTGATCGAGCAGCTGTTGCTGAACGCCTTTGTATTTCTCCCCAAATTCAACATTGTCTTCGATTTTTCGCTGCTGTAGCTGCTGTGCGATGTTAATTTCATTGACAGCGTTGCTGAGCGCGTGGACCGACCCATTGGCGGCCATCTGCAAGAGCTTGCGTGAGACAACCTGATGAATGCTTACTTCCTGTTGTTCGCCCTCACTGACGATCGTGACCTTGCGGTCCGCTTCATCCAGAAGTGTCTGTTGCAACGGGGTGAGGGCAGGGCGCTCAACACTCGCTGCCGGGCGGCGGGACTTGTTTCTCTTTACCGCCATTACCGCGCTCCCTCGCCAGGCCAGCTCTCAGCGTTCGGTGCGATACTGCGTCCGGCCTCCGGTTTGGTCGCACGCTGGCGTGCAGTCTCGGCAAAAGACAGTTTGGTCGCAGACAAATAGGCCTGTTCTCCGGTCACCCGCTCAAACCGGCGTATAATTGTGTCGCAGTAAATCGGATCAATCTCGATCAGTCTTGCTTGGCGGCCACATTGATCGGCCGCAATCAAGGTCGACCCCGACCCGCCAAACACGTCCAGAACAACATCGCCGCGTTTTGAGCAGTCCCGAATGGCATCAGCTATGAGTGCTACCGGTTTGACGGTGGGATGCATGGCAAGTTCGGCCTGCCGGGTTGCTCCAAGAGAACTGATGCCCGGATAATCCCAGACGTTGGTGCGATAACGGCCGGTCTCGCCCAGACCAAAACTGTTGGTGTGGGGGGCGGTGCCTTTCTTGAACACAAAGACAAGTTCGTGTTTTGAACGGTAGAACGATCCCATACCCCCATTTGTCTTGTTCCAGACACACAGGTTCTTGAGGTCTTCGAACACTGAATGGCCTGCATCGAGCACCTCGCGCATGTGCCGCCAGTCCATGCAGACAAAGGCAATGGCCCCATCAACGAGTTGAGAAGCCGCAGCCCTCAAAGATTGAGTCAGGAAGTCGGTAAACCCCGCCTTCTCCATCTCGCCCGATGCCAGGGCAAATTCACGATGCTTGATGTTGCCAAGTCCACTGACATGTCCATCAATCGGAACGTTGTACGGCGGGTCGGTGAACAGCAGCGAGGCAGGCTTGCCGCAGCATAAGCGGCCGACATCCTCTGGCGAACGCGCATCACCGCAGAGCAAACGGTGCTGTCCCAAGTGCCAGAGATCGCCTGATTGTGTCACCACAGGGCCCGCCACCACCGGCTCGACATCATCCAAACTCCTCTCGGCTGTTGACGAAGCTGTCTGCGCATCACCAATGGTGAGGTCGATCTCTGCAGTCGAAAAGCCCAGATCCTCAATGTCAAAGTCTAGATCCAAAAGCCCCTGCATTTCTATTGCGAGCAGGTCCCGGTCCCAGCCGGCATTTTCTGCCAATTTGTTGTCCGCCAAGATGTAGGCCCGGACTTCGGTCTCTGACAGATGTGACAGCTTGCGAATGGGAACGGTGGTCAAGCCGATCAACTTTGCAGCTTCAACCCGGCCATGGCCGGCAATGATCGTGTTGTCATCTGCGACCAGAATAGGATTGCAGAAGCCAAAACGTTTGATGCTGTCTGCGATCTGCCGGATTTGTTTCTTGGAATGGGTCCGCGCGTTGTTTGCGTAAGGCACGAGGCGGTCAATTGGACACAGATCTTCGTTTGGCGGATGCATCTGCAGTCTCCATTTGGCCCGCCGTCAAGGCAAAGGGCCATGTTCGATTATTTGAATACGCTGGAACTAAGGAGAAGGTTACAGAACCCCAACCAAGGCCCGCAACAGGCCCAAAGCAGAAAGCAAAACTGTTTCTGATCGATGCTGTTGGTGTTAAAAAGCCCTTTAAAGACCCTTTAAGAGGTGTTTAAGTCCCGTTTAAAAGAATTTTGGTGCGCGAGGCTCAAAAACGGGCTCATTTTGTAGAATGATATTCCAATATGGCTGTGGATTTCGTTGATTGTTAGAATAGCAGGGTCAATGAGGCCTGCACGCGCCTAGGCCAAACCATTCAAAACGCACTCAGGCAAGTGCCTGACAATCCGCTCACAACACCAATCGCATAACTGCAAATGCGATCATACAACGGCAAGGGCTGCCAAAAACAGCTTGCGTATTGCCCCTGCGACCCCGGGTCTGGGTATCTCGCAACCGCCTAAATGGTGGACAATTCCGCGTATCGGCAATCCGATCCCGCGTAGCGACAATCCATTCCCGCTTAAAGACAGTCGTCTTGCGCTTAACGGCACGATATGGACCAGTTTATTCCGCTGAACCACGAATGTCAGATGCCCTGGATGCCTATCTCAATCACACGTCCACAACTGGAAAAATGTGTCGCCACGTTCAAGTTATTGAATAATAGCGATTTTCTGATTCTGACGAAGGTTCTTTCCGTGCTTCCGACCGCCATTTTCGCGGCAGAAAAGCCGAGACCGGTTCGCTGAATAAAAAATGCACAGCCATTTTCCTCAGAATTTCAATATTTT
>NZ_SMLZ01000110.1 GCF_009711415.1 Roseibium denhamense
CGCTCCGCCGCTCCTGTGCCAAACGGGAGCGTTTTTGAACCAAACGCCGGAGGGAAACCTTACGGCGCTTTTGGTGCTGGCCGTAAACACTCCCCGTTCGGCAGGCCCACCGGAACGTATCACCTTTTCAACAATCGAGCAGCGCCGCACAGGAAATGACATCAGCATCAACGCCCGCTGATCCCAGCGCCCGTAGCTTGAACGTCACGCCCGTACGATTTTCCCTTGACCTTGATTGCGGCCTTTGCCATAACCTCACCCGAACCGTACGGTACGGTTCGCCAAAGACATCAATAGCCCGCCAGTCAGATCAAACAGTCTCAAATGCCCGCAGCCGCTTATGACATTGCCACCGCCCGCCCGGACGCCGCGCCCGAGTTTTCGCCGCGCCAGCAGGTGGTTCTGCAACATGCGCTCAAGCTTCTGGTCGAAGGCGGCGAAAAGGCTTTGACCACGGCCGGGCTTGCCCGCACCGCCAGCTGCTCAAAGGAAAGCCTTTACAAGTGGTTCGGCGACCGGGACGGTCTGCTGGCGGCCGTGGTCGCCTATCAGGCGAGCCAGGTACAGTTTCCCTCTGAAAGCGGTGCAACGGCGGATCCGGACACGTTCCGCGCCCATGTCACTGCCTTTGTGGAAGCCTTGCTCGGGGTTCTGTTTTCGGAAAGCTCGCTGGCGCTCAACCGGCTTTCCATCGGCCAGTCCAACACCAATTCCAACAAGCTCGGCGAGCTTTTGCTGGTGCGCGGAAAGCACATGATCTCTTCGCGGGCGCGCACCATGCTGGAGACAGGGCGGCGGCATGCCCTCTTGAAATTCGACGATGCGGACGATGCCTACCAGGTGCTCTACGGCCTTGCTATCCGCGACGTCCATATCCGTCTTCTGCTGGGCGAAACCGCCACTGCAGAGGTGAACAATCACGCTGATCAGGCCGCCCGCGCGGTCGACCGATTTTACAGGCTGTTCGGCGCCTGACCGGCCCGGCCAGCTGTATCCACCGGGGAACCCCAAAACAATCAGACCGGCAAAAGACCGGCGCAAAATCAAAGATGCCAACGGGAGAAAGGACACTCCATGCGCGTTTATTACGATCGTGATGCAGATCTCAACCTGATCAAATCCAAGAAAGTTGCCATTATCGGCTATGGCTCGCAGGGGCGCGCCCATGCCATGAACCTGAAAGACAGCGGCCAAACGGAAATCGCCGTTGCCCTGCGCGCCGGGTCCACTACCGCACTGAAGGCCGAAGCTGACGGTTTCAAGGTCATGACCGTGGCGGAAGCAGCCGCCTGGGCCGACCTGATGATGATGGCAACCCCGGACGAGCTGCAGGCCGACATCTACAAGGACCACATTGCGGCAAACATCCGTGATGGCGCGGCAATCGCCTTCGCCCACGGCCTGAACGTGCATTTCGGCCTGATCGAGCCGAAAGACACTGTCGACGTTCTGATGGTTGCGCCGAAGGGCCCGGGCCACACAGTGCGCGGCGAATACCAGAAAGGTGGCGGCGTGCCGTGCCTGGTCGCTGTTCACCAGGATGCGTCCGGCAATGCGCTGGATCTTGGCCTGTCCTATGCCTGCGGCGTTGGCGGCGGCCGGTCCGGCATCATCGAGACCACCTTCAAGGAAGAGTGTGAAACCGATCTCTTCGGCGAACAGGCCGTTCTCTGCGGCGGTCTCGTCGAGCTGATCCGCGCCGGTTTCGAAACCCTGGTGGAAGCTGGTTATGCGCCGGAAATGGCCTATTTCGAGTGCTTGCACGAAGTGAAGCTCATTGTCGACCTGATCTACGAGGGCGGCATCGCGAACATGAACTACTCCATCTCCAACACCGCTGAGTGGGGCGAGTATGTCACCGGTCCGCGCATCGTGACTGCCGAAACCAAAGCCGAGATGAAGCGTGTCCTGACAGACATTCAGACCGGCAAGTTCACCTCTGACTGGATGCAGGAGTACCGGGCCGGTGCCGCCAAGTTCAAGGCAACCCGCCGCCTGAACGACGCGCACCAGATCGAAGAAGTTGGCGAGAAGCTCCGCGGCATGATGCCCTGGATCAAATCCAACGCCCTGGTCGACAAGACTAAGAACTAAAATCTTGCCCGCGTTGGATTAGATCCAAGACAAATAAAACCGCTCGCCTGCCAATGGCAGGCGGGGGGATCAAATCCAACGCCCCAAAAACCGAACTGGTCGACAAGACCAAGAACTAAGTTCTTGCCCGCGTTGGATTGGATCCAGAACCAAAAAACCGCTCGCCTGCCAATGGCAGGCGAGCGGGATCAAGTCCAACACGCTTATGACCGGTACAGCCGGAAAATCGAGGGTATTGGGTCAAGCCAGTTCCGCACTTGACCGGTCTCAGATAGAAGGCCCGGCTTTCTGAAGCCGGGCCTTTTGCCCATTCCGGCGCATGAAACGTTGACCGATCCGTTGCAATTTAATGTAAGTTTCCCCGCTGCCCCTAACATGGGAGAAACGGCTTCTCCCGTAAGGTTAGATCGCAAGGTGAGCTGCAGACGAATTCCGGAGCCGAACTTTTATGACATCCCTGCCCCTGTTTTCGGCGAACATGCTCCTTCTGTCGGTTTTCGCGATCTCATTCCTGGCGATCTCCTTTAGCGCCAGGCCGAACGGGCATTGGCGCAGCTGGGCTGTTGCAAACACGCTGATCACCCTTGCTTTGCTCGCTTTTGCAGGCCAGCAGAAGCTGCCGCTTGTGGTCGCCTATCTGCTGCCGAACATCCTGTTGCTGCTCGGATTGAGCTTTCATTTACAGGCCGCACGCAGTCTCAAACAAACGCCGACACGTCCGAGCCTGCTGATCGCCCCGGCCATCATCTACGGGCTTGTGGCCGTGCCCGCCTTTATCTTGAACAACTACGCCCTCGCCTATACCGCCTCAAATGTGATCTTCGCCGGTATGTGCTGCTGGGTTGCCTGGACCTATGCAAGCCCCGCTTTCAACGGACTGATTTCCCGGATGGCGCTGATCCTTGCCTTCGGCATCATGGCGCTTGAGGGCGGTGTGCGCACCACCCACGGTCTCTTGGTCGACACCCCGTTCGGCCCGGGCCTGATTAACGATGGCACCACAAGCGTTTACCTGATGATCTCGCTCATCTTCGTTGCCCTGTCGGGCGCGTTTTCCATGGCCATCTCCTTCGAACAGATCGCCCAGCAGAACCAGGAAGAAGCACGTCGGGATCCGTTGACCGGGACGTTCAACCGCCGCGAATTTCTCCGGCGATTGGAAGACCATCTCCGTCCGGCCTCGGACAGGAAATTTGGTCTGGTGCAATTCGACTTAGACCATTTCAAGCAGGTCAACGACCGCTTCGGCCACGTCGCGGGTGACGAGGCATTGGTGAAGGTGTGCCAGGCGATCAAACACCATTTGCGCCAGAGCGACTGCTTTGCCCGGCTGGGCGGAGAGGAGTTTGGGGTGCTTTTGCCGAATGTGGACAGGGACGATGCTCTCAAGATTGCCGAACGCATCAGGGCGCTTGTCGCCAAGCAAAAATTTGCGTTTGCTCCCGACGACTTCCAGCTGACGATCTCTGGTGGCATGTATCACGGCAAGGGCGATGGGCTTACCCCGACCGATCTGGTGCGGATCGTCGACCAAGGGCTTTACCAGTCCAAGAATTCGGGCCGGAACCGGATCTCGCTGACCCTTCCGAAGAACGCGTCCGAACTGAGGGTCTTGCCCGCGCCTCAAACCGACAGGCAAGGCGGGTCCGCTAAAGGTGAGCTTCAATCAGCCGTGTAACTTCCGCATCCCGCGCCGTTTCACTGGCACCGCCCATGACAACAACGATCAACTGCTTGCCGCCGCGGTTTGCGGTGGCCACCAGATTGTATCCGGACATGCGGATATAGCCGGTTTTCAGGCCATCGACCCCTTGCACCTTGCCCAAGAGGTTATTCGTCGCCCGAAAAGTCCGGCCATTGTAAACGAATGACCGGGCCCGGTAGTAACTCGCATATTGCGGGAACCGGCGCTTCAAGGCCAGGCCCAGCTTGGCCATGTCCCGCGCGGTGGTGACCTGTGCGGGATCCGGAAGGCCGGTGGCATTGACAAACCGCGTCCGGCTGAGGCCGAGAGACCGGGCTTTCTGGGTCATCTGCCGGGCGAAAGCCGCCTCGCTTCCAGCAAGATTTTCAGCAACTGCAACACCGACATCATTTGCCGACTTGACTGCCAATGCGCGGGCCGCCTGCTCGACGGTGATTGTTGTGCCAGCCTTTAAACCGATCTTGGCCGGCGGTTGCGAGGCCGCATTGGCAGACACCTCAAGCGGAGACGACAGGGAGTATCGCCCGCTGGAGACCGCCTCAAACAGCATGTAGAGCGTCATCATCTTGGTCAGTGAGGCCGGAAAGCGGGGCGCATCCGCTGAAACGGCGTACAGCTCCGCCCCCGTCGAAGCGTTCAAGACAAGCGCTGAAAACCCGCGCTCCTGTGCTGTTGACGGTGCAAACCCGGCAACAGGCAGGGAAACGGTCTGGACGGTTGGAGAAGTCGGAACCGCACCTTGAGAACCCGGCGGTTGTGCGGTTTGGCACGCCGTCAGCAATAGGGCGAGACCGGTGATCGCCGCCTTCGCAGCCCGGGCTTTCAGGAACATTTTCGATCTCACGGCCGATCACACCCGTTTATGGTTTCAAGCGGTACCCGGTTTTAAAGATCCAATGGATAACTGCCAAGGATCCGGCCAGAAAAATCATTGTCATCAGCAGAGAAAGCCACAGGCTGACATCTGCAGATCCATAGAAGCTCCAACGGAAACCGGAGATCAGATAGACGACCGGATTGGCCAGCGTCACCGTTTGCCAGAACTCCGGCAGCATGTTGATCGAATAAAAGCTTCCCCCAAGAAAGGCGAGCGGTGTCACGATCAACAACGGAACGAACTGGAGCTTTTCAAAATTGTCGGCCCAAATCCCGATAATGAAGCCCAGTAGCGCAAACGTGACCGCTGTCAGGATGAAAAACAAAGCCATAAAGACCGGATGCTGGATCTGCAGATCAACGAAGAAGTTCGCGGTTCCGAGAATGATCAGGCCAACAACAATCGACTTGGTGGCCGCAGCGCCGACATAAGCGATGGTGATTTCGAAAAACGACACGGGCGCCGACAGCACTTCGAAAATGGTGCCGGTGAACCTTGGAAAATAGATCCCGAAGGACGCATTCGACAGGCTTTGCGTCATCAGCGAGAGCATGATGAGGCCGGGCACGATAAATGCGCCGTAGCTGACCCCGTCCACCTCTGTGATCCGGGACCCGATAGCCGCCCCGAAGACGACAAAGTACAGGACCGTTGAGATGACCGGAGAAATAACGCTCTGGAATATGGTCCGTTTCGTGCGGGCCATTTCAGCGATATAGATTGACTTGATTGCTTGAAAATTCATGGTCTTTACCGTGCCTGCCGCGCATCTTGTGCAGTCTGCAATTCCAGTTCCATCCGCGGTATGAACCGTCCGGGAATTGACCCGGACGGACTTTTGCCGACCGTCTTGAACCCCATTCGGGCGTAGAACGGTTCGGCGAATGGGTCCGCATCAAGACCGATGCGTGACAGCCCGAGTTCGCGGGCCCGTTCCAGCAGTACGTCGAACAACATGCGGCCCAGGCCCTGCCCTTTCAACTCCGGTGCAACGAAGCAAGTTTCCAGTTCGCCGGACTCGCTGCTTTCCTCAACTGACAGGCGAATGCAGCCGGCAGGCCGGGTTCCTTCGGTTTCCGCAACCCAGAAGTCATGGGTCAGGATCCACTCATCGCGCACGGTCAGTTCTTCAACGCACATCTGAACGAACGCGTCCGCATATCCATTGGATTTTTTTGACCTCAGGCTGAGAGCCGTTAGGGCCGCCTTATCGTCCCGTTTTGCTTTGCGGATCTGAATATCACTCATAAGCCGGAGGCCTCTCCGTTCCTGACCAGATCAACGAAGATATCCTCCAGGGAGGACTGGTCCGTCTGAAGGTCCTGGAAGCGGATGCCAGCTGCCGCCAGCGCCGACATCAAGGAGGTGATCCCCGTCCGCTCCGCTTGTGTGTCATAGGCGTAGGTCAAAAAGTGTTTGTCCTCTGACAGCGTGAGGTCGAACTCGGCCAGAGACCCGGGGATCTCTGCCAGCGGCTCCGCCAATGTCAATGTCAGAACTTTGCGCCCGAGTTTCCGCATCAACTCGGTCTTGTTTTCAACGAGAATGATTTCGCCCTTGTTGATCACCCCGACACGGTCCGCCATTTCCTCGGCTTCCTCGATGTAGTGGGTCGTCAGAATGATCGTGACACCCGTATCGCGAAGCCTGCCGACAATGCGCCACATGTCGTGCCGCAGCTCCACATCCACACCTGCGGTCGGCTCGTCCAGAAACAGGATCTGCGGTTCATGGGCCAGTGCCTTTGCGACCAGAAGGCGCCGTTTCATACCACCTGATAGAGCCATGATCTGACTGGTGCGTTTTTCATACAGCGTGAGATCCTTCAGGATCGCATCGATCTTGGACCGGTCGGGCCGCAATCCAAACAAACCCCGGCTGAAAGCAACTGAGTCGCCAACGATCTCGAACGGAGCTGTTGGCATCTCTTGCGGAACAAGCCCGATCAGCTGACGGGCTTTCCGGAAATCGGACTGAATATCAAATCCACCGACAGTGACGGTCCCCGATGTCGGCTTCACCAGACCGCAAATAGCACTGATCAAGGTTGTCTTGCCCGCGCCATTCGGACCCAGCAGGGCAAACACTTCGCCTTTTTGAATGTCCAGAGAAACAGATTTGAGAGCCTGAAAACCACCTTCGTAGGTCTTTTCCAGCTGACGCACGGATAAAATCGGAGCCATTACACTTTACTGCAAAATGAGAAGAGGCGGCTTGCTTGCCGGGGACACGCAACCTTGCACGCGAAGCTGGCGCCTGCAAGAGGCTGCCAATGCACGCGCTTGACTGTTTCCAGATGGTAAACACTCCGTCTGCGCGCAAGGGCCTGTGTTTTGCGAACCGAAGATCTAGATCTGATAACACGAGCCAGTCAGGGAGCGACCACGATGTCCATCCGTCCAGTTACACATATCGGCAAGACGCAGCCAACGCTTGAGGGTGCAGGCGTAAAGCTTGAGCGGGTCTTCGGGTTCCAGGATCCGGAGATGCTCGATCCGTTTCTCATGATGGACGATTTCCGGAACGAGCGGCCTGAAGACTACCTGGCAGGCTTTCCCTGGCATCCGCATAGGGGCATCGAGACCATCACTTATGTCTTGGCCGGCACCGTTGAACATGGTGACAGCCTCGGGAACCGGGGCACACTGGGCGCGGGCTCCGTGCAATGGATGACAGCCGGGCGCGGGATCATGCATCAGGAAATGCCAAAAGGGGACGAAACCGGCCGCATGCATGGGTTTCAGCTCTGGGCCAATCTGCCGTCCTCATTGAAGATGACCGAACCCCGTTATCAGGACATTGAGGGTAAGGATATTCCGGCCGTGACCGACGATGACGGCACCTCGGCACGCGTGATCATTGGTGATTTCTGGGGGCAAAAAGGCCCGGTCGACGGTATCGCAGCCGATCCGCAATATCTGGACATCCACGTTCCGGCCGGAAAGAAGAAACGTTTCAAGGTCGACACATACAAGCAGACCTTCGCCTATGTTTTCGAAGGATCGGGAACCTTCGAGGGCGCCTCTGATCCTTTCGGCGTCTTGACCGAAAAAGAATTTGGCGGCGAAGAATTGAAAATCCGCGATCAGACCGGAGACAGGACCCTCGTTATCTTCGGCACAGGCGACGAGATCGTGGTCCAGGCCGGTGATCACGGGATCCGGTTTCTGCTTGTTTCCGGCGCGCCAATCAAGGAACCGGTGGCCTGGCACGGCCCAATTGTCATGAACACACGGCAAGAGCTGACGCAGGCAATCAATGAACTGCAGAACGGAACGTTCATTCGCTGACGGCGCCGCCTTGTCAGCTTCATAAACACCCGGTACGGCTGTCCAGCCCGCATACTCATTATCGAGTAGTCGTGCGCTTTTAGTACCCTCGACGCTTGCATGATTGGACAGCCATGCCATTGAAACTCCGCCGCGCGCTCCGTTCCGACGCCGAGGCGCTCACGGATATCATGCAACGGTCCAAGGCTTCCTGGGGATACACTCCGGAGCAAGCCGCGCTGATCAAACAACATGATCACGTCACACGTGACCAAATTGCCGGACAGCATGTCATAGTCGCCGAACGCGACGGGCAGCCGGTTGCATATTTGGCTGTCGAGCCGATGGACGCTGAAACGCTTCTGATCGACCACATCTTCGTCTGTCCGGATCATCAAGGAAACGGCCTCGGCAAATTGCTGCTCTTGCGCGCCGAAGACCATGCCCGCCAGCACCGCCTGTCCCGGCTTTACCTGATCAGCGATGTTCACGCAGGCAGCTTCTACGAAAAGCATGGATTTGAAACCGTCGGCACAATCCCGAGCAAGCTGGTGCCCGGCCATTTCGCACCGGAAATGGAAAAGCGATTAAAGCCCAATGTGCATGAGCTGCAGGATCTGTCGCTTACCGTTTCAGAGGATGGGTGGGCGTTTGAAACGCAAAACAAGGCAGAGATCGACACCTATTTCAAAGCAGCGCAACAACGTATCCCGTTGCTTTGGAATGGCCGCACCCTGAAGCTGACCGGTTATGCGTTCGCCGATGGCCGTTTTCACGGGACCTGCACCGAGTGCTCCTATGCTGCTTTTTTGACCTGGCGTGATTGGGGAGCACCGGATCTGACCACCCACAATCTGTTCGGATCCGCGATCTTGAGGTCAAAGGAAGGCCACTTGCTGTTCGGTGTCATGTCGGAACGGACCGCAACTGCCGGACAGATTTATCCTCCGGGTGGAAATCTGGATCCGGACGATGTGACCGCGGGCGGATCGGTCGATGTTAGAGGAGCAATCTACCGGGAACTGCAAGAGGAAACGGGCCTTCAGAGAAACGATGTTGTTCCGGGCAGTCTTCTGGTCGCCTTTGACGGTCCGCGTATATCGATTGCCCAAGTGTTTGACATCCACCGCCCGGCAGACGAGCTGCGGACGTCGATCCTGACCCATTCCGAGGCCAGCGAAGAACAAGAACTATCCGACGTCAGAATCATCCGGTCTCCAGCTGACTTAAACGATCCTGCGATCGTTCCCTATGCTCGCTATTGCGCCTTGCATCTCCTTGAAAAGGCCTCAGCCAAAGCATGAGCAGAGCCGCCGGAGAGAAAGATTTTGTTCACCAAAAATCAGCACTTACCACTGGCGGGACGATTGGATAAATGCAAAAGTCCGGTCACTTTTTGGCTGCACTTGCAATCTCAACTGGGAGAATAAACGGATGGGCCGTCGCTACGCGATCTTGGATGTCTTTACGAACAAATCCCTTGCTGGCAATCCGCTGGCGGTTGTTCTGGATTCTGAAGGTCTGAGCGACGAGCAAATGCAGAAGATCGCCGGCGAGTTCAACTTGTCGGAAACCGTCTTCGTCTTCCCAGCGGAAAACCCTGGCCATTCGGCGAATATGCGCATCTACACGCCCAAAATGGAACTGCCCTTTGCCGGACACCCGACGGTCGGGACGGCGATTTTGACGGCGATGGAGCGGTTTGGCGACATCACCGGCGAACAGGATGCCGTTGTGGTGTTGAAACAGAATATCGGTGCTGTCCGGTGCGCGGTTATCCTGCGCGAAAACGCTGCTGCCTTTGCCGAATTCGATGTCCCGAAGCTCCCCGAACCGGCCGGTCCGACCCACAATGTCGAACTCATCGCAGCCGCCCTTGATCTGGAGCCCTCCGATATCGGTTTTGAGAACCACGCGCCCTCCAGTTTCCAGGTAGGGCCCCCTTTCACGTTCGTGCCCGTGCGGGATCTCAACGCCTTGTCCCGGGCCAAGCCGGTCATGTCCCGGTGGAAAAGCGGCTTTGGCAAGCACAGCCACAGCGATGCATATGTCTATTGCCGCGAAACCCGCTCCCATGACAGCGCATTTCATGCGCGTCTGTTCGCACCGGAAATGGGGATCATGGAAGACCCGGCAACCGGTTCTGCGGCCGCAGCCTTTGCCGGTGTCGTCGATTATTACGACGATCTTCCGAACGGAACGCATCATATCCGGATCGAACAGGGGTTCGAAATGGGCCGGCCGTCCCTGATCGACCTTGAGATCGACATGACGGGCGGGAAGATGCATGCGGTGCGCATCGGCGGGCAGGCGACTCTCGTCGCCCGTGGAGAGCTGTTCGTTTAACGACTGCGCAAGATGGGGTTGCTTGCGCATGACAACTCCAGCGTTGATTGGAGCTGATTAGCCCGGCTGCACAAAAAAGAACCCGGCCTTAGACCGGGTTCAATGCAGTGTCCGATATTTTTGGTAAGCAAACCTATTTTGCGTTCGCATCCCATGCTTTTGCCATGGCTTCCGCTTCCGGGTGCGCCTTGCTGAACATCACATACATTGGAACAGTCCGCAGCACGGCGCCTTTTCCGATGTCGCTTGCATCCGCGCCCAAGATGTTCTCAACCGACAGGCCGCCAACCACTTCATTTTCAATCATGATATCGGCCCGGCCTGCTTGCAGGAATTTCCAGGCATTGTCTTCAGAAGAGACGATGTGGATATCAACGCCTGCATCTTTCAAGGCGGATTCGTACCAGTAGCCGGCAAGACCGACGACCTGAAGGCCCTGTGCCTTGATGTCCTCAATAGACGTTGCCGAGATGCCGTCCGGATGTTTGGCCTTGCTGTAGAAGATGACATCAGTCTGTTCTTCAAGCGGGACTTCCGGATAAATGAAGTCGGCTTCGCGCTCATCGGAATGGGACCAGGAGAACGTGGCAACATAATCGCCACGTTTTGCGACTTCATAGGAGCGTTTCCAAGGCTGGAAAACGAGCTCCAGATCGTTGTATCCGGCAGCGTTCAGCACATCCATGACGCGCTTCGTGTGCAGGCCCTGATCCGGCAAGGCTTCACCGATATAAGGCGCCCATTCGCCCACACCGATCTGGAGCGTTTCCGCTTTTGCGGCGGTGGTCAAGCCAAGTGCGAGAACTGCGGCGGAGACGATTTGTCCAAATTTCATGATATCCCCCAAGGTTGGAACTGGACATCGGATTAAGCTGTTTTCCCTTTGAATTTCTTAAATAAAAGACCTGAGATTATTTAAGCTCGAATTACCTAATCGCATGATAAACAAGCTATTACTTGCCTCGCGATCAATTACACTCACAAAATTAACAATGACAAAGCGCTTTTCGGAGTTCTGGCGCCTATGAGAGTTCCGCGATGGACCCGGGTAATGCCGCCGTTGAAAGGGGGAAGGAAAGTGATCGTCCGAACCTGCCCTTTGATCGACCCCGGAGAGCATCGGCACCACACCGGCCGCCCATGGCACCGGGCGCCAAGATGTGCGGATGTTTGGCAAAAGCCGGTTGCATCTCTTCAGAAGCTGCCGTAAGAACAAAAGATCTTAACCGGACAGTTAGTGTTTCACGGCAGTGTAATTACAAACCGTTTGGACGACCAAAGGCCAGAACAGACCCATGATCGCGGCAGGCGACATCATTGTCTTTTCAAGCGACGCGCAAAACTGCAAGCGCGGCGGCCTCCTCCTAATCAGCGACCTCCTCCTTCTTAGATGCCCCTGAGCGTCGGCTGATCCGCGTCTAACACATAGCGGAACGGGCACTTAGGGGAGACTAAACACACCGCATCAAGACATTACGGATCGCGCGCTGATTACCCCTGTTTCATAAAAACACGTCCGGCCCGGTCCACTTAAGGAACGAAACATCATGACTGCACCATCTGAGAAGGACCAGGTCCGCATCTTCGACACGACCTTGCGGGACGGCGAACAATCACCGGGCGCCTCCATGACCCTGGAGGAAAAACTGCAGATCGCAGAAATTCTCGATGACATGGGCGTTGACGTTATCGAGGCGGGTTTCCCGATCGCCTCCAATGGGGATTTTGAAGCGGTCAGCGAAATCGCCCGGCGATCCCAGAAATCCATCATTGCCGGCTTGGCCCGTGCGATCCACGGCGATATCGACCGCTGCGGCGAAGCCGTAAAGCATGCCGCACAAGGCCGTATTCACACTTTCGTCTCCACTTCCCCGATCCACCTGCAGTTCCAGATGAACAAGACCGAAGAGCAGGTCCTGGACATCATCACCGATACGGTGACCCGGTCACGGAACCTGATCGACGATGTGGAATGGTCGGCAATGGACGCAACCCGGACGCCGATAGACTATCTGTGCCGGTGTGTGGAAGCGGCCATCAAGTGCGGTGCGACCACCATCAACCTGCCGGACACCGTGGGCTATGCGACCCCGGAAGAATACAAGGACATGTTTGTCCAGATCCGGGAACGGGTGCCGGATTCGGACAAGGCGATCTTTTCCGTCCACTGCCACGACGATCTGGGCCTGGCGGTCGCCAATTCCCTGGCCGGTGTCGCGGGCGGCGCACGCCAGATCGAGTGCACCATCAACGGCTTGGGCGAACGTGCCGGAAATGCATCGCTGGAAGAAATCGTGATGGCGATCCGCACCCGCGCTGATGTGCTGCCCTACGCGACGCAGATCGACCCGCAGTTCCTGGTCCGCGCCTCCCAGATGGTGGCCGGGGCCTCGGGCTTCGCGGTTCAGTACAACAAGGCCATTGTCGGCAAGAATGCCTTCGCGCATGAGAGCGGCATTCACCAGGATGGCATGCTGAAGAATGCCGAGACCTATGAGATCATGCGCCCCGAAGATGTCGGGGTTAAAGCGACCTCTCTGGTCATGGGCAAGCATTCCGGCCGCCATGCGTTCCGCGACAAGCTGAAGGAACTGGGTTACGAGCTGGGCGACAATGCGCTGCAGGATGCTTTCAAGCGCTTCAAGGATTTGGCCGACCGCAAGAAGCATGTCTACGACGAAGATATTGAGGCCCTGGTCGAGGATGAGATCAACATCCTGGGTGAAGGCGCGAAGGTGATTGCTCTGACCGTGATTGCCGGCACCGGCGGTCCGCAAAAGGCCATCTTGACCATGGATGTCGACGGCCAGCACATCACCAAGGAAGCAACAGGCGACGGACCGGTCGACGCGACTTTCAATGCCATCAAGTCGATCATGCCGCATGAGGCGACATTGTCGCTGTATCAGGTGCATGCCGTAACCGAGGGCACCGACGCGCAGGCGGAAGTGTCGGTACGTCTGGAAGCCGAAGGACGGATCGCGACCGGCAAGGGGGCAGATACCGACACGCTGGTCGCCTCGGCCCGGGCATATGTATCCGCCATGAACAAGCTGGCACTGAGAACGGGCGCCAGCAATCCGGGTGCCTTGCAGGCTGTCTGATCTGCTGCCCGCTGGTCGATTGGGGCGTGGCCGCGCAGGCTCGGGCGTTTACGACGACACGCCCGACGCCCCAGTCCCTCACAAAAAACAAACGGCGCCGGAAGGCGCCGTGCGCTTGATGACAAAGCTCCAAACAATCACGGTCATCCCGGTCAAGCGCAGCGCGAACCGGGATCGGAGAGCCACAAAACTTAAAATGCTGCTGGCATTATTCTGATCGCCCCAGGCACACCGATCCCGGATCGCAGCGATGCTGCGTCCGGGATGACGAATTGAGAGTTTGTGAGCAGTCTGACGGCGCCGGAAGGCGCCGTTTTCATTACGAAGGCCGCTTATCCGGACGGCGCGGCGATCAGGTTTTTAAATACCTCCGCAACGCACCAGTCCGTTAGTGACCTTACGCACTCATCAAATAGCTTTGCATGGAAGGGCTCAACATCTGGAAGACGTCGGCCTGCATCCCCCCGATCACCTGGCTCTCGCGATGGTAAAAACCCGCATTCAACACGACGTTCCGCATCGCCCGGTTATCGGTCCGCACGACAGCGACCAAGTGCGAGAAATAAGTGTTCTCAAAAAACCACTCGGTCAGCGCTGTGCACAAACGGTCCGGCAGGGCCTCGTCCAGGTCGCCATTGCTGTTGTACAGACAGTAGTTCAGCCTGATTTCCGATGTTTCCTCGACGGGCGTAAACCCGGCCCAGCCAATGAACTCACCATCCCCGTCCACGGCCTTCCATTTGGCCAGTCCAAGATCATTCTGGTTTTGAAGCGCCGACAGGACGAGTTGACGGGCATCTGCCACGTAGCAGTTGGTTGAAAACTCCGTGCAGCGGTTTCCATACGGATCCGCATGCAAGGCTTTCACGAGATCGATGTCCGTAACCGTGAAGGGAACGAGCTTAACCGATCCGCATTCGAGAAATATCGTTTGCATATTCGTCCTCCCGTGCGCCCTTGGTTGTGTCTGTTTGCTTCAGCAAGGCAAACCCACAGGGCCTCAACCCCATTGCAGTTACCCTAACTCTGAATTGTGCCATTCAAATGGCAGACCAAAGTATAATGCTAACGGTAGCCGAATTATATTCGTATTAACAACGAGTTACCGAAAAACTTTCGCTGCAGCGCACATGCCAGAGGTTGCCGGACCGCTAGCGGAACGTGTCAAGAATCGGGCTCAAGTCGATTTCTGATGACGGATCAATCCGTTGCCAGTCCGCCATTTGGTTCCGGAACCAGGTTTCCTGCCGTTTTGCGTATTGACGCGTTGCAACAGTGAGGCTGTGCACAGCCTGTTCACGAGTGGCTTGCCCGGTTAGATAAGAGCCGATTTCCCGAACGCCGATGGCCCTCATGGCCGGCAAATCCGGCGGCAACTCCTGCGCGAGAAGGCCTTCGACCTCCGCAAGACCCTCTGCTGAGAGCATGAGGTCAGCTCTTAGGGCGATCCGTTCATGAAGCCATGGGCGCGGCGGCGCCAGAACGATCCGGCAACAGCTCTCAGGTTCAAGAAGCGGCGCGGTCTGATGGTCGGTTTGCCAGGCAGAGAGTGGACGGCCTGTGGCCCGGATGACTTCCAGGGCTCTTGCGAGCCGCTGCGGATCCGACCAGGCGGCAGCGCCTTCAGGATCGCCCGCCTCAATAAGCGCGCGCCGAAGCCCATCGACACCTGCCTCAGCGGCCAGTCCTCTTGCAAACTCCCTGTCTGCTTGGCCGATCTCAGGCAGCTCTGCAAACCCCTCTGTCAGCGCCTTGAAATACAGCCCGGTGCCCCCCACCAGGATGGGGAGCTCATCCTCACGCCAAACAGCAGACAGTTCGTGCGCCATCCGGCGTAACCAGGCGCCTGTTGAAAAAGGCGTTGCCGCCGGTAGAACACCATAAAGACGATGTGGCACGCGGCGCTCCTCATCGGGGCTCGGCCGCGCGCTCACAAGACGCAATTCCTCGTAGAGCTGCATGGAATCGGCATTGACCACCACGCCATTCAGCTTTTCCGCAAGCTCCAGCGACAATGCCGACTTGCCGCTGGCCGTTGGGCCCGCTATCAGAATGGCGCGCCCCGTCACAGTCCTGTCCTTCACGCTTTTCAAGGTTTCGCCCATGTCCCTCGTTGCCACATTGGTTTCCACTCCGGTCCAGCCAGCGGTCGAAAGCGGCTTGGTTCAAAAGGCGGCCACAGCCCTGAAAGCAGGTGAAGAGCCCATCATACTCAAAGCAGGTGTAGCAGCGGATATCCGCTTTGACGGGGAAGATGCAAGCGCTACGGATAAAATGCTGCGCGCACTCATCGGCGATGCACCGGTCGACATCTTCGTTCAGCCGGACCAGGACCGGCGCAAAAAGCTTCTCATTGCGGATATGGACAGCACCATGATCCGCCAGGAATGCATTGATGAACTGGCTGCGGAACTGGGCCTGAAAGACAAGATTTCCGCCATCACCGAAAGGGCGATGCGCGGGGAGATCGACTTTGAACCGGCCCTCCGTGAACGGGTTGGGCTTTTGAAGGGTTTGCCCGTATCTGCTGTCAACCAGGTTCTCAGCACACGTATCCAGCTGATGCCGGGCGGGCGTACGCTGGTCCAGACCATGAAGGCCCATGGCGCTTACTGCGCCCTCGTGTCAGGCGGCTTCACCCACTTCACCAAGGCGATTGCCAACATGATCGGCTTTGACGAAAACCAGGCAAATCTGCTGCTGGAGGAAGATGGCGCGCTAACGGGAAAAGTCGGAGAGCCGATCCTTGGCCGCGACGCCAAGCGCGACCGTCTCGAAGCCCTGGTCGCCGAAAAGGGCATTGGCTTCGCAGACACGCTTGCCGTGGGAGACGGCGCTAATGACCTGGCCATGATCGAACGGGCCGGAGCGGGCATTGCCTACAGAGCCAAACCAGCTGTCGCCGCAGCCGCCGATTTCCGCATCGATCACGGCGACCTGACCGCCCTGCTCTATTTCCAGGGATATTCGGAGACGGATTTCGTCTTGAGCTGACCTATCCGGCCGAACCATGAACGCCATAGCAGCGTGAATCAAAAAGGGCGCCGTTTGGCGCCCTTTTCCGCATCGGGTTGAGATAGAAGCTTATTGTTCTTCGATCCGAACTGGAACAAAGCGCACATCCCCGGTCGGGTTTGCAAGCAGCAGCAGCGCCGAGCGGCGGCCCTCTTCGTCTAGCTTCTTGATCTGAGCTTCGACGTCGGCCGGGGTTTCCACCGGCTCCTGAGCGACTTCCTTGATCACGTCACCGGCCTGGACCCGCTTTTCTTCCGCTGAAGATCCGGCTTCCACTTCGGTAATGACCACACCGGTTACATCCGCGTCGATGGAGAACTGCGCCCGCAAATCGTCGTCGAGCACCGCAAGCGTCATGCCGAGCACCGTGCTGGTCTCTGCAGGTTCGCTCTCTTCTTCTTCGACCGTCGCGCTTGCATTCACCGGCTCGTTTTCTTCAAGGCGCTCCAGCGTGACCGAGATGGTGACTTCCTCACCCTTGCGCAGAACGACCACTTCAACGTCCTTGCCAATGGCGGTCTCCGCCACCATCCGTGGCAGTTCACGCATGGCCTCGACCTCTTTGCCGTCAAACCGCAAGATCACGTCACCGGCTTCAATCTCCGCCTTCGCGGCCGGGCCATCGTCGGTCACACCGGCGACCAGCGCACCCATTGCCTCGTCCATGCCGAGGCTCTCGGCGATTTCATCGGTCACTTCCTGGATCCGGACACCAAGCCAGCCACGGCGGGTCTCACCGAACTCGCGCAGTTGATCGATCACACGCATGGCGGTTTTTGCCGGAATGGCGAAGCCGATGCCGATGGACCCGCCAGACGGCGATATAATCGCGGTGTTGATGCCCACAACATTGCCGTTCATGTCAAACAGCGGCCCGCCCGAGTTTCCGCGGTTGATCGAGGCGTCGGTCTGAATGAAGTTGTCATAAGGACCGGAATTGATGTCCCGGTTCCGGGCGGACACGATGCCCACGGTCACGGTGCCGCCAAGGCCAAACGGGTTGCCAATCGCCATCACCCAGTCGCCGACCCGGATCGCATCTGAATCGCCTAACGATACGGCCTTGAGCGGGCTTTCCGGTGTGACCTTCAGAACCGCAAGGTCCGTTTTCTCGTCGGTGCCCAGAACCTCGGCCACGAGCTTGGTGCCATCATTGAAGTTCGCGGTGACTTCATCCGCCCCTTCAATCACGTGGTTGTTGGTGATTATGATGCCTTCTTCGCCGTCAATGACGAAGCCTGATCCAAGAGACTGAACCCGGCGCGGCTGATCGTTGTCCTGTTGCTGGCGGTTGAAGAATTCCTCAAAGAATTCCTGGAACGGAGAGCCGTCCGGAACCTGCGGCATTGGAACCGACCGGCGCCCCTGAACCGTTTGCGCCGTAGAAATGTTGACAACGGCATCCGCCAGATTTTCGGCAAGGTCGGCGACGGATTCAGGGCCGTGGCCGTCATGAGCGCGGGCGGATGGCACTGGCCCGGCAACAACAAATGCCCCGAATGCAAGACTAGCCGCGGCAGCTGCCAGCGGTGTCATTCGGCGGCGGATAAACTCAGAAGCCATACAGCTTTCTCCTCCATTCCAGTCCTGCGACTGCGGTGAGAGACCTAAAAGGTCGAAGATGTCAGTAAATATAGAACGGGCGGAAGGATTTTACGCCTCCCGCCCTGAAACTTTTCGTTATCCGCGGATGATCCACACAATAAATACGCCGATGGCGGCAGCGATCAGTCCGGCGGTCCGCAAGGATTGGTCCGGTGTCTCCAGCGCGCTTCGCATGATCGACTTCATGCCGCCCGGCGCGAGCGCATAAAGAACACCTTCAAAGACCAGGACCAATCCAAGCGCCGTTATGAGTTCATTCATTGCGCGGCGAGCGAGGGCGAACTGGTCGTAATCCCGTTGTCGTCATCGCCAATGCCATTCACCGGCGCCCCTACGCCCGCCGGGTCCTTGAAGAACCGGAAGAAGCTGGAGTCGGGCGACAGGACCAGGCTGGTGTCGCCTGACTGCAATCCGGCCTCATAAGCCTGCATGGACCTGTAGAAGGCAAAGAACTCAGGATCCGCGCCAAAGGCTTCAGCGAAGATCTTGTTCCGTTCCGCATCGCCATCACCGCGGATGATCTCGGAATCCCGGTTCGCCTCAGCGACCAGAACCGTTGCATCACGGTCCGCGCGCGACCGGATCCGGCGGGATTGCTCCTCACCCTGTGCCCGGATCTCGGTTGCTTCCCGCTGACGCTCGGTCTGCATTCTTGCGTAAATGGCCTGTGAGTTCGCCTCCGGAAGGTCCGCACGGCGGATCTTCACGTCAACCACCTCAATACCAAGCTCGGCAGCATTGGCGCTGACGTCATTGCGGATTTTTTCCATCAAGCCGGCACGGTCGTCGCGGACAACCGAGACAAAGCTTGTCCGGCCAAGTTCCGACCGCAGCGAGGACTGCAGCAGAATGGACAGGCGGCGGTTGGCCGTCTGCACGTTCTGCAGACGCTGATAGAACAGGACCGGGTCGGAAATCCGGTACCGCGCGAACGCGTCAACGATCAGGCGCTTCTTGTCAGAAGTGATCGGCTCAAGCGGCGGCATATTGAGGTTCAAGATGCGGCTGTCGAGATAGACCACGTTCTGAATGAACGGATACTTGAAATTGTATCCTGGCTCGGTCTGCTTATCCACGATCCGGCCGAGCTGGAAGACCAGCGCCTGTTGGGTCGGATTGACGATGTAGATCGACATATAGCCGAGGACAACAACGGCACCGACGAGGACTGCGAGTATCGTGCTACGCATGATCAGTTACCTCCTGCCGTGCGGGCTGTCTGGCCGGAGCCGCGCCCATTCAGATCGTTCAGCGGCAGGAACGGTAGAACGCCGGATCCCGAAGACTCGCTGTCGATGATGATCTTGTTGTTGGAACCCAACACTTTCTCCAGAGTTTCAAGGTACAGGCGCTCCCGGGTCACGTCCGGCGCGTTGACGTACTGCTCATAGACTTTCGTGAAGCGCTGCGACTGACCGGTCGCCTCGGCGATGGTCTGGTCCTTGTAGGCATTAGCCGCTTCCATAATACGGGCTGCCTCGCCGCGGGCTTCCGGGATCTTCCGGTTCGCATAGGCTTGCGCTTCGTTCTGGATACGCTCCTGATCGGCACGGGCGGCTTGAACGTCACGGAATGCATCGATAACCTGGGCAGGCGGGTCAACGCGCTGCATCTGCACTTCCGTGATCTCAATCCCGGCGCGATACTCGTCCAGTGTCCTCTGCATGACCACGTTCACATCGTTCTGAATGGTCACGCGATTTTCGGTCAGAATGGAGTCGATGTTCGAGCCGCCGACAACCTCACGCATCGCGCTTTCCGCGACCGCTTTCACGGTTGTTGCCGGGTCTTCGACATTGAAGAGATAGTCCGCGATGCCTTCGTTGGTTGCCTGGATCCGCCACAGCACCTTGAAGCCAACATCGACGATGTTCTCATCGCCCGTCAGCATCAGGCTTTCCTCAGGCACTTCCTGGGAGCGGAGCGCGCCGCTGTTCGTGAAGAATTCCTGCACGCCAACGGTTGTCTCGCGCTGTTGTTCTACGGCAGGCCTGTAGACTTCGCCAATCGGATAGGGCCAGTTGTAGTTGATGCCCGGCGATGTCAGGCTTTCCACCTTGCCAAGCACCAGTTCAACACCGCGCTCACGTTCATCGACGATGTAGAAGCCGGTCGCGAGCCAGCCGATGAGGCCAAGGCCAACAACAATCAGAACGCCGGCAGCACCAAGGCCGCCACCGCCGCCCGGAAGCACGGTCTTCATGCGGTCTTGGGTACGTTTCAACAGCTCTTCAAGGTCGGGCGGATTTCCACCGCCACCGCCACCACTGCGGTTCGGACCGCCACCGCCCCATGGGCCGTTGCCGTTTCCGCCTCCGCCGCCCCAAGGGCCGCCATTGTTACCGCCACCTTTCCAGGGACCACCGCCGCCTGACTGATTGCTCCAAGGCATCAATACTTCCTTCTTTGACGTCCGGTCAGCCTTTTGACATGAGCTACCGGACCTGGGCTTTCGCCCGTTCTTACTCACCGATGGTTATAGGGAGGTTACCGGTGGCTTTCAACGGAAAGCCTCGGCGGTCGCCTCCACCACACCGCACGGATACCTTGTGCCGGAGGTGGGTGACGCACCCGCTTTTGTCAAGAATACATTACCGAGAGCTTACGGGTTTTCACGTATATTAGGGCGCGACAGATTGCCTTTTCTGCCTTGGGCGACGGGTTTCGTCAGAAAGTGTAGCCCTGCCGTGTCCGGGCCCTAGATGCCGGAAGCCATGTCCAGATGCGGAATGCCGTCTTCCAGGTAGCTGTCGGATATGGTCTGAAACCCAAGCGAGCGGTAGAACTTTTCAAGGTGCGCCTGAGCAGACACATGGATCACACAGCCGGGTATCTGACGGCGGGCTTCGGCAATTGCGTCGCGCATCAGGACGCGGCCAAGTCCCTGCCCCCTGTGGCTCTGCGCAATGACGACGCGCCCGATGCGGGCCTCACTTTGGTTCCCGTCAGTGAACATCCGGATAGCGCCTGCAAGCGGTCCTGCCGCCCCCTCGCGCAATAGATAATGCTGCGCGTCCGGGTCCTTGCCGTCTATGTCCGGATAAAGGCAGGTTTGCTCCAGAACAAAGACATCTTGCCGCAACTTCAAAAGATCATGTAGATCCTTCGGCGACAAGGTCTCAAATGAAAACCAGTATCCGGTGAGCCGGGTGGAAACGTCATGCATTCACTGTGCTGTCCAAGCGGTGATAGGTGACAAAGGTGAAATCGGCACTGTCCTTGTCCGTTCGCCCCCCCGGAACGCGGGAAGTCTCCGTCCAGACTGCCGGATCAATATCCGGAAAGCGGGTGTCGCCCTGCGGGTCAGCGGCCACTTCGGTGATTTCAAGGCGGTCGGCGCGCGGCATGGCCTGCGCGTAAATTTGGCCACCCCCGATGATCGCGATTTCATCGGCCCCCATGGCTACCGCCTGCTTCCCCGCCAATCGTAGCGCTTCATCGAGAGATGTTGCAGCTTCCGCACCATTCGGTTGATAGTCCGGATCACGGGAAATGACGATATGCGGACGCCCCGGCAGCGGCTTGCCACCGAAGGACAGAAAGGTCTTCCGCCCCATTACCACCGGCTTGCCAAGCGTCAGCTTCTTGAAGTGCTTCAGATCGCTCGACAGCGTCCACGGCATGTCATTATCCGCGCCGATGACCCCGTTCCGGGCAACAGCAGCAATCATGAAAATTTCCGGCATTCCCGTCTCCGAATTAACGTCCAGCATTGCCAGAACAACGGGCTCGATTCGCCGCCCGCTGACTTAGCCCTCTATCACGATTTTTCCGGTCTGGGAAAAGGCAACTGCCAGCGCTGAGTGCCTGCTTCCATTCTCGGTGTTTCCTCAGACTTGGCTAGGGAAAGAGTGCAAAGCACTTGATCCAAAGCGCTTTGAGAAATACGGTCAGTTTTCCTCTATCCAAAAGACTTCCGGCGGAGAAACCATGACATCGGCAAAGGATTTGGCGGCCAGACTGCCGAAGGAGTTTTTGTTTGGCGTTGCAACGGCGGCCTATCAGATTGAGGGGGCCGCAAAAGAAGATGGCCGGGGACCTTCCATCTGGGATGCGTTCTCAAGGATGCCCGGACGGGTCTTCCAGCAGCATACCGGCGATGTGGCCTGCGACCATTACCACCTTTGGGAAAAAGACCTCGATCTCATCAAGTCCCTTGGCGTTGGGGCATACCGGTTTTCCATCGCTTGGCCGCGGATTTTGCCGGACGGGCGCGGTAAGGTGAACGACAAGGGCCTCGACTTCTATGACCGGCTGATTGACGGCATGGTGGCGCGCGGACTGAAGGTCTATCCGACGCTTTATCACTGGGACCTGCCGCTGATGCTGATGGGCGATGGCGGCTGGACCGCCCGGTCGACCGCCGAAGCCTTTGCCGACTATGCGGAGATTGTGGTGCGTCGGCTTGGTGATCGCATGGATGCTCTGGCAACCATCAATGAACCCTGGTGTATCTGCCACCTCAGCCATCTGTACGGCATTCATGCGCCGGGCGAAAAAAGCACTGACGCGTTTGCGGCCGCAGTCCACACGCTCAATCTGGCCCATGGCTTGGGCGTGCAGGCCGCCCGTTCCGTCCGGCCGGACCTTCCTATGGGCACTGTGTTGAACGCCTATTCAATCTATCCGGCAACAGAGAGCGGCGAAGATAAGGCGGCCGCCGAGCGGGCCTTCACCTTTCACAACGGCATCTACATGTCGCCTGTCTTCAGCGGTGCTTATCCTCCGGACATCCTGGACGTGTTCGGCGACAAGATGAATATTCAGGATGGTGACCTTGAGGTCATCAATCAGCCGCTGGACTGGTGGGGCCTGAACTACTACACGCCCTGGCGCATCCATGCAGACTTTGCGGCTGGCGCCGCATATCCAAATGCGGAAGCGACCCCGCCCAAAGACGGTGTTCCCGTGACCGATATCGGCTGGGAGGTCGACGCCAAGGGGCTTTCCGACCTCTTGATCGATCTCTACAAACGCTATGACCTGCCGCCTGTCTACATCACCGAGAACGGCGCCTGCTACAATGACGGTGTGGACAACGGCGCCGTGCCGGACACCCGCCGAACAGACTATCTCGAACAGCATTTTGAGGCGTCCGCCGATGCGATTGATGCCGGTGTTCCGCTCAAGGGCTATTTCCTGTGGAGCCTGATGGACAATTTCGAATGGGCCGAGGGCTACAAGATGCGGTTCGGCATTGTCCATGTGGACTATGACACCCAGGTACGCACGCTAAAGGACAGCGGGAAATGGTACCGGGAGCTGGTGAACACCCATAAGAGCAGCTTTTAGAAAGCACTTTCCTGGCCGCTTGACCTTCCAGTGGCGGGAAGCCTTATCTTTCTTCCTATAAGATACAGACGAGGCGTTTGGAGTTTGGTGGTTTGGCACGCCCCGCCTCCAACACCGCCTGCGCGAATGCGTTTTATCGGAAGGCTAACAATGGACAGGCGCACATTCCTGCAATCATCCGCTTTCGCGGCGGGAGCAACATTTTTCTCCCCGCGCCTGGGGCTTGCGGCACAAGCCGAAAACGTCTTTGAGCTCACGGCCGCGCCAGGAACGGCCCGGCTCTATGGGACAGATGGCGAGCCGTCGGAGCTCTGGCTTTACAACGGGATGCTGCCCGGCCCGGAAATCCGCGTAAAACGGGGCGAACGGGTGCGCGTGCGCTTCCGGAACGAGCTTGAAGAGCCGACATCGGTCCACTGGCACGGTATCCGGATCGACAATGCCATGGATGGGGTTGCCGGCCTGACCCAGCCCCCAGTGATGCCGGGTGAGATGTTTGATTATGATTTCGTCGCACCCGATGCCGGAACCTTCTGGTACCACGCGCATAACATGAGCTGGAACCAGGTTCCGCGCGGGCTGGCGGGGGCCCTGATCATTGAGGATGACGAAGATCCCTTTGCCGGTGCAGACATCACGATGATGCTGAGCGACTGGCGGCTTAACGAAGACGGCCAGCTGATTACAGACGACTTCGGCGCACGGCATGACTTCTCCCACGCCGGACGGCTGGGCAACTGGCTCACCGTAAACGGTATATCGCTGCCTGAAATCCCGCTTCAGCAAGGACGCTGGCATCGCCTGCGGCTGATCAACAGCTCCGCCTCGCGTATTCTGGAGATTGCCCCCTCCCGCTTCGGAGCGGATGTCATTGGTCTTGACGGCCAGACTTTCAGCACACCGCGCCGGATCGAGTCCACTTTGAGGCTGTCTCCGGCGCAGCGCATGGATCTTGCGATCCGCCCTGAGACCACAGGCACGATCCCCCTTGAAGCAATGACCGGCCAACCCTTCACATTTGCCAATTTTGTTGTTGGCCCGGCCGCTCCGGAAAACCAGCCCCTGAAGATGCCGCCCCCAAACGATCTGCCGGAGCCCTCCCTGGACACAGCCCGCGTGGTTCCACTTGTCATGGCGGGCGGCGCGATGGAGGGGATGCGCTCGCTGATGGGCGAAGGCAAAAGCGAGGACGATCTGCGCCAGATGATCCAAGAGGGGAAGTTTTGGGTCTTTAACGGGAAGGCGGGAACGGATCAGACACCGCTCTTTTCAGCCAAGCGCGGCGAAACACTCCTCATTGAAAGCCGGAACGACAGCGCTTTTGACCATGCGATCCACCTGCATGGCCATCACTTCCAGGTTCTGGAACGGAATGGGGAACGGCTTCCAAACGCGGACTGGCACGATACCTACACCACCACTCGGGGAGAAACGGTCAAGATCGCGTTTGTTGCAGACAATCCGGGCAAATGGCTGATCCATTGCCACATGCTGGGCCATGCCGCCTCGGGCATGAGGGAGTGGTTTGAAGTCAGCTAAGGTTTTGTGTCCGGACCGCGGATTTCCTTCCCCTGACGAGGATAAACAATCCTGATGCAACGATCAGACCGCAGCCGAGCAACATCGATTGGCTGATGGCTTCATCGAAGAAGAAAACCCCAAGGCCGACGCCGAACAACAAACGGGAGTACCGGAATGGCGTTACGCTGGAAACGTCGCCCGTTCGCATGGCTTTCATGAGGGCCGCATAGGCCCCGACACCCGCCAGGACCGCGCCAGTCAAAGCAATTGCGGCAGGAGCCGATGGAGCCTCGAAGCTGTGCCCGTCCCACAGAGCCACAACGATGCCGGCCATGATAAGGGTCAGGAAGCCATAAAATCCGAGCGCATTGGTACCGATGGTGGGCGGGGCGGCCCGGCTGGCAAGATCCCGTCCGGCAAAGCCGATCATTCCGATCACTGCAAGAATGGACAGCGCCGAAAACGCGTCCGATCCAGGTTGCAGAACGATCATCACGCCGATGAGCCCGGTGATAATCGCTGTCCAGCGCCGCCAGCCAACCGTCTCACCAAAGAAAAGCGCCGCGCCCATGACAACCACGATCGGCGTGGCCTGCAGGATCGCAGTGGTGGATGAGAGCGAGGTCAGTGCGAGCGACAAGGTATAAAAAAGGCGTCCTGTCAGCTCGAACACAAACCGGACCAGCATGGTTTTCGACAGGACGTCGGGAACGAAAATCCGCTCCCGCCGGACCAATGCCAGCGCATAGAAGCAGACAGCTCCGCCCGCGCCGAACAAAATCAGGATTTCGCCGACTGGCAATCCGGTGGCCGCTTTCTTGATGAACATGTCCTCAAGGGCAAAAAGGCCCATGGACAAAACCATCAAGAGGCTGCCAACGAGGTTTGCCCGTGGCCCCTGGGGAATAGATGCTGCTGATGACAATGACTTAGCCGTCAAAAAGGAAGGATGGCCTAGGCATAGCGCCGATCTGGACAACAGGCAACACTGTGCGCAGCGGATCCGGTTCCGATAGCCCATCGGCAGGCCTGCCCGTCAAAAAAACGAAAAAGGCCGCCTGTTCCCGGCTACATGTCCAAAGATTAACCCCAGTAACCATATGACAAGACTAAACTGATCTGGTTACAACGGTCGTTCCGCCCGGCATAGCGGCATTAGCCGTCAAAGCTGTTTGGATCAAAATGCTATCGCCCTCGTAAACTCAACCAGGCTTTAAATCTTGCAAGACGACATTTTAGATCATGCAAATGAAGCCCGGAATCTGGTCCGCTTTCCGGACGCGATGACCGATGACATTGTCGCATCGTCCCGCGACGGCATCATCACCATCGATCCTCACGGGATCATTACCTCGTTCAATCCGGGCGCCGAAGCCATTTTCGGGCTGCGCGCTTCCGCGGTGACCGGAAAGACGATTGCCGAGGTTTTCCTTCCGCTGGAACATCTGGATGATTTCACAGATTGCGTGTTGCAGGCGGTCCAGCAGCCTGAAAAAGAGCATGTGGCCACGATCAGCCTGGATCGTGCAGACGGCACGGTTTTGCACCTGAGCGTTCGCGCAGCCCTTCTCCACAAGAAGGCCACCAACGAGCGGATTGGCGTCCTCGTGATGCTCGCCGATGAGAGCGAGCGGGTTGAACTGCTCAAGAAAACAGCCGACAGGGAGAGCGAGCGCGCGGCCACCGGGCGCTTCATCGTGGCCGTCCTGACGATCTTCAGTGTGTTTACGCTGCTGCTCGAGCCGATGCAGAAGCTCGCCCAGGCCCACTTTTATGATTTCGGGCCGGTCATTGCGCTTATGACACTGATTGTCATCGGCTTTTTCATCGGCCTCAGATCCTCATTCGGCGTGAGCGCCCTCAAGCTCAATCTGAGGACCAGCCGCCGCTATGTAATTGAGAGTATTGCCTGGTCCCTCGCGTTTTGCGCCGCCATGACGCTCGGCAAGTGGATCATCATTTCCGTTGAGGCAAGCGGAGGGCAAACGGCTCCGGACCTGTTCAGTTTTCTGGTGCTGGACGATGGCACCCATGTCCGCGAACCAGCAGTGTTCGTGGCGGCACTTGGGATTTATCTCGTTTCGGTATTCATCCAGCAATTCGCGATCCGCTGCGCCATTCAGGCGCCGCTTCAAAGCTTCCTTACCGGTGTTGTCAGCCAAGCCGGCTGGATCGCCAATCTCGTTTCCACGCTACTGTTCGCCGTTCTGCACGCCCATCTCAATCCGATTGTTTCGCTGGCCGTGATTGCGCCTTCGCTTCTCTGGGGCTGGCTGTTCATGAGATCGGGAAGCGTCATCCCGTCAATCATTTCCCACGCAATCATAGGCGTTTATGCGATCTTCATCCTGGGGATCTTCGCGGGCCTGGATCAGGTCTGATGGGAATACAGGCACATAAATGACAATAAAAACCACGCGTGCGAATGCCCGCCCGAAAATCCTGATCGTCAACGCCTATGTGGACCCGTGGCGGTGCGCTGCCCCAATGCGCCTGTTCATTCCCCGTGCGATGGCCCCCTACTATCTGGCGGGACACATAAACAGGGCTCGGGCTGAGGTCAGGGTGTATGACGAGGTCTATCATGGTGCGCTGCTTGATCCGCGCCTGTTTGACTGGCCGGACCTTGTTATCCTGACCGGATTGACTGCCGCCTTTGACCGGGCACGCCAGCTTTCGGCCTATTTCCGGAACGCAAATCCAAGTGTTGCCGTGGCCATCGGGGGACCAATCCCAAGGGCCCTGCCTGAGCTGTGCGCCACGATCTTCGACCATGTCTTGCTGGGCGATGTGGAGACCATCGAGGCCTTGATCGAAGAGACCTTCGGCTCAGATTGTGTTGCTGAGAGCCCAGCCCCGCGATTTGACCTGGCCGGATGGTCGTTCGGTCTGGGGTTCGTGGAAACCACAAAATACTGCAATTTCAAATGCGCCTTCTGCTCCTTGACTGGTGAAGGACGCGGCTATCAGCCCTATTCCACGGCCGATATCGAACGCCAGCTCGACGCAGGCGGGCGCACCTCAATGCTGATGGTGCTGGACAACAATTTCTACGGCAGCAACCGGGCGGATTTCATACGCCGGACAGAGCTTTTGGGAGAACGTTGGCGGCGCGGGCAGTACCGGGGCTGGGGTGCTCTTGTCACCGGTGACTTCTTCAAGAACCCGGACAACCTTGCCAAGGTTGCCGCAAATGGCTGCAGGGCGCTCTTCTCCGGTGTGGAATCGCTCGATCCGGCGGTCTTGCGAACCTACAACAAGAAACACAGCCTCTCTTCGGACCCGAGATCCCTGGCCCAGCTCTGCGCGGAGTACGGCATCCTGTTCGATTATGGCATGATGCTCGACTTCTCCCAGCAGACGGTTGCCGATGTCGATGCCCAGATTGACGGCCTTCTGGAACATGCAGAAACGCCGCTTCCGGCGCTGTTGTCGCTCACCATCCCGATTCTTGGCACGCCGCACTTCAATCAGTCGGCGGCGTCCGGAAAACTCATGCCGAAATTGCGGCTGGCGGACCTCGACGGCCAGAAGCTGGTCGAATGGCCGCAGGAGCCGCTCGACAAGGTCGTTCCCTATCTCGCGGATCTTTTGCAATTCCGGGGCCGCAAAATGGCGTTTGCAAGACACGCGGCCCGGCACGCCTGGTCCCGCAGGGCCTCGTTCGACAGGCTTCAAACGCTCATCAGCATGGCAGGCCCGATTGTCAGGTTCTGGGGCGGAATGCGGGTCGGCACATATCGTCAAATGCGGCAGACATGGCGTGAACCGAAACGCACCTTCTGCGCAACCACCGAGCCGCTGAGTGTTGCCTACACTCCGGCCCACAAGATGGCTGCAAAATTCGCCAAGGATTTCGAACCGCTTTACCTGACAGATGCCAATGGACACCTGAGGCCAGAGATCGCATCGCAAACCAATGCATCAAAATCCCACGCTCTTGCAGAAATGCGCAAGCTGACTGCGTCCGCTTGATCACTCAAACGGCAATCGGCGCCTTGATGTGCGGGTGCGGATCGTAGCCGGTCAGCTCGAAATCTTCATATTTGAAGGCAAAAAGATCGGTCACATCTGGATTGATTTTCATCGCCGGCAACGGGCGGGGCGAACGGGTGAGCTGCTCGCGGGCCTGATCGAAATGATTGGCATATAGATGCGCATCGCCGAATGTATGTACGAAGTCTCCGGGTTTCAGGCCGGTCACCTGCGCGATCATCATGGTGAGCAGGGCATAAGAGGCGATGTTGAACGGCACCCCCAAAAAAACATCGGCGGACCGCTGATACAGCTGGCAGGACAGCTTGCCCTCCGCGACATAGAACTGGAACAGGGAATGGCAGGGCGGAAGGGCCATTTCGTCCACCAAGGCCGGGTTCCAGGCCGACACGATCAGGCGGCGGCTTTCCGGGCTGGTCTTGATCATCTCCAGAAGCTTGGCGATCTGGTCAATGGACTGTCCGTTGGGCGCTGGCCATGACCGCCATTGATAGCCGTAAACCGGCCCCAGTTCGCCGTTTTCATCGGCCCAATCGTCCCAGATCTTGACGCCATTGTCTTGAAGATACTTTACGTTCGTGTCGCCTGCCAGGAACCAGAGCAGCTCGTGAACAATCGAGCGCAGATGGAGCTTCTTTGTGGTGACGACGGGAAACCCTTCAGAGAGATCAAAGCGCATCTGATGGCCGAAAATGGACCGCGTGCCTGTGCCGGTGCGGTCACCGCGGTCGACGCCCTTGTCCAAAATCGTCTGCATCAGGTCGAGATATTGCTGCACGCCGGAGCCCCTTTATCGCGCACTTTGATCACCCGCTAATGTGGCAGCTTTGGCGGAAATGACAGCCCCTGCCCGTCATTTTCCCCAGATCCCGCCGCCCGCCTTGTGGATGAATTTCGGCGGCAAAGGGCTTGGCCCGCTGGATTGCCCTTTCAATTCTGCATTCAACGTCTTATATCAAGGGCGCTGGTTTTCCAGCTATGGCAATAAATGGTCAGTGCAATAAACCTATCGGACCCGGGGGCGGTACCCGGCGCCTCCACCCAAGCCCATGAGGCTCAACCTTTTGAAACCACATGGGTTTCGGCGGGGGCGAAATAGGATCGACGAGGGCGTAAAGACTGTGCTTTTGCTCGGCATTGTACCACCGTTATCGGGCTTTCTTAATAGTTGCAAACGACAACTATGCTATGGACAACGCTGTCGCTGCGTAATGCAGTGCCGGTAGTCCTTTAAAGCCCTGCTGGATTAGCACCGGCAGGCGGGGTTCGGAGGCACCTGGCAACAGAAGCCTCCACTGACTTCCCCAAACCGTGTAGATGGCCTATCTGCTTTGAGAAACCGTTGCCTATGAGCCCGGACAGCATCCGGATTAATCTGGTATCACTTGGAAAAGAGCCTTTTCTTTTTGAGCCCGGACGGTCAATGTGCAACTGATATGTGAAATTTCCGGCGAGATTCGACAAGAAAGCAATGTCTGAAGACCTGTTGCGATACGACATTTTGATCCAGGACGCCCTGCGCGGAGCGGTGAAGAAAATACTGGCCGAGGTCGGCCGGACCGGCTTGCCGGGTGATCACCATTTCTACATCGCTTTCGATACGAATGCGCCCGGAGTGCGGATATCGCCGCGTCTCAAGGAGCGCTATCCGCAAGAAATGACGATCGTCCTCCAGCATCAGTTCTGGGACCTGGCCATTGGCGAGCACGCATTCGAGGTCGGATTATCCTTCGGCGGTGTGCCGGAAAAGCTTCTGGTGCCCTATTCGGCCATAAAGGGGTTCTTTGACCCGTCCGTCCAGTTCGCGCTCGAATTTGATCCGGGCAAGACCGCGGAAGAACTGCCGGAAGAACTGCTGGAAGCGGTTGAAGAGCTTGCGAAAGCGGAACAGGACCACGAGGCCAAGGACAAGCCGGACGTGGAAGTGATCGCGGACGCTGCAAACTCCGACGAAGAAGAGGGTGACAAAAAGCCGGAGAAAAAGGACGCCCAAGGCGATGGTGGCGGCGAAGTCGTGTCCTCTGGACGCCTTCCGGAAAAAGACCTGACGTCGAGATCAGCGGGCGATAAATCGGACCCGATTACCGCCCAAAGCTGATCGGCTATGAAACAAACAAGCATCTTTGGGTGTTTCGAATTAAACGCCCGATGCTCTAAGCGGAGTGTTTGAAAGGGCGGCCCAATGTGCGCTGAAATCATCAACCTCCGGCAAGCTCGCAAGCAAAAGCAGCGGCAAAAGAAAGAACAGACGGCTGCGGATAACCGTTTGAAATACGGCCGCAGCAAGGAAGAGCGCGAAGCCGCCCGGAGACGTCGCGCGGAGCTCGAAAAACAGGTCGACGGCCACAAGCTGGACGCTCCGGTTTCCCCCCTCATTGATCCACCTGATCGCAGCTGAGCGGCATGCCCCTGATCAAACGCTCCGTTTCCCTCCATGGACACCGGACAAGCCTTGCGCTTGAGCCGGAATTCTGGGAGGTCATCGACCGGGAAACTGCGATCCGCGATCAATCGCTTGCAAGCCTCATTGCCGAAATCGACGACAATCGGGATCCGGAAGACGCCCTTTCCTCAACCATGAGGGTCTGGGCACTGGCACGTGTCACAGCAAGGCTGGCCGAAGCGGACTGAAGCAATCCGGGGATCAGCCAGGTCATTGACCGGTTTTGACACATGGCGCTGCAACAGGCTGGCGGGTCCGGCCCGTGCTCGTCCAAGGAAATCAAATCCCGCTTGATCTGTTACTGAGATACGCCAGGAAGAACGAACGGCCCGTCACCACGGCCAACGCCGTTTGCCGGAACGCCGATTTCGCGGGAAATCAGGTCATCGATAGACACCGGCGGTTCAAGCGGCGGCAGTCCGGTTTCGGGTTTCGTCTCGGGGGTTCCAACACTCGCGGTAACCGGGGCTTCTTCCTGGCTGTTGAGGACCGCTCGGATACGCTCTGTGAGCGACGCCTGGTCTTCTGCAGGGCTGGCGGCTTGCTGCGGCTGTGTTTCCTGCGGGCGCGCGGAGTTTTCCTGCTCTTGGCCAGAAGTGTCCGGGGCATTTTCCAGCTCTTCCAAGCGCCGCTGTTCTTCGGCTTCTGCTTCAGCTGCAAGGCGGGCTTGACGGGCCCGCGCTTCCTGCTGCCGGTTGAGTTCCCGCAAGAGCCGGTCCCGTTCCAGGATTTCGGCTTGCAGGCGTTCCACCCGTTCCACTTCCTGCTCAAAAGCCCTCAGGGTGAGGTAAGCGGTGAAGGGCGTAATGTCGACTTGGCGGATTGGAGCATCGAGCGGGCCCTGAAAAACAAGCCCCACCTGCGGTTCGGCGCCGGTAACAGCATTTTCGCCGGGATCGACTTTGAGCGCAAAATCGGCATCCAGCTCATGGTCGGAAAAATCAATTTCCGCAGATCCGAACACCTCGGCACGTTCCGCGTCCACAACCACGTTCCGGGCACTTAACCGCCCGCCGACAAGGGTCAAGGTGCCGTCAATAGCCTTGAACGGTAGTGTTCCTGCCGCCATGTGGCTGACAAACACCTCTTCGATCTTTTCATCCCGCAGGTCCAGACCCGCATCCACCGCCCGGATGACAAGCGGAAACGCTTGCGGATTCAGGCCGCGGATGTCCCCCTCCGACATGGAAAACGTCCCGCCGCCATTCAGGCTGGAGACCATCGCCGAAATGGACCGCCCAACGCCTTCAAACTCCAGGAACACGTCCAGCGACCCGGAGGCGACCGAGCGGCCGGCCCGGCGCCAGCTCAATTGCCGGATATCAGCATTGTCGAGCTTGACCCGGCCGGACACAGCCGCCTCGGCTTCCGTCCGGCGGATCGACAAGGCTCCCTGAAGTGCGCCCCCGGCATAGGCTCCAGCGAGCCCGTCCAGACGCATCATGGTTGGTGTCAGCCGGAACTCGGCCTTTGCATTTTGAAGCGCAGTATCGTCATCCGCCAACAGCGTGTCGGCCGTGAGCCCGATTGTGAGGTCCCAGCCATCCAGAAGCGGGGCGCCAAACGGGGCCGTCGGCCAGGAACTCGTCCCATCGCCAAGCGATGCCCATTGATCCGGCCCCAAAACCAGTTCTGAAAGGGTACGCAGGTCTGCCTGATTGATTGCTAGGGAACCCGTTACACGACGGTTCTGCTCTCCGGGTACAAGATCGAGATTGCCCGCAAGGTCGCCTGTGAAAGACGTCTGCGCAATCTGACCGGAGATCGAATTTATCTCAACGGCATCGCCAATGCTTTCCAGATCAAAGGACAGGGAAGCCGAAAGCTGCCCCCCCAGGATCGGCAGAACACGCCCACTCATCAGGGCAACCGGGACGAGGTCTTCCGCGCTGGATTTCACCGCGAGCCGCACTTCAGGATCTTCGCCGGGCGCCAGTTTGGCGGTGCCTTGCGCCTCCAGGCGTGCTCCGCCAATTTGTGTCGCAAGATCAACGGCAAGGCCTTTTGCCGGTGTTCCGGTCAGCGCGGCGGACAGATCTCCTGCCCCAATCGTGTCAACCGGGATGACATCCAGGCCGAGTTGCTGAAGAACACGGCTGCCATCCGGCCCGGCCATTGCCAGGGCAAGATCAAGATCGGCCTCCTGCCACTCGTCCACCCGGCCATTCAGCCCGAAAGAAAGCGATGTCTGGGTACCGCCGGCGGAACCGGTCAGGTCGAGTTGCAAGTCTGTTTCATCACCAAGTGCGGAAGCCTGCAGATTTGCTTCAAACCGGGCCGGAACCAGATTGGCCGCAGATTGCTCCAGCCGCGCCGCAAGCGTTGAGCCCGGAAAAGCCCCCCCGACGAGCGCAACCAGGCCAGACAGATCCCGCGCATCCAGCGTCCCGCTGATGGCCCCTTCCGGCGTGGATAGAAGATTCCGGATTTGACCGCTGACATCAAAACGGGCCCCGGCCAGATCCTCGGCAAAAAGACGATCAATCCGGACCCCGCCGTCTGTGTATTCCGCCTCGAGGGTCAATCCCTTCCCGTCCACGCCGCGCGCGGACACTTCCCGTGCCCTCAGGCGCAAGGAAACATCAAGCTCCGACGGCTGATCTGCCTCGTCATCCGCGCCCTTTTCAGGCTGAACGAGACCGGCGAGTTTTTCGATTTCATCAAGGTTGAGGCGATCAGCATCTAGGCTGAGGGAGAACACATCGTTGCCAGTGCGCGGACGCCGGTAGGCGAGACCACCCCGTGCTTCCGCCCCGGCCAAAGTCACCCGCAGATTGTCGACCGCAGCACCATCGGCTGCAAGGTTCAACCGGCCTTCCAAGGCAACCGGCTTCAGGACCACCGATCCGGTGCCTGATTGCCTGACCCAGCTGATGAAAGAGCCGGGCTGTTCGGATTTGATGGAAAATGCCCCCCGGTAGGTCAGGTCCGGCTCCAGTCCGAAATCGCCCTGTGTCGCGACCACGGTCCTGCCCGGCAACCGTCCGGCGAGGCGGGCAACCCGCCATCCGCCAAGCATGGTCTCAAGATCGAGAAGCACGTTCTGGACAATCCCGCCCCCGGCCACGACGGCGGGAACATCGAAAGAGATAACGCCGTCGATCGGAGGAAGCGGAACAGATTGAAGCGCCTGGACAAGTTGATCACCGGCAGCCGCCACATTGATCGGTTCGGAGGGACCGCCACCAAGCAAACGGTCGAGATCGACCTGATTGGAGTTCGCGCGCACCTCGAAACGCTTGTTCCCGGCATAGACAAGGTCGGCGTTTCCAGTGAGACTGAGACGCTTGTCGTCAGGACCGTACCGGAATTCGAACGCCGGAATTGCGACTTCGGAAATCGAGGCGAGAAACTCGCCTTCTGCGGTCCAGCGGCCAGGGTCATTTTCGTCAAGTGCAATGGAGTTCAGGCCGAACGACCCGGCAAATTCAGGCGCGGCATCCGCCTGGCCCAGTAATCCGTCAAAGGTAAAATTCACAGGCCATTGGGTTGGGGTCACCTCGCCCTTAACCCGAAGATCCGATCCTGCCTGGGCCCGGCCGGTGGCAAGACTGATACTGTAGGGAGCGCCCTCAACCGTCAGGCTGCCGGTCGCCCTGAAAGGTCCCTCCAGCGTGCGTGCGCTGACAGAAAGATTTGCGTTGTCGATCTGGTGCGTTTCTTCAGAACGCGCATCAACGATGGTCAGCGCGCCGTCGCGGATGCTCACCTGATCGAAAGCAAGGTCTTCGGGAGCAAGTTTTGCCAGCGCCCCGTCCGTTGACATGGCGGTCAGCCAGTCCAGACGCCCCTCCTCATCGAGAGACAAAGACAAGTGCGGCCGTTCCAGCTGCATGTCCATGACCCGGATTTCGCCCTTGAGAAGCGGTGGCAGCTCGATTCGCATATCAAACTGCGACACCACCAGCAGCGGGTCCTCGGCCGGGCCAACCCGCACATCCGAAAAGCGCACGAATGGCGCCGGCAACAAGCGCAGATCCGCCTCGCCCAACACCGTCACCTTATGGCCCAGCGCCCGCTCCGCATAGGTCTCGAAGGTCGAGCGGTAAACGGTCCAATCGACAAAGAACGGCCCGACCAGCGCTGCCACCAGCACCAGAATGACCGAAATTCCCAAGGTGATGTAGACGGAGTTCAGGCCAAGTCTCCTTGCTCTCCAATGCCACCGGTCAAATTCCCGGTTAGAATTACAGCATGTTTGCTGCAGCGCAAACTCAGATCAGCTGGCTTTTTCCGCAGTCCTGAAGCCTGCACGATGTTGCCGGCACCGTCGCTTATTGATCTGATTCGATACAATATCATGACTGCGGCAGGATCTTGCCCGGATTCATCACATTGTGCGGATCCAGCGCCTGTTTGATGGCATGCATCAGTTCCAGACCCTCGCCATGCTCGCGGCGCAGATACTTCTGCTTGCCCTGACCAACGCCATGTTCTCCAGTGCAGGTACCGCCCATGTCTATCGCACGCTCCGCGAGCCGGCCGATGAACGCCTCTGCCTTGCGAACCGCGTCCGCATCACTTCGATCCGTCAGGATTTGCACATGGAAGTTGCCGTCGCCGACATGCCCGACAATAGGCGCAAGAAGGCCGGTCTCGGCAATATCGGCGGCCGTGTCCGTGACACAATCGGCCAGCCGGGAAATCGGAACACAGACATCCGTCACCATGATATCGGCCGCCGGTTTCAGAGCCTTTCCCGCCCAATAGGCATCATGGCGGGCAGACCACAATTTGGTCCGGTCTTCCGGCGCCGTTGCCCAGCGGAAAGGACCGCCGCCATATTCTGCCGCTATATCGGAAAAGGTTTCGGACTGTTCGCGCACCCCGGCCGCAGACCCATGAAATTCGAGGAATAGCGTGGGTGTTTCTTCAAGGTCCAGCTTGGAATAGGCATTGCAGGCCCGGACCTGCAAGCTGTCGAGAAGTTCGATCCGCGCGACCGGAATTCCCATCTGGATGGTCGAAATAACCGCATTGCAAGCGGCGTGCACATCCGGAAACGGGCAGACACCACCGGAAATCGCCTCCGGCTGTCCGTGAAGGCGCAGCGTCAGCTCCGTCATGACGCCCAAGGTTCCTTCCGATCCTACAAAAAGCCGGGTCAAATCATATCCGGCGGAGGATTTGCGCGCCCGTCCCCCGGTCTTGATGATCCGCCCATCAGCGGTGACGACCGTCAGGCCGAGCACAGCATCCTTCATGGTGCCATAACGCACCGCGTTCGTGCCCGATGCACGGGTCGCCGCCATACCGCCCAGGCTTGCGTCCGCCCCCGGATCAATCGGAAAGAACAGCCCCGTATCCCTGAGGTCCGCATTGATCTGCTTCCGGGTAACCCCGGCCTCGACACGGCAATCGAGATCCTCGGCATTTACCTCCAGAACGCGGTTCATGCGGGATACATCAATCGATACACCGCCAAGGGGCGCATTCACATGACCTTCCAAAGAGGACCCTGTCCCGAAAGGAATGACCGGAACCCCAAATTCGGCACATAGCTTTACAATTTCGGCGACTTCCTGCGTCGACTCGGCAAAGACAACAGCATCCGGAGGCTGGTTTTGAAGCCAAGTCGTGGTATGGGCATGTTGCTCGCGCAGCGCTTTTGAGGTTGTGCAACGGTCCGCGAACCGGTTTTTCAAATGCTGGATCACCTCACCCGCATGTTCACTGGGCGATGCTGCTTGCGCAATTTCTGCCGTGTCCGCCAATCGAACTCCTCCAAGTTTATGTACGCCGGGCTACCCGCTGCGTGTTTTGATTGAATATGTTAGCCAGACGCGAAAAGGTCAAAGGCATTCCGGTCGCAGGCCCACCGGACGATAGCAACAGAACGGGAGACACCTGGAATGACGACAGATTTGACGGCAGAACCGCTCAAGAGCTCGGTCATGACCGTAAAGAATGACTGGATCGACTATAACGGCCATCTCAACATGGCCTATTACAATGTTCTGTTCGATACCGCTGTCGACGAGGTTTTTGAGAAGCTGGGGCTCGGGTCCGATTACGTCAAAACCCGCAATGCCTCCTATTTCACGGCCGAGGTCCACGTCTGCTATGTCCGCGAGCTCAGCGCCGGGATGCCGGTGACCGTTTCCTTGCAGCTGATCGGATTTGATTCCAAGCGTGCTCACTTCTTCCAGGAACTCCGTCATGCGGAGGAAGGCTGGCTGTCAGCAACCTCGGAACAGATGAGCCTTCATGTCGACATGGCAGCCCGCAAGGTCTCGCCCTGGCCCGGCGACATCATCACCAATCTGGAGGCTCTGGCGAAGGCGCACAGCACATTGCCGCTCCCCGACCGGTCGGGGCGGAAGATTGAGATCCCGGCAAAGGCCTAAATATCGTCAATACTGACAGTAATTCCGTGAATTGATCGGCTCGAACGGTCCTTGGGCTGTTCTTTCGTCTCGACTCGCGTGAAACTGTTGTCCTCAGAACCTTCTGCCAACCGATCCAGCCCATGCGCAAGATAATTGAAGCGGCAAGCCACCTTCCCGAGATCCTCGTCAGCTGGATAACGCCCAACGTTCGCCAGTACCGTGCCGCCCGTCTTCACATCGTTTGGGGCTTGGCAATAGTCATTGGATTGCTCGTCGCGGCCGCTGCCATCGCGTTCCGCAAACTGATCGGCTTGTTTCAGCTGCCCTGGCTTGGTACCGAAACGGAACTGACCATTCAGGCAGCCTTTATGCAGCCGTGGTGGCTGATCATGCTCGCCCCTGTTTTCGGCGGGCTGCTCGTTGGATGGATTCTGACCAAGTACCACCCCTATCAGCGGGCGGGCGGCGTTGCGGACGTCATTGAGGCACGGGCCTACGGAGCACGCGGGCTCCCATTGAAAGCCGGGCTTTGGTCTGCCCTGGTAACGGCGCTTTCCCTCGGCTTTGGCGCAAGTGCCGGACGGGAGGGCCCCGTGGTGCATCTTGGTGCCACTTTAGGCGCCGCTGTCACGTCCAAGTTCAACCTGCCGGATTCCGCAAGGCGCGTTCTTCTGGGCTGTGCGGTTGCCAGCGGCGTCTCGGCCTCGTTCAACGCCCCCATTGCGGGCGTTCTGTTTGCCCATGAAGTGGTGCTTGGCCATTATGCCGTATCGGCATTTGTCCCCATCGTCCTGGCCTCGGTCATGGGAACGCTGCTGGCGCGCCTCTATTTCGGCGACGTCGCGGCCTTTGAAATCCCGCTCTACGAGATTACGTCCTATTGGGAAATTCCGGCCTTCGCCCTTCTGGGGCTGACCTGCGCACTCGTCGCAATCATTTTTCAGTTCGCGTTGATCGGCACGGACTGGACAGCCCGGAACATCACCATGCCCTTGTGGCTCCGTCCCGTGATTGGCGGGCTGGCAGTCGGATCCATCGGCGTTTTCTACCCGGCGGTGCTTGGTGTCGGATATGAGGCGACTGACCTGGCTCTGAAACAGGAGCTGGCGATTTCAACCATGCTCATTCTTCTGGTCCTCAAGACCGCGGCAACAGCAATCACGCTTGCCTCCCGGTTTGGCGGCGGAATTTTCTCGCCAGCCCTTTATCTGGGGGCCATGACTGGGGGCGCATTCGGATTGATCGCAGCCTCGGCCTTTCCGGAAATGGCGTCCAGTCATGGTCTTTATGCCATTTTGGGCATGGGCGCCGTGGCAGCAGCCGTGCTTGGAGCCCCGGTGTCTACAACTGTAATCGTGTTCGAGCTTACCGGCGGCTATGCCCTGTCGATTGCGCTGCTCCTGGCCGTTTCCATCGCAACCGGCCTCACCCAGGCTGTCCACGGAAAATCCTACTTCCACTGGCAGCTGGGCATGCGTGGCTGCTTCGTCAATGAAGGCACACACCGGCATTTGAGCTATACGGTCAAGGTCCGGGAATTCATGGACCCACCGCCTGAGAAAAAGGAAGACCGGGTGTTCAATCCGGGCACCGATGGCCCTTACCTTCATGAAAACGACAGTCTGGAAAGCGCGCTCAAAAGTTTCGACTCCTGCGGCAAAGGCAGTCTGCCGGTCGTCCGCCACGGCGATGCGACACGCATTATAGGGATCGCGCGCCATGTCAGGGGCTTGCGCTATTTCAATGCAGCCCTGATCAAGGCCACAAAGGAAGAACACGAATAATCCGGCCCGATCCGGTTTGAATGGCCGGAGGCCAATCGCGATGCGTGCGCCTTAAAACTTTGACGGCTCTGTCGGTAAAACTTCGCCCGCATACCGATGCGACACCGGACGCCCCTTGATGCGGGTCGCAAGGTCTTTTTGGCCGACGAAAATCCGCGCTTGCCGGCCGCGCACACCGGGCAGATTGAAGACATCCAATCCCGTCCACGGCAGGAATGGATTGCGGCGGAGAGAGCCGTAAAGCCCCACACGGACAGATGGTTTGTCGCTAGCGGCCCTTGCATGAAACCCATGCGTATCGGCCACAACCAGCGTGTTTCCAGGCACCGAGAAGCGAACCGGGTCGTCATATCCCATTGCCCGTACCTGATCCGCCGGGAGACGGAACGATCCCCGCGCATGCAGGCGGTTTTCGTGATCCGCTGCAATCAGGCTTTGCTGGCGCTCCCATTCCAGCCGCTGCGGCGTGAGCCGGTGCGAGCCGGGAATATAGGTGAACGGTCCCTCACGATCATCAATGTCATAGAAGAACAGCCACGCCTTGGCGGTCGCGTGAAAGGTGTCGGAATGGAAGGCCGTTTGCGGATCCGCCCGCCGTTTTGCACCTGGATTGGTCATGACGATGTGCAGATAGACAAGCGGATCGCCATTGGTTGACCCCACATATCTCAAGCCGTTTTGGAACGGTTTGCTCCACACGGCTGCCCGCAGATACGGAAGGTTCTTCAAGACATTCGGCGGCAGGGGAATGAACCGGGTAACCGCGTTCCCCTGACGCATGTCCCAGGCCTTGAACCGGGTCGTCTCGATTTCGTGGCGGGCACCTTCGAGCGTCTCCGCGGAGAGTACGTTGCCGGTCTTGATGAACCCGTCCTGGGCATAGGCGTCGCGGCCTTGTGCATCCACAAGATGCGCCAAGCGCCTGCGCCGGCTGTCCGCGAGTCGCTCTGCCAGCTGAATGCGCCGCACATGCAAGCCAGCTTCATTCAGCCGGCGACTTCCGATCAATGGATTGTCGCAAAATGACTTGGCCCCTGTCGCGAGCTCGGCCGCGAACCAGGGCATTTTCAAGATATCCGCGCTCCGCATGTGCAGCCGCCTAAAACCGTTTCGAATAAACCGGGGCGCTGCAGCCATTTCGCAACAGCGCCCGTGCTTTACATTAAATCGCCCGCGTCGCGTTCTCCAGCCATGCGCGCTCTTTTTCTCCGACCAGCGGGCCGATAGAATCATAAACGCGCGCATGATAGGTGTTCAGCCAGTCGCGCTCAGCCTTAGTGAGAAGCGCCCCATCAATCAGACGCAAATCCATCGGCACAAGCGTGATGGTCTCAAACCCGTGCATCGGCCGCTCGCCGCCAGGGATGTCGCGCGGCTCAGTCACGATCTCGAGGTTTTCCAGCCGGATACCATACTCACCCGTGGGGTAATATCCGGGCTCGTTCGACAGGATCATACCGGCTTCCAGAGGCTGCGTTCCGGTCTTTGCGATCCGCTGTGGTCCTTCATGGACGCCCAGATAGACCCCAACACCGTGACCCGTTCCATGGTCGAAATCCAGACCGGCCTTCCAGAGGTCGATCCGGGCCAGCGTATCAAGCTGTGCCCCGGTTGTGCCGGCCGGAAACTTGGCGGTCGAAATGGCGATATGCCCCTTGAGCACCAGCGTGTAGTGCCGTTTCATCTCATCGGTCATGCTGCCGACCGCAAGCGTACGGGTGATGTCCGTGGTCCCGTCGATATACTGGCCACCGGAATCGATCAGATAAGGCTTTCCGACCGGAATCTTCAAGTTGCTGGACCGGCTTACCCGATAATGGCAAATCGCGCCATTCGGGCCCGCACCGGAAATCGTGTCGAAAGAGATGTCCTTCAAGGCACCTGTCTGGCGGCGGAAATCTTCCAGCTTTTCCGCAGCACCGATTTCATCAAGATTGCCTTTCGGCGCCTCTTCATCAAACCAGCACAGGAAGTTGATATAGGCGGCGGCATCGCGAATATGGGCCGCTCGTGCCCCCTCAAGCTCGACCGTGTTCTTGACTGCCTTGGGCAGAAGGATCGGGTCTTGCGCTTCGATGAGGGAGCCACCTGCCGCGGTGATGGCGTCGGCAATGCCAACACCGGCCAGCGACGGATCGATCAGAACGCTTGCGCCTGTCTTGCCCAATGTTTCAAGGCCGGACATGAAGGCGGACGGCTCCACAATATCTGTCAGTTCCGACAGGCTGTCCCGAACGGAATTCGAAAGCTTACGGCCGTCAATATGAAGGGCCGGTTTGCCATCGGCCGGCAAAGTGGCAAAGGACAGGGGCAGCGGCGTATGGCCCACATCAGACCCGCGGATGTTGAAGAGCCAGGCGATCGAATCGGGCTGTGTCAGAACACAGGCATCAGCCTTTTTACCCCGCAGGATCTCCTGTATTTCGGCAATCTTCTGCGTGGCATCCTTACCGGAATTTATCGTCGGATAGAGCTCAACCGCACCCAGCGGTGGCTCCGGCCGGTCCTCCCAAACAGCGTCCAGCGGGTTGTCTGAAAGCTTCACCAGCTCCGCCCCCGCTTCCCGGCACACGTCTTCGAGACGGCGGACCTCACGCACGGTGTGCAACATTGCATCAATGCCGAGTTTCTGGCCAGGCTGAAGATGCGTGGCCAGCCAGTCCGTGACTGGTTCATTGACTAGATGCTGGGCTGGAAACACAGACATATCAACCTGATCGCGGACCTGAATGGTGTAGCGCCCATCCACAAAGATTGCAGCGTCCCTGCCAAGAACGGCGGCCATGCCAGCAGACCCGGTAAACCCCGTCAGCCATTGCAGACGGCAGTCATGCGGCGGGACATATTCGCCCTGATGCGCGTCTGCTCTTGGAATTAGAAAACCATCTAGGCCGCGGCGGGTAAGTTCGGCCCTGAGAAGCGCTGCATGCGGCGCCCCGCAGGAGGGATCGCTAAGATCTTCGAATGTCTGAAACATGGCGCAGACGGTAATTTGACGGATTGTGCGGATCAAGACGTTTCGTGCCGCCGGACACCGGAATTTCAACCAAAGGAATGAGTGCGCTGCAACATTATGACTTCGCACATGCGGAATATGCAAGGCTGACATGCGCCATTTGGCCTACCTAATGCGTTGGGATCCCTCCATATTCTGGTCAATCAAACAAGAAAGACGTTCCTCCCTAGGGAAGCTTCTTGAAACTTCAAATGGGACTGTGACGATGACCATCGCAACGAGAACTTCTACCAGCGCTTCCAGCGGCTTCATGCGCCGTGCGTTTGACCGCATGATCGAAGCCCGCACCGTTCAAGCGCGCCGCTATGTCAACGGCTACCTGCTGTCTTTGGACGACGCGACCTTGGCCGCACACGGCTATGATCGTGCGCAGATTGAGCGCGAAGGGGCTGCTACAAGCGCCTTCTAAGCGACCGCAGCGGCATCCTTAAATCACGTATAAAAGAGGCCTGACAGAGTGGATCTGTCAGGCCTTTTTGCTTGTTCGGGTAGGAGCGTGCCGGATCAAGCGTGTTTCCGGCCGCGAACCAGGGTCAAGGTCAGCCAGCCGTCCTTCTCCCGGCGGCGGTCCAGGATAAAGCCCTGGCAGCCATAGGCGAATAGAATCCTCGGGCCATCCTCGACACGTAGACCACTCAAGACCAAGGTGGCCGTCTGCGTCATCTGCTCTCCGATGGATTTGGCCATTTTCATGAGCGGACGCGCCAGGATGTTGGCGATAACCAAGTCGAACGGCCCGTAAAGTGAGAAGCGCCGGTCTTGCATTCCGTTGGCGGTGAAGCCTTGCACTAGATGCGACGCACCGTTCAAACGGGCATTTTCAAGCGCGGTTTTGGTCGCAACCGGATCGATATCGGTTGCCAGAACGCTCTGCCGGGCTTTCAGGGCAGCGGCAATGGCAAGCACGCCGGTTCCGGTCCCCAGGTCCAGAATGCTTTGATACTCGCGCATGGACAAGAGCCGGTCGATCTCCTCTAGGCAGCCGGCCGTTGTGCCGTGGTGGCCGGTTCCAAAGGCAAGCGCTGCCTCGATCTCCAGCCCGATTGCGCCGCCCGGTACCTTGTCTCTGTCATGCCCGCCATGAACAAGAAAACGGCCCGCGAGAACAGGTTTCAGACCCTCCAGGCTTTTTTCAACCCAGTTGATATCCGGAAGCGCTTCTGCTTCGACCGGCGCTGCAAAGGCATCCGCGCCGACCCGGTCCCGGACAGTCGCAATCGCGTCCTCCGGCTCCATGTCGAACAACAATATTTCAGCGGCCCAAATCTTTCCATCCGGCGTGAATTCATAAATCGTGACCGGATAGCCATCCTCCTCAAACGCGCGTTCAAGGATGTCAGAAATTCTCTTGGCTTCCAGTTCTTCTGCGGTGATCCGCACGCGGATGGTCTTCATGTACCGGCCCTTTGGGGTTCGACCGCGTTTTGGAAAACGCGTCAAAGTTTGAGCGAGCGGTATAGCGCCAAGCCACCTGCCGGACCAGAGCTTTTCCGGAAATGCTGCCCCGCCTCTTTTCAATTGCTGCCCTGCGGCTGGCCACGGCACCGGCATGACCTAGTTTAATTGGAAAGACCTGGGAGGCTTCATGGCATTTATCGCTCACTTTCGCGCAGGCCGCGCACTTTTCTTCATGCTATGCGCCTTCGCCTTGGTCATCGCCCTGGCCCTCCCGGCGGGGGCACAAAACCTCCCTGACGAGCGTTTGTTCAAGGCCCTGAAAGACGCGCAGACCGAAAAAGACTCCCGCGCGATCGAAGCGGAAATCTGGGAAACCTGGATTTCGGCAGCTCCAACACCGGAAATCGAGTCCCTTGTGCGCGGCGCCATGACGAAACGGCGTGTTGCGGATTATGAAGGCGCGCTCTCGGATCTGGATGAGGCGATAGAACTCGCGCCAAATTACGCGGAAGCGTGGAACCAGCGCGCCTTTGTCTATTACCTGCAAGGACGTCCCGACAGGTCGCTTCAGGATCTTGATGAGGTGCTTCGGCTGGAGCCGCGCCATTTCGGTGCCTTGTCCGGCAAAGGCCGGATCCTGATGGAACAGGGCCGGGTCCGGCTGGGCCAAAAAGCCCTGCGCCAAGCGGTCTCCATCCACCCGTTTATCCAGGAACGTTTCCTTTTGATGGACATCGAGCCGGAAGAGGGCATTGAGCTGTAAGACCTATGCTCAGAAGCGGTGGAGAGACTTTCTCCGGTCTTTTGCGGTGTTGACCAGCGTTGATGTCCTTCAGGTCGCCTTTGCCAATGGCAAACGCAGGCGAACCGTGAGCCCGCCCCCCTTTGTATCAAGCAGCTCCACACTGCCGCCAATTGCCTCGACAATTGCGTTTGTAGTCGCAAGGCCAAGGCCGAACCCCGTGCCCTGGCGTACCTGCCGGGCAAGGTCACCGCGTTCGAACGGCTCCAAAAGCCGCGCCTTGTCCTCATCCGCAATCCCCGGGCCGTGGTCGCGGACATCGATCTGGCAAAATCCGTCCATGCTACTCAGGCTGATATCGGCCCCGTCGGCATAGTGGTTGGCATTGTCGATCAGGTTGGACAGTGCGCGGATGAAATCGTTGACATGAACCATGATGGCCAGTCCGGTTTCACATTCCAGCTGTACGGTCAGCCCGGTCTCGGAATACTTATCCACGACCGCCTGCAGCAGACTTGCAGCATCGGTCCGCACGAGCGGCTCGCTGCTGTTGCCCCCTTTCAGAAAGGCGAGCGCCTGTGTGATTTGCTGGTCCATCAGATCGAGGTCCGCCAGGCTCCGGTCCCGGATTTCCCCCTCCTCCAGAAGGTCCAGACGCAGACGCAACCGCGTGAGCGGGGTGCGAAGGTCATGACTGATGGCGGCCAGCGTCCGCCTTTGTTTGCTGACAAAATCCTGGATTTGCAGCTGCATCCGGTTGAATGCCTCACCGGCCGTCCGGATTTCCTCAGGTCCTGAAATCGATACGGGCACAGGCTCGGCACCCTGCTTCGCGAAATCCTCGGCGGCGGATGCGAGATCCTCCATCGGCCGCACAACTCCGCGAATGGCCCACAACATCAGGCCGGTGAAGGCAAGCGCGACAAAAACACAAACGAAAATGATGGAGCGCCACGGCCCGGGTGGCAACGGTTCTCCCGACCGGTTCCAAACCGCCCGCACGAGGTCACCGTCCTGCAGCCGGAAGTACAGATAATGCGGTGTGCCGCGCCTGCCCTCCACATGCACCAGCTCGATGCCGGGAAGAACTTCGCCCAATGCAAACGGACCATGACGCCGCTTAGAAGCTTTCAAACCACGATCCGGCAATGAGCCTGACGGCACAGGCTCCAGGTCCAACTCCGTGTTCCCGGACTTTAGCGCGGCCAAGATCGCCGGGCGTTCCAAGGCAGGCGTTTCGTTCAACTTGGCGATGGTCATGGCGTTCACAAACGTCATCATCACCGTCGGGCTTTTGTCAAAAGACTGCTGCAACAAGAAGCCGCCCAGGGCCGCAGCGCTCATCATGATCACACCGGTGAGGCTTAGCAGGACCAAGACCTGTTTCAGAACGGACCTTGGCCAAAACGTCCTAAGCATGACCGCTGTAGAGGACGGCAGGTGCCACAAACTCGTACCCGCCCGACCGCACCGTGACGATGAACTGGTATCCCGCGCCGCCCGCCTTCAGCTTGGCACGCAACCGGCTGACCAGAATGTCGACGCTGCGACCGTTGGTGGCACCGATCTGGCCATAGGTCAGATCGACAAGCTGATCGCGGCTCAAGACCCGGCCACTGCGTTCGGCCATGACCTGCAGAAGATTGAATTCCCCCGGTGTCAGTGTGACCAGGCTCTTCTCCGGATTGACCAGCGTCCGGGTCGTGCAGTCCATTTCCCAGCCTTCAAAGGACACACGTTTTGCCGATGCCCTTGGCGCTGCCTGACCCATTTCAACGCGCCGGAAGAGTGCCCGCACCCGCGCGATCAGTTCCCGCGGATTGAATGGCTTGGAAACATAATCATCCGCGCCGACCTCCAGTCCGATGACCCGGTCAATATCGTCAGATTTCGCCGACACAATAATGATCGGCAATGTACTGGTCGCCCGGACACGCCGGCACAGGCTGATCCCATCTTCGCCCGGCAACATGATATCGAGAATGACGAGATCAAACCGGTCGCTGGCAAGCAGACGGTCCATTTCAACGCCATTGGTCGAAACGGTGACCTTGAAGTCCTGGGCAACGAGATGCCGTTTCATCAGCATCCCAATTTCAGGGTCGTCTTCGACGATTAGAATATGCGGTGTCCGGCTCATGCCTGCTTTTAGGCCAAAACAGCGCGGAGATTCATCTTAAAAATGCGGAAAGTGTTTCCGTTTGTTTCTGCCGGGTGAGGCTGAAAAAAGCCGAAATCAACGGCCGCCAACCGTTAAGATCCCGTAAACCAATGCGCTCCCAGGGTGACCTTACTCAAGCCGCCGCTCTTGCAGGAGCGAACCATGCAGATCGGATCAGCATCCTTCACAAGACTTCCGGGGAACCTGTCGGGAGATCAAACCACTACGAGCCCAAATACGAAAGTGGGCGAAGGCGGCCAAGACAGATTGTAAGCTTTACAGTCTGAGACATTCCGGGCCTCTGATCCCCACAACACACCCTGAGGTCCGAAATACGGTTTCTTGAAACCAGGTTCCTGCCTGATTAGGTCCCGCCCTGGATCAAAGGGCGATAAATCAGAAACGATTTAAAACCCAACTTCGATTGATCATGGGAGGATCGAGCATCTTACGGCGTTTCCAACAAACGCCCGATGCTTTCGCCACTGCCCCTTATTGGCATCAAGAAACCGGCCGGCCGCCCCCAGCGCCTCTGGGGGCGGCCGGTTTTTAACTGGACTGCATTGATCCACGGATTTGGTACGCGGCTTCAGTGGCGCTCGACAAAGCTGTCGATGACCTTCTTCTGCCCCGCCTTCTCAAAATCAATTGTCAGCTTGTTTCCCTCGATCGATTTGATCGCGCCATAGCCGAACTTGATGTGAAAGACCCGTTCGCCAACGGAATACTCAGAAGGGGTTTCACTGACCGATTTGGCCACCAGCTCGCCCTCAATCGTCAGTGGCCCCTGCCGTTTTTGCCGGGCGGACTGATATCCGCGGCCACCGCCATCTGAAAAACCGCCGGAAGACTGGCGCGCCCTTTGCGCCCGCTGCCAGCCGGGCGTCGAATAGCTGCCGCTGTCAAACGGGTCACGGCTGTCAAAGCGCGAGGCACCGTAACCGCCGCCGCCGTATCCCCCGTAATTCGATGAGGCTTCCGCGATTTCAACATGATCGGGCGGCAGCTCGTCCAGAAACCGGGACGGAATGCTGGACTGCCATTGACCGTGAATGCGCCGGTTGGAGGCGAAATACAGCTTCGCCCGTTTCTTGGCGCGGGTAATGCCGACATAGGCAAGCCGCCGCTCTTCTTCCAGGCCTGCGCGGCCGCTTTCGTCCAGTGCCCGCTGATGCGGGAACAGCCCCTCCTCCCAGCCAGGCAGGAACACTGTGTCGAATTCCAGCCCCTTGGCGGAATGGAGCGTCATGATCGAGACGGCATCGCTCGCATCCGCACTGTCCCGGTCCATGACAAGCGAAATATGCTCCAGAAATCCGGCCAAGGATTCGAAGTCTTCCATGGACCGGATCAGTTCTTTCAGGTTGTCTAGCCGACCGGGCGCCTCGGCCGACCGGTCCTGCCGCCACATTTCGGTGTAGCCGCTTTCATCCAGAATGATTTCGGCCAATTCGGTATGCTTGACCGTGCCGAGCTGGCGGCGCCAGCGCTCGAAATTGTCAAGTACTGTTTTGAGCGCATTGCGCGGCTTGGGTTTGAGCTCTTCGGTGTCGATCAGCTGCGCAGCCGCCTGCATCAACGGAATGCGCTCTGCCCGCGCCAGACCATGCACCAGCTTCAAGGTCGCATCGCCCAGCCCACGTTTCGGGGTGTTCACGATCCGCTCAAACGCCAGATCGTCGGCAGGCTGAACAGTACAGCGCAGATACGCCATTGCATCGCGGATTTCCATCCGCTCATAAAAGCGAGGGCCGCCAATGACCCGGTAATTCAGGCCAAGCGTGACAAACCGGTCTTCGAACTCACGCATCTGGAACGAGGCACGGACCAGAACGGCCATCTCGTTCAGCGCATGCCCTTTGGTCTGAAGCGCCTCGATTTCATCCCCGATGGTGCGGGCTTCTTCCTCGCTGTCCCAGACCGACGCGACCGAGACCAGATCATGGTCCGGCTCCTGGAAATCGGTGAACAGCGTCTTGCCAAGACGTCCTTCGTTGAACGAGATCAGATGAGACGCAGCCGCCAGGATATGACTGGTGGAGCGGTAGTTGCGCTCCAGCCGGATCACCTCCGCGCCTTTGAAGTCATGCTCGAAGCGCAGGATGTTATCGACTTCCGCGCCGCGCCAGCCATAAATCGACTGATCGTCATCGCCGACGCAGCAGACATTCGGATTGCCCTGCGCAAGAAGCCGGAGCCACAGATACTGGGCAATGTTGGTGTCCTGGTACTCATCCACCAGCATGTAGCGGAACCGCCGCTGATACTCGGAGAGAACGTCCGGGCGCGTTTTGAACAGTGTGATGACATGGAGTAGAAGATCGCCAAAATCAGCGGCATTCAGGATCGATAAACGTTCCTGATATTCCTCGTAGAGCTTGCGGCCCTTCCCATTGGCGAATGCCCGTGCTTCGCCTTCGGGCACCTGGTCCGGCGTCAAAGCCCGGTTCTTCCAGCCATCCAGCATGCTGGCAAAGGCTCTCGCCGTCCAGCGCTTGTCGTCCAGCCCCTCAGCCTGAATGATTTGCTTGATCAAGCGGATCTGATCGTCGGTATCAAGGATGGAAAAGCCGGACTTCAGGCCGATCAGCTCGGCATGTTTTCGAAGGATTTTCACACAGATCGAGTGGAACGTTCCGAGCCAGGCCATGCCCTCGACATTGCCGCCGACAAACCCGGCAATGCGGTCCTTCATTTCCCGCGCGGCCTTATTGGTAAAGGTAACGGCCAGAATTTCGTGTGGGCGTGCCAGACCGGTCGCCAGAATATGAGCGATCCGGGTTGTCAGGACCCTTGTCTTGCCGGTTCCGGCACCGGCCAGCACCAGAACCGGACCTTCCGTGGTTTCAACGGCGAGCCGCTGTTCGGGATTGAGGCCGGTCAGGTAATCCGGCGCCTTGCGGGCTGCCATGGCCCGCGCTGCAATTCCACCGCCAGGACGAGCAGGTGCGGGCTCCGCTCCAGTGCGGGTTCCGACCGGCTGAAAAGGATCGTCGAAGGCATCATCGTACCCGTTCGGGTCTGTCATATAGCGTGGTCCGGTCTCTTGCAGGTTCGAAGAACAATATAGCAACAAATACGGCGCTGACGAGACGGGACAAAAGGATTTGGTGGGGACAAGACCACAAGCAACGCTTGTGCTTAAAACGAAAAACGGGGAGATATGAACCTCCCCGCATCAAACATAAAAGAAAAGGTGGCACTAAGCCGCTTCATCCTCATGGACCTGGGCCAGGAACTCGCTCACAACCCCAGACAGATCTGTGGCAACCTTGCCAAGTTGGTCAGCTGACCGGCTCATGGCCTCCGACTGATCACGGGTCTGGTCGATCGACCCGGACACACCCGATACGTTGGAAGCGGCCGCCGATGCACCATCAGAAGCCAGCGTGATGCTCTGGGTGATTTCGCTGGTCGCCGCGTTCTGCTCATCAACGGAGACCGCAATCGTGCTGGTTACTGATTGCACCTCGCCAATCTGTTCCACAATCGAACGGATTGCCGTTACGGATTTTTGTGTCGAACTTTGGACTTCGGCAATCTGGCTGGCAATTTCGTCCGTCGCCTTTGCGGTCTGTGTGGACAGTTCCTTGACCTCGGCTGCAACAACCGCGAAGCCTTTCCCGGCCTCCCCTGCGCGGGCAGCTTCGATGGTCGCGTTCAGGGCAAGCAGATTTGTCTGCTCGGCGATTGCCCGGATCATCTCCACGACTTCTCCGATCTTGTCGGCAGTTTCAGCCAGGATCGAGACGTCCTTGTCGGCAGCTTGCGCGGTGTTTGAAGCGGCTTCGGAAATTTCCATGGCCGTATTGGCCTGCCGCGAAATCTCGCTGATAGACGCCGACAGCTCGGCCGCCGCAGAGGCAACCGTTTGTACGTTGGTGGTCGCTTCTTCTGTCGCCGAATTCGCCGCGGATGCGCTCTCGGAGGCATAGTGGGCAATTTGCACCATCTGACCCGCAGATTGCCCGACCTCGCGGGCTTCATTTTGGAGCTGGTTCTGGATCGCGCTGACGCTTGACTGGAATTTCCGGATCGCCGCTTCCACGTGCTCTTGACGCTTGCGCCGTTCGACGCGAGTTCTCTCGGCTTCTTCCTCGAGCTCCCGTTGGTGCAAGGCATTGACCTTGAACACCTTGGCCGCGCGCGCAATATCACCGATTTCATCAGGGCGATCCTGAAACGGGATACGTGATTCCAGATCGCCATCGGCCAGTTTGGAGATCGTTCCGCTTTGAATCTTAAGAATTCTGGCGATTCCAATGACTTGAATCACGACGAAAGCAATGCCACCAAGTGTAATGATAGCAGCAAATAGACTGATCCAGAAAATTTCAGACTGAAGGCGAGCAATATCATCATCAGCTGCCGCCTCTGCCCGGTGGACCAATTCATCTGACACATCCTTAATGAGATTAAGGCGTTTTGTTGCGGTGGCGAACCACACATCACCGGTCAAACCCTCAGCGTCCTTGCTGAGTAGAAGGTTTTGAATAACCGGGCGCCATTGCTGCACCTGGTTTACGTCCGGGCCGGTTAGAGTATTCTCAAAAATTGTCTTTTGACCAGGAAGAGCGATTGCACCGAATTCAGACAGAAAAGCCTGCTCGGCGCCCAGTTTTTTCATGTAATTCAAAAATACCGGATAGTTCACTTCACCGGTTTCCGTAAACTCGGTCAGGAGACTAGCACCCAGGGCACGCTCAAGCCCCCCCGCTTCCTTGGCCTCCACAAGCGCAATAAACGGGAACAACTCTGAAGTGATTTCAGGGGATGGGCTCGCCTCAATCGCCACACCAATCAGGTGAATGAGCTCGTGGATTTCAGCCGTATAGTTTTTAACAATGTCCGGCGCTTTGAATGTGCGATTGTCAACACTGGCCCGGAAACCGGCAATCTTGTCCAGCGTCCCACTAACCTTCAAGAGATCATCTTGAGTGGTTTTGTCACTCAGTGAAACCTGGTCAAGGTGATCGCGGAACAGCGCAATCTTCTCATCGACAAGTGGTCTTTGTTTGTCAACATTCGCACGTTTTGAAGCTGCGTAGCCGGACCTCACAAGACCGACACTCATGCCACGTTCTTTCTGCAACTCATGCACTACATTAGCCGCATCCTCGGCTACGCGCGTGAGCGGCTGCATGTAAACATGATGCTTCAGTTCGTCGGCTTTTTCATAGACCGATAATCCGGCAAAGCCTGCTACAGCAAGCATCGGCCCGAGCGCCAGCAAGACGATCTGTACCTTAATACGTTTCATTTCCCACCACCCTCCACAGCGGATTTCTGGCGAGACGCTAGGGTCGCAGCGTTACCTGTTACTTAACGGAATGACAAACTTGGCAAAACACGACAAAAAAACAGAAACATGCCAAGAAAAACAACTAAGAGTGATGCATTTAAAATCAAGCAACCTGATATTTATTACAATAGAAAGACAGTGAAGTTACACTTTTAAAGTGAAACAATTTCCGATGAGTCGGCACGATTTCCAAGGATTGGCATCAAGCACCAACCAGATCGAACCAGCCATCTTCGGAAATCACCTCGACCTCCAGATCCTGTGCTTTTTTCAGCTTGGATCCGGCACCAGGGCCCGCGACCACAAGATCGGTCTTCTTAGACACCGACCCGGAGACCTTCGCTCCAAATCGCTCCGCCATGGCTTTCGCTTCGTCCCGGGTCATGCGTTCGAGAGATCCGGTAAAGACAACGGTCTTTCCGGCAACGGGAGATCCGGAGGCCTCGATTTTTTCTGCTTGTTTAGGCGAAACCTCCGCCAGCAGGGCATCCAGTTGATCCCGATTATGCTGTTCGCCGAAAAACGCCACGAGCGCCTCGGCAACGATATGGCCGATGCCGTCGATATCGTTGAGGTCGGCCCAGGCTTCGGAGGATTTGTCACTGGCCGCTGTCATTGCCGCATAAAACGCATCCCAGGACCCATAGCCGCGCGCCAGTAGTTTGGCGTTGCCCTCGCCGACATGGCGAATGCCGAGCGCGAATATGAAGCGGTGCAGATCGATCTCTTTGCGGGCCCTGATTGCTTCGAAAAGGTTGCGGGCGGATACGGCTCCCCACCCTTCCCGATTGCGCAGCTTCGTCAGGGCGCGCTTGTCCCGCTCCTCCAGCGTAAAGATATCGGCTGGGGCCATAACCAGGCCGTCCTTGTAGAACGCATCGACCTGCTTGTCGCCGAACCCTTCGATATCGAAGGCATTTCTTGAAACGAAGTGCTTGAGCTTTTCAGTCGCCTGGGCCGGACAGATTAAGCCGCCGGTGCAGCGCCGGACCGCATCCTTGCGGCCGGTCTTTTCGTTTTCTTCCCGAACGGCATGGCTACCGCACGCGGGACACAGGTCCATGGGCTTGAACTTGACCGCCTCTTCCGGGCGTTTGTCCAGGTCCACATCAATGATCTGCGGGATAACATCTCCGGCACGCTGGATTTTGACCGTATCCCCGACGCGAAGATCCTTGCCGCCGCGGATGGGTTCTCCGTCCTGACCAATGCCCAAAATGTAATCTTCATTGTGAAGGGTCGCATTGGAAACGACAACACCGCCCACCGTGATCGGCTCAAGCTTGGCGACTGGCGTCAATGCACCGGTTCGCCCGACCTGGATTTCGATGTCATTCAAAACCGTCCAGGCCTGTTCGGCCGGAAACTTGTGCGCAATTGCCCAGCGGGGTGACCTGGAGACAAACCCAAGTCGCTCCTGAAGGTCAAGGCGGTCGACCTTGTACACCACACCGTCGATATCGTAGTCGAGCTGCGCACGGTTTTCTTCGATCCCGTGATAGACGTCCAGAAGCTCTTCGACCGTTTCGCAGCGTTTCATCAAGGGATTGATTTGAAAGCCCCACTTGCCGAGCTGAGCCACCATTCCCGACTGGGTGTCCTCCGGCAGAGCGCTCACTTCGCCCCAGGCATAGGCAAAGAACTTCAACGGGCGGGAAGCCGTGATTTCGGATTTCAGCTGGCGGAGCGATCCTGCCGCCGCGTTCCGCGGATTGGCAAACACTTTGCCGCCATTTGCCGCCATGCGCATGTTGAGGGCCTGAAAGTCCTTGTGGGCCATGTAGACCTCACCGCGCACCTCAACAATCTCGGGAAAGTCCCCGGCAAGACCCTGAGGAATATCCTCAATCGTCTTGGCATTTTCCGTAACGTTCTCGCCCGTAGTGCCGTCGCCCCGTGTTGCCGCATAAACGAGTTTGCCGTCTTCAAAGCGCAAGGACAGGGACAACCCATCGATCTTCGGCTCAGCCGTCACCGCCAGCGCGCCCATCAACGGATCAAATTTCAGAAACCGCCGGACGCGCCCTACGAAGTCCCGGACATCCTCATCGGAAAAGGCATTGTCCAGCGACAGCATCGGTACACGGTGCGTGACCTTGGAAAAACCGGAAGCCGGTGCTGCACCGATCTGCGCAGATGGTCCATCGGCGCGTATGAGGTTCGGAAACCGGGCTTCGATTGCCGCATTCCGGCGGCGCAGCGCATCATACTTCGCGTCGGAAATCGTCGGCGCATCATCCTGGTGATACCGCCGGTCATGTTCAGCGATCTCCTCGGCGAGCCGCTCCAATTCAACCTTGGCCTCTTCGGGTGAAAGCATGCTCACTTCGGACGAAGGCTCTGTATTTTCAGACATGTAACCAGCAACAAAAAACAGCGTGGGGATGAGGGCCTGGAACCAAACGCCGGCCCGTGCGTTTGATCAATATGCCGCTTTTCACTGAAAGGACAACGGAGTTAGTCATGGCAATTCAAACCGACAACAACAAAACGGCAAAAGCGATTGAGTCACGCACTTTGTGGTTTGTGTTGGGCGCGCTCATCGTAGCCGGTTGCATTGGTGCCTACTATTACATCCAGGAGGAACAGTCCGAACCGGGCCTGTCGATCGAACTCGGCCTCCCGAACGGTGAAGAGCGTGAATTGAATCTCGCTTTGCCGGGGGCTGACGAAGGCTGACCGGGCTAGAAGGCAAGCCACTTGCACAGACCATTCGGGCCACATCACATCGGTGATGTGGCCTTTTCACATTCCAGGGTCAGGGGACAGATACAGCCATCAGTTTCTTAGCGGCCGCGCGGGCTTCTTCAGTGATGACGCTGCCTGCGAGCATTCGCGCGATCTCTTCGCTGCGGTGATCATCATCTATGCGGGTGACGCGGGTTGCCACCCGGTCCTTGCTGGCGGCCTCCTTGGCGATCAGGAAATGGCCTTCCGCGCGGGCTGCCACCTGCGGCGCATGTGTGACTGTCAAAACCTGAACGCTTCCTGCCAGCCGGGCAAGACGCAATCCGATAGCCTCTGCGACAGCACCGCCGACCCCGGTATCAATCTCATCAAAGACGAGCGTCGGCGCAGACCCCTTGTCGGCAAGAGAAACCTTCAAAGCCAGCAAAAAGCGGGACAGTTCACCGCCGGATGCAACCTTCATCATCGGCCCGGGCTTTGTGCCGGGGTTAGTCTGAACATGAAACTCGAGCGTATCGATCCCCGACCGACCCCGGCTTTCCGAATCAGTAGCAAGTTCAACGATGAACTTCGCCCGTTCCAGCTTCAAATCCGGCAATTCCGTCTCAACGGCTTTTTCCAGCGCCCTTGCCGTCTTCCGGCGTTTTTCAGACAGCGACACAGCTTTCTGATCATAGGCGGACCGAGCCTTGGCAGCGGTCTCAACAAGGGCGGCCAGCTTGTCTTCACCAGCATCCAGATCGCCCAGGTCATTGGCCATGCGTTCGCACAGGGCTGCCAGTTCGTCCACCGGCACGGAGAATTTGCGCGACGCCGCGCGCAAGGCAAACAGCCGCTCCTCAACGCTTTCCAGTTCACGGGGGTCGAATTCAGTCTCCCGAAGCGCTGCTTCAAGCCCGCCGCGCGTCTCCTCCAGAAGGTCGAGCGCTTCGGACAGGGTCCTGACCGGCGTCCCGAGCAAAGCCGGCACCTGGTCGGCTTTCCGTTCAAGGCGGCGGAGCAAACTCGCCAGCTCCGGAATCGGTGACGCCGCACCGTTCAAGGTTTCAAATGCTTCATTCAGATCGCCGGCAATCTTTTCGACAGCCATCATGTCGGTGCGCCGCGCGGCAAGCTCTTCTTCTTCACCGGCCTGCGGCTTCAGCTGCGAGAGCTCCTCCACGGCCGCGCGCAGGAAATCCGCTTCATTGCGGGCCGCCTCGATGCGCGCTTCGTGATCCCTCACGGCCTTGTCCGCCGCCTTGTAAGCAGAATAGGCGGCCGACACAGCATCAACATCTTTCGCCAGTCCGCCGAACACATCAATCAGCGCCCGGTGGCTGTCGGCATCCACAAGCGCGCGATCATCGTGCTGGCCATGAATTTCGACCAGCAAAACGCCCGCCTGGCGCAACAGGCCGGCACTAACCGGCTGATCGTTTATGAAGGCGCGCGTGCGGCCGTCTGCGGCCTGTATCCGGCGCAGGATGATATCCCCGTCATGCTCAAGATCATTGTCCTTCAAAAGGAAGCGCACCGGGTGAGACATCGGCACATCAAAGGCAGCCGTGACCTGGCCCTGGCCTTCCCCATGGCGGACAAGGTCCGCGTCACCGCGCGCGCCAAGGGCGAGGGACATGGAATCCAGCAAAATGGATTTTCCCGCGCCTGTCTCGCCGGTGAGGACCGACATTCCAGCAGCAAAATCCAGGTCTAATCGGTCGATGAGGACGATGTCGCGGATGGACAGCGTAACCAGCATGAATGCAAGGCTCCTTAGAGTTCGACAAGGCTGGAAACTAGGCCCAGCCGAGTCGCTTTCTAGAGCACGTTGATACCTCTGAATGCCCGGCTAATCCAGCTACCTTCGTCTTCAGACGGTTGGAAACCGCCCTCGTTGAGGAGCGTGAAGGCATCCTTGTACCACTGGGTATCGGGATAGTTGTGTCCTAGCACTGCTGCCGCAGTCTGCGCCTCGCTGACAACACCCAGTGCGTAGTAAGATTCAGTCAGCCGGAACAGCGCTTCTTCCACATGCCGGGTGGTCTGGTAGTTCAAAACAACATTTTTGAAGCGGTTGATCGAGGCAACATAGTTCCGCCTTTTGAGATAGTACCGGCCGATCTGCATTTCTTTGCCGCCAAGCTGGTCTCGAACAACGCGAAGTTTCTGCTCGGCATCGGCAGTGTATTCGGAGTCGGGATACCGCTGAATCAGATCCTGAAACGCTGAAGCCGCCCGCTCGGTCGGACCTTGGTCCCGGGTAATGTCCGGCATCTGACGGAAGTAACTTTGCCCGGCAATGTAGAGCATGTAGGCAGCGTCTTCATCGCCTGGGTAAAGGGTCACGAACCGCTGGGCCGCCGTGATCGCCTCGGTGTACTTGCCCCTTGAGTAATTAAGGAAGGCCAGGTTCACGAGGGACTTTTTGGAATATTCAGAGTAGGGATAGAGCTTGTCCAGCTCTTCAAATTTCTCGGTAGAATCTCTAAGATTTCCCTGTGCGCGAAGCGCCAAGCCTTCGTTGAACAGGACTTCAGGCGGCGTGTCGTTCAGGGCAAGCTCATCGAGATCGTCTTTGCCGCCGCAAGCCGCCAGCGCCAAGGGTGCAGCCAGGACTGCAAGCTTCAAAAGGGTTTTCAGGTGCTTGGTGACTCTTGCCGCAAGCCCGCTGTCCATTCCGTTCACGCCGTTACTCCCGAGCCGTTCAAGGCCCCATCCGGCCCGTTTTGGCCGGGCCCTACAATCGCTTTGAAAAAGTGTTTACCGGAAACGTACCGCCCCCGTCACGTACAGATCGGCCAATTGAAGGATTTTTTGAGCTTTTTTATGGCAACCGGCTGAATTTGGCTGAACATCTGTGACTGAGACGGCGCTTAGCCGCTGCACAGGCGCGAAGCAAGTTCAGGAAACGTCCGGCCCAAAAACGGCTGATGCGGCCAATCCGCCCTTGTCAACCTGCCCCACACGCCGGAAAGCTGGAGCTTCGACGAGTTCAAACGCTGACGGGTCTTCGAACAACTTCACCAGGATAGAGTGGTTCATCTTATGGCCGCCCTTGTAGGAGCGGTAAAGACCGAGGATTGGAAGACCGGCAAGAGCAAGATCCCCCACCGCATCAAGAGCCTTGTGCCGCGCAAATTCGTCCGGCCAGCGAGTGCCTTCCGGGTTCAAAACCTTATCGTCCGAAATTGCCACTGAGTTCTCAAGAGAAGACCCCAGCGCAAAGCCCATTTTCCAGAGCTGCTCGACATCCTTCACGTTGCCGAAGGTCCGCGCACGGGAAAGTTCATCACGGAACACGTCCGGTGTCATGTCTGACACAAACTGCTGGCGGCCGATCAAAGGCGTGTCGAAATCGATAGTGATATCAAACTTCGTTCCGTCATAGGGACGCAGTTCGCACCACGCACTGCCGTTATCGACACGAACGGTTTTCTTGACTTTCAGATACCGGCGGCCGCGATCCAGTGATTTCAGTCCGACCTGCTCAATCGCATCCACGAAGACCGTGCTGCTGCCATCCATGATCGGCATTTCCGGGCCGTCGATCTCCACGATAAGGTTATCGACACCCATGCCAAACAAGGCGGCCATGATATGCTCTACCGTTGCAATGCCGTCCTTTGACGGATCGCCAAGGACAGTGCAAAGGGCGGTTGCGGAGACTTCGTCCCATTTCGCCGGAATTTCAGCGGCGTTTTCGCAATCGGTGCGGGTGAACACAATCCCCACGCAAGCTTCGGCGGGCACCAAGGTAATCGACGCGGGTTTCCCCGAATGAACGCCGATACCGGTCAGTGTCACCTGATCGGCAAGCGTCGTCTGTCGGTCGATGTAATTGGTCATGCACCCAGCCCTTCCGGTTTGGGATCGGAAAGCAGTCCGGATTTGCCTTAAAAAGGTTACGGACTTTTAACGATCACCAGTTGCCGGGGAAGATAGTCGCAAATACCGAGTCTATGAAATAAAGCTTTATTACGGTTTGTAACGATCCACAGACGCGCAACCTTTTGATAAAAAACGATCTTTTTATTCGTGTTACAAAAGCAGCCCGAAGTTCACACTCCGGGCTGCCGCGATCAGGGAAGAGGATCGCAATTCGAATCAGTTGGCCTGACGGCGCAGGAACGCCGGGATCTCCAACTGCTCGTCTTCTGTTTGCGCAACCGGCTTTGGTGCAGCCCGGCCTGTGCCGTCAAGCTGGCCTGCCGCCCCTTGCGCGCCTTGGCGCGGCTGAGCAGGACGGGGCGTTGCGGCCGGAGCCGGACGCATTTGCGGAGCAGCCCGCTGCTGCGGTGCTTCTGCCTCGAACTCTTCCTCGTCCTCACGGCGGCCAAGACCACTTGCCAACCGGCGGAGAAGTCCCATCGGGCGGCGGTCTTCTTCGCCGTGCTCGTCAGCCATGGCAGCTGGCGCTGCAGCGGGTGCGGCTTGTTGCGGAACCGCAGCCTTTTGTGGCTCGGCCTGTGGTTGTTGAGCCATTATTTCGCGCTGCGCGATCGGCGGGAAGTCTTCTACCCGCGGCATCCGCGGTGCCGGGGAGTGTTCTTCCGCTGCCGGCGGAATGTAAGGCTTTGCGACCGGTGCATCGTCCACGACGGGAGCAGGCGTCTCGTCTTCCAGATCCATCATGTGCGGTTTGGCAGAAATGGATTCGGCAGTCGGTTGAACCTTCTTGATCTCAACATCCGGATCGCTGGCCACAGAGACCGGCTTCGGATCCGGAATAGCAAGTTCCCGCTCGAGATTGGCAACAGCCTTCGCCGCAGCATCCTCGACACTTGCAGACACTGCAGCTGCCGTGGAAATCGAAGGTGTGCGCTCAACCAAGGCCGGCTGCTTTACAGGCTGTGCGCCAGCTGCTGGAAAGGTACCAGCGGCCTGGCCTTCCTCCCGGTCAATCCCGGTTGCCACGACCGATACTCGGATGATGCCATCAAGCGTCTCGTCGAACGTCGCGCCAAGAATGATGTTGGCGTCTGCGTCGACTTCTTCGCGGATGCGGGTTGCTGCTTCATCCACTTCGAACAGCGTCAGATCGTTGCCGCCGGTAATGGAGATCAACAGACCTCTTGCACCCTTCATCGAGCTTTCGTCGAGCAGCGGATTTGCAATGGCAGCTTCCGCTGCCTGCTGAGCCCGCTTTTCGCCGGAGGCTTCCCCGGTGCCCATCATGGCCTTGCCCATGCCGCGCATGACAGAGCGGACATCGGCAAAGTCGAGGTTGATCAGGCCTTCCTTGACCATCAGGTCGGTGATGCAGGCAACACCGGAATATAGAACCTGGTCGGCCATGGCGAATGCGTCGGCAAAGGTTGTCTGCGCATTGGCGATCCGGAACAGGTTCTGGTTCGGAATGACGATCAGCGTATCAACGTTGCGCTGAAGTTCTTCGATCCCGCTGTCCGCAATGCGCATCCGGCGCGCACCTTCGAACTGGAACGGCTTGGTGACCACACCAACGGTCAGGATGCCTTGTTCGCGCGCAGCGCGGGCAATCACAGGAGCAGCACCTGTGCCTGTACCACCGCCCATACCGGCCGTGATGAACACCATGTGCGACCCGCTGAGATGGTCGTTGATCTCGTCGATCACTTCCTCGGCCGCTGCAGAGCCGACTTCAGGCTGCGAGCCGGCACCAAGTCCTTCGGTGACCGCAACGCCCATCTGGACGAGCCGGTCGGACTGGTTCATGGCAAGGGCTTGAGCATCCGTATTGGCAACGACAAAGTCGCACCCCTGGAGGCCAGCCGTGATCATGTTATTGACGGCGTTTCCGCCCGCGCCGCCGACGCCGAAGACCGTAATGCGGGGCTTCAGCTCCTGAATGTCGGGCATCTTCAGGTTAATGGTCATGTTATCCTCGCGACCCACTGGTGCCCCCGCATCGGGAGCAGCCTCTTCTTCCCTAATTTCGTTAGCCAATCCTGGCAGTTCCATATCTTGGCTGGTGTCTTCTTCGCTCATGTCTTCAGAAGCTTTCCCTGATCCATTGGCCCACACGGGCCAGGTAACCAGATTGCCCGCCCCACCCGGACCTGCGGTTCTTGTGCTCGAACTGCTCGATCTGCGCGACTTGCGGATAAATCAAGAGACCAACGGCCGCGGCAAATGCCGGACCTTTGGCGGCCTCGGGAAGACCGGCGACGCCTAGAGGCCGGCCAAGACGGACGTTGCGTCCCAGAATGTGGCGCGCAACTTCTCCCAAACCCGTGAGCTGACTGGCGCCCCCGGTCAAAACGATCTGCTTTCCCACCCGGCCGGCAAAGCCGGAGGCCGTCAGGCGATCTCTCACGAGTTCAAGGATTTCTTCCACGCGCGGGCGTATGACTCGTGTCAGTGCCGAGCGCGGGATCTGGTTTGGCAAATCGCCATCGCTTTCCAGCGCCGGAACGGTGAGCATATCGCGCTCATCGGAGCTGGACGCCAGCGGCGAACCATAAAGCGTTTTGAGCCGCTCTGCGTCCTGCAGGCGGGTCGCAAATGCACGGGCGATATCGGTGGTGACGTGATTGCCGCCAACGGCAATCGCGTCCAGGTGCACCATATGCCCATCTACAAAGACGGACAGGGTGGTTGTTCCACCGCCCATGTCGATGCAGGCGACACCGAGTTCAGCCTCATCATCCACGATGGTCGACAGGCCCGAAGCAAACGGTGTTGCAACCATGGTTTCCACATGCAGGTGGCCACGGTTGATGCAAAGCTCGAGATTGCGGACCGGTGCAACTTCGGCGGTCACCACCTGCATGTCGACACCCAGCTTGTGGCCCATCATCCCGCGAGGATCGCGAATGCCCCGGCTACCGTCCAGGGTGTAGGAGATCGGCAACGCGTGGGTAACCGCGCGCCCGTCGGTCACGGAGTGGCTGGAGCCTGCGGACAGAACCCTCTGGATATCGGCCTCAGAAACACTGTCGCCCGCCAACGGCACGCTGGCGCTGTAGATTTCGCTTTGCAGGCGGCCGCAGCTGATGTTTGCAATCAGCGATTCAACCGTCACCCCTGCCATCCGCTCGGCACTGTCGACTGCGAGCCGGATGGCATGCTCGGCTGCATCCATGTCGACCACGACGCCGGACTTGATCCCGCGGGAGCGCTGATAGCCGTAGCCCAGCACTTCGACCTTGTGAGACCGGCTCGAAAGGATCGACCGCTCTTCCTGCGGGATAAGCTTGGCGATCAGGCAGCAAACCTTGGTGGAACCAACATCCAGCACGGACATGATGACCGAGCGCCGGCTTGGCAACGGACGCATCTTTGGAAGATACAACAGGTTGGAAGCACTGCTCATGTGTCGCGCTCCCTGTTGCCGGACCCGCCGTTGCCGCCGGTCATGATTTTGCGTTGTTCTGCTGCCTCGTCCGACATGCGGACCGTAACCCGGTCGGCAAGGCGCAGGTCAATCGCCACGATATCGCGGGCCAGAAGACCGCTTTCCTTGTCCATTTTCATCAATTCTGAAAGCGCAGCTTCCGTGTTTTCTTCCGGCAGCCGGATTGTAATCCCGTTCTCAAGCTGCAGATCCCAGCGCCGGTCCTTGATCAGGAAGGCGGCGCGAACCCGCGGACGGAGCTCGGGAACCGTGGCAAGCGCGGTGTAGATTTCCTTGGCACGGCGCTGTGCACCATGGTTCACAACCAGAAGGAGATTTGCATAGCGGCCATCAACATCATCCGTGATGACGTCCCCAGCCTCATTGACGATCGACACAGAGTCGCCCCGCTGCCAAAGCGCGTAAGGCTCGCGTTCCTCGATCTTGATTTGAAGCGTGCTTGGATAGAGCTTCATCACTGAAGCATTTTTAACCCAGGCCATCTCGTTCAGCCGCTCACGGGCGCCGGATGCATCAAACAGGATCAGCGAAGTGCCTTCATGAATTTCCAGCGCTTCCAGGATCTGGAATTCGTCGATTTCCCGTTGCCCGGACAATTTAACGGCTTCCACGCCGAAGCCGGCGGCAGACAAAAGAGCATCGGCAACCACCTTGCCGTGCCCCCCTATGACTATTCCATAACCAATCGTTAAGGTTAAGAAACCAATAGCAGCAGCCGAGCCGCTCCAGTTCGGAAGATGGGCAAGATGCCCAGAGGCACGCCAAACGGGCTGACGATGCAAACGCGACACGCCGCGCCCGCGCGGGGCCAGCTCGGCCTCCAGCGGGGTCATCCCGTCCCGTTTATGTTTGCGCCCTAGCGACAGCAACTTGCGTCCTCAACCATCCAGCTCACCAGGTCCTTGAAGCTTATGCCCGAATGCTCGGCCATTTCGGGAACGAGCGAGGTCGGCGTCATGCCTGGTTGCGTGTTTACTTCAAGGCAAATCAGATCCCCGGTTCCGTCTTCGCGTTCATCGAATCGGAAATCGGCCCGGGACACCCCACGGCATCCCAGAGCCTGATGCGCCTTGATGGCCAGTGTCTCAACTGTTTGGTAAACAAAGGGTGAAATTTTTGCAGGAAGGATGTGTTTTGATCCGCCTTCTACATATTTCGCATCATAATCATAAAAGCCCTGCCCTTGCGGGATGATATCGATGACCCCGAGCGCCCGTCCGTCCATGACCGCGCAGGTCAATTCGCGGCCCTTGATGAACTTCTCGCACATTAGAACATCGGGATAAGGCCAGTCCTCCCGCTGCAGCTCTTGCGGCGGAAAGGCTTGATCTTCCTTGATAATCAGCACCCCGAAACTGGACCCCTCATTGATGGGTTTCAGAACGTAGGGCGGCTCCATCGGGTGGTCCCGGCCGATCTCCCGGCGGTTCACAATCTTGTGCTCGGTCACCGGAACTCCGGCCGCCGCCATGACCGCCTTGGCCTTGATTTTGTTCATCGCGAGGGCCGAAGCCATCACGCCGGAGTGGGTATAGGGAATGTTAAGAAACTCTAATATTCCCTGAACACAGCCATCCTCGCCGAACGGTCCATGCAGGGCATTGAAGGCGACATCCGGCTTCAATTGCTTCAGGACTTCGGAGATGTTCCGGTCCACATCAACCCGGGTAACCTTGTACCCCGCTTCTTCCAGGCCCTTGGCGCAGCCTTCTCCAGTCGACAGGCTCACAGGACGTTCATTCACCCATCCACCCATCAAAACGGCAACATGCTTCTTCGCCACTACGCGGCCTCCTGATCCTGACCCAAAAACGGCTCAACCGGCCCCTCGGCCCCAAAGTTCCCCAAGCGCTTGATTTCCCATTCAAGCCGGATCCCGCTGTTTTTCAGCACCCGCGCCCGCACCGTTTCACCCAACAACTCAAGGTCATGCGCAGTTGCGCTGCCGGTATTGATCATGAAATTGCAGTGCATTTCAGACATTTGCGCGCCGCCGATGGTCAGGCCGCGGCAGCCAGCGGCATCGACTTCCTTCCAGGCGGACGTGCCTTCCGGGTTCTTGAAGGTCGAGCCGCCGGTTTTTTCCCGGATCGGCTGGGCCTTTTCCCGGTGTTCGACCACGGCCGCCATTTCGGCGCGAATACCGGTTTCGTCCTGCGGGATGCCCTCAAAAACAGCGGACGTGAAAATAAGATCCCTGGATGCACTGGAATGGCGGTAGGCGTAGCCCATGTCCGCATTGGACAGGACATGCTTGTTGCCATCCCGGTCAATTGCGGTCAGCTCCACCATCCGCTCACGGGTTTCCGTGCCATGCGCACCGGCGTTCATCCGCAGCGCACCGCCCAAAGCGCCCGGAATGCCGGTATAAAAGGCAAAACCGCCAAGCCCCGCCCCGGCAGCTGTTTCCGCAAGGCGCTTGTCGGGCACCGCAGCCCCTGCCCGCAAGCGGTTGCCGTCCAGGATTTCCGTACCGCCGAACCCTTTGGCACTTAACCTGACGACCACACCGGCGAGCCCGCCGTCTCGGATGAGCAGGTTCGATCCGAGGCCGACCGGAAGAACCGGGATGTCTTTGGGCAGCTTCATGAGGAAGGCTGCAAGGTCGTCTTCATCGGCCGGCTGGAACATCAACTGGGCAGGCCCGCCGGTGCGGAACCAGGTTACCGATGAGAGCGGCTGGTTCGGCGTAAGCCGTCCGCGCGTGCCCTCCTTCAGGTCCGGCAAGTCGATAAGAAGGTCGGGATAGCTCATGGCAGGGCTCACAGCGCTTCCAGCTGTTTTGGCAGGGCATAGGCCCACTGGGTAATGTTGCCCGCCCCAAGGCAAACAACGAAATCTCCGGGCCCGGCGATTTCCTTGACCAGCTGTGGCAATTCTTCCGGTGTGCCAAAAGCCTTTACGTTCCGGTGTCCCCTGGTCTTCATACCCGAGACAAGGTCTTCATGGGAGGCGCCTTGGATCGGCTGTTCACCGGCTGCATAAACCGGCGCGATCAGCACCGCATCGGCATCATTGAAGCAATTGGAAAAATCATCGAACAGGCTTTGGAGGCGCGAATAGCGATGCGGCTGCATGACCGCAATCACCTTGCCGTTGGTGGACTGCCGGGCCGCATGGAGAACGGCCTTGATCTCGACCGGATGGTGCCCGTAATCGTCGAAGATCTGAACACCGCCGACGGTACCCGTGTGTGTGAACCGGCGTTTGACCCCACCGAATGCAGAGATCCCCTTGGTGAGGTCTTCAGGTCCGACCCCAAGTTGCGATGCAACCGCGATGGCAGCCGTGGCATTCGAGACATTGTGGAGCCCCGGCATGGGAAGAACGAGGTCCTTGAGCTCCGTAACATCATCGGACCGCCGGTCCCGAATTGTGACCGAGAACGTTGATTTCCCGCCATCCATGGAGACATCTGTATAACGGACATCCGCCTGTGGGTTTGTGCCATAGGTGACCACGCGGCGGTCCTCGATGGTGCCAATCATGGTCTGGACTTCGGGATGGTCCAGGCACATTACGGCGAACCCGTAAAACGGTACGTTTTCGATGAACTGCCTGAAGGCCGCCCGGACGCCGGCGAAGTCGCCGTAATGGTCCAGGTGTTCCGGATCGATGTTCGTGACAATCGCAACGTCTGCCGGAAGTTTGACGAACGTTCCGTCGCTCTCATCGGCCTCGACGACCATCCAGTCGCCCTCGCCCATCCGGGCGTTGGTCCCGTAGGCGTTGATGATTCCGCCATTGATGACGGTCGGATCGAGTTTCCCTGCGTCTAACAACGCCGCAACCATGGATGTGGTCGTTGTTTTGCCGTGGGTTCCGCCAACGGCAATGGCCTGTTTGAACCGCATGAGTTCGGCAAGCATTTCCGCGCGCCGGACAACCGGGATCAGCTTTTCGCGGGCTGCGACCAGTTCCGGATTATCTTTTTTGATCGCGGAAGAAACGACCAAAACTTCTGCATCGCCGAGGTTCTCAGCCGCATGACCGACTGTCACCGGAATTCCGTTGGCCCGAAGCCGCTGCACGTTGGCATTTTCCGCCATGTCGGAGCCCTGGACAGCATAGCCGAGGGTTTTCAGGACCTCCGCGATCCCGCTCATACCGATACCTCCAATGCCGACGAAGTGAACCGGTCCGATATCCTGCGGCATTTTCATGGCCGTTCTCCTTTGGTCTCGGCAACTGCCTCAACGAGATCTGCAAGCCGTTTGACGGCATCTGGTTTGGCGACGCTTCTCGCATTTTGTGCGGCTTCGGCAAGCATGCCGGGCGCGTTTGCAAAGCGCTGCAATTCTTGCGCAAGGCGGTCGGGATAAAGATCGACTTCCCGGATCGGCCAAGCCCCGCCCACCTTCTCAAGTACCTTGGCGTTGGCTGCCTGATCCTGATCGAGCGCGCCTGGAAGCGGCACCAGGATGGAGGGCCGGCCGAGAACAGCCAACTCGCTCACCGATGAGGCACCCGACCGGCAAATCACGAGATGCGCCTGAGCGATCCGTTGGGGCAAATCCTGAAAGAAGGGTGCGCATTCGGCATCGACACCCTGCTCATCATATGCCGCCTGGACCCGCTCCATGTCTTCCGGACGGCACTGCTGCACAATCTTGAGCCGATCCCGGACAGCCTCGGGCAGACTAGTAACTGCCGGGGGCAGGAGATCAGAAAAGAAGCGGGCGCCCTGCGACCCGCCGAAGACAAGCAGGTTAAGCGGGCCACCTTCTTGCGGCGGCGAATAGGCGAGCTCGGCCGCGTCCAGAACCGCGTCCCGGACCGGGTTTCCGGTCTGCGTCAGTTTGGCGGTCAGTCCGGCCGGAAGATCGTCTATCGGAACGCTGGTCGCAATGGCCGTTGCCCCTTTTGCAAGCAGCTTGTTGGCCCGTCCCATCACGCCATTCGCCTCGTGGAGAATTGACGGGGTATTGGTCAAGCGGGCAGCGAACATTGGCGGAAAGGTCGGATACCCGCCAAATCCTGCAACCACATCCGGCTTCAGTTTCTTGATGACGGCCCGCGCCTGCAGGGTCCCGAGAAACAGGCGCAAGGCTGTCTTTGCCAGGGATACCGGATTCTTGCTGCGGATGGTTTCGGACGAAATGATATGAACGTCCCGCGCGGGAAAGGCGCTGCCATATTTGTCGGCGCGCTCGTCGGTCGCAAGTTCAACCGTCCAGCCGCGCCGGATCAATTCGCTGGCGAGCGCTTGAGCTGGAAATAAATGGCCGCCGGTTCCTCCGGCCGTCAGGAGAACTGTTTTGCTCATAGACTACAGACAAAGGCCTTTACATCAGGGACGAAGGCGACAACCGGCTGACGGTGACCACAGCACCGCGGCTTGGTTGCGGACGACGGCGGGTCAAAGCCAGGATCGCACCGGCGGTCATGGCTGAGGAAAGAAGCGATGACCCGCCATAGGAGATAAACGGGAGCGTCATGCCCTTGGAGGGTATGAGGTGGAGGTTCACAGCAAGATTGATGGTGGCCTGCAGGCCGAATAGGACAACGAGACCAGCGGTCGCCAGACGGCTGAACGCATCCTGGTCCTTGCTGGCATGCCAGAGACCGCGGATCACGATAAAGGCAAAGACCGACACAACGATAAGGCAGGCGACGGCGCCGAACTCCTCGCCGACAACCGCGAAGATAAAATCCGCATGGCTGTCCGGAAGGATCCTCTTCACGGTTCCCTCCCCGGGGCCACGGCCGAACCAGCCGCCGGACAGGAAGGAATCCATGGCGGTATCGATCTGATACGTGTCACCGGAACTTGGATCAAGGAACCGGTCCACGCGCGCGGTCACGTGCGGCAGGAAAGCATAGGCGGCAAAGAGGCCGACGAGCCCCGTCAAACCGAGCCCCATGATGATCAGCCATGAAATGCCATTGAAGAAGAACAGGCCGGCCCAGACCAGGCCAAGAAGCATTGTCTGGCCGAAATCCGGCTGGGCGATCAAGAGCGCCGCACAAATGCCAAAGAGCACAAAGGCAAACAGAACCCCTGGCACTTCGCTGCGCCGTCCGCTCTCGGACAAAAGAAAGGCGATCAGGACCACAAAGGCAGGTTTCAGGAACTCCGATGCCTGCAGCGACACGCCGCCGAGATAGATCCAGCGCCTGGCGCCCTTGGTTTCAAAGCCCATGAACAGGGTTGCGATAAGCAGGATAAGAGAAACGGTGAACACGAGCAGAGCGGCCCGGCGCACCATGCGCGGTGTCATCAAGGAGCCCGCAAGCATCAATCCCAAGGCTGGGATCAGGTACATTGCCTGGCGCTTGACGAAAAACAGTGTGTCGACGCCAATGCGCTCCGCGACCGGAGGGCTTGCAGCAAATGAAAAGACCACACCAGCAAGCATCAAGAGGCTGAAAGCTGCCAGCAAGTAGTGGTCAACTGTCCAGAACCAATCGGCGAACCGGCTTCGATCAGCGCGCGAAACCATTATGCGACCTCCTGAGTGTTTTTATCACCCGGCAAGGCACGCACCGCATCTACAAAAGCAGCGCCCCGCAGTTCGAAATTGGGGAATTGGTCAAAGCTGGCACATGCTGGCGACAGCAATATGGCGATTTCCTCAGCACCATCTTCCGCCGCTTCTCCGGCCGCATCCCGGACGGCTTCGGCCAATGTACCGCTCACCTTGAAGGGAACACGGCCTTCCAGGGTTTTGGCGAATTCGCTCGCCGCCTCACCGATCAGGAAGGTCTTGGCGATACGGGGGAAATACTCGTCCAACGAGGAGATCCCGCCTTCCTTGGCACGTCCGCCCGCAATCCAGTAAATCCGGTCGAAGCTGGATAGGGCCCGTGCTGCCGCATCGGCATTTGTCGCCTTGGAATCGTTTATGAACAGGATCCGGCCATTCCGGGCAACGACTTCCATGCGGTGGTGAAGGCCCGGAAACGTCTTCAGGGCACCCGCAATTTTCGCCGGCGGGATGTCCAGTGCCCTTAAAGCCGCGAATGCGGCTGCTGCGTTTTGACCGTTATGATCACCGCGCAGGCTGTCGATGCCGCCAAGATGCGCCACTTCGGTCTGTGTTCCGTCATGTGCTTCGAGAAGGTCGCCATGACGCGCATAAATTCCGCTGGTCAGCTCCCGCTCACCGGCAATCCGGCATACGGGCTTCCGCGCCAACTCGAGCCGGTCGGCGATCATGGAAGACAGCCGGTCATCCACGCCGACAATGGCAACCTTGGAGCCGGCCACCAGACGCTCCTTGATCGCCGCGTAATGTTCCATGCTTCCGTGCCGGTCGAGGTGATCCGGCGACAGGTTCATATGCACACCAACAGTCGGATCAAGCGTTGGCGCCAGATCTATCTGGTATGATGAACACTCAATCACATAGTGGCGGCCGGGCTGCGGTGGTGCCAGGTCCAGCACGGGCGTGCCGATGTTGCCGCCCATTTGCACGTCATAGCCAAGAGCTTCCAAAAGATGGCTGATCAGCGCCGTCGTGGTCGATTTTCCGTTGGTTCCGGTAATGGCAATCATGGGGGCCTGCGGGCACAGGACCCGCCGCTCCCGGCAGAAGAGCTCTACATCCCCAATGACTTCGACACCTGCATCGCGCGCCAAATCCACCGACCAATGCGGCACGGGATGTGTCAAAGGTACACCGGGGGCCAGCACGAGCGCAGATACATGCGACCAATCAAGTTCGCGCAGGTTCTGGGTTTTAAGCCCGTCCTTGCCCGCCTGGCTGACCCGGTCTGTATTGTCATCGAAACACACCACATCCGCACCGCCGGCCTGAAGAGCCTTCGCGGTCGCCAAACCCGACCCGCCCAGTCCGAACAGGGGAACGGTTTGATCCTTGAATGTGGTGACCGGGATCATCCACTTACCTCAGTTTCAACGTTGCAAGACCGATCAGGGCAAGAACGACGGAGATGATCCAGAAACGGATCACAACCTGGCTTTCGGTCCAGCCTTGAATCTCAAAATGGTGGTGGATTGGCGCCATCCGGAAAACACGCTTGCCTGTGAGGCGGAACGACATGACCTGAACGATGACGGAGACGGCCTCCAGCACGAACAGACCACCGATAATGGCAAGGACGATTTCGTGTTTCGTGGCAACGGCAATAGCGCCAATCATGCCGCCAAGCGCCAGCGAACCCGTATCTCCCATGAAAATCGCGGCCGGCGGCGCATTGAACCATAAAAAGCCGAGCCCGGCTCCAATCACGGCCCCGCAGATCACGGCCAGCTCACCAGTACCGGCGACATAGTGGATCTGCAGATAGTTTGCGAAAAGCGCATTTCCCGACAGATAGGCAATCAGGCCGAAGGACGCGCACGCAATCATCACCGGCACGATCGCCAAACCGTCAAGCCCGTCGGTCAAGTTCACCGCATTCCCGGCGCCAACCATCACAAAGGCCGCAAACGGGATGAAGAAAAGGCCGAGATTGAGGGTCAGATCCTTCAGGAACGGAAAGGCGATGGAGGTGGAAAAAGGTGGATTGTCGAGAATGGTAACAGCGAATGCAGCAGCTCCGGCAATCGCAAATTCAAGTCCAAGCCGGGCCTTGCCGCCAAAGCCCTTGTGGGAAGACTTGGTGACTTTCAGATAATCATCGTAAAAGCCGATCAGGCCAAACCCCAGCGTCACCCCGATGACCACCCAAACATAAGGGTTGGTAAGATCCGCCCAAAGCAGCGCAGCAACAAGCGCGCCGGACAGGATCATCAGCCCGCCCATGGTCGGCGTGCCCTTCTTGGTCAGATGGCTTTCCGGACCGTCCGCACGGATCGGCTGGCCATGCCCCTGGCGGATGCGCAGGCTCGCAATAATCTTTGGCCCGAACAGAAACACGAAGAACAAGGCCGTCATGATCGCGCCGCCAGTGCGGAACGTGATATACCGGAACACGTTCAGTGCGGATATCTGGTCTGCGAACTGGCCCAAAAAATAAAACATCAGCTTTTCCCTATGCCGCTGCAGTATCGTCAGCAGGCGGATATTCTTTTTTCAAGGCGTCGACAAGCGGGCCCATCTTGGTTCCGAGCGATCCCTTGATCATAATCACGTCGCCCGGACGGATATCATTTAAAAGCGGATCTTCCAGATCTTTTGCCTCTTCGCTGTAATGGGCTTTGAGATCATGGGGCAATTGCTGCCAAAGAGAGCGCATATGCGGTCCGGCGCAGTAAACCGCGTCAACTTGGGCCTCCTCGATGGGACCGGCGAGTTCGGCATGGAGACGGTCGGCGTCGGGACCAAGCTCACGCATATCACCGATGACAGCAATCCGGCGGCCAGGGCGCTTGACGGGTGCTTCTGCAAGCACCGCAAGGGCGGCCCGCATTGACGCGGGATTGGCGTTGTAGCTCTCGTCAATCAGGTTGACCTCGCCGCCCGGGAACGGCAGACGGGTTACCTCGCCGCGGCCCTTCGGCGGACGCATGGCGTCAAGCGCAAGCCCTGCCTTGGCCAGGTCACCGCCAAGCGCGACGACCGCCGTCAGAACAGCAAGGCTGTTCTTGACATGATGCTTGCCCGGTGCACCGATCTTGTAGGTTATCTCACGGCCCAGAATGCTGGCATCGACACTCGACCCAGCTGGATAACTGGCAACATTTTCCAGGAAACTGTCACAGGCGCTGGTCTCGCCAAACGTCTGAACATGGCTCACACCCGCCGTTGTCGCCAGGAACCGCAGCAGGTCATATTGGCGGTTGTCCCGGTTCAAGATGGCGATGCCATCCGGCTCCAGCCCATCGAATATTTCGGCCTTGGCCTGGGCGATCTTCTCGACCGACTCGAAAAACTCAAGATGCACCGCCTGGACCGTCGTGATGATCGCCACATGCGGGCGGACCATCTTGACGAGCGGGGAAATCTCACCGGCATGGTTCATGCCGATTTCAAAGACGCCGAACTCGGTGTCCTGCGGCATCCGCGCCAGTGTCAGCGGAACACCCCAATGGTTGTTGAACGAAGCAACGGAAGCATGAACCTTGCCTGATTTTTCAAGCGTGAGCCGAAGCGCCTCTTTTGTGCCCGTCTTGCCGACAGACCCGGTGACGGCAACGATACGCGCTTCAGTCCTCGCCCGCGCTGCCCGCCCAACCTGACGGAGCGCCTCCAGCGGATCGTCAACGACCACATAACGCCCGTCCTCAGGCAGCGACGCCAACCGGCTTTCGGCAACAAGCGCGAGCGAGGCGCCTGCCTCCAAAGCCTGAGCCACATAATCATGCCCGTCCAGCCGGTCGCCCTTGATCGCAACAAAGGCATCGCCGGGCTGAAGGCTCCGGCTGTCTATGGATATTCCGGTAATGTCAGCGCGAACGTCCCCTTGCTTGCGCCCCGCACAGGCTTCAACAAAGGCATCCAAGGTCCAAAGCGGGTCGCTCATGTGTCTCCTAATTGGCTGATCGCGCGTGTAACGGCTTCGTGATCGGAAAAGGGAATCACTGTGTCGCCAACAATCTGGCCCGTTTCGTGGCCTTTTCCGGCAACACACAGGATATCGCCTGAGTGCAAGCGGCGCACGCCCTCTGCAATCGCCTCGTACCGATCTCCAATTTCCAAAGCTCCAGGCGCGCCACCAACAACAGCTTTGCGGATGGATGCCGGATCTTCGGATCTTGGATTGTCATCCGTCACAATTACAAGATCAGCGTGCCGGGCAGCGGCTTCCCCCATCAGGGGGCGCTTGCCCGGATCACGGTCTCCGCCCGCGCCGATCACGACACTCAAGTGCCCCCTTGCAAAGGGCTTCAAGGCGGCAAGGGCTTTGTCGAGCGCATCCGGTTTGTGGGCATAATCAACGAACACCATCCCGCCGGAGCCAGTCTTACCGGCAAGCTCCAAGCGCCCCGGTGCCCCTTTCAGATTTTCCAGCGCGCGCATCACCGTTCCAACACCAATCCCGGCCGCAATCGACAGCCCTGCGGCAATCATTGCATTGGACACTTGAAACCGGCCGATCAATGGCAGGATAACCTTGTATTCGCCCCGTTCCGTCTCGATGGTAAGCAATTGACCACCGCCTTCAGGGCGCAGACCGGTGAGCTTCAGGTCTTTACCGGTTTCCCCGACGGTTAAGACCCGCACCCCGCGTTGCCCGGCAATTTGAAGCACCCGGTCGGCATATTTCTCACCGGGATCTACAACAACTGTTCCACTGGCCGGAAGAAGTTCGGAAAACAGGCGCAATTTCGCCTGAAGATAATCCTCAATCGTTGGATGGTAGTCCATGTGATCGCGGCCAAGATTGGTAAAGGCTGCTGCGGTCAAGCGGACACCGTCGAGGCGGTACTGATCGAGCCCGTGCGAAGAGGCTTCGAGGGCGGCATGATCAACCCCCTCATGCTGAAGCTCGGACAATTCCTTTTGAAGCGCCACGGGATCGGGCGTTGTTAGGCCGCCGTAACTTGATCCATCCGGGCGGATTGTTCCGAGCGTTCCAAGGCTGGCGGCCGGATGACCAGCCGCTTGGAAAATCTGCCGGACGAAATGGGCAACGGATGTTTTGCCGGCCGTTCCCGTAACCGCGACAATGGTATCGGGCTGCGCGCCATAGAAGCGGGCGGCCATCTTGGCAAAAACCTGTCGCGGTTCCTGACTGCCGAGAACCTGAACACGGGCATTAGAGACCGCCTGACGGACGCTTTCCACCACATCCGATGCGCACAGGATCGCAACCGCTCCGGCAGCCGCTGAATCCGCCGCGAATTGCGTGCCGTCGGTGCTGGCACCTTTAAAGGCTGCGAACAAATAACCTGGCTGGACCTTCCGGCTATCGGCCGTAAGTCCCTTGATCTGCAGGTCTGGCGCCGGATCCGGCAAGTCCATGCCGGCGGCGAGGTAGGAAAGATCCATGACTTCCGATCATCAAAGTAAGTGCGTCGTCTGATTTGAAGCGCCTGAAAGACCGGCTATCGGCTGCGACCCCGTCCGGCTTTCCTGCTTCACCTAGTCTCCTTTAATAGGAAATCTCAATCGGTTCATCCCCTTGTGAAAACCTTGGCATGACACCCAGCATTGGCGCGGCGCGGCGGATGATAGCCCCTGTGACCGGGGCGGTGTTGAGACCCGCGGTCGCGCCGATACCCTCGCGCTCCGGCTTCGGCTCATCGATCACCACCAAAACCACATACCTCGGGTCGTCCATCGGGAAAGCCGACAGGAACGAGTTCCGGCGTTTGTTGCTGACATATTTTCCGTTTTCGATCTTCTCGGCGGTGCCGGTTTTTCCGCCAACCGTATAGCCGGGCACATCCGCGCGCTTACCGGAGCCTGACAGGACATTGAGCCGGAACAGGTAGCGCATCACACGGCTGACTTCAGGCGAAATAACTTGTTTTTCAAGCGCTTCCACCTCCTCCTGGGTCCGGGGCTGGAAGGTCGGCGGCAGCAGCTTTCCGCCATTGACCAATGCGGCCGCAGCAACAGCTGTCTGCATCGGTGTAACCGAGATCCCGTGGCCGAACGAGATGGTCATTGCGGCGAGCTCATTCCATTTGGGCGGTAGAAGCGGTGCTGCGTTTTCCGGGAGTTCGGTCTTCAGGCGCTTGGTCAGATGCAGGCGTTCCATGAACTCCTGCTGACGCGCGACACCGGTCGCGAGCATCATCTTTGCCGTCCCGATATTGGACGAATAGATAAAGATTTCCGGCACGGACAGGATGCGATTTTTCCCGTGGAAATCTGAAATCGTCCGCCCGCCGGCGCGAATGGGCCGCGTTGCATCAAAGCTGTCATTGATCGACACAGCACCGGAATCAAGCGCCATTGCCGTCGTGAAGGTCTTGAACACGGACCCCATTTCGAACACACCGCCTGTCGCCCGGTTCAAACGGTCTTTCTCCAGAGCCTGGGCGCGGTCATTGGGGTCGTAGTCCGGCAAGGAGGACATGGCCACCACTTCGCCGGTCTTGGCATCAAGCACAATGCCAGCTGCCGCAATGGCGCGGTAGCGTTCCATCGCCTTGACCAGTTCATCCCGCACGACATGCTGCACCCGAAGGTCGACTGACAGGCGGACCGGCTCCATCGACCGGTCAGACGCAAATCCGAGGGATTGCAAGTCTGACAACCAGGAATCGTCAATAAATTTTTCAATCCCCGCCAGGCCCTGGTTGTCGACATTTACCGAGCCGACAATATGACCGGCCGTCGGACCGCCTGGATAAAACCGCTGGCTTTCTGACAGGAAGCCGACGCCCGGCAAACCGAGATTGTGGATCGTTTCCGCCTGTTTCGGAGTGATCTCGCGTTGCAGCCACACAAAGCCCGCGCCGCTGGACAATCTCCGGCGGACGATATCTTCGTTCAGGTCCGGCAACACCCGGATCAGTCCCTCGACCGCTTCATCGACGTCGAGAATGCGCCGTGGCTCCGCATAAAGGGAGGCGGTCTTGATGTCTGTGGCCAGAATTTCACCATTCCGGTCGATCAGATCAGGCCGCGAGGCGGCAATAGCGTCCTGCGCGGAGATCCAGGCATTTGCAGGCGCCACATCCATCTGCGCCAGGTGAACGAGCCGCCCGGCAATTGCCAGGTAGACACAGGCGAATGCCAGCATCGCAACATAAACGCGCGATTTCACGGCACTGGACGATACGGAGCCCTGGACAGAGCGTGGCTGACTGCGTCTGACCTGGAGGAAGCTTGCCGGTTCGCTGATCATTGTCATCGCTCGCGCCTCACTGGACCATTGCCGATGAGCCGGCGTAACCGCCAAGCGGCTCGGCTCCGCCAATGGGTTCAAGCATCACCGGGCGGGACGGCAGGTCGTCCAGTGTCACGATCTGTTTTGGCTCGAGAGCTTCAAGCTGGAGGTAGTCATTGTACCGCTCAACCAGGTTCTGCAGACGCTCCGGCTTGTTCAACAGGCTCCACTCGGCCTTCAGGTGGCGGATCGCATCGCGCTCTTCTTCGATCTGCCGCTGCAGATCAGCAACCCGCTCCGCCGATTTTTCCGCGGCGAGCTTCATGTCGTAAACGGTGGCCGCGCCGATCACGACCGCAAGAATGAATAATATGTTCAGTGTCCGAACCATATTCAGCCCCCAAGCCCATGATACGCCGCCAGTTTCGGAACACCGGCTGCATGAATATCCAAATCGCGTGCCGGCGCATCTGTTCTGCGCCCAGCCCTCAGTTTTGCAGACCGCGCCCGCGGGTTCGCGCCGGTCTCTTCAGAGCGCGCTTCCACCGCCTTGCGGGTCAGGTTTTCAAAAGTTGCCGGGGGAACATCTTCCTCCGGCATGTGGCGGGACCCGCCGCCCCGTGTCCGCGTCCTGTCCTGAAAGAACCGCTTGACGATCCGGTCTTCCAGCGAATGGAACGAGACAAGCACGAGCCGCCCGCCCGGCTTCAAGATCCGCTCAGCACCCGCCAGTGCTTTGGCAGCCTGATGCAACTCGCCGTTCACATAGATACGCAAGGCCTGAAAGGTGCGGGTTGCAGGATGGATCTGCGCCTTTTTCGGCGACCGCCCCAGCACTTTTTCGATCAGGTTCGCCAGCTCGACAGTCCGGCTGAACGGCTTTTCTTGTCGCGCCTTATCGATGGCATGTGCAACCGACGTGGCGCGTTTTTCCTCACCTAACAGCCCGATGATGCGAATGAGGTCCCGGACCGGCAAATTGTTCACCACGTCCGCCGCAGACGGGCCGGATTGCTCCATACGCATGTCGAGCGGGCCGTCCCGCAAAAACGAAAACCCGCGCTCAGCCTGGTCAAGCTGCATGGAAGACACGCCGAGATCGAGCACGACGCCATCAACACCGTCGAAACCGCTGGCACGGGCATGCGTTTCAAGGTCCGCGAACTGCCCCGGCACCAGGATGAGATCGCCTTGCGCCTTCTGGACAAGGTCCTGGCCGCCGGCAATCGCATCCGGATCCCGGTCGATGCCGACAACCTTCGCGCCCTTGCCAAGAAGGGCGGTGGAATAACCACCTGCCCCGAAAGTTCCATCCACGATGACTTCACCCGGCTTGGGATCAAGCCACTGAAGGACTTCTTCCAGGAGAACCGGCACGTGACGCTCTGGTCCGCCAGCCTCAAGACCGGATGCCTTGCTGCCGAGCGCCATCATGCCGGCCCTCCTTGAGAAGACGCCGGCCCAAGGGCCGACAACATCGCAAGCGCGCGCTTTTGGGCCTCTGCGCGATACTCGCGATATTTCTGCGGCTCCCAGATCTGGAATTTGTAGTCGAGGCCGACAAAGGTGACCTGGTCGCTCAGACCGGTTTGCTCGCGGATCATGTCGGAAATGGTCATCCTGCCATCTCCATCAACTTTGAGGATCTCGCTGTCGCCGAAAAGGGCTGCAGCCAGCATGTCGTGATCGGACGTGAGCTTCGCAAATTTTTCCGTCTGCGTCTTGATTTCGGCGAGCAGCTGATTGCCGCCGGCATCAACCGCCGGATTGTGGGTCGAGTTGAAACAATAGAGCCCTTCAAAACCATCTCTCGCCAATACCGCACGAAAGGGCGCCGGGATCGACACGCGACCCTTGGCATCCAGCCGGTTGGTAAAGTGAGAAACAAAGCCGGCCATACGTCCCCTTCAAACGGGTCCCCACCCGTTCAGATCCCCAATGCACCCGGAACGAAAGACGGCTCGCAGACTTCGAGACTTGCATTTTGCAAGAAGGGCGCCCCTACGCACCTCTTCGCGGCAGTCCCGCGCCCGACAGAAATGGGCCCGCGCTCCCCGTTCTGGGTAAACATGGGATATCATGGGAATTCATGGGCGGTCAATGGAATCTGCTGGATTCCGGCTCGATTTGATCGCACACGACCCCATCGGCTGACATTAGCTCCAACATGCTTAACGAAGCCTTGACTCAACTGAAGAATCGGATTCGCAGATTTACGGAGGTTTTACCAATTGCCCTCGCCGGACCCGGCAAAAGCTGCCTATCTGCAAAGACTTGTGGAGAAAAAAGAACGCCGTGCGGAGGCACGGCGTTCCCTTGGCTAAAGGACTTGGTCCAGGTGGCGTTGCGTCCGGCTACATCAGCAAATCAGCATTGCCCAGCGCCTGAAGCTGCTCCGCAATGCCGCCGCTGTCGGTCACGACAGGGTTCCAGCTCGCCGCGGTCAGATTTGCAATCGAGAGATCCTCGGCTTGCAGCCCCTCGAGCAGATAGCTGTGGCCGCCGTTGTTCTGAACCGTAATCAAAAGATCCGAGCCGGTTTCCTGCACAAGAACGTCAGACGCCGACAGGCTGCCAAAGTTGAGAATGTCTTCCGACGGATCGAAATTCTGAACCGCGAAAGCGCGGCCCCAATCCCAGGTGACCTGAACGGTCTCCGCCCCGTCGCCAAGAATGATATCATCGGAGGTGACCGGCGGTGTAACCGGTTCCTCAGGTGTATCGGGCATGTCAGGTGTATCGGGCGTATCTGGCACAGCTCCGACACCTTCCCTGACCTGATGGCCATCGGTCGTTGCCCCTGGAGGGGCTTCCGGTGTCAAAAGAGCCTCGCGGGACACCAGCGACACATCGTTCTGGTCGATGCCGAAAGCAGCTTCCAGATTGTCTTCCATCACCTGGTCAAAGTGGAACTCGAGATTACCCGGGATCAGATCCGACTTGCTGACACCTGGAAAGGTGAAGCTTTGGCCAGATGGCAGCGAGCTGATCACCATGCCATCCGGTGTGTCTTCAACGTTCAGCCGTTCACGGGTGCCGAAGTACAAAAAGCTGATTTTCTGGGTGGCCGGGTCGAAGCCGTTCACCACCTCGCCTTGCCCATACTCGTGCGACCGGATGTAGACCGTGTCTGCGTCCCGCGGACCAATTCCCTTTTCCCAGGACAAGATCCCCCCGAGATCCTGGCGAAGGTGTTCGTTCCCGACAACGCCGAAATTCTCGATGGACAATTCGGAAAGCTGAACGCCCTGCAGGATCTGCATATCCGGACCCCATGGGTTGTCGATAACCGGCTCCCCATTCGGCGTCATGGTGAGGATCAGCCCGTGGACGGAGGCATTGCCAAAGTCGATTTCGTCCCCGGCCGGATTGAAGCCGACAATATCGTCCGCCCCGAAATCCGCTGGCCATTTGACACCGCCAAGATCACTCGGGCCGGCCGGAACAGGCGTATTGGACCCATCGGTGTCATAGACGACATCAAATCCGTCAGTGACCGGCGTAATGATCGCTTCGCCCAATAGAGTGGCGACTTCGTTCAGCGCGCTTTCTTCGGCCACCATGAAATTGTTCATGGAAAGGTCAGACGCTTCGATACCAACCAAGACGGTTTCGCTAGCAATCCCGCCGGTCGGTGTCAGCACCTGGACCGTGAGCCCGGCAGCGATATCGGCAATGGTTTCCGGATAGTCGGCGAAGTTCAAACGTTCGGCGATGACACCGGCTTCCAGATGCAGCATGTCGGTGGCCGGATCAAAATCCGTGATTACCCGTGACGGGCTATCCGGCGTGATCATGATCATTTGCGGCATGTCCGGCATGTCCGGAGTATCGGGCTCATCCGGCGTCTCTGGAGTCCCAACATCTCCCGAACCGACCTGACTGAGTATCTCTTGTCCGGTTTGAACGCTTTGGATCGTGAAGTTGGAAGGTGACAAGTCGCTCAAACTAACGCCTTGAAGGGTCATGGTCTGGTTGTTGGACGCCATGGTGAAAACGACGCTGCCATTCACCTCAGCCACATCGATCGCGTCCGGTCCGAACCAGTCGATAAAAATCGTGTCGTTCGCAGGATCGAAATCTGCGATCACCTGATTGGTGCCCCAAGCCCATGTGATCACGGCCGTGGCGGTTGCTGCGGTGACATTCGCCGTGCCGTTCCAACTGTCAGGTGCTGGCGCCGGTGTGCCGGGCGTATCCGGCACATCCGGTTCATCTGGCGTGTCCGGCACATCCGGTTCATCGGGCGTATCAGGCTGATCCGGAGTATCAGGAACATCAGGTGTGTCAGGTGTGTCAGGTGTGTCAGGTGTGTCGGTTCCGCCGATGAGACCAAACACCTTGGCCGCTGTCCCGGTGTCGAGAATGGAGAAGTTGGCCTCACTGAGCTGGGAAAGCTGGATTCCCGACAAGGTTGTCGTCTGGTTGTTGGACGGCACCGCGAAAACAACACCATTGGCCGTCTGGCTGATCTGCAAGTCCGCAGCACCGATCCAGTCTATGAAAATCGTGTCGCTGGAAGGATCGAAGCCGGAAATGACTTCATCCTGCCCCCAGGACCACGTGATCACCACATCCGCGTCCGTTTCGCCAACACCGGCATCGCCATTTCCGGGGTCATTCGGTCCAGGTGTTGAGGGTGAATCGCCATCGGGTGTTCCAAGCCCCTCGTCACCGGTCAAACGGTCCTCGTAAAAGGCGATCAGCTCACCGACCGATGGCGCGGCAAAGCCGCCGAACTGGTCAATATACTGGAGAATGGAGGTTCCATATTCATCGGTGCTGACCGCTCCGCTTTGCAGAAGTGATGCCGTACCCCAGGCCCCCCGCAAATGAGCTGCTGCAAGTATACCGGTGAGCGTAAGCTCGACCGTCACCGTCTGGCCGTTCTGAGTATAACTTGCGGTCTGACCGATGTAGTCACTCAGGGACTGGCCGCTGTTGCTGAGCTGGTTTTCGATTACCTGCAGATTATAGCCAAAGGCTTCCTGGATCGCGACATCCTGAGCTGCCTTGGTCGTGAAATCGGAGAAGGAATTGACACCGTTTTTGCCGGTCCATGTTCCGTCCCAGGTATTGGTGGCGGCACCGTTTCCGTAAAACTGGTCGTCATCATAATAACCAAGATCGATGAGGAGCGCTTCACCGAACTGAAATCCCACAAATCCAAGCGAATTCATGGACTGGTAGGCCATTGCCTCCCACTCAGCATCGGTTAATTGCGACCAGCTCGAATATTGCGGAAACCGGTCTTGCACCGGGCCTCCAGCCCATTGATCCAGCTGCCAGTCCTGAATGACACCGGCATTATACCGGTCGCGATCCCAACCCGACTCGAACGCCAATAGCGCCGACAGAAAGTCTTCGAAAGTTCCTTCCATGGGAAACCTGCCTTGTTGATGTAAATACATCAGCAAAATAGGCAGCAAATTACGTCACCACATGGACAATTCATTAATTGTTCATGGTCATATCATGACATTCCAGCCACATTTACACCAAATTTTATGAAAAATATTTTCAAAAAAATATATATAAAACTTGAGACCTGCTATTCTTCCCGGAGCGATCTCATTTTCTTTAAAAAGCCAGCCGGCCTGTAAGCCGGGTTCTGTATGGCCCGCAAAAATCCGAAGATCAAAAGCGGACGCGACAGCCATTCATCTTGGACGCCTGTTGCCAGACGCCTCACGCAACCAACCCGGACAACTGGCCTGGAAACCGGCCTGGGCACGAGGCCCGCGCTGTCCCTATTCGGTTTTGCTCCCGGTGGGGTTTACCATGCCGCCCCTGTTGCCAGGTGCGCGGTGGGCTCTTACCCCACCCTTTCACCCTTACTCCGGACCAGGTCCGGGGCGGTTTGCTTTCTGTGGCACTTTCCCTAAGGTCGCCCTCGCCGGGAGTTACCCGGCACCGTGTTTCCGTGGAGCCCGGACTTTCCTCCCCCGCGGCCTTTCGGCGCTAGCGGCAGCGGCTGTCCGGCCGACTGGCCCGCGTGGCTTATGCGGCTTTGGGGGCAAGGTCAAGCAAAGCGATTGGCGGCAAACGTGTTTTACAAGGGTCACGATGCCTTCAGCAGCCTGTACGCGAACCGGGGCGCCAGACGATGGAGTGTGTAAAGGAAAGCAACACGCCCAAGCCTGATCTCCGTCTCTCCTTTGCCAAGCCCTTTGACGATCTGCCGTGCAGCCTCTTTCACCGGGAGAGCTTTCAGATCCCGGCCGGCCGCCATCCGGGTTCGCAGCAGATCCGGAACAATTTCGCTCACAGTTATCCCGGTTCCTTCCAACTGATAGCTCAGCGCTCTTGTGAAGATGGACAAGCCCGCCTTTGTCGCGCAATAGATCGGCGCCGACCGCTTTGGGACCCGCGCAAGTGCTGAAGTGACAAACGCAACTTGAGGGCTTGCGGATTGTTTCAAGAGCGGAAGCAACTCCAGCGTCAGTTCGATTGGCGCAAGAAGGTTCACGGCCAGTTCCGTTTCAACCTGCTCCAGCAGCCCCCCTTGTTGCTGGAAGTCGTGGGGAAGCTGGATGGCCGCATTGTGGATCAGAAGATCAAGCGGCCGCTGCCCGGCATAAACCGCATCCACAAGTGCCCGCCGGCCCGCGGGGCAGGCAAGGTCCGCGCAAATGGGCACCACATTTTGGTGCGGACCGCACATTTCCTGCAAGGCCGTTTCCGTCCGCCCGCAAATGACTACACGGTGCCCCTGCCCCGCATATGCTTTGGTCAGTTCTTTCCCAAGGCCAATCGCGCCTACGGTAATCAAGATGGTCTTGCTGTCCTGCATGTTCCGCCTCCGTTTTGCGATGGAGGCTTGGGTAGGCCGGCAGCGCGGCAGGCGCATTAACCCGGGTTAAGAAACAGCCCGGCGGGCGCGGATCCGGGACAAGGCAACCGGGGTGATCCCGAGATAGGACGCAATATGGTACTGCGGGAGCCGATGTGCGATGCCGGCATAATCGTCCAGGAACGCCTCATACCGCTCCAGAGCAGATTGTAGCAAAAACGAGGCCTCCCGGCGCTCCTTGCTGAGGGCCAGATCCGTGATGAAACGGCTGATCAGCCGTTCCCAGCTATGCAACCTGTGCCTCATGGTCCGGACAACATGAAGCGGTACGGCCACGCAAACCGTATCTTCCAGGGCCTGAATGAAAAACGGCATGGGCTCATCCTGCAAGAATGTGGAGAGGCTTGTCGCAACGCCGCCGCCTGCCAGGAAATTCTTGTTGAATTCCTGCCCCGCGGGCGTGAGGTAGTAATACCTGACAAGACCGGACGAAATGAAAAAGAGATCATCCGGAACATCACCGGCCTGCAAGAGTGTCTCCCCCGCGGCGAACCGCACAACACGCGCCTCGAAGCGAAGGGTCTCAAACACCTCCTGATCCAGGTCTGCTGCTTGACTCAGCCATGCCTCGAATCCCGCCATAATTGCGTTGTCGGCCGCTGTCTCGGCAGGTGCCTCTGCTTCCTTCATGTCCTGCCTCCTGGCGCCAGCACACCGTGTGCAGATGACAAACACACCAGCCATGATCTGCACAAGCCTCAAGGTGGCCAATCCCGGTCCAAGGACCCATGCCGCGATTGCCCCCGCTTCGTTCACCCGCACTCACGGTCATCCGGTCACGGACTGGCCACGGAAATACACGAAATCGAGAGCTTTTCAAAAAACGGCAAAATTCAGCCATTTCTGGATCAGATTTTATTTTTGACTTTTGAGTACAAAATATCCAAGTTGGGGTCAGCGCAACACCGCGTCAGCGTTCAAACACCTCAAGGAAAGCACAATGACCGACTTTACAATCCACACACTGGAAAGCGCCCCGGAAGGCGGCGCCGAGCTTCTTGAAAAGTCCCAGAAAGCCTTCGGCCGCATCCCCGGTCTGCATGCCGTCATGTCCGAGTCCCCGCAATTGCTGGACGGGTATCAGCGTCTACATCAGCTCTTCCAGGAAACAAGCCTGACCACCGTTGAGCAAAACGTTGTCTGGCTGGTAATCAACGTGGAACATGAGTGCCATTACTGTGTCCCTGCCCACACCGGCATCGCACATATGCAAAAAGTGCCTGAAGATGTCATTGAAGCGCTGCGCAACAACACACCCTTGGCCGACCCGAAGCTGGAAGCTCTGCGCGAATTCACGCTCAAAGTTGTCCGTCAGCGTGGCTACGTGTCGGACGAAGAGGTTCAAACCTTCCTCGATGCCGGCTTTACCAAGCGCAATGTGCTCGACATCATTCTCGGCCTCGCCCAGAAAGTCATGTCGAACTATGTTAATCACATTGCCGAAACGCCGGTCGACAAGGTCTTTCACAAGTTTGCGTGGACCCCGCCGGCCCGTGCCGCGGCTGAGTAACCCTTACGGATCGCAGCCCGTTTGCGCGGGCTGCGCCCCCACATTATCTGGATTGAAGCGCCATGGCAGGACGGCCGCGCAAATTTGATGAAGACAAGGCCCTGGACGCCTTCATGGATGTGTTCTGGACCAAGGGCTATGCTGCGACATCCGTCGACGATCTCCAGGATGCGATTGGGATCAAGCGGGGCAGCTTCTATTCGACGTTTGAAAGCAAGGATGCCGTCTTCTCGTCTGTCCTGGATCGTTATGTCCAAAGACGCACGCTAAAAGGACTGGATCTGCTCGATGACCCGGCGGGTCCCAGAAAGGGCCTTGCGCGTTTCTTGCGCCACATCGGCAATAGGATGGCCGAAGACACCCGGCGCGGCTGCCTGATTTTTTCCAACGTGTCAGAACGGTCTCTGGACGGTACGCCGCAAGGAGATCAACTGGCGGAGCTCAACGCGCTCATCGCCGGCCGTATTCAGGAGAAGGTTGATCTCGCCCTCAAAGGGCTGGCGGAGAGCGACACCGGTTCCGCAGAACAGCTCAGCGCTTTTGTCATGACAACACTCTTTGGCCTGAACGGCATGGCCCGCACCGGCGCCGATCCAAAGGACATTCGCGCTGCTGCAGAACTCGCCGCTCAAACCGTCGAGGCGAATGCGTAAACGGCGTTATTGCGCCGTCCACCCGCCATCGACCGGTAATGATATCCCGGTGATGTTATGCGCCAGCGGACTGCAAAGCCACAGGACCGCCTCCCCAATTTCCGAAGAATCAGACGTGCGTTGCGTTGGCTGCTTCTCCGAAAGCAGGCTGGCAACCGCCTTGTCACGATCTCCGCCGAACTGCTGCGCGCGTGCATTGATTTGCGGCTGGATCAACTCGGTTTCCGTCCACCCCGGACAAACGCAATTGATGGTCACACCGCCGGAATGCTTGCTGCCGGCCGTGGCATATTCAAGGGCCGCAACCTTGGACAACCCGACCAGACCATGCTTCGCAGCCACGTAAGGGCCTTTGTTGATCGAGGCGACAAGGCCGTGGACCGAGGCAATGTTGACGACGCGCCCAAATCCACGCGCGGCCATCGCCGGCAGGGCCTTCTGCATGGTATGAAATGCACTGGAGAGGTTGACGGCGATAATCGCGTCCCAGGTCGCGGCAGGCATGTCTTCAAACGAGGCTGTGTGCTGAATGCCGGCATTATTGACCAGAATGTCGAGCGGGCCCCATGCCTCAACAGCATGCATCAGTTTTGCAATTGCATCGGGGTCCCTCAAGTCGCCGTCAAAGAAACGCGCTTCTGGGGCACCTGCGGCCTCCAGTTCAGAAACGGCCTTTTCGCAAGCCGCCTGATCGGCGAGGCCATGAACCGCAATCCGGCACCCGGCTTCAGCCAGTTTCCTGGCGACCGCCAAACCGATCCCCTGCACAGAGCCGGTCACGAGTGCGGTGCGGCCCTTCAATTGGTTTTGTGTCATCATCTTCCTCCCAGATTTGGCACGCGCTTAAGCGATGGCCGGGCGCTGCAGCCACCCGAATTTGAAGTTCGGCTCATGTGCCCCGCTTGCTCTAACCGAATTTCAGTTCCACCAAACGGAGCTGCGAGACCATGAGGCACGGTGCGTAGTACTACGGCATCGCACAAATTTCATTTTCCTGTCACGTGGTTAAAGCTAACGTCCTCATCACATTACGAAATCAGGTGCTTTGCATGAAACAGGCAATTAAGGCGGATGCTGCCGCCGACCTCATTCCCGACGGTGCGTCTCTCCTTATTGGCGGGTTCATGGGGGTCGGGTCCCCGCACCGGTTGATCGACGCGCTGGTGGCACGCGAAGCCAGAGACCTGACGGTCATTGCAAACGACACGGCCATGCCGGGAACCGGGATCGGGAAACTGATCACGTCGGGATGCGTCTCGAAGGTCATTGCCTCGCATATCGGCCTGAACCCCGAAACCCAGCAGAAAATGATTTCCGGCGAGATCGATGTGGATCTTGTCCCGCAGGGCACACTCGTTGAGCGGATCCGGGCGGCCGGGGTCGGCCTTGGCGGCATCCTGACCCCGACAGGGATCGGAACCCTGGTGGAGGAAGGCAAGCAGAGCATCACGGTTGATGGCAAGGACTACCTTCTGGAAACCCCATTGGCCGGGGATTTTGCGCTGATTGCCGCCCATCAGGCGGACTATGTTGGAAATCTTGAATACTCACTCACGGCCCACAACTTCAATCCGATCATGGCCATGGCCGGAAAAACCGTGATCGCCGAACCTCACACGATCGTGCCCGTCGGCGTGATTTCGCCCGACAGCGTCAAGACACCGGGCATCCTAATCGATCATCTTCTGGAGAGGGCTCACTGATGGACGCCAAGGAAATCATAGCGCGCCGGGTCGCTCAGGAGATCCAACCCGAAACACTCGTCAATCTCGGCATCGGTCTTCCCTCCATGGTGGCCAATTTCCTGCCCAAGGATGTGCATGTGTTCTTTCAGGCAGAAAACGGCGTGATTGGGCTGGGAGCACGTCCACCGGAAGGCATGGAAGATCCGGATCTGACCGATGCGGGCGGCGGCTTTGTCACTGCCGTCCCCGGTGCCGCGTCCATCGATAGCGCCATGAGCTTTGGCCTGATCCGTGGCGGGCACCTTGATACCACCGTCTTGGGCGGTCTTCAGATCGATGAGCGCGGATACCTTGCCAACTGGATGATCCCGGGAAAGATGGTGCCCGGCATGGGCGGCGCCATGGATCTTGTCGCAGGCGCCAAACAGGTGATTGTGTCCATGGTGCACACTGCGAAGGGGAAACCGAAGATCCTTCATGAATGCAATTTACCGCTGACAGCCCAGCGCCGGGTCAGCCTGATCGTCACAGAGATGGCCGTGATTGAACCTGTCGAAGACGGCCTGCTTTTAAAGGAAACCGGGCCCGGCGTCACTGTCGACGATGTCATCTCGGCAACCGAAGCCAATCTGATCATTCGCGGCGAAGTCCCGTCCATGCAGCTTTAGCAACCGGACCAATTGAGTAGTTTCTGAAACCGCCTAACCGAGCCGGTTAGAGCCAGACCGGGCGTCGTCCAGACAAACGGAAAGCGCCGCGACGCCTGCCGCAACCTGATCCTGTGTGGCATCGGCAAATCCGATAATCAATCCGGACCGGCGGCCGCCACCGATATAGCAATTGCTGAGCGGCGAGACGGAAAATCCCCTCGCCTGCATGGCTTTTGCCAAAGCCACATCATCAACGGTGTCCTGGAATTTCGCCGTGACCTGCACATTTCCCGTCGGCATGTCCACGTCGATCTGATTTCCGAGCCGCTTGCGCAAAGTCCCCACAAGGTAGCGCCCCCGCTCTTCATAAATCTGGCGGATGTGCTTGAGGTGTTTTTGATAAAGACCGCTGTCAATAAACTGGGCCAAGGCCGCCTGCGTCTGAACATTTGCCGCACAGCCGAAGTTCCGGACCATTTGCGACATGGATTCAATCAGGCTGGTGGGCAGGACACAAAAGGCGATCCGCAGTCCCGGCATCAGGCTCTTTGCGAAGGTGCCCATGTAAACGATCCGTTCCGCCTCCGCCAAACCATGCAGCGCGGCGACCGGCCGGCCGACGAAAAGAAATTCACTGTCATAGTCATCCTCCAGAATGATTGCGCCTGAGACCCGTGCCGCCTCTATCAGGGCAAGGCGCCGTGCCAGCGGCATCCGCATTCCAAGGGGATAATTATGGGACGGGGTGACGTAGATCATCTTCGGCGTTTTTGTGCCCGGCGGCACCGCCGCCGGATCTGCCCCCTCACCATCGGTTGGCAGCGGGACCATTTTCAGACCGGCACCATGAAACGCCGTGCGGGCACCGATGTAACCGGGCTCCTCGATCCAGACGGTATCGCCGGGATCCGCCAGCCCTTGGGCAAGAAGTGTAAGAATAGCCTGCATCGATGCGGTGATCAGGATTTGCTCCGGGTCGGCCTGAACGCCCCGTTCAAGCAAGAGATGCCGGGCCAGTTCGGCTTTCAGCGCGGGAAGTCCGGTGTAATTCCGGTACTGCAAGTTATGTGACCGCACGGACCTTGCGGCACGCCGCAAGACACGCGCCCAGTCGTCGAACGGAAAAGTGTCGAGAGCAGGTGCCCCTGGCTGCAAGGCACCGTCACTATGGCGCCCTCCCCATCCGGGCCCGCGCATGTCCGCGGCCATGAGCGCCCCTCGTGATGAAAGCTCGGGCCGCGCACGTGTTCCGGAGGCCGCGTCTATCGCGGTTTCCAGTCTTAGTTCTTCCATCACAACGGGGACAGCGCCGCTGCGGGACCGGATTATTCCCTCTGTCTGCAGGAGCTCATAGGCCGTGTTCACGGTATTCCGGCCAACGGACAGACCGGCCGCAAGGCGCCGGCTCGATGGCAGGCGGGTGCCTGCCTGCAGATGCCCGGACCGCACCGCATCCCTAATGCCGCGATAAATCTGCTCAGACAGTGCAACGCCGCTGTCCCGGTCCAGAGTCAAAATGCCATCCGGCAAAACAGGTTCTATCATTTTTGAAAATCCTGATCTTCTTTAGAACCAGAATAAAGGTGAAATGGCGCGGAACAAGAAAAAACGTCGAGGACATCTCATGAGCGCCCACCACAAGAAAATCACGGCCGGCCGGCCCGCTTACGCAAAAATCCGGCAGATGAACCGGGGTGGTTACGACCGCGCAATCGCCAATCAAATCCTGGACAAAGGCCTCATCGCCCATTGCGGCTTCATCCATGACGGCCAGCCGATGGTGATCCCCATGGCATATGCCCGGGTTGACGACGTGCTGTACATTCATGGGGCAAGCACAACGCGGATCATCAAGGCGAATGTGGATGGTGTTCCGGCATCCTTGACGGTGACGCTGGTCGATGGCCTTGTCGTCGCCCGGTCCGCCTTTCATCACTCCATGAATTACCGCTGCGCGATCGTTCACGGAACGGCCAGCAAGGTGACCAGCGAAGACGAAGAGACCATGGCCCTTGCCGCGATCACGGATCATCTGTTGCCCGGCCGGTGGGACGAATGCCGCGCCATGATGCCGAAAGAGCTCAAGGCGACCGGTGTCCTGCGCCTTACAATGGATTATGTGAGCACGAAAGTGAGAACCGGCGGGCCGGTGGATGACAAAGAGGACCTAGGATCGAATGTCTGGGCGGGCGTTGTTCCAGTCACCACAGCACTTGGACAGCCTTTGGCGGCAGCTGATGTTCCAGACACCAGTCCGGTTCCAGCATCGATACCGTCTGCGGCCCGTAAATTTGCCTAAAACATTGACCAAATAGCAAAACACCCCGCCGCGGATCCGCGGCGGGGTGTTGGTATGCAGGATCCGGCAGCCGCATCAAAGCAACGTTGCGGCCATAACAGCACCTCAGCTGGAGGCGAGGATCCGCTTAACCTTGGTGCAGTAGCGGCGGCTGATCGGGTTCATCCGCTTTGCATAGTGGCCTGCATTGTAGCGCAGGATCGTGCCGCACAAGTCGCCATTGGCCCGCTCATGGGCACCGGCAAGGTACTTCATGCCCCATTCCAGGTTCGTCTCCGGGCGGTAGAGCGCTTTTGTAGAGCCACGGTAGCCCATGCCACGCGCCGTGGCGGGCTTGATTTGCATGAGCCCGACTTCACCAGCCCGACCGCGGGCTTTCGCATTGAAGTTACTTTCCACTTCCACGACCGCTTTCGCGATCTTGATCGGAACGCCGTGCTTGCGCGCAGCTTTGCGGATCAGGGTCGCATATTTGTCTTTACGGGGATCGCCGGTTTTGACGTCGGCTTCAGCAGACTGCGACATGGCGCCCAGCAGGCCCGGCCCCGACTTGGCGATCTCCATGTGCGTTTTAATATCGGCAGCTGCAGGGTATGTGCCGAAAGTTACAAGGCAGGCGAAAAGACAAAGCGCCCGAGTGATGGTGTTGAATGACCGTAACAAGTGTCCAGCCCTTTTTGGTTTTGTTGAGGTTTCGAAAAAGCGAAGGGAGAAATGACCGCAAGATGGGACGAAATTGGGCGCTTTCCCATCACGAATTATTTCAAATTATATCGAAAATTTACTGCAAAAATCGGCAGAACATTGCGATTTTTGCAGAATACGACTGAATGATGGCAAAGTGTGGCCTGAAACACGGCTGAGGTCGGCCGCAATCAGGAAGCGGGCTAAAACTGTTGCCGCTGCTCAAACGCTGCTCCCCTCAAAAGCCCACGCGTTGCGGATCAATCATCAACCCGCATGCAAGCCCCCGTGAAACTGCGGATGAAAATTGCTCCGAGGACTTTGGCGTCAAGAACCAGGTGGGTCGTCATTTTCAGGAAGGCTATTTTGGGTAGGCGAAAATAGAACGCCGCCTTGGGCGGGGCACATTTCGCCGGATTTTCTGCCTAGCCAACGCCAAATGATCAAACACTCTAACTTGCCCCGGATTCCGGGCTGAAGACAGGCATGCTATTTAACAGCGCATAAAGCGTGTCGATGGTCGACTGATCGGCAATCCCGTCGACGCGCTCCGGCCGGAAATGACGTTGAAAAGCAGTCACGACCAAGCGGGTCCGTTTGTCGTAGTCCCCGGTGATCTCGATATCGTAGCCATACAGCGCCAACATCGATTGCACGGCCTCAACCGGCTGACCGGTCTCGCCTTCCTGCATCATCACACTGCTTCCGGAAATGGGGATCGGCAGGACAAAATGCCCGATACCGGCCTTGGCCAGGCGGTCCCAAGGAAACAACTCTCCAGGGTCTTCCTTCCGGTCGGGCGCAATGTCGGAGTGTGCCAAGACCATCCAGGGCTCAATGGCGTGGCGCGCGCAGACATCCTTCAACAAGGCGATGACCGCCTCGATCTGAACATCCGGAAACGCGCGGTAGCCGAATTCATGTCCGGGGTTGACGATTTCGATCCCAATGGAACGCGAGTTGATGTCGCTTTCGCCTTTCCAAAAGCTGCGTCCAGCATGCCAAGCGCGTCGCGCTTCAGGAACACACTGAAGAATGCTGCCGTCTTCCTCGATAAGGTAATGGGCCGATACTTCCGATCTCGGGTCGCACAGCCGCTGAAGCGCATCCCGCCCGGTTTCCATACCGGTGTAATGGACGATGACCATATCGATCGGCGCCCCGGATGCCCGCTGACCGTGATTGGGAGACGGGTGGACCTTTGCCTTGATCCCGGTATCAGTTGCAACGCTCATAGGCCGCGCTCCGCACAAATCTGCGCCCAGGCCGTGTTCAAAGCCGCAAGCCGGTCATTGGCAATGCGCACAAACTCTTCAGGCACGCCCCGCGCGATCATCCGGTCCGGGTGCGTTTCCATCACCTCCCGCCGGTAATGCGTCTTCAATTCGCTGTCGCTGGCATCGGGCCCGATGCCAAGCACTTCATAGGGGTTGCCATCATTGCGCACATGTCTTGCCAGCACCTTGGAAAACTCTCGTTCATCCAGTCCAAATACTTCCGCAACATGGGAAAGGTAGCTTATTTCGTTCTCGTGAACGATGCCGTCAGCTTTGGCAATGTGAAAAAGCCCGTCTAGAATGTCCAATAGGGTCTTGCGGTCATAGGGAAAAAGATCCGCCAATTTCTTCGCATAGACCTCATAACCGGCCACATCTTCCTGCGCGAGGCTGAACAGCCGCGCGACATTGCGCTCCTCGGCTTCAGGAACTTCGAACAAATCGCGGAATGCCAGCACTTCGTCGGCCGTTACCACACCATCGGCTTTGGCCATTTTTGCCGAAAGCGCGATCATGGCGACCGTAAAGCCGACCGTGTTTGTTCCCTCCGGCCGTGCGAGCACCAACTGGACGAGACGGTCAACAATCTGAGCCCCGCCGGCCCCGATTGCGCCGACAATACTGCCAATGCTGCTCCAGACGCTCACATTTTCGCTCCAGGTGGAAAAACAGGCATTTTCTTTTCAAATGAAAATGCGCCCCGACGAATCCGGCTTCCAAGTCATATCTGGACCGTAAGCATTTGGCCAGACAGGCGCGTAGCTGGACCATCCATGGAGCTGAACCCAGATCACGTTTAGACAAGACATCGGCACATTTACGCAGCGGCAGACTGCGATTCATGATGGCGAAAGGAATTCGGCTTAGAATTTAAAGACATATGTGTCCGAATTGGTGTCCGGCTGAATGGCTGTCCCTCTGGTCAGAAGCAACATTGCCGTCTTTTTGTTCTCCATGTCGCTGGTTCTACTCCTGGCGGCAGGGGTCTTTGCGAGCAATAGGCTGTTGACCCATTGGCTGCTGATTGGAAGCCTGGAACAAACATATTCAGACAAGCAATCCCGGATAAGCGCACTACTGGAACCCAGTGTGGCAAACACTGATGAGTTGCTGACAGGGTTAAGATTTACCGACGCGTCCAGTGCAACACCGTCCGGACTGTCCGACACGGACAGAAGTGCCATTTCGAGTGTCTTGATTGATCATAAGGATGCGGCGCCACCGAAAAGGCTCTTTTCTTTAACAAGAGGCCCGCAGGAACTGGCCGAAGCGGGCAATGTCATCAAGGCATGGCGGACTGAAAGACTTCTGCGCGCATCTTCAACGGAGAAGCTGGTTTCGCGGGCACTTCAAAGCGGACCCGGAACCTATGCAATCGCCGATATGACATGGTTTGGCAGGTTTGGCACAAACAGTTTGATCGTCTTTAATCCCGAAACTGACGCAAAACCGGTTCTGATCGCTCTCGTGGATCAAAGCCGGACGTTAAGCAGCCTCAGGCCCCTTGCGACAACGCTCAGCTTCGTCATCGGCGCATTGTGTATTGCCTCTTTCCTGTTTGCCGGGCTTCTCCTCTGGCTGCGTCTGCATGATCAGGTTCAAACCAACCGGAACATTCAATATCTCGCCCACCACGACACGTTAACGGGACTGCCGAACCGGGCCGTCTTCAATGCCAGGTTGACCGAATCCTTGCGGCTGGCACAGGCAAAGGCGTCCAACATTGGCGTCATGCTCATTGATGTCGACAAGTTCAAGGAGATCAACGACACCCACGGCCATGGCATTGGCGACGTCTTCCTCCAAATTGTGGCGGAACGGCTCAAGGCGGTCTTTTCCCACCATCTGGTCGCACGGCTGTCCGGCGATGAGTTTGCGGTGATGATGACATCGCTGTCCGATCCGGGACGCATGACCAAGCTTGCCACCGACATGATCAATGCGACGGAAATTCCCTGCAAGATCGAGGGAAAGGACATCAAGATATCGCTCTCGATCGGGCTTGCACGGGCAACGGACGGCTCATGGCGGGCCTCCCGCCTGTTGCACTGCGCGGATCTTGCGCTTTACCGGGCCAAGCACAGCGGACGGTCAACTTTCTCCTGGTACACCCCCGAACTTGATGCGGATGCACAAAAGCGGAAAGAGATCGAACTCGGACTGGAAAAGGCTCTCAAGTACGATCAACTAAAACTGCTCTATCAACCTCAGTATTCTTTGAAAGACGGCGTTCTGAAGGGCTATGAAGCCCTAATCCGCTGGGAGCACCCCACGCGGGGCATTATCAGGCCCGATGTCTTTATTCCAATCGCGGAAGATACCGGCATGATCCAGGAGATCGGCACCTGGGTCCTCAACCATGCCTGCCGGGAAGCAGCCATGTGGTCCGACACCGCCCGCCGCGTGGCGGTCAATATGTCCCCTGCGCAATTCGTTGCCGGGGAAACCCAGAACCGCGTCGCCCAGGCCCTTCACGCGTCCGGGCTGCATCCGAGCCGCCTGGAAATCGAGATTACCGAAAGCCTTCTGATATCCAACACGGATGCCGTGATCGAAACGCTCCAGCAGATTCGCAGCATGGGTGTCTCAATTGCCATGGACGACTTCGGCACCGGATATTCGTCCCTCAGCTATCTGAGCCTGTTCCCGTTCGACAAGATCAAGATCGATAAGGCCTTTATTCACAATCTCGGCAAGGATCCAAGCACCGACGCGATCGTGACCTCCATCATTGGCCTTGGGCGCTCCCTGGACGTGACCATTACCGCGGAAGGCGTGGAAACCGAAAACCAGGTTGTCCTCCTGCGCGCCGCCGGATGCGATCTTGTTCAAGGCTACCTTTATGGCAAACCGGACTCCGTTGACGTTCACGAGACAGCGGAGCCGGAAATGGCTGCCCGGCACGAAGCCCGCAAGGTCAGCCGCAAGCTCACCATGCATCCGGCCATGCGGGCCGAAGCCTAGCGCGCCTTTACCTCAACCGGAAAAAGTCGTTGTTGAACCGCGGCCGTTACTCGACCGCGTCTTGAGCGGCCTGCGCCGCGGCCATGCTCTTTAACCGGTCCGATTTGCGTTCTGAATAGCGGTCAACCAGATAATCCGACCGGCCCCGCACCAACAGCGTGAACTTCATGAGTTCTTCCATCACATCCACGACACGGTCATAGAGGGGTGATGGCTTCATACGGCCGTCTTCATCAAATTCCGTATAGGCTTTCGGCACAGAAGACTGGTTTGGGATCGTCACCATGCGCATCCACCGTCCAAGAACACGCATCTGATTTAGAGCGTTGAACGACTGCGATCCGCCTGAAACCTGCATCAAGGCCAGTGCCTTGCCCTGGGTTGGCCGGATTGCTCCGACGCTAAGCGGAATCCAGTCGATCTGGCTCTTCATGACGCCTGTCATGGCTCCGTGGCGTTCCGGGGAACACCAGACCTGAGCTTCTGACCAAGCAGAGAGGTCACGCAGTTCAGCGACTTTTGGGTGCGAGATATCGGCATCGTCCGGTAGCGGAAGTCCGGATGGGTCGTAAACTCGGGTGTCAGCCCCGAATGCGCGCAACAGTCGTTCGGCCTCCAGCGTCAGGTACCTGCTGTAGGACCGCTCCCGCAAGGACCCGTAAAGGAGAAGAATACGCGGCGGATGGCTTATCCCGTCAGGGGCAAGCAGGGTTTCCGTTGAGATGGGCGCCAGATCTTCGCCAGAGACATTTCGAAGGTCACTTGCAAGCGTATCGATCTTGGTCATTTGGTTCCCGCGGGCGTGACTGTTTCACCGTCTTCTTTCGTGAAGGCGCCTATATCGACGGAAAGCAGATCCATGACCCTCTCCGATGGACGGCACAGGCGAACGCCTTTGTCAGAGACGACAATCGGGCGGTTGATAAGGATTGGATGCTCCATCATGAAGTCGATCAGCTGGTCATCGGTCCATTTCGGATCGTCCAGGCCAAGCTCGTCGAAAGGCGTCCCCTTTTGCCGCAACAGTTCCCGGACCGGGATCGCCATCTGGCCGATCAGCTCAACGAGTTTTGCGCGGCTGGGCGGGGTTTTCAAATATTCGATGATGACCGGCTCTTCGCCAGAGGTCCGGATCATTTCCAATGTGTTGCGGGAGGTTCCGCAGTTCGGGTTGTGGTAGATCGTGATGCTCATGAGAGTGTCCCGTCAGCGCCCTTCAGGCTGTGAAAAATCATCGATAGGAAAACAGCAAACCGCCGGATTGTTGCCGCAGCAATCCTCCATCAGGAAAGTCAGCAACTGCCGCATCTGGCCATAATCGACCGCATAGATAATCTGACGCCCGGCGCGCCTAGTCTTGAACAGCCCCGCCCGCTCAAGCGATGCCAGATGAAACGACATCCGAGTTGGCTGAATATCCAGCTTCTGGGCGATCTCGCCTGACGGCAAACCGCCCTCCCCGGCCGCCATCAAGAGCCGGAACGCAGCCAGTCTGTCAGTTTGGGCCAATGCACCCAGAGCGGTTACAGCATGTTCAGTTTCCATATTTCGATACTACAAGAATTTTTGGATAATAAAAGTGAAAAATATTCAAGCTGGCAGGCTTACCGGACCGCAAGCTGCGCAACAGATGTCTTCGGCGTATCATGTAAAGGCTGTGTGGCTGTTAACCGCGATGGCTCGCCCCACGCAGGACCCGACTGGAAAAACTCACATGGCAGCTGCGGCGCGCGCTGCCTGATCGTAGTTGCCGGAAACGAGACGCAGGGTCGCGGCAAGCCGGGAAAGTTCCTTTTCGTCCAGCCCGAGCGCTTTCATTGGTTCAACCAACAGGGCTTCACGAAGCCGGCGGTACTCCATGCAGGCACTTTCGCCTTCCGGCGTAATTTCGGCTGTCTTTTCCTTGCCCCGGCGCCCGGAAGAGATGAGCCCGGACTTTTCAAGTTTTTTCAACGCATAGGTCACCGTATGCGTGTCTTCGATGTTCAACACGAGACAGATGTCCGAGAGCGTTTTGGCACGTCCGCGATGGTTCACCGAGTGAAGGACGAGAACGTCGAGAGGACCAAGGCCCTCAGAACCGCTGGCGGCCATGCACCGAACCATCCAGCGGTGGTAGGCGTTGACCATCATGGTCACGGCAAACTCGATTTCAGACAAGGCCGGCATGGCGCCGGACGCAAGATGAGCGGCCGAAACCACAGGACCAATTTGGGCATCAGCATTGGGTTTCGGCCGCTCAGTCATCGATGGATCTCACTTGTTGTTCGGAACTGACCTTTTAATTGCTCAACATCGTCTCAGGCAACCACAGCGCCAGTCCCGGAAATGCGACAAGCAATACCAGAGCGACAACCATCAACAAGAAGAACGGTAAGGCCATGCGCGCAACGGAGAAGATGTTGCGCCCCGTCATTCCCTGAATAACAAACAGGTTGAAGCCGACTGGAGGTGTAATCTGGCTCATCTCTACGACAAGAACGATGAAAATACCAAACCAGATCAGATCGAGGCCCGCCTGCTCCACCATCGGCAGGATCACGGACGTGGTCAGAACCACAACAGAAATCCCATCCAGAAAACAGCCAAGGACAATGAAGAAAATGGTCAGCGCAAGCAGGAGCACATAAGGCGACATATCCATTCCGCCGATCCAGGAGGCCAGCTCCCGGGGGATGCCCGTGTAGCCCATTGCGACGGTCAGGAACGCTGCGCCTGCAAGAATGAACGCAATCATGCAGGATGTACGTGTCGCGCCCAGAAGACCATCCGCAAAACTTTTGCGGGTCAAGGTCCCGGACGCCCAGGACAACAAAAGCGCCAGGACAACACCGATTGCCGCAGCTTCCGTTGGCGAGGCAAGGCCGGCATAGATCGAGCCGATGACGCCGATAATCAGACCAATTACCGGGAAGAGACGCCGCGTTACTTTGATCTGCGTCCAGAGCGGAATTTTGTCTTCCTTGGCGGGCATCTTGTCCCGGTTCAGCATCGCCCAAACTGCGACATATCCCATGAACAAAAGGCACAACATCGCGCCGGGCAGCACACCAGCCATGAAGAGCCGGGCAATCGACTGCTCTGTGGCTGCGCCGTAAACGATCAGAATGATCGAGGGCGGGATAAGCAAGCCAAGCGTCGCGGACCCGGCCAGGGTGCCGATCGCCAGTTTCTCGTCATAGCCGCGGCTTCTAAGTTCAGGCAACGACATCCGGCCAACCGTTGCCGCCGTTGCGGCGGAAGAGCCGGACACAGCCGCAAAGATACCGCAGCCGAGGATGTTCACGTGCAAAAGCCGGCCCGGAAGATTGCGCATCCAGGGCGACAATCCGGCAAACATGTCTTCTGACAATCGGGACCGGAACAGGATCTCGCCCATCCAGATAAACATCGGCAAAGCCGTGAGGTCCCAGTGGTGGGATGCGCCCCAGACCGTGGTCGCCATGACCGGCCCGGCGGGAACGGAGACCAGCAGCATCATCGTGGCAAGAGCCACGGCGAACAGCGCAACCGCGACCCATATGCCCGTGGCGAGCGCGGCCAGCATGCCCAATCCGAGCAGGAAGGAAAGAAGAGAAAAATCCATTATTCGCTTCCTTCGATCGGGTCGTCGCGAACGACAGTTTCAAAGCTTGGCGCCTTGCCGCGCAAGGCGGTTACAAGGTCATCCAGCAACGCAATGGCAAGAACGATCAGCCCAAGGGTCATGACCGCTTGCGGGTACATCAGCGGGACTGGAATGATACCGAAGGAAACTTCGTTGAAGCGGTAGCTGTCCAGCACAAGGGCGACAGCGTGCCACGAAAAGAAGCTTGCCAGACCGAACGCAACCGCAAGGCACCAGATGTTCAGAACCCGGCCAATGGCAGGGCTGACGGTCTGCAACAGGATGGACACCCGGATATGATCCCCTTGGCGCAGCGTACCGGCCAGCGCCAGGAAGGAGGCTCCGACCAGGAAGAAGCCTGCGATCTCGGCAAGCGACGGGATCAGGAGACCCCATGGGTCCAGGCCGGCCAGGCTACGGGCTCCGTCCAGCAGCCGTCCCATGACCTGCAACGTGACCAGCAGTGCAATCGTTACAAGACAGAACGCAGCCAGCACGGTTGCAGCCTTGTACAAAGCATTCAATGCATTTCGCATCCGCTCCCCCCAAGGTTTTAAGCAGCAGATATAAAAACGCCGGGCAATGATTTGCCCGGCGCTCAAGGAAGATTTTAGTTTGTGTAGGTTTTCAGGATTTCGATCCCGGCGTCACCCGCAGCTTCCGTCCACTCGGCGGACATGGTCTCACCGATCGCGGACAGGTCGCGGAAGAGATCGACACTCGGTTGCACAACCGTGATGCCGTTTTCAATCAGGATATCGGTTTTGGCCTTGGTCTCGGCTTTGGATGCTTCCCAGCCGCGTGTTTCCGCATCTGCGGCTGCTTCCAGAACAGCTGACTGTTCAGCTTCTGAAAGGCCGTCAAAGGCTGACTTGTTCACGATCACCATGTTCTTCGGCAGCCAGGCCTGGGTGTCATGATAATGTGAAAGGAAGTCCCATGCCTTGGAGTTTGCACCGGTGGAGGGCGAAGTGATCATCGCTTCGACGCGGCCGGTCGAGAAAGCGGTCGGAATGTCCGGCACTTCCACCTGGGTCGGGACAGCCCCAGCAAGCTGCGCCATCCGCTCCGTTGCGGCATTATACGCGCGGAACTTCAGACCCTGCAGATCGGCGCCGCTGTTGATTTCCTTCTTGGCGTAGATGCCCTGCGGTGGCCACGGCACGGTGTAGAGAAGCTGGAGCCCCTGTTCGCCGAGCTTTTCTTCAAGGGCCGGCTTGGACGCTTGATAGAGCTTCCAGGCCTGATCATAGGACGGGGCAAGGAACGGAACGGAATCGACGCCAAAAACGGCATCTTCGTTGGACAGGCGGGAAACCAGGACTTCGCCGATCGGCGCAAGGCCCTTACGGACAGAGTTCTTGATCTCAGGGTGCTTGAACAACGAACCGGCTGAATGGATTTGAATGGTCAAGGACCCATCGGTCTTCGCTGCGACGTCGTCAGCGAATTGCGAAATGTTCTGGGTGTGGAAGTTCGTGTCGCCGTAAGGGGTCGGCATGTCCCACTTTGTTTCGGCGGACGCAGCCGTGAACCCGGCAAGGCTGACAGCAGCAGCGGTGGCAAGACGAAGCCCGGCCTTAGCGAATGTACGTGATTGCAGCATGATCTTCTCCTCTTGGAAGCGGGAGTATCCCGTCGGCATGCCCATGCCCGGCGCCTTCTACGGACGCACTCGAGCCTGTGCATCTAATCAGCGTAGACTCGAAATTTGAAAACATCAACAATTTATCGATAAATTCTCATTATGATCGTTTCACCGCCCACCAGCACCCCTCCCGCGGCTATCAGACCAGTGAAATTTTAAGGCCCTTACGAGAAAATCAAAAAAGTCATCGACATTTTATCGATAAAATGTCAGCATAAAGTCAAACACGCCCGGAAATGCGATGTCAGGAACGGGCCGTGATACCAAAACGGAGGGACTATCATGACAGCCAAGTGGGACTTTTGGATCGATCGCGGCGGCACTTTCACCGACATCGTGGGCCGTACGCCGGACGGAACCCTTCATCCGCACAAGGTATTGTCAGAAAACCCGGAAGCTTACCGCGATGCCGCAATCCAGGGCATTCGCGAGTTGCTTGGCGTTGAAAAAGGCGCCGCGATCCCGTCCGACAAAGTCGCGACGGTCAAGATGGGCACCACCGTTGCCACCAACGCCCTGCTGGAGCGCAAGGGCGAACGCACGGCCCTCTTCATCACACGCGGCTTCCGCGATGCGCTGGAAATTGGCTATCAGGCCCGCCCGCACATCTTCGCCAAGGAAATCATCAAGCCGGAACTGCTTTACGAGCGCGTCTACGAGATTTCCGAACGCGTACAGGCTGACGGGACTCTCGAACAGGCCCTTGATGAAGCACAGGCCCGCACCGAAATGCAGGCCGCTTGGGATGCCGGAATCCGCTCCATCGCGATCGTCCTGATGCATGCTTATGCCTACCCGGCTCACGAGGAGGCGCTTAAGAAAATCGCGGAGGAGACCGGCTTCCCGCAGATTTCGGTCTCCCATGAAGTCTCGCCGCTGATGAAACTGGTCGGCCGCGGCGACACCACCATTGTGGACGCCTACCTGTCTCCGATCCTGCGCCGCTATGTGAACCAGGTTCAGGAAGAACTGGGAGAAGGCCCGCGGCTAATGTTCATGCAGTCCTCCGGCGGTCTGACGGCGGCGGATCTGTTTCAGGGCAAGGACGCCATCCTGTCCGGCCCGGCGGGCGGTGTTGTCGGTGCTGTCGAAACCTCGGCAATGGCCGGATACGACAAGATCATCGGCTTCGACATGGGCGGCACCTCAACGGATGTCTGCCACTATGACGGCGACTATGAGCGCGCCTTTGAAACGGAAGTTGCCGGTGTGCGCATGCGCGCGCCGATGATGATGATCCACACGGTCGCAGCTGGCGGCGGCTCGATCCTGCACTATGCGGACGGCCGGTTCCAGGTCGGACCGGACAGTGCGGGCGCGAACCCTGGCCCGGCCTGTTACCGCCGCGGCGGTCCGCTGACCGTGACCGATGCCAACCTGATGACCGGCAAACTGGCGCCGGAGTTCTTCCCGAAAATCTTCGGCCCGAACCAGGACCAGCCGCTGGATGGCGACGTGGTGCGCGAAAAGTTTGCCGCCTTGGCAAGCCGCATCGGCGATGGCCGGACACCGGAGGAAGTCGCCGACGGCTTCCTGAAAATCGCCGTCGAAAACATGGCCAACGCGATCAAAAAGATCTCCGTTCAGCGCGGCTATGATGTGACCGAATATGCCCTGACCTGCTTCGGCGGCGCGGGCGGCCAGACCGGCTGCAAGGTGGCCGACAGCCTCGGCATGAAAACGGTCATCCTGCACCCCTTCTCCGGCATCCTCTCGGCCTACGGCATGGGCCTTGCCGACATCCGGGCGGACCGTCAAAAGGCGGTCGTCAAGACAATGACCGAGGAGCTGCTGCCGGAGCTGGACGCGCTGCGCAAGGACCTTAGTGCCCAGACAGAAGCTGAACTCGACAAACAAGGCGTAACCGAAGACGCCCGCCGGACGGTTGCGACCGCGCATCTGCGCTACGATGGCACCGACACACCTCTGCCTGTCCTTCTCGGCACGGTCGAGGAAATGCGCGCGGCCTTTGAGGACGCCCACAAGAAGCAGTTCGGCTTTGCCTATGACAATAAGCCGGTCGTCGTCGAGGCCCTTGAAGTGGAAACCGCTGGCGGCGGCGCGGGTCTCACCGAACCGGACCTCACCTTGGCCTCCAATGTTCCGGCAGCCGCCAAAGGCACACGGATTTACTCCGAAGGCCAGTGGCATGATGCAGGTATCTTCAAGCGCGAGACGCTGAAGCCCGGCATGAAAGTGATGGGACCTGCAGTGATCATCGAACCGCATGCGACCATTGCCGTTGAAGACGGCTGGCAGGCGGAGATCAACGCCAAGGATCATGTCATTCTGCACCGGGTGGTCCCGCTGAAACGGGCCGACGCCATCGGCACGCACGCCGACCCGGTCATGCTGGAGGTGTTCAACAACCTCTTCATGTCCATCGCCGAACAGATGGGCGTGACCCTGCAGAACACGGCTTACTCGGTGAACATCAAGGAACGCCTGGACTTCTCCTGCGCCGTCTTTGATGCCAGCGGCGCCTTGGTTGCCAACGCCCCGCACATGCCGGTGCACCTTGGCTCCATGGACCGCTCCGTGGAAACGGTGATCAAGCTGAACAAGGGCAAGATCAAGCCGGGCGACGTCTTTGCCTTGAACGCACCTTATAACGGCGGCACGCACCTGCCGGACATCACGGTCGTCTCTCCCGTCTTCGACAACGCAGGCAAGGAGATCCTGTTCTGGGCGGCCTCCCGCGGCCACCACGCCGATGTCGGCGGCTCCGCACCGGGCTCCATGACCCCGCTTGCGACCAAGGTGGACGAAGAAGGCGTGCTGTTCGACAACTTCAAGCTCGTCGATCAGGGCCGCTTCTGCGAGGCCGAACTCGTCAATCTGCTGACGGATCACGCCTATCCGGCCAGAAACCCGCATCAGAACGTTGCCGACCTCTCCGCACAGGTCGCAGCCAATGAAAAGGGCATTCAGGAACTGCGCAAGATGGTATCCCATTTCGGTCTGGACGTTGTTCAGGCTTATATGGGCCACGTTCAGGACAACGCCGAAGAAAGCGTCCGCCGGGTCATCGAAGCTCTAAAGGACTCTGAGTACGAGTACCCGACCGACCAAGGCTCGGTTATCAAGGTCAAGATCACGGTCGACAAGGACAAGCGCGAGGCGACGGTCGATTTCACCGGCACATCCGCGGTGAAGCCGAACAACTTCAACGCGCCGGAGCCGGTCACCCGCGCCGCGATACTCTATTGCTTCCGTGTGATGGTCGACGGCGACATTCCGATGAACGCCGGCTGCCTGAAGCCGATCAACATCATCATTCCGGATGACTGCATGTTGCGCCCGTCTTATCCGGCAGCGGTTGTGGCTGGCAATGTGGAAACGTCGCAGCACGTCACCAACGCCGTCTTTGCAGCGCTTGGCGCGATGGCAAACAGCCAGGGCTCGATGAACAACCTGACCTTTGGCAACGACACCTACCAGTACTATGAAACCATCTGCTCCGGCTCCCCGGCAGGTCCTGGTTTCAACGGCACGGACGGCGTTCATGTGCACATGACCAACTCGCGCCTGACCGATCCGGAAGTCCTGGAGTTCCGCTTCCCTGTCCTTCTGGAGGATTTCCATATCCGCAAGGGCTCCGGCGGCAAGGGCAAATGGTCGGCTGGTGACGGCACCAAGCGCACGCTCCGCTTCCTGGAAAAGATGGACTGCGCCATCCTCGGCTCGCACCGCACCATCGAACCGAAAGGCATGGACGGCGGCGAGAACGGGGAACTCGGCCGCACCGAGGTCCGCCGTCTGGACGGAACGGTCCAGCCGCTCAAGGGCTGCGATCAGACAATCCTGGAACCGGGCGAAGCCGTGACGGTCATCACCCCGACCGCCGGTGGCTGGGGCAAAGCATAACAGCCTGAAAAAGCAATGCATTCAAGGGCGGGGATCATCCCCGCCCTTTCGCTTTTTGGGGCCCAAGTTGTCTTTTGGGTCATCCCGGCCAAGCCCAGCGCGAGCCGGGATCGGGTAGCCCCTGAGGTCTCAATACGAGGATACAACATCCAGGTTCCCCGATCCCGGATCTCCGCGTCCGCTCCGTCCGGGATGACAATCTGTGACGATTTGACAAGGCGTCTCCCCGCGCTTCGCCGGCCCCGGTTTTGACCCGAGGTTCCAAACCGTTTCATCGCCTCGCGCAGGGCTGATCGAGTTGAACGCTCACGGTATAGATCCCGCATCAAGTGCGGGACGACAGCGGAGTATGTGGTGGATTCTCGCGTTTGGCGTTCAGCGGACGCATAAGCACCGAGGTGACACCGGTCGCGGCATCGGGGAACTCAACTCACAGGCGTTGATAATCATCGCCCCGCGGTGTTTGTGTGCCCGCCGCAGTGCTCCCCAAAAACCTCTCCGGACTTGCCATAAAGACCTGCTGTTGCCGCTGGCAATTGACACGGAAATTCCTACATCCCTAGCAACTGGCCGCACCGGCCTGAACGAGGAGACAAAAATGCTTGCTGCCGCCCGCCGTCTGCGTAAGACGACAGCTTTTATGGTCGTTGCGATCGCAACGATGTTCGCCGCGATGGACTATGCCGAGGCCCGCAAGGGTGGGTTTGGCGGCTTTGGCAGCAGAGGTAGCAAAACCTATTCCGCGCCGCCCACAACCAAAACCGCGCCGGATGCTGCAGCCCCCGTTCAACGGTCCATGACACCCCAGCCAGCACAAAGCCAAAGGGCGGCGCCGGGCGCGGCCGGACAGGCTGCAAATGCGCAGCGTCCCGGCCTTTTCGGCGGCTTTGGAGGCGCGCTTCTCGGCGGCTTGATGCTTGGTGGCCTCGTCGGAATGCTGTTCGGCGGCGGGCTTGGTGGTTTTGCCGGGTTCCTCGGCCTGATCCTGCAAGTCGGCCTCATCGTGTTGCTGATCAGCCTCGCCATGCGCTTCTTCCGCTCCCGCCAGCAACCGGCAACTGCAGGGCCGAACCCGTTTCAAAGCGCACCGGAGCAGCGTGGACCTCAAGCGGCTCCGTTTAGCTTCGGCGGCGGTGGCGCAAGTGGCTCAGACTCACAAGGTTTTGCCCAGCCAGACACCCTGCCCTATGAGGCAACAGCGGAAGACCTCGACCAGTTCGAGGTCATGCTGGCAGAAGTCCAGGATGCCTACAGCCGAGAAGATTATGCCGCCCTGCGCCAGCTGGCAACGCCGGAAGCCATGTCTTATCTGGCCGAAGAGCTGGGTGAGCTTGCGTCTGCGGGCAAAAAGAACGTCGTTTCGGATGTCAAACTGCTCCAGGGCGATGTTGCCGAAGCCTGGCATGAAGACGGCAAGGACTATGTGACCGTCGCCATGCGCTACAGTGCGGTCGACTATATTGCAAAACGGGATAGCGGCGAGCCGCTTTCGGGCGACCCGGACGCCCCCGCCGAGAGTACAGAAGTCTGGACATTCGTACGCAGCTCCGGTGGTGACTGGCTCCTGTCGGCCATCCAAGGCACCGGGTAAGTCACAAACAGCCAGCCGTCTTCCAATTGGCGCATGGCGCGGGTGAACCGCAAGCGTCTAAGGCCGCCCCTCACGGGCGGCCTTGTTCATTTAACTGCTCCTGCAGACACCGGTCGAACAGCGACCTAGCCTGATGACTTGCTGCACCCTGCGAACAAGGCATCGATCAAGCCTCGTTCCCCGGTGTTGATCATCAACTCCAGATGCGGCGGCAAGGCTTTGCGAAACGCGTTCCGGGACCCTCCAGTCACCATCAGGACACCCTGTGTAACAAGGCGTTTGATATCCCGTCTCGGCAGCCGTAACCCGGTGGACAAGACACGGTCCAGACGAACCGGCACCCTGCCCGGATTTCGAATGCACAGAACAGCTGCTCTCCCAGCGACTTTTCCTTTGCTCGGAACCACCCGCCTCTGCAGCTCGAAGTCAGACGGTTCGTGCGGGCTGCTTGGGCGACAAGCAGGATCGGCCGCCAATGTCTGCGCCAGCCCCTGGTCGTTTGCCTGCAATGCTGACAAGAGGTCTGGCAGTACGGCACTGACGGGTGTCCGTTTCATAACCTCACGGTTCCAGCGATGGCCGCAGGACTGGCAGGCGTAAATAAGCCAGGCATCCAAGCGGCTACCATTGGCATTGAGCCGGAACTTATTTGTCGAGGCAAACTGACGAAGGTGACCGCACCGCCCGCAGGGACGAGCAACAGTTAAACGTGTCTTTGAGACAAGGGTCCATTCCACCCTGATAAGGGACGACATGTTTGGGATCTTCCATTTCCGGAAGTTCGCAAACGGGAATCAGGGATTGCGCGAAAAGCCGCGCCCGGTCATTTGGCTGGGAAAAATGGAAACATGGCGTATCGAAACATCAGATACGGTTTGGCCAAGCCACACCGGTCCCGATCCGCCAGTTCGACGAACGTGTCAAAACAATCGTGTGCAGAAGCACACGGCAAAAGGATCGAAGACCGGTTAACGTGTTGGCAAAACAAATCGCCCCGAAAATGAACGTTGAAAACGTCCTAACTCACGAAAACGCGGCGCGCAAGCTCAGGTTGCCGCACGCGGCGCCATGGCGCTCAGTCCTGATTCCGCGCCTGAAGGGCAAGGGCAACCAGCGTTTCCCGCAGCAAGCCCGGGTCCGCGAGCTGTTCCTTGAACCAGAGGCGCGCGACTTTGTCTCCGGCTGCCAGATCAAGGCCTTCCGGATCCAGGCAGGCCATCCGCCAGTTGGCCTCCCCGGCCTTAACAAGGACTTCTGCATAAAGCTTGATGGCATCGACGTGATCTTCGTTCATGTGACCGACCGCCCCGGTCTCCATCGCGGCCCATGCGTGGACGTCTGAGACCGGTGCCAGCAGATCCTCCCGGACGAGCTCGAAAGCCTTCCCGAACCCGCCGTTCAGGCTGGCACGCTCAAGGGTGAGAGCGAAGAAGGAAAAGTCCCCGAAATCTGCGTAGAGCTCTGCCTTGGGATGCCGGGACAAATAACGTCGGCGGACACGCGCATGCTCTTCGGTCTCCCGCTCAATACGGCGCGCTTTGCAAAACAGTGAAATCCTCGGATGGGCCAGCGGGTCGCCTTTTCCCGGTTCGCCAACCAGAAGCGAACAGGCAGGGTTGGCCAGGATGGCACTTGTGTGGCCGGACAAAGTGCTTGTGAGAATGATGGGCGTCCCATCCAGATCCGTTGCAACGGCAACCCGGCTTGCCAGAGGATAGCTGGTGCCCGGTTCGATTGCCGCCAAGGCTCCAAAACGGGCCGTACGGACCAGTTCCTTGGCCAAAATCCGGGCCTGACCGTCGGTTTCCCGGATCACGGACTTTTCCTTAGCTGCTTGATTTTCCTGAATATCTTTCATGTGCCCTCCTGCTTGGCACACACAACCTGAGAAATCTGAACACCAGATGAACGGCCATATCAGAACCGGTTCAGAGCGCATCTGGCATTGTCGCATCATCAGATCACGGCAGCGCAAACGGCGCGCCTCAACCGGAGAGTATACCGATGCAAACCCTGAGCAAACGCCTCGTTGCCGCAGTCCTCACCAGCGCCCTTTTGCTGCCGACCGTATCCGCTGCCGAAGCAGGTCCCCGCGACGGCTGGCGCAATAATGGCGGCTGGCACGAGCGCCATCGTCCGCACCGCAAGCACCACAAACACCATAAGCATCGCAAACACAAAAAGAACAATGACAATATCGGTGCTGCAGTCGCAGCGGGTGTCATTGGTCTGGCCGCCGGGGCCATTCTCCTGGGCGCCACCAGCCAGCCGAGCCGCGCGGCCCCGCCAGTGACACACTATCCGCCGAACTACTATCCGCCGGCCCCATACCCGGGCCATGTCAGCGGTCCGGTTGGATATCAGCCTTGGAGCCCGGCCTGGTATCAGTACTGTTCTTCGAAATACCGGTCTTTCAACCCGTCAACCGGCACTTACACCACTTATCGCGGTGTACAGCGTTTCTGCCAGTAACAGGCAGAAACTTGGGGGATGGTGACACAGCCCCCAAGCTCCGTAAGAACTCGGGCGGACAGCGGCAGGCCAGCCGAACTGGCCACACGCTGCCGCCGCTTTTTTGTTTTGTGGTCATTACCCGCCTCCTGCCGGAGAAAACGGATCAGGTAAAATCCGAACCGCTCGGTATTAATCGGCCATCGTCTCAATGGAGGCAAAACCCTCCGGGGCCTCGCCGGCATCAAAAGGCGTATCCACCTCGATGACCTTGTCCGGATAAAAACCGTTGAAACGTGTTCTGAGCGACAGGCTGTAGGCGCCGATGTGACCGATCTCGATCCAATCACCAGTATCGACGGTCTCCGGCAGCCAGAAGGGCCGGGACAGAATATCAACACTGTCACATGTTGCTCCGCAGACCTTGAACGGCACGATCTTGTCCGCATCGCCGGAGCGAGTTTTGCGGGCCGGATCGGGTATAAAACGGGCTGGAAGCGTAATCTTGCCGGTCCAGCTGTCCGACAAAGACGCCCAGATACCATCGATGATGTAAAGCCGCCGCCCCTTCTTCAAGAGAACGCGCACGATCAGCGAGATACAATGGGCGACAATCACACGTCCGGGCTCCGCCACCAGCGGCTGCTTATCGAACTCCCACTCCGAAATGTCGCTTTTTAGCTGCCCCATCAAGTCTTCGAGCGATGGCATCTCGCGGACCTTCCGGCGCGGATCATGCCCGTAGACCGCCGGAAAACCGCCACCGACATCAAGCTCGACAATATCGACCCCGGCGCGGGACCGGATCCAGTCCGCTGACGCCAGTGCCCGCTCATAGGTTTCCGGCTCCTCGATCTGGCTGCCGACATGAAAACAAAGGCCGCACTTGAAACCGATCCGGTCGATCCGCTGGAGCAGCTCGACGGCGTGTCCTGGTGCGGCACCGAATTTCTTGGAAAGCTCGTAAGCAGCGTGCCCTTTCGTGGCGATGCGGACAAACAACGTGATGGTCGCCGGGTCAATATCAAGCGCCCTGACGATGCGCAGGATCTTGGCAACCTCGTCCTCGTGATCAAGCGACAGCGTACGGATGCCGTAGGTCTCCAGCGCGAGCCGGATATCGGACTGCGCCTTGATCGGATGCATGTAAAGCATCTCCGCCTGAGGTGCGGCAGCCTTTACAGCGGCAAATTCGGCGGGCGAGGCGACGTCAAAGCAATCGATCCCGGCTTTTGCCAGAGTATCGAGCACAAAAGGCTCACCGTTTGTCTTGACGGCATAGGCCGTCTTGCCGGGAAAGAGGTCTTGGAAGTTCTTGGCGTCGCGGGAAAGGACTTTGGGTCGAAAGCAATAGACGGGTTCGTCCGGGCGCAAGGCCAAAGCGGCTTCGACGGCTGTCTTGTACCGGTCCATTCGTGGCTCCAAGGTTTGGCACCGATGGCCCAAGGGATCAGTGTTTCCAGATAAATGCAACCCGCTCAGCCAGTTATTGACAGATCAGATAATCGCATGCCTTGCCGTGACAGCCGGTATCCAGGTGAATGTGGCTCACATGGTGCGGATCGGCATCAGGCCCGAGGACCGTGGTAAAGTGCGTACAGGCTGATGCGTGGATATCGGTCAGAAACCGGCCTTTTTCCGTTTTTGCGTTCCAGTCCTTTTCAACGGAGACAGCCTGCCCTTCCGGGACCACGAAACCCGAGATATCGACCGCTTTGCCAAGCGCGTGTTCGGAGAGTTTCCCGTCTGGAAGATTGTTGCGCCGCCGGCATTGGTATCCCGGCCCGGTCATCACGAGAAGCGACTCCGAATTCAGGTGCTTTTCCGAGGCCGGCATTACGCCGTCCCGCAACCATTCTGCAAACACCTTGGCAAACTCGCAGGTGATTGTGACCGGGCCAGAAAAAGCGATCCGTGCATCACCGTCTTCCACCGCGGTGACTTCCACTGCATCACTAAAGCCGCACCCGTTCTCACCGTCCACAGGAGATCTTACGGTCAGCTCAACCCCCGGAATAACACACGCAGACGTCTGCGTTCTGGCTGGAGTATCGGGGGCCGGGTCCGCGCCCTTCTCCACCTTCGGAGCACTGGACGGTTTTGCCGCTGGTGTGTCGACACCTTCCACAAAACCATGCCCGGTTCCGGACCCCAAGGGCTTCATTTGCGGAAGTGGCTGGGCGGCCAAGACCGGGCCACCGAGAACCGGCAGGCAGGTGACCACCGCTAGAAAAATTGAATAGACATTCGACGTCACAACTGATCCTCATGGGCGGCGGGTACTGATGAGACGCACCAAGAGACACGCATCACAAGCCATACACCATACCGGACGGCCCAAGCATGACCATTGAACTCTATTCCGCCTATATCGTGGCAACCCTGATCGTCCTGGCCATTCCGGGGCCCACCGTCATGCTGGTGGTCAGCTATGCACTGACACAGGGCCGGAAATCCGCCTTTGCCAGTGTGATGGGCGTAGGACTGGGAGATGCGACCGCAGCGCTCGCTTCACTGATGGGGCTGGGCGCCATTCTGGCAGCCTCCGCCACAGCGTTCACAATCCTCAAATGGGCGGGCGCTGCCTATCTCGTCTGGCTCGGCATCAAAATGTGGCGCAGCCGGCCGACAGCCCTCGGCACACAGGACGTCCCCGACATCCCCGCCAGAAAGATCTTTTCGCATGCCTATGTGGTGACGGCGCTCAACCCCAAGGGAATCGTCTTCTTCATGGCTTTCTTGCCGCTTTTCATCGCGCCTGAGGCCGCCCTGGTGCCTCAATTGACGATCCTGGGCACCACCTTTGTCGTGCTCGGTGTGTTGAATGCTGCGGTCTATGCTTTTGCCGCTGCCGCCATCGGGCGCAAGTTGCGCAGTCCGGCGCTGATGCGGCTGGTCAACAAGGTCGGCGGCGGTTTTTTGATATCGGCGGCCGCAATGACCGCCACGATCCAAAGAAGTTCCGCGTAAGGCACTGTCGCACCGATTTCTTCAGAAAATCGCCCTTGACCGGATTCGTCTGTCGCTTCCTGAACGCGATGATTTCAACGCAAACGGCGACACACTATGCATCTGATTGAACGAAACTGGCTTTTGAGCATCGGGCGTTTTGTTTGAAACGCCCAAAGATGCGCGACGAACGCCCGCTGATCTAGGACGACCGCCGGGCAGCAAAGGGCCGGTCTAGTTTCGCTTCGACTTCAGGCTCGTCAGCGTCTTCTTGGGTCTTCAGTCCAAAGGAGGCACCTGACTGCTTCAACGTCTCAAGAGAGCGTTTTGCGCCTTCGACGCTCAGGGCCGCATAGCGGTTTATCGCATTGTTGAGTTCGAGGCCTCCAATCCGCAACCGGCGGGCGCGCATCGTCAGGACATCCTTGTAAGCTTCAGATGAAACACCGTTTGCCTTGCACAGGATGACCAGCGGCTTGTCACTGGCGCTGAACAAGAGTTGGGAGACGGCGGCCGGCGGCAGGTTGCTGACTTTGGCCAGGAGCATGCCAAGCTCTGCGGTCTTGTCAGCCCGGGCAAAGGTCGTGACAGCCTCATCAATGCTGGTTTTCTTGGAGACTACATCGCGGATCATCGCATTGGTCTGCTCGCGCGCCTCCTCAAGACGCTGAGCCCGGGCCGCAACTTCTGTCGCAGCCCGTTGAGCCATAAGCTGAACAAGCGTGGAGTCTGCTCCAAGATCACCAATCCTCGCTTTCAGTTCGTCAGTCAGGAACGGAAGCAAGGCAAGCCCCGCCTTTTCCGGAAGGTCGGTCCGGACAGCCAGGGCCGTCTGGATAGCCTCGTCGGTCCGGGCTTTTTCAACCAGCTTCAAAAACGAATCTTCTGCAAAGCGTGCACCCGAATTGTTGGCGACCTTTGTCAGAACAGCCGAATTGCCTCTATCCACGAGCACCGACGTCACATTTTCGTCGATGGACTTGCGTCCGGCGATCGCGCCGAGATGGTCCATGGATGCGGTCGATGCAATTTCAACCAGGTCCTCGGATGTCAGGGCGGGCGAGTTTTCCAAAACCGGCTGAGCGATTTCAATATCGTCCTTGGCCAGTTCCACCATCAGCTCGCGCGGCGCGTCTTCCTCAAAGCAAATCCGCTTGGACAGGACCAGGCGTGTTTCCTCTTCGAGCTGCCCCAGGACCTTAAGAACGATGTCGCCAAACAAGAGACTGATCTGCTCATCCCGGTCCTTGCCACCTTGCATGAACATATCTGTCAGCATGCTGACAAGACTCTGCCGTCCAGTGGCGCTGGTATCCTTCGCCAGGTCCGTGAGTTTTGCCAAACTGATCATTCCTACCCCATCGCGCAGGCCGTATTCGAGCTAACCTTAACAGGACAGCCTTAATATTAAGCTACCAGATGAGGGCGTTGATCCACAGGGGAGCCGGCCATGTTTTGCCGGTTTTCCGGAGCATCACAATCAGAATTTTTCATGCTCCGTCATTGCTGTTTTTATCGGGGGGCCTGCGCTCTCCACCTCATGTGTTTCAATACGTTAGTTAACAGATACCCAAGAACCACAGCCTGCAACTGCAGCCCCACATTGCACTGCAAAAACTTTTTTGCTTCGCTAAATATTTCCCATGTCTTAATATCGCAACATAAATCGAGGTGATCGGGAGTGCGCAGATGACCCTAGTACGGAACCTGAACATGATTGCCTTCTTTGCGGCCTTTGCCTTTTTGGCCGCAATCGTAATCGGCGTGGTCTGAGTACGACAGAGTAAAACGGAAAATGCTTAAGGTCCCTGCGAGACTTTAAGCCAAAGACTATAAAAACGGGAATAGCCACACCAGGCAGACGGGATCCGCGACAGAGCATTGCGGATCCCGTTTTTGTGTCACATCCCGGATGGTAAACAGCTCGTCTTTTAATGGTCAGAACGGCCAGCTGCGGGCCTGATCTTCAGATTGGAAAACGGGCGGAGACCGCCTGGGAATGAACGCTCCGGCACAACCCATGCGGGTTACATTGACCAATGTGTTGCCTGCATGATCACAGCCAGATGGCCGATTAACGCAAAAAAGGCGTTTCCGCAGAAGCGCTTCCTTGCCATGGCCATCGCAATGCCGCCGACGGGGTTACGCTTTAAGCGGCCAAATCCCGTGTTTGCGCCAGTGCCGTATCCCGGTTCTCCGGTGTCATCATCAACTGATCGGCAGCGATGACCCGGACGTCGGTAATCCCGATAAACCCGAGGACGTGCTTCATGTAGGTAGAGGCATAATCAATCTCGGATCCCGCCTTGGTCCCGCCGGAAGCCACAACAATGTAGGCGGTTTTCCCCTCCAACAAACCAACCGGGCCGTTTTCCGTGTACTGGAAGGTCAAACGGGCCCTTGCAATCAGATCGACCCAGGCCTTGAGAGCGGCCGGAACCGAGAAATTGTAAATCGGCGATCCGATGACAATCGTGTCGGCAGCCTTCAATTCAGATACGAGCGTGTCGGACAGGGCCAGTTTCAGCTTCTGCTCCGGCGTCCGGTCCGCAGCATCCGTAAAGTTGGCGTTGATCCAGTCTTCGTCCAGAAACGGCAACCCCTGCGACACATCCCGTTTCAGGATGCTGGCATCCGGCGTCTGTTCGATCAGGCGCGTTACGAGCGCATCCGCGAGCTCGCGGGTCACAGAACCCGCTTTCCGGGCGGATGCATCGATTTGAAGAATTGTCTTGGCCGAGGCTGTCATAGCTGTCTCCATCCTGTCATTCGGGCGGCTTAGGGCGCCCTGAACTGTTCATGATGGGAAGATAGTCCACTCAATCACCATCAACTAGATAAGGATCAGTGAACAGTACGTTCACGTTAGAAACGGCGCATATGGTCTGCCGGGCGATGAGATCATGACTTACGGTCGGCAAATGACTGTCTGGCGGCCAGCTGGCTTGCCCAGATTTCAACCCGAAGGCGCCTAATTTTTAGACATGCACACGACTTAAACACATGAGCTTCAGGCAGGGCGCACCCAATTGGCAGACGCAACCTTCTGATATTGCGCAGAAAATTCTCAAATCATCGAACTTGGCATCGGGTTTGCGAGGCCGACAGCGTGCAGCGCGCCTAGGGATCCGGTCAAAACGATGCAGGACCGAGAGGTGCAAGCCGGACAAAAGCGGTGCTTCAACAAGAAGCCCGTTTCCATAGTCCGGGGACACGGCGGGACAAAAACCCGGGAGACAACTGCACGAGGTTTCGCGCGCGCGAACCTGCTCCCGGACGTGCGCAAGAGATCTGATCAGTAGAGCCCGGCCAACGCCTGGCAGATGACAGGAGACGCGCACACATGCTGAAATCCATTGCAAAGGCTACCCTCCTCGCCGCAGCCCTTTCGCTGCCCTTATCCATGAGCGCCACTAAAGCCGAGGAAAAAACGGACTTTAAAGTCTGCTGGTCGATCTATGTCGGCTGGATGCCCTGGGGCTACCTCCAGGACAGCGGCATCATGAAGAAATGGGCGGACAAATACGGCATCGATGTCGAGATCGTACAGATCAACGACTATGTGGAATCCATCAACCAGTACACGGCCGGCGAATATGACGGCTGCTCCATGACAAATATGGACGCCCTGTCCATTCCCGCAGGTGGCGGGGTCGACACGACTGCGCTTATCGTCGGCGACTATTCCAACGGGAATGACGGCATCATCCTGAAGGACAAGACCGAACTGGCGGATATCAAAGGCCAGACCGTCAACTTGGTTGAATTGTCCGTTTCCCATTACCTCCTGGCCCGGGCGCTCGACACGGTCGGGTTGAGCGAACGCGACCTGACCGTTGTGAACACGTCCGATGCCGACATGATCGCGGCCTATGCAACACCGGACGTTACGTCGGTCGTGACCTGGAACCCTCTGCTGTCGGAAATCGAGGCGCAGCCGAATGCGACCAAGGTGTTCGACAGTTCGGGTATTCCGGGCGAGATCATCGATATCATGATGGTGAACACCGAGACGCTGGCCGCGAATCCCGATTTCGGCAAAGCGTTGGTTGGTGCCTGGTATGAAGTGATGGGTTTGATGGCATCCGGCGATGCAGACGCATTGACCGAAATGGCAGAGGCATCTGGAACAGATCTCGACGGTTACAATGCCCAGCTGGCGACCACGAAAATGTTCTACACGCCCGCAGATGCGGTCGAATTCACAAAGTCATCCGAACTGCCGACAACCATGAAGTTCGTTGCCGAGTTCCTGTTCGACAAGGGCATTCTTGGCGAAGGAGCGCCGAGCCCGGAGTTTGTCGGGATTTCATTCCCCGACGGGTCGACTTACGGCGACGTCAACAATGTCAAGCTGCGGTTCGACCCGAGTTTCATGGAAATGGCAGCCCAGGGATCGCTCTGACTTCTGCCCTGTGATCAAGGCCCGGCTGAAAAGTGGCCGGGCCGTTCCCAAGCGCTGACCAGCATCGGACCCTCGTCTCCATGCGCATCATCAACCGCAAGCCATCCCGGGTCACGGCCCTCGCCCTAGGGCTCCTGCCATTTCTGGCGACCATTTTGGTCTACGCGATCGCGAGCCACTACCGGCGGCTCGACAATCCCGCAGACAAGCTGCTCCCGTCCCTTGAAAGCATGGGGAATGCCTTCTGGAGGATGGCAGCGGTACCGGACCGGCGATCCGGCGACTTGTTGCTATGGGTCGATACGGCTGACAGCTTATGGCGGCTGGGAAGTGGCATGGCCATTGCCACTCTTCTGGCGCTCACGCTTGGAATTGCGATCGGGTTCATTCCGCATGTCCGCAGCGCTCTTGCACCCTATATCGCGACCTTCTCGCTGATCCCGCCGATTACGATCCTGCCCATCCTGTTCATTACCTTTGGCCTGGGGGAAGCCTCCAAGATCGCGTTGATCGTGGTCGGCACTGCGCCTGTCATGGTGCGTTCAACGGCACAGGCCGTTCTCGACATTCCCCGTGAGATGATCATCAAGGCAGAAACGCTCGGTGCATCCGTCTGGCAGATGATCACCAGACTGGTCCTGCCGCAGGTTTTGCCCAAATTGCTGACAGCCCTGCGGCTCGGGCTGGTACCGGCCTGGATCTTCCTCATCTCCGCCGAAGCGATCGCGTCGACCACAGGGCTCGGCTACCGGATTTTTCTCGTCCGCCGGTACCTCGCGATGGATGTGATCCTACCGTATGTCGTCTGGATTACCCTTCTTGCCTTCCTGCTCGACCGCCTGCTGCTGGCCTTGTCGCGCCGCACCTTCCGCTGGCATCATCTGGGGAGCGATGCCCTATGACCGGCGCTCCCAAACTCTCAGTCCGCGGCCTGACGAAATCCTATGACGGAATGCCAGTGCTGGAACGTGTCGAACTTGATGTAGACACCGGAGCGTTTTGCACGATTGTCGGTGCTTCGGGCTGCGGCAAATCCACGTTTCTCAGAATTCTGCTGTCCCAGGAACATCCAACACGCGGCACCATTTTGCTGGACGGACACCCGCTTCCGGACGAACCCATGCCTGACCGCGGCATCGTTTTCCAAAAATACTCGGTGTTTTCGCATCTGACCGTTGCCGAAAACCTCATTCTGGCCAGCGAATTCGAAAAAGCCCCTCTCTCCGGCCGGTTGTTCGGACGCGCGCGAATGTCCGCGCTGGAGGGTATCGACGACCTTTTGATGAAAATCGGGCTGTGCGCTGCAAAGGACAAATATCCGGCCCAGCTCTCGGGCGGCATGCAGCAGCGCCTCGCCATTGCCCAGGCTCTGATCAAGAAACCCAGCATCCTGCTTTTGGACGAACCATTTGGCGCGCTCGATCCCGGCATCCGGCTCGACATGCACGAGCTGCTTTTAGGCCTTTGGGAAGAGCTTGGAATGACCATCTTCATGGTCACCCACGATATTCATGAGGCCTTCAAGTTGGGCACCCGTTTGCTGGTGTTCGACAAGATCCGCCACGATCCGCAGGCGCCGGAAGCCTATGGTGCAACCATCACATATGACCTGCCGCTCAACGGACAGTCCGGCAAATCCCAGAACCAGCCGGGCGATATTGCGGATGCACTGCGTCCGCCCGTCTTGGCTCAAACTACCATTACCCAAATCAGGTAAAAAGGAACGCCCATGACCATCTTTGGATCAAGTGGACCCACAACACACCATCGGGCTGCAGGTGCAATTTCCCGAAGACCGAAACACCGCCAGCACCACCCCGATTTCGATAAACTGCAGCTGCGTGGCTGGAAAGCGGCCGAGAAGGAAGGCCAATTGCCCTCAGCCGCCTGGGAGAAAGAAAAAGCTTGGGCTCTGAGGATGGGCCTCACCGGTTCGGACAGCCTCACCGACAAATCGATACCGACCTTTGCACGCGGTGAGCTGCCGCACTATGCCGGGATCAACACGTTCTTGAAGGCACCCTACATTGAGGATGTCACGCAGGTGGGGGCCTATGATGCCGCGATTATCGGCATTCCGTTTGATGGTGGGACCACATATCGGCCAGGCACCCGCTTTGGGCCGCAAGGGGTGCGGAAGATCTCCGCGCTTTACACCCCCTATAACTATGAGATGGGCGTCGATCTGCGGGAGCAGATGACGTTGTGCGACGTTGGCGACATTTTCACAATCCCGGCCAACATCGAGAAGACCTTCGACCAGATCACGCGCGCGGTCTCTCATGTGGCCTCATCCGGCGCCCTGCCGATCATGATCGGCGGCGATCATTCCATCGGGTTCCCATGTGTGCGCGGCATCGCGCAATGCACGTCCAAGCGCATCGGCATTGTCCATTTCGACCGGCATATCGACATCCAGGAAAAGGATCTTGATGAGCGCATGCACACCACGCCCTGGTTTCATGCAACGGACCTTGTCAATGTTCCGGCGGTCAATCTGGTGCAGATCGGCATTGGCGGCTGGCAGGTTCCCCGGGAAGGAGTGGAAATCGCCCGCAACAGAAACACCAACATATTCACCATGCGGGATGTGGAGGAAATGGGCCTTGCGGAAACGGCGGCCCGCGCGCTGGAGCTCGCCTGGAAGGACGCGGATGCCGTCTACATATCCTTTGACATTGACAGCGTTGATTGCGGCTTCGTTCCGGGCACCGGCTGGCCGGAACCAGGTGGTTTCTTGCCGCGAGAGGCTCTGGAACTCGTGTCATTGGTTGCCAAGGAAGGCATTTGCGGCCTGGAGGTCGTGGAGGTGTCACCGCCCTACGATTGTTCCGACATCACCGCCTTGCTGGCGACCCGCGTCATTGTCGATGTGCTCGGGACGTTGGTTTCACACGGCAAGATGGGAGCGCACAAGACGATCATAGACAAACCAGTCTCAATACCTGCCGGGCCGGAGGTGCAGTAGCAAAAATGGGCCATAGCCACTCGCACCATCACCACCACCGTCACGGCAGTGACCCTCACCACCCACATGACCACAACCATGCAGGGCCTGACCACCTGCATTCCCATGTGCATGGCGCCTCTGCATCCGAAAGGGCTGAAGAGCTTCAAGCGCTCTCAACCAGCTTCATGGACGGGTTCCGGCAGGCTACCGACAAGACCAGCTACCTGCGCATTGCCGGCATTCCATTTCAAAGGACGGGATCTGATGGACTTACGCAGCATCTGGTCGACGCTCAAATCATCAGCAATTGGCAGATCGGAACGGCTTCTCCGGCCTTCGCCTCCAAAGAGCTTGTTTATATGCCGTTCCCTGGCGCATTGGTGCGGGAGCGTGAAACGATGACATTCACCTTTGTCTCGCGCACCGAGCGCTCGGACATTGATCTCTTGACCCTTTTGGAACCCAGACTTGAAACCGGAGACCCCATGCCATGAACCGAACTGTCCTCACCCTCCTTGCAATATTCGTTTCCGGCAAGGCATTTGCGCATGCCGGAAGCCACGATGAAGTATCCGGTCTAGGCCACGCCATCGCCCACTTTGTCAGCTCACCCTTCCATCTTCTGCTGCTTGCCGCGGCGATCCTTTTGCTGGGGACGCTGTTCGCATGTGGCCGTATGACTTCGCTTCGCCAAAGGCTCTCCGACAAGCGGAAAAAGCACTAAGCGGAGAAGTCTGCTTTGCCATTACCGGCCACCTGCAGATCCCGCCCAGCAAACCGCCGGCCCTCGCGGGCCGTTGTGATCTTCGGGCGCTGGCATGCGTGATAGACCGCCTGGCTTCGCGGGAACCACCGTTGCCCTGCAAGGTTGATACGGCTGGGCAGCGGCATATATGGTTTACTAGGCTGTAGCCTGTAGCATCTTTGCTTTGAGGCTGATGTGCTCATGCAAAGGCGTGAAACGATGGGTTTTTTCAAGCAGGTTCTGGTGCTGTGCGTGCTCGCGAGCCTTGGCGGCGGCGGGTACTGGTACTACGACACGCATATCGCTGGCGCCACCGAAGCCGACAGCCCCCGGGCCCAGCGCGGTGCGCGCACGGTCAAGGTCGAGGCCGTCCCGGCTGAGGAAAAAGCCTTGCCGGTCTTCGCCGAGGCCGTGGGCTCGACCCGTGCGCTCAGAGCAGTCGACATTGTTCCCCTGGCCGAAGGGCGCATCATCGAGATTGATATCGTGCCCGGCGAGGAGGTTGCGGAAGGCGCCGTTCTTGCCCGGCTAGACAATGAAATCGAGCGGGCAACGCTTGCGGAAGCCAAGGCCCGTGTGAATGAGCGCCGCCTCGCCATGGAACGGGCCGAATCCCTCCGGCAAACCAACACGATCAGTCAGGCCAACCTGGAACTGTTGCGTTCGGAACTGGCCATTGCAGGGGCGGAACTCGACCGGGCCCAGCGGCGACTGGCCGACCGGACTATTCGCGCCCCGTTCGGCGGGATCCTGGGGATCAGCTCCATAGATCTTGGCGCGCGCGTGGAAACATCGAACGTGATAACCACACTCGACGACCTTTCCGAAGTCGAGATCGAGTTCCGCCTGCCGGAGACATTCTATGGGCAGATCCGCCAGGATCAGCCGGTCACTGCCACGAGTGCCGCCTTTCCCGGCCGGAACTTCAGCGGAAAGGTTGTGGCAATCGACAGCCGGGTCGACCAGACATCGCGCTCCTTCAGGGTGAGAGCGCGCCTGCCGAACCCGGACAGGGCCCTGCCCGTCGGAATGTTCATGCGCCTTGAAATCGAACTGGCCGTGCGCAGGGCCATCGTCGTGCCCGAAGAATCCCTGCAGGTAGAAGGCGGAAACATCTTCCTTTATGTCGCCAACGGCGAAACGGCCGAACGGCGGACGGTGACCGCCGGCATTCGCCGGAACGGCGAAGTCGAAATTCTGGAGGGCGTTGCCGCCGGTGACCTCATCATCCATCGCGGGATCCAGTCGCTGCGCAACGGCAGCACCATCGAAATCATCGGCGCGCCGCCCGCCAGCTCTGGGGACGGTTCGGCAAGTCCGGAAACGGCGGCTAAGCCGCAACCCGCACGACAAGGCTGAGCGGCCATGCTGTCCGATCTCGCCATCCGCCGTCCCGTTCTCGCCGCGGTTGCCAGTCTTCTCATTATTGTGTTCGGCATCGGGGTTTTGAACTCCCTGCCGGTGCGCGAACTCCCGGACATCGACACCGCGGTGGTCACGATCACGACGACCTACCGCGGCGCGGCCCCGGAGGTCATCGACACGGACATCACGGAGATCATCGAGGGATCGGTGGCCGGTGTTGCCGGGGTGAAAACCATCAGCTCCAGCAGCCGCCGGGGCCGCAGCCGGGTGGTCGTCGAGTTCGAGGTCGGCAACGACATTGATGCGGCGGCGAACGACGTGCGCGATGCGGTGGCACGGGTGCGGGCCGACCTGCCGACCGACACCGACGAGCCGCAAGTGGTCAAGAACGATGCGGATTCCGATCCGGTCATGCGCCTTGCCGTAACGTCAGATCGGCTGAGCGCGGCCGAAATCACCGACTATGTCGACCGCTACATCATCGACCGGCTCGCCACCGTGCCCGGCGTTGCGTCGATCGACACCTATGGCGGTCGGCCCAAGGCTGTCCGGATCTGGCTGGACCGGCGCGCCATGGCCGCGCGCAACCTGACCGTTCTGGACATTGAACAGGCGCTGCGGCGCGCGAACATCGAACTGCCCGCGGGCGAACTGAAATCCGATGCGCGCCAGCTCTCCGTCCGCCTCGACAGCCGCCTGCCGACGGTGGACGCGTTTGCCGATGTGGTGATCGACCGGGTGGCCGGATACCCGATCCGCATCAAGGACGTGGCGACCGTCGTCGCCGGGGTCGCGGAAGACGACACGATTGTGCGGAGCAATGGCCGCACCGCCGTCGGCATGGCCGTCATTCGTCAGAGCCAGTCGAACACCATCGCCATTTCCGAGGCCGTGCGGGCCGAGATTGCCGATCTTGAACCGAACCTGCCCGCCGACATGCAGATCGAGGTCGGATCGGATGATGCGATCTTCGTCGGCGCGTCGATCCGCGAGGTCCTGACCGCGCTCTTCCTGTCGCTTGGCCTGGTCGTGCTGGTCATTCTGGTCTTCCTGCGCTCCTTCAGGGCGACGCTCATCCCGGCCATCACCATTCCGATCGCCCTCATTGGCACCTTCGCCGCCATTGCCGCGCTCGGGTTTTCGCTCAACGTCTTGACCCTGCTGGCGCTGCTTTTGGCCATTGGCCTTGTCGTCGATGATGCCATCGTGGTTCTGGAAAACATCCAGCGGCGCATCGACCGCGGCGAAAGCCCCTTGATGGCCAGCTTCCTGGGGACGTGCCAGGTCACCTTCGCCGTGCTGGCAACCTCCATGACGCTGATTGCGGTGTTCGTGCCGCTGTCCTTCCTGCAAGGACAGGTGGGCCGCCTGTTCGTGGAATTCGGCTTTGTCATGGCCAGCGCCGTGGTCATCTCCACCTTTGTTGCGCTCACCGCCTGTCCTGCCCTCGCCTCACGGGTCCTGACCCCGTCCTCCGGCTCAGCCAGTGGACTGGACGGCAACACCGGAGACGTACCGGAAAACTGGTTCTTGAGAGGGTTCCGCAGCGCCGTGACCCTGGCGGTGCGTATGCCGCTGGTCGTCATCGCGCTGGCGGTAACGGTCGCGGCCCTTGGCGCGATGGTCTATCAGCAGCTGCCGCGCGAACTGACCCCGAGCGAGGACCGCGGCGTCGTGTTCGTGCCCCTGTCCGCCCCGCAGGGCAGCACGGTCACCTTCACCGACCAGGCCGCCCGTCAGGTGGAGCGGATCTCCGAACCGCTCATTGAGTCTGGGGACGTGAAGACCGTATTCACGTTTACGGGGAGCTGGGGCCGGCCGCACCGGGGCTTCATCGTGCTGCGTCTGGCCGATTGGGACGACCGGGACCGCTCGCACCGCGATGTGGTGCGGGCGATGATCCCGAACATGGGCAACATCACCGTGGCCCGCGGCTTTCCGATCACCCCCGCCGGGCTGGGTCTGCGCGGCAGCCGGACGCCGTTGCGGATCGTCGTCAGCGGTCCGGATTTCGACAGCGTGAAGGAATGGGCGGCCATCTTGCTAGAGCGCGGGCAGGAAAACCCGAACCTTCGCAACCTTGAGATGGACTACGAGGAGAACCAGCCGCAGCTCGACATCCAGCTCGACCGGGAACGCGCCGACGACCTTGGCATTTCGGTCGAGACCATCGCCACGACCATGCAGACGCTCCTCGCCTCCCGCGAAGTGACGACCTTCCTCGAACGGGGGCGGGAATACCCGGTGCTCGTTCAGGCAAGTTCCGAAGACCGCGCCTCGCCCAGCGACATCGAGTTCATTTTCCTGCGCGCCGATGATGGCGAAACGCTGGTGCCGCTCAGTGCTCTGGTATCCTTGGAGGTGAAAGCGGCTCCCGCCGAACTGCGCCGTTTCGACCGCCTGCCGTCCATCACCATCGAGGGCGCGGTGGCAGAAGGCTATTCGCTCGGGGATGCGATCACATATATGGAAGACGCGGTGGCCGAGCTGCTGCCCGCCGAAGCCCGCATCAGCCTTGCTGGCCAGTCCCAGCAGTTCCGCGAAACATCGAGCGGGGCTGGTTTCACCTTCGCGCTTGCGCTGCTGATCGTCTTCCTTGTGCTCGCCGCCCAGTTCGAGAGTTTCGTCCATCCGCTGGTGATCATGCTGACCGTGCCGCTTGGGGTCGCAGGCGCGGTGTTCGCTCTGGCGGCCAGCGGTTTGTCGCTCAACATCTACAGTCAGATCGGCATTATCCTGCTGGTCGGGCTAATGGCCAAGAACGGCATCCTGATCGTCGAGTTCGCCAATCAGCTTAGGGACGAGGGCAAGGCCGTCACCCAATCAGCCATCGATGCGGCCGTCTTGCGCCTGCGCCCGATTGTAATGACGGTGATCTCAACGATCCTCGGCGCGATGCCCTTGGTGCTGGCAAGCGGCGCGGGCGCCGAAAGCCGCACGGCCATCGGCACGGTGATTGTCGGCGGGCTGCTGCTGTCGGGGATCCTGACGCTGTTCCTGACACCGGTGCTGTACAGCCTACTGGCCCGCTTCACCAAACCGCGCTCGGCCATCGAACGCCGCCTGGATGCGGAGCTGGGCAACCGCCCAGCCAGTGCAGATGCCCCGCCCGCGGAATAGCGGCCTTGCAAACAAGCCTTTTGCCGCTGACGTTCACCCGGAAGAGCGGCTGCTTGCATGATGAAGGGCTCTTGATCCGGCAAGATGCAAGACGCTGAGCGTAAAAGCAAAGCCCCTCAATTATGCCTGTTCCGAAATCAGGTCACGCCCCATCTGGCTGAACAGTTGGAGATAGTCCAGAAGAACCCAGTTCTCCATGATCTTGCCCCCGGCGCAGCGGTAGAAATCCATGACGCGCAGGGTCAGGGCCTTGTTAGTGGCCGGAACCCCGAGGTAATCGCCTTTGTGAGTCATTGTCATGGATGGCCAGCCGCTGACTGCCGCATAATTTCCATCACCAATCCGGCAATAGTGGTTGCCCCCGACACGGTCCGGGAAAGCGGTCAGAAAGGCAGCGCGGTGGTCTTTTTCAAATCCGCTCCACCGGTAATTGGAGCCGATTCCGCCAGGTCCATACCAGAGCATGTCGTCATGCCAGTATCCATCCTTACCCGTCTGGCCTTTCGAGGTGAAAGTCTCCGGATCGAATGCCTTAAGGTCGGCGAGCATGGCCTCACAGAGGTCCAGCGTTTTTTCGCCGTCCCCCTGCATCTCCGGCAAAACCCCGTCATGGGTCGCAGGCCCTGGAAAGAGCATCTCGGTGCCGAGCATCTGCGGCAGCGGGAAGCGCCCCGCCTGCCGCATGAGATCGAGCAGGTCGATGATGATTTTCGCTTCTGATATGCGGCCGTCCGGCTCAATCCGGTAGAATTCGCCCGAGCGCAGGAAAACAAGGTGGTTTGACGGCTGGATCCCGAAAAGCGGCTTTTCGAAGTTTCCGGCGTAGTGCGTCACACTCGCCACCCAATGGCCGCCTGGCTCCCGCCGGTTCGGGCCTCCGATAAAGATTTCGTCCCGCCGCCGCACATGCGCCAGGGCTTGCCTCATGGGCGCGTAAAACCCCTCCCGGACGGCGTCCCGCCCCTCCAGGCGATTGACCGGATGGGCAACGTCAAACACCACATCCTCCTGTAAATGGTCTTTGAAAAGCGCCCCTTGGCGGTCTTCGTCCACATGCCAGAGCGTGTTCAGGAACGTGTGGGGGGCGTTTCGGAAATCAGTCATGGGATTCTCGGTGTTTCTATAAATGGGAGAATTGCAGAACGCGCCTGGAGATGAATTTTGCATTCGTATGCAAAAAAGCATTGCCAAAGTCTTATCCGTGTGTCTACCTATTTTGCATAGGAATGCAAAATTACGGCGGCGAACGATCTGGGAGGGGCGTTGTGGCTGAAATTCAGCTCAAAAACGTATCAAAACGCTGGGGCAGCTTTATCGGTGTCGACAACTTCGACCTGACCATCGCCGACCGCGAATTTCTAGTGCTTCTCGGCCCGTCTGGCTGCGGCAAGACGACAACCATGCGGATGATCGCAGGGCTGGAAGAGGCGACCGGCGGCGAGATCATCATCGGCGATCAGGTTGTGAACGACCTTGAGCCGAAGGACCGCGACATCGCCATGGTGTTCCAGTCCTATGGCCTTTATCCCAACATGAATGTCTATGAGAACATCCGTTTCCCATTGAAAGTGCGCAAGGTCGATCCGGCCACGCATGACGAGCGGGTGATGCGCGCCGCGGACATGGTGGAACTGCGGGAGTTCTTGCACCGGAAACCGGCCGAGTTGTCCGGTGGCCAGCGTCAGCGCGTGGCCCTTGCCCGGGCAATCGTGCGCGAGCCGAATGTCTTTCTCATGGACGAGCCGCTATCCAACCTGGACGCCAAGCTCCGGGTATCGACCCGCGCGCAGATCAAGAACCTTCAACACGAACTGAAGGTCACCACCATTTACGTGACCCATGACCAGATCGAGGCGATGACCCTTGCCGACCGGGTGGTTGTGATGCAACGCGGTGTGATTCAACAGGTGGGTTCACCAACCGAAATCTACGACCGGCCAGCAAACACGTTCGTTGCCGCGTTCATCGGCTCTCCCGCCATGAACCTAATGGAAGGCACGCTCAGCGGCGGTGTGTTTACCAGCGATCATGTCCGCATTGCCGGATTGACCGGTCCGGACGGCCCCATCACGCTTGGCTTCCGTGCGGAAGATGCAGCGGTCGCTCACGACTCCACGGACACCGAAATCAGCGCGCCCGTCTACACCATGGAGCTTTTGGGCGACGCAACCATGATTACGGTCAAGGCCGGTGGGGCTCTCGTCTCCGTCAAGGCCAACAAGGATTACCGCATTGAGATCGACGAGACCGTCGGCCTGCATATCCCGGCAGAGATTTGCCATCTGTTTCATCACGAGACCGGCGCCCGTCTAGACGGATAAGCCAGTCCGCCCCGGCCGGAAACCGGCCCAACCATCCAGAGTGGCGCCATGAGGCGCTGAAACAATGGGAGCGACCCAATGTTAATGAGGAAGGCAGCGCTTGCGGGCGCAATCACACTGATGACCGGCACATTGCTGTCGAGCGCGGCTTTCGCCGAGTGCGGAATTGAAAACGGGCGCGTCAGCATCATCGGCAATGAATTCCCGGCCATCCAGACCGTCGGCGCCGGCGCTGCCGAGTGCGCTTCCGACACCGTGGAAGTGAAGTCCAACCTGACAGCAGATCATCAGAAGCTGAATGTCGCGGGTATGAGCGGTGATCCGGCGGAATACACCACCGCCATCATCGCCAATTCCTCGATTGTGGCGCTGTTGAACGAAGACCTGATCCGTCCGCTTGATGATCTGGTGGCAGAACATGGAGACGGTCTGTCGCAAAACCAGCTGATCACGATCAACGGCAAGGTGATGGCCGTTGCCTTCATGGCCAACGCCCAACACCTTGTCTACCGGAAGGACATTCTGGACCAGATTGGCGCGGAACCGCCGAAGACCTATGAGGAAATGCTGGAGATTGCCCAGAAGATCCGGGATGAAGGCATCCTGCAAAATCCAGTGGGCGGGGCCTACGCGGCTGGCTGGAACCTGGCCCAGGAATTCAACAACATGTTCCTTGGCTTTGGCGGCGAGTTCTTCAAGCCAGGCACGGCTGAGCCGAATGTCAACTCCGAAGCCGGCGTCAAGGCACTGGAGATGATGAAGGCGCTGAGCGCGTACATGAACCCGGATTTCCTCACCCATGATTCCAATGCAACGAATGCCGAGTTCCGTGCCGGCAATGTTGCGCTTATGAACATGTGGGGCTCCCGCGCTGCGACCCTGACGTCCGCGGACGGCGTGCCGCAGGAAGTCGTCGACGGCTTTGCGATTGCCGGCCCGATGACCGTGGGCGGTGGTGACACGGCTGCGTCCACCCTTTGGTGGGATGGCTGGACTGTTTCCAAGAACATCAGCGACGAAGACGCGGAAGCGACCTTCATTGCCATGAAAAACGCAATCGATCCGTCCATCGTTCAGGATCCTGAGGTTGCACTGCAGGCGGTCTGGCTGCTTGAAGGCTATGAGCCGACCCCGGCCGCAACAGGTGTTTTCGCAGCCGCAAACATGAAGACGATCCCCTACCCGACCTTCCCATATATGGGTCTGATGCACACAGCGCTCGGAGCCGAGCTGACCGACTTCATGCAAGGCAAGGAAAGCGCGGAGCAAGCCTTGAAGGACGTTGAAGCAGCCTACACTGCTGCTGCCAAGGAAAAGGGCTTTCTCTAAGCCCTGCCGTCCGGACTTTTGGCAAGACTGGTGCGCCCTGGCCAAGGGCGCACCCACCTATCCCTCTCGCGTATGATCGGGCTTTGCCATGAAGCACAGAACCTTCTTCTGGTTCTTCCTGCCGACCGCGCTTGCAATGCTGATTTTCATTGCTGCGCCTATCGTCTCGGTGGTGATGCAATCGCTATTCGTTCCCCACGAAGCCGTTTTAATCGAAACGGAAAACTGCGGACCGTTCGGATGTACAACGAGCATTGTCATCGACCAGGAAGCAACGGAACAACTGCGCGAAGAGCGGCCGCTCGGCCGGTTTGCCGGTCTTGAAATCTACTTCGACCGCGGGCACCTGGCAGTCGCGGAAATCGGGGAAGCCTGGCAGACCAGCGAAAGCATCGGCGAATTCCTGGGCGAACTCGGCGACCTGCCGTTCTACCGGGCCATGGCATTCACCCTCTCCTACACCTTTATCGTGACCCCGCTCCTGATCATCCTGGGGTTCGTGATTGCGCTAGCGGTCAACTCGCTCAACCGGCGCATCAAAGGCCTGGTGATCTTCTTTTCGCTTCTGCCGATGATCGTTACGCCGCTGATTGGCTCCTTGATCCTCTTCTGGATGATCGACAGCCGGGGGATTATCGGGGAGTTGATCCAATATCTGGCCGGTGATCCTGACCTGTCCTTGAAGGCCTCAACACCGCTCATGTGGATGGCACTGATGGTTTATGGTGTCTGGCACAGTGCGCCGTTTGCGTTCGTCGTCTTCTATGCAGGGCTTCAGACCGTTCCCCAAGACACTCTGGAGAGCGCCCAGATCGATGGCGCATCCAGATGGGAGCAGGTCCGCTATGTCATCCTGCCGCATTTGATGCCGCTGGTGACATTCGTTGCGCTCATTCAGCTGATGGACAATTTCCGGGTCTTTGAGCCAATCGTTGGCTTCAACGCGTCTGCCCACGCGACATCGCTCTCCTGGATCATCTTCAACGACCTTGGCGGTGAGACCAATCAGCTGTCGGCTGCGGCAACCACGTCGGTGCTGACCATTATCGGTGTTGCGATCCTGTTGTCGCCGGTTCTTGTGCGCACATGGCGCGACTTCAGAGGAAAGGCGTGAAATCATGGCTGCCGCTGCCCAAAGAAAACCGGTTTCCCTCAAGGTTGCCTCGCTGGTCTTTATCGTTATCTGGCTTATGGTCGCCGCCTTCCCGTTCTTCTGGACACTTTGGGGATCGTTCAAGGTCGAGCTCGACTTCTTTTCCATCGCGGATTGGACCAACGCTCTCACGGGCGACCTCACCAAGGAGACGTATGGCCGCCCGTTCACCGGCGCTGGCTACTATGGGGCCTGGGTTCAGGAAGAGTTCTGGCGCGCGGCGCTGAACACCTTCATCGTGTGCTTTTTTGTCGTCGTGACGTCTCTGACCATCGGAACACTCGGCGGCTATGCGCTGAGCCGCTCAGGGCACAATTACGTCTTCTGGCTTTTGATTGCCGCGCTCATCTTCCGCGCCATGCCGCCGATCACCCTGGTTTCGGGTTATCTGCCGCCGTTCTTCCAGTGGAACCTCTGGGGCTACCTGCCCACGGCGATCATCGTCCTGGTCGCGATCAATCAACCCTTCACACTTTGGATGCTGCATTCCTTCTTCCAGAAGATCCCGAAGGACCTTGACGAAAGCGCAAAAGTCGACGGCTGCACCCAGTTTCAGGCCTTCCGGTTTGTCATCATTCCGGTCATGTGGCCGGGCGTGATCACCACCGGCCTGTTCAGTTTCCTGCTCGCTTACAATGACTTTGCCGTCACGGCGATGCTGCTGAACGAACAGAACCGGACAATGGTGCCCAAGATCGCTGCGTTCCTGGGGACCACCTACACCGAAGGCAATGTGATGTTTGCCGTGGCTGCCGTGGTTTCCGCAACGGTTCCGCTGTTCCTGCTGGTGATGGTGTTCCAGCGCCAGATCGTGTCCGGCCTGACGGCTGGCGCCGTGAAGGGATAACGCAGATGCCAGCAATCAACGCCCAATTGATAGGTGACACATGAGAGGGTCCCGACCCGAACAAGCGGTTTTGAGCCGTGACACGGACATGAGCAAAACCGACGCAACCCGGCAGGTCATTGAAAGCATGGTCGACGGGCTCAATGACCACCGCATTGGTGATATCGGCGAGTTCTTCGCCGACGGCTTCCGATGGATGGGCAATACCGGCTGCGGCACAAAAACCGGGCTCAAGGAGTTTCAGGACAATTGGCAAAAGCCGTTCCAAGCCGCCTTTTCCGACAAAGTCTGCGTGGATGAAGCCCGTCTGTACATGGGCGAATGGGCAGCTGCATTCGGGCGGCAGGAAGCCACCCATTCGGGTGAGTTCATGGGCGTGGCCCCAACCGGAAAGCGGATTGAAATCAGATATATGGACTTCTGGAAAGTCGTCGACGGGAAGATTGTCGACAATTGGGTCATGGTTGATTTCCCGCATGTGCTGGCGCAGCTCGGCAAGGATGTATTTGGCGGCGAAGGCTGGGAGAGTTTTGATCGTGGCGACCGGATACCACCAGCCCCTGAACAGGCGGCCTGATCGTTGTTCGGCGCAAGCACCCCATCCAGAGAAATGGCCTTGATAGTTGTGCATACGTATGCAAATTGAAGAAAAAACCATCGCGCCCGATCAATGTGGAGGCTCTAGAAATCCGGCCTTCGCGTGGCGCTTTGAAAGGGAAGAAACATGGCTGTTGAATATCTGAAGCGCGGCAAGCCCGAGACAGAACGTTCCGAAGACGATGCCAAGGTCCGCGCGATTGTCGAAGGAACGCTGAGAGACATCGAGACCCGCGGCGATGTTGCCGTTCGCGAATTGTCCGGGAAGTTCGATAACTACACGCCGGAGAGCTTCCGGTTGAGCGCATCCGAAATTGAAGCCCTGATGAATCAGGTCGCCCCGCGCGATATGGAAGACATCAAGTTTGCGCAGGAGCAGGTCCGCAACTTCGCACAGGCCCAGCGCGACTCCATGCTAGACATCGAGGTCGAGACCATGCCGGGTGTGATCTTGGGCCACAAGAACATTCCGGTTCAGTCTGTCGGGTGTTATGTGCCCGGCGGCAAATTTCCGATGGTCGCATCAGCCCATATGTCGGTGGCAACAGCTTCGGTCGCTAAGGTACCGCGCATCATCGCTGCAACGCCGCCATTCAAAGGCGCTCCCAACCCGGCGGTGATTGCCGCCATGCATCTGGGCGGAGCGCACGAGATCTATGTGCTTGGCGGGATCCAGGCAGTTGGGGCCATGGCGATCGGCACCGAGACCATAGATCCGGTTCATATGCTTGTCGGCCCGGGCAATGCTTTTGTGGCCGAGGCAAAACGCCAGTTGTTCGGCCGGGTTGGCATCGATCTATTTGCCGGCCCCACCGAAACCATGGTGATTGCCGATGAGACGGTGGATGCGGAACTGTGCGCAACAGATCTCCTCGGACAAGCCGAGCATGGCTACAACTCGCCAGCCGTATTGGTGACCAATTCACGCAAGCTTGCCAATGAGACGCTGGAAGAAATCGACCGGCTTCTCAAGATCCTGCCGACAGCGGACACAGCGGCAAAGTCCTGGGAGGACTATGGCGAAGTCATTCTGTGCGACACCTATGATGAAATGCTCGCCGTTGCCGATGACATTGCATCCGAGCATGTTCAGGTGATGACAGACCGGGATGACTGGTTCCTGGACAACATGACCTGCTACGGGGCGCTTTTCCTGGGTGCACGGACAAACGTTGCAAATGGCGACAAGGTTATCGGCACCAACCACACGCTGCCCACCAAGAAGGCCGGGCGTTACACCGGCGGCCTTTGGGTCGGCAAGTTCCTGAAGACGCATTCCTATCAGAAAGTCCTCACGGACAAGGCTGCAGCCGAAATCGGCGCCTATTGCTCGCGGCTATGCATGCTCGAAGGGTTTGTCGGTCACGCGGAACAAGCCAACATCCGGGTCCGCCGGTATGGCGGCGGCAATGTGCCTTATGGGGAGGCAGCTGAATGATCAAGGTTCATGGCCGCATAACCTCGGCAAATGTCCAGCCCGTTATATGGTGCCTGTCGGAACTGGGCGTCCCGTTTGAGCGCCTGGATGTTGGCGGGCCTTTCGGTGGCAACGACACCCCGGAATACCTGAAGATGAACCCGCTCGGACTGGTACCGGTCCTTGAGGACAATGGGCATGCTATCTCGGAAGCGGCAACGATCCTGCGTTACCTCATGCGCCAATATGGGGATCATCCGGGTGATCCGATGGCGGCTGCCCGGATCGAACGGTGGGCCGACATGTCCCGGCAGCACATTTACGTCCCGCTTATCCCGACCATCTTCATTCAGATGGTCAGGACCACTGCAGATGCCCGGAATCAAGCAGCGGTTGATGGTGCTGTTGCAGCGCTGAAGACCTCGATGACCATCGTCCAGGACCTGATCACGGACGGGATCATCGGGGGTGAGAGCCTGAACCTTGCGGATTACCAGATCGGCGCCCTGCTGTACCGGTATTACGAACTCGACTTCGAACGTGCGGATTTGCCGGGCCTTCGGTCCTACTACCAGCGCCTGTGCGACCGGCCCGCATATCGCGAGGCTGTCATGGTCGAGTTTGCACATATGAAAGTGCCCGGCGCATGACATTGGACCGGCACACACAGCACAAGTCTCTGATCGCGCCGCTTCGCGCGGCCATGTATGACTTTGAGGAAAGTGCCGTCCGCCGTGCCCTTTCGGATCTGTGTGGCCCTGGGGTCGTGGTTCATCTTTGCCATCCATTTGGCGACCTGGATGGCGCAGATGCTTTTTATACCAAAGCGTATGCTCCCTTGTTGAAGTCCATTCCGGACCTGGAACGCCGCGACACCATCGTCATGGCGGGACCAACGGCTGACGGAAACGATTGGCTCGGATGCGGCGGCTATTACACCGGAACCTTCACTGCGCCTTGGCTCGACATTCCGGCGACCGGTCATCAGGTTGCCATGCGCTTTCATGAATTCTACCGGTTTGAAGACGGCAAGGCCGTTGAGATCCAGGCGCTCTGGGATATTCCCGAACTCATGATGCAGGCGGATGCCTGGCCGATGGCCCCGAGCCTTGGCCGGGAATGGCACGTACCCGGACCGGCAACCCAGGACGGCATTGTTCCGGGTCCCTACGACGAAACGACAGGCAGTGCCACCTGCCGCCTTATCCTGGACATGCTCGATCACCTCACCCGCCATCCTGCCCAGGGCGGTCCAGAGGTGATGGAGCTGCCGAAGTTCTGGCACAGCCGTATGAGCTGGTATGGTCCGGCCGGGATTGGGACCGGACGGGGTATCCGTGGCTTCAGGACCTGGCACCAGCTTCCGTTCCTGAGCGCGATGCCGGATCGCGGCCAGTCGGACGAGCCCGTGGATGCTCACTTCTTCGGCGACCGCAATTACGCAGCGGTTACCGGCTGGCCGAACATGGTTCAGACGGTGACCCATGACGGTTGGCTGGGCATTGCACCGTCCGGGCAGCGCATCACCCTGCGCAGTCTTGATTTCTGGCGGGTGGAAAATGGTCTGATCCGGGAAAACTGGGTGCTTGTCGACCTCCTGCATGCTTTTGCGCAATTGGGCGTTGACGTTTTCCGCCGGCTTCGGGAATTCAACAAGGCCCGTCCGGGCTTTGATCCAGAAACCGGAGTTGCTCTGTCATGATCGATCTTCCTTCTACGCCCAGTTTTTCCTTGAGTGGCAAGCGTGTGCTGGTCGCCGGTGCCTCTTCGGGTATAGGGCTTGCGTGTGCCGCAGCGCTTGCGGAGGCTGGCGGCGATGTGGTGCTGGCGGCGCGGCGCACCGACAAGCTTCAGGACGCTGTGGCCGCCATGACTGCGAAAGGGTGGTCCGCTTCGGCTCTCCAGCTTGACATCGCAGATGTGCTTGAAGTTGAGGTCAGTGTCGCCCGGCACGGGCCGTTTGACGTGCTGGTCAACAGCGCCGGTCTTGCCCGCCATACGCCGTCGCTTGAAACCACCCCTGAAGATTTTGACGCGGTCATGAACGTCAATCTTCGCGGGGCCTATTTCATCACCCAGTGCGTCGCAAAAGGATTGATCGCAGCCGGGAAGCCCGGATCCTTGATCAACATGTCGTCCCAAATGGCACATGTGGGCGGGATCGACCGGGCTGTCTACTGCGCGTCGAAATTTGCGGTGGAAGGGTTCACCAAGGCCATGGCTCTGGAATTCGGCCCGAAAAAAATCCGCGTCAACACCATCTGCCCGACCTTCATCCGCACACCCTTGACCGAACCGACCTTCGACAACCCGGAGCGGGTGAAATGGATCGAAGAGAAGATCAAACTCGGGCGGACCGGAACTGTCGAAGACATCATGGGCGCGGTGCTTTACCTGGCCAGTGATGCCTCCTCGCTTGTGACAGGAACATCGCTGCTGGTTGACGGAGGCTGGACGGCAGACTGATGCCCGGAGAAAAAGTCACATCCGTTGATGTTGCAAAACGGGCGGGGGTCAGCCAGTCCGCGGTGAGCCGCGTCTTTACGCAAGGCGCGTCCGTTTCCCCGAAAATGGCGGAAAAGGTCCACAAGGCCGCCCAGGAACTCGGATACCGCCCGAATGTATTGGCCCGGTCCCTCATTACCGGACGCTCCAAAATCATTGGGCTGGTGGTCGCCTATCTGGAAAACCAGTTCTATCCGGATGCGCTGGAAAAGCTGTCGAATGCCCTTCAGGCTCACGGCTACCACATTCTCGTTTTCATGGTGTCCAACGAGGATGCCAGCGTCGACAAGGTTATGGGCGAGCTGCTGGATTATCAGGTGGACGGGATCATTACCGCCTCTGTCGGCATGTCGAATGATCTGGCGGCACGCTGTGCGGCAGCCGGTGTTCCCGTCGTACTGTTCAACCGGGGCCAGGACGATGACCGGCTGAATCAGGTGACATCCAATAATTTTGAGGGCGGCCGCCAAATTGCAAAATTCCTGGCAGCAAGCGGTCATGAGCGGATAGCTCACATCGCCGGATGGTCGGGCTCTTCGACCGGACGCGACCGGGAGGCTGGTTTCCGCGTTGGCTTAAAAGACGCTGGCCTCGAGCTCTGCGCCTGTATTGACGGCATGTACAAGCGCGAAACGGCTGCTGCGGCTGCAATAGAGTTATTTTCCGGTTCTGACCGGCCGGACGCCGTCTTCGTCGGAAACGACCACATGGCCTTCGCCGTTATGGACGTCCTGCGCTTCGAACTGAAACTGGACGTTCCAGGGGACGTGTCCGTGGTCGGCTACGATGACGTCCCTCTGGCCTCCTGGCCCGCTTATGACCTGACCACCTTGCGCCAGCCCTCGAACCGCATGGTCGAGGCCACGGTTGCAACGCTGCTTGGCTGGATCGAAGACGGCAGCACCAGCATTCAGAAGATTCAAATTGATGGGCCGTTGATGGTCCGGGGCTCGGCCCGAATACCGCAAGGATGGAATGATGAAAGGCTTTGATGCCCGCTGGAAGGACTTCCCGGACTACATCATCGGGATAACCAAAGAGATCTGGGAAGAGCGCAAGATCGCAACCCTCCATCATTACTATTCCGGCGACATCATTGTCCGCTCGCCCGGGTCGATCGTTGTTGGAAATGAAGATGTTATCGGCGCAACAATGGCGACCCTTGCCGAGTTTCCCGACCGCACCCTTCTGGGCGAGGACGTCATCTGGTCGGGCACACCCGAAGACGGCATGCTGTCCTCCCACAGAATTCTGTCGACCGCGACGCATGCGGGAAACGGTGTTTATGGCCAGGCGACCGGCAAGACGCTGCGCTACCGGATTATTGCGGACTGCCATGCGGTCAACAATCAAATCAACGACGAATGGCTTATCCGGGATCAGGGCGCCATCGTCCGGCAGATGGGTTGGGATCCGAAGGACTATGCCCTTGATCTGATTGAGCGCGAAGGTGGACCTGAGAACTGCGTAAAACCCTTCACGCCAGACATGGACAGACCTGGCCCCTACACCGGGCACGGCAATGACAATGAATGGGGCGGCAAGTACGCCGACCTTCTCACCCGGATGATGGGTGCGGACATGGCGGCCATCGAGAACCACTATGATCGCGCTTGCCAATTGGCCTATCCGGGGGGCGTTAACGGCTGTTCCTGGGGCGATGCCGACCGGTTCTGGATGAGCCTGCGGGCGAGCCTGCCCTCCGCCGACTTCAAGATCGAGCATCAGATCGGACGCGATGATCCCATGATGCCGCCAAGAGCCGCGCTTCGGTGGTCCCTGACCGGAACGCATGACGGCTGGGGCATGTTCGGCAAACCGACCGGCGCAGAGGTTCATGTCATGGGGGCGGCCCATGCCGAGTTCGGCCCCTGGGGCCTGCGCCGGGAATATGTGCTTTTCGACGAAACGGCGGTCTGGAAGCAGATTGCCTTGAAAACCGGCTGATGTCAGCGAAACCTTGAAGGTCCAGTCATGACCCCCGAAGAAATGGAAACCCGGATTGTCCGTTATGGCGATTTGAAGCCCTGCCGGACTGCATTTATCGACGCACACACGCCCGGATCCGATCAGAAAGAGAACTTCACCATCATCGGTGGCGGCGTTTCAGAGAGCCCGGACCAGCATGTGCACATCAAGGACACGCCGGGCTTCAACATCGGCGCCGCGGGCCAGCCGCCCAAGTGCCGGAATTCCTTGCACTCCCACACGACAGCCGAGGTCTTTTATGTCCTGAAAGGGCGCTGGCGGTTCTTCTGGGGGCGCTGGGGAACGGCCGGTGAAGTGGTCCTCGAAGAAGGGGACATTTTCAATATCCCCACGGGTATCTTTCGCGGATTTGAAAACATCGGAACCGACTACGGGATGATCATGGCCATCCTGGGCGGAGATGATGCCGGAGGCGGCGTCATCTGGGCACCGCAGGTGATTGAGGATGCGAAAGACCATGGGCTGGTTCTGGGCAAGAACGGTGTTCTTTACGACACGAAGAAGGGGCAGACCCTTCCCGACAGCGTCCCGCCGATGCCGTTGTTGAGCGATGAAGACCTGAAAGGCTTCCCCGAACCTGGCAATGTCGACGTGGTGAAGGATCATGTCGCCCGCTACTGGGACATGATGGCACTGGCGGCCAATGCGCCCTGCAAGGTTATCGGAGAAACAGCGCTGTTGAAGGACAAGCCCGGTTTCGATGTCGAATTCCTGACGCGCGGCTCCATCCCCGAAACTCCTTACCGGCTGGACCGCCATGAAATCCTCATGATCATGCGGGGCCATTGGAAAATAACCTGGGGCGGCGGTGAAAATACCCTCGCTCCGGGGGACACATGCGCGGTGCCGCCTGGACTGGAGCATTCTCTTGTTCCGTCCATGAGCGGCGAGGCCAGTCTTTACCGGGTCACAAACACCGACGATCCGGCCGGCCCCACCTGGAAAAACTGAACCAGCAGCAGCCCCGGTCAACGGCCGGGGCTGCACTTGGGCCCCGGAAAAAAGGGGCTGCCTCAAAAACATAGAGGGGGAAACCATGGCTAAAATTGACGTCTCGCATGTAGGGTCGCTGCCGCGCACTCAGGAAGTCGTCGACTTCATATTCGCCCGCGAACAGGAGCAGCCTTATGATGAGGCGGCATTTGATGCGGCGATGGCCAAGGCGGTCTCGGATACCGTCCGGAAGCAGGTGGACGCAGGGGTCACGATTGTCAGCGATGGCGAGACCTCAAAGATCTCCTATGCGACCTATGTGAAAGACCGCTACACCGGCTTTTCCGGTGACAGCCCCCGGAACGCACCCGCCGACCTGAAGCTCTATCCGAGTTTTCTGAAACGCATTGCCGAAAGCGGCGGCACACCCAAATACGCCCGGCCCATGTGCACCGGCGAAGTCCGGTCTAAGGGCCAGGGCGAATTGGAAAAGGACATCGCCAACCTGAAAGCGGCGATGGCGGAACACGGCGCGGAGCGCGGTTTCATGAACGCGGCCTCGCCTGGTGTCATTTCCCTGTTCCTGCAAAATGATTTCTACGAGACACGTGCTGCCTATCTTGAAGCGCTTGCAGACGCCATGAAGGCCGAATACGAGACCATCGTGGCATCTGGTCTTGATCTTCAGCTGGATTGTCCGGACCTCGCCTTGTCCCGCCACATGCTGTTCACCGATCTGTCGGACGAGGAGTTCATCAAAATTGCCGCAAGCCATGTGGAAGCGCTCAACCATGCGCTTCAAAACATTGATCCGGCCAAGGTCCGCATTCACATCTGCTGGGGCAATTACGAAGGCCCGCATGTGTGCGACATCTCCATGGACAAAGTGTTCACGACACTGATGGAGGCGCGGGCGCGCTATATTCTTTTCGAGACCTCCAATCCCCGGCATGCCCATGAATGGACGGTGTTCCGGGACAGGAAAGCGGAAATCCCGGACGACAAAATTCTTGTACCTGGTGTCGTGGACACCACCACCAATTTCGTGGAGCACCCGGAGGTCGTGGCGCAGCGCCTGGAGCGGTTCGTTCCGATAGTCGGAACAGATCGGGTAATCGCCGGTTCCGATTGCGGTTTTGGAACTTTCGCAGGGTTTGGCGCTGTCGATCCAGACATTGCCTATGCCAAGCTCGGCGCACTGGCTGAAGGGGCGGCGATCGCTGCTGCGCGGGCGTGACACCGCTTTTGCTTCTACCCGGCATGATGTGTGATGCCCGCCTCTTCGGTCCTCAAATCGCGGCTTTTTCCGGTCAGCGTGCTGTCCATCTCGGCCCGCTCACGGGCCATGATACGGTCGAAGATCTCGCGGCGGACGTTCTGGCATCGGCGCCTCCGGTATTTGCACTCGCCGGACTTTCCATGGGCGGGATCGTTGCCATGGAAGTTGCCCGCCAGGCACCGGAGCGCATCGACCGGATCGCCTTGCTTGACACAAATCCGCGCGCGGAATTGGACGATGTCAGGGCCCGGCGGCTCCCTCAGATCGAGAAGGTCCGCAGAGGCGGCCTGAAAGAGGTCATGCGGGATGAACTCAAACCCAACTATCTGGCCAACGGCCCGCTCCGCCAGGATGTTCTCAACACCTGCATGGAAATGGCCCTCGATCTGGGCCCGGAAGTCTTTGAACGCCAGTCTAGGGCCTTGGCGGCACGCCCGGATCAGCAGGAAACGCTGCGCGGGCTGTCCTGCCCAGCGCTGGTTCTAATGGGCCGGGAAGACCGGCTGTGCCCGCTGGACCGGCACGAATTGATGCATGACCTGCTACAAGATTCAGTCCTTGAGATCATCGGTAATGCCGGACACCTGCCGACCCTCGAACAACCTGTTGCGGTCAATGCCGCATTCCAAACATGGCTGGAGCGTTGATGGATACCGACCTTCTAGATCTTCTTAAAACGGTCGATACACCGACCGTTTGCAACGCCATCGAGGTCGCGCAAGGCCGCAGAGGCTTCAACCGTTTCACTCGGGGGACGATGCTCGCCTCAGATCCTCAGGGCGGCGCCATGGTGGGATATGCCAGAACCGCGAAGATTTCGGCCCTTGCACCGCCGACAGAGCCCGCTGATGTTATCAGGACAAGGCGGATGGACTATTACAGGTACATGAGCGAAGGCCCGCGCCCGGCGATCACGGTCGTGGAGGACGTGGATTACCCCAATGCAATCGGCGCCTATTGGGGCGAGATCAACACAACCGTTCACAAGGGCCTAGGTCTCTCGGGCGCCTTGACCAACGGTGTCATGCGGGATCTGGGCGACTTGCCCGACGGCTTTCCTGTTGTGGCCGGCTCCATCGGACCGAGCCATGGCTATGTGCATGTGAAGGAGATCGGCGGCCCGGTCAAAATCTTCGGGCTCGACATTCATCCTGGCGAGCTGATCCATGCAGACCGCCATGGCGCACTGGTTGTTCCTGAAGACATCATTCCAGCGCTTGGCGGGGCAATCCGAAAACTATTGGAAACGGAAAAGCTGGTGCTCGCCCCTGCCCGTGAACCCGGTTTCAATTTCGAGAAATTCGAAGCCGCCTGGAGCGCGTTCGAAAAGGCAAGGACTTGAGGCGATAGATCCGGCTCGGCCGCGCAGCGGCGGGCGAGCACTTGCCCATAATGAAAAAGCCGCCCAGGCCGGGCGGCTTTTTGACCTTAGACGTCCGTATAGCTACACCGTGCCGCCGAGAGAGTCTTCCAGGGCCACGAGCTCCTGCCCCCCGGCCATCATATCCTGCAGCTCTTCAGGCGTGATCTGGCCACGCTGCGCCGTACCAAGGGTCTTGCCGCGATTGAGAACAGTGAAGCGGTCCCCGACTGCAAGGGCATGGCGGACATTGTGGGTGATGAAGACCACGGCAATATCCTGTTTGCGCACCTTGTCGATGGTGGCAAGCACATTGGCGGTCTGCCGGACACCCAATGCCGATGTGGGCTCGTCGAGGATCAGGACCTTGGCACCGAAATGCACGGCGCGGGCAATGGCAACCGTCTGGCGTTCCCCGCCCGAGAGCGTTCCTACAGCCTGATCCGGTCCGCGCAGATTGATGCCCATCTTGCCCATTTCTTCCATCGTGACCCGGTTGGCATAGTCGTGATCGAAAAGTTTGAGCGGGCCGATCCGGCGCACCGGCTCGTTGCCCATGAAGAAATTCCGGCTCACCGACATGAGCGGGATCATGGCCAGATCCTGATAGACGGTGGCAATGCCTGCGGAAATCGCGTCCCGCGGATCCGCGAAGTGCATTGGTTTGTCTTCAAACAGGATCTCGCCCTTCGTGGGCTTGTGAACGCCGGACATTGTCTTGATGAAAGTGGATTTGCCAGCCCCGTTGTCGCCAAGAAGGCAATGGCATTCGCCCGGGTAGATGTCGACCGAGACACCGGCCAGTGCGATCACCGAGCCGAAATGCTTCTCGATGCCTTTCATCTGGATGATGGGAGCATGTGTCGAGCTCATCTTATCTCTCCCCAGTGATGATGCGGCGAATGTAGGTGTTCAGGATCACCGCAAACAACAGGATCACACCGAGGAACACTCTGAAAAGGGAACTTTCGACACCTGCAAAGAACAGCCCCTGTTGGACCACACCGAAGATCAGCGCCCCCAGAGCCGCTCCAATCACCGATCCGTATCCGCCGGTCAAAAGCGCGCCGCCGATCACAACGGCGATGATGGCTTCGAACTCCTTCAAGAGCCCCCGGTCGGCCCCGGCCGAACCGAACTCCATGACCTGGCAGGTTGCAAACACGGTCGCGCAGAAGGCCGTGAACATGAACATCAGGATTTTAACCCGGTTCACCGGCACACCGACATAACGCGCTGCCTGGGCATCCCCGCCTGCTGCAAAGATCCAGTTCCCGAACTGTGTACGGGTCAAAAGGATATGACCAAAGATGACCAGCGCGATCGCCCAGACAATCAACATCGGGACGCCCTCGACAACTGGCTGTCCGGCGCGCGAGCCGCGTTCGAAAACATCTATGATGCCCGCTTCCCCCATCCAGGTGAAGAAACCGGTCAGGACTTTTCCGCCGAACAGGGCCGCAAGCCAATCGCCTTCAGCTGCCCGGTCAACCCCGCCGATAATGGTTTTGCGTTCGATGATTTGCGGCAGGTAAATCGTGAACCCGCGCAGGATGAACAGAAACGCAAGCGTCACAATGAAACTTGGAAGGCCCGTGCGTACGACGATGTAGCCGTTGAGCCCGCCAATAGCGACCGTCAAGGCAAAGGTCACGAGGATAGCCTGCCACACCGGCCACTCCAGAGTGACCGTGAAGATCGCGATCATCATCCCGGAAAAGCCGATCATGGATCCGACGGACAGGTCGAATTCGCCAGCGATCATCAAGAGACAGGCGCCGACCGCAATGATCATGAACTGCGCCGAAACCGTCGACCAGTTCATCATGCCTTGCGCGTTGAACATGCCGCTGTCGCCAGCGAAGATGAGAAAAAGCGAAAATACGATGATGGTGCCGCAGATCCCGCCCAGTTCTGGACGGATCAGCGCTTTGCGAAGGCCCGATTGCTGTTTGACCCGTTCATCGGAAATCGCTGCGGCGTTGGCCTCAGTCATTTAGCCTCTCCCCGGCTCTGTCTTATTTTTGTGAAGCTCGTGAAAAAGGGCGGCGGGGTCCGCCGCCCTATCAGTGCGTAAAGGTTAGCGGTATTCGCCCGCATACTTCTCCACGAGTGTCAGGCCGTCTTTGGTCACGAAACCCGGGCCCGAGTTGATGTTGTTACCCGGCAGCACGCCATAGCGGTGGTAGTTTGTCATAACCACGACCGGAAGATAGGCCTGCAGGAACGGCTGTTGGTCGATGCCCCAGTTGATGACACCGCTCTTGATGCCTTCCACGATGTTTTCACCGAGGTCGAAGGTGCCGAAATAAATGTCGCCGGCCATGCCGTTTTCATCGAGCGCCAGCAGGGTCGGGTCCGCGCTGGTCGGCCCAAGCGTCAAGATGGCATCCGTGTCCGGATTTGCATTGAGATAGGCAAGAACACGGTTCTTGATCTCGGCAGGATCCTGGCCACTGTCGATCATCTGATCGCCGAGCTCGACGCCAAGACCATCAGCAAAGCCCTGGCAGCGTTCGGTCGACGACGGGGAGCTAATGTAGTGGTTCACGCAAAGGAAGCTCGTGATGCCGTCGCCCTTTGCCCGCAGACCGGCCGCGTGTCCGGCGTCATATTCCGGCTGGCCGACATACATCAGGGCGCCAACCTCACGCGCCTGATCCGGCGTTCCGGAGTTCATGATGATGACATCGATCCCGGAGGCAACCGCATCCTTGATCGGGCCGGACAGAACATCCGGGTCCGACAGGGTCGTGATGATCCCGTTCGGGCCGGAGGCAGCTGCCTGCTCAATGATACGGGCCATGTCCGCAAGGTCGCCTGTCGGCGGGTTGCGGTACTCCACTTCGACGCCCATTTGGTCGCCCGCAAGCGCGATGCCGTTCTTGATTGTATTCCACCAGCTGTCGCTGTCCGGCGCATGGCTGACAAGAATGTACTTCTCACCTTCAGCAGATGCGACTTGCGCGCCTGCAAACGGCGCTACGACGACTGCTGCTGCAAGCAACAGCGACTTAAGAGTTGATCTCATTCCTTCCTCCCAAGGATTACCATTCTCATGGTCAAAGAGCGGCTCTTTGTCCTCTCTCACAAGCAGGAAACCATGAACCAAAGATATTTGCAACCGGTTGCAAAAATGAAAATGGAAATTCATACTGCCCGGAACAGTCAGTTGGGATATGAACCCCACTGGGCATTTGGAATGATGAGATCAATGACCGTTACATTAAAAGAAGTTGCCGAACTTGCGGGCGTTTCCCGCTCTGCGGTGTCGCGCACCTTTACGGACGGAGCATCGGTCTCTGAAAAAACCCGCCGCAAGGTGGAAAAGGCCGCAGTAAAGCTCGGCTACACACCCAACTTCCTCGCCCGCGGCTTAACCACGCGGCGCACCAAGCTTGTCGGCCTCGTCTCCAACAACTTTCACAATCCGATTTTTCTGGAGGTTTTCGACCAGTTCACCCGCAAGCTCCAAAGCGTCGGACTGCGCCCGCTTCTGGTCAATCTGTCGGATGAAACCGATCCGGAGGCCTCAGTCAGGATGCTGCGCCAATACTCCGTCGATGGGGTCGTGGTCGCGTCCTCCACGCTCCCGCCGGGTTTTTCAAAAGCGTTCAAGGATGCCGGGGTACCCGTGGTGAACAGCTTCGGACGCTATTCGAGCGCACCGGAGTTTCATGTGGTCGGGATCGACAACGTGGAATGCGGCCGCATGGCGGCAAAGGCACTGATGAGCCGCGGGCACACGCGTGTTGCCTTTCTGGGCGGCCCGGAAACAGCCACCTCAACCCAGGACCGTTTCAAAGGCTTTCAGGAAGAGCTGTCGCATCACCGCGGGATCGACATGACCTATACCTATGCGAAAGCCTATTCCTTTGAGGCGGGCCGGGAAGAAATGAAACGCCTGCTGGCCGAAGCCCCGCCAGCTGAAGCCTATTTCTGCGGGGATGATGTCTTGTCGATTGGCGTCTTGAGCGCCATTAAAGACGCTGGCTTGAGCGTCCCGGACGATATCGGCATCATCGGCCTCAATGACATGGAAATGGCAGGCTGGCAGACCATCAACCTGACCACGATCCGCCAGCCGGTCCAGCAGATCATCAACTCGTCGGTCGAACTGATCGTGTCCATGCTCGAAGACCCGTCCCGTTATCCGGAAGCACGGCTATTTCCCTGCCAGGTGATCGAACGCGGCACCCTGCGCCCGGTCCGGAGTGAGACCAGCGGGCGATAAACCGAACCCGATTTACCGTCCAAAGCTGATCGATTGGAGAGTTAGATCTGCGGTCCGGGCACCAATCCATCAACCTATCTGAACATTGGCGGGCGGGCGTCTGTCCAAACACCCTCGGCTTTGCCAGATTCTGCGACTGCAAAGACAGCCGCCATGGACCTTAGACCATCTTCGGCGCGCGGATAAAGATCGGCCGCAGGATCCATTGCCCTCCCCTCCTTCCGCGCCCTGATTGCCTCGGCCAGGTCCGTGTAGATGTTGGCAAAAGCAAGAGGCATGCCTTCTGCGTGCCCAATGGTGACACGCGATGTGCGGTCTGCCTCTGGTGAAAGGTTGCCCTCACCCCGTTCAATGACCTCAAGACGCCCATTGAGTGGCATCCAGTAGAGCTGGTTCGGCTGTTCCTGCGACCAGCGCAACCCGCCCTTTTCGCCGAAAACCTGCAGGGTAAGGCCGTGCTGGCGGCCAATCGCAACGGACGATGTCCAAAGCCGTCCAACAGCCCCGCCATCCATTCGGAAATTGACCATCGCATCGTCTTCCAAAACACGGCTTTCGATGCAGGACACCGTGTCGGCAGATAGGCGCTCCACCTCCTGACCAGTGACGAAGGAGGCCATATGCAAGGCATGAATGCCGCAATCGGCAAACTGCGCGGACACACCGGCCTGCGCCGGATCATAGCGCCAGCGCACGCGGGGATTGTCGGCATCGGCTGCATCCGCATGGTGGCCATGAGCGAATTCGGCTTTCACCAGCCGGATCTTGCCGAGATCGCCCCGCGCAACCATCGCCTTCATATGCCGAACGAGCGAGTAGCCGGTATATCCATAATTGACCGCGCAAATGGTACCGGCGGCCTTCGCAATCCGGACAATTTCCTCGCCTTCTGCCACCGTCATCGTCATGGGCTTTTCGCACAGCACATGGAACCCGGCCTCCAAAAAAGCCTTGGTGATTTCGAAATGCGTGGCATTCGGCGTTGCGACGGTGACCAGGTCTATCCGGTCATCGCGCCCTTTTTCGCCATACAGCATCTCGCGCCAGTCCCCATAGGCGCGATCAGCCGCAAGACCCAAACGCTGGCCGTAATCGCGCCCGGCTTCGGGCCGGTGATCAAGCGCGCCGGCGACGAACGAAAACGCGCCGTCGAGCCCCGCGCCAAGACGGTGTGCCGGTCCGATCTGGCTGCCTTCACCGCCGCCGATCATGCCCCAATTCAAACGTGCCATGGAAGAAATCCTTAATTGAAGCCGATGGATTCCAGATACCCGCGGTTCGCCCGCGCGTCATCGATGGGCGACACATCAAGAGTCGGGTCGCAATCCTGCTCGACGGTGCACCAGCCCTCAAACCCGTTGTCCAGCAGGATCTGCCGGACCTTCGGAAAGTCGACATCGCCATCGCCCAGATTGCAGAAGATCCCCTGTCCGCATGCATCGTAGAAGCCGGTCCGATTGGCAACCACATCCGCCTTCACTTTCGGATCGATGTCCTTGAAGTGCATGTAGGAAATCCGCGCGATATGGCGCTCCATGAAGGCCACCGGATCAAATCCGGCATAGGAATGGTGGCCGGTATCGAAGCAGATCTTGAGATGTTTTTCGTCAACTTCGTCCAGCAGACGCTCCAGTTCCGGTTCAAAGTCGATGAACCCGGCGGCATGCGCGTGCATCCCGACGGTGAGCCCATACTCCTCGGACCCGATCTTTGCGGCTTCCGCGATCCGGCCCCGGAATGCAGTCCATTCGGCTGCATCCATTTGCTCCGCCTCATCAGGACGGCCTGCGGTCGGCGCACGGCGCGGAGAAATGGAATCAATCAGAACCATGTGCTTGGCCCCATGAGCAACCAGGGCCTTGCCCGTCCTGTGGGTTCCGTCGAGGACATTGTCCCAGGCACCCGGATCATGAAACGGACGGAACACAACGCCGCCGATCAACTCAAGCTCATACTCCGCCAGAGCGTCCGACAGGATTGAAGGGTCTTCCGGCATGAAACCGACCGGGCCGAGCTCGATACCTTTGTACCCGGCGCCCGCGCACTCCTTCAACACCGTCTTCCAGGCCGGATTCCGGGGATCGTCAGGAAACTCAACACCCCAGGAACAGGGCGCATTGCCAATTCTAATGCTCATCTTGCGAGCCTTTCAGATCGTGCATTTATGTGGATGGCAGCGATTGCCAGGATTTTGTCCGCGATGACGTCATGGCCGCATCGACGATACGTTTGACCTCCAGGCCATCCCGGAAAGTTGGCCAGATGGATTTCCCGGAATTAATCGCCTCCAGAAAATCCTTGGCCTCAATGATGATCTGGTCCTGGTACCCGGTTCCATGCCCCGGCCCCTGGCAAAAGGGCAGATAGTCTGGATGGGCAGGTCCGGTCAGAATTTTCCGGAAACCGCGTTCTGCTTCCGGGTCGTCCATCAGATAGAGCCACAGGGCGTTTTGATCCTCCTGATCAAAGCGGATCGCCCCCTTGGTTCCGGTTATTTCATAGGCGTATCCCATCTTGCGGCCGGTCGCGATCCGGCTGAAATACATGTGCCCCATGGCCCCGTTCTGAAACCTGGTCATCATCTGGCCGTGGTCATCATTGGTGACCTTGCCGCCGGGTCTGTCTTCATGGACCCGCTCGATTTCCGCCATGACCCCGGCAACTGGTCCGACAAGCGCGAGCGCCGCATTGATCATATGCGGCGCAAGATCGCCCATGGTGCCATTGGCATCCCCTTGCGTGCGCCACGTGGCCGGCGCCTTTGGATCGGCATAAAAGTCCTCGGTATGCTCACCCCGGAACCAGGTGACATCGCCAATCACGCCGTCCGCGATCAGTTTGCGGGCATGCTGGCTGGCGGGTGTGCGGATATAGTTATAGGCGACCATGTTCACACAGCCGCTCTGCTCGGCGGCCTGGACCATGGCCTCGGAATCTTCCAGCGTCGCGCCCATGGGTTTTTCGCAAAGGACGGGCTTGCCGAGCGCAAACGCCGCTTCAGCCGCCGCCCGGTGGGTCGACTGCGGCGACGCGATGACAATCGCCTCGACCGCGGGATCCTCGACAAGCTGTTGCCAGTCTTTGGCAGCCCGGCGAAACCCGAAAGCCTCCCGGTACCGTTCCGCCGAGGCCAGGGAGCTGGCGCACACCATTTCCAGGCGGGGCCGCAAGGCAGTGCCAAACACCGCACCGACAGCCGACATGGCGACGGCATGGGCCTTGCCCATATAGCCGCCACCGAGGATGCCAATCCCGATCTCCGCCATTCTCCGCTCCCTTAATCCGGTCTTGCTGTTTACGCTTTCGAAAAAGATTTGCAACCGGTTGCAAAATTTGTATCTTGAGATCCAACAACGCGCAAGCGGCAATCGCTCGCCTTGCGGCAAAACACGTTTCGGGGAGAGACAGCGATGAGCACCAAAACGGTTAAGCTCACGACTGCGCAGGCCATTATCCGCTACCTGGCAAACCAGTTCATCGAAATCGATGGCAAAGAGATGCGCATTTGCGGCGGCGGCTTCGGCATATTCGGCCATGGCAACGTCACCTGCCTCGGGGAAGCGCTCTACAATCACAAAGCTGATTTGCCCCTGTATCGCGGCCAGAACGAGCAAAGCATGGGCTTTGCAGCGGCTGCCTATGCAAAGCAATGGCTGCGCCAGCGCTTCATTTTCTGCACGGCCAGCGCAGGCCCCGGCACGTCAAATCTTCTGACCTCGGCAGCCCTGGCGCATGCGAACCGGTTGCCAATGCTGATGCTGTGCGGCGACACGTTCCTCACGCGTCTTCCCGATCCGGTGCTGCAGCAGCTCGAACACTTCAACAACCCGACGCTGGGTGTAAATGATGCGTTCAAGGCGGTGACACGCTATTGGGACCGGATCACCCACCCGGCGCAAATCATTCAGTCCTTGCCGGCGGCCCTTGCGACCATGCTTGATCCCGGTGATTGCGGCCCCGCTTTTCTCGGCCTGCCGCAGGATGTTCAGGGCTGGACCTATGATTATCCAGAGGCCTTCTTCGAACGCCGCCTTCACCGGATCAGGCGCATTAGCGCTGATGAGCGCGAGATTGCAGATGCTGCTGCACTGCTGAAATCCGCTGAACGCCCGTTGATCATTGCAGGCGGCGGCGTTCAATACAGCGGTGCGGTTGCCGAACTGACCGCGTTTGCGGAGGCTCATCAGATCCCTGTGGTTGAAACCATTGCCGGCCGCGCAAATCTGCTGGCAACGCACCCGCTGAATGCCGGTCCGATTGGCGTGACCGGTTCTGACAGCGCCAACAAGCTGGCCGAAAAGGCCGATGTCATTCTGGCGGTTGGCACCCGTTTGCAGGACTTCACCACCGGATCCTGGACCGCATTCGCGCAAGACGCACGGTTTATCTCGATCAACGCAGCACGTCATGATGCCGGAAAGCATATGTCTCTGCCGGTCGTCAGTGATGCGAAGCTCGCGCTGCTTGCCCTAAAGGATGCAATAGCCGGTTATAAGGCGCCATCGGCCTGGACAAACACGGCCGCAGACGAACGCAAGGCCTGGGATGCTTACGTTGCCGACAACGTGTCTTCCGGCAACCGGCCCAATTCCTACGCTCAAGCCATTGGCGTTGTGAACGCACTGTGTGACCCGCGGGACCGGATCGTGGCAGCTGCAGGCGGCCTTCCCGCCGAAGTGACAGCCAACTGGCGGACACTCGGCATTGGCACGGTGGATGTGGAGTTCGGCTATTCCTGCATGGGCTATGAAATCGCCGGCGGATGGGGCGCCCGGATTGCCCAGGCCGAGCGCGAGCCGGACAGGGACACCATCGTCTTTACCGGCGACGGGTCGTATCTCCTGATGAACTCCGACATCTACTCCTCGGTCCTGACCGGGAAGAAGATGATCATTTTGGTGCTGGACAATGGCGGGTTCGCGGTCATCAACAAACTGCAGAACAACACCGGCAACGAGAGCTTCAACAACCTGATCGAAGATTGCCCGACTGTTCCCGAACCCTTTGCGGTCGATTTCGAAGCCCATGCGGCCTCCATGGGCGCCATTGCCGAGACCGTCTCAAATCCGGCGGAACTTGGCGAAGCGTTCAAGCGCGCCAAAGCTGCCACAAAGACCTATGTAATTTCCATGAAGGTCGATGCCTATGAGGGCTGGACCACGGAAGGCCACACCTGGTGGGAGGTCGGTACGCCGCATGTGACAGACAGCGACAAGGTGCGCGCTGCGCACGAAGACTGGGAGTCCACCCGCTCCAAACAGCGCCGGGGGATCTGATGCTTCTCGAGGCAATCGCAAAAAACAACTTCGTGGTTGTTGGCCGCGCGGGGATCGATTTTTACACCGACGCCGGTGTCCGGGCCGAAGATGCCCAGCGGATCAGTGTCGGCCTGGGCGGGTCGGCGGCCAATATCGGCGCGGGCATTTGCAAGCTCGGCGGCAAGGCAGCGCTCGTCACCCGGGTCTCCGATGACAGCGTCGGCAGCTACTGTATCGGCCAGTTGAAGCACTATGGCGTGGACACAACGCACGTCACGCCGGTTGGCGGCGAATACCGGAATTCCCTTGCCTTTTACGAATCCGTCGTCGAAGGCCACCGCAATGTGATCTACCGGAACGGGGCTGCCGACTTCCAGATGGATGACGCGGATGTCGCGAGCGTTGATTACACCAGCTACAGCGCGCTCATCACGGCGGGCACGGTCTTTGCCGCAGAACCCTCACGCAGCGCGGCTTTTCAGGCATTCGAACTTGCCAAGGCTGCCGGCCTGCCGCTGATTTTCGACGTCGACTACCGGCCCTATTCCTGGCCTTCCCCAGAGGTTGCCGCCGAAGTTCTCTCCCGCGCTGCCGCGCAATGCGAGATGATTGTCGGCAATGATGTCGAATTCGGCTTCATGGCAGGCGGCTACGACAAGGGCCTCGACAAGGCCCGCGAGCTCGTGCGCACCACGGCCGAACTGGTCATCTACAAGATGGGCGAAGACGGCGCGATCACGATCACCCGGGAGGGCGAATTCAAGACCGGCATTTATCCCGTCGAGGCGCTCAAGCCCAATGGTGCCGGCGACAGCTTCATGAGCGGATTGGTGACGTCTATTGCTGATGGCTTCTCTTTGAAGGACGCCGTTTTGCGCGGCTCCGCCTGTGCATCGATTGTCGTTGCAAAACCCGGATGCGCCCCCGCCATGCCCGACAAGACCGAACTGGAGGCGTTCCTGGCCTCTCACCCCGGCCCGACGCCAGCATAAAGGCCGCCACCTGCATAAAGGCCCGACACCTGCACAAAGGAACGTCCCATGCATATCGCTCCGCATGACAACCAGAACAAACCGATTGTTGACATCGACAACCCGCTGGTTCCGCTCAACTACTTCAACATCGTGAAGCTGAAAAAAGGGGAAGCCTTTCAGTATCAGGTGCCTGGGTATGAAACCTGCATTGTACCGGCCACGGGAACCGTGACGGTTGAAGTCGAAGGCATGACATTCGAAACGCTCGGCAATCGCGGTGAAGATGTCTGGGACGGCGAGCCGGAAGGCGTCTATATCCCCGTCGGCGCCAAGGTCACAATCATCTGCACGTCGGATGAGACCGAGACATTCATCGCCGGTGCGAAATTTGATCAGGTGCTGGAGCCCTTCGACGTGCGCACCGCCGACATTGACCTGGTGCAATATGGCTCCGACGACACCAAGACGCATCGCAAGATCAAGCATATTCTGGGGCAGAAACAACATGGCAAGGTTGGCCGCCTGCTGGTGAGTGAGCTTTTCACCGTGGGCCAGGGCGGATGGTCCGGCTTTCCCGCCCACAAACATGATACCGACCGCTTGCCCCATGAAACCCGGCATGACGAGACCTACAATTTCCGCTTCCGGCCCAAACATGGGTCCGGGGTCCAGATCCTACAGCGCGAGGAAGGCGTTCCGGGCGAAGCCTATCAGCTGATGGATGGCTCCACGTTCATGATCGACAAGGGCTATCACCCCTGTGCCGTCATGCCCGGCTATGAGATGTACTACTTCACCATTTTGGGCGGCCTCAGCCAGCGGTCCCTGGTCCAGTATTTCCAGCCGACCCACGCCTATCAGATCGAGACCATCCCGGGGATCAAGGACATGGTGGCCAAGTTCAAATGACGCTGGCAACACTGAGCGACGTTCTCCAGCCGGCCTTGCGGGACGGATATGCGGTGGCCGGGCTGGTCACCCTCGGCTGGGAAGACATGCGCGCCTATGTGGCTGCCGCCGAAGCAGAGGGCGTTCCGGTGATCCTGCAGGCGGGCCCCTCCTGCCGCAAGCACACGCCGCTCCCCATTTTGGGAAAGATGTTCCGGCACTTGGCGGAAGGCGCCAGTGTTCCGGTCGTTGCCCATCTTGACCACGGCTACACCTATGAGGAATGCCTGGAAGCGCTGGACAGCGGTTTCACCTCGCTCATGTATGACGGGTCCCGCAAGCCGCTCGCCCAGAACATCGACGAGACCGCGCGCATTGCAGAGCTCGCCCATGGGGCGGGCATATCCTGCGAGGGCGAGATCGGCTTTGTCGGCTATGCCAAGGGCGATGCGTCGGAAGGCACAGATCCGCAGGAAGCTCAAACATTCGCAGCCCAAAGCGGCGTCGATGCCATGGCGATCTCCGTTGGCAATGTCCACCTGCAGGAAAACAAGGAAGGCGGTCTGGATGAGGCGCGCATCAGCGCGATTGAGGCCCTGACTCAAATTCCGCTCGTGATCCATGGCGGCTCGGGCGTTCCAGTTGCCCAGCGCCAGCGGCTCGCGCGGCAAACCAGCATCTGCAAGTTCAATATTGGTACGGAACTGCGCAAGGCGTTTGGCACGGCCATGCGCGAGGCCGTCAACCGGGATCCGGACCGCTTCGACCGGGTCGCCATCCTGTCCGAAACCCATGACCCCATGGTCGCCGCAGCCAGCACCGTGCTCCAGGCCTTTGGCGGGCTCTCAAAACCACAACCGTCCTAATCCCGGAAAGAGTCCTGAAATCGGCTGCCCCGCAAAGAAAGCAGAAGTCCGAGTTGGGCGGGAAGCGGACGTTCGCTGCGGTCGGAACGAATGACCGGATTGGGCCGAGCCCCCTCTCCCCGTCCGGACATTCAGCGACGATACCCTGCCATTTGTCCTACGCCTCAGAACTGAGCTCGCGAAAAACGAAGCCAACGAAAACGCCCGCGCGCGGGTGAAAAAGGTTCTGGAAGACGGGTGACGGATCGGGACTTGACCGGGGTTGAAGGCCAACGATGTGTTCAGGCCTGAGCAAAATGTCAGGCGCACGAGATTTTCAAAATCAGAGTGCTGAAGACAACCTGGGAAATGGGCATGGATGCATGCGAGGCCGATGACCTGGTTTAGGAGCATACCGCTTCATACCGACATCCAACAGCTGATGGAAAATGCAACAAGCTCGATGGTCAATCAGGGGCGCTCGCATCTGCATCGGCTGCGGTTCCAAACCGCGGAAGATCAGCAACTTTCTTTCCATGAGCCGCCATCACGGCATCTCGAACAAAGGCAATATGTGCTGTTTCCTCTATGATTTCGGCGAGATACTGCGCCTTCATCAACGAGGAACCGACACCGATTGTTCCATGGTTGGCAAGCACGGCAGCCACCACCTTGGGATCCTCGAAGACCGGACTGATTTCGATTTCCGTTTGCGGTCCGCCCTGTGGTGACAGTGGGATCAACGGCATCCTTCCGATCTTTTCTATGGTTTGAACCGTTAGGCACGGGATCTCGACCCCGGCGCTGGCATAACCGGTCGCCCAGGGGCTGTGGCAATGGACAACCGCCTTGATATCGGCCCGAATTCGATAGAGATCGAGATGAAACCCCAGGTCCTTTGAGGGCTTGTGGTCCGACGGTTCTATGGTTCCGTCCAGATGAACCACCTGCAGGTTGTCACGTGTGCACTCGTTGAAACCAATCCCGGACGGCTTGATCACGATCGCGTCCGCACTCTCAAGGCGCACGGAAAGGTTCCCGCCAGCATTGGTCTGAAGGCGCAAGTCGAAGCACCGTTTTGCTGTTGCAATCAAGGCGTCTTTCTTGGCTGTCAGGTCCTGCATGGTCCAACCTCTTCGCTCGTAAGCACGGTCAATGTCTCGAGAATTGCATTTGTCACATCCGGCGCAAAAAGATGCGCATCAAGACGATGAAGCTGAATATCCGGGTTCAGAGACGCTTTAAGCGTATCGAAACACACCTCCCGCAACGCCGGGTCTTCAATGGGGCCTCCCGGCCGGTCTTGATGAGAAAACCCACCCATTGGGACAATTATTGCGCAGGGGCCATCAAGGCTGTTTAGGCTTTCAGCAAGCCGCAGGCAAACGAGCTTCATCTCTTCATCCGTCACCTTCACATGCGTAAAAAACCCGGAGTGTTCATAGTGAGGCCGGGACAGGTACTCGCTTTGGACCAGCGTCTTCTGGCCGAGGCCGATGAAATTTAAAGCGCCCGGCAGAACGATCCGGGGCAGATCGCCGCCAGCGACGAAACGATCCGGCATGTCGACATGAGCGCCGGCAAGATGGATCCGGGTCAGTTCATGAGGGGTCAGGTCGATGATCGCATTGAAGGCCCCATGTGCAGCGAACCGGGCAAACGCGGCGCCACCGTAACCGTTGGAATGAAAAACGGTGCTTTCCTGTCCGCGCTTTGAAAGCTCAGAAACCAGTGGGGCAACTGCTCCATCTGTCGCGCCAAGCGCAGTAATGCCGATCGACGGTGTAACATCGACAAGCTCGCCTTTTCGCTCCTTCCGGCACAAGCCGGCAGCGATGAGAGCTGCATTTTCCAGGACTTCACGCAAAATGGCATTCAAGCCGGCAATATCAGCCAGCGTTGGCACCAGAATGATGGAGTTGTCCGCAACAACGGCGCGGGGATCAAACGGGAGTGTGGTGACCAGGATCTTGGGAAACGTGATCGGCAACGCACGGAGCACCCGAAAGGCGATTTCGCCGCCCGTACCGCCGCCAATCCCCAGGACGACTTCCGTCTCACCGCTCGCCGCCGCCGCGACATCCTGAAGAACATTCAAGGCTGCCTGGTCCATGGCCTGACGTTTTCCGGCGCCATCGAGGATCTCACCCTTCGACTGCAGAGAAATATCGACAACGCGCGCAGACACACCACAGTCAGTCAACTGTGTGATGAGGAAATCAGCCTCGGCCTGTTTCGTCTGCAGTGTCGCTAACACCAGAACCTGCGCCATGACCTAGCCCTTGACCGCGCCCGCAGTCATTCCGGTGATGATCTGGCGGCTGGCAAACAGTGTGAAAATGATCGGCGGGATCGCAAGCAACATGCCGGTAGCCATGATCACACCCCATTCAACGTTGAATTCGGACATGTTGTTTACAATCAGAATGGGCACCGTTTTGGTGTTGCGGTCAGACAGGGCCGAGGCCAACAAGTATTCGTTCCAGGCAATGCGGAATGTGAAGATGGCAGCAGCTGCAAGACCCGGTTTGATCAGTGGCAGCACAATCTTGAAAAAGACCTGGAATGGGCCGGCACCATCCACACGCGCCGCCTCCTCCAGAGATCGCGGCACCTGCACAATGAAGCTTTGAAGAATCCAGATCACAAACGGTAGATTCATTGCGACATAAACCAGAATGATCCCGGAATGGGTGCCGGCAAGGCAAACATCGCCCCGCCCCCCGAAGGTATCCCTGATCCAGCCACCGACCATTGTCGCTTTGTCGATGCAGAATTCATTGTTCCAGAGCCCGAAGACCGGCACCAGCAAAACGGCGGGCGGAACCATTCTTACCATCAGCGTTGACAGGGAGATCGTATCTCGTCCCATGAAGCGGAACCGCACAAGGGCATAGGCAGCCATGCAGCCGATCACCAGCGTAATCACTGTGGACGCCAGTGCAATGATCAAGGAATTGATGAACGCTCCGCCGAACTTCAGTGAACAGAAGTCGAGATGATCAGGCTCGTACCACAACACATCACACAGCGCGGTTTCGTAATTGCGGATTGTGGGCAGAAAAAGCAAACCTGTCCGGCCCCCGATGATGTCCACGTCAAGCTTGAACGAGTTAACAAACATCAGCAGGATTGGGCCGACTGACATGAAGATCAGAGCCGCTAAAAGGGCATAGAAAGCGGGATTTTGTCGTTCGTACTGCATGCCGGTCAATCTTCCTGAATTTGCCTGGCCGCGCGTTGGGCACGGGCCTCTTGCAGGCGTGTGATTGCGAACATTGCGACTGTCAGCAATAAGAGCAGCATCAACAGATAGTTCGACATCGCTGCAGCGACCCCAAGCTCCCTGAACTCTGTGGCCGTGCGGGATATCCGCAACGCGACAATTTCGGTCGACAAGCCCGGTCCACCCTCGGTCATGACGAGGATCACCTCCAGCACCTTGAAAGCATCAATCAATCGCAGGAGCCCGGTGACGATTAGAACCGGCATCATCAACGGCAGCTTGATGTGGATGATTTGCTGCCAGGCAGTCGCGCCATCAATACGGGCCGCTTCCAGGGCAGACCTTGGCAGCGACTGGAGCGCGGCAAGGGCAAGGATGAAAATGAAAGGGGTCCATTGCCATACATCGGCAATTATCACGGAAAGGAGGGCGTTTTGGCCCAGCCAATCGATCCCGTCGAACCCCCAGGACTTCAACATCGTGTTAAACGTGCCAACTGTTGGGTGGTACATGTAGCGCCACATCAGGCCGACCACGACCGGGGCGATCATCATCGGCAGGATGAAAAGCGTCCGCAAGACAGACATGCCGCGGATGTTGCGATCCAACAGCAGCGCCAAACCGACACCGAGGACCATCTCGGCAGCGACAACAACAAAAGCAAACGTTAGGGTAACGGAAAGGCTTTCGCGAAAGGCAGGATCGAAAAACAAGGTGATGTAGTTCTTCAAGCCAACGAATTCGCTTTCGCCGATACTCTGGCTTGGGTTCCAATCCCGGAACGATCCGTAAATCATGTACCCGAGCGGATAGAGCAGCGCGATGGCCATGATTATGGCAGCCGGCGCCATGAACATGTATGGCGTAGCCCGATTGAGGGTTTGCGCACGCAAGATGATCGCTCCGAAACTGAATAAAGGGTGCGCAGCCCGAAGGGGAAACCGGGCTGCGCGGGTGGTGGAGCTTACTGCCAGGTGTAATAACCGGCTTCGTCCATCACAGCTTTTGTTCGCTCGGCCACACCGTCAAGCGCTTCTTGTACATCCAGGTCTTCGGTCAGGACCTTGGACAATGTGGTCCCGAGATCCGCATTGATCTTGCCCCATACCGGGATGATCGGACGCCAATCCGGATCCGCATGTTTCAGAGCTTCCCCGAATGTCCCCATGTGTGGAAACTTCTCATTGACGTCAGGATCTGCGTGCGTGGAGAAGCGCGATGGATTGCCACCCTGCATGGCAACCAGCTTGTCACCATGCTTTGACGTCAACCATTGCATCAACAGGAAGGCTGCTTCCTTGTGTTCTGCGTTTTTGGGGATACCGATACCGAAACCACCGGTCTGCGAGCCACGGCGCACGCCCATCGGATGCATCGCCCAGCCGACTTTGCCAACCACCTGGCTCTTGGCTGGGTCATTGATCTGACCTGCCACCACGGTGGTGTCCAGGAACATCGCCGTGTCACCGTTCAGGAAGGACCCAAGAGCCTCGCCAAAGCCGAAGGAAGCTGCGCCCTCGGGGCCGCAATCCACGATCGTCTTCAATGCATTTGCCGCCTGGACCCCGGCTTCATTGTTCACGATTGGATTCCATTGATCGTCAAAGATCCGGCCGCCGAGCGGAGCAAGATGAAGCAGAAACGCATGCGAGGCGTGGTGACCGGATGCCGCACGCGAGGACAATCCCCCCATACCCGGTTCCAGTTCAGGGATCTTGCACGCGATCTCAAGAAGTTCCTCATATGTTTCGGGCACCTTGAGACCGTGCTTGTCGAAGATATCCTTTCGGTATCCGAGGACAGATGTTTCTGATCCATATGGAATACCAAAAAGCGACCCCGTCTTACCTTCTAGATAGCCCTTGTTGCCGCCGGCGAAACCGATGTTGTAGACATAGCCGTCAATCAGATCGTCGGCATCGTATGCCGGATCAGCAAGTTTCGGGTTCATGAAATAGCGCGCCAAATTTTCAAGCTGGTCCGCATAGACATAATCGGCTTTCGAGAACACCACGTAGGCAATCAGATCATATTCGCCCTCATCTTGCGCCAGTTCGAGGGTTTGGCGCTCCCGCATCTTGAGGTAAGGCAGTTGGTCAACTTCAACCTCGATGCCGGTTTCCTTTGTGAACTCCGGTAGGATTTTCATCACAGCATCAAAATGGGGGTGCGCAGGAAAATTCACGATCAGGGTTTCACCTGCGTATTCCTCGTAAGGATTGGCCAGCGTAGCCGTTGTAAGGGCGAGCGCTGACACGACGCCAAGAGACGCCTGTCTTAAGACTTTCAACATTGGAGTTCCTCCCGTTCGGCTCCATTGCGGGCGCTACAGCGCCGTTCCTGTTTTGCGGTCAAACAGATGAATGCCCTCAGGTCTGACCGCAAACCTGAGTGTCTCCCCCAACGCGATCGGTGTTTCCGATTTTAACTCCACCGTGACGCTGGCCTGGCCGCAAACGCACAAGAGAACTGATTGTGCGCCAACATATTCTGAAACGATCACCTCCAGATCGAGGCCAAGACCTGGCGGCGCATCCGGGGCGTAACTGAGATCTGACGGGCGAATGCCAAGGGTGACCGCCTTATCAGACTGATCAAGGGCATGGGCCTTTTCCGCCGGAATGGCGATCCGAAACCCCTCACCCACAGCATAGAGCGTGCCATCCAGATCAATCAGTTCGGAATCCAGGAAGTTCATCGGCGGCGAGCCCAGGAACCCCGCGACAAACTTGTTTGCGGGGTGCTTGAAAAGCTCTTCCGGAGATCCTTGTTGCTGGATGTAGCCGTCGCTCATCACAACGATCCGATCCGCAAGTGTCATCGCCTCGATCTGATCATGGGTGACATAGATCATATTTTTTTGGACCCGTTGCCGCATGATCGCCAATTCGGCGCGCATCTGCCCCCTCAGCTTGGCATCAAGGTTCGACAACGGTTCGTCGAACAGAAAAATCTCGCTGTCCTTTGCGAGCGCCCGCGCCATTGCAACCCGTTGCCTTTGACCTCCCGAAAGCGCTCCGGGCTTGCGCTGCAGATAGTCGGTGAGACCAACAATTTCGGCGACTTCCTTGACCTTGGCCTTGATCTCCTCTTTCGGCCTTTTTTGAAGGCGCAGCGCAAAAGAAATGTTGTGAGCAACATCCATGTGCGGGTAGAGCGCATAGTCCTGAAAGACCATTGCCAGACCGCGATCTTTCGGCTCCAACTGACTGACTGGCTGGTCACCGAAAAAGATCTCGCCGTCCGAAACCGTTTCCAGACCCGCGATCATCCGCAAGGTTGTGGACTTTCCACATCCAGAAGGGCCGACAAGAACCGTGAACTCGTTCTCCGCCATTTGTAAGTCTATTCCGTGCAGAACCTCTAGGTGGCCGTAGCGCTTGACGAGGTTCTGTAAGCGAATTTGCGGCATAAATGGACGCCTCCTACGTTCGGGATACTATTTTGTATGCAAATCAATTTGTAAATATGCAAAATAGGTTTTTTTTGTAATATAGTGTCACTCGATGTTCGCGGAAGACGGAATGCAAAGCATGCTAACAGGCTCGACAAACACAGAGAACAAGCAGTCAGTTTCGGCCGTACAACGCATTGAGCGCGGCCTGCTGGAGGAGATCGGAGCAGGTGAACTCGCCCCGGGACAGCGGCTTGATGAAGCCGGCCTTGCGAGCCGGTTTGGCGCTTCCCGCACGCCTGTGCGGGAAGCGCTTTCAAGATTGACCGCTCAAGGCGTCCTGGTTCAGGGGGAAAAGCGCGGCGTGTTCGTGGCGGAATACAGCCGTGAACAGCTAAGCCAGATGTTTGAGGCCATGCATGAAATAGAAGCCGCCTGCGCAAGGATCGTTGCCCAAAGACTTGATTTTTTGTCCAGATCTGAAATCGAAGCGGCTCAAGCAGGCTGCGTGAAAGCCGCTGAGGCGGGCGACCGCACAGAATACCTTAGAGCAAATGAAGCCTTCCATCAGGCCATCTACAAGGCCACGGGCAACCCCTATATGGCAGAAATCGCATCGGAGTTTCGGCAAAGAACCGGCCCCTTCCGCGCAAAGAAATTCGCCAGCCGCGAAGACCTCCTCTCCTCCGCCCAAAGCCATCAGGCACTTTTGGACAGCATTTTCTCCAAAGACGCGGCGGCCGCATCGAAAAGCATGCGGGACCACATGGCCGTGAGCTTTCTAGAGACCCTGAAAGCAAACTGACACCTCCAAGAAGAACTTTGCTCTTGCTTTTGCATGCAAAACATATTTTTGTATGCAAAATAACAACCTCTTGTTGGGAGAAGCCGATGGGCGTTGCCGAGACAAAAATCTACCCGATCAACACCGGATGGCTCCACGGCGATCTGGGCACCTACATTTTCTGGAAGGGACCCGCCGGCAGGAAGAAATGGCAACCCGTTTTCTGTCATTACGTCGACACCGGCGAACACAAGATCCTCATTGATACCGGGTTGCCGGATCAGGAGCGGGCGAGCAAATATCACCACAACTGTGAGAAACGCGGATGTCTGCAGGTGCACGAACACCTTGAACAAAAGCTTGGTGTACATCCGGACGAAATCGATGCAATCGTCTTCACCCATCTGCATTGGGACCACGTGCAGAATATGAAGGAATTCAAAAACGCCCGATACATCGCCCCAAAGGCCGAAATCGAAATGGCTTATAACCCTCTCCCGCTTTATTACCGCACCTATGAATGCGGGATCCTAGGGATAGAACCGGCCTATGCCGGCTGCGTTTTCGAGGCCGTTGCAGATGAATGCGAAGTCCTTCCTGGAATCACAATGTTTCATACGCCTGGGCACTCTGTTGGGCATATGGCGGTCAGCGTTGCGACCACCGCAGGCGACATCGTGGTGTGTGGCGACGCTATTTTTGAAGAACGGAACCTGGAACCGAATCCGGCCGAGAAATGGCGGTATTGGGTACCAGCGCGTTTTGTGAATTCGGTCGAAGGCTGGAAATCGGTCGAAGAACTCGACAAGCGCGCCGACTATGTCCTCCCCTGTCATGATTATGAGGCAAACGCCAGATCCGACGTTTTCCCTTACGCGGGCATGCCTTTGCGGAAGCGGCGTCAGGTTATCCCTGGCTACCAGTTCTATTTTGGCGACATGCCATCAGGGGCTGCACAAAAAGAAGCCACCGCTATGAAACCGGAAGACGTGGAGGCCTACATTTCGGGCTTGGCCAAACCCGAGGACATGGAAGACTGAGCGCGGATGACCCAAGTCATCAAATCCCTTTCGGAGATTGCGTCGGACTATGATGCGATTGTTCTGGACCAGTGGGGCGTATTGCATGACGGGAGCGCGGCCTATCCGGGCACGGCCGCAGCCCTCAAGCACCTTATGGCACGAGGGACCCGGCTTGCAGTTCTGTCGAACTCCGGCAAACGGGCAGCTCCCAACCGGGCCCGCATCGCCGCCATGGGATTCCCCAGCGGGCTGTTTGACTGTGTCATGACGAGCGGCGAAGCCCTTTGGAGGGACATCGCGAATGGCACGATTTCCGAACGCCGCTTTTTCCCGGTGGAACGGACGGCGGGCGACGCCAGCGCGTGGGCAACGGACCTTGCTATTGACCTAACGCCGGATCTGAATTCTGCAGAAGCCGTGTTGTTGATGGGGCTACCGGATGGCACCAACCTGTCGGATTGGCAACCACTGTTGGAAGAGGCCGCAAGCCGGCACCTGCGCATCTATTGCTCCAATCCGGACAAGGCCAGCCCGAGAGCCGGCGGCCAGACCGTCATGTCTCCCGGAGCTCTTGCAGATGTCTACACCGCTGCCGGAGGTGATGTCGTTTTCTACGGAAAACCGTTCAAGCCCGTATTTGCTTCTTTGGCACAAGCACTCGGTACGGATCGATTGCTCATGGTTGGCGACAGTCTGGAGCATGACATTGCCGGAGCAGACGCTGCCGGATGGGACAGCGTGTTGATCCAGGGCGGTTTATATGCCGCTGACTTTTCGACCGGAGATACAGACACAACACTCGCCAGGTTATGTGCTGAAAAAAGCGCCCCGTTTCCGACCTACAGACTGGAGGTCCTCCGATGAACGGAACAATGCCCGAACTTCTGACACCTGCGTTTCGCGCATTGTCCGCCCGGCTGGGACAAGATCCGCTTCAAGTTCAAGGCCCAGGCGGCAACACCTCGATCAAGTCCGGGGCTGTCATGTGGATCAAAGCGTCGGGCACAGAACTTGCGAACGCGGAAACAGCGGATATTTTCGTCGCCGTCAACCGAACCGCGGCCCTCTCAGAGGCACATGAAATCTACGGAGACGGAAGCTGCAAATCGACCATACTGGACCCGGCGCTCAAACTGAGGCCGTCGATTGAGACAACCTTCCACGCAGCATTGGATCACGCGGTGGTCGCGCACACGCATTCGGTGGCAACAATCACCCATGCGATCAGTCCGGAAGGGCGGATGGTGCTTGCAGACAAGCTGGCTGACATGCCCTTCGTCACGGTTCCATATGCAAAACCCGGCTTACCGCTGACGCGGGAAATCCTGGCAAGAATAAAGCCGGAAACACAAATAGTGGTGCTGCAAAATCATGGGTTGATTGTATGCGGAAAAAGCGTGGACGCGGTCAGCGACCTCCTACAAGAGGTTGAAAACCGGTTGGCGATGCCACCGCTCAAACACAAGACTGCAGATCCCGCCAATCCGGCACCAGAAGGGTTTGTTTGGTCTGAAGAGAGCTGGATTGCCTTCGATCCGCAAATTGCCGATCTGGCACTTACCGGTACGTACTACCCGGACCATGTGGTGTTTCTCGGTCCGGCGCTGCCTGTCCGCGACCATGACGGTGCTCCGCCAGCAATCTTGATCAAGGGACAAGGAATACTTATCCGCAAAGATGCAACGAGCTCTCAAAAGGCAATGTTACGCTGCCTGTCAGATGTTCTCGCTCGCCTGCCCGCAGATTGGACTGTGGATCCGATTGGCCCGGACGCAGAGGCGGAATTGCTCAATTGGGATGCCGAGAAATACCGCCAGGCGCTTGCGGAGCAACGCTGATGCTGGCACTCGGCATCGACATTGGCACATCAGGAGTGCGCACGGCGGTTCTGGAATATGGGGAGCTCATCTCTGAAGCGCGCACGCCCCATCTGACACAGGACCCGGCCAACATTGACGCCGAAAAATGGTGGAAGGCGGTCCGGCAGTGCCTGAGAATGCAGGGTCAAGCGCTCAGAGCTCTTGGCCGCGATTTATCCGAGATTTCAGGCATTGCGGTCGATGGAACATCCGGAACGATGGTTCTGACAGACACAGAACTGCGGCCGACCAGTCCGGGTCTGATGTATAATTCAAAGGGTTTTGAGGCGGAAGCTGCAATTATCGCAGACCATGTCTCCGGCCCTCACATCACAAAAGGTGGGAACTCGGCTCTTGCAAGGGCGATGCGGCTCAACAAACTGTCCCGGTCCGAGCCTTCGCACCTCATGCATCAGGCCGACTTCATTGTTGCCAAGTTGTCAGGTGTTGGCGGACGGTCGGACTACAACAACGCCTTAAAGACCGGGTTCGACCCGGGCCCTGAAAAATGGCCTGACTGGATTGAGCATGTCTTTGACCCTGCACTTCTTCCGGTCGTTCATTCCCCTGGCGAACAATTAGATGAAGTGGCGCCTGACATCGCGCGTGACTTTGGTTTGTCACCGCAGACGACTGTTCACGCAGGGACAACAGACAGCATTGCGGCGTTTCTGGCCTCAGCCCCGCTCAAGCCAAGAGTTGCGGTCACCTCGCTGGGGTCGACAATTGCGGTAAAATACCTGTCGCCAATCCGGGTCGATGCACCCGAAATCGGTCTTTATTCCCACAGACTAGGAGATCTCTGGCTGGCGGGCGGCGCCTCCAACAGCGGCGGCGCGGTGCTAAAGGCTCACTTTAGCGATGACCAGCTTCAAACCCTGAGCCAGGCAATTGACCCGGCCCAAAGCACTGGTCTGGACTTCTACCCCCTTCTGGACGCTGGAGAACGGTTTCCGGTCAATGATCCGGACTTGGCCCCGAGACTGGAACCATGCCCAGAAGATGATGTGGTATTTCTTCAGGCAATGCTGGAGGGCATGGCCCGGATTGAAGCAACCTGTTACCGAAAGATCGAAGCTCTGGGCGCGGGCTACCCTGAGACCGTTTACACAGCAGGAGGAGGCTCCGCCAACTCCGCCTGGACTGAGATCAGATCACGGGCTCTCGGACTAAAAATCGCGGTCTCCAAACACACAGAAGCTTCGATCGGCGCGGCACGGCTTGTGACGCTTTAGGATTCCAAGACGGGTCGGCTCGACTTGCACTTGGAATGCTTGCCTGTTTTTTCATTTACCTTCTTTCCGAGACCCGGATTGAGTGTTGGTCTTTGGATCCACCAATACTCAACTCCTCCCGCGGTAGAACACCGCTTAGCTGCCCCTCGTAAGGCACCCTCCAAGCAGAGCTGACAATTCTCTAAGAGTTCGCATTCGGCGCGGGCAAGAAGGCACGGTTTGCAATTCTCGATAACAGCTGACGAGTAACAACCGCTTTGGGCGGAAAGCGGCCTCTTGCTGCGGATTAAACGAATGTCGTCTTTTCGCGTATTAGGATGGCGACGCAAATCTTAAGTACGCGCAGCTTAGTCAATTTTCTCTCTGCCTCGCGGAAAATCTGCGACCGTTTCTTGTTGCTGTTTTGTTTTAATCGTTTTCATTGTGGCTGTTGAAACATACATATGTGGCAATCGGTTAAGATGCCAAGAATAAATTGATATTTCGCTTGTAAATAGACGTATTTTGCAAACTGACTTTACCGTTTAATGTCGATTGAGATTGATCATATGTTGCGTCAGAGGCAAGTAGATGTCGTTTACTTTGAAGCAGGCTCGCTATTTTGTAGGAGCCGCAGAATATGGTGCAATTAGTCGAGCAGCTGTCGAATTATCCGTGTCACAGAGTTCTGTCACTGAAGCGATCAAGGATCTTGAGATCCGGCTCGGAGTGAAGTTGTTCGAGCGGCGCAAGCGTGGGATTGAGCTCACTCATGACGGCCATGTCTTCCTCCGCCACGCAAAGGCAATTCTGACGGAAGTCTCCAATGCAGAGATAAATCTCAGCAATCGCGAAAATGCTGTTTTTGGTGAACTCAATCTGGGTGTGACATCTCTGACCGCCGGTTATGTCCTGTCTGATCTCCTATCCCGGTTTCGTCGCGCGCAACCCTACATTGACACTAGGGCCATCGAAGACACCGGCGAATATCTGGAGCACCTTCTTGTCGGCGGCGAACTCGATATCGGCATCATGGTTGTGACAAACCTGCGCAATCACCATGCGCTTCATTCCGAAATTCTTGTCGTATCTCCCTATCGGTTGTGGCTTCCTCTTGGTCATCGTCTGAGCAGAAAAGAAAGCATCGCTATTGAGGATCTTGCCGAAGAACGGCTTATTCTCCTGGACGTCGATGAGATGGAGGCGGAGTCCATGCGCCTACTCGACGTTTTCGCTCAGCGACCGACAATTGCCTTTAGAACACGGTCGGTTGAGGCGGTGCGTTCCCTGGTAGCGAGTGGTGCCGGTGTTGCCTTGTTACCCGATCTCATCTATCGGCCCTGGTCGCTCGATGGCGAGCGGATTGAAAGCAGGGACGTCTCCGGTCAATTGCCCGTTGTCCAAGTCGGTCTGGTCTGGCGGCGCGGAGCAAACATCACCGCAACCGCCCGTAGTTTTATCTCGGTCGCTCAAACCTTTCACGCTCCTAGATTGCGCTGATATCGGAAACGCCGATATTAAGTCGCGGAATATTGAATTTGCCAATTTACGCTTGCTGCCTCAGTTTTTACCCCAGCGAAAATAGGCCTCAGAGGGTGAACATGAGACAGTTTCTAAAGACCACAGCAATTGTGAGCCTATGTGCTCTCATCGCCACACCGTCTTTCGCCGCCAATATGGTGACAGAACTTGGTGACGGCGAAGGCGAGCTGAACATTGTAGCTTGGCCGGGCTATATTGAACGTGGTGAAACATCAGCTGATTTTGACTGGGTGACCGGCTTTGAAAAAGCCACGGGGTGCATGGTTAAAGTCAAAACGGCCAATACTTCCGATGAGATGGTGGCTCTGATGAACGAGGGCGGCTTTGATCTCGTCACCGCCTCGGGGGATGCCAGTCTTCGGATGGTCGCCGGAAAACGCGTCCAACCTATCAACACCGCATTGATCCCAAGTTGGGACAGCATAGATGAACGGTTGAAAGAGGCGCCTTGGCACTTTGTCGACCAGACGCACTACGGCACGCCATACATGTGGGGCCCAAACATCCTCATGTACAATACGAAGGTTTTTGGTGAGACACCTCCAAGTTCATGGTCGGTGGTCTTCGAAGAACAAAACCTCCCGGACGGCGAAAGTAATATTGGCCGCGTTCAAGCCTATGATGGCCCGATACACATTGCTGATGCTGCCTTGTATTTGATGACACACAAGCCAGAGCTCGCAATTGTGTCTCCATACGAGCTGAATGCGGACCAATATGCAGCGGCACTGGACCTGCTGCGCGAGCAGCGGAAGCTTGTGAGCCGCTACTGGCATGATGCCTTTATTCAAATCGACGACTTTAAGAACGAAGGTATGGCTGCTTCGGGCTCATGGCCGTTCCAGCGCAACTTGTTGCAAAGTGATGGCGCGCCGATCGCTAGCGTCATTCCCCAAGAGGGCGTAACAGGTTGGGCCGATACCACGATGATGCACGTGGACAGCGCCAATCCAAATTGCGCCTACTTGTGGATGGAGCATACGCTCAGCTCGAATTTAATGTCTGACCTTTCTGTATGGTTCGGCGCAAACCCGGCTGTTCCGGCAGCATGCACTGACGGGCGCGGTATGCAGACCGCTGAAGGTTGCACCAAAAACGGCTTCGACGAGTTCGACAGGGTCAGTTTCTGGACGACACCGGTGACCAGGTGTGAAAGCCAGGATGAGTGTGTTCCCTACTACCGTTGGGTCTCGGATTACATCGGGGTCATCGGTGGACGCTAAACTCGACAGGGACTTGGTCAGTACACATGTTTTCCAACCCTTGGCACACAGCATGAAACCAGCAGTCTCGCTCCAAAACATCTCACGTCCATTTTGGCCAGGTTCAGGCTGTTGACGCTGTGAATCTCGACATTGCGGAGGGCGAATTTTTCGCCCTTCTCGGTCCCTCCGGATCCGGCAAGACAACTTGTCTGCGCCTCATTGCCGGATTTGAACAACCAACAAGCGGCTCAGTTGTCATTTTCGGCGAAGACGCCACCCGCGTACCGCCGTACCGCCGCCCCGTGAACACCGTCTTTCAGGACTATGCCCTGTTTCCGCATTTGAACATTCTTGACAATGTCGCTTACGGTTTGATGGTGCGCGGTGAAAAAAAAGCAGCTCGGCGCCAGGCATCGGAAGAAGCCTTGTCCCTTGTCGCGCTCGCGGGATTTGGTGGCCGTAAACCATCAGAGCTATCCGGTGGGCAAAGACAGCGCGTTGCACTTGCGCGCGCCTTGGTTTTGAAACCTAAAGTGTTGCTGCTCGATGAGCCCCTCGGTGCCCTGGACCTGAAGCTCAGGGAACAAATGCAGACTGAGCTGAAAGCTCTCCAGCGGCGCCTCGGCATTACGTTCATTTTCGTAACGCACGATCAGGGCGAGGCGCTCTCAATGGCGGATCGTGTGGCAGTCTTCGATCGTGGTCACATTCAGCAAATTGGTGCGCCGCAGAATGTCTATGACAGACCTGAAACGCCGTTTGTGGCTGACTTCGTCGGATCTTCCAATGTTCTTCCGGCACATTTGGTCGCGCAACTGATTGGGGAAACGGCCCCTGCAAGCCTGCGGCCTGAACAAATCCATTTGACCAGTGCTGACGGAAAGCTAAGTGGCAAAGTGATCGGTTCGGCCTTCTTGGGCGCTGCAACAAGGCTCGAGCTGGATGTCGAGGGAAACAGTCTGTCGGTTTTGCTCCCGAAGGCGGCGTCAGTTCCGGAGTTGGACAGTACCGTTCATTTGACGTGGGACAAAGATGCGCTGCATGTGATGCGGGGCCCAGATGTCTGATACAACATCGGCCCCGTCGCGAATTTCGGATGCTTTTTGGCGGCAGCCGACGATCCTGTTGCTTCTTCTTGTGACGCCACCATTGCTTTGGCTCGGCATTGTCTATCTGGGATCCCTATTTGCTCTTCTTGCCCAGAGCTTCTTCTCAATCGACGAGTTTACAGGCTTGGTGCGTTACGAGTTCACGCTGAAGACCTATGCGGAACTGCTGCGTGCATCAAACTTCGATATCCTCATTCGAACAATTGTCATGGCAAGTGCGGTGACGATCGCATCTGCGATCATCGCCTTTCCCATCGCCTACTACGCCGCCAGGTATGCAAGAGGGCGATGGAAAGCCGTGTTCTACCTCGGGATCATGTTGCCGCTTTGGTCAAGCTACCTGGTCAAAGTTTATTCCTGGAAGCTGATCCTCGCCAAAGAAGGCATCCTTAACTGGTTTTTTGAAACTCTCTACTTGAGCTGGATTTTGGAAGCGTATCTGGCGATACCGGTTGTCGGGGGCAACTCCCTGTCTGTGAGTTGGACCGGTACTTTCCTGGTCTTCGTATACGTCTGGCTGCCCTTTATGATTCTGCCGGTCCAGGCTGCGCTCGAACGCGTGCCGCCCAGCATGTTGGAGGCTTCCGGTGACCTTGGAGCCTCGTCTGGACAAACGCTGCGTCACGTGATCCTCCCCCTTGCCTTGCCTGGTATTATCGCGGGATCGATTTTCACCTTCTCGCTTACAATGGGCGACTACATCATCCCGCAGATCGTCGGCACTTCTGCAAGGATGATTGGCCAGGCCGTCTATCAGTTCCAGGGCACCGCCGGAAACATTCCGCTCGCTGCTGCATTCGCGGTCGTCCCCATCTTTGTCATGGGCATTTATCTAACGCTCGCCAAACGCGCAGGAGCGTTCGATGCACTCTAAAGCCACGCTTGGACTCAAAGTTGCTGCTATGTGCGGGCTTTTGTTCCTGCATTTGCCGATCCTGCTGATTTTCGTTTACGCATTCACCACGGAAGACAAGTCCTATCAATGGCCTCCTCCCGGGCTAACGCTGCAATGGTTTGGCGTGACCTGGAACCGTCCGGATGTTTGGGAGGCTTTGGGGCTATCACTTCGTGTTGCTGCGATCTCCACGGTTATCGCAATGGTGCTAGGAACGTTGTGCGCTGCCGCTGTTGCGCGTTTCAGGTTCTTTGGACGAGAAACGATATCGCTTCTCGTGATTCTGCCGATTGCGCTGCCGGGCATCATCACAGGCATATCGCTGCGATCGGCGTTCAATATCGCTGACATACCCTTCAGCTTCTGGACCATTGTTCTGGGACACGCGACCTTCTGCATTGTCGTCGTGTACAACAACGCCGTGGCCCGTTTCCGACGAACGTCAAGTTCTCTTGTCGAAGCCTCCATGGATCTCGGCGCAACATATTTCCAGACGCTGCGCTTCGTCATCATGCCGAACATAGCAACCGCGTTGTTGGCCGGAGGGATGCTTGCCTTTGCACTGAGCTTCGACGAGGTCATCGTCACGACGTTTACCGCCGGGCAGCAACAAACGCTTCCGATCTGGATGCTGGAGGAACTGGTCCGGCCTCGCCAACGCCCGGTCACGAATGTGGTCGCGCTCCTGGTCGTGCTTGTCACGTTCGTTCCCATTCTTGCCGCCTACTACCTGACCCGCGGAACAGAAACTGTTGCCGGACAAGGCAAATAATTACAGGGAGATAGACCCATGCAAACCGAAATGCTGATTGGAAACCGATTTGAAGCAGGCACCGAAGTAGAGGAAACTGTTTTGAACCCACGGACCGGTGAAACCCTGTTGAAAATACCGGAGGCCAACGCCGATCAGATCGACCGCGCGGTAGCGGCGGCTCGTGTGGCTGCGCCCGGTTGGGCCAAAACCACACCAAGCGAGCGGTCAAGCCTGCTTCTCAAAATTGCTGACGCTGTTGAAGCCGACCTTGAAAACCTGGCCCAGCTGGAAGCACTCAATTGCGGCAAACCGATAAATGAAGTGCGAAACGAAGAAATTCCAGCCGTCGCTGACTGTTTTCGATACTTTGCAGGCGCCGTACGGAACATGCATGGACCCGTCGCTGGCGCTTATATGGCAGGACACACGTCCATGATCCGGCGCGACCCAATTGGCGTGATAGCCTCGATCGCACCTTGGAACTACCCTATTATGATGATGGCGTGGAAGTTGGCGCCTGCGATTGCTGGCGGCAACACTGTCGTCATGAAACCGTCGGAACAAACACCTCTCACTGCCCTCGCCTTCGCCAAAATCCTCTCCGGAATCCTTCCGGAGGGCGTCGTAAATGTCATAGCTGGACAAGGGGCATCGGTTGGAAACGCGCTTGTCAATCACGCCGGCGTTGACATGATCTCGATTACCGGTGACGTCGCTACTGGCAAGAAGGTTCTGATGGCGGCATCGAAAGGCGTAAAACGCACCCATCTCGAGCTTGGCGGCAAAGCGCCAGTCATTGTTTATGGCGACGCAGACATAGCCCGCACGGTCGAAGGTCTCAAGGCATTTGGTTACTACAATGCGGGACAAGACTGCACCGCAGCCTGTCGGGTGTATGCACACGCATCGGTCTACGACAATTTTGTCGCCGACTTGTCTTCTGCCGCAGCAAGTATCGTCTTCAATGAAAGCGATGATGACCAGAATGAGATACCACCCCTCATTTCACCGCGTCAGCGGGACCGCGTCGCCAGCTTCGTCCAAAGAGCAACTGAACAATCGCACATCGAAATCACGACCGGCGGCAACGTCGTGGACGGTGGAGGCTTCTACTTTCAACCAACTGTCGTGGCCGGCGCGCTCCAAACCGACGAAATCGTTCAACGTGAGGTTTTTGGACCAGTCGTGTCCGTCACCCGCTTTAGCGACGCAGATCCTGTTATAGACTGGGCCAATGACAGTCCTTACGGGTTGGCATCATCTGTCTGGACCCAGGATATTAGCAAGGCTATGGAAGCTTCGGCTGCGCTGCAATACGGTTGCACCTGGGTGAATACTCATTTCATGCTGGTCAACGAAATGCCCCATGGCGGTCTCAAACAGTCCGGCTACGGCAAGGATATGTCGATGTATGCGCTCGAAGACTACACCGCGGTACGCCATGTCATGATCGCGCATTGAGTTCACGAGCCTGATCGAAACGGTAAAATGACAATAGTTTGTTTACGGCAGTAAGCTTCATGATCCCAAGTAAATAACTATTCGTCATATAATCCGAACTGAACCGCACCGGGTTTGCCGGAGGCTGTTTGGTATAAGTTATGGGGCCACGGCCGTTTGATCCAGCGCGGCGTAGTAATCTTCCTCCGCTTCAGCCGGAGGGATGTTTCCTATTGGCTCCAGAAGACGCCGGTGGTTGAACCAGTCGACCCATTGGAGCGTTGCGAACTCGACGGCTTCGAAGTTTCGCCAAGGCCCACGCCGATGAATGACCTCGGCCTTGTAAAACCCGTTGATCGTTTCTGCGAGCGCGTTGTCATAGGAGTCGCCTACGCTCCCGACCGAGGGGTCGATGCCTGCTTCTGCCAGCCGCTCGGAATAGCGAATGGACATGTACTGGACACCCCTCTCAGAGTGATGCACAAGGCCACCGCCAGAACGGGACTCCGCTCATGAAGTGCCTGCTCCAGGGCATCGAGAACGAAGGTGGCATGCGCTGTCCGGCAGACGCGCCAGCCGACGATACGGCGGGCAAATGCATCAATGACGAAGGCGACATAGACGAAGCCCTGCCAGGTGGCAACGTACGTGAAATCCGAAACCCAGAGCCTGTTCGGCACCTGTGCCTTGAACTGGCGGTTCACACGGTCGAGTGGACTGGGTGCCGACTTGTCCGCAAACGTCGTTTTGACAGGCTTACCTCGGATGATCCCCTGAAGCCCCATCGCCCTCATGAGCCGGGCCACGGTGCAGCGGGCAACATCGAAGCCCTCCCGTTGCAATTGCCGCCAGACCTTGCGCACGCCATAGACTCGGAAGTTCTCCTCGAAGACGCCGCGTATCTCTATCTTCAAGGCGATATCGCGGTGGGCGCGGACTGAAAGCCGGTCCACGTCCTCACGCTTGGCGATGTTCTCGTAATAAGTCGACGGGGCAATCGGCAGAACTCTGCAAATCGGCTCGACCCCGAACACCGGGCGATGCTCATCGATGAAAGAAATCATCGCTTCAGTGGGCGGTCGAGCTCCGCCTGGGCAAAATAAGCAGACGCCTTGCGCAGGATCTCGTTGGCCTGACGAAGCTCACGATTCTCCCGCTCAAGAGCTTTCATCTTCTCGGCTACATCGCTCGGTAGGCCAGCTGGCTTGCCGCTGTCGACCTCTGTCTTCTTGACCCATTCATGCAGCGTCGCTGGAGCGCAGCCGATCTTGACCGCGATAGAAGAAACTGCGGCCCACCGGGACGGATGTTCGCCTTCATGCTCGAGCACCATGCGGATGGCGCGTTCGCGTACCTCAGCTGAAAACTTGTTTGTTGTTTTGCTCATAACTCCACTTTCTCAGAAGTTGGAGCCTCCGACAAACCCGGTGCGGTTCAGAACAGTACAATTCTGAACATCAACCAGCGCACATTGCGGACATTGGTAGCTAAATGCTTCAACGTCAGCAGTGGACCGAATGCGACCGCGAGCCTGCGAGGCGGAATTTTCTGCTTCGCGAGACGTTTGCGCCGGAACCCGAAGAGCGACAATACTACTGGCTAGGAAGAAAGCCCTCACTTTTCTATTTCCACTACACTTGCCTGCGGGTCCAGGGATCGCATGCACCAGCGGCGTGGTCCCGACTTGGTTTAGGGCGACGGCTTGCGCCGGCACTGTCCGGCCATTCAATTAGTCACACAGGTTCCGCACAATTGGCGACCCGGGGCCCAGCGCAGTCAGGTAGGCTTTGCGCGCCTCTTCTGCCGTTTGAAACCTGTTTTCAGCTAGGAAATCTGCAAGGCTGCGGCCAACGATAGGGGCGGACACACTTGTCCCATTCATGATCTGGGTGCTGCCGCTCCGGCCCCCTGTGCCGACAAGCCCGGCAAAAACGCGCGAGCGGTCGGAGGCGGCGGAGACATCCTCGCCGGGCATGCCCGCATGCGGCGCGCCCGCATAGACCGCCCGGGATCCGTCCTTCAGTCTGTAGCCGGACACCCGGATCATGGCGCTGGATGTGGCCAGACCGTTTATCGTGCCGTATTTGGACAGCCCCGCCTCTTCCGGAAGCGGCTGAACATGTTCGTTCAATTCGTCCTGGCGCTGTCCCTCAACAGTCCAGGATTGATGCTCAAGATAGGACTGACGCCCCTGGCGCCGGAAGAAGGGTGGGGAATCGTCCCGTTGGATCCAGGCCTCCAGAAACTCGCCTTTTGAGAGTTTTGCCGTTACCGACACGTTCCAGGATCCGGGGGGGATGCTGGCCGTCTCGTCGGCCACCGGACGGGTGGGAGCGAGCGCAATCAAAATGCGCAGTTTTGGATAGGAGTTCGGCAGCGGACCGGAAGCGGGCCCGGACGGCGCATTGGCCGCATCCAGACAGTCAAAGGTAAGCCGTCCCACAATAGTTCCGGAGCTATCGTGAAGATCCCGGTTTTCGGTTCCATTCAGACTAGCAATGTCGACCGTTTCGGAAAACACGGCCTCCTTGTCTCCAAAGGGCGGGGTCAAGGTCAGCGTGACGGGCTGTTTTGCCTTGCCGCGTTTTTTCTGAGCGCCTGCCGGCTTCGGCAGCCAGATTTCCAGATAGTTTGGCGAGGGGTCCTGCGGCTGTGTAATCCAGTTCAGATTGAGCGTGTGGTCTCCCGCTTTTTCAGCGGCAACATGCGCGTGGCCCTTGAGCAGAAAGCGGTTTCCAACCGGCATCGGCACAAGCAGCGGCCCGAGATCCGGATCCTTGTCCAGGGTTTCGACCGTTTTTTGCACGAACCGCTCAAACAGATGATCGCCATTATGCGGGCCACCGGACAGGCCATAACTGAAATTCATGACCAGAGGGATTTTCTTCCCCCCCGGCTTCCGCAGCTGTTTGGCAATGCGCCGCGACCGGTCGACAATGTATTCCAGGCCCAAAATCGCAAACAGCGTGTAGAGCGCGCCTGAACTCTCCCCGGTGACCCTGCGGTTCAGCTGAACAGAGACAATCCGGCGGTCTTTCGCATCGGCGGTCTGGCGCCCTGCCGGCCGGCCCTGTTCTTCCAGCAGCGGGCCATCATGTCCGAACGGGCTGTGCGAATAGCCCGCGAGCGCGTCCAGAACGAATGTCCCATGACTGAATGCCTTGCTCAAGGTCGTCGGTTCAGACCTGGTCGGGTCCACCAGACCGAGGGCGCGCAGGGTCTTTTCCTCACTGTCAAACTGTGCCAGTACCCCTTTGATTTGGCTGGCCGTGAGTTCCTGTCCGAACAGCACAGAGGACGCCCGGCGCCCGTCCGGGCTCAATCGTCCATCTTGGATCCAGGCACAGTCGACCCGCGGGTTGCCATCAGCATCTATGAAATGCTCGTGGGCGATGTTAATGCCATCATCAATGATGCCCACAATCACAGCCTTGGCAGGATTTATCCCGAGCGAGGACATGTCGTCCAACTGCGGCTCGTACAACTCCTCCGGGATCATGGCATCATCGAGCGGCGCAAGCTGGGCATAGACTTCATCTGCCATGCGCCCTGTTGGCGCATCCGCCTGCGCATCCACCTTCGCATGGTCTGAGCTGTCCTTGGCCGTAGGCTCTGAGGGGTGTGTAGCCGCCGCAGTTTCCGGACCGGACTGGCATAACTCACCGGCCATTCCCCCAAAGTCCTTGCAGGTCAACAAGAACGCGTATTCAGAGCCTTCCGGTTTCCAGACGAGGTTATGGGCATCGATCCGGTTCAGACCATACCCGCCCTGTTTCCGGCCCGCCTTTTTCTCCGGTTCTTTGAGGAGAACCAGAAACCAATGATTATCCGCGCAGTTTTCCATTTGCCCGGCGTCCAGGCAGTTCGGCGCGGTGTCGATCAACCACCTTGTGTAAGGATCAACGGTGTGTGGCCAGGCTTTGGCCGGTTTCCATGCATAAGGTCCCGACATAATGACACCATGCCTCCGCTTACTTCCACTCGTCTTTGGCCAGCTTCCAGAGATGCCCCAGCTGCGGTATCGCGTGATTAACGGAAACAAGATCGTTACCAAGGGTCACGAGGTTCCCGGTCTGACGGGAGCCGTTCTTGTAATAGTCGCGAATGTAAAAGTCGGTTGTTGAGGCGCGTTTCAATTCTGCCTCACAGTCTTCACCGGACTTGGCGGCGTCGAATACAAATGGCTTGATCGAGGTCGGGTTTCCGGCGGACGATTGGGCGCGAGCCTCAAAATATTCGGCTATGCAAAGGCCGAGTGCGGCGCCGGAAATACTGTCGGCTGGAAAATGAAGACCGGCAACCGTCCGGTTGACGGCAACCCGTTCCGCCTGAAGCATCATCATCCTTTCATACCGGTTCTCGTTGGACGACGATGCTGGTTGATTGCCCGAGATTTTGGCGAGCATGAGAGCCATGGCCGCGGCTTCTGTCGCGTGCCCGGACGGCAAGGCCCCATGACCGGGCATCGGAATGGCAGGCTGCACAGACGCGGAATAAAGATCCGGCCGTTTGCAGGCCAGCGCCATTTTGACGTTCTGGACCACAGCAGTTGCGAACCGCTGGGCAATTCCCATCAGCTCCAGCGTATAGCGGGTACGGTCCGGATGAAGGGAGACAATGATACCGAAATAGTGATCGGGATAGCCTGTCTGATTGACGATTTCGGCAAGACGGTCCACCCGCAGATCCGCATAGGACAGGACGAGGTTCATCTGGCCTTCGAAAAACGTTTCGCTGGGCCGCTTGATGGTTGCAAGAGTCTTGACCGCACCGGCCTGCGCGTTGGTGCGTTCTTCATCGCGGTGGGCAATCTGGACGGCAACGGCCCCATCCGTCGAGATCCGCAAACCGCTCATCAATTCGCCATGAATAACCATGGCGCGCGCCCAGTCCGGCCACCGGGTTGTGTCCTTGGGGTCTTCGAAGCCTAGATGGGAAACGGACTGAATGTCCCAGCTTGAGCGCGGCCCCACGATAGCGTCGCGGGCATTGACGATGCTCTGCGCCATGAAGCCGGAGAACTGACGGCCGCCGGCTCCGCTTGCCCCGGAGGCCCCTGACGCGCCACTGGCACCAGATGCACCGCTGGCACCCGAGGCGCCACTCGCGCCCGATGCACCACTTGCCCCGGATGCGCTACTGGCACCACTTGCACCAGAGGCGCCGCTCACGAAACCTTCAAATGCCATACCCACCTCCTGAAAATAATACTAACGTCTTGGAATTCCGCTACTCTCAAGTGCTTGAGCCCATTCCTGCCCAATCTCCAGTTCCGCAGCCGGGTGCGCCGAGAGGTAATTTTCGATTGTGTATTTGGGGTACATCTGCAACATCTCACGCGCTGTGGCACGGGCGCTGTCAAAGCGGTTCAATCCGTTCAGAGCAATTATTTTGGCCCGAATTGCAGAAGCGTGATGGCGGTTCAAAGAAAGAGACTCGTTAGCCAGATCCAGCGCGCTTTGAAAATTTCTGCCGGACAAATGCGCGGTGGCTGACAGGTTTTTGTAAAGATACCCGCCTGGATCAAGCGGGGTCAGCCGCCGGCCGCAATCGGTATATGCAATGGCCTGCTGGCCGTCGCCCTCAAAGGCGTATTTGATCCCTTTCCAATACCAGGCCACCGCATTGTTTTCATTTTCCGCCAGCACTTTTTCGAAAGTGACAGAAGCGCCTTCATAATCCCGTTCCAACTGGTAGGAGACGACGCCGTCCATGACCTGGGAAAAGCTGCAATCCGGATCGGACTCAAGCGCCCGGGACACCATATCCCGCGCGGCCAGCTTTTCGTCTTCGATATTCGTTCCCCACCCCTGCGCCAGGAACAATACATACCATTGGGCAAGCCATGCATATGCAAGCGACGATGGGCCCCTTTGATCCAGAATGCTCTCCAGAAACTTGTGCGAGCGCAGCACACTTGCCAGATCCTGCCGGTGCATGAGTGCAATCGCCGACATCAGCAGCGAGTGGGAGGCAACGTCTTCGGTATTTTTCGTGCGGATATCCCGCAACGCTCCTTTAAAGAGGGAATCAACGATGTAGTTGGCGATTTCCTGCAGGATATCCGCGCTTCCCCTCAGCCAGTCCTTGCTGGACCGGGAAAAGCGTTTCGTATTCACGATCATGCCGGAAGCGCTGTCGGTGAACTCGATATCCAGCGTCATCTGGCCGCGCGCATCCCGAAGAAATCCGGTGGCAACGTAGTCAACGCCGTAAAGCGTGTTCAACCGCTCCAAATCGGCATTCAGGAAGCCCGTTGAGCGGCAGGACAAGTGGGAAATCACATCGATTCCGTGCGCCCGCGCAATCATGCGTGATAGATCGCCGGCAATCATATCGCCGAAAACCGGATCGATCTGATCACTGGTTGCATGGGAGAACGGCAAGATAGCAATCGCCGGCCGGAGCTTTGTAAACCGCTGCACCTTTTCAGACGCAGCTTCCGGCTGCGGGACAGGCGATGCCGGCAGCGTCCGGAAATTTGATCTGATGTCGCTGTCGAGACCCGCCACGATCCTCCGGCGCTGGTCTTTCAGCCAAGCCTCAAAGCCATCCGCACCGGCAGGATTGAGACCTTCCAGCAGGACACCTTCATGCGGAGACCCGACAAAGCTGACCAGGTCCAGGTTCAGCCAGATTTCCTGATTGTTTGCACCGAGTATGGAAACGTGTTTTGGGCCAAGCGTCCGCTTGAGCCCGGCCAATGACTGGCGAAGACTGGCCCGGCCATGCTGCCAACCGGACCTTGGCCACAGCATGTCCTGAAGCCAGGAGCGTGTCCGCCGCCCGTTTGGGGCAGACGCAAGCAACGCCACCATCGCGGCCGTCTTGCCAGTAAGCGGGAACACGTCTCCTGTCTCAGAATCTGAGCAGGTAAATGTTCCATACATTCTGATGAACACCGACGCATCGGCCAAGACTGTTCCCCCGCAAGCTGTTCTTTTTAATAAAACAACTTAGCTAGGTGAATCCAGCCACCATACATCGATTCACGTTTTTTTAGCGCATTGAAACCGCGAAACAACGCTAAGACTGAAGGGCAAACTGGGGAGTTTGACCATGCCACAAGAGGCCACTGTGATCAGAATTGGTGATACGTATATCGAAATAAAAAGTCTTGTAGATCTACACAAACACTGGCCGGAAGTAAGTGCTCGCGTAAACAAAGCAATCGAAGAAGGAGAAGTGGAAGATCAGAACTTATGTAAAATCATTGAATGGCTTGTCATTCTGGGCGATAAGACCCTGTTTCAATCTCAATAAAAGCTCCACTTTACAATCACTTATTTATTGCTCGTCCATCAAGCTGGATCATCTCCCGAAGGGTCACTTTGCATAGAATACTGAATGGGGATGACGAGGGCTGCGCCAAAAACCATTTCGGAATTTTTGAAGTCCAGACGGCCGCCATGCGCAAGCGCGGCCTGCTCAACGATGGCAAGGCCAAGGCCCGTTCCATCGCCGGTTCTTGCGCTGTTGCCCCGCGCAAAAGGCCGGGTCAAGGCCCTCGCCTCCTCCGGCTCCATGCCCGGACCACAATCCAGCACCTCCAAACTCAGGATTTCGCCCTCAAGGCGCGCCGAAACACGGACCGGTGCTTTGCCGTAACGCATGGCGTTATTGATGAGATTCCCAAGGGCGCGCAGCAAAGCCCCCTGCCGGACAAATACCGTGGCGTCTTGCGGCACATCAACATGCACCGTATCCGGATAGTCTGACGCCCGGACCGACCTGTCCAAAAGCGCGCAAAGGGACACCGCCACGGGCTCTTCCGCGTCGAAACCACGGGCATATTCAAGAAATTGCACAAGCATCGTCTCAATGCGATCCACTTGCCGTTTCGCGCTCGCGGTCAGCTCTTCATCGGCATCGTGCAGCATATCGAGAGACAGCCGGAGCTTTGTGAGCGGCGTTCTCAAATCGTGGCTGACGCCGGCCAGCATCACGGCCCGGTCAGCTTCCGTCAGCTTCAGCCGGTTGACCATCTGGTTAAACGCATCGGAAACCGCTTCGATCTCCCGCACACCTGATCCGCTGAGCGGATGGTGCGCCTTTGGATCATCAAACTGCCGGACGTGGTTCTCAAGCGTTTTAAGGGGCTGGCTGACACGGCGCTGCAGCGCAATTCCGGCAACAAGGGCTGCGACGAATGCAAGCGCGGCCAGCAGCAGCAGGTTCTGAACAGGATTGGCGACACTTGCCGTTGTCGCCGATAACCAAAGGGGTTGCTGGGCGACATTGATCCGGACCCAAAGCTGCCCGCCCGCATCACTGGCAACGGCCGCCCCGTCTGGAAGCTGATACCGCGTTTCAAGGGCTTGCTTGAAATAGCGGCCAAGAAAATGATCGGGCTGTGATTGAACCGCTGGCCGTTCCAGCGCGACCTGCACATTCAGGGAACTATCGGCCGTAAGTGTCTCGATCAGGCGCGCGCGTTGAAGCGTATCCAGTTGATCCAGGCTTTTGCCGAGCGCGTGCAGTGTGTGAGCTGTGATTTCGGCAGCCCGATCAATCTGCGGACGGACGACAAAAATCGACACCGTCGCAAAACTAATGACGAGGGCTGCAAAAATGGTGGAGACCAGAACGGCGATTGTTTGCTTGAGGAAGGTATCAAGCATCCTCTTTGACCAGCACGTAGCCGATCCCCCAGATCGTCTTGATCAACTCCGGATCGTCCGCGCTATCCCCGATGGCCCTGCGCAGCCGGGCAATTTGCACATCGATCGCACGGTCTGACACGACTGCGTCGCGGCCAAGCGCCCGGTCAATCAGCTGGGCGCGGCTGAGCGGCCATCCACGGCTCCGGGCCAGCACCGACAGGAGCGCGAATTCCCGGCTGGAAAGCTTCAAGGGCCTGCCATCGCGGAAAACAGTCATCTTGGAAAAGTTGATTTCCAGCGGGCCGACGGCCAGCACCTCTTCCCCGAAAGGCACGGGACCGGCGGACTGGGTCCGGCGCAAAACCGCAGACAACCGGGCGACCAGTTCACGCGGTTCAAACGGTTTCGGCAGATAATCATCGGCACCGGTTTCAAGGCCGACGATCCTGTCGATGGGATCTCCGCGTGCGGTCAGCATGACAATGGGGGTCGTGTCACCGGCCGCTCTTAAACGCCTGCAAATGGCAAGCCCGTCCTCGCCCGGCATCATGAGATCAAGAACGATGGCGTCGGCCGGGTTCCGGCTCACTTCGCGGTCAAGCGCTTTGCCATCTTCGACGGCGCGGGTCTCAAAACCATGCTCGCTCAAGAACCGGCGCAAAAGTGTCCGCATTTCAGGATCATCGTCCACAACGACAATCCGGCTTTGTTTCTGGGTCATGCACCTAAACTACCGCGATGATCATCCAAGCCGGGAGGCCCGGTTTTCTCCAAGATGTTTCAAAGTATGACAAATAGAAAGGCATGACACGGGACGAAACACAGTCCTCCTTTTCCGCAACACTCCTGAAATGTGTGTCACTCAAAAAGGCCCCGACGGCGGAGATGGTTCTGCCAAGAGTTTGAAGGATTGTCCTCTTATGTTCGGAAAACCGCTTCTTGCAGTCAGCCTGACGTCATCTGTCAAAATCACTGTCCTTTGCACGGCACTCGTGGCGTTGTCTCTCGCCCAGGCCCAAAAAGCCTCAGCGTCCAGTCAACAGGCTGCCTCCAACTTCATGCAGGCGGACGGAAATGGAGACGGTGCCCTCACCCCGGCCGAGTTCAAGGCATTTATTGATTTAAATGCCGCGCACAGCATTGGCAGGGCTCAAACTGTGCGCGACCGCAATCTTTATGGGCGCGCATTCGGGCGGCTCGATGCCAATGGTGACGGCAAGGTCACGGGAGCTGAACTGCAAAGTGCCGGCCGCTAACGGGGCGCGAAGAGGCAACGCAATCGGCTCTTGCCCGCAAGCCCATTGCATCGCGCGCGCCGCTTCCCCCAAAGCGGCGCGCATTTCACACAAGTGGAACCCCAAACACTTGGGACGCATCTTGCGGATCGACTGATTTGAAAAGACTGGAGACGAACATGTTGAAGCGGTTATTGATGATCATGGCAGTTCTGACGGCTGGTGTTTCCGCAGCCTCAGCGGCAACCGTCTCGGTTTCCACCGCTAACGTCAATTTGAGAGCTGGCCCCTCGACCTCCTATCCGGTGGTGACAGTCGTGCCCGCTGGCAGCCGTGTGGTAACGCATGGCTGCGTCTCTGGTTACACTTGGTGCGATATTGCTTTTGGGACATATAGAGGCTGGGTGTCAGCCAGATACATCCAAGTCGTTTACAATGGAGCGCCGGTGATCCTGACCCCGGCCGTTGCGCCCGCCGCCGGAGTGACCGTGGTGACGTATAACCGGGCCTATTGGGACCGGTATTACACCACCTATCCCTGGTATGGTTCTTGGACGGCCTATTACCGCGCTCCAGTAACCGCAACGACAACTGCCGTTGGCCCCAATGGCGGGACCGCCACCCGCACCCGTGGATGCGTTGGCCTGCGCTGCGGAGCAACGGGCACTGCAACCGGCGCAAATGGCGGCACGGCGGCCGGCGCCCGAGCGTGCGGTCCGCGCGGGTGCGGCGCAGCGGGAACAGTGACGGGACCGAATGGCAACACAGCCTCCGGTGTCCGTGGCTGCGGGCCAAGGGGATGCGGCGCTGCGGTTTCGGGTCCTCAGGGCAATACAGCGCACCGCCGGTTTGCAAGATAAACAGTCTTAGAAAACAGGGAGCGTCAGGAAGCCTGGAGGTGGCACGCTCGCCCGTAAACCCCAGTCACAGGTTGCAACCGCCCTTCAACCCGCCGATACAAGCGATTGGAAGCGGACCGACCCAACCTAGGCTTCGTCAGGCCCCGAATTCCGGTTGTGGTCAGCGCTCCATGCGAACCTTCAGCAGGTTGTAGCCTAGAGCTGCGCCGCGGCCTTCGCGATTGCTGCGTCCGTTTGCTGGAGATCTTCTTCTGTGAGAGCCAGATGCGCATATAATTTGCTGTCCGGCTTCAAAATGCCGCTCTGCCGAAGCGATGCGTTGACGGCATTCGCGTGGGCGGCGTTGTTCTTCAGTGTACCGCGGTAGTCGCGAACGGGCTGCTCCGTGAACACCACGTCAAACAACATCGGCTCGCCAACGATCTGATGCGCTACTCCGGCCGCGCCAAGATGTGTGGCGTAGCTTTGCATCAGCCGTTCTCCAGTATCCTTCAGCATTTGGTAGGCACCGGGACGGCGTAATATCTCCAGCGTCTTGAGACCGGCAACACTTGCGACCGGGTTGCCGCTCAAGGTGCCGATCTGAAAGGTGAAGCCCTTTTCCCCGACCTTGGATTTGTCGAAGTGGGCCATGATCTCGGCCTTGCCTGCGACGGCGGCGAGCGGAAACCCTCCGCCGATAACCTTGCCAAGCGTGCACAGATCCGGTGTGACACCGTAGTATTCCTGCGCCCCGCCATAGGCGAAGCGGAAGCCGGTCACCACCTCATCGAAAATCAGAACAATGCCGTGTTTGGTCGCAAGGTCGCGAAGTGTCCGAAGAAACCCTAGCGCGGGCGGGACAAGACGCTGAAGCGGCTCGACGATGATACAGGCGATCTCGTGCGCGTATTCCTCCACCAGCGAGGTAACGAAATCCGAATCGTTGAACGGCGCAATCAGCATGCCATCGCGGACGCTGTCCGGAATGCCGGCCGAATCCGGGACCGCTTGCGGGAAGTTGATCAAGGACTTGGGTGCAAGGCTCATCAAGGCTTCGCCGGACATGCCGTGGTAGCCGCCCTCGAATTTCAGGACCCGGTCTTTACCGGTAAAGGCGCGGGCAAGACGCATGGCATACATGTCCGCTTCGCCCCCGGTTGACACATACCGGACCTGATCGGCGCAGGCCATGGCATCGACCAGCACTTCCGCAAGCTCTATGCCTGCCGCACTGTTGGCGAAGAAGGTCATGCCTTTGCCAAGCTGTTCCTGCACTGCCTCGACCACTTCCGGATGGCCATGGCCCAGGATCATCGGACCGGACCCGATCAGATAGTCGATATACTCTTTGCCGTCTTCGTCCCAGACCCTTGACCCTTTGCCCTCGCGAACGATTAAGGAGGGGTCGAAATTTCCGAACCCGGCGCCAGGCAGGACCTCCGCGGCACGCGCGCTCCAATCGGCTTGTGAGATTGTCGTTTTCATCGGGCGCTTCCTTCAGGCAGCAACGGCGAGAACAGGGTCACCGAGGGTGTCCGGATCGGGCGATACGCCAAGGCCGGGACCGGCCGGCGGCGCGATGGTCCCACCGTGGCGCGCGGGAGCGTCCGGATCAAGCCGGGGCGCAACATAACCGGACAGATCACAGACGTTCATGATGTTTTGGCGCGGTGTGGCCGCGGCGACATGCAGGGCCGCGGCCGTTGCGATGTCAGACCCCCAGGTGTCTTCGATACACATCCGGGCACCGGCATAAAGGCAGATGTCCCGTGCCTTGCGCAGTTCGGATATGCCGCCGAACTTGGACAGTTTCAGCGCAACGGCATCCATGCAGCCAAGTTCGTAGGCCTTCAACAGACTGGAGATGTCATGGGCGTTTTCATCGAGCTTCATTGGCAGACCTGTGGCAGCGCGCACGGCTGCGCACTCTTCCAGTGTTTGGCAGGGCTGCTCCAGCATGATGTCAAGGTCGGCGACGGCCCGTCCAACCCGTGTTGCATCCATGCGGGTCGCACCGCAATTCCAATCCCCATAGACAATCGGACCCGGCCCGGCCGCCTCGCGCACCAGCCGGAGACGGGCGACATCTGCCTGCCAATCATTGTCGGCCCCCAGTTTCACCTGGATCTGCGTCATCCCGGCGGCAATCGCATCCTTGGCGATCCGGACCATGTCTTCCGGCGCGATGCAGGTGATTGAGTGATAAAGCGGAAGCTGTGCCGTTTGCAGGCCGCCAAGTAGTGTATAAACCGGCAGCCCGCAAGCCTTGCCGGTCAAGTCCCAAAGCGCAATGTCGATTGCCGATTTCGCGTAAACGTGGCCGATAAGGTGTTGGTGGCACGCAGCCATGGCCGCCTCTGCGCCGACCGGGCTCCGGCCGATCAGAACCGGAGCGAGTTCTTCCAGGACCGGAGCAACGCCGTTGGCATAAGCCGGCAGATAGTGGGGAATTGGGCAGACTTCGCCCCACCCGGAAACGCCCTGTTTGGTATCGATGCGCAAGACCATGCTGTCCACTGTGGCACAGGCCTTGCCGGCCGCCATGTAGTAGGTTTCGTGGCTGGTCAGCGGGACCCGCCAGAGAGACAAGCCGGAAATCTCAAGGTCGGGCACGTTGCTCATGTTGCCTCCGTCGGGATCGGCTGTTTGTTGCCGCGCTGCGTCATTCTGCAGCCACCCCAACGGGCGCATCGGTGCGTGGCAAAATGCTTTCCGGATCATAGGCCGGGACATCGAGAACCCGAGCGGCACGCGCCTCGTTCATGACGACAACTTGCAGTTCCGTTCCCGTTTTTGCGGCTTCCGGTTTGACGTAAGCAAAGGCGAGGATTTTGCCGACCGAATGACCATAGGCAATCGAACTTGTCGCTCCGACAACCTCTCCGTCCATCAAAACGGCTTCGCCGCCATGACCGTCGGCCACACCGTCGGGTTCGACTTCAAGATAGACACAGACCCAGGGGAGTTTGCTCTCAGCGCTCTCTGAAGTCTCCTGGCGCCCCAGGAACTCCCCCTTGTCCAGTTTTACAAACCGCATCACGTCCGCTTCCGGCAATGTGACTTCGTTCGTCAGTTCACCAGCGCCCTTAAAGCCCTTCTCAAGCCGCAGGGCATTCATGGCGAAGGAGCCATAGTCAGCAAGGCCGAGCGGCGCGCCGGTTGTCCAAAGCGCATCATAAACGACCAGCATGTCTTCGTATGGAACGTGAAACTCCCAGCCCAGCTCGCCTGCATAGGACATGCGAAAGGCCCATAACTTGCGCCCTGCGACCTCAATCTCTTGTGCGGTCAGCCACCGGAAGGAGGCATTGTCCAGCGGCGCAGGCGTGTTCGGCTGCAGGATATCGCGGGCCAGCGGGCCATTCAGCGCCATCGCCCCCCACTCGGTGGAGAGATTGCGGATGGTCACGGTTTCTCCATCAAGATGCTGCGCCAGATGATCAAGGAGGCGCTGCTCGAAGAACGCCGCGCAGACGAGATAGAACCGGTCCGGGGCAAGCCGCACGACTGTCAGCTCCAGCTCGATCCGGCCACGCCGGTTGAGCATATGGGTCAGGGCGATGCCGCCAACCTTCTTGGGCAATTTGTTTGCAACGAGACAATCGAGATAGGCTTCTGCGTCCGGGCCGGAAAGCTCAACCTTTGTGAAGGCGGAGATGTCCATGATGCCGGCGGTTTCGCGCACTGCCTTCATCTCTTTAGCCACGACATCATGCCATTCAGCCCGGTTGAAGGAATAGTAGTCGCGCTGCTCAAGACCATCTTTGGCAAACCAGCGGGGCCGTTCATGGCCATAAACCTCTTCGTAGACCGCCCCTTTATCTTTCAGGCGCTCATACAGCGGGCTCGGTTTGATGGGCCTGCCTTCCAGACGGTTGAAATGCGGAAACGGAATTTCGTGACGCAGGCAGTAGTCTTCCTTGGCCTTGATCACCTGCCACTCCTTGCCGGCGTAGGCACCAAACCGGCGCGGATCGAATTCGCGCATGGAAATATCGGCAGCGCCATGTACCATCCACCTGGCGAGCTCGCGCGTTAGGCCGGGCCCCCAGCCGATACCGATCTGGGTGCCGCAGCAGCACCAGTAGTTTTTGACGCCCGGCGCGGGGCCAATTAGGGGATTGCCGTCCGGCGGGTGGGAGATCGCGCCATGGACTTCCCGCTTGATGCCCAGCTCTGCGAAAATCGGCATCCGGTCCATGGCGTTTTCCAGCCAGGGCATGATCCGGTCATAGTCGGCGTCAAACAGTTCGTTCTCGGCTTCCCATGGGCAGAAGTCCTCCCAAACCGTGTTCGGGTTTTCCTTCTCGTAAATCCCGATCAGTCCGGATTTCTGCTCCATGCGGATGTAGCCGGAGACCAGCTTGTCGTCGCGAATGACCGGAAGTTCTTTGTCTAGCTCCAGGAACTCCGGCACCGTGTCGGTGACGATATAGTGGTGGGTCATGGAGGTCATCGGCAATTGCAGGCCGCTCCATTCGCCCATCTGCCGCGCATAGGTCCCACCGGCATTGACCACATGTTCGCAAGTAATATCGCCGAGTTCGGTGAAGACTTTCCACTCGCCGGTCTCAAGTTGCTTGATGTCCTTCGCGCGGCAGCGGCGGATGATTTTCACGCCCAGCTTTCGCGCGCCGATCGCCAGCGCCTGGGTGACGCCAGAGGGATCCGCATGGCCGTCATCCGGCGTGTGCAAGGCGCCGAGAACGCCGTCCAGATTATAGAAGGGATGCAACTCCCGGATCCGCTCTGGCCCGACTAGTTCCATCGGAAACTGCAGGGCCCGGCCAACACTCATGGTGTGGCGCAGCCAGTCCATCTCATCTTCGGTGTAGGCCAGCCGGAATGATCCGCAGCCATGCCATGTCACGGATTGGCCGGTCTCTTCTTCCAGAAGACCGGAATAGAGATCAATGTTGTAGCCGACACATTTTCCAAGGCCAAAGCTGGAGGTCGAATGCGTGATCTGCCCTGCCGCATGCCAAGTGGAACCCGAGGTCAGTTCGGCCTTTTCCAGCAGCACAACGTCCGACCAGCCTTCATGGGCCAGGTGGTAGGCAAGTCCGCATCCCATGATGCCGCCGCCAACGATGACGACGCGAGCTGACGAAGGGAGTTTTGATGTTCCAAGGTCCGCCAAGGCTGATCTCCATTGCTGGCGATTTTCTGATGGACAGCGTAAACGTACAATTGTACGCTCGTCAATTATGAATGATATGAATGTACCAAAAACAGACTCGATTGCACCGGCGGATGTTCTGGAAACGCTCGCGTCCGAGCTTGAGGAGCTGACACCAGAGCTGCGCAAGGCTGCAAGCTATGTGCTTGATAATCCAAACGATGTGAGCGTGAGTTCAATCCGCGAGATTGCAGATGCAGCCGGTGTGAAACCCAACACTTTTGTGCGCATGGCGCGCTCGGTCGGGTTCGAGGGGTATGAGGATTTCCGGCACCCGTTCCGCGAAGCCATCCGGCGCCGTGGCACAGATTTCCCAGACCGCGCACGGTGGCTGCAGTCGCTTTCAAGAGGGGGGCAGCTTGGGGAGCTGTTTGCCGAAATGGCGGCTTGTGCGATTTCAAACATCGAAAACACGTTTGCGGCGACAGATGCCGACGCGATGAAATGCGCAGCGGACGCCATCGTGAATGCGCGGCACACCTATGTGCTCGGCGTTGGCGTGAACAACTCCAACGCCCGCAACTTCACCTATCTATCTGATATGGCGGTCGACACCATCTGGACGATCCCGCGCATGGGATCCGTGGCAACAGATGATCTTGCGCGGGCCGATGAGCGGGACGTGCTTGTCGCCATGACCTGCAAGCCCTACCGCACGGATGTGATTGATGCCGTTGACGTGGCCCGCGAACTCGGCCTGACCATTATCGCCATTTCCGATAGCGCCGCCTCGCCGATTGTGGTCGGCAGCGACCACGCGTTCATCATTGATGCAGAGACGCCTCAATTTTTTCCGTCCTCTGTCTCGACCATCGCGCTTCTGGAAACACTTCTCGCCTTCGTCATTGCCGATGCACCGCCCGAAGTCATTGCAAGCATTGAACGGTTTCACAACCGCCGCCACGCCATGGGCCTTTATCAGGAAGAATGGAAGGACCGCTGATGAACGCACACAGCCAGCTTATCCGCTCGCTTGAAGCCCGGTACTACACGGATCCGGGACACTTTGAACGGGAACAGGCGGGCCTGCTGGCTCGAACGTGGCAATTCGCAGGTCACGTCTCTCTTCTTGAAAAAGCCGGAGACTATTTCACAGTCGACATTGCAGGCGAGAGCATCATCTGCCTGCGCGACAGGGCTGGCGTTTTACGGGCCTATTACAACGTTTGCCAGCACCGCGCGCACCAGTTGGTTCAAGGCGAAGGCAACACCAAACTGCTCGTCTGTCCCTATCACAGCTGGACCTACGAGCTGACCGGCGGTCTCCGCTCTGGGCCGAACGTCAACTCCGTGCCGGGCTTCGACCGCAAGCAGATATGTCTGACCCCGGTGCGCATCGAGGACTTTTGCGGCTTCCTGTTTGTGAATCTCGACCCCGAGGCCAAGCCAATGGACGCGTGGTTTCCCAACGTGCGCGCGGAGCTCCGGGCGTTCGTGCCGCATATCGACCGGCTGCGTCCGCTTGAATGGGTGGAAATCGAAGAAAACTGCAATTGGAAAGTCTCGGTCGAGAACTATTCCGAATGTTATCACTGCCCCATCAACCACCCCACTTTCGCAACCGGCGTGATCAAGCCGGAAACCTATGACATACAGCCACAAGGCTATTGTCTGCGCCACACAACAGAGTGCCAAAACCTGGAGCGCATGACCTACGAAATTGACCTTGGGTCCAACGAACACGCCGGAGACTATTCCTCCTGGTTTTTGTGGCCGCTGTTCTCCTTCCAGGTCTATCCGGGCAACATCCTGAACACCTATCACTGGCGGGCAGTCGATGTGGATCACGTCATCGTCTGGCGGGGTTGGTACACGATTGACGGCGTTGACAGTGAAGTCGTGCGCCGCCTTGCCGTGCAGGATCGCTCCACTACGGTCGAAGAAGACATCTACCTTGTAGAATCCGTACAGCGCGGGCTGAAGAGCCGGGGATACAATCCGGGGCCTCTGGTTCTGGACCCGAACTGCGGCGTGAGTTCCGAACACTCGGTCAAAGCGCTGCAAAGCTGGATGCGGGAGGTATGATGAAGGGCACTCCAGCCTATTGGCATAACTTCATCGACGGCGCATTTGTGGAAGGTGGCGCCGGGCGTCTTGATGTGCTCGACCCGGGCACCGGAGAGAAGCTCGCCGAGCAGGCCCTAGCCGATGCCGCTGACGTCGACCGCGCGGTCAAGGCTGCCAAACGGGTCAGCGACAGCCGGGCCTGGATGGATCGTCGCCCTGTAGAGCGGGGCCGGATCGTCCGCAAGATGGGCGAGTATATACTGGATCGTATTGACGAGATTGCGCCGATCCTGACCCGGGAAGCCGGAAAGCCGCTTTGGGAAGCGAAACTCGAGATTGAAGGCGCAGCCCGGTACTTTGAATACTACGGCAATCAGGCCGAAACAATGGAGGGCCGGTCGATTCCCTTGGGCGGCGGGTATTTCGATTTTACTGTCCATGAGCCCTTTGCCGTTTCCGCCCAGATCATTCCTTGGAACTATCCGATGGAGATGACGGCACGGTCTGTTTCAGCCGCGCTTGCAGTCGGATGTGCCGTCGTCGTCAAGACACCGGAGCTTGACCCGCTTACGAACCGGTATTTTGCGGATGCCGCGCTTGCCTGCGGCCTCCCGGCGGGGGCATTGAACATCCTCTGCGGTCTCGGAAGGGAGGCCGGTGCGGCCTTGTCCGCGCACCCTGAGGTCAATCAGATCGTCTTTACCGGGTCCGTCGCAACAGGCTCCGCCATTGCGGCGGCAGCCGCCCGGAAAGTCGTGCCCTGTGTGCTTGAACTTGGCGGAAAATCAGCCGCAATCGTCTACGATGATGCCGATCTTGACGCCTTCCTTTCCGATGTCCGTTGGGGGATTTATTTCAACGCCGGCCAGGTGTGTTCGGCCATGTCCCGCGTGATCGCCCATGAAGCCATCCATGACAGATTGGTGGACGGCATCGTCAGTATGGCGGAAGGTCTCAAGGTTGGTCCGGGTCTCGAGTTTCCGGAGTTCGGCAATAACATGGGCCCGATGATCTCTGAAGCGCAGTGCCAGCGGGCGGCCGGCATGGTCTCTGAAGCAGAGCGTGAAGGCGCCGTGATCGCAACCGGTGGCCACCGCATGAACCGCCTGGGCTACTTTCTCGAGCCGACTGTTCTGACGAACGTCGCGCCCGATACGACTATCGCCAGCGATGAAGTCTTCGGGCCTGTGCTGTCGGTTTTGAAGGCACGGAATGAAAGCGAAGCGCTCGAGATTGCCAACGGCACGCCCTATGGCCTCGTGGCCGGGGTCTTCACCGCCAATATAGACCGCGCCATGCGCGCCTCCCGGCAGCTCCGGGCAGGTCAGGTCTTTGTCAACGAATGGTATGCGGGCGGTGTCGAAACGCCATTCGGCGGCTTCGGCAAATCCGGCTATGGCCGCGAAAAGGGCCGCGAGGCTTTGCTCAACTACGTTCAGACCAAAAACATTGCAATCAGGATAGGCTGATGGATCAGGATCTGTTTGAAAAAGGGCTTGCCCAACGCAAGGCGACACTCGGCGCGGAGTATGTGGAGAAGAACCTTGCCGCCGCCGACGATTTTACCCGGCCATTCCAGGAGGCCATGACAGCCTGGTGCTGGGGCTTTGGCTGGGGCGATGATGTCATCGACGCCAAGACCCGTTCCATGATGAACCTTGCCATGATTGGCGCGCTCGGCAAGATGACCGAGTGGGAAACCCATTGCCGCGGCGCTGTCACCAATGGTGTGTCCAAAGAGGAAATCCGCGCCATCATCCATGTGATCGGCATCTATTGCGGCGTCCCGCAGGCACTGGAATGCTTCCGGGTTGCCAAGAAGGTTTTGGAAGAACGCGAGCCTTAAAAACCAGGCAACAGGCAAGATCAATGGTTCTGATCCCGCGCCAAAAAGGCTCTATCATGGGTCTTCAGCAAATCCGCCAGTCCGCAGGCTATTGAACGGCACTTCGACGGGCTGTTGGTAATCCCCCAAAGCTATCATCGAACGTTCCGTCGACGAACTTCCGCTTTGCGCGCCCATTTCGGACGTTGGCCCCGTTGAAGCCTGCGCCCCTTTTTAAAAACGCCCGTTGTTGTTTGACACTTGAGACTGGAATTGACGGGATTATCCGGCATTAGGTGGGATTTCGCGAAATAATGCATTTATTCAGTGTGTTAAGCGACGATAGATGATTGGAAAACAGCCAGTCGTTTGACACTCACGTTCTCCGAGGGCCCGTAAATCCATGTCCCGGCACGCCAGATAACCGGAATTTCAAATGCTGTTCAATGCGCATTTATCGGCGGTTTACGGGTGTTTGCAGGGCGCTTGGGCTTTGCCGCGGTCAAACCTAAGATGATGGCGTTCGCGGCGAGCACGATCTCAACGCAAAAGTCTCCGATTTCCGGAGATTGGAGGGTCCCTTCCCTGTCCCCTTGGACAGCGGGAACATGCAAGTCACCCAGTCACGGATAACGTCCATTATGGAACATTGGTCGAAAAGCGGGCTTTCGTCGCACACCGGTTTAACGCCCGCAGAGCGGACAATACGGATCTGTGGCCGAACGGTAGTAACGGCCCACAAAGGCCATCAGTGCCCTGTATGGCGAATAACTGGAACGAACCAAAACCTGAACGCGAAGATTTTGAGACACAACTCAATCTCTGAAACCAGTCTGGCCTCGATCTAGCGGACCAACCAAAGCCCCAGTATCGATCTCGATAACCAAACAACCGTGATACTTTACCACTTGTTTTGCATCGGGCGGCGAAGAAATGCAGTTTTTTCCGAACCATTCAAGTATAGATATGAATGGGCTAATGCATAATGGCTAAACTACAGTGCTCGATCTATGTGATCGGAGGCGTTGTCCAGATCTCTTATCAGCACCCACACCGTTAACAATTACCGCTTCAATACCGTTGGCAAAATTCGATAATGAAACTCCCTCTCTAATGCGCGAGGGATCAAAGAGAACTAAATCAGCCGCGTTGCCCAACTCGATAACGCCACGCGATTTCAGCCCGAAAACTTGAGCCGGCAAACTAGTCATTTTTCTTATTGCCTCCGGGAGTGTCAGAACCTTGTGATCGCGGACATAATGCCCGAGCACCCGCGGAAAGCTATCTGTAAGTCGGGGATGTGGGACGGGATCAAATGGAAGACCATCCGACCCAATCATACACTTCGGATGAGAAAGCACGCGACACACGTCATCTTCGCACATGCTATGAAACAATGCTCCAGCTGGCATCAGAGCTTCAACCGCTTGATCCGTCGTAAAGCCAAGTTCTTTTGCGATTTCGTCAAGGTCACGACCGGCCGCTGATGGCATCGGATCGCTGCGAGTGATTGTCACCTTACCGCCCCTCCTGGCGCGGGCTGGTGTAAGGGACGTTGAAGAGAAAGTGTAGGGATAGGCGTCCAGAGCTATTTCCTGCTGCGAACTTGCATTATCAATGATTTCTAGACTCTCCTGCGTTGCCCCCCAGTTTTGGGAACCGATCGTTTTATGATGCGAGAACACGGTACCAACGTTCGCGCGACGACCAATTCTCAGCGCTTCCATAGTCGCATCAATTAATCCGTCTGCTTCATCACGAATATGAGTGACGTGCAGGCCGGCAAATTCCTGAAGATTTCTCGCCAAGTAGACAATCTCGTCTTCTTGTGCGTGCACCGCCATGTCGTAGGCCAATCCCGTTGACAGACCAGCAGCCCCCACCTCCATTGCATCGCGCAGCAGTCGGGACATTGTGCAGATCTCTTCATCATTGGCGGTTCGGTTCAGATCTTCCATTGCTGCAATTCGCAGCGTGGAATGACCAACTAGCGGAAGCCAATTGAGGGCCGGACGTGCTTTTTCAACGGCTTCAAGATAATCTGAGAAGGTTTCGAACGTGTCTTGATTGTTCCGCAGCAAGATACCGTACTCTTGCGGGGGTGGCTTTCCTTTTGGAAACGGCGCCGCCGAATAGCCGCAGAGCCCGGTGACAACCGTCGTCACACCTTGACGAATCTTGTTCCGCATATCCGGCGTCGCGATGAGTGCGACGTCATCATGCGTGTGAACATCAATAAAACCCGGAGCAAGCGCCAAACCATGACCATCGATCGTGCATCGCGCCTTTTCAGGAGCTCCAATACTAACGATTTTGCCAAGGTTGACCGTAACACTCGCCACGTATGATTCTGCCCCGGTCCCGTCGAAAATCGTGACGTCGTGGATAGAGAGATCATACCCCATATTGGTCCATCCTCGCTTGCGCAGCCGCTTTGCAAGTCTCTTATTGCCCCTGCGCTATGGACAAACCCTGATCGATCGCTCTACTCAACCCTTCTTGATATGCTTCGGCCACGTCGCTAATTGTCCGCCCCTCTAGCAATGCCTGCTTGGCGAGATCAGAGGACGCGGCGTAGCCAATTTCGGGGTTAAGGTACGTCGCGAGACCGATGCTCATATTCAGGTTTTGTCGGCATTTTTCAGCGTCAGCTTCAACGCCGCGAATGCACTTGTCGGTCAGAGTGGCAAACCCTTCCGTCAACAAACGAACTGAATTCAGGAGTCGAAAGGCAATCACCGGCTCGAAGGCATTCAGCTGGAGTTGTCCTGACTCAGCCGCGCAACTAATCGTCACGTCGTTGCCCATAATCATGTACGCAATCTGATTCACAACCTCAGGAATGACCGGGTTAACTTTGCCTGGCATGATTGACGATCCCGCCTGGACCGCTGGAAGTCTTATTTCTCCTAACCCACCACGCGGCCCGCTGGACAGTAACCTAAGATCGTTGCAGACCTTCGAAAGCTTGATCGCGGCTCGCTTTACGACTCCGGAAAACAGGACGAAGCCACCGGCATCTGACGTCGCTTCAATCAGGTTCTCAGCGATGCGAAGGTTAAAGCCGCTAAGTCTCCTCAGCTCTTCAACGCAATGCTCCGAAAAGCGAACAGGAGCGTTGATGCCTGTCCCGATCGCGGTTGCGCCTATATTCAATTCGCATAGATGTACTGTGCTTTCCCGGAGCCTTGCGATGTCTTCTTCAATCGTCGTCGAGTATGCTCCAAACTCCTGACCCAGCGTCATTGGAACCGCGTCTTGCAACTGTGTGCGGCCCAGTTTGAGTATCGTGCTGAACTCGTCCCGCTTCTCAATACAGACCGTTTTGAAGGCTTCCATTTGGATAAGAAGGCGATCCAGCTCCTTCAACACGGCGAGTTTAATCGCGCTTGGGTAAACATCATTCGTGGATTGCGATGCATTCACATGATCGTTCGGGTGTATGACGTGATAATCGCCCTTTACCCCACCGCACAGTTCAATTGCCCGGTTTGCAATCACCTCGTTCGCGTTCATGTTTGAGGAAGTGCCTGCACCACCCTGTATCATGTCAACAACAAATTGTTCTGTGTAATCCTGCCGTACTATATCTATGCACGCTTCTTGGATGACTTGTGATATATTTGGTTCGATTACGCCGAGCTTACCATTTGTAATGGCGGCGGCATGTTTAATCTGGACAAGCGCACTGACAAGGCACGGATATTGCCCCAGGGTGATTCCGGAAATTGCAAAATTACACCTTGCACGTTCAGTATGCACACCCCAATACGCGTCTTTGGGTAAGCATACACTGCCAAGAGCATCGGTTTCGGTACGTTGATGTTTGGGCGTGCTCATCAGACTGATTCCAGTTCTGAGGCGGACGCCTTTCTTAAAAGTCCGGTGAGTTCATTTAATTGGCGGTTTTCGATGTTCTTAATCACGCTTTTCAGATGTTCTTTACTCTCGCCAGATAGTTTTTGACCAACGCAGTCTTCAAATTTTCGCTCATTATCTTTTAAACTCAACGGAGAAAATTTGGTTCCCACTGGCTGTTCGATGGACAGTTCGAAATCTGAACCGTCCCGCAATCTGATGCGTGTGTGTGCAGGAAAATCCCAAATTCCTGTACCTTCATCGGATTCGGGTCCAGCATCTTTCATGGTCACTTTAGACATCAACTCTCGAACTGGAGCCCGATTAACAGCATCAGGTTCAAAGTCGGAAAGACTGAGGTGACCTTGAATGGCGGCAAGCGCCGCGCAATAGGTCATTGAAAATCTTGCTTCTTTTTCGTTCCTGGGCTGATTGAATCGCAAATTACGGAAATTGGACGATGGGATCGTCGTTTCGATCGCTTCAATGTCTTCGGGCCCAAAGCCATGCTCCGACCGCAGTTGTACTATCGCGTCCAGGCTTCGATGTGCACTGGCACAACAGGGAAAGCGCTTTTGTGCAAGACCGTCGGTTACTACGGAGAAATCCGTTCGGTTTGTCCTTGCAGTTTCGCGTCGGCCATGATGCATGGCAACAAAGCCCCATTCGCCGGACATAGGTTCTGAATTGGCCTCCATGCCTGCCAGCGCAAGTTTTGATGCGAGGACCCCGGATCGGGCGGCAAGACCAGCATGCAGCGGCTTTGTCATCGTCCCCATTTGCACCTTTGAGCCGCCCGCCAGGGAACAAGCAATGCTGATCGAATTGCGAAACTGTCCGTCCGGCAATCGTAGCAAACGCGCCGCTGCCGCAGCGGCACCAATCGTTCCTATGGTCGATGTTGCATGCCATCCTGCAACATAGTGGTCCGGAGACATTTGCGCGCCAAGCCAAGCTTGGATCTCAAGCCCTACAATGTAAGCATCAATCAGGTCCGTCCCTGCGACCTGACATTCTTCACCTAATGCCAGCAGTGTCGGAACAAGTACCGCAGAAGCATGGGTCACTGCCGGCAAGTAGTTGTCGTCAAAATCAAGTGCATGCGCCGCCGTGCCGTTAAGCATTGCAGCCGCTTCAGTGGAAAGTGGCGCTGACGTCGCAATAGCGGAACACCGGCCCATCCCAGTATTGACAGCAGTTTCTCTCACTATGGAAGTTGCGGGATCGTCTACAGCGGCAATGATGCAAGCAATGGTGTCTGCAACGGCCAACTGCGCGGATTCACGCGCCGCTTGATGAGTAATTGGCGGAAGCGCTGACGCCGCTTCTGCAAATTCACCGAGAGAATGGGCGGAAATCAGGCTGGAAGCTGACATGCCAGCGTTCCTTTCGATAACTCTGCGCAGAGCTCCTGCAGAAATGCATCGCATGAAGCGAGCTCTGAAAGTTCGATGAACTCGTCTGGTTGATGTGCCTGCTGTATGTCACCTGGTCCCAGGACGACCGTGTCGATCCCAGCTTCTGCAAATAAGCCTGCCTCTGTTCCATAGTTCACCGCGTGTGTCTGGCGCGGTTCTCCCTCCTGCTGAACCAAGTCCAGTGCTCGAGAGCCGTTGGGTAACAAGAATGAAGGGTAAGAAGCTGTTTCGCGAAACCTGCCCATCTGGTCGGGGATAGCGGCGAAAATGGTCGACAGCTCGTCGCGAAGGGCATTTTCAGGCGTCCCCGGCGGGTGGCGATACTCAACAACGAACTTGCAATACTCGGCCACAATGTTGGTTGCTTTGCCACCCTCGATCGTACCGACGTTTATAGTCGGATGCGTTATCGGGAAGCGCGTATCTGAGGTTTTGAAGCAAGATAGTTCCGCTACAAAACGGTTCAGCTCGTTGAGTACTTCTGCAGCGGCGGTGATTGCATTGCGGCCTCTCGGGGCGAGCGAAGAGTGCATCGGCGTGCCAAAAAAATCGCACTGAAATATCTGCTTACCGGTATGTGCTGTCACTGGCTCCATGCCGGTCGGCTCGCCGACAATACATGCTCGTGGTCCATCGCAGATTTCCCTTATTCTCTGGATCAGCGGAGCAACGCCTGCACATCCGACTTCCTCATCATAGGAAAATGCGAAGTATATAGGTGTCTCCAAGTGTTCGGCTTTGAATTTCGGAGCAGCGGCGAGGACAGACGCAAAGAAACCTTTCATGTCACAAGTACCACGTCCATACGCACGCCCGTTTTCAATTCTAAGTTCGAAAGGGTTGCTAGACCAATCCTGCCCCTCGACTGGCACTACGTCAGAGTGTGCTGACAGGATAACACCACCAGGCCTTTGGGGGCCGATCCTCGCAAGAATGCTCGCTTTGGTACCGTCCTCGGTTGGAATTGTTTCAAAAGGAATGTCCAGATCGCGGAGGTAGTCTTCCACATAACCAACCAATCCGAGGTTGGACCGATCGCTGACCGTATCGAAGCCGACAAGCCGCGACAGAATTTCGAGCGTTTCTTTTGATGCATCTGCCAACGCGAGTGTCCTCCATCTTGCAAGCTTGACGACGATGTTACCGGACTTGTGCATTGGCACGTAGTGAGTAATAGTCGTTTTGAAGTTAGATTTTCTGATGACAGATGAGGGATGAGAGAAAACCTACCCCCACTCAACGCGGTCCGTGCCTTTGAACAGGCCGGCCGACACCACAACATTGCAAGAGCTGCTCAAGAACTTGGGGTGTCTGCAGGAGCCGTCAGCCAACAGATCGCACAACTTGAGAAGTGGATTGGTTGCAAACTCTTTCGTCGCAACAACAGGGGTCTTGAGTTCACTAACGAAGGGCTAGAGTATTACGCCGCTGTGTCCACTGCATTCGGAACGCTGCGAGCAGCCACCTCTGCCATTTCTCGTCCAAATGTCAGAAAGAGTTTTGTTGTTTCGGTAACGTCCTCATTCGCCATGAAATGGCTAATGCCACGCTTGCAGGACTTTCGGGAAAAGTGGCCGGATATTGAGATATCGGTCAAGACAACCGAGCTTTTCGGAAAATTCGAAGAGTCAGATGGCGATGTCGGTATCCGGTATGGGACTGGCGACTTTGGTTCATTTGCCTCAACTGAACTTGCGAAAGACAAGCTTGTTTTGGTGGCATCGAAAACTCTGGTTCAAGACGTAGCGCTTGATGAGGAATTGTCGTTCATATCTTGCCTGCCACTGCTTGTCGATCGGCACCCCCGGCTTATTGCCAACTATCCAGGTTGGGCAGAATATCTGAAGTTACTCGGCATGAAGCAAGTCGACGGGCTCGTTTTCAGAGAGTTTTCGCAACAATGGATGGTGATCGCGGCGGCTATTAATGGCGAAGGAGCCGCACTGGTCAAGGAGTGCCTTGTCGCCGATGATCTATCTGCTGAGCGGGTGACACAACTGACCGAAAAGACGATAGAACTCGAAACTGGTTACCACCTTGTCCACCTGCCCTCCAACAGCAGTGACCCCGTTATACGTTCCTTCAAGAATTGGCTCCGAAGGGCGCTGAAGCGGAACTAGATCAAGTAAATTTTGCCAAAGTAAAACGCTAAGCGGCCGGCAATTGATCGCCAGCCGCATAAAAATTGATCAAAGTCTTATCAGTACATCATGCTCGGGAGGAAAGTCACAATGCTCGGCACCATGATCAATAAGATAAGTACGAAAACGTCGCACATGATGAAAGGGAATACGCCTCGATAGACATGCTCCACCCTGACGTCAGGCCCCGCCGATCCTGCCAGACCGAATGCATTCAATCCGACAGGCGGTGTCACGCCCGCAATTTCATTCATCTTCATTGCCACAACGCAAAACCAGATCGGATCGTACCCCAAGTTTACAACGATAGGGAACAGAATAGGCAATGTGAGAGCGAAAACTGCGGTCTGCGCGATCAGCATTCCCAGCACGAACCACGTCAGCAGGATCAGTGCGAGGATGAAGTGGCGATGGACATCCCAACTTTCTAAGAAAAGCGTTAGGTTGTACGGAATGCGGGTTAGTCCCAAGAACCTGCTGAAGAACATCGCACCGATAATAATAAAGAACAGAGTTGCGGTGATTTGCGCAGACTCCCGCAACGCCCCTCTGAAGTTATCCAGCTTCCGCAGCGGACCGTTTGCTAGTCCAAAGAGCAGTGTTCCAATAGCGCCGATGGCGCCGGCTTCGGTTGCAGTAAAGAACCCAGCATACATCCCGCCGATGACCAGTGTTCCAAGAAGTGCGATCTGCCACAAACCCCTGAGCGCTTTTACGCGATCTTTTGGGGTTACGGCATGTTCTTCTTCAGAAATTGGCGCAAGTTTTGGGTTTCGCTTCGCGCGCCAATACATCGAAATGGCATAAACCGTCGCTGTAAGCAGACCTGGAATGATGCCCGCCATGAACAACTGCCCAATCGATGTTTCCGTAAAGATCGCAAAGAGGATGAACATGCCACTGGGCGGGATCATTGAGGCGAATGTTCCGGAACTGGCGATCGAACCCAGCGCGAACCCGCGATCATATCCGTAGCGGCGCATTTCAGGATAGGCGATGCGGCCGAACACGCTCGCTGTCGCAAGAGATGAACCGCAAATCGTTGCGAATGCTGCGCTCCCGAATGAAGTTGCGATAGCCAATGATCCCGGGATGCGGGCCGCCGCTCTGTGTATCGATTTGTAAGCTTGTTCAGCAAACCCGCTTGCTGCTGCGAAAGCCCCCATCAGCACGAAAAGCGGCAACACCGTGTAGGTGGGCGTTGCTATGGAAGAATAAAGCGTTTCGCCTGCGAGAGCGATTGCAGCATTCCAATTGAGGAGCACGAAAACGCCGCTAAAAGCCACGAACAAAAATGCCACGGCAAGATGCATGCCCGCCAGAAGCAGCGACAGAAGACCCGCAACACCAAGTATGCCAACGGTCGTAAAAAAATCCATGGCTACTGCCCTTTCTGTTCTTGTGGGTTGGCTTCGCCGATTTTGCGAAGCATGCCGAAAACTGTGCTGAGGATTTGCAGGCAGTAGAGCGCCAGAGCCGCAACCATGACGAACTTCACGGGCCAAATTAGCAGTGGCGTTGGTCCTGCGATCGCCTGCCGACTTGCCAATGCGTTCTGAGCATTCAAGCCTACCGCGTAAAGAATAAGGATCATGGTGCCGGCGACGAGGAGGTAAACGAGCAAATCCAAGATAGCTGCCGCTTTGGTCGGTAGCCTATCCAGGACCAGTTCAACACGAACGTGGGTCTGTGTTTTTTCAGCGTAAGGCAATCCAAGGTAAACAATAGCGATCATTACAAACATCGCGCTCTCAGAGACACCATAGATGGGCGTACCGAGTGCACGGCTAATAAGATCGGTAGTGATGAAGCCCATCACAATTAGAAGCAGCCATCCACATATTTCGGCGAGCACATTCGTGGTTCCGTCGAGCACGTATTTCATGAATTTCCCTCCCATCCTGAGAGAAGTGGCACCTTGGCAGGTACCACTTCTCCGATTTGCTCCGAGTGTCAGCGAGCGACTGCTTCGCTAATAACCGTCCTGAATTGCTCAAGAATTGCCTCGGGATCGCTTACACCGGCATCCCGCGCCTCGGTGGCCCAAGTCGCTTGGTTGTTTGCGACTTCCGGCAGTTCGGCGAAGGCATCTGCAATGGAAATTGCTGCAACGTTGACCGTGTAGCCCGCGTCGCGCTGTGCTTGGAGGATGTCTTCGATGGAGGCGTTCCAGATCTCTGAGTAACGCGCCGTGGCACGTTCAGAAGCCAACTCAAAAGCGGCTTTTTGCTCGTCAGTCAGCGACTGCCACTTACTCTCATTGATCGTGATGGCGAACGGAATGGCCAGCCAGAGGTCTGGTACAAAGAATACGTTCTGAGCAGCTTCATCGAGGCTTGCGCGATGGATGCCGTCCAGGTTTGTGAAAACGCCGTCGATTGCACCGGTTTGCAGGCCTTGGTAAAGGTCGCCCCAAGGCATGGAAACTGGGGTCGCACCGGCGCCCTCTAGAAGGTTCAGGTACCAACGGCTAGCAGCACGTACGCGCAAACCTTCCATCGCTTCAAGGCTGGTGACTTCAGATTTGAACACGCCAGCATACGGCGTGACACCGTACATGTGAACGATCCGTTGCCCTTGGTTTGCAAACTCTTCGTTCAGTTCTGGAATGCGTTCGTACATCTGTTCGAACGACCAGACGATATCTTCATAGTCAGAAGGTCCTTTGGGGAAGAGATTGAAGGCACTGTTGAGCAGCAATTGGTTCGGGTAATAATTGATGTTTACAAAACCCATCTCTGTGATGCCGTCCCGCACACCGCCAAGGATTTCACGGCCCTGGATCAGTGACGAACCCCAATAGGGAACAACGGAAATCTCGCCACCAGAAGCGGTCTCCAATTCTTCGAGGAAGATCGACTCAGCCTCCCCGCGGACGTTGTTGGGCGGGGTATTCGTCGCATAATTCAAAGTCACATTTTGCGCCATCAGCGCGGATGACATCGCCAATCCTGCGGCGAAAGACAGTGTGCCCAGTTTGAGGGTTTTTGTGAGCATTCTCGAGAACTCCCTGTTAAGTGACGCTCTTCCGCAGAGCGGTCCGGTTCAATCAATCGCCAGGGTTGGAAGCTACAAAACCTGCCTGAACTCACGCGGCGCTTCGGCTTTTCTTCAGAGAGCTCCGGGCCATGAGAAGTGCAAATTTCTTAGCGTGAGCTCGAGTAAAGTGGAGCTGCACCCTGCACGTTTAATCCTCGGTTGGGAGAAGCAAAAATCGGAACCCCAGAAATCATCGATCAGGCATTAGAATTTCTGGTGGCCAATCAGATAATGATCTATTCACTCGGCAAGTACGACAAATGGTAACATCGGTTGCTAACAAAACAACTGTTTTGCAAGAAACAAGCAGGAAAGACTTGTTCAGACTTGGGCTTAGTCCACTGCACCGGCTTCGGTGCAGACCGCAGTGTATGGCCGCTTTCCACCCAAGGTTCAAACTCAGCGCACCGCGCAGGAAGTCACTTTGGCCTCACTCCGCCCCTTCGCCGCGAAACGCCTGAATACCGGCTATGAGCGGAACATCAAGAACGTGATCAAACCGGCGTGGCCAGTTCCTTCCCGAAATCCCGAAAATTGATTAGCAATTTTTTCAGTGTTATTATTGCGCACCCCGGACCAGCGTCAGGCCGGCCGTTTGCCGGTGCCGGGGGCAGACCGGGCGGCTTCGAGATCGCGGGCAATGCGCAGTTTCAGCCAGGGGAACAGCGCGCGGAGCTCGGCTTCATCGGACGGATTGGCGGCTGCGGCGCTCAACTCGTTATAGCGGGCGACGGTTTCGGCGAGATGGGCTTCGGGGGGCAGGCTCACGCCCTTTTCCCGGTGGCTGTCCTGGACCAGCTTGCCGGTCTCGCGAAAGACATCGGACTGGACCATCGGCTTGCCGCTGTCGGGTGAAGATCCGCCTGGCTCAGGCGGCGCACCGTTCAGGAACATCGGGCCTTGACCTGATATCAACCAATTCAGGTTTACGCCAAAGCGATCAAGATAAGCTTCGAGAACCGACGCATCTGGGGTTCGTTCCCCGCGCTCGTAGTGAGCAATTGAGTTCTTGCTTACAGCAAGGATCTTCGCGAAGGCCTCACGATCGGGCACAGCGCAGGCTTTACGCACGTCACGAAGCCGCCGACCTAAATCAGTTTTGGGTTCGCTCTCCGGTCTAGCCACAAAAAATCACCAAAGACTACATTTGCGCTTTACAAAAGCGCGAATGTTGTTTATCTATAATTGCAGCGGACTGCACATGCACCCCGCGATTGCGTTTTCACCCTCGACATAAACCGGCTTGCTGCAACAAGCCGGTGCCGCCGGAGACATCCGATGACCGGAAAACTATGGGATAAACACGCCATCAAAGCCGAATTGCATCGCCAGGGCATGACCCTGACGGCTCTTGCAATACGGGAGGGCATCAATCCCAAGTCTTTCCGGGGTGTCTGGGCGAGAACCCATCGCAAGGCGGAAGCTGCCCTGGCCAGGTTCTTGAGCGTTCCGGTCGAAGATCTCTTCCCGGACCGCTATCCCATTCGAACATCCCGTATTCTGTCTACCAAATACGAAGCCGAGTCTGCCAGCCAGAAAGCCGCTTCAAGCACAGCTTCCACAAAGGCTGCGTGAGATGGCCCGGCTTCACCAAACCCTTGTTGCCGCTGCGTCCCATGCGATCTGTAAACTTCTCCAGAAAGTCTGGCCCGGCAGCGACTTGCGCGCAACGGCAAAACCGCCTGTCGAATTAGACAATAACTGTGACAATGCCGGCAGACCGGAAAACCCGTTCCGGCAACACGTAAAGATACCGGCGGCACGCCATGAGACAGCGCTTCTTTTTGTTGTGTTGGCTTTCAGTCTTCTTTTCGCAGTCATGGCCAGTTGCAGCCAGATTTCTGGTGTCCCGTCATGAACCCACACCGGACAGAATCCCATCTTCTCAAGGCTCGGTCTTGTACTTCGTCTCAGACGAGGCTTGAGGATCGGCGCGCCTGCTGTCCCCCCGCCACAGGCAGGCGCGTCCACTTTTTTCCTGATGGAGATTTGTCATGATGAACCTCCACAACAGCCTGGACTTGCTGAATTCGGTCTATTTCGCATGCGTGTCTGCGACACGTGACGGCTTTCCCCATTTGAGCGTCGATGCGGTGATTGATCCGCCGCACGACTGGTTTGATGCAGCCCTTGCCCGCCAGATTGTCATGCACCTGATGGTCACCGAGTTCAATTTGCCCAAACGCCGTGTTGTCTCCTCACAAGAGCGATCCCGCGAGGCGGTCAACCGGGCGCTTCAGACCATCAATGAGCGTCTGGAGTGTCCGGTCTTTGCCGCGCATTACAGTCAGATCGCCGAGGCAGCTGCCACGCGCTATCACTTCCAGGTCGACCGCACCCTGCCCTCTTCTGATTTGGAGGGGGCTGCCTGATGGCCGAGTTCAAGTCCCTGTCTCTCTCCAAAATCTCGATCTCCACCCGTCTCCGGAACCTGGACGAAGACCTTGCCCGTGTCATTTCCGGGTCGATAGCCGAATACGGTCTGATGAACCCGATCACGGTCCGGGCAACGCCCCGGGCCAAAGCCGGCAGCTACACCCTGATTGCCGGTCTCCATCGTCTTCGCGCCACCGAACTTCTGGCGATTGAGACAATCGATTGTTTTGTCCTCAAAGCCGACCAGGCTGACGCTCAGCTTCTGGAGATTGCGGAGAACCTGCATCGCAACGAACTCTCCGTCATTGACCGGGCTGTTGCCGTTCTCAAATACCGGGAACTCTGGGAAGAGCGGCATGGTAAAATCCAGAAGATTTCAGCGCGGAACCCGAAGGGACAAGTTGTCCCTTCGGAGAGTCATGGGTTTTCCGACCACACGGCCAAGCGGCTCGGCCTGCACCCCAAGACCATCAAGCGCCTTAGCCAGATCGCTCTCAACTTGCATGCCGATCTGCGCTCTGCCGTCAAAGGCACGGAGATTGCCGACAACCAGTCGACCCTTCTCAAACTCTCACGGCTGGAACCGGTCAAACAGAAACAGGCTGCTGCCGCTTTCAAACAGGAACCGGATCTCAAGATGGTGCTGACCGCCATTGATGACCGGCCCAAACCCAAACGGCCGGACCCCGAGGCCAAGGCTTTTTCCGATCTTGTCAACGCCTGGCAGCGGGCGGGTACAGAAACCCGACAGCGGTTTTGCGACTATATTGTGCGGACGGACCAGCCTTCTCAAATGGAGGCCGCCGAATAATGAAGCCGCACCCGGACCAGTTTGATCTCTTTCAGGAAGCGCTGTTTCCGGTGCGCAGCGTCTCGGCGAGCATCGATCCGGACCGCTTCCGCTCAAAGATCAAACGGGCGATGGCGCGAGCGATCCGCGAATGCCCTCACAACCGGCCCGTCATTGCCGCGCGTATGGCGCAGTATCTGGGGCTTCCCAATCTCTCCAGAGCCTCCCTTGATGCCTATACCGCCGAGAGCAAGACAACCCACGATATCTCTTTGGTGCGCTTCAAGGCCTTCGTCCGGGCCACCGGCGCCACCTGGCTTTGGGATCTGGTCGTCTCAGAAGAAGGGCTTTTGATCCTTGAAGGGGACGAAGCCCGTCTTGCCGAGATTGCCCGCCTCCAGCAGGAACAACGGGATCTCGCCAAACAGCTTAAAACCCTGCGTTCTGTTCCCGTTGTCATCAAAAGACACAAGTCTGGGGGATCGGGCCGCTCATGACCAGCTGGTTTTCCCTGTCAGAGCTCGCCGCGGTCCGTCTACCGGACCTGCCGCAGACCCGTCAGGGGCTGGAGGCGCTGGCACGATCGGAAGGCTGGCAGGAAAATCCGCTTTATGCCCGCAAACGACAGGGCCGCGGCGGCGGCCGGGAATATCACATTGCCCTGTTGCCAAGAGCTGCCCAGTTGCGGCTGTCGATCCTCGCCCAGGAATTTTCGGAAGACACCGACAAGAATGCCAGGCGGCGCCGGAAAGACCTCTGGAAACGCTATGAGGCCCTGTCAGCGCACAATAAAACCCTCTGTAAACAGCGTTTAAACGCCCTTCAGGAGGTGGAAGACCTCAAGTTCGCAGGCCTCAACCAGACCGCTGCCATGCGCATGGCCGCAAAACGGGCCGGGATTGCCATTGCCACCCTCTATGCCTGGTATGGCCAGATCCAGGGACACCCCCGCGAGGACTGGCTGGCAGCGCTAGCGCCCAAAAATTCTGTGCAGGCCAATCGCCGTGCCGAGCGCGCCGAGTGCCACGAAGACGCCTGGGAAACCTTCAAATCCGATTACTTAAGGCCAGAACAACCGTCCCTGTCGGCCTGTTATCGCCGTGTTGTCTCCGCTGCCAGAGAACACGATTGGGGCAAAATCCCCTCCGAACGCGCCCTCCGCCGCCGTCTCGACACTGAAGTCCCCCGCGCCGTTCAGGTTCTGGCCCGCGAGGGCCGCGACAAGGCCAAGGCGCTATACCCGGCGCAGCGGCGCACCCGCCATCACCTACACGCCATGGAAGCGGTCAACATGGATGGCCACACGCTTGATGTTTTTGCCCGCATGCCGAATGGCGACATCATCCGGCCCTGTCTTATCGCCCTTCAGGATCTTTATTCCGGCAAGTTCGTCGCCTGGCGCTTGTCGGAAAGCGAAAACAAGGAGACCGTGCGCCTAACCATTGGTGATATGGTTGAGCGTTATGGCATTCCGGACAAGATCACGCTGGATAATGGCCGTGCCTTTGCCTCCAAATGGATCACCGGCGGCGCCCCGACCCGCTACCGCTTCAAGGTGCGCGATGAGGACCCGCGCGGGCTTCTGGTTGCCCTTGGCATTGAGCTTTCCTGGACCAAGCCGTTTTCCGGCCAGTCCAAGCCGATCGAGCGGGCGTTCCGCGATCTGACGGACGACATTGCCCGCCATCCTGTTTGCGCCGGGGCCTATACCGGCAACAGCCCGGATGCAAAACCGGAGAACTATGCCAGCCGGGCTGTTCCCTTTGAAGATCTGAAACACCACGTCGACCGGCAGATCCAGGAGCACAATCTCAGGACGGGCCGAAAAGCGTCCACCTGCGCCGGGCGGTCCTTCGAAGAGACCTTTGAAGCAAGCCTCGCCGATCCGGCAACCATCGTGCGCTGGCCAACATCGGCTCAGAAATCTCTATGGCTGCTGGCCTCGGAAGCCTTCAAGGCGCGCAAGGGCAACGGCGAGATCCATCTTTATGGCAACCGCTTCTGGCACCCGTCCCTCACCGCCTATGCGGGCAAAAAGGTCATCATCAGGTTTGATCCGGACCATCTGACAAGGCCGCTCAAGATCTATGACCTGGACAATGCGCTGATCTGCGAAGCGGACTGCGTCGCCGATACAGGCTTTCATGATGTGGATGCCGCCCGCAGCCATGAACGCTCGCGCAGTGCCTGGACCAAGGCCGTCAACCAGGAACGGCGGGCGCATGCCGCGCTCAGCGCAAATCAGCTTGCCGACATCTATGCCAAGGGGCACCAGCCAGAGGCCTCAACAAACCGGCAGGTGCCCCACCTCCCAAAAATTCCAAGATTGGTCCCGGACACGAAGATCCGGCCGTCTGCGCACACACAACGACCAGCTGAAGATCTCAGTTCCGATGCCGTGGAGCACAGTTTTTCCAGAGCGCTTCAGCTGGTGCAAAGGTCTGCCCCCATCGATCCGAAACCTGAAGAACAGATTGAACCGAAGTGTCCTCAGTACGGTTCCCGCAAACCATGACTGGCCGCAGGCCAGAACCGTTAAGGGATCCCTCCATGAATACCCACACGTCCGTTGCCGGTGAGAACCCGCCCGCTGGCGCAACACCTTTCCGAAAAACCTCCTGGGAGCGTCCGGTCACCGGTCCCCAAACCGGGCCGAACAGAACCCGGCATGACATTGACATCTGGTGGGGTCTTGTCGACCGGATCATCGAGGTCGCCCGTGCAAACGGCTGGTCGATGGGCGAAGTTGCCCGCCGTGTCGGCATGCCAGGCGGCACATTCTCCGTCTGGTATTCCGGAAAATACTCCGGCCGGCTGGAAAACCAGAATTCACTCGTCTCCAAATGGCTGGATGCCATCGAGGAACAGGCCGATATCTGTTCGCTCATCCCAGCCTCTCCCGGCTTCATGAAAATGCAGATGTCGCAGGAAATCATCGAAACGCTCTCCTGGGCGCAGATGACCTCGGACCTGGTGATGATCACGCAAGGGGCCGGAACCGGCAAGACCGAAGCCTGCCGCCATTATTGCGCCACCCGGCCGCATGCTTATATCGCCACCGTTTCCCCGCAGACCAAGACCGTTCACGGCATGCTGGTGGAACTTGCCGCCGAGCTGGACGTGATGGAACACAATCCGGCCAAGCTGACCCGTGCGATCGGGCGCAAACTGCAGCGCATCGGCAATGGCTCGCTGCTGATTGTCGATGAAGCCCAGAACCTGGTGGACGATGCCATCAATCAGCTCCGGCACTTTGTCGATGTCCATAAATGCGGCGTTGCCCTTGTCGGCAACAACGAGGTCTATGGGCGCTTTACCAAGAAGAACGACGGGCCGTCCTATGCCCAGCTGAAAAGCCGGCTTGGCAAACGGCTGAAACGGGAAAAGCCCCGGGTTTCTGATCTGCGCACCTTCATACAGGGCTGGAATGTCACCGATCCGGACTGCGTCAAGCTGTTGATCGGCATTGGCATGAAGGGCGGCGCCATGCGCCAGATCGACAAGACCATGAAACTTGCCACCATGATCGCCATGGGAAGCGGCGAGGATCTCACCGTCGATCATATCCAGGCCGCCTGGAAAAACCGCGACGTGGAGGATGTCACATGAGGGCCGTCTCCACCGAACTCAGCGACAGCCTCAACGCTTTCCATGAGGATTTTCTGGAGGCCGGCAAGTCCGGCACCCCGCTGCCCGCCCGTCAAATGCTGGTTTTGGCCCGGTCCTTTGCGATCCTGTTCCGGCTCGCCAAGAACCTGGAAGCCGAACTTGCCATTCACAGTGTTGATTTTCACCGAGAACTGACCCGGTATTTCCACCGAGAATTGGCTCTGACTCACATTTGCTGCTGTTTGAAGACAGGCTTTTGCTGATTCACTGGAGGATCAGCTTATGCGACATCGAATTCCGCGCGCGAGCCTCGCGCCTGACGGCTTTTCAGTAGATGAAGTGAAGGTTGCAGCGGATAGCGTTCAAATTCAGTTGCGGTCGCGTCAGCCCTTTGGAAGATGTCCGGACTGCGGGCGAGTAAGCCGAAGAGTTCAAAGCCGTTATGTGCGCCGGCCTGCTGACCTTCCGCTTTCCGGTCGGCGTGTCCAACTGAAGATAGTCGCGCGCCGGTTCTGGTGCGATGCTGTCCTGTGCGGTCGACGCATCTTCTGCGAGCAGTTCGATGGCAGTGTGCTGGCTCGCTATGGTCGGCGTACCCAGCGACTGGAAACAATCGTCCATCATCTCGGCCTGGCACTGGGTGGCAGACCGGCCGCCGCCTTTGCCAACCGCCTCATGATGCCGGTGAGCAACGACACGCTGCTACGGGTGGTTCGCCGGCGTATTGCCGATCAGAGCGACGAACTCACTGTCATAGGCATTGACGACTTTGCCTTTCGACGCGGCCAGACCTACGGAACGATCGTTTGCGACCTGGAACGGCGGAGGCCTGTCACCCTCTTGCCAGATCGGGCGCTGGATACGTCTCGATCATGGCTTGCCCAACATCAGTCGATATCGATCGTCGCTCGCGACAGGGGTGGCGGCTATGGTGAGGCCATCGCGAAGGCCTTGCCTGATGCAGAGCAGGTCGCTGACCGTTGGCATCTGATGGAGAATTCCAGCCGGGCCTTTCTCGATGCTGTCGGCAGGTCTATGCGCCAGATCAGGCAAGCGGTCGGCAGCAATGTCGTTGACCCCGAGCTTTTGACTTATGCGGAAAAGTTGCAATACGAGGGTTATCTGCGCCGTCAGGAAACGAATGAAGCGATCCGCGAGCTTTCGAAAAAGGGCACCCCCATTCGGCAGATCGTGCGGCAAACCGGTCATAGCCGGAAGCTTGTCCGCGACGTATTAAGAGGCCAGCGCCTTGATGTCTTTCGTACACGGCCCAGCTCGCTCGATAGCTGGCTGCCTTGGCTCAATGGCCGCTGGGACGAAGGAGCTCGAAACGCTTTGGCACTTTGGCGCGAGATGCGGGAGAAGGGCTTTCCAGGGCAAAGCGGTGTCGTCTCACAATGGGCGCAGCGCCGCCGGCTGGCAGAGAAGGCCAACCAGAGTGGACTTGCCCGAACGCCATCGGTAAGGGTTATCGCTCGATTGATGACTGCCGCACGCGATGATTTGGCGAAGTCCGAGGCAGTCTTGGTGGCGGCGATCGAAATGAGTGTTCCGGAACTGGTGGCCGCGCGCGACACCATCGGCGACTTCCAATCCATGATCCGCTCGAAGACAGCACGCAGGCTTGATGATTGGCTTGAAACAGCCAAGAACAGCTTGGTCGGATCCTTCGCAAAAGGCGTCGAAAAGGATATCGACGCCGTTCGAAACGCCATCATCTCTCCTTGGTCGAATGGGCAAACTGAGGGACAGATCACGCGCCTGAAGCTCATCAAACGCCAAATGTACGGGCGAGTAAAACTCGATCTGCTGCAAGCGCGTTTGATTGGTGCACCATAAGATCTGTACGTCAGCAAAAGTGCGTCAGAGCCAAGAATGACCCCAAGGATGCCCAGGTTATCTTGCACATGCTGGAGATCGGTGCCGTGCAGTTTTTCCATGACCCGTTGGTGACCGGTACGGCCGACATCCAGGAGCTATCAAAGACCCACGAGATCGTTTCACGCTCAAAGACCGAACTCTGGCACCGTATCCTGACTCATTACCTGCCGCTATATTTTCCGGAAGCCGACCGCTTTCATCGAAACTCGCGGACGGATTGGTTTTTGGCTTTCCTGGAGAAGTACCCATCGCCACACATGATCACCGCCATGAGCCGGGAGGCCTTCATCGCAGATGCCTGGGCGGTTGTCGGCCGCAAAGTGTCTAAAGAACGCCTGCTTTCAGATATTTACGCTACTGCTGTTGGTTCGGTTGGCCTACCGGTTCATCCGGATTCTGATGCCGTTCGCATGTTCCGTTTGGTACTGGCCGAGGGGCGCAGCCTGATCCGGCAACGCGATGAGATTGAGGCCCGAGCGGTCAAGCTGCTGTCTGATCTATCTGACTACCAGTTGCTGACGACCATTCCCGGCATCGGTCCGATCAACGCCATGACCATCCTGGCTGAGGCTGGCAACCTGCGTCGTTTCCGCCATCACCAGCAGTTCCTGAAGTTCTGCGGAATGGATCTCGCCACCGTCCAGTCAGGCATGTTCCGCGGCCAAAGCCGAATCTCAAAGTATGGCAACGCCCGGCTGCGACGTACCCTCTGGATGGCTGGCCAGACAGCAGTGTTGAAGAAAACGAACAGTTTCCGCGACAAGTTCGAACGCTACATCTCAAGGGACCGGCACAATGCTCATCTGCGTCGCAAGGCCTACACCGCAATCGCTGCCAAGATGGCTCGCACTGCACACGCCGTAGTCAAGAACGGCGAACCCTATCGTCCCTTCTTCGAGGGGATGAGCCCAGGCGGAAAGACCTCTCTCTGAAGAGCCGTGGAGGCAGCTTGCTGACCTCGTAGATAATGTTCGGGCTTTCTGCTTGGGATTTGGAATCTCGTATTGAGGACGGTGAGAGCCGCCAGCAGGCGTACTCTGTGTTTGCTATGGAAGAGATCATTTCTTGACGGCAGAGCCCGTCTGGGCAAACGTAACAGGGCATTCGGAACGCCGTATGCCCCATGACCTGCTGACTAAAGCAGCCAATTTTTCCCGACATAGGACGTTGTCTGATCTGATGTTGGCTGGAACACCTCGAAGGATGAAGAGATCCGTCAGCACATCAATCACGTCGGTGGCGTTCAGCCTTCGCTTCACCCGGATTGCCAGGCACTCTCGGGAATACTCGTCCAGGATGTTCAGAGTCCGGAATGCCTTTCCTTCATTGGTTCGGCAATGCACGAAGTCATAACTCCAGACATGATTGGGATACTCTGGTCGCAACCGGACACATGATCCGTCGTTCAGCCAGAGCCGCCCTCTCTTTGGTTGTTTCATAGGAACTTTCAGCCCCTCTCGTCGCCAAAGTCGCTCAACACGCTTGTCATTCACATGCCAACCGGCCTCTCTGAGCAAAGCAGCAATCCGACGGTAGCCGTAACGGCCATACTGGCGGGTCAGCTCAATCATATCCGCCACAAGACGTTCTTCGTCAGCACGCCCTGCTGGACATTTCCTCTGCGTGGATCGGTGCTGACCCAAAACACGGCAGGTTCGACGCTCTGACACGCCAAGATGTTGGCGGATATGATCGATGCAGGCGCGACGACGGGCGGGGCTCAGAAGTTTCCCTTTGCGGCCTCTGACAAGATCAGCTTGTCTAGGGTCAGGTCAGAGACCGCCTTGCGCAGCCGCTCGTTCTCTTTCTGAAGGCGTTTGAGTTCTTTCAGTTGGTCGGTTCCCATCCCACCATACTGCTTGCGCCAACGGTAAAACGTCTGTTCGGTGATGCGAACCTGTCGAATGGCATCGATCCTCGGCATCCCTTGGCCGACAAGGACTTCAACCTGCCGCAACTTCGAGACAATTTCTTCTGGCTTGCGACGTTTCGTAGACATTTTGATCCTCCGATTTCCTAAACATAACGGCGGACCACTTCAAAGGGGGAGGATCACCTTTCAGTGCCCCCCGCGGCACCAACCATGCCGCGTGGCCGGACTTCGGGAATGAACGAAATCTGTCTGGATCGGATCTTCCTGAGAGTTATGCTGTGGTGCTTGCCGAGAAGTCGTCAGTAATGATCCATATGATTGAGTATGGGTACAATGGTGATGTGAGGACCGAGGGTTCCCCAGAGTATGCGGACTGGGACCGCCTAACCATGCTGCGTTAGCGGCGGGTAACAGATCAGGTCGAACACCTGCGTGGCGGTATGGAGCTTGTTTCTACGGAAGTGACCCTTGTCATGCCGCTTTACTTCGCGCGTCTTAATCACCACTTGCAATAGGCGAGCCCTGTTGACCTGATTGACCGCTGGGGCCAACCGGCTCCGCCGCCCCCTTGGGCAGTCTGCTCCCCTAGGGCCACTTCCACTGCAGAAGCCACGGGGTGCGCCTCCACTGCCACCAGAACCGCCTGGGCCTCCTTCGCCGCCATTTCCTCCTGCACCTGCCGTGCCACTGTTCCCTTTAAAGTCGATTTGACTAACTGGCACGCCAATCAAGGTGAGAGTTCCACCGTCACCACCGTTTCCACCTCGGCCTCCCACTTCGCCAGTGCCCCCGGGGCCGCCGTTCCCGCCGCGTCCAGCGCCGCTCATTGAGACCTGGAAGCCATGCTGGCGCAGAAGCTTCTGATAGTCGTGAGAGCAATATTGGCTACCGAGGTCCGTGTGGTGAATGCAGCCCCTGGGCGGACGGCGCAAGGCGATGGCCATATTCAGAGCCCGGATGGCCAGATCGCGTTTCATCCGGTTGCTGACAGCCCAACCTACGACACGTCTGGAATGCAGGTCGAGGATAACGGCCAGGTAGAGCCGCCCTCCCAGGTCCACACATAGCTGATGTCGCCAGCCCATTTCCGGTTCGGCCGGTCAGCAGAAAAGTCACGGTTCAGCAGATTTGGCGCGATGTTGAACTTGTGATTGCTGTCGGTTGTCACCTTGTACTTCTTGCTCCTTGTCACGGTGATCGCATTCTAACGCATCCGCCGTCCAATACCCCGATGACCGGCATCAAGTCCGAGCGCCTTCAGGTGTTCGGTCATGCGAGGACGCCCATAGCTGCCAGGCGAAAACCGAAATTGCTCTCGGATTTGAGCAAGCAAGACCAAATCCTGACGCTTCCGGTCACTTACAGGGCGATCCCGCCAGAAACGGTGGCCCCGGGGACTGACGTTCATGATCTGACATAATCTGGAAGCCGGAAAAACACCTTGGTTCTCCGCGATGAATGAAAACCTCATTTGCTTCTTTCCGCAAAGAAATGGCTGGCCTTTTTAACGCCTCCCTCTCCTCCCGGAGCAGGCGGTTTTCTCGGCGAAGCTTCGCTCTCTGCTTTTCAAGGTCAGATTGGGTGGCCGGTTTCTCAGGATCGCGCCGGATATGCTGTATCCAACGGTCCAGTGTCGAGAAACCAACACCAAGATCTTGGGCGACTTGCCTACGAGACAAGCCGCTGGTCAGCGCGATCCCTACGGCTTCTGCGCGAAACTCCGCGCCGTGACGTGATGCCATGAACATTCTCCTTTGTGGCAAAATACCAAGTCAAAGGAGCGGTACAAATCCGGGACAGGTCCAGTTTCGCCATGCGAGAGAGGTTACTGCGATTTCTTCGACGCCCGTTTCCGAGATAAACTCTGGACGAAAAAACCTTCTACTCCCTGAAAAAGGTAAAAAGCCCTGATCGAGCAATGGAGGAAACACTACATTATCAAGGGCCCACAAAGCGCCTTGGACCACTGACACCGGAAGCCATAATCCCAATGGATCAAAACCCGAGCATGCACTAATGATCGAATCGAACCACTCCGGAGGGGCAGGTCAGTATCTGCAGTAAAAACCTCACATTCCAGTCACACTAACGTAGCAAAGCGGATGCACTAGTACCCGAAGTATTGTGTCGGGGGTAAGTATGCGTTCCATTTTAATATTGATATTGTCATACCTAACACTATCCGTGCCGGCGTCTGCACAGACGGTGCACTTGCAGGAAGCAGTTCAATCCGCAACGCAGAATCACCCGAAAGTTCTAGAAGCAAGCAGCAACTACAGGATGGAGGCCGCCCGGCTCCGCCAGTCTGTCGGCCGATACTCGCCGACTGTTGACCTGGCTGCCGCGATCGGTCCGCAGTACGTCGACAAACCGAATTCTCTTTCTGTCGATGAAAATCGGGAATGGAAAACCAAACGCCAGGCTGACCTTACAGCAAGTCTAGTCCTGTTCAATGGGTTTAAGCGCGCGAATGATGTTTATTCACGTATCGCCAGCCTCAACGCATCCTCATATGCAGTCCTGGACGAGACCGAACAAACCGCACTTGCGGCGACTGAGGCATATCTCGATGTAATCAGGCATCGAAACATTCTCTTGATCGCCAAAAACAATGTCGACATCCACCGATCATATCTGTCGCAAATTACTAGCTCATTTGAAAATGGTGGGGCCACAGGCGGCGATGTTGCCCAGGCCCGAGAGCGCCTGCGGGCAGCAGAAAAGGTAATTGCGGATGTGCGCCAAGCGGTCGGTTTGGCAGATGCGAAATACGAGTCAATCGTCGGTATCGCGCCACAACGCCTGACCGCTCCAGCCTACCCGAAGACACTGCCGAATTCCGTTGGTCAGGCAATCGCAAAAGCAAGGGCCAGTCATCCCGCTTTAAAATCTAGTGAAATGGCCGTTGAGCAAGCCGAGTTCGAACGCAAGAGGGCGCGGAGCGACTACTATCCAACTCTTAGCCTAGACGGTAGCGCCTCCGTCGGTGAAGACGTCGGCGGAACGTCCGGACTGAACAACGAGTATTTTGTCGGGGTGCGTGTTGCATGGAACCTATTTGACGGAGGCATCAAGAACGCCCGCGAACGCGAACGTGTGGAAGAGGTTTCGGCTCGCAAACACCAGCTGGACCAGATCCGAAGAGACGTCGATCTTGCTGTTCGAGACGCATGGGTTAAGAAAGTCACGGTCGATGAGCAGGCCAGTGATCTTCGTGCCCAACTCGCCGAAGCGGATCGAATGGTGGCCGCATTTAAACGGGAGTACGAGGCGGGAACGCGCAGCTACTTCGATCTCATGACGGCTGAAAGCAACCGATTTAACGTACGCATCGAACTGACAAGCACCCAATCCATTGCGCACTATTCGCGCTATCAGCTGCTTGCGGCCACTGGCAAATTGCTGAGTTACTTCAACGTGCAACCGCCCGAGCAGCACCAGCTTTTGCAGCAGCCTAACAATCCTTTGGGCTTTGCACTTTCAAATGGTCTTTACCTGAAACCGCTTGACTGAATCAGGAGCCGGTTGCGTGTTGGAAGGAAGTCCCGGCGCACCTCAAACCGGATGCGACCGGTACCCAACAGATCGAAGCTCCCGGCGTTTTACAGAAAATAGCCCCGTTGGGAGTGGAGCGTTGTTGCAGTCCGAAGACGTCCATGGCAACGAGCAGGTTAGGCTTCCTGATAACGGTCTTTTGGCGTGCTTGGTCCATGTCGCCAAGTTGCACGGCTTATCCGCCAACGCTTTGGAAATCGCGCACGGCCTTCCTGCCACTTCTACCGGATTAACAATCGACTACCTTGAAGAAGCAGCTGGTCGCCTAGGGTTGGTCACTCGGTCAGAACAGCGCCGGCTGATCGCAATACCGGCGGTAACATTTCCGGTTCTTCTGACGCTGAAAGACGGATCTTTCGTGGTTTTGAAAGAGCGGACGAGTTCAGATAAACTCGTGATTTTCATGCCGTCGCCGCTTGAAACAACACGCACTTTGTCCTCGAAACAACTTAATCAGGACTATACCGGCCTTTGTGTTTTCCTTACGCCAGAATTTGGTACGGCATCATACGACCCGACCAACGATGCGTTCGAAGCAAAACCGTCTCGCTGGTTCTGGTCAGCGGTCAGTATTTTCTGGCCGAATTACCTTCAGGTGGCGCTTTGCGGTTTATTTGTGAACCTGCTCGGGCTCGCCGCACCGCTGTTCACGATGAATGTCTATGACCGGGTTGTGCCGAACCTGGCGATCCCCACCTTGTGGACGCTGACCGCGGGCGTTGCTTTAGCATTGGTGTTTGACTTTTTCCTGCGACTTCTGCGCACAAGCATCGTCGACCAGACCGGACGGCGGGTCGACATGGCAATTTCCGGCCGACTTTTTGACCACCTTCTGGCGATTAAACTGACAACTCGGCCCAACTCTTCGGGAGACCTATCGAACCAGATCCGCGAATTCGACACGGTGCGTGACCTGATCACATCCAGCACTGTGATCGCGCTAATGGACACCGTGTTTATCGGCTTGTTCCTCTATGTGATCTGGCTGCTTGTCGGTCCGCTCGCATATGTTGTCGGCGCCGCTGTCCCGTTGGTTCTCGTGGTCACGATTTTGTGCCAACTACCACTGGAAAGCGCTGTGCGGCGCAGCCAGCAGGACAGCGGCCGCCGCCATGGCCTCTTGTTCGAGACCCTATCCGGCCTTGAGACCGTTAAGTCGATCGGGGCAGCCTCATGGCTCCGGCGCAAATGGGACCGTAATGTCGCACTTTCAGCAAGCTCCGCCGCCCAGGCGCGGTTCTGGAACAGCATTGCCCTCTCGGTACTCACGTCGGTCCAACAGGTGACGACCATCGCCGTCACAGTTTGGGGTGTTTTTTTGATCCTCGATGGCGAAATCACCATGGGCGCCGTCATCGCCACCAACCTATTGGCCGGCCGTGTCCTTGCGCCGCTTGCAAACGTTGCCCAGACCCTAAGCCGCCTATCACAGGCGCGCTCGGCCGTAAGAAGCCTCAACGCATTCATGGCGTTGCCCGCCGACCGCAATGGGGCCGGTCTCGCCTTGCCAGCTCCCATCCGCGCAGGATCAAGTCTGGAGATCCGCGACATTGGCGTTCAGTACCCCGGCCAGGCCATGCCCGCTCTTGAAAAGGTCAGCACTCGCTTTCAAGCGGGGGAACGTGTCGGAATTGTTGGTCTTGTAGGTGCGGGGAAATCGACTTTCGGACGGGCGCTCTCCGGTCTGGTAGATCCCTCTACCGGTCAAGTTCTTTTCAACGGGATCGATTGCCGGCAGTTCGGACCCGCCACATTGCGTCAGGCAGTCAGGTACTGCGGACAGGATCCGGATATTTTTTCCGGAACCGTGCGCGACAACCTCTTGATGTCCCAACCGTTTGCTGACGACGACGCGCTGCTGGCTGCGGTCCGCCAATCTGGACTGGAACGCCACCTTGCTCAACACGATAAGGGCTTGGACATGGATGTGTTGGAACGCGGTCGGAATTTGTCGGGTGGACAACGACAATCGATCGCGCTGGCTAGGATCTTCCTATCCCCTCCCTCTTTTCTGTTCCTGGATGAGCCCTCTGCAGCTATGGACAAACAGGCCGAGCGGGAGCTGATGGGACAACTTGCCGAGATTGCTCGACAGGGAACTGCCTTGCTAATTGCCACTCACAAGGAGGCCGCGCTGGCACATGTAGATCGGATTCTCGTGTTTGATCGCGGCCGACTTGCACTCGACGGACCGCGTGATCTGGTCCTCCAAAAACTTGCCTCCTTCCAAAAACCGGTTCACCAGGTCAAAGCGGATGCAAAGAGCAGTTGAAGACCGTTTTGCTAATGACGTCCGGCGGGCGCTCGTTAGACCCTCAGGCCGCAGGACCTGGGTGCTACTCGGCATGCTGTTTACCCTTTTGGGACTTGGATATGCTTGGGCCTCTTCAACCGTCTTAGAAGAGGTCACGCGAGGGGACGGAAAGATCATCGCCGCGCAGAACAACCAGGTGGTGCAGTCGCTTGATGCGGGGCTCATCGCGGAGGTTGCGGTTAGGGAGGGCGACCTGGTGCAACAGGGGCAGGTGATGATGCGGGTCGACGACACTGCCGCCCTTTCCAAGCTAGGCGAAGTTGAAGAACGCATTGCATATCTTTCCGCCCGAAAAGCACGCTTGGAAGCAGAAATTAAGGGCACAGATCCGGATTTCGGTCTTTTGGGCCACGTGCCGGACACCATTCTTCGGGGAGAACAGAGCCTTCTCGTCATCCGGCGGGATACGCTTGCCAAAGAAACTGCTATTGCCGAGGAACAGAAACAGCAACGCCTCTTTGAGCGCGAGGAAACGCTGTTGAAAATTTCTGCTGCTCAGACCGCACTCGCCCTGTCAGAAAGAGAGCTCGAGGTTGCAGGCAAGCTCAGGGACGCCCGCGCCATGCCGGTTCTGGAGTATTTGAAACTCGAGAGGCAGGCTCAGCAGGACAAGCGGGAGTGGAGTACACTTACGGCGACATTACCTAGGATTGAAGCAAGCATTCGTGAAGCAGACCAGAAAATCGCGTCTCTGAACTCCTCCTTTCAAGCAAAAGCTCATGAGGAATACGTCGAAAGCCTGAGTGAACTCGCCGTCCTAAGCGAAACAGTCCGCCAGCTACGGGACAAGGCGGCAAGGACTGTGCTGCGCGCGCCTGTCGATGGCGTGATCAATGCTATTCCCCTGAAGACCATAGGCGCTGTCATCCAACCTGGTGAGACACTAATTGAAATTGTGCCCGTCAACGACACCCTCCTGGTAGAAGCCAGAGTGCGGCCGCAAGACATTGCCTTTATTCATCCGGGACAGGACGCTCGCATACAGGTGACGGCCTATGACTATACGGTTTACGGCGACCTTGCTGGTGAGGTCGAACGCATCGGCGCGGATTCCATCCGCGATGAAGAAGGTAATG
>NZ_SMLZ01000076.1 GCF_009711415.1 Roseibium denhamense
GAAAGCTATCTTTAACTCCCTAATACTTTTCTCTTTTATGTCTGGAACAGCGCTTGCCAACGAGTTTCAGTCTGAATTGGAAGCCCTTGCAAGCGGTCAGATTGCAGAGATTGCAAGCTCTGGCGAAGTCATTGAGGCCGTAAAGGCACAAAACCTGGAGACGGCGGGTCACGATCAGGCAAAAATCGATGAGTTGGATAAGACCTGGCGGGCCGAGGCCGAGGCCGTTGACCAGCCCATGATCGACAGTGTTCTTGACAACTCTTTATCAGGGTATCTCGCTGATCTCCAGGATGGCAGCGATGGCCTGTTTACGGAGATTTTCGTGATGGATGCCAAGGGCCTGAATGTCGGACAGAGCGATGTCACGTCCGACTTTTGGCAAGGGGATGAGGCCAAATGGTCCGATACGTATGGTGCAGGTGCAGGTTCTGTCCATATCAGCGAGCTTGAACAAGACGAAAGCACGCAGTTGCTGCAGAGCCAGGTCAGCGTGCCTGTTGTTGATCCTGACAGCGGCCAACCGATCGGGGCCGTGACCTTCGGAGTGAACGTCGAAAATCTTTAATTCAGGTTCCTTCCGGCAGGGCCATTGTGGCCCTGCCGTTTATTGCCAGGAGCGCAATCCGTGAAAGTTTCCAGGAAGTTGCCGGCCATCATGGTCGGACTAGCCTTAACTTGTTCTGCTGCAGTGGGTCTTGCCAGTTACGTATCGGGTGCCACCAGCATCCAAAATCTGGCAGAGGATCGCATCATGGGGCTTGCACAGAGCCGCAAGGACGCGCTTGTGCACTACTTCGAAACCAAGCAGGCAACGATTGCGGGCCATGCGTCGGGCAAGGGACTGCGGGCAGCTTACTCAGATTTTGACAAGAACTGGGCAAAATATGGAGACGATGCGCAGGCGACGCTCACAAAAATTTATGTCACTGACAATCCGCACCCAGCTGATCAACGTGCGGAGTTGGTGAAGGCGGGCCGAAAACCCTACGACAAGGCTCATGCGAAGCATCACACTGTGTTGCGCGAGTTCGCTAAAGCAAACAGTTTCCATGAGTTGCTTCTGGTGAACCTGGAAGGTGATGTCATATACACAGTTGAGAAAAAAGATGACTTCGCCAAAAACCTCAACTCCGCTGAATGGCGGGATACTGCCGCTGGAAAAGCCTTTCATGCTGCAATAAACGGCGGTGCCGACGCCCTCCACATTGTTGACGTTGATGACTATGCGCCATCCCCGGATGCGCCGGTCGGGTTTATCTCGGCCCCTATCGCCATCGGTTCAAAAGTTATTGGCGTTGCCTTGTATGAGACAGCCGTTTCCAAAATCAGCACCATGCTTGGCAAATATTCCGGTCTGGGTGAAACCGGGGATGTCTTTCTGATTAACAGCGATGGCGACATTCAAAACGACAGTCTGCGCACACCGGAAATCTCTGAGGTTATGAGCAGCTCGCTTGCGGTCCCGGAAGTCACGAAAGTTCTTGGCAACGAGGCATCCTTCAGCCACCTGCAAGACTTCCAGGGCCGGGATGTTTTCGAAGCGTCGGTGCCCTTCGCTTTCCTTGGCAAAAACTATGCGCTGGTAGTTCTTCAGGATGCCTCCGAAGTACTTGCCCCTCTTGCCGGTTTGCGCAATTGGATCGTTGTTATTGCAATGATCACTGCAGTTGCGGCCGGTATCGTGGCCGTCTTGATCTCGGCAAATCTGTCTGGCCGGATCCGCAAACTGGCAGGCGTTCTTGGCCGGCTGGCCGAAGGGGACACCGATGTTGAAATCCCGGCTCAAAGGTCCCGCGATGAAATTTCCGATATCGCGCAAACCGTCGCGGTGTTCCGGGAGAATGCTCTGGAACGCGAACGTTTGCAGGCAGAACAAGACGCAGGCCGCCGGGCTCAGGAAGCCCAGGCGGAAGCTGTCCGGAACCTGATCGAAGGTTTTAGGGGCGAGGTTGAAGATATGCTCAACGTCGTTGCGGAGAACAATAACCGGATGCAGCAGACCGCTGAAAACCTGAACAGCATCGCGGATGAAACCTCAGGCGAGGCAACCAATGCATCGGCAGCCTCAGAGCAAGCATCAGCCAACGTCCAAACCGTTGCATCGGCCTCCGAGGAGCTTTCCGCGTCCATTCAGGAGATCGGGCGTCACGTGGATAATACGACCCAGGTGATCCGCGAGGCGGTGACCTCCGCTCAAGAGACAAATGACCGGATTGGCGGCCTCGCTCAGCTTGCGCAAAACATCGGCGAGGTGGTGAACCTGATTTCCGCCATCGCGGAGCAGACGAACCTTCTGGCACTGAATGCGACGATCGAGGCCGCCCGTGCCGGCGAGGCGGGGCGTGGTTTCGCGGTCGTTGCGTCTGAAGTGAAAGAGCTGGCAACCCAGACAGCGAAAGCCACCGAACAGATCGAAACCCAGGTTTCGGAAGTTCAGGCAGCAACGTCCGACGCCGTCACGGCGATTGCAAGCATTGCCCAGACCATGGAGCAGGTGGACGAATACACCGGCACGATTGCAACGGCCGTCGAAGAACAAGGGGCAGCCACCACGGAGATTTCCGCAAACGTTCAGGAAGCTGCGGTTGGCACCCGTTCCGTTGCTGGGTCCATGATGACAATCAGCGACAAGTCGCGGATTACGAGCGATTCAGCAAGCGAGGTTCTGCAGGCGTCAACGGATGTGAGCCACCGTACCGAACGCCTGCGCGACACCGTTGACCGGTTCTTGAAAGAAGTTACAGCCGCTTGATCTAGCCGTCAGGAAGACGCCGCGAGGTGTCTTCCTGAAAGCCGGGATCGGCCTTTTTCGTAAAAGCTGCGCGCCATGGGTCTGCAAGCTCACTCAAGCTGCTCAGACCGAGTGCGGTTTCGCGGTCCAGTTTTGGATTGAAACGGGCAAGGATGACCTCTTTCAGGTTCCAGGTGGGGCAGGGCCGGTCAATAAGGGTCAGGGTATCTCCAGCTTCAATAAAGCCCGGGTCCAAGACGCGGTAGTACCATCCCGTCCGCGCGCTTTTCTGGAAGGAGGCCGCCATGGCCGGGTTCTCCGTATGCAGGTTCAGCTTCCAGCAGGGCTGGCGGCCTTGCGAAATCTGAAGGCGGACCGTCCCCGCTTCGAACACATCGCCAATGCACAGGTCGGCCTCGACAAACCCTTGGGACGAGATGTTCTCCCCAAAGCCGCCGGGCAGGAATTTGCCCGCGAGATCCGGGAATGTGTCTTTCCAGGTCTCATAATGTTCGGATGCGTAGTGATGAATAGCCTTTTCCGGGCCTCCATGCACCGCTAAGTCGGCTTGACCATCCAGCAGAAAACCGTTTGGGCCCACTTCAAGCCGGCCTTCCGTTCTTGATTTGCCGATGGCTGATGGCGCTTTGCCGTCCCACCGCTGCTGTGGTTGCCCGGTGAATAGCCCGAGAATGGTGCTTGTCGGTGTCATGCAGTTTCATCCATTTGGCGTGTGTTCATGGCAGATTTGCTCTGTTTCCGGCGGGCGGAGGGGGATTTCGAGCAAGGCGCAAAACCCTTCCGGACCCGAATTTCTATGATGACGGCATGTCTTGCAAACGCCGAAAGACCGTCCGCCGCGCTTCTGTAAGGCCGACGTCACGAGGGCCGAGAGAGCATCTGCCAAGGCAGTTGCCGTGTCCTCCGTGAGGCCATCGATGGCCGGGCTTAAGGGGGGCGGGGTGGTCAGAAGAGCCTGTCCTTCCGCCGTGACATCATACCGGATGCTGCGCCGGTCGTTCTCAGCCCGTGTTTCTCCAATCAATTGTTTTCGGGCAAGCGCCTTGAGTGTTTGTGAGGCGGTGCCCCGTGTGGTCGCAAGGTAGTCTGCGACATGGGAGGGCGCGCGGGAGAACCGGTTTGCTTTGGACAGATAGTTGAGCGCCGCGAGCTGCGACGGATTCAATGGCCCGTTCCACTCGTCAGCGGCATTCAGGCGGCAAAGCCGGTCGACAAGTTCGGAAATGCGGTGGGTGCAGTCATTTGATTTCATGGTTCTTTTATAGCGAGTCGAAATTAAACTTGCAATAATAGCGACTCGCTATTAAAAAGCCATGACCATCAAATACGGAGTAGAAGTCAATGTTCAAAAACATTCCTGGACTCGCCCTGATCGCCGCAGCGCCCGCAATCGCACTGGCCGATGGCGGTCATAGCCATCAGGCCATCCATCAAACCGGCGCTGTTGTCTCCGCGGAAAATTCTGAGATCGACCAGAGCTTCGATATCCTCGCGGCGCATGTTCACCGTGAAGGCCGGATCGTGACGTTCCATATGACTTTGAAGGGAACCGCAGGTGAAACCGTTCCCGAAAGACACGGAGATTTGGGTGGCGCGCCGGTTCTGTCCTATGTGTGGCCGACATCCTTGTCTCCCGAAACGGTCGGTTTCGAAGCGGATGGGGGCATTCTGGCACTCGCAGCCACCAGTCATCCGGACTTTGATGACACGCCGCTTTTTGATGAAGACGGTGACGGAGACGTCGGGAACGACGGTGCCAACTGGCATTCCCATTGGGTGGTTCTGGCCCCCAACGAGGCCTGCGGCGATGGAGCATTGGGCGTGAAGGACATTCCTGAAGGTACCACCCCAAACATGCCCGCGACCTGGCCGGGCCTTCCGATTTACATTGATAGCCCCGGATACACGCCTGTCCTGAAGGCCGAGGAAATTACAATCAATGTCGGCTTCGAAGATCCTGCCGTTGTCGAAAACATGTCCTATGACGGTGTGACCTCTGCTTTGCGGGTCAACCAGAGCATTCATGCACCGCTTCTTTGCGTGGTGGATGTCTTCGACGTCGCCTCAGGCGACTTAAGCCTGCCGGGACGTGTTGAGTAGACATAAAAAAAGCGCCCCGCGGTGTACGGGGCGCTCTTTGCATCAGATGGACTGTAATCAGTTGAAGAGGCTGGAGACCGACTTTTCTAGTGCCGTACGGTTGATCGCTTCGCCGATCAGGGGCGCAATGGAGATGGCCCGGATATTGGCGGACGCTGTAATGGCGGCCGTTGGTTCGATCGAATTGGTGATCACCAGCTCTTTGAGCTTGGATGATGTAACGCGTGCAACGGCGCCACCGGACAGAACACCATGGGTAATGTAGGCAGTGACCGATTTTGCCCCTTTTGCCAGAAGCGCTTCCGCGGCGTTGCAGAGGGTGCCGCCACTGTCGACGATATCGTCGACCAGGATGCAGTCATACCCATTCACCTCACCGATGATGTTCATGACTTCTGATTCTCCGGGCTTGTCCCGGCGCTTGTCGACGATGGAAAGCGGGGCTTCGATGCGCTTGGCCAATGCCCGGGCGCGGACCACGCCGCCAACATCCGGCGACACCACCATGACATTGCCGGTTGCATACCGTTCCTTGATGTCACGCGTCATGACGGGAGCGGCAAACAGGTTGTCTGTCGGAATGTCGAAAAAGCCCTGGATCTGTCCGGCATGAAGATCCATGGTCAAGACGCGGTCCGCTCCTGCCTCGGTGATCAGGTTGGCGACCAGCTTGGCGGAAATTGGTGTCCGTCCCGAGGCCCGGCGGTCCTGCCGCGCATAACCGAAGTAAGGAATGACAGCCGTGATCCGGCGGGCGGAAGACCGGCGGAGCGCATCGATGATGATGAGCAGCTCCATCAGGTGGTCGTTGGCCGGATAACTGGTCGGCTGCACGACAAATACGTCCTCGCCGCGCACATTTTCCTGGATTTCAACGAAGATTTCCTGGTCGGCAAACCGCCGGACCTGGCATTTGGCCAATGGGACATCCAGATATTTGGAAATTTCCTCAGCCAGGGCTCTGTTGGAGTTGCCCGCGACGATCTTCATGAGCCGCAAGTCCTTCTGGTGCGACACCGGGTCTGCCAGGGCGGCAAACACGCGGAAAGGGCCTTAGTCGTAGTCAAGATGCCGTATGCTGAGGGCAGACTATGTAACCCTTGGCAGGCGGCGGCGTTGTAACAACCAACCATCCAATCGACAACAGCCATCAGGACCACAAAAGCGCTTTTTTCGAAATTTTGTGACCCTACGCTTCAGTTGTCCGGCTAACTAATTATTGTCGGTTGAGCCAAGCTTTGATTTCTACCATGGAGCGATTTGCGATACGGCTCAATTCCGATGAGCTTACCGACTGCCACGGGTCCCCCGAAGTACCTCCGGTGGATTCCGTTCCTGAGATTCGTTTCAGCCGCTTGCCAGAACTGTCGACAATGTCGAACACATAAAACACTGTTCCAGGCTCTCCCGTTGCCGCCAGATATCCGTTGACACGGTAGGTTGCGCTCGCACCAACACGGCGGACCAGCGTGATCCCCTGCCTGCGGGCCTCCGAGCCGATCTGTTCCGAGAGTTCATCGGCGATATTGCCCGGCGCTCCCGTAAAAGGCTCGAAGGCGAAGGTTGTCTCACCGGGTACGGCTTGGGACCGGGCAATGGAGGGCGCGGTTACGCCCGCGGAAACAGCGGCCGGCGGTTGCGGCGAGGCCTGGCAGGCCGCCAGTCCTGTGACGAGCACCAGACCCACAAATTTGCGGACGGCAGAGCGGGAGAAGAGGTCGGCAAGGTTGGGCATGAACACGCCTGGCTGTAATGTCGTTTTCGAAACCGGTGTCGTTGCTGCCTGAATCGCAGGCCGCAAGGTGATCATGGTTTAGCCTGACTTGACCGGAAGGTCGAGAGGCAGCGTGGATAAGCTTTCGGGAGTGGAATGTGTCGTCAGATAGGTCTGGCCGACGCACATTGCTGTTTCGGTGATCGAATCCAGCAAGATCATATGCATGAACAATACCATGCCGGCTTCGATCTCCGTGGTGTTCGACTTAAAGGCCATGGGCGCATCCATCCAGGAGGGGGCAAAACGGGCGCCAAGCGAATAGCCGCATGAGTTCAGACGGTGCGGCATGAGACCGTGCGAGTCCAGACACTCGGCATGTGCCTCGAACACGTTGCCGAATGTACGGCCCGGGACAAGCTGTGTCTCGACCGCAGTGAGCGCCTCGCGCGCTGCTATGTACATCTCGTGATGTCGCTCCGTCGGACTGCCGATAACAACAGTGCGCATCAATGCCGCGTGATAGTGATTGTAGCTGCCCGCCCATTCCAGGGTGAGCTGGTCGTTCTGGCCGAGCGTCCGGCGGCCGGATTTGTAGCGGCACAACAAGGCATCGCGTCCAGATCCGATGACGAACGGGTTGGCGGAACAATCGCCGCCGCCTTCCAGGACTGCATTTTGCATGACTGCCAGAATGCGCGCTTCGCTGGCCCCGGGCCGGACTTCCTCAAAGGCCGCATAGTAGGCGGCATCCGCCAGTTTCGCAGCCTCCCTTACATACGCGATTTCGGCAGGGCTTTTGACCGAACGTAGCCGGTCGACCAACCCGGAGGCGTCCTGAATGTCTGCAAAGCTCGACAGCTCGGCCTCCATGGAAAGGCCGACCCGGCCCGTCATGCCATGGGTGTCATACTCAATCCCAATCCTGCTTCCGAGCAGGTCCATGTCGAACAACAGGTCCTTGAGCTGGAGAACGGGGTTGGCACCGCCACTGTCAATCCAGATACGGATGTCGCTGATATTCGACGTGTGCTTGGCCTGCCGTTGATCGGCTGAGCGGGTGAGAAGCACTTTCCGGCCGTCCTGCGTGACGACGAGGCACTGAAAGAAGCAAAACCCGAACGTGTCGTAACCGGTCAACCAATACATGCTCTCTTGCGCGAACATTAAGATCGCATCGAGCTTCTCCGTCTCCATGACGGTTTTCAGACGATCAAAGCGGGACTGAAACTCTTCGCCGGAGAAGTGGAGCGCCATGACAGATCCTTACTTCAGTGCAATCACGCTGATTTGCCGCCCGTAGTCCGGTTCACGGCGATGGGTGGTGCGGCGGTAGGAGAAAAACCGAGCTTCGTCCCGATAGGTACACACCGCCAGATCGGTCACCTTCGCAAGGTTCAAGGCGCGCAGGCGACCGGTGATGAAGGCTGGAAGGTCAAACATGAAATGCCGGGCCTTCTCAGACGCAGTGAAGTACTGGTTGTTGGCCGGATCCGTTTCGTTAAAGCGGGCATGAAATTCCGGTCCAACCTCATAGGCTTTCGCCGAAATCGAGGGGCCGAGGACAGCGATGATCCGCTCGCGTTTCGCCCCCAGATCTTCCATGGCCGTGACCGTGTTTTCAAGAATTCCGGTGACAGCACCTTTCCAGCCTGAATGGGCGGCGCCGACAACCTTGGCGCCGGGATCTGCAAACAAGACCGGCCCGCAGTCAGCTGTCGCAACACCTATTGCCAGACCTTCGCTCCCGGTTACCAGCGCGTCCGCTTTCCTGTTCGCATCTTCGCTCCAGGGCCCCGAGACCATGATCACATCGGGTGAATGGATTTGGTAAGGGGACAGAAGGCGGATGGGGTCGACACCGAACGTACTCGCCACGCGGGATCTGTTTTCCAAAACCAGATCGCGATCATCGTCAGAGCCAAGGCCGATATTCAAACTGCCGTACAGCCCGGAGGAAACACCACCCTCCCGGGTGAAAAAACCGTGCGAGATCCCGTCGAGTTTAAGGTCGTCGGCCTCCAGCTTCATAATGTGCTCCGAATAGTCTTTCGCCGGTTGCAGCGCTTTGGCCGAACCTTGTTCGGTTCAAGTGTCTGAGTCAAATGGCGGGAATGAGACACCCTTCTGGGTAATTGCCAGGACCTTAAACAGTTTCCCCATCTGATCCGGGCCGGCAAGACGCTCGACCGCGTCCCGTATGGCTTCCTGTTCCGTGTGGGGCCGTCCGGTGCCGAGGCTCCCGGCGCGCTCCAGAAGGCCCGACTTCAGCAGGAAGTCGCCTTGGGTCATGAGGGGCAGGGCCGCCGCCCCGGCGTCCTTTGCGGCCGCTGCGAGGGCTTCGAAATTGACATGGGCTGTCAGATCAGCCTCACCCGGATGAGCCAGGACATCATCAAAGGCGTGCTTGTGGAGAGCTTGCAACGTGTCCCCGGCTGCCGGTTTTTCGTAGCCATAGTCGATAAAGAGAGCAATGCCGCCATGACTGGCAATCCGGCTGCCGATGTCGTGAGCGATTGCGTTGGCTGCGGGCTGTGTTTCCAGGATGCTGCCTAAAGGTGCGTCTTGGGCCGAAGCCGGTGTTAACGCCTCCGGCAAACGCACGCTCCCAACACCAAAACAAAGCTCGCCCGAAGCGTCTAAACCAATATGACGTTCCTGCCAGCCGCCCTTAGTGCGGACAAACTGATGAATGGGAAGCGCGTCAAAAAACTCGTTGGCGACAAGGATAAGCGGACCTTCCGGGACATCCTGAAACCGGTCTTGAAAATGCGGGGTCAGTGGAGCGGCTTTCAGCGTTTCTGATTGAAGGGCGCGCAACCGGGCGCTCATCTCAACCAGGTGAAGCTCGCCGGCGTCCAGAAATGCCGGCCTTAGCGCAGCCATTCTCAAAAAGTCCGCCATCAAGGTGCCGCGCCCAGGGCCAAGCTCGACGAGATGAAACGCCTCCGGTCTGCCAATCGCCTCATAGCCTCCCAGACAGACGGCCCCGATCAGTTCGCCGAACATCTGGCTCACTTCGGGGGCCGTGATGAAGTCCCCTTTGGCGCCGAACGGTTCGCGGGTGGTGTAATACCCGGCCTCCGGATCGGTCAGGCACACCGACATGAACTCGGCAATGGTGAGCGGGCCGCTCGCGGCAATGCGGGCCTTGATTTTGGCCTTCAGAGCGGTCACTCGGCCACTGCTTTCGGCTTGCGGGTTGCAGACCAGATCATGACCGCAAGCCCGGCAAGGATCATCGGTACGGACAGCAGCATGCCCATGGTGAAGAACCCGGAGAGGTATCCGATATGGGCATCAGGTACGCGGTAGAATTCGGCAATCGATCTTCCGATGCCATATCCAAACGCAAAAGCGCCTGCCAGAAAACCGGGTTTTTGCAAGAGCTGGAAACGGTAGGACAGAACCCGGAGCACAAGAAACAAGATTACGCCTTCAAGCGCGGCTTCATAAAGCTGGCTTGGGTGGCGGGGCTCCGGGCCGGCTCCCGGAAAAACAAACGCCCAGGGAACGTCTGTGGGGCGGCCCCAGAGTTCGGCGTTGATGAAGTTGGCGATCCGTCCAAAGAAGATCCCGATGGGTGCCGCACAGCCCGCCAGGTCAAACAATGTCAGTACTGAAACGCCCCTGCTTGCGGCGAAGAGAACCATCGCGATGACTGTTCCAGCAAAACCGCCATGAAAGGACATGCCGCCGGTCCAGATCGCCAGCGCTTCGGCCGGGTGCTCAAGGTAGTAGGCTGGATTGTAGAACAGGACATAGCCAAGCCGTCCGCCTATGATGATCCCGAGCGTTCCCCACAAGACAAAATCGTCAAGGTCGGCTGCTGTCGGCCGCTTCTGTCCGGCCCACAGGCGGTCATTCTGAATCAGTGCACGCATGTAGCGCCAGGCCAGCAAAATGCCGACGATATAGGCCAGAGCGTACCAGCGCAGGGCAAAAGGACCGATTTCGAAGAGGACCGGATCAATATCAGGAAACGGAAGACCAGTATGGGGTGGCAAGACATCACCTGTTGTTTAGGCCCAACAGTCCGATTGGCTTCGGGCGAACCGGCGCCACGCTTGCGCCATCTGACGGCGGACGTCAAGCCGCGCTGGATCACAGCCACGCGAAAGGGTTCTTGAAGTTGCGCGCAAACCCTCATACCTGTTCTTCCATAGGCGTCCGGGTGGACGATATCTCCGGACCGGCCGCTTCAACGTTTCATACTGTCTGATCAAGGAGGGTCGGATGACCCAAGGCCCAAACCGCATTCTCGACGATTTTGCAAAATTGATGACCGACGCTGCCGGCGTGGCCCAAGGGGCGCGGCGCGAAGTCGAAACGGCCTTCAAGGCACAGGCAGAGCGTTTCCTGTCCGATATGGACATGGTCTCCCGTGAGGAGCACGAGGCTGTGAAAGATATGGCTGTGCGCGCACTCGACAAAATCGAAGCGCTCGAAGCCCGGCTGGACGCGCTCGAAAACGCTAAATGAGTCCGGATGGGATTTTTGGGGCCGTCTGCGGGCAGGCGGCCGACGATTGCTGTTCATAATTCATGACAAGACGACGACAGTTGGACTTGGCGGAATTGCAGTGTTTTTGAGCAGTTTGCTGATTATTCTTGCTGAGTCGTCCACAACTTTCGGCTTTTGAGCGTGAATTGCTAGGTATCGCCAAAATGATTCCTGCACCTATACTCTAGGTAACAGGGATTCGTCGGAGCAGGGCGGAACCGGTTCCTCTTAAGAAGGGCCACTCAAGGACGCGTTTTGCTCCTCCGGCTTGGGACTTATCCCGGCGGCCCGCTCGGTTATCCTAACCGGGTACCAGGCCCCGGCTCGAAAGGGGAGAAGGCACATGAGCCTCATCGAGATCGACTTCGAGCGACCTGACAATCCCGTCGATACCATCGAAACCGTTGCTGCATTGAACGACTGGACCTTTGAACGGTCGGACGATGACGAGATCACCATCTCCATTGCCGGCAGCTGGTGCGATTACCATGTGTCTTTCTCCTGGATGGAAGATGTCGAGGCGCTTCATCTGGCCTGCGCCTTCGACCTGAAGGTCACAGACCTGCGCAAGACCGAAATTGTCCGGCTGCTGGCTCTGATAAACGAGCAGCTTTGGGCAGGGCATTTCGATCTGTGGAGCAAGGAGGGCGTCATCATGTTCCGCCAGTCCTTGCTGTTGTCCGGCGGTGCGCAGGCATCGTCCGCGCAGATCGAGACCATGCTCCAAAACGCACTTGAAAACTGCGAGCGGTTCTATCAGGCTTTCCAATTCGTGGTCTGGGCCGGTAACACGGCTGCGGACGCTTTGGATATGGCCCTGTTTGAGACTGCAGGAGAAGCATGATTTTTTCAAAGGAACGGCCCTTCCTTCTTGTCGGCGCCGGCAAGATGGGCGGGGCTATGTTGTCCGGATGGATGGCGGAGGGCATCGACCCTGCCGCCATTATCGTTTGTGACCCTCAACCATCCGATGACATGGTGGCATTTTTATCCGCGAAGGGCATCCGCCATGTCACGGCGGTCCCTGACGATGTCACCGCAGGAATTGTCCTTGTTGCGGTCAAACCGCAGATGATGGACCGTGTCCTGCCCGGACTGAAATCTGCCGTTTCGGACGACACGCTTGTCATGTCTGTTGCCGCGGGAACGCCAGTCTCGAAATTCACGTCCGTTTTCGGCAACGTCCCTGTCGCGCGCTGCATGCCGAACACGCCGTCCATGGTTGGCCGTGGCATCACTGCTGTTTACCCCACCGGAAACGTCAGTGACGCGCAGAAGACAACAATTGGAGACTTGCTCTCTGCCGTTGGCAAAGTTGTCTGGCTGGACAAGGAAGAACAGATCGATCTTGTCACCGGAGTGAGCGGATCCGGTCCTGCCTATGTATTCTTCCTGGCAGAAGCGCTGAGCGAAGCTGGAAAGGCTGCCGGGTTACCGGACGCCCTGGCCGAGGAACTGGCCTTCGCAACGGTCTGCGGAGCTGGTGAGCTGATGCACCAGTCTGCTGATCACCCTGCACAGCTGAGGAAAAACGTCACCAGCCCGAACGGCACCACTGCTGCGGCGCTCGACGTTTTGATGCATGCCGATGGCATGCAGCCGGTCATGACCAAGGCCGTTGCAGCGGCCGTGGCCCGTGCCCGGGACCTCTCAAACTGACACTCTGGAAGCGTCATGCGGCGGACAGTCACCCTTTCCGCCGCCGTTCGCAGTGCCTATGTTGAGGGTTACTAACATTGTTCCGGAGGCCATGATGGCAACTGCGAAGACCAAGCAAAAAATTCTGAAAACCTTCCTCGACCTGCTGTCGTCCCATTCCTATGACGACGTTTCCCTGCCGCTTGTCGCTGACACGGCCGGGGTCAAACTGTCGGACATGCGGGCAGCTTTCGGATCGAAACGGTCGCTTGTCGCCGCGTTCCTTGAGAAGGTTGATGCGGAGGTTCTTGATGAACGCGACGAGGACATGGGCGATCAGCCAGCGCGGGACCGCTTGTTTGATGTACTCATGAACCGTATCGATGCTTTGGCAGCGCACAAGGAGGCGGTGAGGTCCCTTCGCAGCGCAGCCAAGAAAGACACGGCACTTGCGCTCGACCTCAATCAACTCGAGACACGCTCGCAGAAATGGATGCTGATCGCAGCCGGGATTGATTTGTCGGGTCCCAAGGCCGGCCTGGTCTCACAAGGTCTCGCCATTGCCTTCAACCGTGTTGTCGATGTTTGGCTGGACGAGGAAGACGAAGGCATGCCGCGGACAATGTCGAAACTCGACAAGGAGCTCGACAATGGCACGTCGTTCATGAAGCGGATCAACCGGCTTGAAGGGCTCTTTCAGGGGATCGGCTCGCTCTTGCGAACCGCTGCCGACCGGCGCGGGCGCTCAAAAAAGACAGCATCAGCCTCCGACGATGAGGTTGCGGAGCCGGTCTGAACAATTTCCGGGCTTGAGGTTCTGGAGACTCTTCGCCATGGTCCCTCCAATTTGGCAGGGAGGGTCTTGTGAGCGACCAGATCGGTTTTGATGATTTCTTGAAAGTGGACGTGCGGGTCGGGCAAATCGTGGAGGCGGAAGAATTCCCCGAAGCACGCAAGCCCGCCTACAAGATGCGGATCGACTTCGGTGAAGAGATCGGTGTCAAACGAACTTCCGCACAGATTACGACACATTACACACCCGATCAGCTGGTCGGAAAGCGGGTGCTGGCTGTCGTCAATTTTCCGCCGCGGCAAATCGGTCCGGTCATGTCCGAAGTCCTCACGCTCGGTGTTCCGGACGAGGATGGAGAGGTGGTGCTCATTTCCCCGGACAAGGAAGTTCCAATTGGCGGCCGCCTCTACTGATTCCTGAGGTTGGTATTAAGCCGGGATCCGGATGCGGGCTCTAAGCCCGCCAAGCGGACTGTCTTCCAGTGTCAGGTCGCCGCCATGGCCGCGCACGATGTCCCGGGCAATGGCAAGTCCGAGACCGCTCCCAGCCTCATCCTGATTGCGCGCAAGATCCAGCCGGTGGAATGCCTGGAACGCGGCCTCGCGCTCGTCTTTGGGAATTCCGGGGCCATCATCATCGACAGTAATCTCCAGCCAATCCGCCTCAATGGTTCCGAAGAGCTTTGCACGTGTGCCGTATTTGAAAGCGTTGGTGACCAGATTGGACAGGCATCTCTTCATGGCAACACGGCGCAGGTCCAGTTCCGATGGACCTTCGAAATAGGCTGAAATGGCATGGCCGGAGATCTCGGCCTCTTCCTCAATCTCCTCAAACATGACCGCCATATCCACGGCTGCATAGTTTTCGTCGCCGTCTCCACGGGCAAAGGCGAGATAATCCTCGAGCATGTGGCTCATCTCGTTGACGTCTTTTTTCATGGCGTCACGCTCCGGCGTGTCGGCCAGAAAGCTGAGCTGGAGCCGGAGACGGGTCAAAACGGTGCGCAAATCATGGCTAACCCCGGCCAGCATTGTCGTGCGTTGTTCAATCTGCCGTTCGATACGCCGCCGCATGTCGATAAAGGCAAGGCCCGCACGCCGTACTTCGCGGGCACCGGAAGCCCGGAAGTTTTCGACCGGGCGGCCCTTTCCGAATGCCTCGGCCGCATCGGCCAAACGAACTATTGGCCGGATCTGATTGCGGAGGAACAACAGGGCGATGACGAGAAGAACGAGGGATGTCGAGAACATCCAGACCAGGAAAATATGAGAGTTGGACGCAAAAGTCTGGCTGCGGCGGGTAAAGACCCGCAAGACAGAATCGTCCAGCTGGATCCGGATTTCCACAAACCGGGACCGCCCAACGGTATCAATCCAGAACGGCTTGCCGATCCGCTGGCTGATCGCCTTGCTTAGTTCCTGATCGATCACATTAAAGAAGGGTTTTGGCGCAGGCGGCGGCAGGGGCTCCGGCGGCATGACGGTCATCGACATGCCTAGTGCGGCAGACCCAAGCTCTTCTATCCGGGTGTAATTCGGGCCTTGCGGATAATTTTCCAGGACATAAACAACCGCTGCGATCTCCCGGACAACGGCCTCCGACATACGCTGGGAGACGAGCTGGTAGTGCCGCTCCATGAACACAAAGACGAGGACAGACTGAAGGATTACGATCGGAGCGACAATGATCAGGAAGGTCCGCGTATACAGGCCTTTCGGCATGACCTTGTATAGGAAACGGGAGACCTTCCTGTATGTTCTGTAAAATGGCCGAAGCGGCAACAGAACCTTAAAGCGCCGGAACACATCCTGCGTTTCTGTCAAATGAGGGCGGTCAGTCACAGGCAAGCCTGTATCCAATCCCGCGCACCGTCTGCAAATAAATCGGGTTTCCGGGGTCGTTTTCTATCTTCCGCCGCAACCGGTTGATCTGAACATCGACCGTGCGCTCTCCAAGGCCGCTATCATCGCCTACGATCTTGTGGCGCGGCACCGTCGCACCGGGTTGATCTGCGAAGATAGACAGGATCTGTTTCTCGCGGTCGGTCAAGCGGACCAGGTCATCACCATTCTTCAACTCGCCCCGGCCGACATTGTAGCAGAACGGTCCGAATTTTATCTCCGCGACGGATTGCGGCGGAGCCTGATTGCCGCGCCGGAGGATGGCCGCGACCCGGAGGAGGAGTTCTTTTGGTTCAAACGGTTTTGCAAGGTAATCATCCACACCGGCCTCAAGGCCGGCAATCCGGTCCGGTGCGTCCGACCGTGCCGTCAGCATGAGGATCGGAACTTGGGACTCGCGCCGCAAGTGGGCCGCCAATTCCAGGCCGGTTTCGCCCGGCATCATGACGTCGAGGACGATCAGGTCGAATTCTAGGCCGGACAGACATGTGCGCGCCTCCGCTGCGTTTGCTGCGCCGGAGACCCTGTAGCCATTTTCTTTCAAGAGCCGGCCCAGCAGATCCCGGATGCGCTTGTCATCGTCAACAAGCAGAATGTGATTGGCATTGTCATCGGGCAACGGAGCGTTCATTAAGCCTGATATCCTTCACAAAAAGTCCAGCGCCAGGATCAACCCTTGAGATCAAACGAACTGCGCACGAGTGCCAGGATGTCCGCGCGCGCGTCCGGGTCGATCATTTGCAGGAGAAACTGACGGATGGTTTCTTCACTGCCATTTGGCAGCCCGATTAGGGCGCGTTCAAGGCGCACCTTTTGAAGGCGCGTCAATTCCTCGGCGAGCGCATGTCCTTGTTCCGTTGTGTACAATAGACGCTGGCGCCGGTCATGCAGGCCTTCGCGCTGCTCGATCATTCCCGCATCCACCAGCTGCTTCAAAACGCGCCCGAGGCTCTGTTTTGTGATCCGGAGGATATTCAACAGGTCAGTGACCATCATGCCGGGATTGCGTTCCACAAAATGCAGAACCCTGTGATGCGCGCGCCCGAAATCAAACTTTGCCAGGACATCGTCCGGATCGCCGGTAAAGTCGCGGTAGGCAAAGAACAAAAGCTCGATGAGGTCGTAAGGCAAGGAGGCATCGTCCGATGATTGATCGGATGGTCCGGATGTACCGCCGGCCCCCGTTTGTCCAGGCAAAGACATGGTTTTGAAATTTACGTCAGTCATATTGACTTAATTCTGGTCGATTGTTACTTCTTGGCGGCTGCGGACGAAATGATCGGTCTTTTTGATGCTTTTTCATGCATCAGATGTTAAACGAATCCGATCAAAAACGCCGCAGATATCAAGATACCGGTAGTTGGGACGCTGTGCAAAACATACAGTCATCCCACAAGCGCATTTGATGGGTGCCACACGGCTCCGCGGCAAGACAACAAAAACGCCTAAAAACGGGCGGGAGATAGAGAATGGCTGCAACGCCTTTTGATCAGCTCAGCGGTGATATTTGGTACGATGGAACATTCGTGCCTTGGTCGGATGCAAAACTGCATATCCTAAGCCACGGGCTCCACTACGGAAGCAGTGTGTTTGAAGGCGAGCGGGCCTATGGCGGCCGGATCTTCAAATCGGAAGCGCACACCGAACGGCTTCTGGAATCCGGCCGGATGCTGGGGTTTGAAATTCCCTGGACTGCTGATCAGATCAACGCCGCCAAGGAAGAAACGCTGGCGCGTATGCAGCTGACCGATGCGTATATCCGCCCGGTTGCCTGGCGGGGCAGCGAGATGATGGGTATCTCGGCTCAGAAGAACACCATCCACCTGGCAATCGCCGCCTGGGAGTGGCCGAGCTACTTCAAACCGGAAGAGCGGTTGAAAGGCATCCGGCTGGATCTTGCGGAGTATCGGCGTCCGGATCCGCAAACAGCGCCCTACAAGGCAAAAGCGGCCGGTCTTTACATGATCTGCACGATCTCCAAGCACGCAGCTGAATCCAAGGGCTATACCGACGCTCTTATGCTGGATTGGCGGGGCCATGTTGCCGAGGCAACCGGTGCCAATGTGTTCTTCATAAAGGATGGAGCGATCCACACGCCGACACCTGACTGCTTCTTGAACGGGATTACCCGCCAGACGGTTATGGATCTGGCCCGTGCGAGGGGCATTGAAGTCATCGAACGGACCATTTTGCCTGAGGAATTGTCCGGATTTGAACAGTGCTTCGTGACAGGAACGGCCGCTGAAGTGACACCGGTGTCCGAGATCAACGGAACAACCTACCAGGTCGGCGAGATTATCAAGACCTTGATGGAAGACTACGACGCAGCCGTACGTCCCGAAGCCCCCGCGCTTCAAGCCGCTGCTGGCTGAACACTGGTCTAGACCCCAGGGCAGACCATGTTAAAGGCGGCCAAAATGGCCGCCTCAGACTGCTGATAAACTTTCAATTCGTCATCCCGGACGCAGCATCGCTGCGATCCGGGATCGGTGGACCCCGGAGGTTAAGAATAATGCTCACTGCAACTGTAGTTTTGTGGCTCTCCGATCCCGGTTCGCGCTGCGCTTGACCGGGATGACCCTGGTTGTAAGGGGCTTTGTCATCAAGTTCAGGCGGCCAAATGGCCGCCTTTTTGTTGCTGCTAGTCTTTTTCCGGTGTTTCCCGGTCGAGGGCATGGAACATCCGGCCCTTTTCCGCATAGAGAATACAGCCAAGGGCTGCGAGGCCGTAAAGCGCAAAGGCAAGACCGAGCGGCTGTGTGCTTCCATTGAACTGCTGTCCCATTGCATAGCCGAGAAGAGCACCACCGAGCGTGCTGATGAACCCGATCACCGAGGAAGCCGTGCCGGCAATGTCGCCCAGGGGTTCCATGGCCATGGCGTTGAAGTTCGCCCCAACAAAACCGAAGGTCATCATGATCACGGCATTCAGCGCCAGGAACAGCCAGAAGGTCTCAAGCCCGGCAGCTGAGATCACAAAAATCACGACACCTAGGCCTGTGTAGCAAAGCGTCGCGATATGGGAGAGGCGGCGCATGCCAATCGCCTCGACCAGCTGGGCGTTCATGAAGGATGCGGCCGCCATGGTGATGGCAATGGCTGCAAAGACGAGCGGAAACAGGGCGCCTAGGTCGAAAATGTCGACAAAAATCTGCTGAGACATGGCAAGAAACGCGAAAAGGCCGCCAAAAACAAACGCCGTGCCGACCGTGTAGCCGAGACTGGTGCGGGTCTTGAATACGGTCATGTAGGCGCTGACAATGTTGGCCAGCACCATCGGTCTGCGTTTTTCCGCTGGCAATGTTTCCGGCAGGCGCAAGGCGCACCAGACCAGCATTGAAATACCGGCAAACAGCAGCAGGGTGAAAATCCAATGCCAGCCGGCAATGATCAAAACGCCCTGACCGATAGAGGGGGCAATCACCGGAACGGACATGAACACCATCATGACCAGTGACATGACCTTGCCCATGCGCCGGCCCGTGTAGCAGTCCCGCACCACGGACAAGGCTGTCACCCGCGCGCCCGCGCAGCCGATCCCCTGGACAAGCCTTGCCAGAAGTAACTGATCCACATCCGAGGCAAAAATCGCGGCGATGCTTGCGAGGCTGTACAGGGCAAGCCCGCCAACCAGAACGCTCTTGCGACCGATCGCATCTGTAATGGGACCAAAAAACAACTGGGCTCCGCCGAAGCCGATCAAATAGGACAGCAGGATCAGTTGGCGGTCATTGTCTTCGGCAATGTTCAATGCGTCGCCGATTGCCGGCAGGGCGGGCAGCATGACGTCAATGGCAAGAGCATTGAGCGCCATGATCATCGCAATAATGGTCACAAACTCGACGAACGGTATTCCCGGGTCCCGAACAATTTCAGGATTGGAAGCGGCTGCTGCTGTGTCTGACGGCGAGCGGCTCACGTTGGAGCGGTTGTTTGCAGTATCTTTTTTCACAAGGACTGGACCGGAATGTTGAGAAGGTCCAATTGCATGGCATTCATGCAAAGGAGAGATCCGGGACTTTATAAGGGCAGATGCAAAATGTCTTCAGGTGTTTTTCCACCGGGCAGCATCTGTGTCGTCAGCCGCCTTTGCCTCGACCCAGACACTGGCCCTGCCGCTGACCGGGTGCTCCTTCTTCCAGAAGGGCGCACGGGTTTTCAGGAAATCCATTAGAAAGTCGGCCGCTTCGAAGGCGGCCCGTCTGTGCGCGGAAGAGGCGACGACCAGAACGATGTTCTCGCCCGGTTTGATTTTGCCGTACCGGTGGATCACGCTTAAACCAGTCAAAGGCCAGCGGGCCACTGCCTCAGTGGCAATTCGGCTCAATTCGGCCTCTGCCATTCCTGGATAATGTTCCAGCTCCAGGGCACTCAATGTACCGGCTTCGTCCCGGCAAAGACCGGTGAAGGTCACCACTGCGCCAACGTCCTGCCGTCCTTCTGTGAGGCTCTTGCTTTCCGCCAGGGCATCAAAGTCGTCTTTTTGCACCCTGATGGTTGGTTGAACCGGCACTGCTCAGCCTCCGGTCATTGGGGGGAAAAAGGCGATCTCCCGCGCACTGCCGATCTTTGCATCGGTTTCAACATGGAGCTGATCGACGGCAACGCGGATTGCATCTTCTTCTGCAAAGGCGGCGGCATGATTGGCGTCCAGTGTTTTCAGATGGCCGATCAGATCGGCAACCGTTTGAACGGTTTCCGGCAGCTCGATCGTCTCTTCATCGGTTCCAACACGTTCACGGACCCAGGCAAAGTAGCGAATGATCATGGGGTCTCCTGAAACTGTGACTTGATGGTCTGGTGAAGCGGCCAGGGCTACTCTTTGATCAAGTGGCCGATGCCGGCACGGAAATAATCATAACCTGTATATAAGGTCAGCAGGGCCGCCAGCCAGAGGGCGACGAGACCGGCCAGCGTAGTGCCGGGGATTAGCAGGTCGCCAGCCGGTCCAGCGAGCAGCAGGCCAATTGCAATGAGTTGCACGGTTGTCTTCCACTTTGCCAGCTGGGTTACCGGGACACTGACCTGAAGTTCGGCAAGAAATTCCCGCAAGCCTGACACCAGGATCTCGCGGCACAAGATGATGATCGCGGCGATCATGGACCACCCGCCGATCGTCCCGTCTGCTGCCAGCATCAAGAGGCACACAGACACAAGCAGCTTGTCTGCAATCGGGTCCAGCATCTTTCCCAAAGCAGATTGCTGTTGCCAGGCGCGTGCCAGGTAGCCGTCGAAGAAGTCTGTAATCGCTGCAAGAATGAACAGTCCGAACGCGATCCAGCGTGGCGTCGTGCCCTCAAAATAGAAACAAACGGCAACCGCAGGAACAGCTGCAATGCGGCCATAAGTCAGGATGTTGGGAAGGCTAAGGGCGATGTTACGTTTCATGGCTGCTTTCTGAACCGGGGCGGTATCGGCCATGTCAGGCGGGGGAACCGGAACCGGCGCAACAGGGATGGCTTGTTGTCCTGATGTCAGTATCTGTCCGACGTGGGCGGTCTGTCTTTTCTAATCGAATATGGTGTCGCCCTGCTGGTCAATCATCATTTTAGCCTTCCGGATCATTTCGTTGGCCGCATCCGTCTCGCCCGGCAATGTATCGGCCCGGATGAAACGATGGGTCTTGGTTGTTTCTCCGAAGTCTTTTTCGATCCGTCCCGACACCTGCCACTGGCCGCTCGAGGACTGGGGCTGTGCGATGATCCGATAGTTGTCGTAAACCACCATCGTTTCCTTGGAAGCGCTTTTGGGAGCTTCGCCCTCAGAAGAAAACAGGTTCTTGAAAAACTTCCCGATCATACGCGTTGTCCCGTTGTGGCAATTCTACCCTCTTTTAAGGGCGCGCGGTGGCACCTTCAAGCCATCTATCCGGTCATCTATCCGTCCTGGGACCCGTCAGAGAGCTGTCGTGCGGACCAGTGCCGCCGGCACAAGGAAACATAGGTCTCATTTCCGCCGATGACGACTTGGTTGCCTTCTTCGACGATCTTTCCTTCGCCATCCAGCCGGGCCACCATCGTGGCCTTACGGCCGCACCAGCAGACCGTTTTGATCTCCTTCAGATTGTCGGCAATCGCAAGGAGGGCGGCACTTCCGGGAAACAGCTTTCCTTGAAAGTCTGTCCTTAGGCCAAAACACATGACCGGGATGCGCAGTTCATCGGCAACGCGTGCAAGCTGCCAAACCTGAGCCTCGGTCAGAAACTGGGCTTCATCGACCAGGACAGCATTTACCGGCTCCGCGCGATGCGCTTTCGTTACATGTGCCAGAACATCGGTGTCTGACGAAAACACATCTGCGTCCGCCGCGAGGCCGATCCGCGAGGCAATCCGGCCGGTGCCCGCCCGGTCATCGAAGGCAGCAATAAGCAGGAGCGTCGTCATGCCCCGTTCCTGGTAGTTATAGGCTGCCTGCAGCAAAACGGTCGACTTGCCGGCATTCATGGACGAGTAGTTGAAGTAAAGCTTTGCCATCGTTTCTTTTTTGTAAGTTGCATCCTATCGGCTTTTGGAGCGATTCCGGCAAAGGCCTCAAATGCTGATCCGCCTAACCCACAGCGAACCTGACCCTAGTTCCTTACTGCCAGGTCAACGACCAGAGGCAGATGGTCCGATCCGATATCCGGACCAAGCGAAACACCCAAAACCTCCAATCCTTCGGTTACGGCAAATTGATCGACAGGTGCTCCCAGGATCCAATGCAGCCGGTAATCGAAGAAGAAGCGGGTCGTTTGGGGCCAACCACCGGGATAGGCGGTTTTCAGGTTGTTGTCTGACAAGGACCTTTGGAAGCGTGCCGACCAGGGCGCGCTGTTCCAGTCGCCGATGGCGAGCAGGGGCAACTCGTTGGCGGACCGCAGGTCCCGGATCAGATCATCGGTGGCATCAAAATACCGCCGCTTGTTTTGCCAGCGGCTCTTGGTGCGCGGACTGTCGGGGTGGATGGCGACCAATTTTACGGCTTTGGATGGGGTTTCCAGCGTGAGGCTTATGAGTTCCCTGTCGGCATCATAGTAGACATTGGCGCCTGGGGGCGTCTCGCCGTCTATGGTAATAGGGCGTATGCCGGTGATCGGAAATCTGGAATAGACGACCAGACCGCCAAGCTGTCCAACATGGTAATTGCCCGGAAAACCGCCGGAACCGGCACCGCCGACCGGTAAACCAAGCCGCTCCCAGCGCCGCTCTTGCAGCCACCATAGTGTTTCTTGAAATACAATGACGTCCGCATTCACTGCGCTCAAATAGGCTTGAAGGACAGTGTCGCCCAAAAAGAGATTTTCGATGTTGATCGACACCACACGAATTTGGTTGCCATGGTCTGGTGATTGGGCAAGAGAAACCGTGTTTTCCGTTGTTCGGACCAGGGTCAAGCCTGCCAAAACGACCATGCCTGTGATCGCTATGGCCACTGTAAACTTGTAGAGTTTCGAAAGCCGGTGACGGAGAAACAGTCCGCTGAGCCCCATCACACACCCGAATGCCCCGGCCCCCAGGAACTGCCGCAGGAAAAAGCTCATGTTGTCGGTCAGCCAGAAGTCCGGCGCGGCAAATGCAGAAAGCCCCAGCCCAGCGGCCGCTATCGCGCCCAGGCAACAGCACCAGCAAAAAAGGGAAAACAACGTGACCGGCAAGCTGCGAGGCATGTGTTCAGCCAACCTTTCAACCCCACCCGCGGCGGAAAGTGGGGGCGGGCGAGTTCAGTTTCACACCATTCCAAGTTCTTCAAGAAGCGGCTGAATATGCGGCTCGTACTTTTTCCAACGGCCTCGGGAAGAGGTATATATTGGTTGCCGGACCTGTGATTGACTGGCCGTAAACACTTGATTGGAGCTTTTGTAAAACTCCAGACACGCCGGATCCCAATCCAATCCAAGATGATCGATTAGTTTTCGGCTTTCAGCTTCCTGGTCCGAAACAAGATCTTCGTAGCTCTGCTCGTAGATTGTCACTGGTAAAATTTCTTTCCAGTGATCCATGAGTTCCTCATAGAGCCGGTAATACTTGCCCAGCGTTCGCTGGTCTATGTTGTAAGAATGGGCTGAGTTCAAGGATGTTGTGTAGATC
>NZ_SMLZ01000071.1 GCF_009711415.1 Roseibium denhamense
GGATAAGTTTTCTTGCGGTCAGGAGAGCTACTCCTACTGTCCCGGACTTAATAAGGGGCAATTTTCTTGCGGGAGACGGCCCCGGATCAAGGCTAGGGCAGCGTGAGGATGGCAGCCTCTGCTATTCCGCCCGTTGTCATCCCATGGCTTGACCATGGGATCCAAACCGTTTCCTATTTGAACATGCAGAAGCGCTTTTGGGTTTACATCCTGACAACGCGCAAGGGCGGCACGCTCTATACAGGTGTGACGAACGATCTCCCCAGACGGCTTTTTGAACATACTTCCGGCACTGGGGCGCAATTTACCAAACGCTACTCAGTCAAACGGCTGATCTGGTACGAGGAACATGCTACCGCTCCTGAAGCCGTTGCCCGCGAAAAAGCGATCAAACGTTGGCCCCGGAAGTGGAAGATCGACCTGATCGAGGCCATGAATCCGGATTGGTTTGATCTCGGCAAGACGCTAAACATGTGAAGGGGGCACTTTCGACCTCACCGCTCACTCTGTCGTCATCCTCGGGCCTGACTCGAGGATCCATGCCGTGACGGTGCTGCTCGGAAAAGCCATCGATTGGGGTGAGGGAACGGTATGGATCCCATGGTCGAGCCATGGGATGACGGAGTGTGTGTTGATGGGCCGCGCCACTTGCTCCTCCGTTATCCCGCACGTGATCCGGGATCTTCCCGCTTCCAAAGCACTGGGGCACAGGCATAGCCATCGCTGCACGCACTGCCGTCATCCCGGACTTGATCTGGGATCCATACCAGAGCGTTTCCACGCGGTCAGCGGTGCTTGGAGAGAGGGAACGGCATGGATCCTCGGGTCATGCCCGAGGATGACGGCGTGGGTGGAAAGGTCTTGCCCTACGCTCTTCCGTCATTCCCGCCCATTTCCGCTTTGTGGGGCGGGGATGACCACTGGAGGCGCGAGCTACCGCCCCGGCCGCCCGCTCTTCTTCGGTCTCCCGCGGCGTTTTTTCTCGTCCGCCGGGTCTTCATAGGACCCCACCCCGATCTTGCCGCGGGGGGTATGGTGCGGGGCGTCTTCGGCCTGGATGATGGGCGCCGGTTTCTGCGGAACGGCTTTGCCCGACAGTGGCACTTCCGTGCGGCCGACGGTCATTTCGTCGAGCGTATTCTTGCGCACCTTACTCGATGCGCTCACGGGCGTCCGCGCTGACGCGCTGCCTTCCGCGGGGGCGCCCTGACCGGGCGACGGCCGGTCGGCCTTGCGGGCTGCGCCCGAACCCTTTTTCCCTGACACCCCGGAAGACGCAGCACTTCGCTCACGCGCTTGCATGGCCCGGTCTTTCGCCGTTTCCTTCTTCTTTCCGCTGGCGCCTTCCTTGGTGCCGCCGGCGCCGAATTTCTTGTCGCCCTGATAGCCGCCCGTCTTGGCATCGACATTGGATTGCCGGGCCATGGCGTCGTCGGCCACCGCCAGTTCGGTTTCCTGCAGGCGTTTGATTTCGTCGCGCAGGCGCGCGGCGGTCTCGAAGTCGAGATCGGCGGCGGCGTCGCGCATCTGTTTTTCCAGATCGGAAATATGCGCTGCCAGATTGTGGCCGACCAGCGAGCCTTCCTCGGCAAACCCGGCATCCACGGTCACGTGGTCCTGCTCGTAGACGCTCTGCATGATGTCGCCAATGGAGCGCTTGACGCTTTCCGGGGTGATGCCGTGCTCGGCATTGTAGGCCAGCTGCTTCTCGCGGCGCCGGTTGGTCTCCGCAATCGCCCGCTCCATGGAGCCGGTCATGTTGTCCGCATAGAGAATGACCTTGCCGTCCACATTCCGCGCCGCGCGGCCGATGGTCTGGATCAGCGAGGTTTCGGACCGCAGAAAACCTTCCTTGTCCGCATCGAGGATCGCGACCCGCGCGCATTCGGGAATGTCGAGGCCCTCGCGCAACAGGTTGATGCCGACCAGCACGTCGAACGCACCAAGGCGCAGATCCCGGATGATCTCGATCCGCTCCAGCGTGTCGATGTCGGAGTGCATGTAGCGCACGCGCACGCCGTTTTCGTGCAAATACTCGGTCAGATCCTCGGCCATGCGCTTGGTCAAGGTGGTGACCAGCGTCCGGTAGCCCTTGGCCGCCACTTCGCGCACCTCGCCCAGAAGATCGTCGACCTGGGAAGAGGCGGGGCGGATGTCGATCACCGGATCGACGAGACCGGTCGGACGGATGACCTGTTCGGCAAAGACCCCGCCGGCCTCTTCCATTTCCCACGAGCCCGGGGTGGCGGACACCGCGACGGACTGCGGCCGCATGGCGTTCCATTCCTCAAAGCGCAGCGGCCGGTTGTCCATGCAGGAGGGCAGGCGGAAACCGTATTCGGCCAGCGTTGCCTTGCGGCGGAAGTCGCCCCGGTACATGGCGCCGATCTGCGGAATGGTCACATGGCTCTCGTCGGCGAAGACGAGGGCGTTGTCCGGCAGATATTCGAACAGGGTGGGGGGAGGCTCGCCCGGCTTGCGGCCGGTGAGGTAGCGCGAGTAGTTCTCGATGCCCGCGCAGGAGCCGGTTGCCTCCAGCATTTCCAGATCGAACATGGTGCGCTGTTCCAGCCGCTGGGCTTCCAGCAGGCGGCCGTGGGCGTTCAGCTCTTCCAGACGGCCCTTCAGCTCGGTCTTGATCGACTTGATGGCCTGCTGCAGGGTGGGTTTCGGTGTCACATAGTGCGAGTTGGCGTAGATCTTTACCGACTTCATGTCGCCGGACTTCTGGCCGGTCAGGGGATCAAATTCGGTGATCTGCTCGATCTCGTCACCAAACAGGGAAATCCGCCAGGCGCGGTCCTCATAGTGCGCCGGGAACAGCTCGATCGTGTCGCCGCGCACCCGGAACGTGCCGCGCTGGAAGGCGGCGTCGTTGCGCTTGTACTGCAGGGCCACAAGATCGGCGATCAGCTGGCGCTGGTCGATGCGCTCGCCAACCTCGATGGCAAAGGTCATCGCCGTGTAGGTCTCGACCGAGCCGATGCCGTAGATGCACGAGACGGAAGCGACGATGATGACGTCGTCGCGTTCCAGCAGCGCGCGGGTGGCCGAGTGGCGCATCCGGTCGATCTGCTCGTTGACCGAGCTTTCCTTTTCGATATAGGTATCCGTGCGCGGGACGTAGGCCTCCGGCTGATAATAGTCGTAGTAGGAGACGAAATACTCGACCGCATTGTCCGGAAAGAAGCTCTTGAACTCGCCGTAAAGCTGGGCCGCCAGCGTCTTGTTCGGCGCCAGGATCAGCGCCGGGCGCTGGGTGCGCTGGATCACCTGCGCCATGGTGTAGGTCTTGCCCGAGCCGGTGACCCCGAGCAGCACCTGAGTCTGCTCGCCGGACGTGATGCCACCCACAAGTTCGGCAATGGCGGTTGGCTGGTCGCCCTTCGGCTCGTACTCGGAGGCCAGGTTGATTGGCACGCCACCTTCGGATTTTTCCGGCCGGTCCGGCCGGTGCGGCACCCACAGTTCGCCGTTCTTGTGCAGCGGATTGCCGCTTTCGATCAGGGCCGACAGGGCCTCGACCGTGGCGGTTGCGCCCTGCTTGCCGCCCAGCTCGCCATAGCGGCCATCGGCGGCGGATTTCTTTTTGTTGTCCTTCTTGTGCTGCTTGAGTTTGGCCTCCAGCTCCTCGGCCTCCTCCAGCGACATGTCCATCCCGGCGACGGGATTGAGACCTCCGGCGGCGCGTTCGCGCGCCGTGTCCGCCTTGCCCATACTGGTGCCACGGGCGGACTTTGTGGGCTTATCCTTTTTTGCGCTCGCGGCCCGACGCGCTTTAGCGCTGGCCTGCGCGGGCGCGTCCTGACCGGACGACGGCCCGTCGGCCTTGCCTTCGCTTGGCTCAGGATATGTCCCACGTGCCTTCGCGCCCTTCGGCGACAGCTTGGCCTTGCGGCCCTCCTCGACATTGGCGGCGACCGACCCGTCGCCTCCGGCCCGCTCGCGTTCCTTGGACGACGTCCGCGCCGTGCGTTTGGACGAGCCCGGCGCGCCCGGGGCCAGCTCTGCGAGTTTGGCCGGATCCTTTATTTTACTTTTGGATTGGGGCGCCGGCTTCTCCGCTTCCTCGGCAATCTCAGCGGCCCAATCGCTAATAGAGCTGGAGAGGGGCGCACCTGACAGAGGCTTCTGCGGCGCTTCGCCGAACCCGTCCGGCTGGGCCGGGCCGGGACCGGCGTCAGGATCGGCTTCTGAGAGATCTTGGGCGGATTTGGACGTCTTGCTGCTCATGCGGTGCAATATGGTCCGAGTCCGGGCCGGAGAAAACCCCACCGCATCCGCTTTGACGCCGGGAGCTGCACTTCTTGCCAGTCTCCTGACGACACGGTGTCAGGAGGGGCAGGCTCAAACGCCCTTGCCTTTCCAGTTTGCCGGTGTGCCACGGACATCGATATGCACGAATGTCCGGTAAAGGCCGATGCCCCCTGTAAAGACACCGCTGGAGCGGAGGTCGATCAGGATCTTCTGCCAGTCGCGCGGGGTGCCGCTGCTGCACATGATATCCGCCGCCTTGAAGGTGAGGTGCTGGCTGCTCTTGGCCGCGCCGGGCAGGGTCTTGTTATAGGCTTCACTGCGGTAAACATTGGTCAGTTTCACGGGCGCACCTGCTGCCTCGCGGAACGCCTGAAGTGCCTTGGCCAGTGGAATGACATTCGGCCAGAGCTTGGCGGGCGGATCGGTGTTCAGTCCAAACCCCGGCTTGGACGGATTGGCGTGAGACGCGCCTTTGACCAAGAACTCGTCCCACCGGAAATTGTGAACATCCGGCAGGTTCTCCTCGACGAACAGCTTGAACGCATGCTCGACCGGTGGTGGCGGCGCAGGTTCTGCCGGGATTGGGTTGATCACGGATGATCCGGATTCCTGCGGCTCGGCCTCACCGGCATCGACACCGGTCAGATCGTCCGCCTCGACCGCGCCTATTGCGACCAGTCCGCGCAGGAAAGCCGCCGCGCCGCACTGTTTGGACACAAGGTTGGGGTCGTAGACACCGTCGCTTGCATATTTGCCCTTCATGTACAGGGTGGTCAGCGACCAGAGATAGGGAGTCGGGACGCCTTTACTGCGGTATCCGAAGCCGTTGTATGCCTCCAGCCGGTACAGCGCCCGGGCGAGCGACCAATCCGTGCGTTTGTGGAAGTTTTTGAGTTTCATCGCATCCAGAGCGCTTTCCTCCCAGGTGAAGGGCGGACTTCCTGTTTTCGGATGTCCTGCGGGCACGCGCGTGGTTCTCGCCGTCAGCTTGTCGCCATTATGCATGTGGCGCTTGAAATTGCGCCCGGATTCCAGAAGGTGGATGGCCGCGATAAACCACCAGGGGACACCCAGCGCGGTGCCCACAGTCTCGTATCTGTGCTGATCTTCAACCGCCGACCGGCAAAGCCGCAAGACTTCATCTTCGGCGGACTGGCTGCGGAACCGGGCGCCAACGAACAGCCGCTTGTACTCGCCTTCCAGGTCGGCAAACTTGGTGGACCCGGACGGGTTGGGGGCGGTCACGACCGGGCCGTCGATACTGCCGCCGGTGGATGTGTCCGGCGGCGTTTCGGGCGTGGGTGTGACATCGGTTTCATCTTCGTTTGCCGCGTCCTCCGCCGTTTGTCCGGTCGCAGCGTCGATAACGACGGGAGGGGGCGGCGTGCCTTTTGCCGGCTCGGTGAAATCGGCTTGCAAGTCGCCCAACTTGTCCAGTATCTGGCCAATCCTTTTTCTCAGACTTGCGCCCGTCACGTTTGCGGTCGCCTGGGTGAGCCTGGCGGTGATCGTGTTGAACTTTGCCGTTCCGAGCCTGAAATTCTTGAGAGAGTTCTCGAAGGCCTCGTCCTTGATCGCAGCGGCGGCGTCCAGCACGCCCTGGCGCTCGGTGCCGGTCAGAGCCGGATCCGAGAGCTGAGAGACAAGATCCGCAAACAGGTCGTCGATATCCTGCGATAGATTTGACATAACACTCTCCCTGGCAAAGTGATGGCGCTTAAAACATCTTTGAACCCTAAAGCTGGCTGGCCTTTCTCACTTCGGACCAGAAGGCCTCTGCGGCGGCGCGGATCTCGATGGCCGTCCGTATGTTGGCCCTGACATCGGCCGTTGTCGGTGTGCCGTTTTTCAGTGAGACCAAGAGCTGGCGGAAGCTGGCCCGTGTCTGGTCAAGCAATTTGACATAGGCGGTCAGCTGGTCGTGAAAGGCGCCGATTTTGGCGTATTCCGCTCTGGCGGCCTTGTTGCCCGTCCCCCCGGCAAGTTCCACTTCCACCGCATATTTCCCCTGCGCGGACTGGTAGAGCCTGTACATGCCAGGCGTGTCGTCGATCAGTGCCTGAAGCATGTCTTCAACCAGAGCTTCGTTCGCAATCAAGGTTTCCCTTGCCTGCTGGGCGGAGACTGCCGCATCAAGCTGTTTCACCAGATTGCCGAGAAGTGCCGCGCTTTGACCGCCAACAAGGGCCGGCAGCGGGCCTGACGCGATCTGCCCGAGGATCAACAGATCCCCCGCAATGCCACTCAGTGTCACGATCCGTTCGGACAAGGCATCGCCGCGCTTGCCTTCCAGCAGGTCCACGATTGCGAGATTGTAGTTGGCGACCGCCGCCAGGGCGGTGCGTCTGGCAGCGATTGACGGGATATCCGCAACCTTGCCGCTGTTTCTGGCCACATCCGGATCAAAGCACGCCGGCGCCCGCGTGCCACGGACACAGTTTGAGCCGGCTGGAGCTTGCCCGGCGCGAATGACGGCGGCAGAGAGCTCGTCATACAGCAGATCGCCGGCCTTTTCCGCTTCGAGATAGGCCTCGCGGTAACTCGTCAATTCCTGTTCCGGGAAGGCGGTGCAGGCCGCAGCCAGAAGCAGGCACAGGCAAGATGTCAAAACCGCAACGCCGCTTCTATGTAAGAAGCGGCCTGAGCTTGCACTCATGGTCCCCAGCGCCCGCATGCCCCACCCTGATCCACGCTACGTCAGGCGTCCATAATTTGTTAGCCAGCTCGCCTTGTCAACGTGGTAGTATCAATTCGTATATACAATTATTAATTGAGTAAAGGTTGTGCTGGTTTCGCCATGTCTGGGTCCTCGTTTTGCCTGGGCGTGCCTGGGCCTTCGCGCTGATGCACCGCCAGGCGCCGGAATAGCCCGAATACGTCCTGTTGCGGACTTGCCAAGTGCAAGGTCCAAGGTGGGCGTGCGGGGGCAGGAAGGCTGGGGAAAGTTTTTTGTTCGTGTTATGTTCTTAGTGGTGTGATATAAAGTCGTCCAGTTCAATTTGCGGGATGGCATGAAGAATCAGCTTACATCATTGGAGTTATGCGCTGGCGGTGGCGGCCAGGCTCTCGGCCTTGAAATGGCTGGTTTCGATCATGCCGCATTATTTGAGAATGATAGGCATGCATGCGCCACGCTGCGTCTGAACCGCCCGGAATGGCGGGTGCATGAGCATGATCTTTTCGAGGATTTCGATTTTTCTCAATTCAGGGGCGTCGATCTTCTTGCGGGCGGTTTGCCATGCCCGCCGTTTTCTGTTGCAGGCAAGCAATTGGGTGAAAAGGATGAACGCAATCTTTTCACTCGCGGAGTAGAAATTGCGACAGTGGTCAAACCGAAAGCGATCATGTTTGAAAATGTCCGCGGCATGCTGGATCAGTCATTCGATGCTTACCGGGATTTCATCGAGCTTAAACTGCGCCGCTTGGGCTATCGGGTTTTCTGGAAATTGCTGCAAGCGTCTGATTTTGGCGTCCCTCAACTCCGTCCAAGAGTGGTTATGGTGGCGTTGCAGAGGGTCTATGTCGACCAGTTCGCTTGGCCTGATAAGGACGAATTGGTTGATGCGCCTACCGTCGGCGAAGAATTGTCTGACTTAATGGCGGCAAATGGCTGGGCAGGTGCGGCGGACTGGGCACGGCAGGCCGATAAGATTGCACCCACCGTTGTTGGCGGCTCTAAAAAACATGGTGGTCCTGACCTTGGTCCAACCCGTGCGCGCAAAGCCTGGGCTGAACTTGGCGTTGAAGGGCGCACAATTGCGGAAGAAGCGCCGGGGGCGGAGCACGATGGTATGCCGCGGCTGACAGTCCGGATGGTTGCCCGTCTGCAAGGCTTTCCAGATAGCTGGATGTTTTCAGGCAAGAAGACCAACTCGTACCGGCAGGTCGGAAACGCGTTTCCGCCACCGGTTGCAGCGGCCGTGGGGCGGAAGATTGCGCAGGCGCTGGGACAGCCGGTCGTCATCCGAGAAGCAGCTGAATGATCCACAGCGCTGCTAAAGTTGATAAGGCTAAGCTAGACTCCATTGCTGCAGAGCTTTTCAGACTTGTAGGCGGCAAAGAAGTCTTTGTTGCCCGCTTTCCTGAGATTATCTCCGATGCCGTTGATTTCGTGATCGATCCGATAAGGACCGCTCGGACAAGAGTTTCTGAGTTGGACAATGTTGAGAAAACCTTCATAGGTTTGAAAGTCGAGCACTTCTTACGGGACTTCATTGGAGTGCCAAAAGGACTCCGAGACTTGCGGCTTGCTGATGAAGATGTCGATGTAAAGAACACGGTACGCAACAATTGGATGATACCGCCGGAGACCTTCCGCAATTCTGAACCCTGCATTTTGGTCATGGTAGCGACCGATGAGCGCCTTTGTTCTCTAGGAATAATTATTGCCAGAGAGGAATATCTCAACAAACCAAACAGGGATGGCAAGCGGAGTATCCGCAAGCAGTCCTTTGAGAACATTTGTTGGATTTTCAAAGACAAGCCCTTGCCGGAGAGCCGCTACGAGGGCCTTGACATGCTGCGTTTCCGTGAGCTCCGTAGCTTAAAAGGTGGCAGCAAGCGAGCCGCAGAATTCTTCCGGGAAAATCTAAAGAAGCCTGTTCACCGCAGCGTTCTGCAAGCACTTTTGTTCGATCAGAAGGACTATATGAAACGCGTTCGCGGGAATGGCGGCGCCCGTGATATTTTGTTGCTTGAGAAGACTGTTATCCTGTCAGGCTATTATCACGCCGCACTTATTGAAGCATTTGATCTTCCAAGATGCGAGCGGGACGAGTTTGTTTCGCATGTTTGTTCTGCGAAAGAATGGGAGCAGGTTTTGTCTAGCGAATATTAGGAATGCTTGATGGACAAACTGACCCCCGAGCGCCGCTCCAAGAACATGGCGGCGATCCGCTCCAAAGGCATGAAGCCGGAGATGGTGGTGCGGAGGCTGGTTCATTCGATGGGATTCCGGTACCGCCTTCACCGGAAAGACTTGCCAGGGAAACCTGATCTGGTTTTTGGGCCCCGGAAGAAAGCCATTTTAGTCCATGGCTGTTTTTGGCATCAGCATCCCGATCCAGATTGCAAGGACGGCCGGATGCCGAAATCACGGTTGGACTATTGGGGCCCCAAACTGGAGCGGAACCGGCTGCGGGACCTGGAAAATATACAGTCTCTAAACAAGCTTGGCTGGTCAGTGCTTGTTGTCTGGGAATGCGAAACCCGGAATTTGGCAGGTCTGAAACTCCGTCTCGCAAGCTTCCTGAAGCCAGAATAGCGCCAAAAAAGCCCCCTAAGCCGCTGCCACATCCTCCAGGAACCGGTCGATGCGGTGGGTGAGGCTTTGCAGTTCGGTGGTGGCCTCATCTGCGATGGCCTCGACGCGCTGGGCCGACTGGCTGGTTTCGCTTGAGCCCCTGGACAAATCGTCAATCGTGCTGGACACGCTGGCGGTCTGCTCGGCCGCCTGGGAAACGCCTGCGGAAATCTCGGAGGTTGCTCCGGACTGCTGATCAACCGAGGCGGCCATGGCGGCGGCCGTCTCGTTCACCTCTTCCACCATGGTCAGGATCCCGTTGATGGCGTCCACCGCTGCCGCCGTTGACTGCTGAATGGCAGCCACCTGGCTGGAGATCTCGTCTGTTGCCTTGGCGGTCTGGCCCGCCAGCGACTTGACCTCGGAGGCAACAACGGCAAAGCCCTTGCCGGCGTCACCGGCCCGGGCCGCCTCGATGGTCGCGTTGAGCGCCAGAAGATTGGTCTGTTCGGCAATGTCCTGAATCAGCTGCACCACGGCACCGATCTGATCCGCCGCAGCCGATAAACCCTGGATCTGGTCGTTGGACGTCCGAGTGGCCCCGGTCACCTGCTCCACGCGGGTCAGGGTTGCGCCCACCTGCCGGCCAACCTCCTGCACGGAGGCGGAGAGTTCTTCCGTAGCCGCGGCAATGGTCTGGACATTGCCGTTTGTCTGGCTGGAGGCCTGACTGACATTCTGGCTCTTGGTGGTGGTTGACGAGGCTATTTCCGTCAACTGTTCCGCGGTTTCATCCAGCTGTTTCATGTGCCCGTTGACGGTGTTGAGGGCCGTTTGAATGTCCTGCCGGAAGGCGCTCACCAGACCGTCCACGGTTTCCTGGCGGGCGCGGATGCTGTCCTCGCGTTCCCGGCTCGCCGCCTCCAGCTGGACCCGGTCCACCTCCCGGTCGCGGAAGGTGCCGACCGCGCGCGCCATATCCCCCAGTTCATCGCCGCGCCGGTCCGCGTTCAGATGAATGTCCGTAATGCCGGCCTTGAGCTCCAGCATCGCGCCCGTCAGCGCTCTGAGGGGCCGTGTGATCGCGGTCGTGAGGCCCGCCACGATGGCGAGGCCCAGGGCGAGGGCGATGCCAAGAGCGATGATGATCTGTGTTTGCGCCGTTGTGCCCAGATCAACGGCTGTCTGGTTGGCCTGCCGGCTGATGGTGCCGGTTTTGGCGGCCATTCCGGCGGCGGCCGCCGAAAAGGCAGACTGGCCGGCCGCGCGGGCCTGCGTTGCCGCGACCACCTCGTCAAACCGGGCGGCCAGCACCGGCAAGGCCTGCGTCCCGGCATCTGTCAGATCCTTCAGCGGTCCGTTCAGCACATCCTGAAAGGCCGCGTCGCTGGTGGTTGCCGCTTCCTCGACGCGTACCTGCTCCAGTTCCTCCAGCTGGGCGGTTGCTTCGGCCATATAGGTGTTGAAGCTGCCGGCGGTCCCGTCTGCCGGGCTGTTCAGGTAATCCGCATAGGCGCTGCGGATCCCCAGGATGGTGCGGGCAATGCTCTGGGTGTCTCCGGACAAAACGGCGATGCGCGCGGTGGCCCGGTCGAAGTCCCTGAGTTCAGCGGTCAGGGCCTCAATGGGGGCTTCCGCATTTGCGGCAATCCGGGAAGAGAGCGCCGTGATTTCGCTGATTGCGGGCTGGAACGTGTCCGGCCATGCACCGGCCGCCGCAGGCGTCCATTCCTTGAGATGCGCCTTGATCAGTTTCTGAAGGTCCTTGATCTTCCGGCCGAGCATCTTCACGTCATTCTTGATGGCGTCCGTCTTGACGCTGCGCCGGACAGCCTTGGCATCCTTGCCCAGTTGCTTGACGTTCTTGATCAGTGCGTCCGCGCGCGCCTCGTCCGGAGCAGCGGCAAAGGCTTCCGTGTCCTTCTCAATCGCAATCGTTGCGATCTGCATGGCGCTGATGCGCGGGGGCACCTTGGCCAGCTTGCTCATCTTGCCTTCATTGGTGAGGGTCAGCGCCGCACGGTAGGCCTTCAGCGCCTGATACTCCTCAAAAGCCCGGTTTGAAGACGCGACAAGGGCAAGCGTGAGCTTATCAAGCTCGCTCACCGCCGCATCCCGCGTCCGGCGAAGCCCGGCCAGGGTCTCAAAACCGCCTTCCAGTTCGGAAACAGCGGCGTCTAGGTCAGAAGCGGCCTCCGGCTGATACGCGGAGAGCGCGTCGGTCTTGGCCGCCAAAGTGGCGATGTCGGCGCGCACCGCCGCAGCGTCGTCCGCGCTGCCGCTTTGCCGGAAGTTGAGCACATTCAGCTGAAGTTGCGGAATGGCTCCCAGAAGCTCATTGGCGGCTTTCGCCGTTGTGGCCGACTTTTGCACGGTCATTGCGGCAAATAGACCGCTCGCCCCGACACCCGCCGTACACAAAAGCATGATGGCAAACCCGGCACGCAATTGCGTCTTGATCGGCCAGTTGAAGAGGGATCGGGAGACTTTTTCAGCCGGTGCCGTGTCCGTTGCGATGCGCTTATTTTTACCGAAAGAAAGCTGTGGCAACTTCATGGACCTGGCTCCGCTTGACGTGCAATTGAGTAAATCTACAAGTCAAATTTTAATAAGATCCAAAATAACCTAGGGAATGCTTGGCATTTTACGACGTTTTCCCAAGGGCAATGCCTCCTGCGGCAGGGCGCAGCTGATTACGCTCCCAATTTTACCTGGTGCAAATGGGAGCTGTTGAAGGTGGTTGCCAGCCATCAAGCGCGCGGGATCCTGAAGCCGGCAAGGCGCAGACACTGCCGGCTTTGACCGTCAGGGCAGGGCCGTTTGGTCTTGTGTCACCGTCTCCAGGGCAGACCTTTTTACCCGTTCATGCAGGCGCAAACGCCGACCTTTTCCCTGGCGGAATAACAGTCTGTTTAGAAAGATGCTCTTTTTTGATTGAGTGATCAATCAATAAAAGCTATTACTCTGGCCAACAAGAACTGAACTTCCTCCCTCGCCCGGGGCGTCCCACCGCCCCGGGCTTTTCTTTTTTAAAGCCAGATGCAAACGGTTCTTCGTCCAATGATGGCTTGCGGCAGGGCAACCGGAGCCATGCCCATCTGGGGTTTTCACAGGATATGAGCTGATGGCCAGCTGAGGAATGGCCCGCCTAGTTTGCCGGTACCTGTCCGCCGGCATGGGACAGTTCATTTTGGCTTTCAGCAGCAAGACTGTCCGCCTGCAGGGCCTCGAGTGCTGTCTGCAATCGGGCGATGACGGATGTGCTGGTCAGCGGATGGCAACCAAGCGACAGATCCACTGTCTGGACCGTAAAGACGTTCCGTACAGACACTCCGGCCTGTTCTGCAAGATAGGGGGACGACAGCAGGCCGCCGAGCCATAACTTGATCCGCCCGGCCTTCAGCATGCCGGGATTCAGATCGTCGCGCTCAACGGGTACGAGATTGCCATGTCCGGCAGATTTCGCCTCTAATGTGCTCGTCCAGCCGCGAACCGCTCCGGTGCGGTATTGAAATGCGTCAGAATGCTGTTTGATGCGTATGGTGGATTCTTCAAGCGCGAAATAGGCAATCCCGTCGATTTGAAGAGGCCCGACCCACCTGAAGTTTGGAGCTCGGATCTCTGTCCTCCACAACGCCATGAAACAATTGTTTGGGTATGTTTCAACCGCCATGAGGCCACGATTGAACGGTCGCAGATGAAACTCGATAGGAATGCCTGCCAATGCAGCAGCCTCCTTAAGTTGTTCGGTGACAAAACCGCCTAAATGGCCTGTGTCTTCCATGTAGTAAAAAGGGGGATAGTCTTCAGTGTAGATCTTGAGACTGTGCAAG
>NZ_SMLZ01000101.1:0-24992 GCF_009711415.1 Roseibium denhamense
TCAACATAAGATCGGCAGCGCCCGAATCGGTAAAATAAAACATGAATTAAACAAAATATTCATCTGCGTAACTTCAAATCAATTTGTCGAAAAGTGAGGTTTGTTGCGCTTTGAACTCTTCACAGAATGAGCCGAAACCGGACTCGCTTCGCCATTTAATTCCGCCAATAGCCATTGCGCTATGTGGCATTGTTGCTGTTGGCTACCTGACAGTGATGACCAGCAAACCCGGCGACCCGGTCCTGGTGGTTTTTCCGCCCTGGACCCCGCAATCCGCGGCGGTTTCCGCAGCGCTACAAGCCGACGCAACCCTTATAGGCGTGAACAATTCGACACCAGTCGTATCGGTCGCTCCGCTTTCCGACGGTTACGAAGCACGCGTGAAAGCTGCAGGTGCCTGGTTCGTTGTGAGTGGCTTCGGGCCACTGGGCTGCAACTGGCTGTCCTCCGAGGAACCCGGTCAGCGGCAGCTTACACGCTCGAATGCCCAAACTGAGGACCAACGCCCAACCGACCCAGAACAGGGATGATGGATCATGAGTGAACATACAGCCCCCACATCCGCACCACCAGAACTGGCCCGCTTGAGGCTGACGGCAAGCCGCGCCTTTGTGGCGATGTTGTGGGTTTATGTACCTGTTATCGCCGCAGTCGGCTATATCGGCGGGGCGCAATATGTCGCCGCCGCCGGACTGGCTGCCGTCTTCGCGGCTCTTGGCACGGCAAGCTATTTCCGCGACCCGATCGCGGCACCAACTCGCTACACGATTGCCGCCAGCTTGACCGCCGGCTGGATGCTGCTCGTTTACAGCGCTAGCTTTTTGTCCGACGGGTTCGTGCTCGACGCCCACATGATCTTCTTTGTCCTGAATGCACTGGTGGTCATCTATTTCTGCTGGAAATCGATCGCCATTATCAACGTCATGGCTGCCGTGCATCACCTGATCTTTTCGGCGGCCCTGCCGCTGTACATCTGGCCCAGCTCGGATGGCGCTCTTGCGCATTTCATCATCCACGCCGGATATGTCGTGCTGGTCGGGGTCCCGATGGGGTGGCTGGCCTACCGGATCAACCGGCAATTCGTCGAGACCCATAACGCCATGGTGGAACTGACCGGCGCGCAGGACCGGATGCAGCAATTGGTCCGTGAGGCGGAAGAACAACACCAGAGCGAGCACGCGAAACGGTCCGAAATGCTGCACATGGCCGAACAGCTCGATATCACGGTGGCAGGGGTAACCGAAGCCGTTGCCACAACGGCCGAGGAGATGGAGGCCGGATCACAGGTGATGACCGCCAGTGCCCATGGCGCCAGCGAGCAGGCCGAAAGCATGGCCCGGACGGCTTCGGAGACAACCGAGAATCTCCAGGCTCTGTCCTCGGCGACCGAAGAGCTGTCCTCGTCGATTGCGGAAATCACGACTCAGGTCACCCAGTCTTCAAATGTGGCGCAGGGCGCGGCGCAGGAAGCGGAGGAGACGAATGGAAAGATCCAGGGCCTCGCCGAAGCGTCCGCGAAAGTCGGCGAAGTCATCAAATTGATCACCGACATCGCCGAACAAACCAACCTCCTTGCGCTCAATGCGACGATCGAGGCCGCACGCGCGGGCGAAGCGGGCAAGGGTTTCGCTGTCGTTGCCGCCGAAGTCAAGGATCTGGCAAATCAGACTGCCAAGGCGACCGAAAACATCAACAGCCAGATCAACAATATTCAGGCGGCCACGCAAGACGCCGTCGGCGCCATTAACAGCATCAGCGACACCATCAACTCGATCAACGAGATCAGCGGTCAGATCACTTCCGCAGTCGAACAGCAGGACTCGGCCACACGTGAGATTGCCGAAAATATCTCAAACGCTGTCGGGCGCGTGAAGGAGATGTCTGAAGGTATGACCGGCTTCGCCGACGCCCGTGCTGAAAATCAGCAGACCGTCGATAGTTTTCTGCAAGCCGCGTCCGGGTTGTCTGATAAGTCCCGCGACCTGCAGTCTGAAGTAGACACGTTCCTTACGAAAGTCCGTGCGGTCTGACCGCAAGTAAACCACCTGGCGCGCATTCTACGAAAAGACAGACCGGAAGCGATGTTAACGAGCTTCGCTTCCGGCAGCTCCCGTCCAATGACGTGTTTGAAGCGGATCTTCTCGCACGACCAGCATGTCCGACCGCGCTGGGTTTCCTTTTAAAGGTGCCTCAGACGACAGTTAGCTATTCCGGAAACAGACTGTTCAATAGACACTTGTCTCCCACCAGCCCTATCTAGAGGATCAGACGCGACACACTACAAGTGGAGAGATTTGATGAGCTGGTTGAATTGCCCCGATCCCGTGCCCGGTGATCCCGCAAGCTGCGACCCGATCGAGACGATCATCGTGCCAAGGACGTCCGATCTCGGCGGTTTCTCCGTCCGCCGCGCGCTTCCCTCAGCGAAACGGCGGATGATCGGGCCGTTCATCTTCTTTGATCAGATGGGTCCGGCCGAGCTTCTGGTCGGCGGCGGGATCGATGTCCGTCCGCACCCGCATATCGGTCTTGCAACGGTGACCTATCTGTTCGAAGGCGAAATGTATCACCGGGATAGCCTCGGGACAGAAATTGCGATCAACCCCGGCGCCCTCAACTGGATGAGTGCGGGCAAGGGTATCGTCCATTCAGAGCGCGAACGCCCCGAACGGCTCCAGGCAAAGCGGCCCTTGTTCGGTTTGCAAAGCTGGGTCGCACTGCCGAAACACCTTGAGGAAGGAGATCCGTCCTTCCAGCATTTCGGCACGGATGACCAGCCTGAGTTTGCGGACAAAGGCGCTTCGGTCAAACTCATTGCCGGTGAGCTTTACGGCCACAAGGCGCCTGTGAAGACGGCTTCGGACATGTTCTATGCCGACATCTCGCTGGAACCGGGCGCCAGGATCCCGCTCGACGCGGGCTGGGAAGAGCGCGGCATCTACACGGTCGCTGGACAAATCTCGATTGCCGGACAGACATTCGACCCGGCACAGCTGATGGTGTTCAAACCGGGCGACAAGCTCGTGATTGAAAACACCGGCCCCGTTTCGGCCCGGTTCGTCGTTCTGGGCGGTGAGCCCATGGATGGTGACCGCTACATCTGGTGGAACTTCGTGTCCTCTTCCAAGGAGCGCATCGAACAGGCCAAGGAAGACTGGAAACAGGGCCGCTTCGACACGGTACCAGGCGATGCGGAAGAGTTTATTCCGCTCCCGGACCGTCCCGGCCCCTGATCCGCCACGCTTCCTCAAGCGGCGGCCCTTGCTCAAATCTCCCGGCGGGCCGGATTAAATCCGGCTCGCCGAAATTCAGGATGATGTTCAACCGCTGGCTTGCAAGCGCATCACCGGTCAGGTCGGGATTTTCCGGCGCCACGGACAAATGGATTCCCCGGTCATTGATTTCCAGCGGCTGAAACCCTGCAACAGCATTGCGGAATTCGCTTGGGACCGCCCAGCCATACCGGTCTGCCAGCGCGCCAATCACCAGCCAGACGGCCTCGAGGCCTATGTCCTTCTGACGCGGATCTTCCACAACCAGTTTCAGCCGCAGATAATCGACCTTGCCGGCGGTCGGCCCGCGCAACAGGAAAAACAGGGTTGAAGGACCGAAGTCGACACTCGGCGTTGTCAGGAGCACGAGATCGGATGCGCATTGCCAACGGCTTTGGGTGAACGGCGCCCGGCGCCACCCGCTGTTGTCCAATCCTAGATCTTCCAGTTTGGTGCAAAGGTCTTCTGGTTTCCCAAGGAAACTGCGCTTGAGTTCCGCGCCAAGTTCAGGGGTTGCCTTTGTCAGCGCCTCCCGCGTTTCCACTGAAAGCGGCCCAAGCGGATCTGGCCCGGCCTTGGCCTCTTCAGCGACGGGTACCGGGCGCACATAGGTCTTTACGGCGACCGTAGCGGCAACACCTGTGATCAAAAGACCAGCTGCCCCGATCCAGATCCAGGGCAAAACCATCCCTCTTCGGGAACGCGCAGATCCGAGCCCTCCCTGCGGCGCATTTTTTGCCGGCGCAGCTCTACCCACCCGCCGAATTTCGTCCGGCCCGCGGTCGAAGTGATCCTTTGAGGCCGCTTGGTCCTCCGCCCAGCGCGGCCCTTGCGGCTTCGGCTGACTTGATGCCCGGGGTGTTTCATGCCTCGCCAGCCGCCCCACCGATTCGGCGGAACGCTTAAATAGACTTCCCAGCTTTTCCGCCCATTCGTTCATTGCATCTCGTTCGCTGGCGACCCACCCTGGTCACCTGAATTTGAAGCCCGGCTCCTGTTCCGGCCTGCGCCGATCAAACCTTAGACAAAGGTGACTAGTCCGGTTGTTCTGTCTTCACTTGGCACCACATCCCTGCATTGTCCAGCCAGCTTCCCCTTGAAGCTGATGCAATGCCCTTTATAGATGGTGTTTCTCTCTTGCCTTCCTGCCTTGAGGCTCCGACATGCCGTCCGAAACTGTTCGCCCATTTCCGCAAGACACGGATGAACTGCGCCGAAATGTGATCGAAACGGCGCGCGCGCTTCCCCGTCTTGGTCTTACAAAAGGCACGTCCGGCAATGTGAGCGCGCGGATCGACAACGGTTTTCTGATCACCCCGTCCGGCATTCCCTATGAGGACCTTGACGAAAACAAGATCGTCGCGCTCGATCTTGCGGGCGGTTACCGGGGAGACATATTGCCCTCTTCGGAGTGGCGCATGCACCTGGACTTCTATCTCGCAAAACCCGGTTGCGGAGCGGTCGTCCACTGCCACAGCCCGCGGGCGACGGCTCTTTCCTGCCACCGGCGCGGTATCCCGGCGTTTCACTATATGGTTGCCCTTGCCGGTGGAAACCGGATCGCGTGTTCAGACTATGAAGGGTTTGGGACACGCGCCTTGTCGGAGGCAATGATTGCAGCGCTTGGGGACCGCAACGCCTGCCTTCTGGCCAATCACGGGCAAATCGCAGGCGGGCCCACTCTGCAAAAGGCACTGTCGGTTGCTGAAGGAGTGGAGGACCTGGCAGATCAGTACTTGTCGGCGCTCTCGATTGGAGAACCGGTCATCTTAAGCGACGCCGAAATGACGGCCGTCTTGAAGAAGTTCAAGAGCTACGGCAAACAAATAAAAGAGTTGGAACCCGGCAGTTCTGCTGCCTTTGAACACCCGAAACGGATCGATTGACCATGCGGCTAGGTATAGATTGGGGCGGCACAAAAATTGAAATCATCGCCTTGTCCGATGACGGCAAGGAACTGTTCCGCAAGCGCGTCGACACGCCCAAAAATGACTATGACGGCTGTCTTCAGGCCGTAAAGGATCTCGTTGAAGCAGCCGAGCAGGAAACCGGGCAAACAGGAACGCTTGGTCTTGGAATTCCAGGGTCGCTTTCGCCCAAGACCGGATTGGTCAAAAACGCGAATTCCACATGGATGAACGGCAAGCCGCTCGACAAGGATCTGGAAGCGCTTCTCGGACGCGCGGTGCGCATTCAAAACGATGCCAATTGTCTTGCTGTGTCCGAGGCGACAGACGGCGCGGGCGCCGGGGCACATATCGTGCATGCGATCATTATTGGGACCGGCTCCGGTTCAGGTATCGCCATAGACGGGAAAGCCCACCGGGGCGCGAACGGCATCGGCGGAGAATGGGGTGGCATTGCCCTGCCCTGGATGACGGAAGACGAATTTCCCGGGCCCGACAGCTGGATCGGCCACAAGGGCGTCATCGACCTCTGGTGTTCGGGGACCGGCTTTCAGTGGGATTACAAACAGCGGAGCGGAACAGACAAGAAAGGCCATGAGATCATGGCGCTCAAACGCGCCGGAGACGCGGTCGCAAAGGCGTCCTATGACGCGTATGTCAGCCGCCTTGCCAGGGCTCTTGCGATGTCAGCCAACCTCTTGGACCCGGACGTGTTTGTTCTGGGCGGCGGCATGTCGAATGTTGAAGAGCTCTATGATGACCTCCCCGCGGCCATGCTGCCCTTCGTCTTTTCCGATACGTTTGAAACGCCGATCCGGAAGGCGGAGCACGGAGACAGCTCCGGTGTTCGCGGAGCTGCCTGGTTGTGGGGCGATAGCTCGAGCTGACATCAGACTTGATCAGGAATACCGTTTTCCGAGCGTAACCAAGACGATGCCGGCGCCAACAGCTACAACGGCTGCGAGTTTTGGAAGATCGGGCGTTTCCCCGAAGACGGCGTATCCAAGACCCAGCCCGGTGACAGCGGCAACCGAGCCGATTTGGCTGAGATAGACCGGGCCGGCAGTCTGCTGGAGGCGGAAGTAAAGTGCGTACTGGAACGAAAACACCGCAATTTGCGCCGCCACCAGGAGAAGAGCATCCGGTGTCCACGCCTCCGGCACCATCGGCACGCCTCTAACCACGTTGAAGACAAAAAGTGCAGCCGCCCCGACCAGCATCATTCCGATTGCCAGGTCCACAGGCCTTGCCCCTTCCGGCCATTTGACAGTCCGGTAGATGTTGCCGATCGCAAGAAACACCGGGATCGAAAGGGCAACCAGGGACCAAAGCCCTGCCTCACCGGAAAGGTCTGCCCCTGAGACAGCCAGCAATACGCCTCCGGCCAGCCCGGATAAAACGCCTGCGGCCCGCATCATCTGAAACCGCTCAATCCCTAGCCCGACTGCGAACGCATAGGTGAGCACGAGCGGAAAGGCGAAGGAAAGAGACACGAACCCGGCGCCGACAATCGGGGCGGCAACGGCCGCGATCATATTCGGAAGAATGAACAAGACGCCGCTCACCGCGAGATAGAGCCAGAATGCATGTGACCGGTAGACGCCGCTGACTTGTGTATCTGCTCTTCCGGCAAACGGCCGCATACGGCTGACCGTGTAGAGAATCAGGGCGCCGCCGAGCACAGACCATTGCAAGAGCCCCAAAGGATGCCAGCCGATCTGCGGGGCGGCCTTTGCGAACACGGTCACAACGGCCAGCAAGGTTCCGACCATTAGCAAAAGTACAACCGGCTGATCCAGGCTGCGGCCAAGCAAGCCGCCCTCCGGACCAGTCATTTCCGGCTCTGCAGTCTCCATTTTGTTTCTCATTTCCGTCTCCTGAGGCCAATGGCGCTGGCGCACCGTGTCGGCTGGAGATAGCATATTTTATCTTTGTTTCAAGATACTTGATTTAAAGTTTCTTGACTTTAATTGACATGCCATTGAAATATCGGCAAAATCGCGCATCAGATAAATAATTTGGCAGCCCGGCCTTTCTCCAAGGGACACCCCGCTGCTTCAAACAGGGATTGCGAATGGCATCAGGTACCAAAACGCCGAAAAACCTTTTCGGAGACCCGGAAGACCTGTTGCTGGACCGCGCCGGCCGGGCGCGGCGGCAATGGCAAGTTGAAATGCCGGAAGTTGCTGAGAAACTGTTACCCATGGTGCTTCTCGGACGACTTAACGAAGCCGCGCAAATTATGAGCGCGGACTATCTGGTGCCAGCCTATGCGAAGATTGGTTTGAAAACCGGGGAGTTTGACGTTCTGGCAACCCTTGTGCGATCTGGACCACCCTATCGCCTTAGCCCTACGGAGCTTTACCGGACAACCATGATGAGTTCCGGGGGAATGACCGCCCGGATCGACAAGCTCGAGAAAGCCGGTCTTGTGGAACGGGTTGCGAATCCGGAGGACCGGCGGGCACTTTCCGTCTGCCTCACGGACAAAGGCAGAGCCCTTATCAAGGACATGATACCAGACTACATCGAAGCGCAACACGATGCCGTGAGCGGTTTGACACCGGACGAACAAGAGGCCTTGTCCAGCCTACTTGAAAAACTCATCCGATCAGCAAACGAGCGCAAGGCTCCCTGAACGCGTCATTGCATATCGAAGGCAGCTTTCGCCTCCTGGATCGTTTGTCCATTCCGGATCAGGGAAACCTTGCCGGTATAGGCTCCCGCTGGCCAAGCTGCCGCTGTCAGCCGTTTACCGGCGAAGGCAACCCATTGTGCCTTGCTCCGGTCCATGGGCTCGCCTGTGTTTTCAACGGAGAAGCCACCTGGCCCCGTTACCTCCAGGCGGACAAGATCGCCTTGTGCCAAGTTTATAAGCCGGGTGAAAAAGACAAGCGCAGAAGCATCGCGGCCGGGTTCCCGAACAGTGCCTTTTTCCAGATCGAGGCTGGCAAGGGGACGGTCTGAAAAGCCGGTCTCGATCACCACGCCCCGGGCGTCCGCCAGAAGCTTGGCGGACAGATCCGGCCAGAGGCTGGTGTCCGGCGAAACGCTGCGTCCGCCCGCAACACTACAGGCTGCCATCGCTTCTGCCGGATTTACAGCCTGCCCTATAAACGGATCCACAACCGCACCCTTGCGGCGGACCGACAGGTGAACATGCGGAAAAGCGGCCAATCCTGAATAACCAACTGTCCCGATCTTCTGGCCGACTGTCACTTCCTGGCCCTGCCGCACTGCAACCGACCCCATCCGCAAATGGCAATATTGGGTTTCCCAGCCATCCTGATGCGCGATCACGACGCCGTTGCCGCACTCTTTGCCGGACACCGCTGCGCGTTCCTCTGCATTCGTCACCAATCTGTCTGGCTCACCATCTCTCAGCGCTTTCACGACGCCATTGGCCGAGGCCAGTACATCCATCTCGACCTTGGTGTTCAAGGATCTAAAATCGGTGCCCTTATGACCGTCATAGGTCGCCGCGCCGCATAGTACGTCCCGAGCCTCCTCTCCCGGATCAAGATCCACATAGTTTTGAACAAAACAGTCTTTTCCCAATTGGCAATCAACAGGCAAGCCAATGCGAAACTCGGCAACCGCGACAGATGGCACGGTCATCAGAATTGCGGTCAAAAATGCCTGCCGGAGAGCCTTGTTCCTTTGTGCGGAGAAAGATGATTTGGTGTGGACGAACATGTGCCCCTTCCAGTTCCAACTCACAGGCCTATTGTTTTGTGTCATTGGATCACCCGGGCTTGAGTTGCTTTGTGGTGTGAGATCGCCGACGGTCCGGTCCAATCAAACTGCAATGACTAACCCGATGGAACAACCCGCATGTTCAAATGGATCACTCCGCTGCTCGCCGCCGCCCTGATGGCCTTTCCCGCGCAAGCCCAGGAAGAGCTTCAAATCACCGATATTGAGAAAGGCAGCGGCGAAGAGGCAAATGTGGGCGAGACCGTTGTCGTTCACTATACGGGATGGCTGATGGACGGCACGAAATTTGATTCAAGCCTGGACCGGGGGACGCCCTTTTCCTTCACCCTTGGTGAACGGCGTGTCATCCCCGGGTGGGAACAAGGCGTTGAAGGCATGCAGGTCGGCGGAAAACGCGAGCTGATCATTCCCCCGGAGCTTGGATATGGTGCCCGCGGCGCCGGCGACGTGATCCCACCCGATGCAACGCTTAAGTTCGAGATCGAACTTCTGGAAGTGAAAGCCAAGAAGTTTTCCGATATCGGGAATGAGGCCCTGAAGGACAAGCTCGCGGCAGGCGTCCCGGTGATCGACATCCGCCGACCGGACGAATGGCGTCAGACCGGTGTTGTGCCTGGAAGTCATCTGGTCACCTTTTTCGACCAGAGCGGCGCGCCCAATCCCCAGTTCGGAGCCGAACTGCAGAAGATCATCTCCAGCGCATCTGATGAGATCATCCTGATTTGTCGGACCGGCCAACGGAGCGCCGCATTGTCGCAATACCTGTCAGATAAGGCCGGTTTCACCAATGTCATGAATGTCGAAAAGGGTATTGTCGACTGGATCGCCGATGACCACGAAGTTGAAACGGCCAGCATTCCTGATGGGTGCTGGCTCTGCTAACGGAAACGCCGCGTCCAGAGACACGCTAAAGATCTTTCACAAGCGCGTGGCTATGCCGATTGTGCTCGGCAATGACCGGCTCCATATCCATGGTCGTGATTTGGCCTTCTTCAACAATTGCCTTGCCGTGGATCACGGTTGTTCTGACCTGTTGCGGCGCGCAGAACACCACGGCAGCAACCGGATCATGCAAGCCGCCTGCAAACTGGAGACTGTTGAGATCAAGCGTGAAAAAATCGGCGCATTTGCCTGTTTCCAATGACCCAATATCGTTCCGGCCCAAAACAGATGCGCCGCCGATCGTGGCCAACTCCAGCGCCTCCCTGGCAGTCATCCATTCATTTGCGCGCAGCGGATGGGTGACGGGCAGCAGGGCATGCTTGCGCGGCCCTTCCGGCGGCATCAAGCCAAGTTGCAGACGCGCCAGCAGCATGGCCTGGCGCACTTCCATGAGCATGTTCGAGCCGTCATTGCTGGCCGAACCGTCAACGCCAAGGCCGACGCGCACACCCGCCTTCATGTATTTTTTGACGGGCGCAATGCCGGAGGCCAGCCGCATATTCGAGCAAGGGCAATGCGCGGCTCCGCAGCCGGTCTTGGCAAACAGCCGGATTTCATCATCATCGACATGGATGGCATGCGCAAACCATACATCCGGACCTGTCCAGTCGAGGCTTTCCATCCACTCAACCGGGCGTTTGCCAAAGCGCTCGAGCGTATAGCGCTCCTCATCCAGCGTCTCGCACAGATGCGTGTGCAGCATCACGCCCTTGTCCCGGGCAAGCGCCGCGCTCTCACGCAATAGATCCTCAGAAACCGAAAAAGGCGAACACGGCGCAACGACGATGCGCGTCATCGCGCCATCGGACGCATCGTGGTACCGGTCGATCACCCGGATGGTGTCCGCCAGGATCGCGTCTTCATCTTCGACACACTCATCCGGCGGCAGCCCGCCTTTGCTTTGGCCCAGCGACATCGAACCACGGCTGGCGTGGAACCGGACACCCAGCTCCCGCGCCGCTTCAATCTGGACATCTACCGAATTGCCGTTCTGATAAAGATAGGTGTGATCAAAAACAGCCGTACATCCCGAGAGCGCAAGTTCCGCAAGGCCGATTAGCGTGCTTGTCCGCGAGGCTTCGGGCGAGGTCCGCGCCCAGATCCCGTAGTGGGCCGTCAACCAGGGAAAGAGGTTGATGTTCTGGGCAGCCGGCAGGTTCCGCGTCAGGGTCTGGTTGAGATGATGATGTGTGTTGACGAAACCCGGCAGCACGATTTGCCCGCGGGCATCAATCACCTTGTCGGCCGTCCCAGGCAAACCATCTGATGGCCCGACGCTCTTGATAATGCCGTTTTCCGCGAACAGGCCGCCACCTTTGATCTCCCGGCGGTTACCATCCATGGTGACAAGCATGTCGGCGTTTTTGAGAAGGAGCGTTCGAGGCATGCGCGGTCCGGCAGAATCATCTTGGGCAAAAAGCAAATGAGCCTAGCCGGATCGAAAGCCAAAGGCCACTACGGGGACCAACTGCGTGCTTCTGCTCGTCACCTGGATCTGAACTCGCCTAGAGCATGCCGGGACATAAGCCGCAATTCGGAGTCAGATAACTAGGATTCCAGCGGTCCCATGCGGTTCCAGGCGTCGAGTGCGGCGATCTTGTAGGCCTCGGCCAGCGTTGGGTAATTGAAGGTGTTTTCGACAAAGTATTCCAACGTGCCCTTCAGGTTCAGGACGGCCTGCCCGATGTGAACCAGCTCGGTTGCGCCCTCGCCCACAATGTGACAACCCAGCAGACGGCGGGTCTTCAGCGAGAAGATCATCTTGAGCATGCCGGAATCAAGACCCATGATGTGGCCGCGCGATGTCTCCCGGAAACGCGCAACACCACATTCGTAAGGGATTCCCCGCTCCCGGATTTCCTCTTCCGTCATGCCAACGGTCGATATCTCGGGAACCGCGTAGATCCCGTATGGGAAGTACTCCGGCGGATCATATGCTTTTTCACCTAGCGCATGACAGGCAGAAATCCGCCCCTGTTCCATGGACGTCGAGGCAAGGCTCGGGAACCCGATAACGTCACCTGCGGCGAAGATATGCGGAACCTCTGTCTGGAAGGTCATCGGGTCGACTTTCAAGCGGCCCCGGTGGTCCACCGATAAACCACAGGCATCAAGATTGAGAGCAGGCGTCGCGCCCATGCGCCCGGCCGCGAACAAAATAACGTTGGACCGGATGCAGCGGCCGCCCTCAAGCGTTATCTCGCACTCGCCGGGCCCCTTCTTTGCAATATCTTCCACCTTTGCCCCGAACCTGAGCGCGATGCCCCGGTCCCGGAGCTGATGGGTAAAGTCCGCAACAAGCTCTTTGTCGAGAAAATCAAGCATGCTGTCGCGCGGTTCCACCAGTGTCACATGGACATCAAGCGCGGAAAATATCGAGGCATACTCGACACCAATGACTCCCGCGCCGATCACTGCAATGGATCGCGGCAGATCGCTCAACTCCAGGATTTCATCGCTGTCGAGAATGTATTCGCCGTCAAACGGTACATAGTCAGGTCTGAACGGTTTTGTCCCAACGGCTATGATGTACTTGTCGCCCTTGAACCTCAAAAGTTCGCCGGCCTCGCCTTCCACTTCGATCACATGCGGGTCGACAAACTTTGCTTCTCCGCTAACGGTGAACACCTTGTTCCGCGCAAACTGGTGTTCCAGAACCTCCACTTCGTGATCCAGCGTAATGTGAAGCCGGGCCCGCAGGTCCGCTGCCGATATATCGTCCTTGACCCTGTAGGAGCGGCCGTAAAATCCGCGCTCCCGCCAGCCTGTAAGGTTGAGAACAGTCTCCCGCAAGGTCTTCGAGGGGATCGTTCCGGTGTGCACTGAGACACCGCCAACCCGCCGCCCGCGCTCAACAACGAGGACATCATAGCCGAATTTTGCGGCCTGAATGGCAGCCCGGCGGCCTGCTGGCCCGCTGCCGATTACGATGAGATCGAAGGATTCCATATGACCCTCACTGGTGCTTGACTTTGGCCTGCATGGCGGCCGCATCTAAAACCGCCAGGGCGGCTTCGCTGCACTGCAAAAACAGCATCCCGGCAGGAGGGTCAAGAGCTTCCTTGCAAAAGCGGTGGATCGGCGGTCCACGCGGCAAGACTGGATTTCAGACCGCTTCACCATTAGCATGTCCATAGTCGCTCTAAACTTTGTGGAAGAGGCCGCATGTGGCTGACCTCCGGTCAGGATTACGGACAGGACTGTGTGTCTTGGCTATTATGTTTTCCTCGGCGGCCGTCCGGGGCGAAACGCTGACATTTGCCGCCGATGAATGGTGCCCGGTCAATTGCGCACCCGGTTCCGAAAAACCCGGCTACATGGTCGAGATCGTGACCGCCATCTTAGAGCCTCTGGGGTACGAAATACGGTATCAGCAGATCAACTGGGCCCGCGCGCTCCTGCTGACACGGAACGGCCAGTTCGACGGGGTCTATGCGGGAACTCCCGAGGAAGCACCCGGCTTCGTATTTCCGGACGCGCCGCAGGGCGAATATACCATAGGCTTGTTTGTGCGGGCAGCCGACCCCTGGACCTATACCGGCCCGCAATCGCTGGAAGGCCGTTCCGCAGGGCTGATCATCGATTACAGTTATGGTGAGGCGATAGAAGCGGATCTTCAGCGCTATTCGGAAATCACCTACACCGGCGGCGCGCGGGCGCTGGAACAGAATATCCGGACCCTGGACCGGGGCCGTCTCGACCTGATCGTTGAAGACATCAACTCCTTTGCTTACAAGGCCGCCGAGCTCGGCCTGACGGATGCCTTCCGGCTTGAAGAGACGTTCACACGCGACAGTCTTTATCTTGCACTGTCCCCGGCCAAACCGGGCTCGCAAACCATAGCGGGGCATTTGACGGCAGGCATGCAGGAGCTGAGGTCGAGCGGAGAGCTGGAGGCGATCATGCGAAAGTATGGTCTGACAGACTGGGAAAACCAGACACTCGATGACGGGCAACCCGCGATCGATTGAACCGTGGTGATAATTCCGTTGCCTTGAGCGCAGCGTTCCGCTAAGGCTCAGGGCATGAAGATGATCTTGAAAGCAGTATGGTGGTGGCGCGGCGCGATATAAGCGGCTTGCGATTACTCATGCTCTGACGGGATGACATTCACCAAGGCCGCCGCGGGATACCGCTGGCGGCCTTGGTGCATTATAAGGCCGCCAGTCTTAAAAGGGCGGCCACCAGAAACGGGAACGAAGCAACCATGCCGGCGCTGGCAGATCAGACATTTGAAACTCCGGGCGGGATTACCATCCTGCGCACCTCGCGTCCGTCCGATTATGAGGCTGGAACATCCGATTGGATTGATCGTCTGGACTCTGAGTTGGGAGCGGTTCTTGCGTCCTCCTATGAGTATCCCGGCCGTTATACCCGTTGGGACATGGCTCTGGTGAACCCGCCGCTTGTCATGGAGGCGGCCGACCGCAATGTGCGGATCCGCGCTCTTAATGACCGGGGCCGCGTCATTCTGCCGGCAATCGAAGCCGCGCTCCGCTCACACCCGGACGTGGCAAGCTTCGAGGCCGCCAGCGATCTGATCGAACTGACGGTCAAAACACCAGACCGCCTGTTCCAGGAGGAAGAACGCTCGCGTCAGCCTTCGACCTTTTCCATCGTTCGGGCTCTCAAAGATCTGTTCGCCTGCGACGATGACCAGCTCGGCCTTTACGGCACTTTCGGATACGACGTTGCCTTCCAGTTCGAACCCATCGATCTCAAGCTGAAACGGCCGGACGATCAGCGCGATGTGGTGCTGTTTCTTCCCGACGAGATCCTGATCGTCGACCACCATGGCAAACGCGCCTATGTGCTTGAGTATGATTTTGTCATAAACGGGAAGACCACGAAAGGCATGGCACGAACCGGGGAACAGCATCCCTACCAGCCGGCCAATGAAGATCCCGGCCGGGGCGACCATGAGCCTGGCGAGTATGCGCGCCTCGTTGAAAAGGCCAAGGACTATTTCCGGCGCGGCGACCTGTTTGAAACCGTTCCCGGCCAGACATTCTACGAGCCTTGCCAGAACCCGCCCTCCGCAGTGTCCAGGCGGCTGGCTCAGATCAATCCCTCGCCCTACTCGTTCTTCTTCAATCTTGGAAATGCGGAATATCTCGTTGGCGCCTCCCCAGAGATGTATGTCCGGGTCACCGGCGGGCGCCGCGTTGAAACCTGCCCTATTTCGGGAACAATCCGTCGCGGCAAGAACGCCATCGAAGACGAAGCGCAGATCCGGAAGCTGCTGAATTCCGCCAAGGACGAAGCGGAGCTGACCATGTGTTCGGACGTTGACCGGAACGACAAGAGCCGCGTGTGCGTGCCAGGGTCTGTGAAGGTGATCGGCCGGCGCCAGATCGAGATGTATTCCCGTCTCATCCATACGGTCGACCACATTGAAGGCGTGTTGCGCGAGGATATGGACGCGCTGGACGCTTTCCTTTCCCACACATGGGCTGTCACCGTGACCGGTGCGCCTAAGCGGTGGGCCATGCAGTTCATCGAGGATCATGAAAAATCCCCCCGGGCCTGGTATGGCGGGGCGATTGGTGCCGTGCTCTTCAATGGCGACATGAACACCGGGCTGACACTCCGGACCGTCAGGATCAAGGATGGAACCGCACAGATCCGGGCCGGGGCGACGCTTCTATATGACAGCATTCCGGAAGATGAAGAAGCCGAAACAGAGCTCAAGGCGGAGGCCATGCGGGCAGCGGTCCGGGAGGCCGGGCTTGCCGTGAACAAGGCCGAACAGGCGGCTGCGGCAAAGCCGGGCAAGGGCCTGAAGATCCTTTTGGTCGATCATGAAGACAGTTTCGTGCACACACTTGCCAATTATTTCCGGCAAACAGGTGCGGAGGTGACGACCTACCGGACGCCTGTGGCCGACCATGTGTTTCATGATGTTGATCCGGACCTTGTGGTCTTGTCGCCCGGTCCTGGCAATCCGAAGGACTTCGACTGCGCCGCCACGATTGGACGCGCCCGCTCGCGGGGCTTACCCATTTTTGGGGTGTGTCTCGGCCTTCAGGCCCTGTCAGAGTATTTCGGGGCCGAACTCGGTCAATTGGATGTGCCGATACACGGCAAACCATCGCCCGTCAAAACAGCCGGCAATTCGCTATTGTTCGACGGTCTGGCAGCCCCGGTCATTGTTGGCCGCTATCACTCGCTGTTTGCCAAACGCGACACGCTGCCCAGCGACATTCGGGTAACGGCTCAGACGGATGACGGTGTCGTCATGGCAATCGAGCACCAGAAGGAACCAATTGCGGCGGTTCAGTTTCATCCGGAATCGATCATGTCGCTGGACCAGGACGCCGGCCACAAGATCATCGATAATGTCGTGCGCCGCCTTGTGACGGCAGGCCGTCAAGAGGCAGCTGCCTCTATGTGAGGGTCCTGACGGCGGCGCGCTGGAACCGTGGCCGTGCTGCACGCAGATTATGATTGGTGAGGGTACCCATGAATTCTCTGCTTGCATCCGGCGGAGTGCGCGCCGCTGCCATTTATTGGATGCGCCGTATCCAACAGTCTGCACATGGGGTCGATTTTCTGGTGAGGTTCCGATCTGGAACGATAGCTCCCACAATCGCAAAGCTGATACAGAAGCTTCGGCGAATACGGCCGTGAGCCGGCAAGAGAAACCGGATGCAGCTCTAACCAAGACCAGAATAATCTTGCTCGGAATTTCGATTTTCCTTGGCCAAATCCAAGTTCTTGCGGTCAAAATTCCGAATAAAGTTGATTAATAAATCGCGTCCCTGTTGAATGGATATTCAGCTATTTCTTTAGCGCACGTTCAGCTGACTGTGTCATAAACCGTACTGTCCGGCCTGATTAGATCAGCTTTGGGCGTTAAATCAGGCCCGATTTACCGCCAAAAGCTGATCGATTGTGGAGTGGATGAGCATCTTTGGGTGTTTATGACAGAACGTCCGCTGCTCTGTCCGACAGGGAGACACAATGACCTTGCACGGAATTCTAAGCGGGCAGATACGGCTTGTTTGCGGCGTATTGGGAATTGCCCTTGGCCTGACCGGGCCGGTAATCGCCCCAGCTGCAGCTGACGGCGAGGTGCTCGAAAACCATGTGCTGGGGATCGGCGTTTGCCCGCCTTGGAACCCGCAAACCGGCGAAGTGTGCGAACACAGCACCGTTACAGTGGCGGACGCCATTTCTGAACGTTTGCAAGTTGGCGATGGAAACACTCAGATCCTGATCAATGAACAAGCCTCGGCAGCCGGTTTGAAGCTTGCGCTCACCGAACTTGCCCAATCACTGGACGGGACCAGCCGCTTGATCGTTTATGCGAATGTTCCGTCCGAAGCGGTCTTGAAGCAGCCCGACGGGACCGCTTTGCGCCAGGTTCTCCAACTCTGGGCCGAAGAACAACCGGCTTCGACCGATGAGGCCATTGAACAGGGACTTTTCGTATCCGCCCCCGCATTTGCCGCGATGCTACACACCGTTCCAGCAGGTGAGGTCATTGTGCTGCTGGATACGAGCAATTCGGATCCTGTTGACCCGGAGTTGCTCGACAGTCATGTGGTCGATGCTGATGAACGCCCGGAAGCGTTGATCACTTCGGCCGGTCCGGGGCAAAAGGCCAATTATGCCGCGGACCGAACCATCTCCCTCTTTGCCAAGCATCTCGCCCTCGCGCTGACAGAAGCCGAGGGCACCTTGCTGGATGCTCTTCATGTTGCTGCGTCCGGCACCCGCCAGGCAGCCATCCCGATCTGTGCTTCCTTGAAAGAAACTCAGCCGGTTGAAGGCGGCAATGACATGGACTGTGCCCAGGTGCCCCAGGTCCATGACCCTTCGGGCGTGTTGAACGCGCTGGTCCTGCCGCCGCCTGCCACAACCGATGCCCAGTGATCCGGCCTTCCTGGCTTTGCCGGTGGCCCGTCCCTCGTACAATTCAGCAGCCATACGCGAGGTGAATGGTTGTCGGAGACGCATGGTACTGGACTGTCCCCAGGCCTGCCCGTCCCCAATCAAAAAGCCTGCAATTCTTGATTGCTTTATCTTGATCAATCGATCAAATTAGTACCCCATGCCGTTAACGTCATGGGAGGTGACAATGACCACGCATACTCGGAATGAACCGGCGGGCCGCAGAATAGACGCTCTGCTTGATGAATATGGCGAAAGCCACCAGAACGCGACCAACAAGTTCATTCATTGGATTTGCGTTCCGGTGATCGTATGGACGGTCACTGCGTTGTTATGGTCCCTGCCTGTTCCGGCTGCTTTTGAAGCCTATCCCTACCTGAACTGGTCGACCATCGTCATTGCACTGGCAACAATCTATTACCTAACCCTGTCGATACCGCTGGCCTTCGGCATGGCCGTGATCGGGTTGATCTGCTCGCTCATCAATTCGGGATACGGGCTCCCGTTTCCGCTGTGGCAAACCGCGCTCGGCGTCTTTGTCGTGGCCTGGACCGGTCAGTTCGTCGGCCACAAGATCGAGGGCAAGAAGCCGTCCTTCTTCAAGGATATCCAGTTTCTATTGATTGGCCCGGCGTGGCTACTGCATTTCCTGTACCGGAAGACCGGCATTCCCTACTAAGTCACCTGAGGCTGACGTTCGGCTCATGTCACCGCATGCCCTTGAACAGCTTCAGACTCAGGACAGTGACGAACAAGTGTCATGTTGTCAGCGGATCGGGCGTTTTGTCAGAAACGCCCGATCCCGTTACAAGAGGGCCGCCGGTCAGCCGTGCGCACAGACGGAACCGGAGCTTGCAGTCACGGTCGCTCCGGGAGCTTCATAGGATTGGGCACCCGTCTCAGCTTGACGGATTGACGGCCGCCCGAGCAGGCGGTCGCCCAGCCAGCCGAAATCTTCATCATCCACCCGGCGCAAAGACAAGTTCCGCTCGGGTGGGATCGGAACTATGCCCGCGTCGGTTTCTTCGCCAATCGCAAAGCGGAAGGCATAGGCTGGTGTCAGCCCCATCCTCAGATCCGACATGACCACCCTGCCCTCCACCAGCTCAGCACGGTTGAACCCGCGGCTGAACCAGTCGAGCTTCTGATAGGCTGGCGTATCTTCCAAGCATGCCACCAGCTCGGGGTGGCGGGAATGAGTGTACAGGCGTGGCGGCTCATCCGGGTCGAGAATCGATATGTAAAGGTTGTGATACCGGTCGTCCTCGATGGCAATGACCTTCCAGAGGAGGATATTGAAGGGCGCCGCAATTGCGAAAACACGATCTGTCGGGATTCCCTTGTCGCTAAGATCAGCACGTGCACCGGAGACGATCAGGTGCTGAAGCCCGGCACTGACAGCCATGTATCCGGTCGTTGTGATCAGAACCGCTGCGGTCATCCGTCCGAACCAGCGTGACCAGCTCCCTTTGAACAGCGCGAGAACAACGACCGCCAACAGGGGAAGCGAATACAGCGGGTCTATGATGAAGACAGATCCGACGCCGACCGGATCGGGATAGAAAGGCCAGAAGATCCGGGTTCCGTAGACGGTCATCGCATCGATGAAGGCATGGGTGACAAAGCACAAATACACCGTCACATACGCCAGCCAGCGGTGATCACGCAGCCCCTTGAACATGTGGACCAGTATTTCGCCGAAGATTGGCGCTGCCAGTGCATGCACGAAAACGGAATGCGTCCAGCCCCGGTGGTAAACGAAGCTGTCAATCGGATCATCGAAGGGAATAAAGACATCGAGATCTGGGACGGTGCCGAGCATTCCGCCAATCAATGCGGCTTTGCGCGGGCCGATTTTCGGACCAAGACAGGCCGTGGACACAACGGCGCCCAGTGCAAATTGTGTAATCGAATCCATGAAGGGGTCCGGGACTCTTTCTCGCCAGCAAAGGATTGAACGATAAGTGGATCAATGGTTTGAGGTTACAAGACTTCAACGTAAAAATGCACGGCAGTTCAGCAGCGTTCTTCTTTCTTCGCCTTGCACCGGCCATGCCGAGCCCGCCTCAGCGATCCATGCCACAAGAAGCTCCGGGCATTTGGGTCAAAACGGCCAAAGTTGCTCGATCACCCCATATTGGATCAGCTTTGGGTGGTAGATCGGATCCGATTTACCGCCCGCTGATCTAGCAGAAGAATCTTCCAGCCACGTGAACCAAAATACGTCTAGCAGCCACTTATAAGCTGTCACCGGACAGGCACAGAGGATTAAATGGGCAACATCCGGCAGGAAAAAGTCAGGGCCTTGGAAGCCCTTCTTGTGCTCGACGCCAAGGCCGGTGACAAGACGGCACTTGGAAAGCTTGTCGACCTGCGGGGGCCTCGTCTGTTCGCCCATGCGGTTCGGCTCTCGGGCGACCGGGATGCGGCGCGTGACATCGTTCAGGAAGCCTGGATACAGATTATCCGGGGCTTGCCTGGCTTGAACGACGAAACGGCCTTCCTGCCATGGGCTCTGTGTATCGTCTCCCGGCGGGTGTCCGCCGTCATCAGGACCCGCCAAACGGAGCGCAAACTTGCTGAGCAGCTGGCTCCAGAAGCAGTGTCAGCCCAGGAACCTGGCGTGGACATGGTGTTGGATGCGGCGGCCGTCCGCCGGGCCATCAAGTGCCTGCCTCCGGCCCAGGAAGCGACGGTCGCCCTTTTCTATTTGGAAGATCTCAGCGTTGCCGAAGTCGCCAAGGCTTTGGACATCCCAATCGGAACGGTCAAAACGCGGCTGATGGCAGCCCGTGCGGCCCTGCGAGACATATTGGAAGGACATCACGATGGATAAACTCGACAAATTGATCGAAGAGGCCATGAAGGACGATGACCGTGCCTTGTTGAAGAATACCGAAGAGCTAGGATATTTTGCGCTCGGCTTGCAGCAGTTTCGGGGCAAACTTGGCTGGGTCACATGGTTGATCATGGCGGTCCAGATCGTGCTCTTTTTGGCAGGCATATGGTGCATGACCAAGTTCTTCGCGGCGACGGACGCGCTGCCTGCCGTCAAATGGGGCATTACTTCTTCGACCCTGCTGCTAATGGCCATGAACCTGAAACTCAGCCTCTGGCCGCAAATGCAGGCAGACAGGATTTTGCGGGAACTCAAACGGGTGGAACTTATGCTCCTTAGCCGGAAGCAATGAGGGGCTGGGCCCCAAAGGTCTGCAGTTCCTCAAGAGCCCCCGCCGCCTGTCTGTGCATCGCAACCTTCAGAGCATCAGTGCGGAGAGGACAGGTCTAGAAAGCCACTGACCGCCCGGATAACTCGCCGGTGCACCTCCGCGCGGTCAGCGCCGGTCGGCTCGTCACAGACGGGATCATCGTGCTCTTCCCTAAGGATTTTAGCGCCTTCCGGTTTACACAGGCCCAGGAAGGAAAAATGTGTTGCCGGACTGATCTCCACGAGATCGGCATCTGGAAGGCGGCTTGCCAATTGGGCGCCGTTTTCGCCCACATTGACCTCACGCCAGATGGTGTCCTGCGATCCCAGATTGATCAAAAGTGTGGGCTTCTTCATCTGATCCATGCTTGACTGGGTGAAGGCTGAGGGAAAGCCTGGATCAATTGAGATGGTTCCGGCAACCCGTGGATCTGCGAAGTTGCCATCGGTCAGGTTGAAATCAACTTTTCTGAAATCAACGCCTCCGCTGCCATAAAAGTCACACCCCGGTGCGGACGGGTTTTCGGCACAATAATCCCCCAAACGCCTGGCCTCAAATTCCAGGCCGACGCTTTGAAGCGCGGTGATCCCGCCAAGCGAAAATCCTAGGGTGTAGATCCTGTTTTCCTGAATGAACGCAGCGTAGGCGGGATCGTTGAGCACATGATCAATGGCAGCTGACAGGTCCCAGACGCGTTCTGCAAACCGGGCGGACCGGCGCGGCGAGCTGTCCCCGGATGTACTGCCAGGATGATTGACCGCGACAACCATAGCCCCGCGCTTGGCCAGTTCGGAGGATAGCCAGCCAAGGGAATCCATATTGCCGCCCGAGCCATGCGACAAGACAATGAGCGGATAGGCCCCGTCCCGAACACCGGCTCCGATCAACGCCTGTGTCGGCTGAAAAACCGGGCCGTTTCCGACCGGCGCAACATAGGTCCGGGTTCCAGCTGGATACCAAACAGAAGCAGCCAGCAGGCCACTGCGATGGTCAGCCTTGACGTCAAACCGGTCATAACCGGCAAACCCCGCGTGATCCGCACCATGAACCAGCGAAGGCGCAAGACAGGCCGTGAGCGCTGCCATTGCGCAGAACCGCTGTAATTTCTGAAACGAGGGGGATACGGTCATCATACCAGTAGGCTCCTGTTTTAAACGATGAGCCGATGCTGGTTGATCTTGTCCCATCCCACGTCCTAAATCCGGTTTCAGGACGTCCCGAAACCCGATATCGGACAGACTTTCACTGTTCCGCCCGCACCTGGCCAATCTGCTCACGCCCGAAAAGCCCAAGCTACAATGATTTCCTTACCAGTCCCGCTGTTTACAGCCGCTGTCCTTGCCTATCTCGCAGTCCGCGCGGTCCTTTTGGCAGACACGTCGCGCATGGTTGTTGCTTTGGTGGCATTATGTGCCGTGCAAAGCGCGGTCATAGCGTTGAACCAGCATTACGGGCTGACCTATCTCGCGCCCGTACAGCCGGTTGCAGCCGCCGCGATCGCTGTCTTTGCCTATCTCACATTTCTCGCCAATTCCGTTCGTCCGCTTCAGGCCGTTCCGGATGGACTTCATCTGCTTCCACCGCTTGCTGTCGCCTTGTGTTTCTTTGCAGCACCTCAATACCTCGACACTCTTCTGGTGATGAGTTTTGCCGGGTACGGCACAGCAATCCTTGTGCAGTTGCGCCGAGGGTCTGACAGCTTGGCCTTGGTCCGGCTGGAAGGCAGTGAACGGGCCGTTTATTTATGGCGCTGCGTTGCCGGAGCACTTCTTCTCTCCGCGCTCGGTGACATCCTGATCGGGACAGCTATCCTTCTTGGTCCGGATACAGTTCGGCCGGTTCTGGTTTCTGCGTATTCAGTTGTCTTCTTGCTTGTCATTGCCTTGATCAGCCTGTCCGAAACAGTGGCAAGACCCGCACCTTCCGAGCATGAGCGCGGACCAGCGTCCTCAAACAGCAAGACCGCAGGCCCGCAACATGATGATCCGGAGCTGTTGGAAAAACTCGAGACGCATATGCGCAGTTCGGAAGCTTATCTGGATCCGGATCTGACGCTGCGCAAGCTTGCCCGCCAATTGACGATTCCAGAAAAACACCTCTCGGCCAGCATCAATCAGGCCACCGGCGAAAACCTGCCGCGCTACATCAACCGGTTCAGGATCGGCCACGCCTGCAAACTCATGGTCGAAGGCAGCTCGGTGACAGCTGCGATCTACGCCAGCGGCTTCAACACGAAATCCAATTTCAACCGCGAGTTCTTGCGTTTAAAAGGCGTCTCCCCCAGTGCCTGGCTGGCAAACCACAAGCCCCCCTAAAACGGAAGGCACCTTGGCACGCTCCTCGCCGGGACTTACGGCCCCCACATATCGCGGCAGACCAGGCAGCTCGATCTTTGGGCTTTGGTCCGTAAACGGAGCTTTAGCCGTTATGTTGGAGGATGGACGTCCAAAATCGGGTTTTACACTCAACTGGTGTGGTTTAAGTTGTGTTGGGACGTCACATTCAGATGTATCGCTTGTGCGCAGATCCGGCCCGCCGGACCAAGAAGCCTGAACGCCGACTTCTCAGAGCACAGGCCGCGTGAGGGCTGAATGGGGTTAGATACGGCAACACTCTTTATTTCGCTCGCCATCTCGCAGCTCACTGCGGCCGGTATTCTTGTGTTTTTCATATCGACAAGCAGACACAAGGCTGACGCCGTTCAACAAGCCTGCCTTTTGTGGTCCGCCTGTCTTGTTTCGATTGCCCTCGGTTCAATTCTGATCGCCATGAGAGGTCAAATTCCTGATGCCCTAAGCATTGGGCTAGCCAACACGCTCATTGTTTCAGGAACCTGCCTGAAACCTGTTGCCGTGATGCGCTTTTTCGGGAAACGATGCGATTGGCGGCTTGCCCTCCTCCCCGGCATTGCCTGGCTTGTTCTCTATCAGCTTCCGGATTTTTCCAATTCCGCGTTTTTGCGGGTCGCATACGTCCACACGTTTACTGCGTCGACCACCGCCCTGACATCGGTCCTTGCGTTCACCTTGAACCGGGAAAAGCTGAATGCGGCCTATGGACTAGGGCTTGCTTCCTGTTTGGAAACGCTGGGCTATTTGCATCTTCTGGTCTCCTTCACGGCGCAGCAATTCCCGGAATACATCAACAGTTTCCAGTCGCTGACGATGAACGGCTTCATCATGCAGACGATCATCTGTTTTACGATTTCATCCGTGATGATCCTTGCCATGGCAATCGAACGCACACAGAACAAGTTTCTTGAGCAGGCCAAGACAGATGGGTTGACCGGATTGGCGAACCGGCGCGCCTTTTACCAGGAGGCCGAGCGGTTCCTGAACGGTACCGCGGCAGTCACGCAAAACCCTTATTGTGTGGTCCTGATTGACCTTGATCACTTCAAAAAGATCAATGACCGGTTCGGTCATTCGGCCGGCGACAAGGTCCTGGAGCATTTTGGCAAGATTTGCGGAAGCCACCTCCCTCCGGATACGCTAATCGGCCGGATCGGAGGCGAGGAATTTGCCGCGGTAATACCAAACAGTAAGGCACAGGAGACCTTGCAGGCTCTTCGAAACCTTGCGGAGGGATTGGCAGAATTTTCTTCAGAACTCGGTTCCGGCGAGCTGGCTCTTTCCTTCAGTGCCGGTGTGGTCAGGACGCGCGGCGGCACCGATATCGGGACAACCCTCAGCGCTGCGGACTCACTCCTCTATCAAGCGAAAAATAGTGGCCGTGACCGGGTCGAGCTTTCAGATCTGGTAGAAGCGGTGCCGGGTTCCGGCGGGCTGCTTCTTGCTGAAAGCCGCCCTGCCTAGAGCAACGCCCAGTCTGATTGACCGCATCGCTACTCAATCCAGGCAGGAGACGCTACAGGGTCTGCAGGAATTCTCCAGCCAAAAGAAAAGCCGATGTGAGAGATGTCTCTCACATCGGCTTTCTTCAGGGGTTTAGGACGATTGTGGATGTCAAACCCTCTGAAGCCGTTGTTCTAGCGCGTGTCGCATTCATTCAAATTCATTATGTGTCGTCTTTTGCGTTGAAATCATTGA
>NZ_SMLZ01000101.1:25002-55006 GCF_009711415.1 Roseibium denhamense
TCGATTTGCTCTATTCAGCGGCAACCATTGCCTCCGGCAATGCCGGGTAATCCGTATACCCCTTTTCATCGCCACCATAGAGCGTGTCCGGGTCAAGGTCATTCAAAGGCGCGTTTTTCCGGTAACGCTCCACAAGATCCGGATTGGCGATCAGGGGCCGGCCGATCGCAATGAGATCAAGCGTTCCGTTCTCAACAGCTTCAATCGCCATGTCCCGGTCATAGTTGTTGTTGCCCATCTTCGCTCCGTCAAACAGGGCATAAAGAGCGCTCAGGTCAGCCCCTTCCGGGATGTCACGCGGACCGCCAGTCTGCCCTTCCACCAGATGGAGATAGGCAAGGCCATAACCGTTCAGGACCTTGACCACATGCTCAAACAGCGGCTGCGGATTGCTCTCGGTGATGTTGTTGGCATTCGAGAACGGGCTGAGACGGATCCCGACACGATCAGCGCTCCAGGCGCCCACGACCGCATCGACCACCTCTTTCAGGAAACGGGACCGGTTTTCGATCGACCCGCCATAGTCGTCCCGGCGCTGGTTGGCACCGTCCTTCAAAAACTGGTCAATCAGATAGCCGTTTGCCGCATGGATCTCCACGCCATCGAAACCGGCAGCCTTGGCGTTCAACGTCGCCTTCCGGTAATCCTCGACAATTCCGGCGATTTCATCAATTTCGAGCGCCCGCGGTGTGGTTGTCTCAATGAAGTTCTCACCGTCAAAGGACTTTGAGGCTGCCGAGATGGCAGAAGGGGCAACCGGGTCAGCGCCGTCGGGCTGAAGCACAGGATGGGAGATCCGGCCCACATGCCAAAGCTGGATCACGATTTTTCCGCCCCGGTCATGAACGGCCTTCGTCACCTTCTTCCAGCCCTCAATCTGGGCTTCGGAATAAATCCCCGGTGTCCAGGCATATCCTTTTCCTTGAGGGGAGATCTGCGAGGCCTCGGTTATGATCAAACCGGCTGACGCACGCTGACCATAGTATTTGGCCTGCAATTCATATGGCGCATCGTCTTCCGCACGTGCCCGGTTGCGGGTCAGAGGTGCCATGACTATCCGGTTTTTCAGGTCAATGGCACCTGCTTTGCCCGGTGCGAACAATTTCGGATCTGACATTTGATAGCTCCTTGGCTTTCAATGAGGGGAGTTTGAATTTTACGGACTGACTGGTCCATATTTGGCCACACGCCTTCTCGATGCGGTGTCGAGAGTTAAGGCATGCGGGTATTTACGGCGACAGGACTGATCTGGCCTGCTTCAAGGTCTTGGTAATGCGGTCCGGCGATACGCCCGCCTTTCGGAGCGCGAGCGTCCCGATGGCAAGGGACGCGTAGGCGCTTGCCTTGTCACGGGCTGCCTCTGGATCCTCTGCGTCGAGTGTCTTTGCGAAGACGTCTTCGATTGTTTCTAGGTGCCTGCGGCCAATTTCAGCGACCTTGCTGTCATTGGGTGCCAATTCCGCAAGGCAGTTAATCAAGAGACACCCCCGCGGGCCGGACACCTCGCCAGACAGAGCCAGCATCATGGCCGCTACCGGATCCTCCGGGGCATCCGCTGCGATCGCCCGCAGATCATCCAGACAACTCCTGGAGTAACTCTCGAGCGCCCTGATGAAAAGCTGCTGCTTGCCGCCGAACGCACCGTAGAAGCTTGATCGGCTCAGGCCCATCGCCTTCGTCAGGTCATCAAGGGAGGTCGCTTCGTATCCTTTGGACCAGAACACCTGCAAGGCTGCTTCAAGCGCAGCCCCCTCATCAAACTCACGGGGTCGTCCGGGTCCGGAAGGCCTGGTTTCTTTGGCGGAGACTTGAGCAGCGGTGTCGGTCATTGACCTAATATGAACTGCCCAGTCCGGAATACAAGAGGGTGCGTGCAGATATTTTGGACCGGTCGTTTCAAAAACACCAAATGAGATTATTTACATCCGGCAGGACCCGGAATAAGCGTCACCGACGTCATCAAAGACGCGCGCGACCGCTTCCATCTCATACAGCGTGCTCGTCCGGCGGACACCTTCGACCAGATAGAAGTCCTGGATCGGGAACTGATTGGAATTGAAACGGAAATCCCCGCGCACGCTCTCAAAGGGCGCTGCGGAAATGGCCGACATCAGCGCTTCCTGTTCCTTGATACCACCGGTCAGTTCCAAGGAGAAATGAATGAGCTTGGCGGCATCATACCCATGCGCTGCATAGACGGACGGCGCGTAGTTGTACTCCCGGCCAAACTCACGAACGAAACGCTTGTTTGCGGGATTGTCCAGATTGGGCGCCCATGAGGACGCGGAAAAAAGGCCCTCCGCCTGTTCGGATGTATAGGGCAGCGTGATTTCGTTGATGGTATCCGATGACAGGAAGGGAACGATGCCCTTCAGACCGGATGTGTGAAACTGCCGGACCAGCTCCACCCCCATTCCACCGGGCATGTAGGCATAAATCGCGTCGGGCTGGAGTTCGGCGATCTGTTCAAACTCCTGGGAAAAATCGGTACTGCCGAGCCTTGGAAAGAAATCTCTTGCAATCTGGCCCTTGAAATGGCGCCGGAACGCAGCCACCGCATCGCGGGCCGCTTCATAATCGGGCGCAATGGTGACGATGTTCTGATAGCCTTTCAAACTGGCATAGCGGCCCATGGTTTCATGCACCTGGTCGTCCTGGGCACCGGTTGAGAAGAAGTAGCGGCTGCAGCTGCGGCCGGCAATCGGCGCCGGCCCGGAATGTGTGCCGATGAACAGCGTCCGGCTCCGGACAACAGGGTCGTGGACGGCCAGCATGATTTTCGAAAAGTTCACGCCGACAAGCACATCAATGCCGTTCTCTTCGATGAGCTTGGTTACCTGGTCGACGGCAAGCTCCGGATCGAGCTTGTCGTCCGTTTCAATGATGCTTGTCTCCAGACCGCCTAGCGCGCCATTCGACTGTTTTACGGCGAGCATGAACCCGTCGCGCATGTGCTTGCCGTAAATCGAGGCAGGTCCGGAAAATGTTCCCATAAGACCAATGCGGAGCGGCTGCGGCTCCTGGGCGCGGACCGGGGCTTGGAAAGCCGCCAAAGCCAGAATGCCTGCGAGTGCACCCGCAACTGGCACGCCCCGCATTCGCGTCAGAAAAGTCTTATAACCGCGCATAACTCGCCTCAATGCCCACAGTCCTTCCATCAAACAAGTGCCCTGTCTGATGCATCCCACTTGTTCCAAGATCGCAACAAACGGTTAGGCATTTGCAAACAGCCCTGCTGTCTCATACTGCCCCGATCACAACATCGTCATAATTACCGAGAAACTTCAAAAATAGGCCTCAATCCGGCCCGTGTGCGGTCGCATTAACATTTCTTAATAACTGTGTTCATTAAACGGTACGCGGCTTGTCGCGTGCCCTCAACCGCAGACTGGAGGGCTCCATGTTTCCTGTATCCGCCCAACAAAAGACGCCAGATCTTGACCCAGAAACACATGCGGACAATGCACCACACATCGAACCAGGCTCCGGCCCGACGCAAGAGACAGACGGCAGCGCACTTGCCGCCCGGATCCTGCAGCTGCATTCGGCCAATGCAGACCCAGGCGGCCTGCCGCCCAAACGGCCCAAAGCCACCTGGCTGGAGGAGGAAGACGAGCCGCCTCTCGATATTCCGCGCGTCCTGACAAAGCCGGACCCCGCATCAAGCGCCCACCTTGACCAGCCGGCGCCCAGTGCGCCAACAGTCCATGCGCCCCCTTCCCCGCCGGGCTTCCGCTATCTCGCCTTGTCCACTCTAGTGATTGGCTTTGTCGGCGGTGGTGCGCTTGCAGTGGAATTCGATGTTTTGAAACTGGAGAGCGGGGCAACTGACCTGACCGTGAACACGGAAACAATCAATGTTCCCGCTTCGCCGCTGCTTGAAAAACCGAGCGGAGCCCAGATCGCATCGGCCAAGGAGCGGATCCGCGATGCCTTTGCGGCGGGGACCAGCGCTGCCTCTGACCTGACTCCAGAACCGGAGACAGCAGCACAGTCCCCAGCTCCGCGACGTGAGCCTGTGTCCGGGCCCGCAACGCCTGATCCGCATCTGCGCGCTGCGGTCCGCCTGGCCAGTACCGCTGCAACACTCCCAGTATCTTCAGGAATTCGACCAGCTCCGGCCGGGAACGGACCAGCAGGCATCGGTCATGCGCATGCGCCAGCAACCCCTCAAACGGACCATTCGGCGAGCCCCCGGGATATCCCAGGACGATCCGATCAACTGCGACCCGATACCGTTCCTTTGTCAGTTCAGGAACCGCCGCAGGACCTAGCCACAGGGGTTTCTGTTGATCCGGCGTATCCCAATTCCGGCCGAACCACGGTCTCGGTAAATCTGCGCGAGAGCGAAGACAAGAATGCCGACATTGTCGCCGTCATTCCCGAAAACACCGGCATCCGGTTTAAGGATTGCGGAAGATGGTGGTGCGGCGTCTCATTTAATGGTGCCCAAGGGTTTGTCGGGAAAGACTTCATGGAGCCCGTTAAAGTGGCCACTGCAATCGTGACCGGAGAAAATGCCGGCATCATTGCAAGTGCTGATGCACAAGACCCGAAGGCGGAGGACCCAATCGTGAATGAACAACCAAACGACCCGACCGGTCTGGAGCCCGATGACTGGGAAACCCCGGCCGAACTTCCAATAGACCTTACCCATATGAATATCGGGATCGCCCGTGAGGCCACAGAATTCCGCGGATCACCGGACACAAGCCTGCCAGTCATGGCAATCATTCCGGAAGGGGCTGCCGTGAGATATAATACCTGTAGCGACGGCTGGTGCGAGGCGGGTTATCAGGACCGGCGCGGATATGTGCGGGAAGACGCGATCGAGCGCCAGCAAAACGAAACCAAGTCTTATGGGAATACGCCGTATTATACCTACCCGGACTAAATCACATCGTCGTAGCGGGAAAAACGCCATGAGTAACAGGTCCACATTTGCCGCAGCACATAGTTGCTTGTTCACCTTTGTCATGGCGCTCGCCTTCCCCGCTTTGCCAGCGAGTGCCCAAGGAACCGACTGCGTTCTTTACGCGACCGATTATGCGAATGCTCGTATGGGCAGCGGCGACGTGATGGGCGATGCGGTGTCGGGCGGAATGGAAGGCGCCGTCGTTGGCGGTGCATGGCGCGGACAATCGGGAGCGCGGCGCGGCGCAGAAGCTGGCGGCGCGCTCGGCGTTCTCGACAATCTCGGGTCTTTGCCGGGCGGCTGGCAAGCGCTTTACGATATGGCTTATCAGATTTGCCTTCAGCAAAACTCCCCGGCGCGGGGCGGATATGGGGCTTCTCCGGACGGCGCGGCCGGTGGCTGCCGCTCCTCGGCGACCATCAACAAGCCCATGCAAAAATCGCCGGATGGAAGTCTCATGGTTGGCTCCGGCGGCCGGAACTGCCAGTAGCCCGCCTTCCCGGGTATGCAATTGGTGGATGATCCCGGTTTTCACGATGTCCGCCGGTTGACCGGCGGCGTGATGCACAGTCAACTGTGACCGATTTCACGGTCCGCCACGCGCCTTTCAATCCGACGACAGGACATTTTTATGAGCCGCCGCCTTTCCGCTCCCGCCGCGCTTGCCGCCACCCTGCTGCTGACCCCTGTACCAGCCGCTCACGCGCAGGAGTGCGGTGGTGATTTTCGTCAGTTCCTTGCAGGCGTAAAACAGGAAGCGGTGGCAAAAGGCCTATCGCCACAGGCCGCCGACCGCACGCTCGCAAATGCCCAGATTGACCGCAAAGTCCTGTCACGCGACCGGGCCCAGGGCGTCTTCAAGATGCCGTTTCTTGATTTTTCCAAGCGGGTTATCTCCGGATACCGGATGAAAAACGGCGCGGCCAATATGCAAAAATATGGCGCGATCTTCGACCGCACTGAGCGCGAGTACGGCATTCCCGCGCCGGTCATCACCGCATTTTGGGCGCTTGAAACCGACTACGGCGCCGTTCAAGGCGACTTCAACACGGTCAATGCACTTGCCTCCCTCGCCCATGATTGCCGGCGTCCGGAATTGTTCCGCCCGCAGCTGATCGCCGCGATTGAAATGGTTCAGCACGGTGATTTGGACCCGCAGCGCACCACCGGCGCCTGGGCCGGGGAAATCGGCATGGTGCAAATGCTGCCCGAAGACATCATCAAGTATGGAAAGGACGGAGATGGCGACGGCCATGTCTACCTGAAACAAAGCGCGGAAGATGCCATCTTGACCGCCGGTGCTTTCATTCACAGCCTCGGCTGGCGCGCGGGTGAACCCTGGCTCCAGGAAGTCATCGTCCCGCAGGACCTTAACTGGGCCGAGACCGGTCTTGGTAAAACCAAGAGCGGTTCAGATTGGGCTGCCCTCGGTGTTGCGCCACGCAGCGGTCAGATCTCGGGCGACCTGCAGGCCTCCCTTCTGCTGCCGCAGGGCCGCAAGGGCCCGGCGTTTCTGGCCTATCCGAACTACGAAATTTACCTGGAGTGGAACCAGTCCTTCATCTACACAACCACCGCCGCCTATTTCGCAACACGGCTGGCGGGCGCCCCGGTTTACAATCAGGGCAATCCGGACCCGGGCTTGAGTGATCCGCAGATGAAGCAGCTGCAGACCAAGCTCCAGGCAATGGGTTATGATGTCGGCAAGATCGACGGGATATTGGGCGCTGGAACCCGGAATGCGGTTCAACAGGTGCAACAGCAACTCGGCATGCCGGCAGATGCCTGGCCGACGCCTGACCTTCTTAACCGCTTATGACGGCAGGTATCACGCTGGCGACCTATCTGTTTCTGGGCGCTGCCATTGTTTCCGAGGTCATTGCGACATCGGCTCTGGCCCGTTCTGACAATTTCACCCGCCTCGTCCCGTCCATCATAACGGTCCTTGGATACGCGGTGTCCTTCTGGTGCCTGTCGTTTCCGATCAAGGTGCTGCCGACAGGTGTCGTCTACGCCATATGGTCTGGCGCCGGCATTGTCTTGATTACAATGGTGGCATGGTTTGTTTTTGACCAGAAACTGGATCTTCCCGCGCTCATCGGACTTGCGTTGATCCTGGCGGGCGTGATCGTGATCAACGTGTTTTCCAAGTCTGTCGGACACTAGGGCAAAGCGCATTTAGCCGGTGTCGTCTTTCACTTTCTGAAATCAATGATTTCAACGCAAAAGACGACATATGATGAATTTAAATTAATGCGATACGCACTAGTTAGCGGTCAGAGCAAAGATGTTGCCTAGCTAGCGCGGCCCAATCGGGACCGCGCATGCCGGCCTTAAACGTCTTATTCGACCTTGAGCTTGTCTGATCCCGGTGCTTCTTCCGGAACGGTTGCCTCATTGCCGTCTCCGAGCAGGTAAACCGCAAGGATCCGGACCGGAGTGTCTCCGGTGTTTTCTCCGCGATGTGTCACAGACATGGCTTCGAGGATACCCTCGCCTTCACGATAGACCTTCTTGCCGATTTCTTCATAGGTGACGGTGATCTCACCTTGGAGGATATAGGCAAACAAGGGCGCCTTGTGCTGATGCCATCCGGTTACCTGACCCGGCTGAAGTGTGAGTTCGATGGCATGAACGGACGGATTGTTTTGCGGGAAGGAAACGGTTTCCCCGGCAATGGTCTTGCTCCCGGAAAACACTTCGCGCAGTTCGGGATAAAGCGTTTTTGCAGTTTCCGCTTCGGCCGCTGCGGCTTTCGATCCCGGCTTCGCACTTGGCTGGGATGGTGCTGGCTTTCCATCCGGCGTAATGGATTTATCGGCCGCTTGCGCTGGCAACGCGCTGATGAAAACCGACGCAAAAAGGACCGGAATTAGCCGTTTTATCTGTTTCATGATCCGTGTTTCCGACTCATTTTAATCCTGCGACCGCAGACTAGAACAGCGGGCGGTAAAGCGGAACCAGTTTACCGCCTGAAGCTGACCAGTTGTGGAGTACCGGGCATGCCCCAAATGCGCTGCGATCAATTCTTGTCAAATGTCGAGTTGAGCACCGGGCGACAGGCTTGCCACTTTCGAAGCATCCTGTCCTAACGCCTTGGTGAACGCGTCTGCTGTCTGGTCGATAATCGGGAACGACCCGAAGTGACAGGGGATGATAGTGTCGAACTCGAAGAACCGCTGGCAAGCCAGTGCGGCAACCTTCCCGCCCATTGTGAAACGGTCCCCCACCGGTACCAGCCCGACCTTAGGCCTGTAGATCTCGTTGATCAGTGCCATGTCGGAAAAGATATCGGTATCTCCCATGTGATAGACCACTTTCTGCCCAGGGAACTCGATAATCACGCCATGCGGATTACCCAGGTAGATCGCCTCGCCATCGCTTTGTTTCGAAGATGAGTGTTCGGCCTTGGTCAGAGCAACCTTGAACGCTCCGGCATCCACCATTCCGCCGGTGTTCATCGGGTTGATGTTCTCGACACCCTGGCGGTTCGCCCACATGCAAATCTCGAAGTTCGAAGTCAGCTGGGCGCCGGTCTTCTTCAGGATATCGATACTGTCACCGACATGATCATCGTGCCCGTGGGTGAGGATAACGTGCGTCACCCCATCGGCAACCTGATCTATCGTCAAGTTTTCTGGAAAGGAGGGATTTCCAGTCAAAAACGGATCAATCAAAATGCTTGTTCCGGCATGTTCGATTTTGAATGCCGAATGACCAAACCATGTAAGCTTCATATTGTTTTCTCCACCCGAAACATCTGCGTCATTCTACGTAAAACCGCAGGGTTAAATTAACAATGCTAGCTTTTCTAATGTTGCCGCGTGGCTCTTTTGAGACGATTATACAAAGAATAGGTGCTGGGTCGGAACGCTGCATGCGGGATTTATGCTGGCGGCAAAAGGATTGCGGGAATTCATAATTACTGCATCGGGCAATGCCTGATCACATGGAAGGCGGCTGATCTAGGCACTGCGCCGGTTTGACAAGGAAATTGGATGAAGATCCGAAGCTACCTCGTCTTGTTTTTTTTACTCGCAGCGATCGTACCGACCCTGATTTTCAGCGTCTGGTCGTATCGCGACACGGTCTCCCGGGAATTCGAAGAGGTCAGAGACCGGCATCTTCTGCTTGCACGAAAAGCCGCTGGCGCGCTGGATCGTTATCAGCGTGACCTCGTCTTTGGCGTCGACGCAGCAGCGATGGCAATCCAGCGCGGTGATGCGATGCAAGAACTTGGAACGTGGCTGCAGCAGCTGGATATCAAATGTCTGGCAATCGTCGACAAGACCAGTGGCGGCATCTTCAAGACCATTTCATCGGCACCGTTCAGCGAGAGCTTCTTCACACCCGCACTCATACGATCCCTTGGAGATTTCGCGCGCTTCGACGGGACCGAGTTCACCAACGTCAAGCCCGGCCCGGATGGGAGCAATGCCATCTTTCTCATCAAGGATTTGGGAGATCATGTTGCCGTCGCCGCGATTGCTCCGGACTATATAATCGAGCTCGGAAAAAGCATCACCTTTGGAGAAGAAGGTCATGCGGCCATTGTCGACCGAGCGGGGAATGTCATTGCACATCCCAAGCCCGACTGGATCGAAGAAAGACGCAATCTTTCAGAAATTCTCGTTGTTGCGCAGATGATGCGCGGGGAAACCGGCATCGGCGAATTTTATTCGCCTTCGGCAAACAAGAACATGATTGCTGGGTTCACAACCGTCCCGGGCCCCGGATGGGGTGTGATGGTACCGCAGCCCGTGAGCGAGATTTACGCAAAGGCGAAGGCGTCCCAATCATCCTTAGGTTTGATCATGGCACTTGCCGTACTGTCAACGCTGGCCGTTGGGGCCTATTTCGCCCGCTCCTTGTCGCGCCCTATCGAGAACCTTGCCAGGGTGATGCATGACAGCACTGTTCAGCGAAAGCTCGCGCAGGTCACCAGCCCGCCGAAAATGATGCACTTTCTTGAGGTCAATGAGGTTTGCGCAAGCTACAATCGCCTGGTTGACCGGATGACCACCGCCAATCGGAAGATTGAAAAGCTCGCCTTTACCGATCAAGTGACTGGACTTCCCAACAGGGGCAGCCTTTTGACCTTGTCCAGCCCGATACTGGAGCGGGCAACATCAGCCAAAGGCGGCGGAATCCTTCTGTTGATCGATCTGGACAACTTCAAGGAAATCAACGACCTGCTCGGTCATGATGCTGGCGATCAGCATTTGCAGGCCTGCGCACAGGCCCTGGAAACGGTCGCGGAAAACCTTGCCGAGACGCTTCCGGCAGAAAGCGGCGCCTCCCGGGAAACTCCGATCGCAGCCCGCATAGGAGGAGACGAATTCATCATGGTGGTAAAGGGGGCCGTGGACGACACGACCGTAAAGGCCACCCTCGAAGCAGTGCGGTCAGCCCTCGCGGCACCGGCACCGAACCAGAATGTGATGATGAGTGCCAGCGTTGGATGCGCAAGGTTTCCGAAGGATGGCCGTGATCTTGAGGAACTGATCAAACGGGCGGATATCGCGATGTATCACGCCAAGAGCGCCGGCAAGAACCGGACCCAGATCTATACGCCCCTGCTTGGTACAAAGTCCGCGGCAGAAATCCGCCGCGATCTCATGAACGCAATGGAAAACGGCGAGCTTTATCTGGAGTATCAGCCCAAGATCTGCACCCGCCGCAGGAAAGTCATCAGCGTTGAAGCGCTTGCACGCTGGGACCATCCGGAAATCGGTCTCTATCTGCCCAAATTCTGGGTTCCGGTATTGATGGGATCCCACACCATGAACCGGCTCGGCGAATGGGTCGTGGCGCAGGCCATGCGCGATCTTGAGATCCTTCGAAGCAATGGCCACGATCTTTGGATGTCGGTCAATATCGGCTCAGATCACTTCGTTGCCCCTGATTTCATAGAAACGGTCGAGGCGATCCAAAAGGAGCAAGGCTTTGACCGCTCTCTTTTGGAAATCGAAGTGACCGAAGATGCCCTGTTCACATCCGAACAAAGGGCTATCGCGGCCTTCAACGGCCTTCATGACCTGGGTTACCGGATTTCGATCGATGATTTTGGCAGCGGATATTCCAACATCACACGCCTTGCGAGCCTGCCTGTCGACTTCCTGAAGATCGATCAATCAATCATTTCTGCAGCCAACCAGAATGCCCGGGCACGCACCATCCTGGCGTCAACCATCACCATGGCCACCGACCTTGGCTGCTTCACGGTTGCGGAGGGCATCGAAACCGATCGTCAGGCCGAATTTGCCACACTCATGGGCGCGAATTGTCTTCAAGGCTTCTACTTTACGCCCAGCCTACCCATGGACGAGTTGTCCATCTGGCTCAATGAGCAAAATGGACCGCAGGGGCACAGCTATCTGAGAGCCGATACGGAGCCGGTCTAAGGTTTCTCACAGGGCTCTTCTCGGCATTTCCGGCAAATGTCCGGCGGCTACATATTGGTGAGCGTTTACCTACCCTTTGCACAGGCTCTGGTCATACCACCGGTGGACTGCTAAAGGCCACGCATGGCAAACGATCCCGCACTTTCACTGAATGACTTTCTGACCGCAGTTCCGCCCCAGGGCAGATTGATCGGGCTTGATCTTGGCACCAAGACAATCGGACTTGCCCTATCCGACCTGGGCAGAGGTATCGCCTCTCCGATGGAAACCATCCGCCGCAAGAAGTTTACAATCGATGCCGAATATCTTCTTGGCTTGTGCGCCAAGCACGAGGTGGGCGGCATGGTGCTCGGATTGCCGCTGAACATGGACGGATCCGAAGGCCCGCGTGCCCAGGCGACACGCGCCTTTTCGCGGAACCTTGCACAGAAAACAGATCTGCCCGTGACCTACTGGGATGAAAGGCTCTCAACAGCCGCCGTCACCAGGACCCTGCTAGAAGCCGATTCCAGCCGGGCAAAACGCGCAGATGCCGTCGACAAGATGGCCGCCGCCTACATTCTGCAAGGTTTCCTGGACCGGTTGGGCCACATGGGATTAGATGAATAATCCCCACCAGACGGTTCCCTCGTTGTGATTTTCACTCCGGACTAACCCTGGATCAGCGGGCGGCAACCGGTCTCCCTTTTCCGCTCAAACCTGATCGCTTATTGACTGGCCGAGCCTCGTTGGCGTTTTCAACACCACGCCTGATGCTCTGGCGGTCTTTTTTCAGAAAGGCAGCACTGCGCCATGCTCATGACCTTGTTCGCGTTGACGCCCGTTATCCTCGTCAGTGCCTGCGGATATCTCATCGCCCGCACAGGTGTCATTACCGGAGATCAGTGGCGCGGCGTTGAACAACTCGCCTATTACGTTCTGTTTCCGGCGGTCCTGTTCCGCACCATTTCACAAGCCGACTTCTCAAGTGTTCCGACCTTCAACATGGGCGGCGCCCTACTGGCGACCATAGTTGTCATGGCGGCGTTTCTCCTGCTTTTCAGACCGCTTACCGAGCGCATCTGGGGGATTGCCTCCTACCGCTTCACCTCGATTTTTCAGGGAACCTTGCGCTGGAATGCCATGATCGCGCTTGCGATTGCCGATAACGTGGCCGGAGACCTTGGCCTTGCCATGCTGGCGGTCGCAATGGTGTTCATGATCCCGATCCTCAACATCCTGTGCATCTTGGTCTTGTCCCGCTATGCGAGCGGCACGACGCCCAGCGGCGCAAAGATTCTCAAGGATCTTTACTCGAACCCCTTCATTGTCTCGATCGCCGCCGGTGTTGTCTTCAACCTGACGGGCCTCACCCTTCCGCAGGTGTTCGACAACACGCTCGCGATCTTTGCCAGCGCCGCCGTGCCCATCGGCATCATCTGCGTGGGGGCCGGACTGGATCTCAGCTCCCTGCGCCGTCCTGGTCCAGCCTTGACCATGGGAACCTTCCTGCGCCCGCTTCTCATGCCCCTGGTCGCCTTTGGATTCGCCTGGATCTTCAACGTTACGGGGCCTGCGCTCAGTGTGATCATAGTGGCCTGCGCCGTCCCGTCTGCAAGCAGTTCGTATCTGCTTGCAAGGCAAATGGGCGGAGACGCGAAGCTGATGGCAGAAATCATAACTCTGCAAACGCTGACAGCCTCTGTCACCATCCCGCTCGCACTGCTGCTTTACACGTAATTTCAGTGACAAAAATCACTTTCATTCTGATCTGGAGCCCTTTATCAAATATTTATTTTGCATACATTACCAGAATACTACTCATTTACTTCAGTATTTGTCAGGATGATTTTTCCAAGGCATTGCCATCGTCACACGGTTATGTGAATTCAGCGGCGTTACTCCAACTTATTTCCAAAATGGAAGATGCCATGAAAAGAACAATCCTTGCTCTCAGCGTCTGTTTCGCGTTGTCCAGCCCGGCACTTGCCAATGAATGCTCTACCGAGTCCGTTCAGCAAAAAACCATGGAAGTCGCAACCGAAATGCAGAGTTACGCGCAGCAAATTCCTGCGTGATGGAGCGGCGCCGCAAGGCGCCGCGTTCACTTTGACCGGGACATTTTTTGTCCGTTCGATCAAATATTTGACCACCATGTGGACAGCGGTGACCATTGCGGATCAGAGCTTGTGCACGGGAACGATTCCGCCTAAAGCAATGATCTCGATGACCGCGACACACACCCATCGAGACAACCCTTATCCCCATCGCCATCTGCTGGGCATTGAGGGTCTTCACCCCCACGAAATTCTGGGCCTTCTGGACCGGGCGGAACAGGCCGTTGAGGTGTCCCGCCAGCTGAGCAAGCGCAAGCACGTACTTGCAGGCAGAACCCAGATAAATCTCTTTTTCGAGAATTCCACCCGCACCCAAAGCTCTTTCGAGCTGGCCGGAAAACGCCTCGGTGCGGACGTGATGAACATGGCTGTTTCCCAGTCGTCCGTGAAAAAGGGCGAAACTTTGATCGACACGGCGGCGACGCTGAACGCCATGCATCCGGATCTTCTGGTGGTCCGCCACCATGCAGCGGGAGCCGTCCACCTTCTGGCGCGGAAGGTCGGCTGCGCTGTGGTCAATGCCGGCGACGGCCCCCATGAGCACCCGACACAGGCGCTGCTGGATGCGCTGACGATCCGGCGGCACAAGGGAAAGATTGCAAGGCTCACCGTTGCGATCTGCGGCGACATTGCCCATTCCCGCGTGGCCCGGTCCAACATCATTTTGTTGAACGCCCTCGGTGCCAGGGTCCGTGCCATTGCCCCGTCAACGCTTCTGCCGTCCGGCATCGCGAAGATGGGCGTTGAGGTGTTCAACGACATGCGCGAAGGGCTGAAAGGGGCGGATATCGTCATGATGCTGCGCCTGCAGCGCGAACGGATGAATGGCGCTTTTGTTCCGTCGGTCCGCGAGTACTACCGGTACTATGGGCTCGACGCCGAAAAGCTTGCGTATGCCAGAGACGACGCGCTGGTCATGCACCCAGGACCGATGAACCGCGGCGTTGAAATCGACGCATCAATCGCGGACGGGGCGCAAAGCCTGATCCGCGAACAGGTCGAAATGGGGGTCGCCGTTCGCATGGCCGTCCTGGAAGCGCTCGCCGACAACCTGCCAGCAAGCTAGAGGATAGTGATCGTGGCCTTTGACACACCCAAGCCTCTGGTGCTCACGAATGCCAGAGTAATCGATCCGGCGCGCAAACTCGATGCGGCGGGCTCTGTCATCATTGCTGACGGCACGATCCTGGCCGCAGGTCCGGAGGCAGCCAACCAGGGCGCGCCCTACGGGGCGGATATCATCGACTGCAAGGGGGCGATTGCCTGCCCCGGCCTGATCGACATGTGCGTTTCGGTGGGCGAACCGGGGGCCGAACACCGGGAAACACTCGCCAGCGCCTCTGATGCCGCGGCCGCCGGCGGCGTGACAACCATCTGCACGATGCCGGATACGGATCCGGTCATCGACGATCCCGCGCTGGTCGATTTCATCCTCCGCCGGGCGCGGGACACCGCCGAGGTCAATGTCCATCCGCTTGCTGCACTGACGAAAGGGCTTGCAGGTCAGGAAATGACCGAAATCGGTCTCCTGCAAGAAGCAGGCGCTGTTGCCTTCACAAATGGCCACAAGTCGGTCAAGAACGCCCAGGTCATGCGCCGGATGATGACCTATGCCCGCGATTTCGATGCCCTCGTGATCCATCATGCGGAAGACCCGGACCTTGCCGGCGGGGTCATGAATGCCGGGCTGAACGCCAGCTGGAAGGGTCTTTCCGGCGTGCCCCGCGAGGCGGAAATCATCATGCTGGAACGGGACCTGCGCCTGGTCGGCATGTCCAAGGGCAAGTACCACGTCAATTTGGTCTCAACGTCAGACAGCGCAGATGTCATCCGGGGTGGCAAGGCCAAGGGCCTGAACATCACCGCCGGTGTTTCAATCAATCACCTCACGCACAATGAAAACGACATCGGCGCCTACCGCACCTTCTTCAAGATGTCGCCACCCCTGCGCGATGAGGATGACCGGCAGGCGATGATCGCAGCCGTCGCGGACGGGACAATCGACATCATCTGCTCCAACCACGATCCGCAGGATGTCGAGACCAAGCGCCACCCCTGGGCGGAAGCCGAGGACGGAGCCATTGGCCTTGAAACCCTGCTTGCCGCCGCTCTCCGGCTTTACCACTCCGAACAGGTTGATCTGTCGACACTGCTCGCAGCCATGACCTGCAATCCGGCGGACCGGCTCGGGCTGGAGACGGGGCGGCTGGCCAAAGGCGCTCCGGCCGATGTGATCGTCTTTGATCCGGAGCGTCCGTGGGTGCTGGAGAAGAGCGCGATCCGCTCACGCTCCAAGAATTCACCGTTCGAGGATGCGCGGTTCTCCGGCCGGGTCCTGCGAACAGTTGTTGGCGGCAGGACTGTCTTCGCGCATGGGTGAGATACCTAGCTCTGGTTGTCTTTTAGCCATGCCATGACATCGGCGGCATTCCGGTCCGGCGGGAACACCGGATAAAACACTTTGATCACGACGCTGTCACGGACAATAAGGGTCAGGCGCTTGAGCAGCGTTTGACCCTCGACCTCAAAAGTCGGCAAGTTGAGCGCCGTTGTCAGCTCTAATCCCGCGTCTGAAAGCAGCGGAAAGGGCAAGTGCAACCGGTCCACGGCCTCCGACTGATAGGCGGTCGATTGCGTCGACAGGCCGAAGATATGGCTTGCCCCAAGGGCCGACAGCTCCTTGTAGTGGTCCCGGAAGGCACAGGATTGCGGCGTGCACCCGCGGGCACCTGGTATCATGTCCCAACCATCGGGCAAAGGTGTGCCCGGCTGCCCGGTCTTTGGATACGCATAAACAACGCTCGTGCCGGAGAGCCTAGAAAGGTCGACCTGACCTCCATTTGTTGCGTCCAAAGCCAGCGCAGGCATATCTGCCCCCTCAATCCGGCTAGCAGTCCCATCATCTTCAGGGACAGGTAACTTGGACCAATCGACTTCTTTCAGGCTCACCGTTTTTCTCCAGGTGGGTAGATGCTTTGAAACGCAATCTGGCACAGCGACTCACTTTGGCAAGGAAATCAATAAATTTGCAGAAGCAGATGTCCTCGCCCTAATTGCCGGACTTGATCCACTGCTGTCCGGTATCGGTTCCGGGATCCTTTATATCTCATTGTACCCAACGGAGATTTAAAGCCAGTCAGCTCTTCGGACATAAAGCAAACCTCTCCGCTTGCTCCCCTCTCCCCTCACGAGGGTGGAGACGGGAACAAAGGGCAAAGCTTTGCCAAATTCCCAGGCGTTCCCCTTATACCGGACAGCAGTAGACTTGATCCGGCAATTCATGCTGCCGCACAGCCAACAGCACCGGTGGTGTGCTTTTGAAACGAAACGGTATGGAACCCTGGATCAAGTCCGGGTATGACCAATAAGGAACGCCAGCCGGTGGCCTTCTGTCGTTACCGTTGGTGTCCGGTGAATTGGGAGAAGAACAAAAATGCCTGATCCGATCAGTTGGGAGCTTGCCTGGCCCTTTTATCTCGGCGCCTTGCTCTTCGGGTATCTGCTCGGATCGGTCCCATTCGGACTGCTTTTCACAAAGGCTGCCGGTCTCGGCGATATCCGCAAGATCGGGTCCGGCAACATCGGCACCACGAACGTCTTGCGGACCGGCAACAAGAAGCTGGCGGCAGCAACGCTTCTCGGCGACGGTCTGAAAGGGACGGCTGCCGTCCTGATCGCAGCCCGATTTGGACCGGACACGGCAGTCATTGCCGGGTTTGGCGCCTTTCTGGGGCACCTTTTCCCCGTGTGGCTGAAATTCAAGGGTGGCAAGGGTGTTGCCACCTATCTTGGCATTCTCTTGGGGCTTTATTGGCCCATGTTCCTGATTGCAGCGCTCACATGGATCGGCGTTGCTGTGGCCTTCCGCTACTCATCGTTGTCGGCGCTGATCATGAGCGCCGTGACCCCTGTCATGCTCTATCTGGTGTTTTCGCAGTTCCAGGCCGCCGAAGTTTTCCTGGCCATGACAGTGCTCCTTTGGGCAAAGCATCATGAAAATATCGGCCGCCTCCTGAAGGGCCAGGAGAGCAAAATCGGCTCGAAATCGAAAGCGGCGGAAACCCCCGCTGCCGAACCCGGCAGCGGAGGCGCGTGAGCGGCCCCTCGCCCGATAAAACACTTCGCCTCTCAGAGGCACAGCGCCTTGCTTGGCTGCGGCTAATACGCTCGGAAAATGTTGGACCGTCGACCTTCCGCGACTTGCTGAACCACACCGGGTCGGCCAAGGAAGCCCTTCAGCTCCTGCCGGAACTTTCACGGCGTGGCGGCAAAAAGACCTACCGGGTGTGCAGCCATAATGATGCGGTTGCGGAGTTGGAGGCGCATGAGAAAGTCGGCGCCCGCCTGGTTGCCTTGGGTGAAGCTGGGTATCCTCCGCACCTAAGACACATAGATGGGCCGCCGCCCCTCCTGTCCATGAAAGGCGGACAGGCGGCTGGGCACCCAAAGATGGTGGCCATCGTCGGCGCGCGGAATGCATCGCTCTCCGGACGGAAACTGGCCGCCACTTTTGCCCGTGATCTGGGCGCAGAAGATTATGTGATTGCATCCGGGCTCGCGCGCGGGATCGACGCCGCCGCCCACGATGCCGCGCTGACAACGGGGACAGTTGCCGTCTTTGCAGGCGGTATCGATATTCTTTATCCGCCGGACCATGACCGTCTGCTGGCTGCAATTTTAAATAGCGGAGGAACTGCAATCAGTGAAATGCCGTTCGGCTGGAAACCCCGTGGCCGGGACTTCCCGCGCCGAAACAGGCTGATCTCGGGCCTTTCCCTCGGCGTCGTGGTGATCGAGGCGGCCAAGGCATCCGGCTCGCTTCACACAGCCCGGTTTGCCCTGGAGCAAAACCGGGACATCTTCGCCGTGCCGGGATCACCGCTCGACCCGCGCTCGGAAGGGGCCAACAATCTCATCCGGCAGGGTGCGACCCTGGCCACTTCGGCGCAGGATGTTCTGGAAGGACTTGCCGGACGCATCGAACCGGCCCTGCCCTTTGATCGCGATCTGATGGAGCCGGATGATGATACCCGTTTTGGCCCGGTTGAGCCGGATGACAAACTTCGGGCGGACATCATATCGGCCCTTGGCCCGACGCCCATAGACCTTGATGAACTGATCCGCTTTGTGGGCGGCAATTTCCGTGCGGTCCACGTCATTCTTCTTGAGCTGGAGCTCGCCGGCCGCCTGGAGCGGCACCGGGGAAACAAAATCTCACTGCTGATGTGAACAGAAAAATACCATGTTTGTCAGTGGATAACTGCTATCGGAACAAGGCGGCTTGACCCGAAAGCGGCAAAGGTCCATTTGACAGGCGACGCGCGATCCTTGATCGTCTGCGCCACAAAATCACGTGTCTCTACCGGAACGGAAAGCCATTCCGGGCAAAAAGCATTTGGGTAAGAATGAACGTCGTCATTGTGGAATCGCCGGCAAAAGCCAAGACGATCAATAAATATCTTGGCTCTGATTACACAGTCCTGGCCTCCTATGGCCACGTGCGTGATCTCCCGCCCAAGGACGGCTCGGTGCAGCCGGATGACAACTTCTCTATGAGCTGGCAGGTCGACAGCAAGTCCCAAAAGCGCCTGACCGAAATTGCCAACGCCGTTAAAGATGCCGACCGTCTCATTCTCGCAACCGACCCCGACCGCGAGGGAGAAGCGATTTCGTGGCATGTGCTGGAAGTCCTACAGAAGAAACGCGTACTGAAAGACAAACAGGTCGAGCGCGTGGTGTTCAACGCGATCACCAAGCAAGCCATTCTGGAGGCGATGGACAATCCGCGCCAGCTGGACACACCGCTGGTCGATGCCTATCTCGCCCGCCGCGCGCTGGACTACCTGGTCGGGTTTACCCTGTCGCCCGTCCTTTGGCGCAAACTGCCCGGCGCCCGCTCAGCCGGACGCGTGCAATCCGTCGCCCTGCGGTTGATTTGCGACCGCGAGATGGAAATCGAGACCTTCAAACCGCAGGAATACTGGTCGATCTTCGCCAATATGAAGACACCGGCCGGCGACATGTTCCAAGCCGGTCTCACCGGATTTGACGGCGAGAAAATCGGCCGCCTCGACATCAAGACCGGCAACGACGCAAAAATCATCAAGACCATGCTGGAAAGCGCCAGCTTCAAGGTCGACAGTGTGGCGTCCAAACCGGCCCGGCGCAATCCGTCTGCCCCGTTCACCACATCAACCCTGCAGCAGGAAGCGTCCCGCAAACTCGGCTTTGCGGCCTCGCGCACCATGCAGGTTGCGCAGAAGCTCTATGAGGGCATCGCGATTGGCGGCGAAACCTCCGGCCTCATTACATATATGAGAACGGACGGTGTCTCGATTGCAGGTGAAGCCATTGCAGCTGCACGCTCTGTCATTGCCAAGGATTTTGGCGACAAATACGTGCCTGAAAAGCCCCGCGCCTATTCCTCCAAGGCCAAGAATGCTCAGGAAGCGCACGAGGCCATCCGCCCGACTGACCTGTCCCGCAAGCCCAAGGACGTCGCGCCGTTCCTCGATCCGGACCAGGCAAAGCTCTATGAGCTGGTCTGGAAGCGCACAATGGCCTCCCAGATGGAATCTGCCGTCCTGGAACGGACAACAATCGAAATCGTTGCCGACGGCTCCGGAAAGCGCGCCAATTTGCGCGCCACCGGTTCGGTTGTCCGTTTTGACGGTTTCCTGGCGCTCTATCAGGAGAGCAAGGACGATGAAGAGGATGAGGGCTCCAAGCGTTTGCCTGCTGTCGACAATGGCGCGCCGCTGACAGCCGCGTCCGTTGACGGTAAAACCGACGCGATTGAGAGCTCCCAGCACTTCACGACCCCGCCGCCGCGCTACACCGAGGCGAGCCTCGTCAAGAAGATGGAAGAACTGGGCATCGGCCGGCCATCGACCTATGCCTCCACGCTCCAGACCTTGCGCGACCGCGACTATGTGGAGCTGGAAAAGAAACAGCTCGTGCCCCAGGACAAGGGCCGGATCGTTACCGCGTTTCTTGAGAGCTTCTTCAAACGCTATATCGAATTCGACTTTACTGCGAGCCTGGAAGAGCAGCTCGACAAGATCTCGGCGGGTGAACTGACATGGACGGACGTCTTGCGTGATTTCTGGACAGCGTTCTCCGGCTCGGTCGATGAGATCAAGGACCTTCGCGTCTCGGAAGTCATCGACTCTTTGAACGAACTGCTCGGGCCGCATATTTTCCCGCCAAAAGAGGACGGATCAGACGCCCGCAAATGTCCGTCTTGTGACACCGGCCAGCTGTCGCTGAAAGTCAGCCGGTGGGGTGCCTTCATCGGCTGCTCCAACTATCCAGAATGCGGCTATACGCGCCAGCTTGGAAAGCCGGGCGGTGAAGATGGCGAGGCGGATGACGGACCGAAAGTCTTCGGAACCGATCCGGAGACCGGTTTGGACGTCTCCTTGCGCACCGGCCGTTTTGGTCCTTATGTGCAGCTTGGTGAGGAAGCCAAACCGAAACGCGCGTCATTGCCGAAAGGCTGGTCCGCAGCGGATATGGATCTTGATAAAGCCCTCCAGCTTCTATCGCTGCCGCGCGAGGTCGGGCCGCACCCGGAGGACGGGGAAATGATCACGGCCGGTATCGGGCGGTATGGCCCGTTCGTCCTGCACGCTGGCACTTATGCAAACCTGTCAACGCCTGACGAAGTCTTTTCCGTGGGGCTGAACCGTGCGGTTGATGCCCTTGCGGAAAAACGCGCGAAAGGCGGAGGCCGCCGCGGGGCTGCGGCCACACCTTTGAAAGAACTGGGCGAGCACCCGGACGAAGGCGGCGCGGTCAACGTTTATGACGGCCGGTATGGCCCTTATGTGAAGCACGGCAAGATCAACGCGACATTGCCAAAGGAGACCGACCCGCAGGCGGTAACGCTGGAACAGGCGCTTGAACTGATCGCGGCCAAGGCGGCAAAGGGCGGGGCCAAGAAAAAGGCAGCTCCCAAAAAAGCGGCCGCCAAAAAAACGACGGCTAAAAAGGCCAAGGCAGCAGATGGCGAGGAAAAAGCCGCCAAGAAGCCTGCGGCCAAGAAGACCGCAGCTAAGAAACCGGCGAAAGCCAAGGTGGACGCCTCTTCCGAAGAAGTTCCCTGGGACGACGCGTCTTGAGCGCCAAACGGATCAACACGCGCAAGCACACCAAACGCAAACATGCCAAGGTTCCCGGCGAGATGCCCTCCCGGGAAGACATTCTGGCATTTGTAGCCGACAATCCGGGCCGGGCCGGCAAGCGGGAAATTGCCCGTCATTTCGGGATTATCGGCGGGGCGCGCATCCACTTGAAGAAGATGCTGAAAGACCTTTCCGAGGAAGGTCTTTTGGAAAAGCGCAACAAGCGCATGATCCGGCCGGGAGATCTGCCGCCTGTCTTCGTCGCCAATCTGATCGCCCGTGACCGGGATGGCGAACTGCTCGGCACTCCGGCTGATTGGGATGATGAAGCCGGCGATCCGCCCAAAATCCTGATCCTCACCGGCAAGACCAAGGCCACACAGCCGGGTGTGGGTGACCGGGCGCTGATCCGCCTGTCAGAAGCCGACGCGGGCCCAGAAGCAGAGCACGCCGCACGGGTGATCAAGGTGCTGGAAAAGCGCCAGGGCGCGATTTTGGGGATCTTGCGCAAGCGCGACGGGGAGCGCCCGCCCTATTTGGAGCCGATAGACCGCAAACAGCGCGAACTCGATGTCGATGCGCGGGAAATGAAGGATGCCGAAGACGGCGATCTGGTGAGCGTTCAGGTGACCCGTTCGGGCCGGTACGGTCATCCCCTCGCCTCTGTCGTAGAGCGTTTCGGCTCCATGAACTCGGAAAAGGCCGTTTCCGAGATTGCGCTTCAGTCCCATGGCATTCCGCATGTGTTTCCGAATGCGGTTGAAGACCAGGCAGAGAGCGCACAGCCGGTCGACAGCCTTGGAAAGCGGGAAGACTGGCGGCAAATCCCGCTGATCACCATCGACCCGCCGGATGCCAAGGATCACGATGATGCGGTCTATGCCGAACCTGATGCGGATCCGGACAATGATGGCGGGGTCGTCGTCTATGTGGCGATTGCGGATGTCGCCCATTATGTGACGCCCGGTTCGCCCATGGACCGTGAAGCGCATCTTAGGGGCAATTCGGTTTATTTTCCGGACCGGGTCATCCCGATGCTGCCGGAGCGCATTTCCAATCAGCTGTGCTCGCTCCGCGAAAAAGAAGACAAACCGGCGATGGCCGTGCGCATGGTCTTCGACAAGACCGGACGCAAGAAAACCCACACGTTTCACCGGGTGCTGATGCGCTCGGCCGCAAAACTCTCCTACCTGCAGGCCCAAAAGGCGATTGACGGCACGCCGGACGATAAGACCGGAACACTTCTTGAAGGTGTCCTGAAGCCGCTTTGGGCCGCCTACGGGATCCTGAAAAAGGGGCGGGACGCAAGAGAGCCGCTGGAACTGGATCTTCCAGAACGCAAGATAAAGCTCAAGCCGGACGGCACGGTTGATCAGGTCTATGTGCCTGAACGGCTGGATGCGCACAAGCTCATCGAAGAGTTCATGATCCAGGCGAATGTGGCCGCAGCGGAAACCCTGGAGAAAAAGAAAACCTCCCTTCTCTACCGTGTGCACGATGCGTCGACCCCGGAAAAGCTGGAGAGCCTCAAGGACTTTCTGTCCACCATCAATATGAAACTGCCGTCCTCCGGTGGCCTTCGCCCTGCGGTGTTCAACGGGATCCTTGCAAAGGTAAAAGACACACCGCAAGCGCATCTCGTGAATGAAGTCGTGCTCCGCAGTCAGGCGCAAGCCGAGTACACACCGGCAAACATTGGTCATTTCGGGCTAAATCTACGCCGTTACGCTCATTTCACATCGCCGATCCGCCGGTATGCCGATCTGATCGTGCACCGGGGCCTCATCTCAGCCCTAGGGCTTGGCAATGATGGCTTGCCAGAGGGCATCGAAGCGAAACTGGAGATGATCGGCGCGGAGATTTCGGCCGCCGAACGCCGGGCCATGCTCGCCGAACGGGACACCATCGACCGGCTAATTGCCCTCTGGATGAGCGATCAGGTGGGGGCTACCTTTCGCGGCCGCATTGCCGGTGTCGTCAAGTCCGGCCTGTTCGTGCGGCTGGAAGACAGCGGCGCCGACGGGTTTGTTCCCGCCTCGACCATCGGGCTCGATTACTACCGCTACGACGAAGGGTCGCACGCGTTGGTGGGTGACAAGACCGGCGAGACCTATCAACTTGGGGACCAGGTAGAGGTCAGGCTGGTCGAGGCAGCGCCATTTGCTGGCGCCTTGACATTTGAACTGGATAGCCCCGGAAGGATAGCCGGGAAGCAGATCCGCAAAGGAGCGCCGAAAACGCGGCGGGGACCGCCCAGAGGCGGCAGCCAGCCAGCGCGTTCTTCGGGCAAGCCCAAGGCCTCTCGTACACGAAACAGTCGCAAGAGGCCCTAATGTCTGTCCGGTATGAGATTGGAGATCACCCCGAAGATGCCGGCGAGGATACGGCAAAACCAAAACGCCCGGTGATCCCGGCCATGCTGCGCGGTGCGTCGGGACGCTGCATGAAGTGCGGCGAAGGCCGGCTGTTCGAAGGTTTCTTGAAGGTACGCGATACCTGCAGCAGCTGCGGTGAAGAGTTTCATCATCACCGCGCCGATGACGCCCCTCCCTACTTCAACATGACAATCGTCGGTCACATCATTGTCCCTGCCCTTTTGATTGTCGAAGTCATGTGGCGTCCTGCGATTTGGGTTCATATGGCCCTTTGGATCCCGTTGACCCTGATCCTTGCATTCGGATTGATGAGGCCGGTAAAAGGTGCGTTGATCGCGCTCCAATGGGCGCTCTACATGCACGGTTTTGATCCGGACGCGGAAGACGACCTTCCGGTCCCCGATCCCGCGCTTCAGGACAGGCGTTGATGAGCAAGACCCTTGCGCAAAAACTGGCAAAAGACGAAAACGCCGGAGATTATCCCTACATACGTCCAAGGGACGCGGCGACGCTGCTGATCCTGGACCGGAATACGGGCGGAGATGTCCGTCTTCTCATGGGCCGCCGGCACAAGCGCCACACATTCATGCCGGGAAAGTTCGTTTTTCCGGGAGGCCGCGTGGATCCAACGGACTCCAGGATCCGGAATGTCCTTCCCTATGACCCGGCGGTGCAGGCCAAGCTTTCCACCGATCTGAAACGCCTCAAGTCGGACGCCAGGGTGAGAGCCTTTGCGCTTGCCGCCATCCGGGAGACCTACGAAGAGGCCGGTATTTTCGTTGGCCAGAAGAGCACCGGTCCTCTGAAGAACCTCGGCCACGGGTTCGAAGCATTTTCAGAACGCGGCATTCAGCCGGATCTCAGCGGCCTGAGGATGGTGGCAAGGGCGGTCACCCCCACCAAGCGCCCGCGGCGCTTCGACACCCGTTTTCTGGCCGTCTGGGCGGATGCTATCGCCGACCGGCTGCCCGATGGCCGGGGGCCGTCTGGGGAGCTGGAAGACTGTGCCTGGCTGACATTCGACGAAGCCCGCGCGAAAGACCTGCCGTTTATCACCCTGAAGATCCTCGGCGATCTGGAAACGCGGCTTACCGAAGATCCGGACCTTCACCCCTCAACACCTGTTCCGTACTACTTCTTCAAGAACGGCGCGTTTGTCCGTGAAGAAATATGATTGCCGCGCTTTCCAGGTTCACTGGAAATCATTGCCGGATCTCACCGTAACTCTTGACTTTCCCGCGCCGATGAGTAGGTTGCGCGCTGATTTCAGACATTGGGGCAGATTCCTCGCCAGCCAATCTGGCCATGAGACACTTTTGCCCGTGACAACCTAAGAACAGGATCCAAGGCCATGGCCAAGGCGACAACAATCAAGATCAAGCTGCTCTCCACGGCGGACACTGGCTTCTTCTACGTAACCAAGAAGAACTCCCGTACGATGACCGAAAAAATGGTCAAAAAGAAATATGACCCGATTGCAAAGAAGCACGTCGACTTCAAGGAAGCCAAGATCAAGTAATCTTGGATCATCCGGTAAAAAAACCCGCCGTTTCCGGCGGGTTTTTTTGTGTTTCAGTTTCAGGAAACGGGTGGCGGCCCAAGCGGACAATCTATGAAAAATCCCCAGCCTCCATTCGGCAGACGCCGAACGACTTCTGTGGATTTCCCTTCGCCCAAAAGGTTGCCCTCAGTATCCTCAAATCGCCAGTCATGCTGCAAAAGTGCGATGTCGCCGCACTCTTGGACACCAGTCACTGTGTTATGCACCTTCGGCCGTCCGGCAATCAAACTGCCAAAAATCTCACGGACAGCCTGGTGGCCGTGCTTGGGAGCTTCTTCGGGCGGAAAACAAATAACGCACTCCGGATGAAAGAGGGAGACTATTCCATCCAGATCGCCCTCTTCCATGTAAGCTCCGACATACAGGCCAACTTCATGCGGATGTTTTGCAATTCTCATCATGACCAATTTCCTTCACAAAAAATCCGAGGCCAAGGCATCTGGCGGTGTGTTGTCCATGTCAAAGACAACCTTCCAGTCTCCCGCAGTGTCTTTTTCGAAGACCAACGCAACCCGGCCCGTGTTCCCACCAGCGGATGTCGCGCAATCACTTTCCAAAAAATATTTTCCGTAAAGAACCGCCATCGCGCCATTCAGAAGATGACCTTCTTCTTGAAACCGCATCCGCCCTTCAATCAGTTCAAAGGCTGATTTGAACCAGGACTGGATTTGCTCCGGTCCGCGCATCAACGGGGACTGTGCATTGGCATAAACGCTGTGCGGCCCATAAACGCTGATCAACGCGTCCAAATTTCGCGTGTTAAATGCGTCAAGCCAAGTCTCCATGGCCGCGCGCACCTTGCCCAGGTCTTCTAAAGTCTGCATCTTCAAGCTTCCTTCCGTTGTAAAAGAGCGTTTCCGCTCAGACGGATACTCATATATTCAGCACAAGAGCGCCGTGTAAGGAGGCATTAAAAAAGTGGCTAGTGACCTGCAGGTAACCGCTGATCCGGTCGAAACGATCTTGCGGGAAATCGACCAATCCGCCGAAACCGGCGGCAAGAGCCCCTGCCCGGTCCGGGATGTGCTGGACAGAACCGGTGACAAATGGAGTGTTCAGGTTCTGCTCCGGCTATCAAAAGGCCCGGAACGGTTCAATGCTCTCTTACGCACAATCGCCGGCATCTCACAGCGTATGCTGACGGTAACCCTGAAAGCCTTGGAGCGGGACGGACTTGTTACGCGAAAAGTGTTTGAAACCCGCCCGCCGTCGGTGGAATACACATTAACGCCGCTTGGCGTTTCTCTCATCCAGCATCTGGCAGGACTTGCCGATTGGGCTATCCGGGCCGAAGCACAGATCAGTGCGAACCGGAAGGCCTATGATGGTGGATGACCGCTTGAATTTCCCAAGAGCTTGAATGGCTTCCACACACATCTAGCCGACAATGAACATGCTGCAACTTCCCAACAAGCGCTCGTGAACCTGCAAAGCGGTCCATAGGAACGCTCCGCTAGCGCGGTGAGCATGACTGTTCGCATGTGGGGATTAGTGGTCGGCGGGAACACGGCATTCGAGGAGGCCACTCATCGGCCGGTTCCCTGCCGACCTGCCCCACGGACCCAGGAGATGCGGCGGACCTGAGCACTCCGAGGGGAAACTCTTACGAGCCGATCGCAAACAATTACGGCGTCTCATAATCAGGAACGCTCCTGACAATCGCACACTACCTTATTGTTGCCCGAATGCAATAATTTCTGAAAAATATACACAGAAACAATAAGATTTTAGTAAACACGTAACCATATTGTGAAGCACAATCGATGCCTCCGCCAATGATTCGGCCTTGAAAGACTGTGCAAAGAACACGGGCACCACGCTTAACAGCACGCCCCGGACAGCGCTGCTTGCGGTGCTTTATCCGGCTTCGCCCAGGAACCCGCGCACGGTTTCAAGAAACTTTGCCACCGAAATAGGTTTGGAGATATAGGCCTCACACCCGCCCTGGCGGATACGCTCTTCGTCGCCCTTCATGGCAAAGGCTGTCACGGCGACAATCGGGATCGAGGAGATATCCTCGTCTTCCTTGATCCACTTAGTCACTTCAAGGCCTGAGACTTCCGGAAGCTGAATGTCCATCAAGATCAGATCCGGCCGGTGATCACGCGCCAGCTGCAGCGCCTCGATGCCCGTTCTTGTCTGCAAGGTGGCGTAGCCGTGCGCTTCGAGCAAATCATGAAACAACTTCATGTTCAGCTCGTTGTCTTCCACGATCAACACGGTTTTTGCCATATGCCCGGCCCTTCACCCGGCCCCTTGCCGGTCTCATATTCTTGGCGATTGGTCTACAAAGCGCCGTAGAACCCCTACCCCATCTGGATTAGGCTCCTTCTAACCCGGAATCGTTTCAGAAAGGCAAAAAAACACAATGAAAAAAATACCCGGCAAGTCATTATCCGTTGAAGAAGCTCAAGGAATTGCCACCGAAGCGCTTCTGCAGCTCAGCCGGGACCCCGAGCAAATCGGCCGATTTCTGGCGTTTTCCGGAATTGGCCCGGATATGATTCGCTCTGCGGCGCAAGAGCCCGGATTTCTTGCCGGCGTTCTTGAGTTCTATATGTCGGACGAGGCACTTTTGCTCGCCTTTTGCGAAAATGCCGGGATCCGCCCGACCATGATCGCAGCGGCCCGCTTCACCCTTTCGGGAGGCGAATTCGAAAATGCCTGAACCCACCCCCGTGCATCCCGATGCCTTGGCACAAATACGCGCGCTTGAACCCGCGCAGCGGCCGTTGATCATCTGTGATGTCGATGAAGTCATCTTGCACATGATCAAGCATCTGGAGGCCTTCTTGGCCGGACAGAACCTGACCTTCCTGTGCCATGAGTACAGGCTGACCGGCAACATTGCCGAGGTTGGCGCATCGGCCCCCCTCAAGGAACTCAAGGTCAAAAAGCTGCTCCAAAACTTCTTTGATGAGATCTGCCATCAGCAGGAACTTGTCGAAGGCGCCAGCGAAGCGTTGTCAGGCCTTGCTGAAAACTGGGACATCGTGCTTTTGACGAACCTTCCGGGCGGGCATAACAAACCGGCGCGGGAAGCATTGCTGCGGCAATTCGGAGTGCCTTTTCCGGTTGTGACGAATGAAGGCCCCAAAGGCGGGGCAGTCGCAGCGCTTGCAAGCCACAGCACGGGACCAGTCGTCTTCATCGATGACAGCCCCTCCAATCATGCCTCGGTCAATGCCAGTCTTCCTGCAAGCACACAGGTCCAGTTCATTGCCGACGAAAGGTTCAAGGCTAGCATGACGAAGGCCGATCACGTCGCGCTTTTGACCAGCGATTGGCAGCAGACATCCGCTTTCATCGGATCTATCCTTCAACGGGAAGCTGGCTGACCTCCACCGCCCATTGCCGTTATCCGGTCGGAAAGATCAAAAGTGAACAGTGGCACTCGTCCAGTTAAGGCCCTTTGCCGGGATTGCGGCGCGCGGATGGCGCCCGAAGTGAGCCGGTGTCCGTCCTGCGGCAGCCCGAGGCTGGTCCGCCATGCCGAGCTGGATACGCTTTCGATTGCGCATATTGATTGTGATGCCTTTTTTGCCGCCGTGGAAAAACGGGACAACCCAGACCTTCAAGACAAACCGGTCATTGTTGGAGGCGGTCAGCGCGGAGTTGTGTCAACCTGCTGCTACATTGCCCGCATCTATGGGGTGCGCTCGGCCATGCCCATGTTCAAGGCGCTGGAGGCCTGTCCGGACGCGGTGGTCATCAAGCCGAACATGGAAAAGTATGCTGCGGTTGGAAAAGACATCCGGCACCGCATGCAAGCGCTCACGCCGCTGGTGGAACCGCTTTCGATTGATGAGGCGTTCCTCGACTTGACCGGAACGGAACGGCTCCATCACGCCACCCCTGCAGAGACACTTGCCGCGTTCATCCGGGAAATCGAGGCAGATATCGGCATCTCGGCGTCAGTAGGACTGGCGCCCAACAAGTTCCTGGCCAAACTCGCATCGGACCTTGAAAAACCCCGAGGCTTCTCTGTGATCGGAGCGGAGGAGGCAAAATCAGTCCTTTCGGACATGCCGGTCGGCCGTATTTGGGGGGTCGGCAAGGTCTTTCAGAAAAAACTGGAGAAAGACGGCATCCGGACGATCGGCCATCTGCAGGCCATGGAGGCTGCTGATCTCGCCCGGCGGTACGGCACAATCGGGCTGCGGCTCGCCAAGCTGTCCCACGGTGACGATGACAGGATCGTCAAGCCCTCGCGCGAGACCAAAAGTGTTTCCAATGAGACCACGTTCCGGACCGACATCTCAGAGTTTGCGGTCTTGAAACCGATTTTGCGGGATTTGTCGGAAAAGGTGTCTCTCCGGCTCAAAAAATCAAATCTTTGCGGCCGGGGCATCACGCTGAAGCTGAAGACGGCGGAGTTCAAAACCATCACCCGGGCCCGCCATCTGAACGATCCGACCCAACTGGCGGACAAGATTTTTGGTGCTGGCGCCGCCCTTCTTGAAAACGAAACGGACGGGCGCCGCTTCCGGCTGATAGGGATCGGCGTGAGCGACCTGGCTGACGCTG
>NZ_SMLZ01000101.1:55129-100507 GCF_009711415.1 Roseibium denhamense
GCGGGACGGCGCAAGAACGTGGAACTGGCTGTCGATCAACTCCGCGACAAGTTCGGGAAAACCGCTGTGGAACTCGGACTGACCCACTCGGCCAAGCCCGGACGGAAGCCCTGATCAGCCCGCCAAGACACGTCTCCGCGTTGCCAGGTTACGGACAGTCCGCCGCTTCAAACATCTCAAGATCGGTCATTTTGCCCTTGAGCGTGAAGTCACCGTAATCAAGGGTCAAATGGCTGCTGATCCCGTTCTCATAGAGGCGGAAGGACAACTGGTAGATCGGCGTCAGCTCACCTGCCGCTGCTCCTTGCGGATCGAAATAGGCAATGGTCATGGGCCAATAGCCGACCCCGGCAAGCATGCTGTCCGGACCGTCCGCGGGCTTTGGTTCGTCCCCGGCAAACGCGCGCGCGCCGATAACGGTCGTTGTGGCATAGCTCTTCTCGCCCGTTTCCGAGCCGTCATAAATGTCAGCCGCCAGGAAGCTCTTGTCTTCTTTCGCAGCTGTCAGCACGGTGAGAAGATGCTCGGTCGGAAAAAGGACCTCCTTGCCGAACTCCACCGTTTTCTCAGCCGGAATTTGAAGCTCTACCTGCTTGCTGTTGTCCTGTGACCGGGCAATCCCCTTGGTCTCTTCCAGAAGTTTCTGGTCCACGTAGGTCTTTGAGAGAAACTGAAAACTGGCAGACCCCGGCTCTTCAAATGTGCTCGACTGGAGATCCCTGACTTGAGCGCCGCCATCCATGTCCTGGTACTCGGTCACAAACCGGAAATTCACACTGTAGCCATCGCAGGCACTACCGGAAAAGTCATAGACCATGCGCCCTTTGACGCCTGCAACACCGCTTTGTTCGGCGCTTTCCCCAAGCCGTAGGTCATAGACTGCCCGGTGCGGTGCAAGGGAAATGGACGACGTGCTTCCTGGGGCTGCGAGACCCGGAGATGCGAAGAAGACCATGCTTGCGCTCCCCGCTAGAACGGCCAAAGCTCCTAATAAACCAAAGGACTTGTGAGCAGGTTGCATGATCTTCACCTCTTACCACCAAGCTGAAGCGGGATGTCCGCATCCCCCCTGTTTAAGCCTGAAAGAGGGTCTCCGCCAGCTGAAAGGCGCGGCCTTGCCGGGCGATTGTCCGTTTGCCGCACGAAGTTCACAAGTAAAATCGAACCGCCAGCGGCACATCTGCAGAGAAGATCTCAGAACATGTTTTTCTTTTCGCAAGGGCGGTGCTTCGCCCTTGTCAGGTCCTACGAATTGCGCCAAGACACCGGAAAAGCATCATTTTCCAGGAGTGACCTTATGACCGGAACCATCGAAGCCCGCCTGAAAGACCTTGACGTTGATTTGCCTGAGGCCGCCGCACCGGCCGCGAATTATGTGCCCTTCGTCCAAACCGGCAACCAACTCTTCATTTCGGGCCAGCTTCCAATGGCAGACGGCAAGCTTCAATTTACCGGTAAGCTGGGTGCCGATGTTTCCCTGGAAGATGGCAAGGCTGCCGCAAAGCTTTGCGCGATCAACCTTCTGGCTCAAGCCAAAGCCGCAACCGGCGACCTGGAAAAAGTTCTCCGGCTCGTGAAGATCGTTGGCTTTGTCAATTCGACCGGTGACTTTACCGATCAGCCGCAAGTGATCAATGGCGCATCCGATTTTCTGGTGGAAGCCATGGGCGACAAGGGCCGTCATGCCCGTTCTGCCGTGAGCGCCGGGTCCCTGCCCTTTGGTGCCGCCGTTGAAATCGAAGCCATCTTCGAGATTGCCGGGTAATCCATGAAGAAGCGCGGGCGGACACCTAGCCGCCCGTTGCATTCCAAAACACTCCTGGACTGACATGACACCGGATTTGCAGACCATCTTTGTCCACCCGATCGCACACCGTGGTTATCACAATGCGGACGATGGGATCATCGAAAACACCCCAACGGCGATCCAAGATGCCACTGCCAAAGGCTTCGGGATCGAGGTCGATGTTCAGGAAACAGCCGATGGGGAGGCGCTGGTCTTTCACGACTACACGCTCGACCGCCTCGCGGATGGGACCGGCAAGGTTATAGACCGCACCAGTGGCGAACTTGTGAAAATCGACATGCGCACCGGCACGGACAAGCTCTGGATGCTTCAAGATCTGTTCGACCTGGTGGATGGCAAAGTCCCTCTGGTCATTGAAATCAAGTCGTTGCTCAGGCGTGATGCACAGCAGGATTTTGTCCGCCGCGTCGTTGATCAGGTTGCCGCCTACCGGGGGCCCGCCTGCATCAAAACATTCGACGCTGACATGCTGTCCATCGCACGGGGCCATAATCCGCGTGTTCTGCGCGGCATTGTTGCCGATGTCGCCGAACCTGGGCCAACCTATGTCCGCTTCAGCAGGATCGACCGTTTCATCACGCGGCATATTCTGCATGCCCCGCGGACCAACCCGCATTTCGTATCCTACGCAATCAATGATCTACCCAAGATCGGCCCGACCGTTTTACGGTCGATTTTCAAAAAGCCGCTGATGTGCTGGACTGTTCGGACACGCGAACAACGGGAAAAGGCGGCCCGGTACGCCGATCAGATCGTCTTTGAAGGTTTCGATCCCGGCAAATGACAACCGGGATTCTACTTAAACGTTTAATGATGATTTACACAATAATTGATTGCCGTCCCGATCTGTGATAACGTTACGTCAGTTCGGATAGGTGTTCTGTTATGGAAAAGATTTTATCGTCTTTTGTCTTATTGCTTGTTTTATTTTCCGCCAGCGTTCCGGCCAATGCATGCCCGAACGGATTCAAGAACGTTAATGGATATTGCGTGCCACAATAGAACTTCTGAACGCTCTTTGCAGTTAAGAATGGAGCGGACACGTGTTTTTAAATTGGAAAACCTTTGCTGTCATTGCCGGTTGCCTTGCTGTGCTTTCGGTGCTCGGGCCTTTTCTTGCCTCCCATCTGACGAGGTCGAATTACGCCGCCATCATCGAAGACGAGTATGATCTGACACCCATGGTCCCCCCCAACAACCATTTCGGACCTGGCTTCTTCTATGTCGTGGGGTGGGATGGCAATATTGACCGGGTGGTCTGCGATGCCAGCGGGTATGCGGACCGGGTGACCTACAGCCAGACGAAAACCGTTTCGGTAAGCTCAAAATTCACGGCGGACTCCGACATTCTTGGGCAATTGTCTGCAAGTGAAGAGGCCAGCGCTGCGGCCAACTCCATCCGGTCGATCAAGGTGATCATCCGTGATGCGGAAGTCGGTCATCTTGATGATGCGGCGCGGCTGGAAGTGCTTGGCGAGCTGACGCAGGACCGGTTTTGCCGGCTTGCCTTGGACAAGGCGATTGCTGATGGCTATTGCGTGGCGCAGGGCACCCACGTTCTGCGGGCGACCGCGGACGTTAAAGTGATCACGACCTCCGGCGCGGAAAGCGATCTCAGCGCCGAAGGCAGCATGCCATCAATGGTCGAAGCCGCCGTCATGCAGTCCTTGAGAGCCAATCTGGGCACATCCATCAATACGGACTTTCAGGGCGAAAAACTCTATTTCGGGTTCCGCCTGGAGGATCGCTGTATTCAAGACCCGGACGATGCCTACAACCGATCAACCCCGGTGTCGAAATGGTGGCATGTGATCGCGGTTCAAAATGTTTATTCCAAAACCTATCAGAGTTTTGCGAATCTTCTGGGCAACGGCTTATCAAACAATGCTCTGGCGGGCGGAAATGCACCGAACGCAACCGCGACCATGAACTGATCTAGCGGATCAAAAAATTCCGAGCGCAATCATGGCAACCACTACGTAGCGGCCGGTCTTGGTGATCGCCACGACCACCAGGAACCGCCAGAAAGGCTCCCGCATCACACCGGCAGCCAGGGTCAACGGGTCGCCGATAAACGGCGCCCAGCTCAACAAAAGGCTCCAGCGCCCGTACCGCCGGTACCACTCACTCGCGCGATCCAGTTTTTCCGGGCTTACCGGAAACCAGGACTTCCCGCGCCCTTGCGCGACCGCCCGGCCGATTGCCCAGTTCACCGCAGAACCAAGCGTGTTGCCAAGGCTTGCGGCAAACACGAGCAGGCCCAGCGGTGCGGTTTCCGCGTAAATCAACCCCACCAAAGCGAATTCCGACTGGGCAGGCAACAAGGTTGCAGCAAGAAAGGAGATGCCGAATAGGCTGAGCAGGCTTAAGATCATACGCTTCCATGCCCGATACTCCGGGAAAGCTCAAGACCGGGTGGCTCGGCCGCCTCCCATCCCTCTTGCGCTGCAAAACATCAGCGCTACATCCTGTGTTAGGCATTCAAAGCAAATGGTTTCTGATACATGACATCTTCCGCGCCGTCCGGATCGGAAATCGGCTGTAACGCCAGTAAAACCGCCTCCTTGCGCATTCTTTCTTCCCTCTCCGATATAGATTCGGAAAAATGGGACCGGGTGGCCAATCCGGGCTGGGCGCTCGGCGCAGGCGGCGCGCTCACCCGAGTGGATGGACATCCACCTGAAGATATCTCAGCAGCGCTTGATTTGCCGCCGCCAGCGGACGCGCACGCGCCGGACTTCAACCCGTTTTTGGCGCACGCCTTTCTTGAAGCTTTGGAGGCGTCCGGATGCGCAACCGGGGGGACCGGCTGGCTGCCCCGTCATATGGTTCTGGAGGATCAGGACGGATTTGTGCTCGGCGCGGTTCCGGCTTACCTCAAGAGCCATTCCCAAGGCGAATATGTGTTCGATCACGGATGGGCTGACGCGTTTTACCGGGCGGGCGGTGAGTATTATCCGAAACTGCAAATCTCCGTGCCCTTCACACCGGCGACAGGCCGCCGCTTCCTGACCGGGCCGGACATTGACCGGGCGGCCGGGATCCAGGCTCTGGCTGCGGGCCTGGTCCAGGTCTGCCAGAAGACTGGCGCCTCTTCGGTCCACTCAACATTTCTGACAAAAGCGGAATCGGACACACTTGGGAACCTTGGATATCTGCGCCGGACGGATCAGCAGTTTCATTGGGAAAACAATGACTACAGCGATTTTGACGGGTTTCTTGCAGATCTCGCCTCCCGCAAGCGCAAGGCAATCAAGAAAGAACGCCGGGAGGCGGTGTGTGCCGAAGGTCTCGAGGTCGAGTGGATAACCGGCAAGGACCTCACGGAAGCCCATTGGGATGCCTTCTATTCCTTTTACATGGATACCGGCGCGCGAAAATGGGGCCGCCCCTATCTCAACCGCAAGTTTTTCTCCCTGATCAATGAGCGGCTCGCGGACCGGATCCTGCTGATTTTGGCAAAACGGCATGGCCGCTATGTTGCCGGGGCCCTCAACTTCATCGGCTCGAAAACCCTTTTCGGCCGCCATTGGGGATGTACCGAACATCATCCCTTCCTGCATTTTGAACTTTGCTATTACCAGGCAATCGACTTTGCGATTGCCCATGGGCTTGAGCGCGTGGAAGCTGGAGCACAGGGTGCGCATAAATTGGCACGCGGCTACCTGCCAACGACGACCTATTCGGCACACTGGATCGCCCATGAGGGGTTGCACGATGCGGTCGCGGACTTCCTCGAGCAGGAACGCCGGGCGGTGGAAAGAGAAAACGCGGCACTGAGCGAGCATGCCCCTTTCCGAAAGACCCCGTAGCGGCCCTTGCCTTGCCGGCTTGTTTGGGCCTAGATCAGCAGGCGATAATTCGCTAACGACTTTCTGCCCGAAGCTGATCGGCCATTGACTGGCCGGACATCCTTGGGCGTCTTCAACAAACCGCCGGATGCTTTCGTCTCCGGGTCAATTGATACCCTCTCCCCGTTTCAACGGAGCCTGCAAACATGCCCGCACCCGCTTATGATGATCAAAATGTCTTTGCCAAGATCATGCGCGGCGAACTGCCCAGCCACAAGGTTTACGAAGACGATAAGACACTTGCGATCATGGATATCATGCCCCGGGGCGATGGCCATCTGCTGGTAATCCCCAAGGCCCCTTCGCGCAATATCTTCGACATCTCCGCCGAAGACCTGAATGCCGTCATGGCAACCGTGCAGAAAATGGCGCATGCCGTCGTTCAGGCTTTCGGCGCCGACGGGACCACCATTCAGCAGTTTTCAGAACCGGCGGGCGGCCAGGTCGTCTTTCACACGCATGTTCATGTCATTCCGCGGTTCGAAGGTGTCCCGCTGCGCCCTCATACCGGCGATATGGCGGACAATGACAGCCTTGCCAGACACGCAGAAAAAATCAGGGCTGTTCTGGGTTAAAACGTCAGGCGTTTTGGCAGAAACGCCAGAAGACACTCGATCATTCCACCGCCCGTTTCACGGCATCGTCCTGTTCGCTGGCAAGACGCTGGTCGTCATGAAGAACATTCTGCACGGCCGGCCGCGCGAAGAAGCGGTCGGTATAGGCCTTGAATTCCTCAAACTCCGGGACGAGACCGAACATCATGCCCCAGCGCAGGCCCATCCCCCAGAGAACATCCACCGCCGTCATCGTGTTTCCGAGAACATAGTCCTGACCGGACAGCTGGTTGCGCATGGCCTCCATCACGGTATCGAACGAGCCATAGGGCGAGACCGACTGCGGTGCCTCCTCCCGTTTCATCGCCCGGTCGACCAACGCGGGCTCAAAACAAGAGGCCATATGCACGAACCAGCGCAAATACGGGCCGCGCAGCGGATCATCCAGCGGTGGCGCGAGGCCCTTTTCGGGAAAAAGATCGGCCAGATAGATATAGATCGCGACCTGTTCCGTGATCACTGACTCTCCACAAACAAGGGTCGGAACCTTACCGGCCGGGTTGATGCGCAAGAAATCCGGCCGCCGGTTTTCACCAAGTTTGACGTTGAGAACATTCAGCTTGTAAGGGGCATCCAGCTCTTCCAGCAGAACCCGGACCCCGGACGCTCTGCTCTGCGGTGCATAGAAAAGCTCAACTTGCGCGGTCATCTCTCATCTCCAAATCACCAAGGGCGCACCTGCCCTTACAACCTACCGCATCGACCCATACCCAACCACAGCCATGTCCGGAGGCAAAGCGGTTAACCCCACCTCAAAAGATCTTCCGTAGATTTGCCAAAAATGAACAGACACAGGGATTTGAGAGGAAAGATTTGTGCAATCGTGCAGCACTACAGCTCAAGATACGACAAATGCGGCCTCTTCACTTTGTGCGGATGAGCGTCCCTTCCGCTATGTGCTATCCGCTGGCCGAACTGGAACCGTTTTCCTCGAAGGATTTTTAAATCGACAGATCAGCAAAGTGACCGCGGTCCATGAGCCGCCAGAAACCCGCTGGCAGATGATGCTGGCAAACCTACGAAATGATTGGGGAGTTGGCGATGGATTGCTCCGCGCTATCTTCCAGCGCCTTCGCCAAAAGCGCGAATCCGCAGTCGGCGGCGACTATGTCGAGCTGAATCCATTCCTGTGTGCAATGACCGATCTGTTACCGCTCCCAGGACGCGACCTGAGAGTGGTTCATATGGTGAGAGATCCCGCTACCTGGGCTCATTCGATATCCAGTTTCAAGGCCTCTTCCACATTTCGGCCGATCATTGACCTCGTTCCTTTCGCGAAACCCTACCCTACGCCGCGCCCTAGAAACTGGTCCAAGCTCAGCGATTATGAACGCGCTCTGTGGCGATGGAACTGGTGCAATAATCGCATTCTAGAGCTTCGTGACCAATGCACTGCATTTACGATTGTGCGGTACGAAGACTTATTCAATGCCGACGCCAATAAAACAGTTTCAGCACTCAACGGAATCTGCAACACGCTAGCCTTGTCACCTCCGGACCAGTTCGACCTTGACAGCCTAGCGAAAAGACTAAATCCGAAACCAGATAAAGGACTGGTTGCAGATCCTCTGGCAGCCTCAAGAATATGTGGCGAACTTGCGAGAGAATTTGGGTATGCGTATTGACCTAAAACGCTGCCTGGTTGCGGCCGGCGTCAGTGGTTGCTTTTTCGCCGGGGTTCTTTGGGTCGCCCAGTTCCAAGGTTTCGATTTCTCTCATCTTGACCCGCTACTGATTACCGCGTTGTTCACCATTTATGTTGTGTTGACAGTTTGCCGTGGCTTATTGCTACGCGCCCTTGCCCCTATCGAAAAGCACTTGAGTGTAGGTACGTGGTTCAAACTGGCGGCCCGTCATCAAATCCTGTTCACGCTGGTGCCGAGCGGCGCCGGAGATATCGGATTTCCCCATCTTCTCAAAAAAATGGCTGGACTGCCGATCGCCACGGGCGTGCGGATCATTGCTCAAGTCCGTATGCGTGATGCAGCGGTACTTGGAAGTCTTGGCCTGCTTGGGCTTATTTCCCAAGGTTTTAACCCCTTTTTGGGCTCTTTAGGTCTTGCCATCACAGCAGTGGCCCTGTGGTTTATTGATGATATTGCCGCCTTTGGACTGAAAACGGCTGCGTCCCTTTCCCCGAATGGCAAAGTTGCCGCATTTCTTCAAACTGCGCTCTCACAAAAGGCTCCACACCGGGCACATAGACTGCTTTGTACCCTCCTTTCGATAGTAATCTGGACAGTGGCCGCATCCGGCGTAGGGCTGGCATTTTACAGTGCCGGGCACCCGCTTTCGGTGAGCGAATGCATGCTTGTATTGGCTCTGTTGAATGTTATCGGTGCAGTAGCGGTCTCCATAGGCGGTTTGGGCGTGGCAGAGGCAGGCGTCGCCGGGGCTTTGATCGCCATGGGCACACAGCCCCAGGAGGCCGCTGCCGTGGCGATAGTTGTTCGTCCGCTAATGCTGTTCACTTTGTTGTGCGCCAGCGCAGTGCTTGATTCTGCTGCTGGACTTTTCATCCGGCAGAACTTGAAGAGCGATGTTTCCAGGCCGTGATTCTAAACAGCGGAACCCCAAGCGGAACCCTGCGTAATTTCGTGCGTTGCAGATGTTTATCGGCTGCTGCTTCGATCTCGTAAATTGTCGTGACGTGGTAATCACCTTCAAAGCCCGCCAGTTTGCGCCCAAACCGATACAACTCATTTTCAGTTGGCCCGGATAGCACCAGCACTCCGTTGGGTGCTAGAAGCTTGGATAACGCTTTCAAAAGCTCTTCGAAGTTCGTGTTGTGTTCAAGACTATCAATAGCAAACACAGCATCATACCCGCCCGGAGCTGCATCTTCTAAAGTCCGGCGGACCGCATCTGGTTTGTTGCGGGTAAGCATCGAAGCTGCCAGTTCGTCCTGCTCGATGAAATCATACTGAACATCGGCACCAATAATATGGCTGAGTTCGCCCACAGACGCTCCAAAGTCGACGATACGCTTAAGGTCGGGAACACAAGCGCGCGCGACCTCAACTGCGGTAAACAATCGGATCCAGCTCACATACGCCGCTGCCAGGTTGTTATGACAATAGGAAGGGACACAGGTTTCTTCCCATTGCTTGAAAGACTTGACGACATCAATCTGATCACGAAGAACCTTTCGGCGCGTGCTTATGTGCTTAATTTTTGACAGCATTAGTAGCCTCCGCTGGGGTCAAATCCTCGCTCACGAGGACCCGCCGCCGCATAATTTTCGGGTGAATAGCAATTCTTGGTGTCCTCGCGACATCATGCTGCAAAAACGACAGCAGAAGCTGAATGCCTATGAGAAGCGGCGTAGCGCTTAACATGACAGTACCCGCCGTAGCCGGAACATCTGTGGCATGACTTTGCATCCATGCCGAAGCGCCGAAGGTTACACCAAAAGCCGCTAGCGCAAGGCCGATCAGAAGACTGAGAGAGGCAGCGTCAAAGTCCCTGACAAAGTAATTGTAAACCACCCGCTTGAAAAAATTCCTTGCATGCAAGAGCGGGAATGTCAGGAGAGCATTCGTGACGCTCAGGTGGCTCACCTCATTGCCATAACGCGTTTCCATTGGCTGCTCGACAACAACTGCGCCAAGGCAATTCAACCTAAACAGCATATCGCTCTCGAAGAAGTATCTCTTATGCAGTTTATTTGCTGGCAGGAGATCTGCGACTTCGGCCGCAATTGCCGTATATCCGTTGGTAGGGTCGGAAACACCCCAGTATCCGCTTGAAAGCTTGGTTAAAAAGGAAAGCCCAGCGTTTCCAATCAGTCTGATCGCAGGCATTTTCAACACACGGTCAATGTCGAAGAAGCGGTTTCCTTTCACGTAGTCTGCCTCACCGGAAAGGATTGGCGCCACAAGTGCCGGAATAAAGGCCGGGTTCATTTGACCGTCGCTGTCGATTTTTATGATGACCCTGGCGCCCAGTTCAATCGCACTCCGATACCCTGTCACAGTTGCAGCGCCGACGCCCTGATTCCTTTCGTGGGTCAACACCCTAATTCGTGGATCGGTCTGTGCCAGCTGATCAAGCACGCGCCCAGTCTCATCATCGCTGGCATCATTCACACAGATGATCGAACCGACACTGGCGGGCACACCTCTTACAACGTCTCCGACAAACACGGCACACCGGTAACAGGGTATGACGACAGCCACTTCCGCCAACTGGTCCAGATCCGTCATCTAACCGTCCTTAATCCTGTACGCCCGGAAACCGGAGGGAGCTCCGCCGATTTCCTCATAATTCGACCAAAGCTGCCGGAACCCTGCGTCCCGAGTATAAAAATCAAGGAAATCGAATGTTATGTCGTTGATGGCATGCCGATGTGGGCGAACATCAACTAGAATGATGTCTGGTTTCCGAGCAAGATCTCGCTTTGCTGCGGTAAGAGCCTTCTCTTGTGCATGTGCAAGCGAAGCCTCATGTTGACTTTCAGGCGCAAGCATCAAACGAACCACTGACGGCAAAAATACAGCGCTGTTGCTTGCCGAGACCCAAGTCCTGTGCGCGTATAGCGCGCTTGGAAATCCTGGAAAAGGATGGGTGGAAAGGGCAAAGAAACCGCCATCTTCCGGAACATTGGTTTCTATGAACTCTGACATCTGCCGAATGTGTTTGCCGACCGGGCCTGCATCCGTTCGCTTATAAATTCCAACAAGCGACACCCCGATGAGGGTGGCAAGAACACAGGTGCGCAACAGCTCCGCAATACGGTTTGTCGCGGGATCGCTCGTAACTGCTATCACTATTGAGAGGGTTCCAAGAGCTAAGGCGGGGTAACCATGATAGGAATACCCCTTGGCTTGCCAGATCGCACTCACCAGAAAACCTGCTGCGGCAAGCAGGTAGATTGCCGTTTCATTCGGCCTATCCGGCCGGAGTGAAAGACCAGCGGCCACTAAAATGAGAATCATAATCGGAAAGTACTCGATCAGAACATCAAGCATATCATTACTGAAACCCCAATAAGTTTTGGCGATTTCCGGCAGGACGACCGTCAGCCATGGAGAGGCAAAGATATAGAGTGACACTCCACACAGACTGACAGCTAAAATGGCTCCGATTGCTTCGGGTCGGACGATCATCGCAAAGGCTCGACGTTTCCAGAGCAAATAGAGTTCGACTGGAATTACGGCCATGAGAAAATAAGGTTTAAAAACCACCCCAAATCCGGCAAAGGCTCCGATTAAAAAACCAATTATCCATGGGAGATCCTTCTTTCTGGAACGAACCCCTATGGCAGTAAGGTAAGGGAGCAGAAGAATAACGGTGAGCTGTTCCCGTTGTCCAAAGTCGCGCCCAGCTCCTATCGTTAAAACGAATGCGGCTACGGCCAGCAGCCAGGCTCTGGTATTAGCAGGCTCCCCGGCAGCCCGAAGCAAGATGTTCACGGATATCAAGCTGCACAGAATCATGAAGCCGATAACAAGCCTCAAACTGGTTTGCGGGCTGATCCCGATCCATTGAGACAGTGCCATAGGCCCTGCAGAAAACCACCAGATGAAAGGCGGGTTTGCGGCTACAATATCGGTACCAAACTGCTTCCCGGAAAGAAGCCAACCGGAAGACACAAGCACCCAGGCAACATCATGGTTTAGATAGGTGAGTGCTTGGAGGAACAGACCTGCACCACCGATCGCCAATGGCAGGGCCGCTTGGCGCGCCGACAGACTGTCAGGGTCCCCGCCTAGGTGCGAATGTGTGGCTATGCTCATCGGTTTGTGCATAAAACGCGTGTATTGATCTGGAGCCTTAGGCAAGCCGGTTGGAAGAGCGTTTCTTCACCCGATAAGAATCAGGTTTGTGGTTGACCGTGACATGCTTGACCAATTTGCTTAGGGAACAGTTAGCAAAAACTACAGGGAGCTTGCCGACTGATCAGTACGGACCGCATGGTCCTTATTTAGCGTAATACATCCAGCGATAGCCAACCGATGACCAGGAAGGCCTCGGCGGCCAGAACTCCGACAATGACCCGCTGGCGGGACACTTGAAAGGCGAGAAATCCAAAGGCAGCGGCTGCGAGGCGCAGGGCGAGCGGTGTGTCTGCCAGAACACCTTGCGGGAACAAAATCAGTTTCGAGATCACGCCTGCGACCAAGGCCGTGGCAACACACCGGACCCAGATCAGCAGCTCACCGTCTTCCCGCAAATGGCCGCCTGCGAAGACGCCCAGCCAGCGCCAGACATCGGTTGCCAACCAGCCCGCCACCAAGATGACGACGAAAGGCCCCCACCACGTTTCCATCAGGGCTTCGGTCATGAGAGCCCCCGCCGCCAATATCGCGTGATGCCATAGGCAAGCGTACCGCCCAGAAGCCCTGTCCACAGCAGATCAAGACCCGGCAGAAAAAGGAAAAACACAGGTCCAAGCGCGAGACCGGCGACCATTGCCGCCTTGTCCGCCAAGAGGCGCGCCGCCCCCCAGAGCGAACACAGGAAATAGACCGGTGTCAGCAAAACCAAGGCACCGGCGACCATATCCGGCAGCCGCTCAACCAGGAGATAGGCAAGTCCAGTCATGCAGAACACGAAACCCGTCACCGCGGATCCGAACCCAATGAAGAAGGGCAACCGCCCTTCACGCGGCAGGTCGGGCAGGTTCTTCATGGCGTAGACCCACGCCGTGACCGCCACAAAGTGTGATGCGATCAACAACTGCCAAGTCTTTGTTTTGCCAGGCACCTTCACAAGGGGCATCAAGGCCATCGTCATCGGCATGAGGCGGACGGAAGCCAGTGCGACCGCAACCGCGGCCGGTATCAGCCCCATTCCCGAGGAAAATGCCCCGGTCAAAACCACAATGGATGGCAGGGCCCAGATGAAACCGGTCATCGCAAGCGTTTCTGCAAGCGTCAGGCCGGTCTCACGGGCAAGGCCCGCATAGCCAACGAAAGCAGCGGTCAGGATAAGGGCTGGAATGGAAATGGCGGCACGTGCACCGCGCGCCATCCAGCGCCGGGTGGAGACAACAGCATCGCCCGGCACCATTTCGGAGGAAGGTCCATCAGGGGCAGACATTTGAAAAGACTCAGATTGGAATTAGTAAGGGAGCCTTACATTTTTCCATCAATACGTCCAGAACCCGACCTTAAACGGAGCGCGTCAGGCCACCATCAATCCGGATGTTCTGGCCGGTGATATAGGCTGCCTCATCGCTTGCCAGATAGGAAACCAGACCGGCGACTTCATCCGAGCGCCCATACCGGCCCATGGGAATCCGGCCGCGCCGGTCGTCCTTTTCCGGCAGGCTGTCAATGAAACCGGGAAGGATGTTGTTCATCCTCACATTCCGGTCCGCGAATTTGTCGGAAAACAGCTTTGTGAAACTGGCAAGACCCGCCCTGAAGACACCGGATGTCGGGAACATCGGATCGGGTTCGAAGGTGGCAAACGTGGAAATGTTGAGGATCGTACCCCCGCCTTGGTCCGCCATGACCGGGGCTACAAGACGGCTCGGGCGGATGACATTCATCAAGTAGTAGTCCAGTCCCCTGTGCCAATCCTCATCACTGATCTGGAGGATATCGCCCTTCGGTCCGTGACCGGCGGAATTCACCAGAACATCGATGCGTCCATAGGCTTTGATGGCCGCATCAACGAACGCCTGCACGTCAGCAGTTTCCAGATTGGAACCGGTAAAGCCAAATCCATCCAGTTCTTTTGCCAGTGCCTCGCCCTTGCCGGACGAGGACAAAATCCCGACCGTGAAGCCGTCAGCTGCGAGACGCCGCGCGGCTTCCGCGCCCATCCCGGACCCGCCGGCGGTAATCAATGCGATTTTGGATGTAGGCATAGCTTTCTCTCCAGTTTCTGTCTGGTGGAAAGCTAGGCAGCCGGAGAGATCCTCACAAACGAATTTGTGAGATCTGTTCCATTCGATTTATCGATGGATCGCCTCCGGCCTAACTTGCCGTGCGTATCCAGACTGCGGTGTCGTGAAAGGCAGCGCCCCCATAAGGGGCGACAGGTTCAGCGCCGGTCAGGGTATTGATGCCCTTCCCGTCCCTGAACGCCTCGTTCGGCCAGAGCCCTTCGGAGATGACCGTCCCCGGCGCAACCGTATCCACCAGCCTTGCATGCAGGGTCACAACACCCCGGCGATTGCCCATCTTGACCAGCGCGCCGTCTGCAATCCCGGCCTTTTCTGCCTCGTCCGGCCGTATCCACACTTCCGGGCGCCCCTCCTTTTTGCGTGAGGCTTCAGTCTCATTGAAACTGGAGTTGAGGAAAGACCGGGCGGGTGCGGTCACGAGACGGAACGGATGCTCCACATCGGCGGCTTCAACCACATCCCACTGATCTGGCAGGTCGGGCATCGCCTGCCATGGGCCCATCGGGTCCCCTTCCGGTTTGTTCGGGGCACTTGAGCGGCCCCAGTCCGGGCGGAAGTGGAACTTCCCGTCCGCATGACCAAAACCGTTCACATAGTGGGCCGTCTGAAAGTCCGGCTGAAGATCAATCCACTTTTGGGCTTCAAGGTCCTCAAGCGTCCCGTAGCCGGAATGGCGCAGCATCCAGTCGATATGGTCGCGCGCGCTCATGTCGGAGCCGGGGTGAGGTTTTGAATCAAGGCGCTTCGCCAGCTCATTGATTACAAATATGTTTTCCTTCGGCCCATCCGGCGCCTCGACCACCTTCGGACCGAGCATAAGATATTGGTGGCCGCCGCCCTTATAAATATCGTCATGCTCCAGAAACTGGGTTGCAGGCAGGACGATATCGGCCATCTGCGCCGTCTCGGTCATGAACTGCTCATGGACCACCGTGAAGAGGTCTTCGCGCGCAAACCCTGCCCGCACAAGCTCTTGTTCAGGTGCCACCGACATCGGGTTGGTGTTCTGGATGAGCATTGCCTTGACGGGCGGACCGTCCAGCAGAGCCGCCTCATCGCCGGTCAGGATGCGGCCGATGAGGCTCTGGTCCAGCGCCCGGGTTTGCGGGTCCTTGAGGTCCGGCGCCTCGATCATCGATTTGTTGAGCTCGTAGATCGCGCCGTTGTTGTGAAAGGCACCGCCGCCCTCGTATTGCCAGCTTCCGGTCACCGCGGCAATCGAGCAGGCTGCATGCATGCCAACCGCACCATTGCGCGAACGGGTAAAGCCGTACCCCAGGCGGAAATAGGTCTTTTTCTCGGATCCGATCAGGCGGGCCACCTCCTCAATCTCCGCCGCCGGCAAGCCTGTGATCGCCGCGGCCCAGTCTGGTGTTCTCTGCTGAAGATGGGATTCAAGCTCGTTCGGGAAGTCCGTGTATTTGTTGAGATAGTCCCAATCGGCAAATCCATCGCGGAACAGGACATGCATGATGGCGCAGGCAAGAGCCGCATCCGTTCCGGGCTTGAGGACCAGCCCGATATCCGCCTGCTTCATGGTCTCGGTGCGGTAGACGTCGACCACAATAATCCTGGCCCCGCGCTTCTTTCGCGCGGCAATCGCATGGGTCATGACATTGACCTGCGTCGCAACAGGATTGGTGCCCCAGATCACGATCTGATCTGACACCGCCATTTCGCGTGGATCGGGACCTGCAAGCTTGCCCGTTCCGGCCACATAACCGGTCCAGGCCATATTGGTGCAAAAGCTGTCGAATTGCCTTGAGTAGCCCTTGGCGTGGCGGAACCGGTGGATGCTGTCGCGCTGGACCAGGCCCATGGTTCCGGCATAGTGATACGGCCAGACACTCTGCGCGCCAAACGTCCGTTCCGCTTCCAGGAACTTGTCGGCGATCAGGTCGAGCGCGGCGTCCCAGGAGAGTTCCTCGAACCGCCCGTCTCCCTTCTTGCCAACGCGGCGCAACGGTTTCATGAGCCGGTCGGGGTGATACAAGCGCTCCGCGTACCGGGCGACCTTGGCGCAGACGACACCGGCCGTGTAGGCGTTATCCTTTGCGCCGTTCACGCGCTTCACGCGGCCCGCATCGTCGAAATTGATGTCGAGCGCGCAGGTCGAAGGGCAGTCGTGCGGACAGGCTGAAAATGCGGACTTGGGCGGCTGCTGGGTCATCTTCGTCCAGATGGCTGTGAAAGGTCAGACGACTTATCCGCAACAACCGGCGGCGCCGTCAAGCGCCGCATTGTTATCCAGAACAATTGCGGGTCAGCTGCCGCTGCAAGGCCCGCGTCCGCCCGGCCGGTTCCCGCCCTGCGGTCCAAGACCGTTTCTCGGCCCCTGCCCAGGCCCGCGGCCAGCGCCCGGTGGCGGCGGACGGCCTCCCGGCAAAAACCGCGGCGGGCGTCCCCCATGGTGCTGAACGAGGGTAATCGTTGCAGCGCTGTTATCGGAAAAGGCCGCAAAATCGATTGCCGGCGCTTGATCTGGGGTCTCAGGTCCGTTTTTGAGATCACCCCGCCTTTGCCCGCCACCGCCTCGTTTCAGGCGGGAGAAACTGCTGTCCGGCGTTCCCATCCAGCAGCGCGGAATGAACGGAAAGCTCTCCGTGAGCACATAATGGTAGGTGCCTTGCGGATATTCCGGCGTGACCGCAAAGCGCCCGTTGCACGCATCCAGATCGCCCGCGCCTGCCACATAGGCCCAGTCCTGGGTGAACTTGCCGTCATAGCGCCCGCCCGGACCGTCCGGGCGTGTCCCGCTCTTGACCCGGTAACTGCTGCTCAGTTTGGCAACGCGCGATGGCGCTTGCGGATTGGAGTACCCGTAGGGGCCGTAAATTGGAAAGCCATCGGCGGCGAACCCCAAAAGCGCCGGTGCGGACGACCCGCCCTGGGCCGCCAGAACACCGGTCGGTATACCGTGATAATGGTATGTCCCGTCCGGTTGGACATGGGCGTTGTATTTGTCGAGCCCGAGCTGGCATGCGCCGCCCAGCGCCTCATAGTTCCACCCCGATCTGCGGTCATTGTTCCAGTATTCTGCCGTGCCCGGATCCATGACCACGCCATTGATGGCAATCCCGAAGACGGCGCCTTGCGCGTTTGTCGCGCGGCCGTTGTTTTTCGGGTTCAGCGGCACTTTCAAATTATAGTTCTTCTTGGAAATGCTGTGCGGATTGTTCCGGTTGGGGAATGTTCCAGGCGCCTTGTCCGGATAACCGTTCGCGCGGATGCGGCGGGAGTTTCCGTCCACCGTGATATCGGCATAGGCCTCGGCGTCCGGCAGCAACAGGTCCCAGATCCCATCGGAAGCGTGCGCATGGTCATGCGGCTCTTCCCCGTTCAAGGGCACCACGCTGTCATGTGCGCCCGCCGGGCTCGCGGCAATCAGGCAAATCAGGGCAGCGGCTGTGCGCATGTCGAAGTCTCCCGTATCAAACACCCAAGACACACCCAGTATGGACGAACAATCAGGAACTTGCTGTCGCCAAGAAGTCTGGAAGTGTTTCTGCGTGTAACGGCGCGCTGTAGCATCCCCTGCAAGGCACAGCGGTTGACCCGGACCGGCGCGCTTCAATCCCTGCCAGGGCTGCGTTTCCCATCCACCCGCTCTGGGACAGAGTGGCCCCCGGATCTCCGCTCCGCTGCGTCCGGGGTGACATTCGGGGCAGACCCTCTTACCCCGCCAGACCAAAGTTCTTGGTCAAATCGTCCGGGCTGACACTGGGCTGGTCCTCATCCAGAAAATCATAGGATTGCATGGCAAGGACGGCAAAAACAGCTTGATCGGAAATCTGTGTGGTCATTCTTTGCGTGAGTGTTTTTTCGCGAGTGTACGCCATTTGCCCCCGCCGCCGTCCCGGCCCTGCGCCGGGACCTATTGCGGGCTCACAAGGCAGTGGCGGCGCGAAGCCAAAACAGGCCCCGGATCAGGTCCGGGGCGGCGAACTCATTCTTTCCACCCCTTCACAACAGGCTCATCGATGGACCCCGCCACCGAAAGGCTCATAAAAACAATGAATTCATCAAGTTCACGCACATAGACCGGCACAAGCGGCGAGAACGCCGCACGCAATAGGTTGCCCTCCCGAGCAACCGAAAAACTTGGACCAGCAGGGCTGTCGTCGGAATAGGTTTTGTTAGACCAGAAGCTTTGAGTGCGGTCGGGAAAAAGGACCTCGTAATCGCAGCCGAAAGACCCAGAGCGATCAAGGTCGACATAACGGCCATGATCCGTCGAAATCACCGGATGGATCGTTTCGTAAACCGCAAAGCGGCCAATCGGCTTCCGCTGGCTTTCGGGCACATATCCGACCGGCCCCAGTCTGGGCGTTCCATTCCCCCCTATGAATGGTATTGTTTTTCGGAAGACCCGCCCGAACCTTTCTGTGTCAATCAAGTAAGCACGGCCATCTTTAGGAAGATTGGCAACCCAGTCTACCAGTCCTTCCACTTCCGACCATTCCGCCCGCGTAATGCGCCACGCCGCGTGACAGACCGCGTGAACCCGATGACTGTGGTTGGCGTTGCCGAAGCGATCCTCATAAAGCTGAAGCCGTTGGGCAGCGTTTTGATCTCTGGGAAACGTGAACGGCGTCAGGTCCGGACTTTCGGTTGCGGCGCGTTTCTCCGATTCCCGGAACGCTCCTTTGTCCACCTTGACCGGCGGATGGGCTTTGACAAATTCCACATGACTGTCGACACCGGACAGCGCCCGCTCGCTGACATAGTATTCCATCTGATCAAGCGTTTGGTCGTCATTGACCCAGAGCACGGGCAGGATGGAGTTGGGCGGTAGAGAGTCGTGCTGCTCAGTAAATGGCCGGTCGAGAGACCGGATGTTTTTCTTGGCGTCTTCGGCGCGCTCTTCGGCCGTCGACGACGCCCACCGGCAGGCGTGCACCACCGGCGTATAGACCGCCTCGCGTGTGCCCCCGACATAAGCGCCCATGAGCGGAGGATTTCTATAAGTCCCGCCGGACGTGACACCTGGAGCCACGGTCGATCCTGTCACCAACGTTCCCGTGCACTTGATCACCCGCTCAATGGTGACCGGCGCGCCATCGACCTTCACGTCAACCCGGTAGCTGTAATAGACCGGATAGCGGGGATCGTCCTGAACGCAGGCGGCGAGCAGAAGCGCTGGCAGCAGCGTAACGGAGAAGGTTCTCAGAAAAGCGGTCACGGGGAAATCCTGCAAAAGAACGAGGTGCGCAAGACCTAGCGCACAACCCTTAAGGGTTGTTCAAGAGCGCCGTTCAAGCCGCAGGACGCATCCGCCATTTGCTGTCCCGGTCTTGTAGCGCCCGAGAAGGTACATGAACGGCAGACCAACTCACCCCGTGCCGTCATCCCATGGCCTGACCATGGGATCCATTCCGCCTCCCCGCCCCACGCAAAGCTGATCGCGTTGAACTCTCGCGGCATGGATCCCGCATCACGTGCGGGATGACGGCGGAGAGTGCAGCGGGCCTTGTTTGTCGCGTTGAGCGGCCGTCAAAACAATGAGTTGATGACCTTCCGAGGAAGGCATCTCAAGAAAACAAAAAGGGCCGGCAGCCTTTCGGATGCCAGCCCTTTCACAACACGTCAGCTTGAAAGCTTAGCCGACCAGCTCAACGCCGGAGAACCAGAAGGCGATCTCTTCGGCAGCTGTTTCAGGAGCGTCGGAGCCGTGAACGGAGTTTTCGCCGATGGACAGGGCGAATTCCTTGCGGATGGTGCCTTCGGCAGCGTCTGCCGGATTGGTGGCGCCCATGACTTCACGGTTTTTCGCAATCGCGTTTTCGCCTTCCAGAACCTGAACGATGGTCGGGCCGGAAGACATGAACTCTGTCAGTTCACCGAAGAACGGACGCTCTTTGTGGACGGCATAAAACGCTTCTGCTTCACGCAGGGACATCCATACGCGCTTGGAGGCGACAACGCGCAGACCAGCGTCTTCGAATTTCTTGGTGATGGCGCCGGTCAGGTTGCGCTTGGTGGCGTCCGGCTTGATCATGGAAAAGGTGCGTTCAATCGCCATGGGTGATCTTTCTCATACTGTTTCGCGGACCGGCGGAACTGCCGGGCCGACGGGAATTTCGCGGCTTTAATAACGGGGCCCTGTCCGGGCTGCAAGGGGCAGTTTGCATAACAATTTGATGTCAGTGCTTGCCGCATGACACGCAAAGCCTCTGGCAATGGCCGCTGAAACTCCGTAGTCTCAAGCATTTGAACATGGTTGGTCCGGACCCGCCGTAAGGCCCGGATCGGCGGACGCGCCATCGGAATCGATTTACCGCCCGATGCCCTGATGAAAGTGACCGGAATGCGCTTTTCCCTTGGCCACACTGCCTGCAGGCTGACTGCCCTCGCCGCAGTTGCGCTTCTGATTCTTGTTCAAGCCGCCTTCGCAAGCAATCAAGATGAGGCAACACCTTACCTCGATATTGATGCGGAACTGGAACAGCTCTCGTCCGAAGATCTGGAAGAACTGCTTGTCTTTGTTGCGGGCAATACCCTGTTCACGCTCTACCATGAAGCCGGTCACATGCTGGTCTCCGAACTCGCTTTGCCGGTCCTTGCCCAGGAAGAAGACGCCGTTGACAACCTTGCGACCGTTTCGATGCTGGAGACCGATACGGAGGACATGGACCTTCTCTTGACCAATGCCATGGTCGGCTGGTTCCTGATTGCCGAAGACACCTATGAAAACCTGATCTTTTACAACGAGCACGATCTTGATGAGCAGCGCGGCTACCGCATGCTCTGCTTGATGGTTGGCGCGGATGAAGAGGTGTTCTTGGAACTTGCGCAGGATCTGGGCCTCCCGGACGAACGCATCGAAACATGCGCTTTCGACTATGAGCAGGCGTCCGATTCCTGGGCTTATGCGACAGATCCGTATATCCGCGACAGCGACACCCCGGCCGGCAAGATTGAGGTCGTATACGACCCCGCGCCCCAGGGCTTGTCCCTACTTGAGATTTTCCTGAAGGAAAGCGAGCTGATGGAGCAAGTGGCCGAGGAGTTCGACACGTTTTATGATCTGCCGGAACAGGTCACATTCCGGGCAGCCGAATGCGGAATGGAAAACGCCTTCTGGGACCCGAACATCCGGGAAATGACCTTGTGTCACGAATTGATGGGCGGATTTGCCGCCATTTATCTGGACGTTCTGGCGTCGGACCAATGATCCGGCTGAGTTTAGCCCTGGTTTCACGCGGCCTAACCGCCAAATCGTGCAGCTTTGCAACATGTCCCGACTTGCCGCTGATGCCTGCAAGCTTTCCGCTTGCATCCCGCCTGCCTCTCCTTCATTGATCCGCCCATGTTGCAAGTATCGGATCTTACCTACCGGATCGGGGACCGCCTCCTGATCGACAAAGCCAACGTGACTCTTCCGGCCAAGGCGAAAACCGGCCTTGTCGGGCGGAACGGCGCGGGAAAATCGACGCTGTTCAAGCTGATTACGGGCGATCTTTCCTCCGAGACCGGATCGGTCACGATCCCCAAACGGGCCCGGATCGGCCAGGTGGCTCAAGAAGCCCCGGGCACCGAAGAAACCTTGATGGAAGTCGTTTTAAAGGCCGATACGGAGCGCTCGCGCTTGCTGGCGGCCGCCGACACGGAAACGGATCCGGCCGCAATTGCCGATATTCACACACGGCTTGCCGATATCGGGGCCCACACGGCAGAAGCGCGAGCCGGTGCAATCCTCTCCGGCCTCGGTTTTGATGCCGCCGCGCAGCAGCGCCCCTGCTCGTCGTTTTCCGGAGGCTGGCGCATGCGGGTGGCGCTCGCCGCCGTTCTGTTTTCCGAACCGGATCTGTTGCTGCTCGACGAGCCGACCAACTATCTCGACCTGGAGGGAACGCTCTGGCTGGAGAGTTATGTTGCCAGGTACCCGCATCAGGTTCTCTTGATTTCCCACGACCGGGATCTGCTCAACAAGGCGGTCGACAGCATCGTGCATCTGGATCGCGGCAAGCTGACCTATTATTCCGGCGGCTATGACAGCTTCGACCGGCAACGCCGCGAAGCCATGATCCTGGCCGAGAAGGCCAAAGTGAAACAGGACGCGCAACGCCAGCATATGCAGGCCTTTGTCGACCGCTTCCGCTACAAGGCCTCGAAAGCCCGTCAGGCCCAGGCCCGGCTGAAGATGCTGGAAAAGATGGAGCCGATCGCCGCCCTGACCGAGGAGAGCTCGAAGCCGATCCATTTCCCGGACCCCGAGGGGCGTCTTGCCCCGCCGATCATCAAGATCGAGGGGGTCTCGACAGGCTATGGGGAGACCAGGATCCTCTCGCGCCTGACGCTGAACATCGACACCGATGACCGGATTGCCCTGCTTGGCGCCAACGGCAACGGCAAATCGACCTTCGCGAAGCTGATTTCCGGGCGCCTTGCCGCCATGGATGGCGAGATCGCCAAGGCCTCGAAATTGAAGATCGCGTTCTTCGCACAGCACCAGCTGGATGAGTTGAAGCCGGCCGAGAGCGCCGTCCAGCATGTGCGCGCGCTGATGCCGGATGCCCCTGAGGCAAAGGTCCGTGCCCGGGTCGCCCGCTTCGGACTGCCGACCGACCGCCAGGAAACACCGGCAAAGGACCTGTCGGGCGGGGAAAAGGCGCGGCTGCTGTTGGGGCTTGCCACATTCGACGGCCCGCATCTTCTCATTCTCGACGAGCCGACCAACCACCTGGACATCGACAGCCGCGAAGCACTTGTCATGGCCCTGAACGAGTTTCAGGGCGCCGTGGTTCTGATCAGTCACGACCGGCATCTTGTGGAGGCCTGCGCCGACCGGCTCTGGCTCGTCGCCGGCGGAAAAGTCGAGCCCTATGACGGCGACATGGAGGATTACAAACGCCTGATCCTGCAAGGTCCGGAGGCGGTTCAAAAGGCACGGGACAAGGAAGCGGAAGACGCAGACAAGGCCTCGGCCCAGGAAAAACGCCGGGGCGCTGCGCAAAGGCGCGAACTCCTGAAGCCGCTCAAGCAGAAAATCGATTCAGCCGAAAAGGAAATGGCGCGTCTTCAGGACAAAATCGCCAAGCTGGATGAAAAGCTGTCAGATCCCTCGTTTTTCCAGGATGAGCCTGACCGCGCTGCCAAATTCGCCAAGGAACGCGCTTATTGCGAGAAGAAACTCGTCAAAACGGAAGAAGAGTGGCTCGAACTGTCCGCCGAGTTCGAAGAGACGGGGTGACCCGCCCTCTGGCCACTACATCACCGACTTGATTTCCCGGATCTCAGAATCAATCTCTCCAATCTTTGACGAAATGCCCTCGGCGCATACCTGAAGTTCAACCGTATCGTCGCGAATTTCATTGACTTCAGAATTGATGGCATTGATCTCCGATTTCAGGTTGTTGAGCGTCGTCTTCAAAGCCTGACTGGATGTTTGTATGCCCCGTACCTTCAAATACACGTCTTTCAAGTCAGTGCTTGATGCCGTGTAAGACACATTGATCCCAGTGAGCGACAGGTTCAGGATTGGCTTGACAGTGGCCGATCCGCCGGCAGTCAAAGTGAAGTCAGCATCGCCATTGATTGTGCTTTTCGCACCAAAAAAGAAATTGTTGGATGTCCCGGTTGTAAATGAATTCTCGGTCTCACTGACCTTGTATTCATGTCCAGCAATTTCCTTATAATGACCTTTTGAGTATTCATAGATTGTTCCGGTGCCACCGCTATTGCTGTCTGTCCCTGCCCTGAAGATGATGTCCTTGTTCGTGCCGCTCTCCAGAATTACCTCACCGCTGGAAGCCTTGACCGTGATGTTGCCGTCAGTTGATGTAATGCCAATGTCCCCTTTGACGGAGATCGTATAGGTACCGCCAACCACAAGATTGTTATCGCCCGTTGTATTCTGATGATAATAGGCGGTTTCCAAGTACATTTTTTCCCGCGCCATGACCAATATCCGCCCGTCGCATGCCAGAAGGATACCCTTGTGCTTTTCTTCAGAACCTGACGCGGAATGGGTCGGCGAAAGCCCCTCGGCATTGGCATCATCGATATGCTGTTTGGGATAGTATTCGTCCAAATAACCATCGCTCGAAGCCAGCTCTTCGATGTCGCTGAATTCGCCAAGCCGAATGATCGCCCCCAATTCATCATCATCGGCTTCGATATCAGCATTGTAAGGTACGAAAAGATACGCATGCGGCGCGTCGTTCAGGTTCGAAAGGCTCAAAGTATCTTCCGCAAGTGCCATGTGCTACATCCCCTCGCCAACAAAACGGTGCCAGTCGCTTTAGCGCCAAATCTGCATCATTGAGCGACCCTTAACCTGAAAACGTAACTCTTTTAACAACGCGCGTCATGGTTGCGATCTATCATCTGGAACGTCCCGCAGTCCTGCGCCAATTTCAGACCGGACGCACTTCAGCGTATCGGACCTCAGACTATCGGGCCTCTTGCCGGTAGAGCCCAAAGATGTCCGGCCATTCCACAATTGGCCCGCGGGTCTAGTCGGCCTGTTCCACTGGCCCGCCGGATTTGATCCAGGCACTGAAACCCTCCTTGAGGTGCGCGGCGTCAAAGCCCATCTCCTTGAGGGCCGCAACCGTTAGCGCCGACCGCCATCCAGAGGCGCAATGGAACACAAAGCGCTTATCCTGGCCAAAAACCTCCTTGAAGTAGGGGCTCTCCGGATCGACCCAAAACTCGGCCATACCGCGCGGACAGTGAAAGCTTCCCGGAATGAAGCCGGATCTCTGTCGTTCCCGGACATCGCGCAGATCCACAAACAAGACACCTGGGTCACCCAGAAGCGCAATCGCCTCATCCGTTTCGATTTCCTCAATGCGCTGGCGCGCTTCAGCAACCAGATCGGCGGAAGACTTTTTCAGCTTTTGCGGCATCAGCGCACTCCATCTGCTAGGCATTCGGCCAAGGACTATGTTTCCGTCGCCATCGGAGCCATCCGTGGTTTAGGGCAAGTCGCGTTGAAACGGAATCAGGTTTCGCTGCCGCCCGGCTTTGCCTCCCACGCGAAACCTGATGTTGCCTGAATTTAAATAGGCGCGACACGCTATAAACCCAAGTCAGGCAGGTTTGCGGAACACGGCCCGAACATGTGGGATGATCCGGTCCTGCCGCTGTATTTCGTAGAGTGTTTCATCTTCAAGCTCCAGGCCCAGATGTTCAAACTGCCGCCATTCGGATGGCTGCAGCGGCCAGGGCGGCCCATCCGCATAGACCCCCTCCCCGCGGCTGCGATTGATCAGCAAAAGCCTGCCCCCTGGAGCGACAAGACTTGCAATCGAGCCAACGGCTTTTTCTCTCAGATCACCGTCAAGCGCCTGGATCGTGTAGCACTCATGCGCAAGGTCAAAGGCGGCCGTCCAGGTGGCCGGTAGATCGAAGAGATCAGCCGCGTGATAGGCGACAGCGCTACCAGGAAAGCGTTTCTTGGCCCAAGAGACCGCATCCGAAGACACATCAAACGCCGTCGTGCGGTAGCCCGCAGCGCTGAGCGCCTCGGCGTTGTCGCCAAGTCCGCATCCGATATCGATTGCGGTCAAACCCGTGCCGGGTGCGTTTGCAAGCCATTCGGTCAGCGCAGCTTTCGGCGCAAGATCCGCCCAGGGAACCGCGGCCGGATCGCCATTGGCCTCCTTGTAGACTGTATGAAACCAGGCGAGCCGGTCGTCGGCGTCTCCGCCTTTTGCTCCGGTCAGCGCGTCTATCCGGTCGCGGGCCGCCTGGCGGCGTCCCATGAACACCGGATCAGAATGCACATCCTTGCTGCTCACGCCTTGCGCTCCCAGCCACCAGCTTCCGTTTGCTGCCAATAAGCTATGTCAAACCCTTCCGCTTTGGCTTCGCTCCATCTTTGCCGCGCTTCCTGAACAGCTGTTTGATCATTGCCGTCAAACATGTAGATGGCTCTCTGGTAGTCGGACAAGGCCGGGGGCTTCGCCCGGTCGACGAGAAACCGGACATCCGCGCGATTAGGGTTATCCTGGTCTGACGTCAGATAGATCGGCTGATGCTCCGCATAACCATCGGCCTTGGTTCCATGAGGCAGAAAACTGTCATCGGCAAATGTCCAAAGATGGCTGTCCAGCGCCTGGCAACGCTCTTCACTGCCGGTTTGAACGACGACTTTCCAATCCCGTTCCAGGCATTTGGAAAGGAGCTGCGGCAAGGCCATCTCCAGAGGCTTGTGGAGAAGATGATAGAAAACGACTTCAGTGGCCATGACATCCCGGCATCAGCTTTGGTTGATTATCCACACAGCGTCCAACCTGGACTGGAATTGTGATGCAGGCACGCAACAGCAGCGCTCCCAAATGAACCAGATCAAAAAGCTTCAATGGACTCTTGTTTCGACTCGTATCATTAACCCTTCGCAAATGTCGATTGTCTAGGGTCCGTTGCGGGGACGATCCTAGGGATCATTTTTACCGACTGGTGACCGGTTTCCCGACCCAGTCCGATTGTTTTGGGGGTTCGTAAATGCTCGCACGGGTAGTTGTGTTTTTTGCGTTGGTCGGCATTGTCGCCGGAGCTACTGTCGGAATGGGATTTCTGGTTGAACCGGCAACCGCCTGCCAGGCTTATAAGACCTGCTGAGGTTTCCGGTAGAGTTAAAAAAACCCGCCTTTTGGCGGGTTTTTTGTTTGCTTTGCGCTTAGCTTTCGTAATGGTCTGCCACCAGCTGATTCAGCAGGCGCACGCCATAGCCGGAGGCCCAGCTCTGGCAAATCTCATCTTTCGGTGCACCGAATGCCGTTCCGGCAATATCCAGATGCGCCCACGGAACATCATTTGCAAAACGTTGCAGGAACTGCGCGGCAGTGATCGACCCCGCCCAGCGGCCGCCGGTGTTCTTCACATCCGCATTAGGTGTGTCGATCAGCTTGTCATATCCGGGTGAAAGCGGAAGCCGCCAGAGAGGTTCACCGCTGTTCTTGGCCGAGCTGAGCAGCTTGTCGGCCAACTCGTCATTGTTGGAGAAAAGCCCCGCATTCAAGTTGCCAAGGGCAACAATCACGGCGCCCGTAAGAGTTGCCAGATCGATCATTACGGCAGGCTTGTAGGTCTTTTGGGTGTACCACATGGCATCGGCAAGGACGAGGCGGCCTTCCGCGTCCGTATTCAAGATCTCGATGGTTGTTCCGGACATGGCCGTGACGATGTCACCCGGACGCTGCGCATCTCCATCCGGCATGTTTTCAACCAGACCGATGACGCCGACCACATTGGCCGCTGCCTTGCGCCCGGCAATGGCATGCATGGCCCCGACAACGGCGGCAGCGCCACCCATGTCGCCTTTCATTTCTTCCATGCCACCGGCAGGCTTGATCGAAATCCCGCCAGTATCGAAGACAACACCCTTGCCAACCAACGCCACCGGCGCCACACCCTTCTTGCCGCCATTCCAGCGCATGATGGCCAAACGCGGTGGCCGGGACGCCCCTTGCGAGACACCCAGGAGCGCAGCCATTTTGAGCTTCTTCATCTCTTTTTCGCCGAGGATCTCGACCTCGACGCCGAGCGCTTCGAGCTCGGACGCCTTGGCGGCGAATTCGACTGGGCCCAGTACGTTGGCTGGTTCGTTGACAAGGTCGCGCGCCAGAATAACACCATCGGCAATTGCCTCACTGACTGCCCATGCCTTCTTCACCGGCTTCGGATCACTGACCTGAATGGTCAGCTTCAGTGAAGACGGCTTTTTGGTATCGCCCTTCTTGGTCTTGTAGGTGTCAAACGTATAAGCGCGCAGTTTCGCGCCCATGGCAAACTCAGCTGCAGCCTCGGCCGAAAGTCCGTCTTCGCCGGGGATATCAAGTATAACGGTGGCTCCATCAGCCTTCGCTTTCTGAAGCTCTGCCAGCACGGTTCCCCCAAGCGCCCGCCAATCCTCAGCTACCAGCTCCGCCGTCTTGCCAAGGCCCACCACAACCAAACGATCCGTTTCAAGACCATGCGGTGCCAGAAGATCCATCGTGCTTTTCTTCTCGCCAGAAAAACCGGCGATCCCTGCTGGTTTTGCCAGTCCACCGTCGAGCCCGTCGATAACCGACTGACTATGTGTTCCCGTTTCAAGATCGGCCCCGGCCAGAACGACAACCACATTCGTTTTCGGCTTTTCGAATTTGGCGAAGGTAATCTTTGCAAGTTTTGTCATTTTTTATCCCTAGATGGCCGGATGGACGGCGCCGCATATTGATCGGCATTGGTAAGGAGTGCCCCCGGGCAACGAAAGTCTCGATCCCACAAATCATGGCGTTTCAACAGCTTCCCGGCAAGTCCGGAGAAAATTAATGTATATTAACCATTCTTATTCATGGGCCATTCACCACATTCCGTGTTATTCAAACCGGGGCTTACAATCGTCAAATTTCCAAAGGACAGCTGCCGCTTCATATGAAGACGCTCGAACGTTACATCATCCGGCGGACAGCTTATGCTTTCACCCTGACCATCCTCGCCATGACCGGTGTGGTTTGGGCGACGCAGGCCCTTCGGCAGCTCGATCTGGTGACCTCCAAAGGCCAGACGATTGTGCAGTTCATCGGCATCACAATGCTGGCCCTTCCCTTTCTTGTCGTGATCGTTGCTCCGTTTGCCCTGATGATCGCCCTCATTCTGGTGTTGAACGCCCTTTCCGGTGACAGCGAACTCATCGTCATCGATGCAAGCGGCGGCTCCCGGTTTCTCGTGCTGAAACCGGTCATGATTTTCTCAGGGCTTGTTCTGGCGCTTGTTGCCGCGTTTTCGATTTATGTCGCACCAATGGGATTGGCCCAATTGCGGACAGAGGTAACACGCGTGCGCGCGGACCTGGTTGCAAACATCGTCAAACCTGGCCGCTTCATTAGCGTGGAAGATGGATTGACCTTCCATATCCGCAACCGGTCCGGCAAGGGCACTCTGGACGGCCTCCTTCTGCATGATACCCGGGATGAGGAAACCGCATTCACCTATCAGGCCGACACCGGCAACATCATCGAGACGGTCGACCGCACGCTGCTGGTAATGCAGAACGGCACTATACAAAGGCGTCCCAAGAGAGATGGCGACATATCGATCGTGCGGTTTCAATCCTACGCGTTTGATTTGTCGAATCTAATTCCGGAAGCAGGAGAGCCGGTGTTCAAGGCCAGTGAACGGTCTACCGCCAACCTCCTCAACCCCGGGCGCAACGATGAATACGCATTAAAAAACCCGGATAAGCTGACCACCGAGTTGCACGAACGCTTCAGCCAACCGCTCTACTGTCTTGCGTTCGGTCTAATCGTCTTCGCATTCCTGGGCCAGGCCCGCACCACCCGACAAAGCAGGAGCATTGCTGTTCTCGGAGCGATCTGCGCCTGCGTCTTGCTCCGCACGGCCGGTTTCGGCGTTACAGCGGTTCTTGACGGAACTAGCCGCCTTATATGGCTGCTTTACGCGGTACCTATGGCAGGCACGCTTCTGGCATCGGTCTCCATTTTCAGGAACCAACGCGGCGGACAGTCAAAATGGCTGGTAAATCTTCAGCTTGCCCTTCAGGACCGCATTGAAGCCATCGGACAACGGTTATCGGGACACCGGCCGGGAGGACATGCATGATCCTCGGCCGCACACTGACCGTCTACCTGTCCGCCCGCTTCTTGAAAGCGATTATTGGCCTCTTCCTTTTTGCAGCAGCCCTCATTTTCCTGTTTGACGTCCTGGAACTTGTCCGCCGGGGCGGCGACCGCGAAGGCTTTTCGGTCATGCGGGTCGCTCTGATCTCCGCATTACGTGTTCCTCTCCTGCTGGAGCAGGTTATTCCGTTTGCTGTCCTGTTCGGATCCATTGCAGCCTTTGTTACCCTAAGCCGCGCCCTAGAATTGGTCGTGACCCGCGCATCGGGCATCTCGGTCTGGCAGTTTTCGCTGCCTGCGATTGCCGTCGGGCTTGTGCTCGGTGTTCTCTCGATCACCGCCTACAACCCAGCCGCAGTGTGGCTGCAGCAAAAATCTGAGGAGGTCGCCATGGGCCTCTTCGGGGCCGAACAGAATTTTCTTCTTCAATCGACGGATAATGTATGGGTCCGCCAGGACGGGCTCGACGGAGAATCGGTCCTCCTCGCCCAGCAGCTCCTTGATAGTGGAACACGCCTGCAAGGGGTCACCGTTTTCACCTTCGACCGGGATGGCACATTCCGCGAGCGTATCGAGGCGCGCGAAGCCCGCCTTGGAACTGAAATCTGGTATCTGGACGATGCGATCGTCTACACGACCGAACAGGATCCACAATCTTATGGCCGCTATCAGATCAGCACCTTCCTGACCGCCACCGAAGTCCGCGAAAGCATCGGGTCTCCCGAATCGATTTCATTCTGGAACCTTCCACGGTTCATTGACCTGGCGAGAAACGCCGGATTACCGGCCTATCGTTATAATTTGCAGTATCAGTCGTTGCTGGCCCGACCACTCCTCCTCGTTGCAATGATTTTGATTGCAGCGGCAGTTTCCCTTAAAGTTTCGAGGTTTGGCGGTTTGGGAAGTATGATTCTGGGTGGAATCCTGTCCGGGTTCGTGCTTTACGTTCTAACCGAATTGGCGAAGGACTTTGGGGGCGCGGGTATCGTCCCTCCCTTGGTAGCTGCGTGGGCGCCTGGAATATTTGGAGTACTTATGGGTTTGACGATTCTCTTGCATCAGGAAGACGGGTAGGACGATGTCGTTGCCACGTATCCTGACGACAGAGATTTGGGCCAGAAGAAGCAGCCTCTTGGCGGCAGCAAGCATGCTTGCCGTGGCAGCTGCGTTGACCACTCCTTTACCCGGCGCAGCGCAAGCGCAGGAGCTGACCGACACCCTGTCCGGGCAGATCAATCCAGATGCTGATCTTCTTCTTGAAGCTGCGGAAGTGACCTATGATTTCGACCGCGATCTGATCGTGGCGACAGGTGACGTGCAAGTTTACTATGACGGCAATACCGTTCAGGCTCATCAGATCGTATTTGACCGCAAAAGCGGTGAGCTCAAAGCGCGCGGCAATGTTATTTTCATCGAAACAGGCGGCAACGTCATTCGAACCGCGGAAATGACCCTGTCCGAGGACTTCTCGGAAGGATTTGCGCGGGCGCTCCAGATCGACACCACCCGGCGCACCCGGTTTATTGCCGAACAAGCCCGGCGTGAGGGCGACAATGTCACCTCCATCGATAACGGCGTTTACACGGTCTACACAAAACCGACAAACCCGCCTGACAAGCCGCCATTGTGGCGCGTGCGGGCAGAAAAAATCATTCATAACCAGCAGGAAAAGGTGATCCGCTTCGAAAACGCAGCTTTCGAAGTGTATGGCAAGCCGATCGCCTATCTGCCTTACTTGTCCATGCCGGACCCCACTATCAAGCGGAAATCCGGCTTCCTGATGCCGTCTGGCATTGTCTCGGACAAACTCGGTTACGGCGTCACGGTTCCTTATTACTGGGCGCTGAGCCCCTACTATGACGTTACAGCAGTTATGACCCCGCTCACCAATCAGGGCTTGTTCGGGGACGTGGAGTACCGGCACAGCTTCCAGTACGGTGAAATCAAGCTGGCTGCCGCGGGCCTTTATCAGGCAAGGCCGGGCGAATTCTCGACCTCGCGCGCGGACGAACGCTGGCGCGGTGCACTCAATTCGGTTGCCTCTTTCAGCTTGAGCGAAAACTGGACCTTTGGCTGGAACGCTACCTACAAAAGCGATCGCGCGTTCTTCAAGGACTATTCCTTCACGAGTTTCGGCGACAATAACGAGACTTCGGAGATTTTCCTTGAAGGCCGCTCCGACCGGAACGCCCTAACCGTCCGGACCTACGCCTTCCAGATTTCCCAGTCTGACTATGAAGACAGCAATTTCGACGCCAATGGCTTTTCGCCGGTCGGAACGTCCCTGCAGGACAAACAGCCGCTGGTTCTTCCTGTCATCGACTACGATTACGTCTTTGCGGATCCGGTGCTTGCGGGCGAATTGGCGCTGACGGCCAACTTTACCTCACTGACACGGGATGAGACCGACGCTTTCTCGATTGACGGCGGAACAACAGCCCGGTTCAGGGGTGTTGACGGGACATTCTCCAGACTGTCGATGAAGGGGGATTGGCGCCGGACCTTTATCGGCCCTCTGGGTCAGTCCTTCACTCCTTTCGCCTACATGCGCGGCGACCTGTTTTTCCTTGCGTCACCAGATTCTGATGTGACGGCACTGACCGGGGAAACCTTTGTCGGACGGGCCATGCCGGCCGTTGGCCTGGAATACAAATACCCGTTTATTGCAACCTTCTCTGGCGGCAATCAGATCATTGAGCCGATCGCCCAGGTCGTCGTGCGTCCCAATGAGCAAAGAATTGGCGAGCTTCCAAATGACGATGCCCAGAGTATCGTCTTCGACACAACCACATTGTTCGACTACGACAAGTTTTCCGGTTTTGACCGTGCCGAGGGCGGAACACGCCTGAACATCGGATTGAACTACAAACTTCAGCTCGACAGCGGTTATTATCTCAGCGGCTTGTTCGGCCGGTCCTATCACCTTGCCGGTGACAACTCATTTGCAACCCCGGACATCCTCGGCGCCACTCAGGATTCCGGCCTGTCCACGGACCTGTCAGACTATGTCGCGAGCCTCTATCTGGACACGCAATATGGCATCAAGGTCGGGACCCAGGCGCGGTTCGACAAGGATGATTTGAGTGTGAACCGGTTCCAGACACAGGCAAGCGCTGTCTATGGGCCAGTGGTCTCATCGCTCGCCTATGCGTTCCTTGACGCCCAGCCGGATGTCGGCATCGACGATCCGCGCGAGGAAATTCTGGGCTCGGCAAGCCTGAGACTGGATGAAAACTGGCGTGTCTTCGGTTCTGTGCGCTACGATCTTGAAAACACCGATTTTGTTCAAGACGGTTTCGGTCTGGGGTACGACGACGAAGGGTTTTCCTTCTCCGTTTCCTATGCCGAAGACCGGAGCCGGAATGACGGTGAGGATGTTGACCGGACAATCTATTTCCGGATCGGTCTCAGAACCATCGGCGACACGCAAGTTTCAACGGGCGCCCTCAATTAAGACTGTCTGATGAAGCCCCCGGCCAATTTGATGGAAGCCATCATGCGGCCATGAACGGGCGCATTATGCAGAGAGACTTTGAATATATGCCGGTGATATGCGAAACACGTTTGATGCTATCCCGCAAACGCCGCCTTTGGCATGGATGAAAGACCAATGCGCACTCGTTACATACCGTTTCTGGCCATCATGCTCAGCCTTGTCATCGCCGTGGCAGCGCCCCTACCGGCCTCTGCCGCCATCAAGGTCATCGTGAATGATGTTCCGATCACGGATTACGATATCAGCCAGCGCGCCCGTCTTTTAACCCTGACACAGCGTATTTCCGCGGGAGCTGCCCGGACCCAGGCGCAACAGGAGCTGATTGACGATCAAATCAAGCTGACTGAAGCGAGACGGGTGGGCATCAACATCAGTACGTCTGATGTCGACAACGCTTACAATAATATTGCACGCAACGCGAAAATGACCTCTGCGCAGCTCGGCCGCGCACTTGGGCAGAGCGGTATCAAGCCGGACACGTTGAAAGATCGCCTGCGCGCTCAGTTGGCTTGGCGGCAAGTCGTGCAACGCCGTTTTAGAGGCGATGTTGACGTCGACGAGTCCGATATCATCGCGGCTTTGCAAAAGCGTGATGAAGACGAGCGCAGATCGTCCATCGAGTATGATCTGCAGCGGGTCATCGTTGTGGTTCCGAAAAACTCTTCAGGCGGTTTCAAATCGAAACGCCGCCGTGAGAGCGATCAGATCCGGTCGGCTTTCACGGGTTGCGACAACTTTGGAGCCGTCCTGTCAAACTTCAGCGAGGTTGTGGTCCAACCAATCGGCCGCCGTCTTGAGACTGAAGTTCCAGACGGTTTGCGCAAGGAAATCGAGACGCTCGAGCCAGGGAACCTCACCAAACCATCGCCGACCGGTGTTGGTTTTGAGATGATCGCGCTTTGCGGAAAACGGGAAATCGCCTCGGATATCGCGTTGCGCACAAAACTGGAAAATGAGCTGCGGGCGAAAGAGACCGAGAGCCAAGCCCGCCGCTACCTTCTGGAAGTCCGCCGCCGCGCGACCATTATCAATCGTTGATGCGTAGATCCACACCGTCGCTTCCAATTGCTGTGACCATGGGTGAGCCCGCAGGTATTGGGCCTGACCTTGCCCTATTGGCTTGGGAGAATAGCAAGGCGCTCGGTCTGCCCTGTTTCTACGTTCGGGCTGATGCAGCGTTATTGACCGAGCGGTCTGCAAAGCTCGGTTTGTCGGGAAAGATCGCGGCCGTATCTCCTAAAGACGCAAGCGCTGTGTTCGGAAAGGCGCTCCCGGTGGTGCAAACCGGCCCCGCCCTGCCCGATCAGCCTGGTTTCGAAAGGGAAGACACCGCAGCCTCGGTCATTGCGTCCATTGAACACTGTGTGGCCGACGTGGACGACGGCCTAGCGGCAGCTGTGGTCACAAGCCCAATCAACAAGGCCGCGCTTTACAAGGCCGGCTTTGATCACCCGGGCCATACAGAGTTCCTGGGAGAGCTTGCCAAACAGCATTGGCCAGAGACAACCCCGCACCCGGTCATGATGATCGCAGGCCCTGAACTGATGGTCGTGCCTGTCACGATCCATATTCCGTTAAAAGACGTTCCAGCCACGCTCACATCAGATCTCATTGTCGAAACGGCACTCACGGCAGCTGCCGATCTCAAGCAACGGTTCGGTTTTGCAAACCCACGGCTCGCGCTGTGCGGGCTGAACCCGCATGCTGGTGAAAACGGTACGATGGGCACGGAAGAAGATGCCATCATAAGACCGGCAATTGACCGGTTGATTGCCCTAGGGATCGCTGCAACGGGTCCGCATCCGGCGGACACGCTATTTCATCCGGAAGCCCGCCAGACATATGACTGCGTATTGGGGATGTATCACGATCAGGTCCTCATACCCGCCAAAACCATCGGCTTTGACGACAGTGTGAATATAACCCTCGGGCTGCCGTTTGTCCGCACATCACCAGACCACGGCACCGCCTATGGATTGGCCGGGACAGGAAACATCCGCACCGACAGTTTTGCAGCGGCTATTCGAATGGCCCATGCGCTCGCCTATCCGGAACAGCTTTAGGAAAGACCACCGGTATGGCTCAGATAGACGGCCTCCCGCCCCTGCGCGATGTGATTGCCAAGCACGGCCTCAACGCCAAGAAATCCCTCGGGCAGAATTTCCTGCTGGACCTCAATCTCACATCCAGAATTGCAAAATCAGCAGGCCCTCTCGACGACTGCACCATCCTTGAAGTCGGACCGGGTCCGGGCGGCCTGACACGCGCGCTTCTTGCCGCTGGCGCCCGGAAAGTCGTTGCAGTCGAAAAAGACAGCCGGTGCCTGCCTGCTCTCCAAGAGATTTCCGACCACTACCCTGGCCGTTTGCAGGTCATCGAAGGAGATGCCCTCGCGCTTGATCCGGTTGCCTTGACGGGTGGCGGAAAGGTCCGGATTGCCGCCAACCTTCCCTATAATGTCGGCACCCAGTTGCTGGTGAACTGGATCACGACCGACACGTGGCCGCCGTTCTGGTCATCTCTGACTTTGATGTTCCAAAAGGAAGTCGGGGAGCGGATTGTGGCGCAGCCCGGCAGCAAGTCTTACGGCCGCCTGGCGGTTCTGGCAGGCTGGCGGTGCAAGAGCGGGATTTTGTTTGACCTCAATCCGAAGGCCTTTACGCCGCCGCCCAAGGTCACGTCCGCCGTGGTCCATTTGACACCGAACCCGGCGCCTCTGCGCTGCGATTTGTCCGCCCTGGAGCGGATTACCGCAGCTGCCTTTGGCCAGCGCCGCAAGATGCTGCGCGCAAGCCTGAAAAGCCTCACCCCGGACGCCGAGGCACTGATCGTCTCTGCCGGTCTTTTGCCGACTGCCCGGGCCGAAGAAATAGATGTCGCCGGATTTGTGCACCTCGCCGAAGCATTCAAGTCCGTACGTGCCGTTTAGGCCCTTTTCAGCTTTGAGTAGCCGAAATCTCGCTTTCGAGATCGTTCACCATGCCCTGAATGAGCGGGCCGATCTTGGGTGAGCGGAATTGTTTCAGCCGTTCCGCCTTCAGAATTGCCCGGACGTTGTCATAAGCGCGCTGCAGGTCATCATTGACAACCACATAGTCATATTCCGACCAGTGCCGCATTTCCCCAACGGCTGTTTTCATGCGTTTGGCGATCACGGCGTCATCATCTTCGGCCCGCCCTTTCAGCCGCGCTTTCATCTCGGCGATGGACGGCGGTAAAATAAAGACGGAGACGACATCCGACCGCATCTTCTCATAAAGCTGAAACGTGCCCTGGATATCTATGTCGAACAGGATATCGCGCCCGCTTTCAATGGCGTTCTCCACCGGGCCGCGCGGTGTCGCATAGTAGTTTCCGTGCACCTCGGCCCATTCGAGAAGCTGGCCATTGTCGCGCATATGAGCGAAGCGGTCACTGTCGACAAAATGGTAGTCCACGCCGTCAACTTCGCTGCTCCTGCGCTCACGCGTTGTTACGGATATTGAAAGGGCCAGGTTGCTCTCGTTCTGGAGAAGCATGCGCGCAATAGTCGATTTGCCAGCACCAGAGGGAGATGACAAAACCAGCATCAAGCCCCGGCGTTGTTGCTCTGCCTGATCAGCGCTGACTGAAGTTCCAAGGGATGCCTCTGGCATGGGGTTCACTCCAGGTTTTGTATCTGCTCACGCATTTGGTCGATCACCGCTTTCAAGTCCAGACCGATGGACGTCAGATCCACATCATTGGACTTGGAGCATAAGGTATTGGCTTCCCGGTTAAATTCTTGTGCAAGGAAATCAACCCGCCGCCCAATAGCGCCGCCGGTATCCATCAGCTCCCGGACCGCGGCGACATGGGCGTGCAGCCGGTCCAGTTCCTCGCGGATATCCGCTTTCGTTGCCAGGATGATTGCTTCTTGATGAAGCCGCTGCGGGTCCAGCTGACCACCAGACGCCTCAAGCAGTTCGTCTACCTGCTTCTTCAACTTCGCACGAATTGCCTCTGGCTGCCGGACCGGAAGGTCTTCGGCCGCCCGTGTCAGTTCAGCAATCCTGTCAATTTGATCACGTACCACATGCGCAATGGCGTGTCCTTCGCTATGCCGCATGTCAACCAGGTCCAGAAGGGCCGCATCAAGACTTGTCAGCAAGGCTGCATGAAGGGCTTCTTGCGCCGCGTCATCGTCTTCAGGTTCCTTGAGTTCAAAAACACCCTTTTGCGAAAGGATCCCGTCGATTGAAGGAGGTGACAAATCCGGAACGCGCTGGCGCAGAAGCCCGATGGTGCTCAACACAGCTTCAAGAGCCGTTTCGTTCACCTGCAGCTTCAGTTCGGACTGATCGCGCTGCATTGAGAGCCCGATCGAGACGTTTCCGCGTCTTAAAACCTTGGCACAGCGTTCACGGATGCGCGGTTCCAGAGTCTCAAGGCCGGTTGGAATTCGGATCCTCAGGTCCAGCGACTTGCCATTGACGGACCGGAGTTCCCAAGTCCACCGCACCGGTCCGGATTCACCCATGGACCTGGCAAATCCGGTCATGCTGGCAAGTGCCATTCGCCCCTCCGAGTTTGGTTAAATACGGGCTGTTTCAACCGCCCGCTGATTGTCAGTTTGAGGTCGGAGCCGCATCGGAAGACTGCTCACGTTCAGCCTGGCGCCGCTTGCGTTCAATCTCACGCCACTTGCGGACATTTGCCTGATGCTGCTCATACGTTTCTGCAAACACATGCCCGCCGGTGCCATCGGCCACAAAAAACAAATCCTGTGTCCGCGACGGATTGGCGACGGCTTCCATCGCGGCCCGACCCGGATTGCCAATCGGTCCGGGCGGAAGCCCATCGATCTGGTAGGTGTTGTAGTTGTTTTCCGCATCCAGTTCGGATCTGGTGATCCCGGACCGGTCCTGGCTCCAGGCTTCACCACCATAAAGACCATAAAGAATTGTCGGGTCCGACTGCAGACGCATGCCCTTGTTCAAGCGGTTTACAAAAACACCTGCAACACGCGGACGCTCGTCGGCAAGAGCTGTTTCCTTCTCGACAATCGATGCCAATACCACAAGCTCTTCCGGGCTGTTGACCGGGAGATCTTCGACACGGCGCTCCCACACTTCGGCCAGAAGCTTGTCCTGGGCGGCGGCCATTTGCTCAATGACTTCCTGGCGGCTGGTTCCGCGGGCAAAAGTATAAGTCTCGGGAAGCAAAGCGCCTTCGGCCGGTATATCCTGGATATCCCCCACGAGGATGGGATGGGCCCGGACCCGGTCAATAATCTGCGCTGTCGTCCAGCCTTCTGGGATGGTCACAGAGTGTGTAACCGCATTTCCCTCCACGAGGTCCCGCATGACTTCTTCCATGGAGACACCGGGGGCGAATGCATATTCGCCAGCCTTCAGTCTGGTCGCATTCTTGTAGAAGCGGATCCCCAGATTGAAGATCCATTCGTCGACGATGCTGTTTGCGATAACGCCTTGTCCGGCAAGTCTGTCAGTGATGCCCGACAGGCCCGCGCCAGAGGAAATGACGATGGTCGCCTCTTCCGACAGCGGACCGGGTTCTTCGAATTTCTGCTTGCCGAAGTAAAGGGCCCCGCCAACGGCGGCCAGCCCGAAAACGGAAAGCGAAATCACCATATTGATCAGGATGACAAGCGGATTTCGCACATGCCGCGAACGCTGCGGCGGCCCCGGTGCCGGCTCTGGTTGCAGCGCCTCGCGCGGGCTTTTCGGCTTGATGCCCATGTGGGAACGAACCTCCAGAAATGAGCCCGGATTTCAGGCGTTGTATCGAGTCACAATCAAAATACCCGGGCGGGCGATCCGAATCGCCGCCCAATTCCCGGGACCATGACCTGATTATGCGGCAACTTTGCGGAAGACCAACGATGCGTTGGTGCCACCAAAGCCGAAGGAATTCGACAGCGCAACATTGATATCGAGCGACTTTGGCTTGTGCGGCACAAGGTCGATCTCCGTTTCAACGGACGGATCATCAAGGTTGATGGTAGGCGGCGCAACACTGTCCCGGATGGCCAGAACCGAGAATATCGCCTCAACCGCCCCGGCTGCCCCCAGAAGGTGGCCGATGGACGACTTGGTCGACGACATCGTCAACTTGGATGCATGCTCACCGGCGAGACGGGTAACTGCCCCCAGTTCGATCTCGTCGCCCAGGGGCGTCGACGTGCCGTGCGCATTGACGTAATCGATATCGGCCGGAGAAATGCCTGCGCGGTTGAGCGCAGCTTCCATGCAGCGGTATGCGCCGTCGCCATCCGACGACGGTGCGGTGATGTGGTAGGCATCACCCGACAGGCCATAGCCGATGACCTCAGCATAGATACGGGCGCCGCGCTTGACGGCATGCTCATATTCTTCGAGGACGACAACGCCCGCGCCTTCGCCCATAACAAAGCCGTCCCGGCCCTTGTCATATGGGCGGGACCCGCGTTCCGGTTCGTCGTTGTAACCGGTGGACAGGGCGCGGCAGGCTGCAAAGCCAGCGAGCGCCAAACGGCACACAGGGGACTCAGCGCCGCCGGCAACCATCACATCCGCATCGCCGAATGCGATCAAGCGCGATGCATCCCCAATGGCGTGTGCGCCGGTGGAACAAGCGGTCACCACCGCATGGTTCGGGCCTTTCAGACCGTGGCGGATGGAAACGTACCCACCGGCCAGATTGATCAAGCGGCCAGGAATAAAGAACGGGCTGATCCGCCTCGGACCTTTTTCGGCAAGAAGATGGGCCCCTTGCTCAATGCCCTGGAGACCACCAATACCGGAACCAATCAGAACACCGGACCGTACCTGCTGGTCGTAAGTCTCTGCCTTGTAACCGGAATCGGCCATTGCCTGATCCGCGGCAGCCATGGCATAGACGATGAAATCGTCAACCTTGCGCTGCTCCTTAACGTCCATCCAATCATCCGGATTGAAATGGCCGTCGGAGGACGCACCGCGCGGGATTTGACAGGCGATCTGGCAAGCCAGGTCATCAACCTTGAAATCGGCGACCTTGTTGGCCCCGCTTTTGCCCTCGAGGATCTTTTTCCACGTGACATCGACGTTGCCGCCCAGCGGCGTCACCATGCCAAGACCAGTTACGACTACTCGCCTCATACACCCGCACTTATGTTAGAAGGGCCTGGCGGAGCAAATCCCCGCCGGCCCGGCATTCATACAACAGAAATCAAGTAAGGATATACGCCTTACTTGTTGGCTTCCAGGAACTTTACAGCGTCGCCAACGGTCAGGATGGTTTCAGCTGCGGTATCCGGAATTTCTACGCCGAATTCTTCTTCAAATGCCATGACCAGCTCGACAGTGTCGAGGCTGTCTGCGCCCAGATCATCAATGAAGCTTGCGCCTTCCACAACCTTCTCACCGTCAACGCCGAGGTGCTCGACAACAATCTTCTTAACCCGATCCGCGATATCGCTCATTTCTCAGTTCCTTGGTTTTTCGTCTCGTCAGCTCACGCGATACATCCGGACCTGTTTATTGAAAAACCAGGCCCGGCAATCCCGCGGTCGTTAGATGTACCGACATAACACCGGGTGCTGACCAGCACCGGGCAATGCCGTTTGTAACAATCGGCGGGTAGGTAACACACTTTTAGGACCTTTACCAGCCGCTCCGGACCGCAAGTTTGCGGGCCGGATTCCTTTCGCCAAGAAGGCGAAAATCTCTTTTAAATCATGGCCATGCCGCCATTCACATGAATCGTTTGCCCGGTCACATATGCCGCCTCGTCGCTGGCAAGGTAAAGGGCAGCGGACGCGATCTCATGTGAGGTGCCAAGACGGCCAGCAGGAACGCTGGTCAAAATCGAATCTTTTTGCTTGTCGTTCAGCGCGTCGGTCATGGCGGTTTCGATGAAACCTGGCGCGATCGTGTTGACCGTGATGTTGCGGCTTGCAACTTCGCGCGCGACCGACTTGTACATGCCGATCATACCGGCCTTGGCAGCTGCATAGTTGGCCTGACCCGGGTTTCCGGTGACACCGACAACCGACGTGATGCCAATGATGCGGCCGGAACGGCGCTTCATCATGCCCTTAATCGCCGCGCGGCAAAGACGGAAGCCGGAAGACAGGTTTACTTCCAGAACCTGATCCCACTCTTCGTCCTTCATGCGCATAAAGATGTTGTCGCGGGTAATCCCGGCGTTGTTGACCAGAATGTCAACCGACCCCATCTTTTCTTCTGCTGCCGGCAAAAGAGCATCCACGGCGTCGCGGTCAGACAGATTGGCCGGGGTCACAAAAGCGCGCTCGCCCAGATCCGATGCGAGCGCTTCCAGTTTCTCCGCACGCGTGCCGGACAAGCTGACTGTTGCCCCTTGCGCATGCAGCGCGCGTGCAATGGCTTCGCCAATCCCGCCGGTCGCACCGGTCACCAGCGCATTCTTGCCTTCCAAGCTGAACATTTGACGTCCTTCCCTATGACCCGGCATTCCAGGCAGGCCTGTTGTTCTAACGTGTGTCTTTGTTATCCGGAAATCTTTTCAAGCAAAGCGTCAATATCTTCCGGCGCGTTTACGGCAATGCCGGTCGCTTCTTTTGCGATCCGTTTGACCATGCCTGTGAGGACCTTTCCGGTCCCGATTTCCACAAACGTATCGGCACCGTTTTCCGTAAGCCATGTAACACTTTCCCGCCACCGGACGGTACCGGTAACCTGCTCGACCAGACGATTGCGGATGTCATCCGGGTTCGTGATCGGTGCTGCGAGCACATTGGCGACCAGCGGAACAGCCGGGGCCTTGATGTCCGCGCCTGCCAAAGCCTGTTGCATCGCATCGGCCGCAGGGCCCATGAGCGAGCAATGGAAGGGTGCGCTTACCGGCAGCATGACCGCGCGCCGGGCGCCTTTGGCTTTTGCGATTTCAACGGCACGCTCAACCGCAGCAAGGTGCCCTGACACGACCACCTGGCCGGGTGCGTTGTCATTGGCGGCCTGGCAAACTTCGCCCTGGGCGGCTTCGGCAGCGACTTCAGAAGCCACGTCGAAATCAAGACCAAGAAGCGCAGCCATAGCGCCCTGCCCGACCGGCACGGCATTTTGCATGGCATCGCCGCGCACACGAAGAAGGCGCGCAGCTGTCGCAACATCCAGGCTTCCGGCGGCCGCCAGCGCGGAATATTCGCCAAGCGAATGCCCCGCCACGAACGAGACCGTTGACTTTAGGTCCAGCCCCTTGGCTTCCAGAACACGCATTGCCGCCAGGCTGACAGCCATGAGGGCTGGCTGCGCATTGGCTGTCAGCGTCAGGTCGCCTTCAGGACCGTTCCACATGATGTCGGACAGCTTTTGATCCAGTGCATTGTCCATTTCATCAAAGACCGCCTTTGCTTCGGGGAAGCTGTCTGCAAGGGCCTTGCCCATGCCGACAGACTGGCTTCCCTGACCGGGGAATGTGAATGCAATGGTCATCTGGATTTTCTCCATATCGGCTGCAGCACGGACTCATTGGTATTGGTGCGGCTGCGGCAAGGAAGAGAAGGTTTCAAGCAGCTTTTATAAAAAGCCGAACAATCTTGGCGGCAGGCTATGAAACGGGTTAGGGCGAAGTGTCAAGTCCTGAAAGGCAAGTTTCCGCTTGCTATGGCACCTGGAAGCCTATCGGCGTCATTATAAATGGTGCGTCTGCAAGTATCCGGTCTGCAGGTCCTATCGCGTCCAGCATCTCAGTTTCTACTGTTTGGGAAAGTCTGTTACTTCGACCCGCCGATCACTGGCGAAAACTCGCAAAGTGGCCCTCGAGCGGCGAAAACAAACACCCTCCAGAAAGGCTGCCCTCCAAACCACATTTAAATAATTTCTAATGTGAGCTCTTCAGCTGAATTATCCACGTGCCGTCCTCCCCCTGCACACTCATGCACGAACGCTGGCCGGGTGCAATTTTCCGGACCGCAACACGGTCAAACAGGGAGCCCTGAGGTTTCTGGCAGCCTGTTGCAGAGATGCAGCTTGCCTCCGGCGCTCCCGATACCCAACTCCGGCTTATGCGTGCTATTTCAAAGGTCTGGTGGCGCAACTGGCCCTTCCCTCAAGATCCTGGATCCCATCCATGCCCAACACCCCCGGCTCGAAACTCAACATAAAGATCCCGTTTCCGGAAAAACCGGAGCATGTGGCAACCGCAATCGTCGCCTATGCCGGAATTGCCAAGAGGCTTCATGTGGAGTTGGCCGCAGTTGCCGATCAAGCCGGCATAGACCTGGACACAATCAAGGCAGACCTGATGCAAGAGGCCAAGAAGGCCGTGCCTCATGGGGATTTCACAGAGAACGAGATCGGGATCTATGAGACCATGTTCGAAGCCATTGAGACGATTTTCGACACCGGCACATAAAGCATAATGTGCCTCTAAGGCTTTCAGACGCTCATTGGCCCGCCGCCCCTCTTGCAATTTCGTCAGATAAGAGTATACACCGCGCTTCATCCGGGGTTTGGCCGGGGGCTGAACGGAAGGGCATTGCGCCAGGTTCTTCTCAAAAGAACCGACTTCCCGTGTTCCCACTCCCGTAAGATTTCTCGTGCGCCTTTCCGGGTCTACGAGGAGGCTTTGCGCCAACCCTTGTTGTCAACTTGAAGAAAGGCTTTCCCATGCCTCTTTATGAGCACGTGTTCCTGGCACGCCAGGACGTTTCGGCCCAGCAGGTCGAACAGCTGATCGAACAATATAAAGGCGTCATTGAAAATGGCGGCGGTTCCATCGGCAAGGTCGAGAACTGGGGCCTGCGCTCCCTCGCCTACCGCATCAAGAAAAACCGCAAGGCTCACTACACCCTGATGAACATCACGGCACCGCACGCAGCTGTTGCCGAGATGGAACGTCAGATGGGTCTTTCCGAAGACGTTCTGCGCTTCATGACCTTCAAGGTCGACGAGCTGGACGAAGAGCCGTCCGCAATGATGCAGAAACGTGACCGTGACGACCGCCGCGGCGGTGGCCGTGGTGATCGCGGCGACCGCGGTGATCGTGGTGGTGATCGTGGTCCGCGCGGTCCGCGCCGGGAAGAACAGGAGTAAGACCCGATGGTAGATATCGCACAAATGCCAAGCCGCCGTCCGTTCTTCCGCCGCCGGAAGACCTGCCCGTTCTCCGGCGCAAACGCTCCGAAGATCGACTACAAGGACATCCGTCTCCTGCAGCGCTACATCTCTGAGCGCGGCAAGATCGTCCCGAGCCGGATTACCGCGGTTTCCGCGAAGAAGCAGCGTGAGCTGTCCCGCGCCATCAAGCGTGCGCGCCTGCTCGGCTTGCTGCCGTTCGTCATTAGCTAAGCATCACCGCATTCCAGCGTGATGCCTTCTGCCGGGTATACCCGGCAGAACCCGAATTGGGACCGCGGGCAAACGGTCTCTAACCGTCATCACATTATGAACAGATGACGGGACAGTAGGAGAAAACCCATGCAAGTTATCCTTCTTGAGCGTATCGCCAAGCTCGGCCAGATGGGCGACACCGTTAAGGTGCGCGACGGCTATGCCCGTAACTTCCTTCTGCCGCAAGGCAAGGCTCTGCGCGCCAACAAGGCCAACCTGGAGCGTTTTGAAAACGAACGCGCCCAGCTTGAAGCCCGTAACCTTGAGCGCAAGACCGAAGCAGAAGCCGTTGCTTCCAAGCTGGACGGTGAAGCTCTGGTCATGATCCGCTCTGCCGGTGAAACCGGTCAGCTCTACGGTTCTGTGTCCACCCGCGATATTGCTGAAGGCCTCACCGCTGCCGGCTTTAGCGTTGGCCGGTCCCAGGTCGAACTGCGCACCCCGATCAAAACGATCGGCATGCATTCTGTTCTGATCCAGCTGCACCCGGAAGTCGAAGTGTCCGTCACCATCAACGTGGCGCGCTCTGAAGACGAAGCGACACGTCAGGCTGCTGGCGAAGACCTCACCACACCGGAAATGGACGTCTTCGAGTTTGAAGAAGACGACGAAGAAGGTGAAGAGGGCGAAGCCGAGGCAACTGAAGAAGCGGTTTCCGAAGACGAAGCCTAATCGCTTTTTTACTTCGTGTTTGAAACATCCGAACGGCGCTGCTTGCAGCGCCGTTTTTGTTTGCCGGCTGTTTTTTCTTGAGGCGGCCACGACCAGCGTAAGGCACAGGTTTCAGACCTTCCAGCAAGGCTTTGAATCTCTTACTGAAATCATTAACTTTTCATTTACTATCGAAAATTCAATAGAAATTTCA
>NZ_SMLZ01000059.1 GCF_009711415.1 Roseibium denhamense
ATCAATCTTAACAAATATAAATAATACTTTTCGAGCCACTCAGCGTTACGGAGGCTCGAATGAACCGGTTACTGATCTCCACAGGACTCGCTCTCTCCTTTTCTCTGCTGCCAGCCGCTGCGGCTGACGTGACACTGGTCCAGGACGAAGCCTATCCGCCCTTCATGACCAAGGAAGATAATGAAGCGGCCGGCATTCTCGCCGATATCATCAAGGAGGCGGGTATGCGGATGACGCCGTCCGCCGCGTTTGCCCTCGATACCGTTCCCTGGTCGCGCGCCGTCAAGCTCGTGGAAGGCGACCGGGCGCACGGCCTTGTTGGCACGTATTACAAACCCGAATCCCGTCCCTGGATCGGCACCTATTCAGAACCGCTTCTAACGGAGCAAGTCGGGATCTACTGCGCGCCGGGAAAGGCGCAACCGGACTGGACCTATCCCGATGATTACAAGGGCCTGACCTTCGGAAACAACAGTGGCTTCCAGTCCCCAGGCCCGGCCTTCTTCGAACTGGTTGAGGCGGGGGATATCAAACTGGAAGAAGCCCAAACAACCGAACAGAACCTGCGCAAAGTCTCGTCCGGACGGGTGGACTGCTATGTCCAGGAGCGCCTCACAACCGAGATCGCACTCAATGAACACGGTATCGGCAATGTCGAGTTCATTGCAACTGCCAGCGAGGAAAAGTCCTTTATAGGATACCGGAAAACATGGACCGGACCGGAAGCCGAAGCGTTCATCAAGGCCATGGACGCGGCGATTGTGTCCATGCGGGAAGACGGCACGATTGACCAGATCGTCTCCGGTCACACGGGCAGCTGACCGCCTGTCATTTTCCCTGGGATTGAGACGGCCCCTGCATCTTCAAGACCGGGGCCGCCCCTGGCACAAAAGAGACGGAAACGAAGGCGCGCGTTTGGTGCCTTAAAAGACCGTCACAAGCCAGCCGTGCTCCAGCCATCTGGCGTCCGGGCTCAACAGAACGGCGGATGCGATCATTCGATCACTGTGATTGCAGCTGGGTTTTGTGTTTCAGAACCATATTTACCCAGCAACCTGCGACATGCGTAATTAGTCAAAACGCCCATTTTGGACCGTCTGACAGATACAGGAAATGCATCATCCGCCAAGTGAGGGCCACCGATGAAGGGACATGTCTTTACCGCCGGGTTACTGCTGATCACCGCACCTGCAACTGCGGACGTACGTTTCGTTCAAGACGAGGCCTACCCGCCATACATGATGAAGGCGCAGGACACACCGGCCGGCATCCTGGCCGATATTGTACTGGAAGCGGCAAGACGCATGGATGTCGGCGGCGGCCTGACGCTGGAGGCCATCCCCTGGCCACGGGCGGTAAAACTTACGGAAGTCGGCAAGGCAAACGGTCTGGTTGGCGCCTATTACCAGCCCGAAGCAAGGCCCTGGATCGCAACCTACTCGGAGCCGCTGTTAATCGAACAAGTGGGAATCTACTGCCGTTACGGGATCGCCGAGGCGGATTGGGCCTATCCGGACGATTATATCGGCCTGGTGTTCGGTAACAATTTCAGCTTCGAAACCCCGGGACCGGAGTTTTTCGCCATGGTTGAGGCCGAGGATATTATCCTCGAGGAAGCTCTGACCACCGAACAGAACCTGATGAAGGTCAATTTGAACCGCATTGACTGTTACGTTCAAGAACGTCTGGTTGCGCAGAAAGTCATCAAGGAAAACGCCTTGGCCAATGTCGAATTCATCAGTGTCGCCAGCGAAGAAAGATCAATGGTCGCCTACCCCGATGCATGGGACGGCCCGGAAGCGGCGATCTTCATAAAGGCCTTCGACGAAGCCATTATCGACATGCGGGAAGACGGCACGATCAAACGGATCATTGCCGATCATGTCGGCGGCTGAGCGTTGCAGCGTCATCCCCGGCTTGACCGGGGATCCACTCAGTTACCTTGCCCCAAAGCACAGCTGATCGGGGTGCGATGATACGGAATGGATCCCGGCTCAAGGCCGGGATGACGCGTGAAGGGTAAGCTTTGTGCTCAGCCTGCTCTGTTTTTAAAAAAATTGAGATCCCTGTCAGGCCGCAGCGATCATCTTACGTGGATCATAGAACGGCTTCTCCACAATCACCGCGACCTCCTGGCCCTCGGGCAGGTCGACCTGGAGCACGGACCCCGGGAGTTCACAGTCTGCAGATACCATCGCGAGCGCAATGTTCTGCTGTAGACGCGGAGAATAGACTGCTGACGTGACCTTACCGACCGCAACCCCGTCCTTGCGGACGGTCCAGAAGGTGGTGTTCGGTCCGCTGAGGGGGGAGCCGCCGATCAGAAGTCCGACCTGTTTACGGGCAACTCCGGCCTCTTTAATTTGCTGCAAGGCGGCCTTGCCAATGAAATCGGCGTCCATCGTCAGGTCCACCAAGCGATCCATGCCCAATTCGAACGGGTTTGTCTGAAGGTCGGCATCGGCATGGTAGGACAGCATACCGCCCTCAATTCGGCGGATCGACGATGTGTGCCCGGGCTTTAGGCCAAGCGGGGCACCAACTGCCATGATCTTTTCCCACAGCTCGTCGCCGCGGCTGCCGTCGCGCAGATACAGCTCGTAGCCGAGTTCGCTCGACCAGCCTGTGCGGGAGACGATCAAGGGAATGCCGTCCAGTTCGACCTCACGATGCCAATAATACCGCAAGTCCATAATTTCCGGACCGAAGAGCGCCTGCATGATCATGCCGGATTTCGGGCCTTGCAACTGCAATGGCGAAACGTCCGGCTCTCCAATCGTGACGTCCATCCCTGAGTTAATTGCGACCCCTTGCGCCCACAAAAGGACATCGCTGTCGGAGATGGAGATCCAGAAATGGTTTTCGCCGAGGCGCAGTAGGATCGGATCATTGACAAGCCCGCCAGCCGTATTTGTAATCAGGATGTATTTGCACTGGCCAACGGCCATGTTGGACAAGTTGCGCGGCGTCAGCATTTGGACAAAGGTTGCGGCATCCGGACCGGTGATCTCGACCTGCCGCTCCACGGCAACGTCGCACAAAATGGCTTCATGGACCAGGTTCCAGAAGTTCTGTTCCGGGTCGCCAAAATCGCGCGGAATATACATATGATTGTAGACGGAGAACGCTTTGGCGCCCCAACGAACCGTTGCCTCAAAATAGGGCGACTTCCTGATCTGTGTTCCAAAACCGAATTCAGCGGCTGCGGTCATATGCGCCTCCCAGGCAATACAGGATATTTTTTTGAACTTCGGCAGATCGTTGTCGACGGCTTGCTCCCGGAACTCTCGGGCGTCAGACTTCGGACTTGCATAACCTTAAGTAAGCCCCAGACTGATGGTTTGAAATTCCACAGGGGTCACACTCTGTCTCAAGTGCGACATCGTAAAAACCCTTACGCATTTTTCGATTCCGGGGATCAACCGCAGACATAAAAAAAAAGGCGGCCCGAAGGACCGCCTTTTTCTAACGTCTCAAAGATAGAACCTACCGCGTCAGCGGCTTGTACTTGATGCGGCGCGGGTCGGCGGCGTGGGCACCGAGGCGGCGGACCTTGTCCTTCTCGTAGTCCTCGAAGTTGCCTTCGAACCACTCCACGTGGCTGTCGCCTTCAAAGGCGAGCATGTGCGTTGCCAGGCGGTCGAGGAACATCCTGTCGTGCGAAATGACCACGGCACAGCCGGCGTAGTTTTCCAGCGCGTCTTCAAGAGCTGCCAGCGTCTCGGTGTCGAGATCGTTGGTCGGCTCATCGAGCAGAAGTACGTTGGCGCCCTGTTTCAGGACCTTCGCCAGATGCACACGGTTGCGCTGACCACCTGAGAGATCGCCAACCTTGGCCTGCTGAGCCGGGCCCTTGAAGTTGAAGGACGAGCAGTAAGCGCGGGAGTTGATTTCCTTGTCATCCAGATAGATGACTTCCGCGCCACCGGAGATCTCTTCCCAAACGTTGTTGTCCGGATTGAGTGCGTCCCGCGACTGGTCGACATACCCAAGCCGGACGCTGTCACCTGTGATCACTTCGCCACTGTCCGGCTTTTCCTGCCCCGTCAGCATCTTGAACAGCGTTGATTTACCCGCACCGTTCGGACCGATGACACCAACAATGCCGCCGCGCGGCAGTTTGAAGGACAAATCATCGATCAACAGGCGGTCTTCAAAACCCTTGGAGACGCCTTTGACCTCGATGACATTCGCGCCGAGGCGCTCGCCAACCGGGATCAGGATCTGTTCGATAGACGGCTGGCGCTGCTCTTGGGCAGACAACAGGTCATCAAACGCCTTGATACGCGCTTTCGACTTGGTCTGGCGGCCTTTCGGGCTCATGCCCATCCATTCGCGTTCGCGGGCGATGGCGCGGTTGCGCGCCATATCTTCGCGGCCTTCCTGCGCCATCCGCTTGGATTTCTTTTCCAGATAGACCGAGTAGTTGCCTTCGTACGGGATGCCCTGACCGCGGTCGAGCTCCAGGATCCAGCCGGTAACATTGTCCAGGAAGTAGCGATCGTGGGTGATGATCAGCACGGAGCCCTTGAATTCACGCAGGTGGCGTTCCAGCCAGTGAACGGTTTCAGCGTCCAGGTGGTTGGTCGGCTCATCAAGCAGCAGAAGATCCGGCTCGGAGAGCAGCAATTTGCAAAGCGCAACGCGGCGGCGTTCACCGCCGGACAGGTTGTCGACCGGGCTGTCGCCGGGCGGGCACCGCAGCGCTTCCATGGCCATTTCCACCTGGCTTTCCAGGTTCCACAGGTCCTGCGCGTCGATCTCGTCCTGAAGCTGAGCACCTTCCTCGGCCGTCTCGTCCGAGTAATTCATCATCAGCTCGTTGTAGCGGTCGAGCTTGGCCTGCTTGTGGGCAACGCCTTCCATGACGTTTTCCATGACTGTCTTCGTCTCGTCGAGCTGCGGTTCCTGCGGCAGATACCCGACCTTGGCGCCCTCGGCCGCCCACGCTTCGCCCTGGAACTCCTTGTCCAGGCCGGCCATGATCTTCAAGAGCGTCGATTTACCAGCACCGTTCGGGCCCAGAATACCGATCTTGGCGTCCGGGTAGAAAGACAGGTGAACGTTGTCGAGGACCTTCTTGCCCCCGGTGTAGGACTTGGACAGCCCGTGCATGTGA
>NZ_SMLZ01000080.1:0-25873 GCF_009711415.1 Roseibium denhamense
TCTACAAACTTGATTACTTGAGTTTGGCCAGCTGCGGGCGGACAAGGCGCCCAATCCCACGCCCTCAAGGGCCAATGAGCAGTCCAGCATGAAACACCTTGTCAGTCTCGCCGCCGCAATAGCCGTTATTGCTGCTGCGGCCCTCTCTCAATTCGGCCTTCCCGGCTTTGGCCTTGCCGATGGCACCCCGCAGGTCTCAGCTGGACAAGGCGAACCAGGCGGACCCACAAGCGCTCCGGGCGGCCCGGGCATGCCGCGCGCACCGGGAGCCACCTACGTCACGACGGCTGCCATTGAGATCAAACCTTACACGGATACCTACAGCGCGATCGGCACCGGTGTTGCGAATAAAAGCGTTTCCCTTGTTTCAGACGTCTCTGGTCAGATCACGGACGTGCTGGTGGATGGCACCCCGGATGTGGAGGCTGGCGACATCCTGATCCAGCTGGACGACACGGTGGAGCGCATCAATGCCGACATCGCGCTCACCAATTTGGACAAGGCGCAGGACAGCCTGGACCGGTATGTCTCGCTGCAGAAGGCCAACAGCGGTGTGGTGACGGACGTTGCCATGAAAGAGGCCTATGCCGAAGTTGCCGTTGCCAAGGGAAACCTTGCCCTGGCTGAGGACACGCTCAGCCGCCGGGCCATCCGCGCGCCGATCAGCGGGAAGCTCGGCCTCATCGATCTGGAGCCTGGTGATTATCTGTCATCCGGCACCCAGATCGTGACCATCAACGACACCGGAACAATTCTGATCAGTTTCGAACTTCCCGAGCGGGCGATCTCGATCCTTGAGACGGGAAAACCAATTCAGGCGGTGACCCTGTCCAAACCGGGCGCATTCTTTCAGGGCACGATCACGGCGTTTGACAGTGTCATCGATGAGGCAACACGGACCGTCACCGTCCGTGCCGCGATTGAAAACCCGGACGGGGCGCTTTGGCCCGGCATGACCTTCGCCGTTCTCATGGAGGAGACCAGCGAGCCGCTTGCGGCCGTTCCGGCCCTTGCCATGACCTGGTCACGCGAAGGCACCAAGGTGTGGATCGAGGAAAACGGCACCGTCCAGCCCCTCCCGGTGACATTCCGCAAGCGGATCAATGACACGGTCTGGGTGGAAGGCGATTTGGATGAGGGAACCCGCGTGGTCGTGGACGGGGTTCAAAAACTGCGTCCCGGTGCGTCGGTCTTCGTGTCAGGTTCCGGACCGGAAAACGCTTCCGAACCGGATGCCCAACCCGCCTCCGCAACAGCTGCACAGGTGTCGGGATGACACACAAGACCCCGCCTTCCAAGGGCATGACACAGATTTTTGTGGCCCGCCCGATCCTTGCCTTCGTGCTCAACCTCTTGATCATCATTGCAGGCCTTGCAGCGCTCAACGGGCTCGAAGTCCGGGAAATGCCCAATATTGACCAGCCGTCGCTGTCGGTGGAAACCACCTATGAGGGCGCAGCCGCTGATGTGGTCGACAGGGAGGTCACATCCGTCTTGGAGGATGCCTTCGGCGGCCTCGACGGCCTGAAATCCATTTCTTCCACGTCAAGCTATGGCAACAGCCGGATTACGCTCGATCTGACGAGCGGAACCGATGTGGACATTGCCGCCAACGAAGCCCGCGAAATCATTTCCCAAACCGTCCGCCAATTGTCGGACAACATAGACGATCCGACCGTGCGCAAGAGCGATGCGGATGCGGACCCGATCATCCGGCTGTCCCTGTCCGGAAACCGCAGCCTGTCGGACCTGACGCAATTGGCCGAGGGCCGCATTTCCGACAGGCTTTCGCTGATCGAGGGCATTGCAGACATCACCATCACCGGAACCCAGGCCGATGAATTCCGGATCACAGTCTTCTTGCCGGCGCTGTTGTCCAGGGGACTGACGCTGGAGGATGTGAGCGCGACGCTGGGGTCCCTGCGACGATTACGCGCTCGGGTCGGTAGAAACAGATGCAAACAAGACCGTGCTGCGCGCCATCAGCCCCGAGGTTTCAGCCGAACTGATCGGCGGGCTGCGCATCAATGCCACCACCTATGTGTCCGATGTCGCACTGGTCCAGCTGACCGGTGAGGACCGCGATGCCTTTGCAAGGTCCAATGGCCGGCCCTCGATCGGCCTCGATATCGTCCGCCAGTCCGTGGGCAACACCCTGACCATTTCCCAGGACGTGCGGACCGCGGTTGAAGAGCTGCGCACGCAACTTCCGGACGGCGTTTCTTTGGACATCATGACCGATGACGGCATTTTCATCGAGGGGTCCATCAAGGAAGTGACCCTCTCCATCCTGATGGCCATCGGCATTGTCGTGGTGGTGATCTTCCTGTTCCTGCGTTCCTGGCGGGCCACACTCATTCCGGCGGCGGCGATCCCGGTTGCCCTGGTGGGCACCCTTGGCGCGATCTGGCTGGTCGGCTTTTCCATCAATACAATCAGTCTTCTGGCTCTTGTGCTTGCGGCCGGGATGGTCGTGGACGATGCAATCGTTGTTGTTGAAAACATCGTCCGGCGGCGCCAGGACGGAGAAGGTGCCCGGCTTGCAGCTGTGAGCGGTGCAAACGAGGTCTTTTTCGCGGTCTTGTCGACAACCGCGACGCTTGCGGCTGTGTTCGTGCCGATTTCGTTTCTGCCCGGTCAGGCGGGTGGCGTCTTCTCCGAGTTCGGCTTTGTGCTGGCCTTCTGCGTGACGATTTCCTCCATCGTCGCGCTTACACTCGTGCCGATGCTTGCCTCGATCCTGGATCCCGGACGTCCCCGCAAGGCCAGATCCGCGGCTGCGCCGGCCGAAAGCGGGACCGGCAGGGAGAGCCTTGCGGCCCGCCTGTTCCTCAATCTGGTGGACCGTGCGATCAAGCTGCCGGTCTTGGCCATCGGCATTGCCTTTGCCCTTGCCGTCCTTGCGTTCGGTGCCTCGCAAACGCTCACCAGCACCCTCACCCCCCAGGAAGACCGGGGGATGTTCTTCATGATGGTGAAAGGCCCCGTCGGGGCGTCCAACGATTACATGAACGCGCAGGCCGCTGAAATTGAAGCCATTCTCGAACCATATAAGGACAGCGGCGAAATCGAAGCGGTCCTGTCGTTGATCGGACGCGGTGGCGGGACCACGGCGTTTGTCGTCGTCCGTCTTGCCGACTGGGACGAGCGGACGCGCAGCCAGGCCGAAATCGGAGCAGAGCTGAACGGGAAGCTGGAAAAGGTGGCGGGATCCCAGGTCCTGATGCACACGCCGAACTCCCTTCGCATACGTGGTGGCGGTGCCGGCTTGAAATTTGCCGTAAGCGGCAATGATTATGCGAAACTGGCCGAGGGAGCGGATGCACTGATCGCAGCCATGGAAGCTGATCCCTCCTTTGCCAATCCGCAGCTCTCGTCAAATGATACAGCGCCGCAGGTCGGCGTCGACATCGACCGTGACCGGGCCCTTGAACTCGGGATCAAGCCGGACACCGTGGCCGACATGATTTCGGCCGCGACACAGGGTATCACCGCAACCTCCGTCTACCTGAAGGGGGAAGAAGTCGACCTGGTTCTGAAAGTCGGCGGCAAACCGGTCAATGATCAGGGAGACCTGGAACGGGTTTTCGCGCGGACAGACACGGGCAGCATCATTCCCCTGTCTTCAGTCACGCAGTTTACGACCGACCTGGCCCAGTCTTCGTTCGCCCGCGAGAATGGGGCGCTGGCGATCTCAATAAACGCCAACCTGCCGGACGGGGTGAGCCTTGGTGCATCTGTGGCGCGGATGATGGACCTGGCGGCTACCACTTTGCCGGATGGCGTTAGTGTAACCCTGCTCGGCGAAGCCGCTGAGCTGGAATCCGGCAAGAGCGGAACCTATCTCATTTTCGCGGTTGCCGGGCTGATCGTACTCTTGGTGCTTGCCGCTCAATTCGAGAGCTTTATGTCCGCGCTCATCATCATGCTGACCGTACCGTTCGGACTTGCGGCCGCCATGATGGCGATCACGCTGACCGGCGGCACCTTGAACTACTACAGCCAGATCGGACTTGTCATGCTGATCGGAGTGATGGCCAAGAACGGCATCCTGATCGTGGAGTTTGCCGATCAGCTGAGGGAACAGGGGCACCCTGTCGATGCGGCCATCCGTGAGGCCGTCCGGCTGCGGCTGCGTCCGGTCATGATGACCATGATATCCACGGTGTTTGGCGGTCTTCCGCTGATCCTGACATCAGGTGCCGGGGCCGAAGCGCGCATGGCTGTCGGCTGGGTCGTGGTCGGCGGACTGGGCTTTGCCACCATCTTTACCTTGTTCCTGATCCCCGTTCTGTACCGCTGGATCGCCCCGCTTGGCGGCAAACCGGGCGCTGCAAGTCAAAAACTGCTTGAAGAAATGGCATCATGACAGATCTCAGCACCCCCTGAAAGAAAAACGCAGTATTCTAAAACCACTTACCTGCTCCCATCGGTTAAGTGGCATCCTGAAAATTTCTTTTCGCTTTAGGCAAAGGGTTAAAAATTTAATAAGCGTCTCAATTTTTACTTGAATTACTCTATCCTACGCCTTGTCATTCCTGTCACTTTCGGCCTTTTGCAGCACGCGGTACTCTCGCGCGGCGTTGGCCTGCGATTCAGGAGAAGGCTGTGGCTTTGAGTTTCGCAAGACGGATCGCGCGTCAGGCGGCCGCATTCGGTTTTACTGCGGCAGCTGCGGCGATCCTCAGCGTGCCGCAGGGTTCTGCAGATCCTGTGATCAAGCTACGCGTTGATTTTCAGGATACGCAGCCGAAGTACATCCTCCAAAACGGTGACGCGCACGGCATATGCCCCGATATCTACCGCGAGCTCGAACGGCGCTTAAAGGGCCAAGTTGCGTTTGACTTTCCAGCGGCCTTCACGCCGCGGCGGCGCATGCTTGCAAATCTGGAACAGGGTAATTCCGATATCGATTGCGGTGCCGCTGCCAATGCCGAGCGGGAGCGCAAATTCATCTTCAGCCGAATCCCCATCTATGAAGTGGCTCATCTCATCGCCCTGAGTTCCTCTGAACAAGACCCGCCCGAAAGTTTCGAGGATTTAGCTGATTTTCGGCCACTGGTCGGAGTGGTGTTAGGTGCAAACATCACCCGTTTTCTGGAACAAAAGGTTCCTGGAACTCAAGATTTCTACAAGGTCACATCGCCAAATGAAGGAATAAGGCTCGTCTCAATCGGGCGCCTTGAGGCATTTTATTATCATAGCCTCGGTCTCGGATATCTTCTGAGTACAAAATGGCAAGGCGGGAACGTTAAACTGGCAAAGACCAGGTTCCATACATATCACCACTGGCTCATGTATGGACGGCACCTATCGCCGGAAACAATCGCCCTGCTCGACCAGGCACTGTCAGAGATGCAGGCGGATGGCACCTTGATGACAATCTCCGCAAGGTATTCAAACTCCTAGGCCGTAGTCAGCTGCCTCAACCTCCTCGCAACTCCTGCAAGGCGGCCTAGCTGAGCTTGCCAATACGTGCCCCTGCCCCATGTGCCGTAACGTTATTGACCGGCGGGTTTTCGGATCGGCCTGAAAGACCAATAGATGAGGGGAATATCCATGCGCCTGACATCTTTGTTGCTGGCTTCCGTGTTTTTGTCAGCGCCCGCGCTTGCCGAAGACGTTGCCTATGAAGTCGATGGTGAAGCCTTTACCGGCTATTTCGCAGAAGCTGAGACCCCAAAGGGCCTGGTGCTCATTGTCCATGACTGGGACGGCATGACCGACTATGAGCGCAAGCGCGCCGACATGCTGGCCGAGATGGGCTACAGCGCCTTTGCACTGGACATGTTCGGAAACGACACGCCGACCGAGACCGTCGATCACCGCCGGGCGGCAACAGGTGCGTTGTACCAGGACCGGGAGCGCATGCGCACGCTTATCCAGGCAGGTGTCGACCAGGCGAAACAGCGCGCCGGCGATGCCCAGATGGTCGTCATGGGATATTGTTTCGGCGGGGCTGTGTCGCTTGAGATGGCACGCAGCGACATGTCCGGAATGGCCACCGGCTATGCCAGCTTCCATGGCGGTTTGTCCACGCCGGAAGGGCAGTCCTGGACCGGTGATGAGCCTCCGGTCCTTGTGTTGCATGGCGGCGCAGATACTTCCATCACCCTGGATGACGTCGCCACCCTGGCCAAAGAGCTGGAGAGCGCCGGAACGACCTATTCGATTGAGGTCTATTCAGGGGCGCCGCACGCCTTCACCGTTTTCGGGTCAAACCGATATCAGGAACGGGCCGATCTGGCGAGCTGGGGCGCCTTTACCTCTTTCCTGAACGAACAGCTTTAGAGAAATTTCTGCCACTCAGACAGAACCGGCACGGTTTTGTCGGAGTGGAAGTTGCTCCGGTCAGCATCTGCGTCCAGGCCCGCCAGGAATTTGCGCCCCCCCGCAGCTGCTTGGTCACGGTGGCGGCGGGCAACGATGAGCTGACGGACGTTTGAACGGGAGGGTTCAAGCCGCGGCGGAAGCTTTTGGCCGGAAGGTGTCTATGTCGACGTCGTCGACCTGTTCTGGCTTCATGAAGCGCGCGGCATAGTCACGCCACACGCCGGACGTTAGGAACAGGTCGTAAAGGTCTCCGTCAATGTGGCCATCCTTGACCATGAAGCCCATGATTTTGAGCGCTTCCGACAAGGTCTTGCCCTTTTTGTAGGGCCGGTCGGCGGCGGTCAGGGCCTCGAATATATCGGCAATCGCCATCATCCGCGCCACCGGCGTCATCTGTGCACCGGTAAGGCGTTTGGGGTAACCAGATCCGTCCATTTTTTCATGGTGCCCGCCGGCAAGCTCCGGCACGTGGCGCAGGTGCTGCGGGAACGGCAGGCGCGACAGCATGATGATTGTCTGCACGATATGATCGTTGATCTTGTAGCGCTCCTCGTCCGTCAGGGTGCCACGGGCAATCGACAGATTGTAAAGTTCGCCCCGGTTATAAAGGTGCTCCGGCTGGTCCAGCTTGAAGCCCCAGGGATTGTCGGGCGTAAACAGATCATCCGGGCGGCGTTTCAGGATGTGCTCGGGCCTATCAGCCAGAAGCGGTTCGTCGACCGGCAAACCGGGCTCAGGCACCTCATTCTTCCGGTTCAGTTCTTCACGGCCTATGCCAATCCGGTCTGAAAGGGTCCGGGTCCAGGTCCGGCCGGCAATGTCCTGCAGCCGCTCGACCCGGTCCGGCGACATGAATTCGCCGCCCTCGTTGCACTCCGCGACAAAGGCGAAATCGGCATCAAGCCCCTCAAGTTCCGTGTCGCGTTTTTCCGCCAGCGCCTCGCGGTCACCGCCATTGGCAACGCCTTCCCAATAGGCGATCCAGGCGTCCCGCTTTAACACCTCGAACCGCATCCGGATCTCATGAATGCGGTCGTAAAGCGTTTCTAGCTTGGTCGCCTTGTCGACGACATATTCCGGCGTTGTGACCTTGCCGCAATCATGCAGCCATGCGGCGATGTGGATCGCCTCGCGGTCATCTTCTGAGAGCTTGAGGTCGGCAAACGGGCCGGTATCAGCATCATGCGCGGCTTCCGCGAGCATCTTGGTGAGTTCGGGCACACGGGCGCAATGGCCGCCGGTGTAAGGGCTCTTGGCGTCGATGGCGTCTGCGATCATGCGGATAAAGGCCTGGAACAGGGCCTTTTGCGAAGCGATCAGCTGCCGTGTTTCCAGCGCAACCGCCGTTGCCCCGGACAGCGCGTCGACAAACCGCACGAGCGATCCATCCCCTAGTTCTTCGCGAACCAGAGCCATCATGCCAATGAGGATGCCGGTCCGGTTGAACAACGGCACGATGACGGCATTCCGGTCGGGGTTTTCGGCGGCCGACGGATCCCCGCCGCAAATGGAAAGATCCTCGCCGCTCACCGGAGCCGCATAGGCGCGCCGGTCCTCACACGCCTTGCGGAAAGGTCCAGGCAGCGCCTCCAGCGCGTGGGCGGACAGGGATTGGGGAGCCCCGTCCATAACGGCAGCCGGCTGCAAATAGGTCAGGTCATCGGAGATGAGGTAAATCGCGCCGCGTTCCGCCCCCACGATACCGCCCATCTCGCGCAGGAGCGTATGGAGCAGTCTGTCGAAGTCCTTCTCGGCTGAAATCGTATCGTTGATATCCAGGAACCGCTGGATCGCCGATTTCATGCCATGCATCGAACTGGCCAGATCATCAATTTCGATGATCGCGCTGTTGACCTCAATCGGATCGCTGAAATCAAAACGCCGGATCTTCTCCGCCTCGGCGGACAAGGCCCGGACCGGTTTGGACACCAGCCGGGCCGCCGTCATCGTGATCGGGATCGCGATCAGCAGAACGGCTCCGATCACGATGGCCCCTTGATGGAGGAGCTCGCGCGCATGGAACATCAGTTCCGCTTCTGGAACGGCAATCGCGAGATAATAGGGCGTGGACCCGCGGATCTTCAGGGGGGATACCTGCACCCGCCAGGGTTCGCCATGGATGCTCAACCGGTCTGTCAGCGTTTTATCGTCAGCGCTTGTCACACCGGCTTCAACGGCGGCTTTCGCCACATCGGGCAAGGACGTTCCGTAAAGCTGGACGGCCGACAACCGCCCGAGCTCCGGCGCGCCTCCGGTGGCAGACGGTGGCCGCATTTCCACCACCTTGGTCTCGTCAGGATGCGCAATCATGCCGAGATCGCGGCCAAATACGGCCAGTTCGGCATGTTCGGTGACCCGCTGCCGCCGCAAGGTCTCTGCGAGCGTATTAAGCGTTATGTCGACGCCCACTGTCGCGCTGGTGCCAGGGACTTTCAAGGCAACCGTCTGGCCGAGGTTCCGCTTTGTGAAAAAAACATAAGGCGATGTTTTGACTTGCCCGTTAGCGGCTTGGGCCCGCTCGAACCAGGGCCGGATTCTAGGATCATATGCTGCAAAACTCTGGCGCTCGTCTTCGCCAAGACGTTCCATGTCCGGGCCAAGAAAAACGAACCGCCCACGTGGCTCCATGCCGACGTCCCGTTCAACGGATTGAACAACAAAGGCGGTTTCGTCAGGCGCGCTGAAGGACCGCCTTGAAACCTCGTCTGGGGTTGGTGCGAGCATGATGAAGTCGCCATCGTCATAGCCGACATAGATCGATGACAGACTGGGGGCCTGCTCCAGGAAACCGGCGATCGGCGGAAGGTTTGCAAGACGCTCCTCAAGGGTTTCTGCGCGGACAATTTCCTGGCGGGCGATCACTTCGACGGCCAGCTCGGCAGGGGCGTAAAGGCGCCCCAGACCGGCAACAGCCTCCGTGCTTGTCAAGTTAAAGAGGTTCGCAGATGCCTCGGTTATGACCGTGTTCATCCGCGAATAGGCCAGCCAGCCAATTAATGTTCCAACCGACAGAACAAGAATCAAGAACACAACGCTTAGGTGAAACTGCAGCGTATGCCGGCCGCGACTGGATATTTTCATTGGCAAGACCCGAAGCTGGATATTTTCCGCTACGTCATTTTAAGGCGTGAATGTGTGTACTCAGCGTTAAGAGACTACAAAAATGCCGGGTATATTTGCGTCTATTCAACCCTGGCGACACCCTCGGGCCAGTGTTGGTTCCGATCAGCAATACATGTTCACCGCAAAGACGCGCGATGGTTGGCGCCGGTGCCAACCGCGTCAAACAAGATCCAAGGAGCCGGCCGCACCGTAGTCATTAAAAGGACAGAGCACGCGACCCATGACTTACCCGAAAGCAGTTTTGTTTGGTTCGATTGGTACACTGGCGGAAACCAGTGAGCTCCAGCGGCAAGCTTTCAACCAGGCATTCATTGCGCACGGGCTGGATTGGGTTTGGGATCAGCCCCTTTACCAAGCATTGCTGCGCACGCCCGGCGGGATCAACCGCATCGAAGCATTCGCACGGGCGGAGATGATTGCGGTTGACGCAAAAGCGATCCACGCGTCCAAGACGCGGATCTATCATCTGTTGCTGGATGGTGATGTTCTTGCACCGCGGGACGGCGTTGCCGAAACACTCGCCTGGGCCCGCCAAATGGGTATCAGAACCGGATTGGTTTCCACCACGAGCCGGGCAAACATTGACCAGCTGCTTGACGCCCTCGCCCCGATGATCGGCGCTGCGGACTTCGACATCATTTGCGATGCATCAAATATTACCGCTGTGAAACCCGCGCCTGATGTCTACCAATACGCTCTGACGAAGCTGGGCCTGAGCGCAATGGAAGCCGTGGCAATCGAGGATACGGAAGCCAGCCTGACAGCCGCGGTTTCTGCCGGTCTCCCGGCCATCGCATTTCCCGGTGAAAACGCGGCCGGCGACGATTTCAGCACGGCATCCCTGACGGTCCACAACATCTCGGCAGAGGCTGTCAGCAGAGCATGCAGCCTCCAAATGGCGGCTGAGGTCGCCTGACCACCGCTGCTCAGGTGTCTCTAGAGTTTGCCTCCTTTTAGGGGCATGTGGATTTCGGTATGCCGCAGGGCCGGCGGCACCTGCGGTGCATCGCAAAAGGCAATCAGAAGCGTTTCTGACAGTTGCACCCCGCGCGCGGCCATCTTGTTTTCCACTTCCTGCGCAGCGGACTGGAAATTGCGGTCTGACCAGGCACCGGAGAAGCTTTGAACGGCAACCCTGCCAGCGGGAAGCTCCACAAGATCCACCCTTGCATCAAGGGGTGGTGAGGCCCTTTCGATCCCTATTTTCGGCGGCAAATGGAAGGTCAATGTCCAGGATTGGACAGCGTTGAAGTCTTCGGCTAACACGGCCTCCAGATACTGCGGCCCCGCATTTGTCGACTGAAGCACAGGCGCGGTCATATCATAGCGGTGACCGTCCTTGTTGTTTCCGGAAATATACTGGTAGAGCGCGTTAAAGCCATCGCGCGTTGCCGTTGCGCGGCTGTCCTCAATCACGATCCGGGCGGCATATGCGGCGTCATACTCCCTGAGCTCGAATGTCCCGTCCTTGTCCAGAACGCGGTAAGCCGGTTGCCAAAGTCCCTCACGTGCGTGGTTCGCTCTTACCAATTCCGTTTCCTTTCCGAGATCAGCGGGCGTTAAATCGGACCCGAATTACCGCCCAAAGCTGATCGAATATGGAGTGATCGAGCATCTTTGGGCGTTTTAAATTAAACGCCCGATGCTCTTGTCTGCCCATCTGCTGTGTCCGGCCCGTTGCGGCGTGGCTCTGATACAGCACATGGGGCAGACAAGACCTTCCGCCAGCCGCAGAGTGGAAAGACGCGGTTTCCGGCACTGGCCAGATGGCGGTTGCGCGCCATATCAGACGCATGATCAGATCTCTCAAATCCCTCAAAACCATGCTTTTCCTGACGGTCCTACTTCTTGCCGGGGTGGTGATCGCCACGACGGCAGTGTTCACCCGTGCGGCCGCCAGCCTGGAGCAGCCGTCCTATCAGGTGGTCGCCAGTGAAGGCGCCATTGAGATCCGCAGATATGAGCCGATGGCCGCCGTGGAAGTCACGGTGACCGGGACCAGGGGCGCTGCCACGCGTAAGGCTTTCCGCATCCTGTTCGACTACATTTCCGGCGCCAATGAGGGCAGCGAAAAGGTCTCCATGACGGCTCCGGTCCGCCAGGAAACTGCGTCGCAGAAGATCTCCATGACCGCGCCGGTCACACAGTCCGCTTCAGCAGACGGGTCATGGCAGGTGGCGTTTTATCTACCCTCGAAATACACTGCCAAGACGGCGCCCCGCCCGGTCGATGACCGGATCAAGCGGATTACCGTTCCGGGCAAGGAGGTTGCAGCGATCACCTTCTCCGGCCGCTGGACCGACAGCAACTTCGAGCGCCACTTGAGCGAATTACAGGACTACCTGGCAAGAACCGGCCGCACGCCATCCGGCCCGCCCGTCTATGCCTATTTCAATGATCCCTTCACCCTGCCCCCGTTCCGCCGCAACGAAGTGCAGGTTCCTTTGGCGAGATAAGTATTTACGCTCGTCAAAAAAATACTGCAGCGATTAACCATATAAAAGGCGCTGTTAACATACCGATTGACCGTAGTGGTGTCTCTCTCACCGGAAGCACATACAGAATTTTCTTCAGCAGAGGTGCGAATTTCAACAATAATTCTGCAAATGAAACACAAAACGAAATCGTACAGGCCAGGATAAATGGAATAAAAATCACTGTTACAAAAACCGCAAAAGCAGACAAAGCCCCATCGGCGACTAAGGTATATTGAATCCCGTTATAGATGTGCATGTGCAGCCCAACAACCACAGCCCCGTCCTGCAAAACACGCCACAACCACGCACACAAGAATGGAAATAATAAAACAAATATAAGAAGCAACACATTCATAGTCGCAAAAGAATAAAAGCGGCGAGTTCTTGTTAATGACACCTTTGTGCAAGTTAACGATAAAACACTACATATCGACACAACTCCTAACATGCCGAAAATTGGCATCACGAAGGACAAGCCACCTCTCTTTTTTAACTCACTAAAAAACAGACGCCACTCGTCGCTTGGCACTTTCAAAAAATTCGGAAATGCCACATAAAAAGACATTAAATAAAAAAAAGAAATAATACTTATTAATATTACAACAATAAACCCTCTTAATGAAATTATTCTCATCCCAAACAACCAAAATATTACGTTTTGCACTATATTATAATTGTTTATTTTTGAAATACCCCTCTCCATTTCAATCTTCAGTAAATATTGTGACAAATCTGATTTGGCTTCTAGTGAAAGAGCATTATCCGCCTTCCAAAAGAAGGCTAACACAGCCGAAAAAAGCAAAAAATTTGCCCCGGATGCTCCTAAAATCTCAAGAATAGTTAGGTCCAAAACACTGCTCCGAACTAGAGTTATTGGAAAAAAAACAATTGCCAAAAGCGAAACCAATCAAGCGCTTCACCAAAAAAAGTGGCACACTTCAAGAATACACTTCAAGAATACACTTCAAGCGCGATTCAACCAATTCTATTCCGCCGCGTCGGCGGCAAGAAAGCCGCCGGACTGGCGGTCCCAAAGCCGCGCGTAGAGACCGCCGCGGGTCAGGAGCTCCCGATGCGGGCCTTCTTCAACGATGTCGCCCTTGTCCATCACGACCAGACGGTCCATCGCTGCAATGGTGGACAGGCGGTGGGCAACGGCAAGGGTCGTGCGGCCCGCCATCATTGCCGACAGGTTCTGCTGGATCGCCTGTTCCGCCTCGCTGTCGAGCGCGGACGTCGCTTCATCCAGGATCAATACCGGCGCGTCTTTCAAGAGCACACGGGCAATTGTAATCCGCTGGCGCTGGCCGCCCGACAGCTTGACCCCGCGATCCCCGACATGCGCATCCAGACCGGTTCGGCCCTTGCTGTCTTTCTGATCGCATATGAACTCCCAGGCTTGCGCCGCCTCTGCCACCGTGCGGATTTCATCGTCGGAGGCCGAGGGATTGCCATAGCGGATATTGTCGCGGATCGAGCGGTTGAGAAGGGCGATATCCTGGGTTACAACGCCAATCTGGCGGCGCAGCGAGGCCTGGGTCACATCACGGATGTCCACCCCGTCAATCAAAACCCGTCCGCCCGACACATCCCGCAAGCGCATAAGCAGGGCAATGACTGTCGACTTGCCCGCGCCGGACAGCCCGACAAGGCCCACACGTTCGCCCGCCCGGATACTGAGATCAAAGTTGGTCAGGACCGGCTCCCGGTCCTCCTGATAGGTGAAGGACACCTTGTCGAACCGGATTTCCCCTTGAACGCCCGGCAAGGCGGCCGCTGTAGCCTTGTCCTTTATTTGCGGCCGCGACGTCATGATCGGCATGGCATCCTTGATCGTGCCAAGCGTGGACGTGATCGACTGGCCAACCCCGATGAAACTGGAAGAAGCCGCCGCCAGCGACCGGGTCACGGTGATCCCGGCCACGAAATCACCGATGGACACCAGACCGCGTGTCAGCCCCCAAAAACCGATTGCAATGACGGCAAACATCAACAGGACATTGGACGTGTAAACCAGACTGTCTGTGAGAATGTAGGCACGGTTCTCGCTGTGGCGCGTGTCGATGGTCTCACCGATCACTTTGCGGATCGCCCCGGCCTCGGAATCTTCTGCTGCGAAAAGCTTCACCATCTGAATGTTCGAATAGACATCCGTCATGGCGCCGGTCGCGCGGGAATTGGCTGCGGCGACCTTTTGTGACCGCTGCATGTAGGTCGGGATCGCGGCCCATGCGATTGCACAATTCGCGGCAATCCAGACGAAGACGGGAATTGCAAGTGGCCAGGCGAGTGCCAAAAGCAGGAAAAACGCCCCGGCGAACTGGATGACCAGAAACGGGATCGTCTCAATGGCGAGCATCATCTGGCGGTGGACAGACATGGTCACCTGGCCGATGCGGGAGGCAACCTGACCGGCAAATGTATCTTCAAAGAAAGCGATGTCCTGCTGTTCCACCGCCTTGTGGGCCTGCCATCGCATGGCGGCCGGCAGCAGGATCCGCGCCGTCTGGAAGGCAAATGTCTGACGCAACAGGAAGACGATTGGATCGAGCACGACAAAGGCGGCAAAGATCGCCACCAGAAACCAGACATGGCCTTCCAAAAACGGGACCGCGCCCTGCGACGTCACACCGTCAACCACATAGGCGATTGCCCAAATACCGGTGAGACCCAGAGCGGATGAGATCATCGCCAGCACCGAAATGGTGATCAGCTGGGTGCGGAACATGCGCGCGAAATGCAGGATCAGCCGAACAGGGCCATCGGCCGGCAGCGGTGTGACCGGCAGATCAAGCGGCTTCAAATGCGTTTCAAACGGCTTGAAATACCGGTCGAGGACCGTTGCCCAGAATTGGCGAGCAAGGGGCAAAAGCCACCTCCTTGAAAACAGGATTTTACCGGCAGTCGGTCCGCCGGACGTCGATTATGGCATCAGCGCGGTGGTCCACGATAGAGACAACGGCACCCGGTCCGGCAAAAGATGGCACATTTGGCCGCCCCGAAAGATCCGCCGCGGTCGCGGTGACTTCGGTTTTCAAGACCTTCAAAAGGAGCTTCGAGTCCGGTCAGCCATATCCGTAAATATAGCTAAGTACATATAAAAAAACAGGTCTCGTTGCCAGAGGCCGCGGCTGCCGGACCGCGATCCGGGCCTAGGCTGGGCGCTTCGCACAGCTGAAACCGCAGCCGTAATATATCGCGTAAAACCTGCAACAATCTGCCTTTGGGACAAGTATAGAATTCGGAAATTCAATATTCGTCACTACAATCTAAAGTCATGATATAACTATTCATTTATACTCTTCCCTTAAGACACATAAAAGGGCCGGAGGATAAAAATGAAAAAAATCCGAAACTTTGCGCGTTGGATGATGATTGATCCCCGGCATCCGGAGATCGCACAAGCTCAATATAACGAGCTGAAATTTCAGATCCCTGCGCTGTATGCGCTCCTCATGGTCAATGCCATTGCGGTTTCCTACACCCATTATTCGGCCGCGCCCTTTTATCTGACCGTCGGGGTCCTGGCACCGATCCTCTTGTTCACCACCTACAGAATGCTGACCTGGATTTCCGCGCGCAATGTCGTTCTGGGTCCAGAAGACGCCATCCGGAAGATGCGCAAGACGGTGATCCTGGCAAGCCTCGTCTCCGTCATTTACATCACGTGGTCGCTCAGCCTCGACAGTTATGGCGGACCAGCCGAGCGCGGGCACGTGGCTCTTTTCATTGCGATCACCGTGATCGGCTGCATTTTCTGCCTGATGAACCTGCCCCAGGCGGCCATCATGGTGATGCTCATCGTGACCATTCCTTATCTGGTCCATTACATCGGACAGAACCAGGACGTTTACATTGCCATCGCCATGAACATCTTTCTGGTGTGCCTGGTGATCCTGCAGGTGCTTTTGAGCGGCTATGCCGGGTTCTGCAAATTAATCCGCTCACAAACAGCGCTTGCCGCCAAACAAAAAGAAACCGAGCTGCTGGCTGCCGAAAACGAGCGGCTGGCCCAAACCGACGCCCTGACTGACCTTCCCAACCGGCGGTATTTCTTTGCACGGGTCGACAAGCATATCGAAGACGTAAAGGAGACCAGGGCGGCCTTCGCGGTCGGTGTCGTCGATCTCGACCGGTTCAAACCCATCAACGACACGCATGGACACCAGCTTGGCGACCAGCTGCTGGCAGCTGTCGGCGACAGGCTGAAGCAGCTGATGGGGCCGGACCTCCACATTTGCCGGCTGGGCGGCGATGAATTCGGCTTTCTCTTTACCGGAGACCCGGAAGAAGCTGAAGCTGTCGGGCAGAAGATCTGTGATGCCGTGCGCCAGCCCTACAAGGTCGGCGATTTACAGGTCACGATCGGCGCCTCTTGCGGCATTGCCTTCTACCCGGACGGCGGGACAAACTCCCATGTGCTGTTCGATCATTCCGACTACGCGCTCTACACCGCCAAGACCACCCATCGCGGCAGCGTGACGCTTTATTCCCACGAGCATGAAAACCAGATCCGGTCAGACCGGGCGATTGAAAGCGCGCTGCAGCATGCGGATATGGACGCCGAATTCGAGGTGCATTTCCAGCCGATCATGGCCTTGCCGGAGCAGAAGATCATCGGCTTCGAAGCGCTGGCGAGATGGGACAGTCCGGTTCTGGGCCGGGTCTCACCGGACATGTTCATTCCGATTGCCGAACGCACGGGGCTGATGCAGCCGCTGACCCTTTGCCTGTTCAACAAGGCCGTCCGCCAGATTATGGCGCTGCCGGGGTCCCTGCGCCTGTCCTTCAATTTGTCGGCGCAGGATGTCTCTTCCATCGCAACCGTTGTTGAACTGATCGCGGCAATCAAACAGCACGGTATCGATGCGCGCCGGATCACCGTCGAGATCACCGAGACTTCGGTGATCGGTTGTTATGACGCGGCCGCCGTCAGCTTCGCCATGCTGCGCGAGGCCGGCATCCGGATAGCGCTCGACGATTTCGGCACCGGATATTCCAGCCTTGGCTATCTGCACAGGCTTCCGATTGATTGCGTAAAGATTGATCGCAGCTTTGTTGCCAGCATTGACGACACAGTCGCGCGCGGCGTTATCACATCGATCATGGACCTGTGCCGGTCAATGAACCTTGTGTGTGTCATCGAGGGGATCGAGACCGCCGATCAGGTGGCCGTTTTGGAAAGTCTGGACTGCCGCTTCGGCCAGGGATACTTTTTCTGCAAGCCCATGCCGTTCGACGCGTTGGCGGCATCGGCCAACGAGACAGGTCTTGTGGAAGGGTATGCGTTCTCCTCCCAAGCTGATACGACCATATTGTTGCACGCCTCACGCTGACCGGCCAACCATCTTGCGCCGGTCTACCGGTTTCGGGCAACCGGCAATGACGGGACACCCAATGGCAGGCGGCACCAAACGGCAGAAGGACATGCGCAAGGCATTACGTCAGGCCTTTCCGCGCGTTCCAATGCATGATGCCGAGGCGATCCTCGCCGTCGCCCTGTCCGGCCATCTTCGCCATTTGCCAGCCTCCATCGCCGTGTGGCAGGCTGGAACCACCCATATCCGCCATGAACTCACCGATTATGATGCGCTTCTGGATGATGGCTATGACCGGGATGCCGCACGGTTTTTCGTCATCGACGATATGAACGAAATCCTGTCCGAATGGGGATCCCAGATCCGCCTTGATCCGCACGATCCGTAACCTGTCGAAACCTTGTCATTCTTGACAGGCCCTCTACCTGTCCGGTTCACTCCCGGAAGGATTACAACTTCGAGGCGCATATGATTTCTTATCTTAGCAAGGGTTTGACCCGGATCCTGCCCGCATCGTCACGTCTTGCAACCCTGGTTCTTGCTTCCGTTTCACTTTCTGAGACAGCCATGGCAGACAATCGCATTGATATACTCCGCCCGGACGCGCCGGAACTGGCAGCGCCCGGTCCGCATGGTGTCGGCCGGTTCACCATCGAACTCACCAATCCCGATCAGTATGACATTGTCAGCATTGCTGCGGACCAGACGCCGGAGCGCTATGACCGCGGCCTGACGGTGGAAATCTTCTATCCTTCGGAAGACCACAATGCCCCGACCCCCATGCGGGTATTTCTCAGGGATGGTGAGACCGAGGCCGACATCATCGGCCTGTCCGCAGACAATGTTGCGCCCGATAAGACCGATGCGCCCTACCCGCTCGTCATTGTCTCGCACGGGTATCCCGGCAACCGCTTTCTGATGAGCCATCTGGCAGAAAACCTCGCCTCCAAGGGCTATGTGGTTGCGTCGGTCGATCACACGGATTCCCTTTATCAGGACCAGGCCGCCTTCGGCTCGACCCTGGTAAACCGGCCACTCGACCAGATGTTCGTGCTGAACGAACTGGAGCGCCTCGCCAAGGAGCCCGGCACCTTGCTGGAGGGCCTTGTCGATACCAGCCGGACCGGGCTGATCGGGTATTCCATGGGCGGCTATGGTGCCATCATCTCAGCAGGCGGCGGCGTGACCGATGTCTCCATCGGCTATGAATGGGGCGCTCCGGACGGCCTTCTGGGCATGCACAAGGCTGGAAGCCCGGACCATGAAGCACTTCTGGACGCGCGCCTGAAGGCCATCATCGCGATCGGCCCCTGGGGCCGGAACCGCGACTTCTGGGATGCCGATGTTCTCAGTGGCGTGCGCGTTCCAGCGCTTTATGTCGCCGGCAGCGTTGATGATATTTCAGAATACGAGACCGGCATAAGGAAGATCTTCGAAGAGAGTACGGGCACAGAGCGGCATCTTCTGACCTTTGTCAGTGCCAACCACAATGCTGCCGCGCCCATGCCGGCGCCGGCCGAATCCTATGCCATCAGCGGCAAGCTTGGCTGGGCGCCGTTCGAACATTACGCGGATGCGGTTTGGGACACCGTGCGCATGAACAACATCATGCAGCATTTTGCGACCGCCTTCTTAGACCTTCACATCAAGCAGGATGCGGCCAAGGCGGACTACCTGGATCTCATTCCGAATGCAGAAGACGGCGTTTACGCCAGGGGCGACGACGGAACACAAAAGCCTGAGCACACTTACTGGGCAGGTTTTCCTGACCGTTCCGCAAAGGGCCTGTTGTTCGAAACCTTGAAAAAGGGCGACTGATTGAGTTTCAGGCACGCGATGCTGACCGGTTGGCGGGGCGCCGTGCCCCGCCGCCTCACATCATTCGACGGTCACGGTGATCGGCTCGGAAAAAACGGGCGGATCGTGGGGAATGTGGCTCCAGTCGCCCAGAACAAGCTGCAAAGTGTGCTGGCCCGGCGGCAATTCGATGGAGGCTTCGGTCTGCCCGCCGCCAAAATGCCGGTGATTGTCGTCTGCCGGAATAACGTCGTCATATTCTGACGGGTCCAGCGTGTCATTGATCAGCAGATGATGGTGGCCGGTGTCGGGGATGTCCTCGACCCCGGCAGGCGCAATGCCCATGCCGGACAGACCGAACTGGACCAGCACAGGGCTTTGAACGGTATCCCCCTCCTGTACATTGATGATGTAAACCTTCGCCCCATCAGGCGACGGCGTATCCCCCGCATGAGCGGCGCCCCCCGTGAGCAGAACCGCAGCGGCCGTAACTGCAAATATGCGCCAGCTTGACTTCATGACTTGGTCTCCTTCCCTAAACCGGGTTTCCCCCGCCCCCAAACGCCAACGGTCTTGCCGCCGATTGGCGTCCGGCCAAAAGTTTACGTTAGGGAATGCATCGCGGATCAGGCTGGGCGGCGGCGGCCGGACCAGGGCAGCAAATCAGCGGGCGCACAGATATGAGGCCCAGGGACGGCCGCTCATACCAGAGCGGCCGCCGCCTCACTCCGGCTGGTAGACCCACTGCTCGGGAATATGCGCCGTGGCAGTTTCACCTGCCCGGATGATGCCCGGTATTTCTATAAAGCCGACAAGGCCGCGCAAGCGCCGGGCAACCTTTGGAAACAGAAGGTCCAATCCCTCGCGGCCGGGAAAGTTCCCGGCAATTCCGGTGCCCGCAATCCGGCAGGGGACATTGTCCCCGTCAATGCGGATGACCACACCGCCTTCAAACTCAAGCCGTGTGCGCGGCGGCACCAAGCTGAGCTGCGGAATTCCGGACAGCAGGATGTTGCCGCCGATCCATTCGGACTTGAGCTCCGGGATGTCCATGCGCGCGGCGATCTGATGCAACTCTTCGTCCGAGAGGATCGAAATCTGCCGTTCGTTGCACATTTCGGTGCCGCGCGGATACCAGGGCTCACGGCCACCGGATTTGCGGGTATGTCCGCCATGACGGTCACCGGGAATTCCCTCGAACGTAACCTCAAGCGCATCGACCTTGGCGGTTTGAAAATCCTCCGGGCGCGTCGTTTGATAGACGCCGTCGACCCGGCCCGTGACCTTGAACTTCCGGGTCATCGTTACGTCCTTGCCCAAAAGCCCGAGTTGCTCGGCCATTTCACTCTCCATATTCGCCTGGGTCTTCCTAACGCCATCAAGAATGCGCGACCAGCAAATTGAATTGATGGATCCTCCTTGCCGCTCTGATGGGTCAGCGAGTCCCATTGACGGCTATGGATTTCACACGGGGCTCACGCGCGGCGTCCTACCCAAGGAGCGTGCATATCTTGCCAACACACTTTCTGGGAGATCCCGATGACGGCTCAAAACCTAAATGTTCAATTCCAGAACCAGACTCAACTCAACGCCGAAGATGTCTACATCTCCATCCAGGTGCCCCCTGGAACGGCCTCCTCCGTCAATGTGACGCTCTCCGACGGCACGCCGGTTTCCTTTTCCGATCCCAAGGACATCATGTCGGTCCCGGTCAGCCTCAAAACGATTGGCAGCAAGGGCCTCACCGTGACCACCTTGTCGAGCGGGATCTTTTACGTGTCCTACGGTGCGGCGCTTCAATCCAAGACCGCCGCTCCGAGTTTCATCGGGTCCGGCGGCACCGACTATGACACGCCGTTCCAGCCATTTGAACTGACACGCACGGGCAACCCCGGCGATCAGGGCGACATGACGGCAATCAACTATTTCACCGCCCCGATGGGAATCGAAAGCTATACGGGCGGCACATCCGGAACGAAACTTCAGCATGTGCAGTACACCAAGGATACGGCCACCATTGCCGCTCAATTGAAGGCTTTGACAAACAGTGATCCCGCCTCGGTCATCACGTCCGGCTCCAGCATCGTGCGGATCATCGGCCCGTCATCCTTTGCGCCCTCGGACACCAACCCGTTCCCATCCCTCATCGATTACGTCCAATCCGTTGCTGCAACCGGACAGACAACGAAAATCGTCAACAACAACGCCTTCAATGTGCCGGCAGCCGGGGGACCGGGATCGACGAACTACAATTTCACCTTGAACCTGGTTGCGACGACGGCGGCAGACGGGTCGATCCAGATGAGCGGCGACATCACCACCACGGTGACGCCCTATGGCGGGGCGTCTTCCACTGGTCAAACATTTCAAAACTGTACCGTTGCGATCTCGGCGGCCGACCTTGATAACTACAATTACACGCTCTATGGCCAGGTCCCGAGCGAGTCTGTCACATTTTCGGGCGGCTGGACTGCGCTTGAAACCTACATGCAGTCCATCGGGCTCGGCTCCCAGGGCGCCTATGGGGTCACGCAGCGGCTCGCGGTAGGGGAAATCTCGTCCGGCCTGCTGATGGGCTTCCTGAACAGCTCCTATGTGCCCGAAGGCCACACAACAGCGCTGAAAGACATGGAAAGCTGCCAGTGGTGGGAGCTGGCACCGGTCAAGGCCTTTGCGGATATCCAGCCGGACCATGCCTACTACAACACCTATGCGAACGTGCTTTATGGGGCATCGGGCAACGAGGTCTACTCGATCCCTTATAGTGACCGGCTCGGCTCGGGACCTCTGGTCAACGCGGTTCAGTACAACGGAGCGGATGTCGACACCTGGGTCGTGACCCTCGGACCGCCGGTCTCCACGCTCTGACCAGAGCCTTCCCCGCAATTGCGCAGCCAATTGCCCATGCCGTGCGCAACGCGGCAAGGGCCTGTTTCGGGTTCAGTACGTCCGGATCATGAGCAATTTGTCATGCAGCTGCCTTTTTGCCGCTCTTATTGGGGAGTGAGATCGCTGCAGCTGATGCTCATCTTTTGGAGGAGGAAAAACGTGCTGACCCGAGACACCTTGAAACGTGCTGCCGCCGGCGCCGCCCTGCTGGCAGCGCTGAGTGCGCCCGCAATGGCGCAGACCGCGGCCCCTGACCCGCAGAACCCTGCCCCGCCGCCCACATATGACTTTGTGCAGCAGGCCGGCAGCATGTCGTTTGATGGCAAGGCGATGACCTTGAGCGATGCGACCACCGGTGTGCTCTATTTCAGCGACCGGCCTTACCGCGTTGGCGGCCAGCTGACCAATCAGGATTTTGCCTCCTATTGGGATTCGGACGAGGGTTTTAAGGACAGCCCGCCCAATGCCGTGGTCAGCGTCTTGAGCAACACGGACAAGGCACCGGCCCTGGTGGAACTGACCTCAGCCCAAATGGATGGGACGTCGGTTGTCTACGGCGTGAAAGTCCTGCGCGGAGAATTGCCGGATCAGGCGACCGGCGTTGCTCTTTTCATCGACCGGGCGGGGCGCCCGCACCACGGACGGTCTGCGCAGGCAGCCGCGCCAGGCTCAGTTGGTTTTGAGCCCTACGGCCCCTATTGTTATCACGCTCCACAAGACCCGCGCTGCCGGGCCTGGCATCATCCTCACCACCCCTATCATCCCTACTACCCGCCCTATGGCCCCTATTATCATCCGGGAGCTGCCTATGCGGCCGGGGTTGCGACCGGTGCGGCCATTGCCAATGCCAACAAGCCGCCGGTTTATTATTACTATCCGCTGCCGGCAGGGCCTTTGCCGCCCAATTGCTGGATCAATTCACAGCACACCCAAATGGTCTGTTCAGTACCGCTTCCGCAATAGAACGCACCTGTTTGTGCGCCGCTCTCTTTATCGGGCGCAAAGTTTAGTCGGGCGTTTTGCTCCTTCTGGTTCATAGCGTTTACCGCAAAGTAAACCTATGATCCTTAGGGTCTTGCGACGCCACAAACGACAGAGAACTCATGCGCAAACAGGTTTGGCAGCGGCTGCGCGCCATTGTGACAGGACTGATGGCCGGGCTTAGTCTTGCCGGTGGCGGCGGCGCCGCTGCTGACGACGAAATCATATTGGTACAAGACAACGCCTACCCGCCCTACATGTCCGTGACCACAGGCGAGCCGGACGGTGTCTATGCCGCTGTCATTCGTGAAGCCCTCCGCCGGACAAACGCGGCTTCCGCAACACTGAGAGCGGTTCCCTGGACCCGCGCGACCGTTCTGGTGGAAAAGGGCGCGGCCCACGGACTGGTCGGCTCATATTACAAGCCGCATGAGCGGCCATGGATCCGCAGATGGTCGGAACCCCTGTTCCGCGAAGAAGTCGCCGTTTTCTGCCGGAAGGATATCGCACAACCGGGCTGGATTTATCCGGACGACTACAAGGGCCTGCTGTTCGGCAATGTCACGGGCTACAAGGCCCCCGGTCCGCGGTTCTTTGAAATGGTTGATCAGGGCACCATCAAGCTGGAAGAAGCCCAAACGACCGAGCAGAACCTCAGCAAACTGGTCCTTGGGCGGATCGATTGTTATGTGGTGGAACGGCTGGCAACCGAAATCCTGATGCGCGCCAAGGGGATCAATACGGTGGACCTTGTTGCGATTGCCTCGGTTGAACCGGCCTATATCGGCTATTCGGAGCACTTTAACGGCCCGCAAGCCGATGCCTTCATCGACAAGATGGACCAGGCCATCAAAGACATGAAAGAGGATGGCACCGTCGACCGCATCGTTGCCAGCTACATTGCGGGTAGTTGACACTGCAAGGCGCGGTGACGGCAGATACCGGCACTAGAACCTATGCCAAAATGTGTCCGGAATTGCCCGCTGCCGGTCCGTCATAAGAGGGTTTGGAATATCAAAGATGCGCCGTCCCGCAGGATTGGCTTCCTCCACCACTGTGCGGATCATCGGGTGCGCATAAAAATGGTCCATAAAGGCCCCGCTCTCATAGGCCGCAAGCAAGCCCTCCTCGATCAGACTGGCCAGTTCCTTGTCTCCCTGGCGCACATAGAACATGTAGTCGAACGGATAACGCACCATCAGGTTCGGATCGACAGTGAGGTTCTCGTATATCGGCTTGCGTATGCCAATCTCGACATAGGCCTCGTGAATCCCGCGATTAAAGAGGTTGATCCGGCTGTGGGCCGTCATGGTCCAGAGATTTTCGTATTGGGCTTTCTCCACCTGAAAACCTGCAGCCTCGAAGATCGTTGTATCCGGCCAGCCTTCGCCAGAGCCAACCACCGCCCATTCGCGCAATTCGTCGAGGGTCTGGATCGTGCTCAACGTTTTAAGGTTGGGTTCAGTGGTGACAAAGATCCGGTGGCCCAGCAAGCCGCGGCTTAAAGGCACGTCGATCTGACCAAATCGCGCCTCCCGGTCCGCGGAGAACCCGCTGACAAAAACGTTGAAGGAGGCGCGGCCGTTTTCCAGCTCGATGAACGCCCTTTCCTGCGGCATCGAAAGGACTTCGACTTCCAGCTCCGCCGGTCTTGAACTGTGCCGGAGCGCAAGTTTCAAGACCGAGATTTCATAGTCGAAGACTTCTTCTCCCGCGCCCAGAAGCCCCAGGCGGACAGACACAGGCGGCGGTTCCGCTGCCAGGGCGGCAACGGGCGCAAACCCCCAAACCAAGAAGAGCATAAAACCAAGAACAGGCATACCAAGAGGTCAGACAAGCAATTGCATATGACAAGCCTACCATGCATTTGACGTAGCGGTAACACCCTAGAAGGATATTGCGGTTAATCTTGAAAGAACTCCACTCAAGCTTGCAGACAGTGCCTGCGCAACAGCTGACTTCTTTTAGCGGAAACGCGGCTGGATTAGACTGACAACACAAAACGGATGTGAGGTTTGCCCGATTGAATGATCATGAATGGCACTAGATTCCGCCGGATCCTGGCATGCGCCATCTTCTGGATTTCAACGGCCATGGCAGCGGCTGAAGAGCGGCTGACAGTCCTCCTTGTTCAAGACTCCGACTTTGTCCCCTTCATGTACAGCGATAACGAGGGTGCAGCGGGCATATACACGGACATCCTCCGGGCCGCCGCCGCAAGGTTGCCGGACTATGACATCAGCATCACGGCCAGCGCTTGGCAGCGCGCCAAATTCCTGGTGGAGACAGGACGGGCCCACGGGCTGATCGGCTCCTACTACACTCCGTCCCAGCGGCCATGGATCCACCGCTATTCCGTCCCCTTCATCACCGACCAGATCACTGTTTTCTGCCGGGAAGGCATTAATGCTGCAAACTGGGTCTACCCGGACGACTATGCCGGATTACGATTCACCAACAATGCCGGCTTCGCCACTCCGGGCGATGCGTTCTTGAAAATGGTGGCAGAGAGAAAGATTGATCTTATTGAGGAACAGACGACAGAACAGAACCTCCGGCTTCTGGAACTCGGCCGGGCCGACTGCTATGTGCAAGACGAAGTGACGGTGAACAACGTCCTTTCAGAGCAAGCTTTTGAAAAAATCCGTCCAGTGGCGCGGATCCGCGCTGAAACCGTCCACGTCGGCTACAGCCAGCACTGGACGGGCATTACGTCCGGCCAATTCATCGAAGATATGGATGCGGTCCTGGAAGCCATGCGGGCAGATGGCACGATCCAGGCAATCATTTCGAGGGCAACCGGCGGCAGCTGATCCGATTTCAAAAAATCATACCGGCTGGCATGGAAGTTCTATGGTAAATATTACGATGCTCAATACACCAATACTTTCAACCAATATTCTCTAACAAGTAATATTCAATCCCTGAGCACCTCTATCAACGCGCTTTTTGGAA
>NZ_SMLZ01000080.1:25883-28198 GCF_009711415.1 Roseibium denhamense
AGAATGGCTTAACGCCGAAATTTTTCGGACGCGTTTAAAGCGAAGGTCGCGCTTGAGGCTTTGCGCGGTGACAAGACGATCCAGGAGATCGCAGCCAAGTATCAGGTGAGCACCTCTATCAACGCGCTTTTTGGAACTGCCTGAGGCAAGTTCAGCGGTTCTAGCCCTGATTGCTCTTGGATCCGGATCCTTTCGGACGGTGCGTTTTGCCCTGTTTGGCTGTTCCCCGGCCTATGCCGGCTGTCTTTGACTGACCTGAACCAGCCTCCTCATGTTGTAGACGATGTTCGCCATACCAATCTTTGTTCTGGCGCGGGCGATGCCGATGGTGCGGATGGTCAGGCCCATGACGGCCTTTTGGTAGGCGAAGACATGTTCGACCGGCGCCCGGTGTTTTGAGCGCGTGGCGTTGCCGCGCCGGATATGCTCTGGCATCGGCTTGCCCGCCGGTTTTCTGCGATGGACATGGCTGACAAAGCCCTGGGCCTCCAAAAAGGCCTCGTTCTGCGTCGAGCGGTAGGCGCTGTCGGCCCACACGCCCGAGCCGGTATTGCGTTTGTCGAGCAGACCCCGGCGCAGGAACCGGCCATCGTGGCGGCTGGCATCGGACACATCCCAGCGGCGGATGAACCGCTGCGTTTTGCAGATCGTCGTATGCGCCTTGTAACCGAATGTGGGAATGGCGATGTCCAGCGGCTTGGGGCCGTCCGGCTTGGCCTTGGCCTTGCCGAACTGCACGGTCCAGCGGGAGGTCACGTCCTTCTGCCGGGCCTTGTCCGGTTTGTCCGGCCAGATCTGCTGAGCGGTCTTGCCGGATTTGATGGCCTGTTTCTCGCCGTCCGAGTTGCGCTGCTTGGGCGCGGCCACAAGCGTTGCGTCCACCAATTGCCCGCCCATGGCGATATAGCCCGCTGCCCGCAAGGCCATATCGAAGCGGGCAAACAGCCCGTCGATGGCCCCGGCCTGCGTCAGACGCTCACGGAACGCCCAGATCGTCTTGGCATCCGGAACGCGGTCCGAAAGGCCAAGCCCCAGAAACCGCATGAACGACAGCCGGTCGTTGACCAGGAACTCGGTCCGGTCATCGGACAAATTGTTCTGCGCCTGGATCACCAGCACTTTGAACATGAGAACCGGATCAAACGGAGGGCGGCCCCCCTTCGACCCATCGGAATAGTTCAGTGCTTCAACCAGATCCGGACGGAATATCTCGAAGTCGACAACCAGCGCATAGGCTTCCAACTGGTCGCCAATGTCACTCAGCCGCTTCAAGCGTTCGTCAACGTCGAAAAATCCGGGCTGGCTCATCAAAAGACCTTCCAAAATCAGTCAACCAATTGAATCACGAACCCGGCCGAATTGGCGAGGTAAATAGGGGCGCTCAAATTTTTTCAGCCGGTTGAAGCTATTCTTCATGACGCTCCAGCCTTTTCAATAGAGAAATACGAAGTCGCCAAGTAAGACTTGCGTTTTTTTCTTGGCGCTCACATAGTCTAAGCTGTTTTGTGCATATTGGGGATACAGATGCCCGCTCTGGACTATGCAACTGTATTGGAAGCCGTCGAAGATACCGTGGACGAAATCGACGGCGACATGTTGATCTTGCTCCTTGGCGGCCCTCAACGCGTCGCGGCCACGATCGTTCAAACAGCGCGCAACCACGCATCTTTGTCTTTGAGGCAAGTTCGGGAAGTGGTGCTTACCGCCTTCGCAGCCCTCATCGCTGTTGCTGAAGAGCTTGGTGACCTGCTCATAAGTATTTTCGACAAGATCGCCAGGTTGACTGAGATTGCCTTTGATGTGGCGGAGGATGTAGCGGAACGCGGACTCGAAATGGGAATAGCTGTCGCGACAAAAGGCGTTAACGTTGGACGTAAGTTGAGCGGCAAAGCTGGGCGACTTGCTGTTGCAGGCGTGAAAAAGGCAAAAACCATGGTCCGCAAAACCGCAAGAACTCCCTCTCGCCTGGGAAGGCGGTTTGGCTTTTAGGTTCACTTGAGCTGATTATCGTAAAGCCTGAACCATCCACCAGACAGCGCAAAACGCCCGATGCTCTAGAGCGGTTCAAGTTTTGACTGAATCGGATGGGATTCCCTTTGGTTTGAATTTGTGATTCAAGATGTTGGCTGGAGCAGGAGGCCAGCATCTTATGACTGCACCTCTTTCGAATGATCTTCGCGAACGCGTTGTCGCAGCCGTTTTGTCTGGCCAGAGCTGCCGCTCGGTGGCAGCCCGGTTCGGTGTTGCGAGGTAAATAGAGGCGCTCCCCTGATTTGCATTCTATTTTATTTCCTTTTTGTTTTACATTTTCTTCA
>NZ_SMLZ01000068.1 GCF_009711415.1 Roseibium denhamense
TTCATCCATGTTTTTAAGTTGGGCTCCCCCATGCCCGGGGGGAGATATCCGGCACCGCATGAATGGGGCTCACCACCAAATTCCAGTTTGCCGATCCACCCGAAATGAAAAAAGCGGCTTTGCCTTGATGGCTTTTGATAGCAGTCTGATAAGCGGACAATACGGCCTTAGGATCCGCTTGGCGTTTCCGGATGGGAATGCCGCACGCAGCCCGCACGAGACTCGCACTTCGCCAAGTTTTTTGGCCTCCAATCGACCAATTTACTTCAAACTGGAAAAATAACTATCCAAACAAATGAAAAGATCACCATCTAATACGCAATTTAGACAATACTCATTTATTCACACTGTTATTAAACACTCTTCATCAAACGATTTGTTATTCTATTCAAAGTACAAGTAAAAGCATCCGTATGCGGGGGCTTTTATGGATTTCGGTTTTAGCAATAGCGGCTTCGAACCTGGTTATGGTGTCCTCATCGCCGTTTTTTGCTTTTCCGGCGCGTATTATGCCGCTGAGTTATTCGCAAGGGCTCAACATGAATCCGGTGCAGCTGGCAGTATATGGACCTTTTGGTCGGCGCTCGTCTGTGCGGGAACCATCTGGCTTTCGTACATCCTGGCGCTGGTGACATTTGCTTCACAAGAGCCCTCGGGTTTCGAACTCCCGGTTTCACTGCTCGCACTCGGCATCGCAACCATGGGCCTGATGTCTGGGTTTTGGATCTCACGCCAGAACTCGCTCCGGCTCGCTCCTGAGCTATCTGGGGGCCTGATCGCACTCTCCGTTCTCGCGACTGCTGTGTTGCAAGGCAGCTCACATGTCGCGCCGCGCTTTACCAATCCAAGCGCGTTGGAAGCACCGCTTCCCGTAATTGCGGCCTTTTTGGTATGTGCTATTGGAATGAGCCTGTCGAAAAGGCTGGTTGCCCCAAAATCGAGGATATTGTTCGCCTCTGCAGTTACTGCAACGGCCGTCCTGCTTTTCCTGGCAGCAGCAGCTCCAATCCCCAGCCCCCCGGCTCCAATCGGCATTTCGGCGGATCTCATCGGCTCAACCGATATGGTTCTGATCGGCGGTGTGGTGACCACCCTTTTTGTCGTGTTTGCACTGATCGGATCCGCTTTGGACCGCCATCGCAAGGATACGGCGCGGCGCACATACAATCATCTGGCGCAACAAGATGCACTGACTCACCTGCCAAATCGCCACTATGTTCAGCGGGCTGCCAAAGATCTTTTGGGTGCAGCAGAAAGCAACAAGACGGTGTGCGCTGTTGTGATGATAAGTCTTGACCAGTTCAAGACGATCAACGATCTCCACGGCTATGAGGCTGGCGACGCCGCGTTGTGCGGCATTGCAGAGATACTGCGCAAAAATCTGCCGGCTCCCATACTGCTGTCCCGATTTTACAGCGATGAGTTTCTTATTATTAATTCAAAGCTGGAGACAGTTGACGAGGCGGTCGAATTTGCCCGGCAAGTCCGCGCTCTGGCCCGCCGGCCGCTGAAATGGGGGAACTGCCGGTTATCGATCCGATCAAGTATCGGACTTTCCATTTATCCGCGCGACGGCTCTGATCTGAACACCTTGGTCAAACGGGCAAGCCTTGCAGCCAAACAGGCCAAATCAATCGGCGGCAATCTTATCCAACCTTATGTTACCGGGATGGAAGAGGCGAACCGCTGGGAAGCAACCTTGGCCGCAGATCTACGGAACGCCACTATCGACAATGAGCTTACCCTTGTTTTTCAAAGACAAAATCTGGCCAAATCCGGGCATCTGGTCGGATATGAGGCCCTTGTGCGCTGGCGTCATACCGAGAAAGGCCCGATCGCACCGGAAGACTTCATACCCATGGCCGAGCGCTCCGGAATTATCCTCGATATCGGCAGCTGGGTTCTGGAAAACGCCTGTGCAGAGGCCGCCACGTGGCACGATCCGGTGACGCTGTCAGTCAACGCTTCTCCAGTTCAACTCTCCCGGAGCGACTTTGCCGGGCTTGTCTCTACCGTCCTGCTGAAGACAGGTCTTCCAGCGGAGCGTCTTGAAATCGAGCTCACTGAAAGCACCCCGATTGATGATCATGAACGCGTGCACGAGACCATCCGAACTCTCAGAAAGATGGGTGTCCGCGTTGCAATGGATGATTTTGGCACGGGCTATTCATCGCTCAACACGCTGCAAGCGTTCCCCTTCGACAAGATCAAAGTAGATCGTATGTTCACGCAATCGCTTGAAACGAATCCGCAATCCCGAGCGATTCTGCGATCGGCGATACTGCTTGGGCACAGTTTCAAGATCCCCGTCATTGCGGAGGGCGTAGAAACGGAGCGCCAACTCAAATTTCTGCAAGAAGCTGGCTGCCGCGAAGTCCAGGGGTTCCTGTTCGGAAAACATCTTGTCCCTGAACAAATACGCAAGCTCCGGGAAGGCGGCCTGACAAGCGCTTAATTGAAGAAGTTGGGAACCTCTCTCCAGACCGGCTTAATTCGCCTAAAGGTCGCCGTACGCCCTAAATGCGAATGCGTTACTTTAACTTCCTTTAAGTAAGGTAAAGACACTGTTAACCTTATTTAAAAACGAAGACTTACCTTTGATTAACTATAAAACTTTACCTTGATGGCAGACAACAAATGTGGTGCTGCTATGACATCCTTCTGTGCGCGATACTTTATTAGGCGGATCCGCCTCCGCATACCCTTTTTGATGGCCGGTGCATCTGCTCTGGCGCTATCCGTTTCAGCACCTGCATCTGCTCAGTCCCTTGAAGAGGCGATGGGAGCCGCCTACGCCGTCAATCCGGCCCTGAAGGCAGAACGGTCAAGATACGAGGCAACGAACCAAGGCATCTGGACCGCCCGTTCAGAATTCCTGCCAACGGTGACAGGTACGTATCTCGGAGAACAGAACGCCTTCCGGAATGAACGCGGCACGAACACAAGCGATCGCGCTTTTTTTCATGAACTTGGCGTTTCAGTGTCCCAAACCCTGTTCCAGGGATTTGCGGGCGTCAACCGGCTCAATCAAGCGCATGAAGAAGCAACCTCCGGCCGCAATCAGCTGATCGGAGCCGAACAAACCCTTTTGTTCAACACGGCAGATGCCTATTTGAGGGTTGTGCGTGATCGCGCGATCCTCGCGTATCTGCGCGCCTACACAAATGTCGTGCAGCGCGAAGTCAATGCGGCGCGGGCCCGCTACAAATCGGGCGATGCAACACGGACAGATATTGAGCAGGCCCTCGCGCGCCTTGCCGAAGCACAAGGCAACAGCGATCAGGCAACCGGTGACCTCGAGGCTACCGAGGCTTTGTACGAGCGTTTGACGGGTCAAAAGCCGGGCAAGCCGGGATGGCCCGGTATCCCCGCATCCCTGGAACCGGCTGGATTGGATGATGCGATCCTGGTGGCCTACCAAAACAATCCGTCCATCCGGGCGGCAACTGCCGACGCAAGAGCTGCCCGCTATGCAGCGCGGGCGAGCGCCGGCGATATGATGCCGCGCGTAACCCTCGAAAGCGCTTGGGAACACGGATATCGCGGAAACCTCGGGAATCAGGACGAAGAAGATTTCCGGTTCGGCGTTCGCGTTACCGCACCATTTTTCACCGGTGGCCGGAACATCGCATCCGTCAAACGGGCGAAGTTCACAGCCGCACAAGAAGAATATGAGCTGGACGACACGCAGCAGATTATCCGCGAAAACGTGATCCGGGCCATGAAGCAGCGTGCCGCGTCCCGCCTGCGGGCAAAGGCAGGTCAGCGCGCCATCGAAGCGAACAAACGTGCCGTCAAAGGTCTGCAAGTTGAGTTTGACAGCGGTCAGAGATCACTGCTGGACGTCCTTGATGGCGAGCGGGAACTGTTGCTCAGCCAAGTTGACTACATTCGGGCGCGGTATGACGCAAAGCTTGCGGACTTTTTCCTGCTGGCCAATATCGGGCGTCTGGCCCCTCAACATTTTGCAATTGTCGAAGAAAGACCGGATCCCATCGCGCGGATCATGCCGGAATTCAACACCTGGGATCTGCGGCTTGGGCCGACTGAAAACGACATGTTTCAGTCTCCCCCCATCGAAGTTGCCGTGAGCGAACCCGTTGTCATCGAAACGAAACCGCTGGAACCGATCCGTTAGCGTTTCCTGCAGCTCCCGAAACAAAAACAGGCCGCAACATGCGGCCTGTTTCTTTGCAGTTAGCTTCCGAAGGATCAGTACTGGATGCCTTCGATGTCCGTGAAGTCGACACGGCCACCATCTGCGAGATCGATGTAGCCACCGGAGTCTTGTGACAAGGTGATTTCACCGTTCAGAGCGTCGACATTCTCGATTGACCCTTCGGTCATCGTGATCGACCAATCACTGCCATACTCGCCGATTGGTGTCCCGTCGGCAGCGCTCTGCAGATCGATGATATCGATCCAGTTCGCACCCGCACCACCGAATACGGCATCATTTCCGTCACCGAGCATGTAAGCGAAGATGTCTGATCCGTCACCGCCTTCCATCGTGTCATTGTCGGTTCCGCCACGAAGAACGTCATTTCCGGCACCACCGAAGAGCGAATCCGTACCGGACTGACCGATAAGAATGTCGTTTCCGCCTTCGCCATGCAGCGAGTCATTGACCCCTTGGCCGACAAGAACGTCATCCAGACCAGTCCCGATTTGGTGGGTCGGCATGTCCTTGGTGTTGATCACATCGATCGTGATCGTTTCCGTGTCAGACAGGCCGCCGCTATCGGTCGCGGTCACGTCGAGTGTGATCGACTCTTCGGTCTCGAAATCAACAGCCTGATCGTCTTTCAGTTTCAGCAGATAATTCGCACCGTCTGAGACGACTTCAAACCGTTCATCAGAAACTGTGAACGTATGGACATCGCCTGCATCCGGATCAACGACTGAAAGCGCCACAACTTCCGCACCAGCCTGATTTTCTTCGACCGCAATGCTGTTTGAATCCGTCAAACGGACATTGTCGATCTGTGTCCCCTTGTAGTTGTCTTTGCCAACTTCGACGAACTTCAGTTTGGTGTAGTCACCGTCGCCCGCAACAACGTTATACGTATACGTATTCCATCCGTTTCCGCGGTCCAAAGGCACAACCGTATCAATCAGATCGCCATCCCAGTAGATCTCGACAGCGGCATCGCCGTCTTTACCCCTGTGACGGATATCAAGCGAAAGCTTATAGGTTTCGCCATCTTCTAGATCGTAGACCTTTTGATAGGCACTGCCATTTTGCTTCTCATTGGCCAGATCAAGGCGATGATCGCCATCGGTTGTTCCAAGATCTTCCCAGCCGGTCTTGTGAATATCCGTATTGCTGGTTTTCCAATGATCAACCTTTGCATCACCGTACCAGATTGCATCCCCGGATCCGCTCTCCTTGCCGGATGATGTGAACTCCTCAAAAGAACCGTTCTTGATGAAGTTCTTCTGCGAAATCGCATCGCCAACAATGAGGTCGGGCGCCTGGTTGCCGGGCCCGCCGGCTGTCACTTCGACCGGGAAGACCCCACTGGACTCCGTTCCGTCGCTCGATGCTGCCGTGATCGTGACATTAATGGTTTCACCGACATTGAGCGTTGCACCGCTTGCAACCGTCACAACGCCGGTATCGGCATCAATATCAAACCGGTCGTCATCGATGGAGTACGTGACAACATCTCCGGCATCGGCATCATCAGCAAACGCTGTGAGGCCAATCAAGGTTCCGGCCGCAGCGCTGGCCGCAACGAGGTTTTGAGCGGTGTTCGTGTCGCTTACCGGTCCAACAGGGTTGTTGTCGTTATCCGGCTCAACATCGATCACATCAATGACGATGGTCTCGGTGTCGGACAGACCGCCGCTGTCGGTAACGGTGACGTCTACCGTGACCTGTGTCTCCGTTTCGTAATCGAGCGCCTGATCGTCCTTGAGTTTCAGGACATATACGCCATTGGTCTCGACAACTTCGAAACGGTCATCAGACACAGCGAATGTGTGTGTATCGCCCACATCCGGATCCGCGACCGTCAATTCTCCGACGGTTGCCCCCGGCTGCTCTTCGTAGACCGAAGCACGCGCATCAGTTTCAAAGATTGTCTGATCGAAGACAACATCGTCAAAGTCCTTGTCGCCGCCGTCGATCAAGTCTTCAAAGCCGACAGTGACGCCCATCTCATCGGTGTGGTCAAAGCCATCGGCATTGAGCGATCCGTCACCAGAGAAATAGATGTTGGCGTCGTGTCCAACCAGAGGTGTCCCGTCACCGGCAACCGCCTGCCAGTTGCCGTTGCCATCCTTCTGGAAGCTGACCTCGTCACCGCTTTGCAGACCGGCGTTGAGATCTCCACCATCTGGAATGATGAAGTATCCGACATCAGCGGCGTCAAAACCCTCGATATACAGCGATTTGGTGTCCCCGGCGGTCAGGGCGTTCTGGTCAAGCCAGACGATTTCACCCATGACCGGATTGCCGTTTCCATCCATAACGAACACACCGACAGTGTTGCTGTAGCCAGCAAACTCCTCAACGAATGTCATGGTGATGGCAACGCCTGGCCCAAGCTCAGGATCGAAATCAAGGTCAGGCGCTTCATTTCCATCAGACACATCAATGGAGAAGGTTTCTGTCGATTGCGAACCGTCGGTCGACGTCGCGGTGACCATCACATCGATGTTTGGCTCGGTTTCAGCATCAAAGACAGCACCGTCCTTGACGGTTATGACGCCGGAATCCGGATCAATTTCGAAGCGGTCATCACCAGACAGCTCATAAGTCACCGTATCGGTCGCATCCGGATCGTCTGCAAAGGCAGTGATGCCGACAATCTCTCCGCCTGTTGCCAATTCGGAAACAGTATTGTCGGACGTGTCGGTATCCGTGATCGGCCCGATACTGAACTCGTTCTCATCGCCAATGCTGATCCGGAAGGTCTCAGTGACCGAGGATCCATCAGTGGATGTCGCTGTGATATCCACGTCGATGAAAGGAGTGGCTTCACGGTCGATCACCGCCTGATCGGCAACCGTTACGACACCTGTGTCAGGATCAATGTCGAACCGGTCGTCACCAATCGCATAGGTCACGCTGTCTCCGGCATCGGGATCAGCGGCAAATGCAGTAATACCGACCACGGTTCCGGCCGCTGCATTTTCCATCACAGCGTTGTTGGACGTGTCTTTGTCGGACAGCGGACCAATCGGTGCGTTTGCATCATCAATGTCGATGACGTCGATCACGATGGTTTCGGTATCCGACAGACCACCCTGGTCTGTCGCAGTCACATCTACGGTCACCTGCGTCTCGGTCTCGTAATCAAACGCCTTGTCGTCTTTCAGTTTCAAAAGGTACTTGTCGCCTGAAACAACAACCTCAAAGCGGTCATCCGACACCGTGAACGTATGCGTGTCGCCAACATCAGGATCGATGACGGAAAGCGGTGCTATCTCAGCTCCGAAGAACTCCTCAACAACTGCCGTTCTGTTATCCGAAACAATTGAAACGCTGTCGATCAACGCCCCGCCATTGTTGTCGGACCCAATCTCAACGAAAGTGAGAGTATTAGACCCATCGCCGCTGCCGCCAACAAGATCGTAGCCATATTCCTGCCAGCCGGTCCCTGTTGTGGCAGGGTCAATGGTATCGATCAGCTCACCGTTCCAGTAGACCTCCGCAACACTTTGCCCGGTTCCGCCACGGGACTTCATGTCGAATGTCAGGTTGTAGACCTGGCCGTCCAACATGCCCTCGATGGCTTGCGATGCCGTTCCGTTGGTTTTTGCCGCCAGGTCGAGATGGTGGTCGCCATCCGTGGCGCCGAAATTGTTGTGCCCGGCCTGATGGACATCGACATCCTGATAGGTCCAGCCCTCGATGGAATCCGGGTTCTGGTACCACCCAGAACCGTCATTACCACCCAGAGTGCCATCAAAGACTTCAAAGCTGCCATTCACGACAAACTGTTGGGAGCCATTCTCGAGATGCACCACAAGGTCCGGAGCCTCGTTGCCATCCTGAACCTCAATCGTGAATGTTGAGGATGCCGATGATCCATCCGTTGAGGTTGCCTTCACCGTTACATCAACGGCCGGTTCAGTTTCCGCATCGAAAGACGCACCGGCCTTGACTGTAATGACACCTGTGTCCGCGTCGATCTCGAACCGGTCACCGCCGCTCGTGAGTTCGTAGCTCACAGTGTCCGTCGCATCCTGGTCGTCTGCAAAGGCTGTAATGCCTGTTGCCTCACCACCATCGGCTGTCTCGGAGATCGAATTGCCCGTGGTATCGATATCGGAAACCGGACCAATCGAGAATTCATTCTCATCACCGACCGTTACCCGGAAGGTTCCGGTCGAGCTGGAACCATCTGTGGAGGTCGCAGTAACGTCTATGTCGATGAACGGCGTTGCCTCACGATCAATGACGGCATTGTCGGCCACCGTGATAACACCGGTATCCGGATCGATTTCGAACCGGTCATCGGTTATGGAGTAGGTAACATCATCACCAACATCCGGATCGTCAGCAAAAGCTGTGACCCCAACAACGGTGCCTCCTGCAGAGTTTTCCACCACTGCATTTGACGAGCCGTCAACATCGGTTACAGGTCCGACCGGCACCGTATTTTCCGGAACATCGATAACATCGATGACGACTGTTTCGGTGTCTGACAGGCCGCCCTGGTCGGTTGCTGTCACTTGAAGTGTGACTTGCGTTTCCGTTTCATAATCGAGTGCCTGGTCATCCTTCAGTTTCAGCACATACTGATTGCCAGAAACCACCACCTCGAACCGGTCGTCGGAGACCGTGAAGGTGTGGGTGTCACCGGCATCAGGGTCGATAACCGAAAGCGGAACAGCCTCAGCCCCAAAATTGTTTTCGACAATTCCGATCCGGTCAGTGCCGGTCAACCGCACATCATCGATGAACGCACCGTAGGTATTGTTGTCCTCGCTGGTTTCGCGGAACTCTAGAACATCGTCCCCACCGGTACCGACCACTTGGAATTCGACTGTCTGCCAAGTGCCCTTTTCAGGGTCGACGCTGGCGACCAACTCTCCGTTCCAGTACACCTCAACGGTGTTGGACGCATCGTTGGTCCTTGCTTGGACGTCGAATGAAAGGTCGTAAACCTGTCCGACAGAAGTCTCTACGGTCTGAGAAATCGAATTGACGTTCTTTTCAGAATCCAGTTCGAGATGCTGATCACCCTCAGTGGCAGAAACGCCGCCGAAGTTGTCCCAGACTTCCATCTTCCCATCCGAAGTCCAGGCACCTGAGTTATCATCGGCAAATTGGCTCCATTTGCCGGAAGCAACATCAAAGGACTCGAAGGAGCCGTTCTTGATGAGGTTGTTGCCAACGTCCCCATACTCGACAACGAGATCAGGCGCTTCGTTCACATCGCCAATATCGATAGTAAAGACACCTGTCGACGTCGATCCGTCTGAGGACGTTGCCGTGACTTCGACATCAAGCGCCGGCTCGGCTTCGTGGTCAAAGCTGACCCCGTCCTTCACGAAGATCTCGCCCGTGTCCGGGTCGATGTCGAACCGGTTGTCGCCGCCTGTGATCTCATAGGAGACAACATCGGTTACGTCGGGATCATCCGCGAATGCCGTCACACCGGTATACTCACCGCCAGCACCGTTCTCGGCCACAACGTTGGTTGTAGTGTCGCTGTCTGTGACCGGACCAATCGGACCGACATTTTCCGGAACGTCGATCACATCGATAATGATGGTCTCGGTATCGGAGAGACCGCCGGTATCTGTCGCCGTCACCTCGACCGTCACTTGCGTCTCGGTTTCGTAGTCCAATGCCTCAGTATCTTTGAGCTTCAGGACATATTTATCTCCAGAAACAACCACCTCGAAGCGGTCGTCGGATACTGCGAAGGTGTGCGTATCCCCTGCATCCGGATCGAACACTGACAATGGAGCCGCTTCGGCGCCATTTACCTCTTCAACAATGGACGTGCGATAACCGTATTCTGACGTGTCCGCGTCAAATACGAAATCGTCAAAGTCATTATCACCGCCGTTGACGAGATCCTCAAATCCAATTGAAATGCCGGATTCCGTTGTGTGGTCCAACCCATCGGGGTTGAGGCTTTCATCCCCTGAGAAGTAGACGTTTGCATCTTGGCCAACCAAAGGCGTGCCGTTTTCGGCAATCGCTTGCCAGTTGCCGTTACCGTCAAGCTGGAAGGTCACCATGTCCCCGGCTGCGATGCCGGAGTTCAGATCGGCACCATCAGGGATGAGGAAGTAGCCGATATCGGCCGCATCAATTCCAGGGAAATTGACAGTTGCCGTTTCGCCCGGCGTCAACGTGTTGCCATTCGTCCAGACGATCTGCCCGGCGACCGGGTTGCTGCTGTCATCCATGACGAACACACCGAAGCTGTTGCTATATCCGGCTTCTTCTCCAGTGAATGTGATTGTCGCTGATGTACCCGCACCTTCATCGGTGTGAAACACGAGATCAGGTGCCTCGTTCACGTCACCGATATTGATTGTAAAGGTACCGGTCGAGGTCGATCCGTCAGAAGATGTCGCTGTAACCTCAACATCAAGTTCCGGCTCGGCTTCGTGGTCAAAGCTGATCCCGTCTTTCACAAAAATCTCGCCGGTATCCGGGTCAATGTCGAACCGGCCGTCGCCGCCGGTCAATTCATATGTGACCACGTCGGTAACGTCGGGATCATCCGCGAATGCCGTCACACCGGTATACTCACCACCAGTGCCATTCTCGGCCACCACATTGGTTGTGGTGTCGCTGTCTGTGACCGGCCCCACCGGCCCCATGTTCTCGTCAACATCCAAGACATCGATAACGACTGTTTCGGTGTCCGTCAGACCGCCACTGTCTGTAACGGTCACATCCACGGTCACCTGGGTCTCGGTTTCGTAGTCAAAGGCTTCTGTATCTTTCAGTTTCAAGACATACTTGTCGCCTGACACGACCACCTCAAAGCGGTCGTCCGAAACCGTGAATGTGTGCGTATCGCCAACGTCGGGATCGAACACGGCCAGCGGCGCAATCTCTGCGCCAAAATACTCCTCAACCACAGCAATCCGGCTGTCAGACACGACCGAAACGTTATCGATGAATGTGCCGAAGGTTTTGTTGCCTCCACCGACTTCCACGAATGTCAGAGTGTCTGAACCATCGCCGGATCCGCCAACGATCTCATAGCTGTAGTTCTGCCAAGTCTTACCAGTCGTGGCCGGATCAATCGTATCGATCAGCTCGCCGTTCCAGTAGACCTCCGCCACTGTTTCACCCACACCGCCGCGGGGCGCTGCATCAAAGCTGAAGGTGTAAACCTGCCCCTCAAGCATCCCCTCGATTTGCTGTGCTGCGAAACCACTTTTGTTTGCGGACAGGTCGAGGCGGTGATCGCCATCGGTCGTGCCTGCTCCCTGGCGGTCGGATTGCTGGACGTCGACGTCCTGATAAGTCCACCCTTCGATCGACTCCGGATTTTCGTAGTAGCCTTTCGGGTCGGTACCGGACAGGGTGCCTTCAAACTGTTCGAAACTTCCGTTGATGACGAGGTTTCCGCTGTCTTCCAGACAAACCACAAGATCCGGCGGTTCATTGCCATCCTGGATCTGGATATCAAATGTACCCGTCGACGTTGATCCGTCCGTTGAAGTCGCGGTGACCTCAACGGAAACTGTCGGCTCCGTTTCGAAATCAAAGCTGGAGCCGTCCTTGACAGTGATCACACCCGTGTCCGGGTCAATCTCGAACCGGTCG
>NZ_SMLZ01000096.1 GCF_009711415.1 Roseibium denhamense
TCCTGGGTTCTGGCGAGGCCTGGGTTTCCTGTTTGAACTAAAATTTTGCCCCAACCGGCGACACGTGGGTCCCGAATGAGGGTGACATTTCCGCCAGCTTGCGACGTTGACGTCGCGGCTGAGTCCTTTTGCTTGAGGGATTGAGTTCTTCGAAATCGCAGGCGAAATCCTGGGGCCGTTTCAACTCTGGACATCTCGATGTTTCGTTGGACACGAATAGAGTGGTGTGACTTGGACGGTCAAAAACGGAGAATTGTTTGATCAAAAAAATTTTCACACATGGCGGGAAATGTCCGAAATCAGAAACCGGTTGCTCAATTCGGGCTATGCACCGCATTGGATTGAGCCCAAACCGGCATCACCTCGATTGACGTTAGGATTGCACGATGAGCAGCATTGAAAGCCAAATTTGATCTGTGCTGAAATGCGGTTGCTCAGGCTTTTCGCTACGCCGCATCCCATACCTTGTTGAGAATTCTCGCCGCGATTTCTGCTTTATCCTGCGGGAGAAAACGGCCGTAATGCTTTGCCACGACTTCAGGAGTATCCTGAATGGCGTAACTGGCTTGTTCGTAGGACCCTGTCTGTTTGAGAATATGTGTCGCAAGCACGTCGCGCACGTTATGTGGTCCGTGAGGCAACAAGCCCTTTATCGCGCCTCGCCCGGTCCACGGATTGTAAATTCCATAGCGCTGGATCACGGTTCGCCAAGCTTCGAAAAATGTGTTTTGCGAGTATTCAGCATTCGCGCTCGTAATCTTTGCCGTTTTCACGAAAAATGTGCCGGGATCCTGAGCGGGCCCTATCAGCCGCGATCGGTGCCGATCATTCCAGGCGTCGATTAGTTCGTAAAGCCGCCCGAGATCAGGCAGGATTAATCGAAAAGGCTTTGATCCAAAGAAAGAGGAGTGAGCGTTCTTAAATGCAACGGACGGGATGAGTATCTCCCACCCTCCGTCGCGAGCGCTCCAGCGAAGTTCGCCTCGTTTTGCGTTTTCCAGGTTTCTTTCGGATGTTGGTTGGGTGCCAGGTTTGCAAAGCAAAAGTTCTCTTAAATTTTTCTGCCGCAGACCTGTATGCAATCCAATGCGTAAGAGAAGGAAAGCTCTAACCGCTTCTGCTGCCGCCTTGGGATGACGCTTCTCATCAGGCATCCGGTGCAGTATTTCTTCGGTGATCTTTCGATACTCGCCCACGGGGCTCGGAGCCTCAAGAACTGTCATGATTGGCTCAAAAGGGTCGCGATGTATCCTTACGACCCGCTCGATTTCTTTCTTTCTGGTTCGTGCATGTTTTACCAGCCGGTCACAGCCACTGACCAGTCAGATTGAACATCAGAGATGTCCGATTTTGAAATCAAGCTTTCGATTTCGCGAAGGCCGCCTGATATTTGCTCCGATTGTCGCAGCCAACCAGTTTCTTCCCGGCACAATGCGGACGCCAGGGTCAACATGTCGATCTCCCAAGCGGTGAAAAAACCGCGACGACGCTCACGCCATTGTAAGTACCAGTCCCAAACTTGCGGGAAGATCATCATGCCGAACGTTAGAGCCTCAGGGTCAACTCCAAAACCTTGCACTTCGCTGTCCACGGGAGCAGCGAAAGCCCCGAAGAATAGCCCGAAGTGCTCGACCTTTTGTGCAGCTGTCTCAGCGCCCCATACGCCATTTCGTTGTTGGCCAAACGCTGCGAAAGTTGCTGTCTTGAAGCGCAAGATTTCGGCCATTTCGTCATTCAGACATTTTGGCGCGTCCACAACATACGAGGTATCCGACAACCGGCTACCAGAGACCTTTCTTTGTGAACCCGAGCCAAGTTTGAAACGGACTGCATATCGTTGTCGAATTGCCGCTGCCTGATAGCGGCGATACTCGGTAGATCCGCTGATAATCACTTCGCGAACCCAAGCCAGGATCTCATCCTGTTCGGCGCGTGGCCTTCGTCTGAAATCTTCCGGCAGGTGCCAAACCAGTCGACGGCGTTCCGCCGGGTTCATTTCGTCCAACTCACAGCTCGTATTTGGTGCAGCATTAGCTCTGGAAATTTTGGAAAAGTATCCCTCAGCGAGGCGATATCGTCGTTCGATACGGGTCAGGATATCCTGGCTGATTTTTGACGTCGGTACCGTATTTCTGCGTCCCCATCCGACGAAAGTGCTGCGCTTAAGGCCGTCGTCCGTTCGAACGACGGCATCGTAAAGGTGGTAGATTGACTCACCATGACGCTTGGCATGCAGACGAAGTGCAGCGCCAAAACTTGCGGGTTCGCTCCAAATCGACTCCAACGGCTCTGGAAACTCGACGACTGGCCGCGGTCGCTTGCCCCTCTGTTTGCGTCGATCGTTGTTAGGCCGTGTGGACGGATTTGATCAAGATGAAGGCTGCGGCGATAGCGACGATAGACCGGAAGTTTCTGGCGGTTTTCTCGCAACGCAGGGCGACGCGTTTAAAGCGTTTGAGCTTCCCCATCATTTGTTCGATGCGTGCGCGGCCCCGGTAGAGCGCTTTGGCGAAGTGCCTGGGAATGTCGCGCCGGTTTGATTTGTAAGGGATGACCGGGACAGCCCCGGCCTTTCGCGCAGCCTCTCGATTAGCATTGCTGTCATAGCCCTTGTCGGCAACGATGGCCCGGTGTTTGATTTCGGGGCCGGTTTCCATGAGATCTGTAAACTGCTTGCTGTCAGAGGCTTGGCCACCGGTCAGTTCAAAGCCAAGCGGCAGGCCGTTCCGATCCGTTTTCAGATGGATTTTGGTGCCGAACCCGCCGCGCGAACGCCCGAGCGCTTGACCTTCCTGCCCCCTTTGGCGCCTGCCGCTGAAACATGGGCGCGAATGACGGTGCTGTCGAACATGACAATCAGATGCGCGCCTTCATCAAGCCCGGCCAGAATGGAAAAATAGTCCTCGAACACACCTGCCTTGCCAAGACGGTCAAAGCGTTTCCAGACGCTGTTCCAGTTGCCGAACCGCTCGGGCAAAGCGCGCCAGGAGATGTTGTGAAGCGTGAAATATTGCAGTGCCTCGAGAAACAGACGGTCATTCTTTGCCTTCGCGCCAACCCGTGGCAAGCAAGCCCGGAAAACCTCCAGTGCCAGTTCGAAATCCCGTTCTGTCATCTTGGTACACATCGCCGACCTCCAAATCACGTCGGCAACCTATGAATCACTTTGAAATCAAATCCGGAATCCCAAAACTTATACCTGAGTCAATTCGTCCACACGGCCTAAGTCTAGATGGTGATTGGCAGCCCGATAACTCGGTGTGACTGTTCTTCCTGGTTGCTTCCGGACGCAGCGCAGTTTCGGTAATCGAACGTGTGACGGCATCGAAAATTGGTTGGAGGTTAGATCGCTCTATCATCAGATAGCGAGAATCCAAACCCAATCGCTCGGCTAGCGCTCGGACGTCTAAGCGGCTCCCTCTGTATGCAGGATATTCGTTCCTCTCCAGCAAGTCGACCAAATGCCGGTGGAGAACTTCCACATCTTGCGGTGTGAAAACCGGCGCGAGACGTTTCTCGCAAAAGGTTTTGATCATGCTTTGGGTGAGGGCGGATCGTTTTGATTTCATTAACTAACTTCCATAGATCGGGGGTGCCGAGCTATAGGAAGAAGCGGAGCTAAGAAAGACTGGCGGCATTTAAGTTTGTGCAAAAACGCCTGCTTCGGCCTTTGCAGCGCATAATCTCCCGCCACGGGAGCGGAGAGAGCTCAAGATCAGCCTGACAGACGATCGATTTTGTGAATTAAGTACCGAAAAGGATCGTACCCGCGTGGAACTGGTCTCGAAATTGTTGATTTCCATAGCTAGGCGGATCGGTAATTTTAGTTGAAGGGTTGTGCAACCAAACTGAATTCAACTATTTAGATTAAAACTGCCAATGAAGTACAATTCGCTCGAATAGATAATTACCGCGCCATATCGGCCGTTTTTTGCGTCTCCGGGGGGAATATGAGTCGCGATCACGTTTTAGAGTCGTTTGTATGTCCTGTTGCCGAGGAAGCGCTTTCGACGTTTTCCGTAATCTCCCAGCGAGCAAAGGAACAACTTCTAGATGGAATAAAAGGTGGTGGGCCGTCGGCGTTCGCCAGCATGAACACTTTCACGGACAGTAAGGCTTTGAACAGTCGCAAACGTATCGACGATGAGATCCGTGAAGGTTATCGAATACTCTCGGAAGTTCCGTCTATTGCGCGAGTGGTCGTGGTAGACGAGCAAGATGATAAGACAACGTTCTATTTTTCGAGGACTTCTTCACCGGCGCTAATAGATCCTCCTCTGAAATTTGCAAGTTATCGCTCGCCGGTTGGGCGCCTTGCCGAGTTGGACGTCGGGGATGAGCTCGAGTTACCTCGAGGAGGCGGTGAAAGCATCATTGTCGAGATCATCGAGCATGCTCGGTTTCAGCCAATTTTTTCCGACCTCCAATGGGATGGACGCAATGCAATTCTAGAAGGGGTTGGCTATGGGCCTATCTCTGTACAGTCTCTCCGTGCACTTCTGAAAACAGTTCCTGAGATTGACGAGTCGTTTCTGGATGAACTGCTTAGGGAAGAAGACGAGGACGCAAATGTCCGTAAGGGAATTCGTCGAGCGGTCATCTCCAGTATGGATCTGCGAGACCAACCTGTCTTGGATAAGTACCAAGGCGAAATCTTTCGAATGCCGCTTGGTAGTCGTCTTTTAATTCTGGGGGCACCAGGGACAGGTAAAACAACCACATTGATCCGCCGGCTCGGACAAAAGCTCGATCTTGAGTTTCTTGATGACGCTGAACGTCGAGCCATCCGTGGAGATATTGAATCCGGCCACAATGAAAGCTGGATCATGTTTACTCCAACGGAATTGCTAAAGCTGTACGTGAAGGAAGCGTTCAGCCGGGAAGGTATTCCAGCGCCGGATTCGCGGATCCAAACTTGGTCAGAAATGAGAACCGAACTGGCGCGAAATGAATTCCGAATTCTTCGCACCGCAGCGAGCAAAAGTTCGCTGGTTATGAAAGATACGGCAAAAACAATTGATTCCGGAATCGAGACGCGACTGATTGACTGGTTTTCTGATTTTGATCAGTGGCAGCGTGGTACGTTTTGGGAAGAGTTGCATGAAGCCGCGAAAAGACTAAGCGAAAATCCACTACCAAGTGTTTCCAGCATCGGAACACGTATTCTCGAGATCGTGGAAAAAGCCGACGATGACAATCCGGCAGCCGATTTGTTGGCTCTCACGAACGTAGCTGTCGAAATCGGGTCGTTGCTGGAAAGCATGAAGAAAGACACTGATGACAAAATCCGCCAAAGCCTGAACGTCCATGCATTTCAAGATAAATCCTTCCTAGACGAAATGGCGGCATATGTGGCGTCACTTGAAAAACTCGTGGATGATGACTTCGACCCAGATGAAGAGGATGAAGAGGAGGAGGTCATCCAAACACGTGGAAGCCGGTCTATGGCTGCAACCGCGTATATGAATGCAATGCGCACGCTCGCTCGTGCAAAGGCGCGCCGGAGAAGTTTACCCAAGACTGGACCGACCAGTCGTCTACTTGAATGGTTGGGAGAGAAGACTTTGCCGGAAGAGACCATTCCGGAAGTGGGGGAGAGCCTCGTAGTTCAAGCGGCCCTGAGGATTTTTTCCAATCCCGTAGGTCGGTACATAGACAGAGTACCTTCCAGATACCGCGGGTTTCGAAGGGTGCGTCAAGCTGAGAGCCGTTGGTACCGTACGGAAGGAATTGCTCGATCGGAAGTGCATCCCCTCGAAGTAGATGTAATGCTTCTCACGATGCTTCGGGAGGCGGACCAGCTGATAACCGGAGCGCGAGATTTGATGGAGCGGGATACCGCTGCTCGTCGGATACTTCGGAGAATGGAGCAACTTTACAGGACACAGATTCTGGTCGATGAGGCAACGGACTTTTCTCCGATTCAACTTGCCTGTATGGCCACGATGGCAAGACCGGGTACGCGATCATTCTTTGCGTGCGGTGATTTCAACCAGCGAGTAACGAATTGGGGAACACGCACTGACGATGAAATGAGATGGGTTCTCCCGGATATTGCCACGAAGACTGTCACTGTCGCCTATCGTCAGAGCGGTCAGCTTCATAACTTTGCAAAGCAACTGATAGTCCTGTCCGGAGGCAGTGAAGATGATGCGGTCTTACCAAAATATACAGAAAACGATGGTGTGCCTCCCGTCCTTGCGAAAGGTATGAATGACATAGATCGAACGGCATCATGGCTTGCGAGTCGGATCGTTGAGATCGAGAAATTTGTTGGGGAGCTGCCGTCAATCGCTGTGCTGGTGAATTCCGAGGAAGAGGTCTCGCCAATTGCCAAGTCTCTCAGCGCGACTCTTGAAGACCAAAACATAAGTGTTCAAGCGTGTCCGGACGGTCAAGTTCGTGGTCGCGAGAGTGCGGTTAGGGTATTCAATGTCCAGCACATCAAAGGGCTGGAATTCGAAGCTGTGTTTTTCCTCGGTGTCGATGGCCTGGCTCAGAAACAGCCCGACCTTTTTGACAAGTACCTTTACGTCGGTGCGACGAGAGCGGCGACTTATCTTGGCCTGACATGTGAGGCTGATCTCCCACCTGCGTTGAGTTCTCTCGAGAGCCTATTCGAAACGCATTGGTGATCAGGGGCTTATAGAAGATTTTGTGATGAAGAGACGTAACCGATTGCCGAGGTCTGAAAGTGGAAATTAGCCGAAGCATTTGGCAGGTAGAACTTCCAATCGGGAATTTATTGCATCGGGAAACGGGCCGATTCCGCGAGACACAAACGGAAGTAGCCGTGGATCGCACACGCTACTGGTATTTTGTGCGAGCCAAAGATGACCACTGAGAGCTACCCACAAATTGGTGATTTTGTTTCTGTGCGTGGTCGGAACTGGTTGGTTGAAGACGTAGAGGCTGGAGAGACAGGCCCAACTGTCGCTCGACTGGCTTGCGTCGAAGATGATGCACAAGGGGAAGCGGTCACAGTCGTCTGGTCATCGGAAATCGCCCCTGAGATCGAAACAGATGAAATCTGGAAATCTATTGCCAAGAACGGGTCGGATGGGGCCGATACCTTCTCCGCCTACCTTCGCACAGTGAAATGGGGCTCTGCGACATCAGCAGACCGTAGGCTGCTTCAAGCGCCTTTCCGCGCAGGGATAAGAATGGACGCCTATCAACTCGCGCCTTTGTACAAAGCGCTAAGCCTACCGCGCGTCAATCTACTGATCGCAGACGACGTTGGTCTCGGCAAAACAGTTGAAGCAGGGCTCATTGTTCGGGAAATGCTTCTGCGACGGCGCATTGACTTTGTCCTGGTCTCAGCGCCTCCCTCGATGTTGCAGCAGTGGAAGGACGAACTGGCGGTTAAGTTTGGTTTGGCTGCCACGATCATTGACCGTGACTATCTGGGCCATGTTCGACGCACCCGGGGTTTCTTGTCTAATCCCTGGGCGACAGGTTCTTTTTTCATTCTTTCGCATCGGCTGTTGACCGATGAGACATACGTCGCCGGGTTGCGCGAAATGTTGGGAAACACGCGGGCGAAGTCGTTATTCGTTCTCGATGAGGCCCATCACGCCGCACCTTCCAGTGGATCGCGGTATGCAATCGACAGTCAGCTCACGCGGTCAGTAAATGAATTGTCGAAACGGTTCGAGCACCGTTTGTTTTTGACGGCCACTCCGCACAATGGTCACTCCAACAGTTTTACCGCGCTCCTTGAAATGTTGGATCCGCAAAGATTCACGCGTGGGGTGAAAGTCCGTCCGAAGGATCTCGAGCCGGTCATGGTGCGTCGTCTGAAAGGTGATCTCCGAGCGTTGGGAGAGACCTTTCCGGAGCGGCTGGTTGAACCGATAAAGATCGAGAACATCTCAACCGATGCGCCCGAACTGCGACTCGATCAAATGCTCGCAGACTATGGTGAATTGCGCGGTCGTCGTATCGCCAAGCTTGGACGACGGGCTCAAGTCGAAGCGATGCTGGTCTTTTCCGGTTTGCAGCAACGCCTGTTGTCGTCCGTCGCAGCCTTCGAAAAAACCCTTAACGTGCACCTCCGGAGCCTTCAACGCTACAAGGAAGAGAATGCCAAAGCCTATGGCTCAATGGGTCAGGCGTTCGTTTCCGGGTCCGGTGTTGTCGATGAATTCGATGAGTTAGAGACCGAAGAACAACTGGCGAATCTTATCGAGGAGGATGAAGAAGCCGCGGCAGAAGCCGCAACGCTGGTTGGTGCCGGAGGAGCGTCCCTCGATGAAATTCAGGCAGAAATCGATGCAGTTAACGCCATGCTCGAGGTTGCAGGGCCTGCCGGACAAAGGCCTGACCAGAAAGTGCATTGGATCGCTCAGTGGGTTGAACAAAATCTCCTGAATGGAGCGGAATGGAACGACCGTCGCCTGATCATTTTCACAGAATATGAAGACACGCGGCGTTGGCTTCAGGCACGGCTATCGGAGCTGCTCGATTCTTACGATTGCGAAGACCGGATCGCGGCCCTGACGGGAGCTACGGCGCTCGATCAGCGCGAATTGCTGAAATATGCCTTCAACGCAGATCCATCCGAAGAGCCGCTCCGGATCCTGATCTGCACTGACGCGGCGCGTGAGGGTATAAACCTTCAGCATCGGTGCTACGATCTCATCCATTTCGATCTGCCGTGGAATCCGTCGCGGCTTGAACAGCGAAATGGCCGTATTGATCGAAAGCTTCAACCCGCACCGACAGTCTACTGCCGCTATTTCCTGTATGCTCAGCGGGAAAGCGACATCGTCCTGGATGCGCTTGTCCGAAAAACGGATCGGATCCGGCGGGAACTCGGCGCGGTCGGCAAGGTCATTGAAGATCGGATGATGGAACGGTTGATCAGTGAAGGTATCGGCAAAGGCCGAGGCCAGGCACTGGTTGAGGCTCTGAATTCGGACGAAGACAATGAGGTCATCAGCCGCGCTTTGCGCGAGATGGAGGAAAGCGAAGGGGAGAAACGGCAGGATCGGCTCAAGAATGAAATCGACCGGCTAAGAGCTGTTCTTGAGGAATCTCGCCGGAAAGTGGGTGTCGACCCCGGTGACCTCGAGCGGGCTATACAAATCTCTCTGTCCCGCATTGGCATTCCGTTTCAAGCTGAAGCGGATGGCAGTGGGTGCACTGTCGACACCTACAGCCTGGACCCGCAAGCGCCCGCATTTGCCCATGACAGGAGTTGGGCTGACGTATTCGACGAGTTGCGTGACCGACCCCGAAAACGTGGCGAGAGCCTCAATGACTGGCGCAGGAACACCGAGCCGCGCCGCCTATCGTTTGAGCCGCCGGTTTTAGCAGACGGCAGGGATGCGTCCCATGTCGCTCAGCTCCATTTGGAGCATCGCCTTGTCCGGCGGCTGCTTGCGCGTTTCAAATCACAGGGTTTCCGGAGTGATCTGGAGCGGGCCTGCGTACTCGTTGGCCCAGGAGCAATGCCCCGCGTCGTTCTTCTGGGGCGCCTATCGATGTATGGCCCGAATGCAAGTCGCTTGCATGAAGAGCTCATCCCTGTGGTTGCCCAATGGCGAGAGGCCGATCGTGGTAAGAAGCCCCTGACCGCACTCGCGGAAAAGGGCGAGCGCGCGCATCTGACGCTTGAAGAACTAGAAGAAGCACTTGCCCATGGGCATCCTGCGTCGGAGCACGTCGTCGAGCGGCTCTTGTCCTTCGCGCAGCAAGATGTTGTCGCACTCCGCCCAACGTTGGAAGAACGTGCGATCTTGCGTGCGGCCGATGTGACGAAGGATCTTGTGAAAATCGGTGATGCAGAGGCCACGTCACTCAGAAAACTGTTATCGGAACAGCGCGACCGGATTGCAAATCTCGCGAACGATCCCAAGCAGGCTCAGTTGACGATGGAGTTCGACGCTGCCGAAAAACGTCAGGCGGACAGCGATCGGCGCCATTGGTCTGTACGGTTGTCGGAGTTGGACCAGGAAATCAAAACTGAGCCCAATCGGGCTCGAAACTCATACGATGTAAAAGCCCGAAGGATCGAGCCCATCGGGCTGGTGTATCTTTGGCCTGTGAGCGGCTAGGCGACGAATTCAAAATGGTAAGAACAGAAACAACAAACCCCGATTTTGAATGGCTAGACCATGCTCGCCCGGTCGGATTGGTCGTCGCACGATCAGTGCTTAGTGATTTGGGGCTGGTTCCTGAACGGCAGACGCGTTCCGACTCCGTTCAGGCTGCTGAATTTATCAATATAGACGAAGACGGTGCAGCACTTTCTGACCCCTGGGGCTTTTTCGAAACAGTTCTCGAGTGGGATGAGGCATTGGTTTCAGGTGCTCCGGGGGGACCGGAGCTTCCTGCCTCCGCACGGTCCGATTTGCGCGAGTTGCAGACCGAACTCGAAGCCACATGGGCAATCACAGACCGGAAAAATCCGGAAGATCTTACGCTGCTGGTCCGAATTGAAGATCCCGGGGTAGACCTCGACAAGCGTGGTGCGCTTGAAGGATGGGAAGCAACACCTCATCAGCGGTTCGAAAGGCTACTAAGGGAAACGAGCGCTGAACGGGGCGTTCTCATAGGCGACGATGAACTGCGCCTGGTCTATGCGCCACGTGGTGAAACCTCCGGCTGGATCATCTGGCCCTTGCGCGAATTGACGTCCGTTGCGGGTCGCGTCTTGCTCGGCGGCTTGAAACTGATGCTCGGCAGGTCGCGCCTATTCGTTGGCCGGGCAGAGCAACGTTTGCCGGCCCTACTGAAGAAGAGCCGCGACGAACAGGCGAGCGTTTCCATCGCCCTTTCGGAACAAGTGCTCGGTGCCCTGCATGAAATGCTCCGCGGGCTCTATCAGTCTGATCGCGAGCTCTTTGGAGACCTTGCGGCAAATCGGCCGCAGCACCTCTACGAAGGCATCCTTACTGTGCTCATGCGGCTCGTATTTGTGCTCTATGCTGAAGACCGAGACCTCCTGCCGTCACAAACGGATGCGCGGAGCCGGGCAATTTATGACGAAGGCTACTCGGCGCGTGGTCTTCATGACCGCCTGCTGGAGGATAAGGCTCTTCATCCCGATACGATGAATGAACGCGTTGGGGCCTGGGGTCGGCTGCTCGCACTGTTTCGCCTCATCCATGCCGGCGACCCGAGCGGCTGGGTTAAGGGCAGGGGTGGTGAGTTGTTCGACCCTGACCGGTTCCCGTTTCTTGAAGCGCGCAAGGCGGTTTCGGACGCTCCCAAAGTGCTCCGGGTCTCTGATAGCTGCATCCTGTCCATTCTCGATGGGCTCAGGATGCTGAAAGGGGAACGGCTCTCCTATCGAACTCTTGATGTTGAACAGATCGGTTCGGTCTATGAGACCGTTATGGGTTTCACGGTCGAGAAATTGAGGAACCCGGCGCTGGCGATAAAAGCCGGCAAGAACAACAAGGTACCGGTCTTCATCGATTTAGAAGAACTTTTGAAGACCGCTCCCGGGAAACGGGCAAAATATCTGAAAGACAATGCCGACCGCACCTCTCTCGGCAGCGCGACGGAGAAGGCGCTCAAAGCGGCAAAAACTCAGGAAGATCTCGCAGCGGCACTTGACGGAATTGTTGATGAGCGCGCTTCCCCCGGCAGACATGTCGCACCCGCTGAAACCCCAGTCCTTCAGCCGACGGATGAACGACGTGGCACGGGGAGCCACTATACGCCGCGCTCGCTAACCGAGCCGATCGTTCGGCAAGCGCTGGAACCAATCTTTGATCGTATTGGGGAGGACGCAAAGCCCGATAACATCCTCGAGATAAAGATCTGCGATCCGGCGATGGGCTCCGGTGCCTTTCTGGTAGAGGCCTGCCGTGCAATGGCAGCTCGGCTGACCAAAGCTTGGGAGCGCTGGCCTAGAGAGCGACCGAAGTTACCGCAAGATGAAGATGAGGATTTGCATGCGCGCCGACTCGTGGCGCAGCGCTGCCTCTATGGTGTCGACAAAAACAGGATGGCGACCGATCTCGGGCGGCTGTCCCTTTGGCTGGCGACACTTGCGCGTGATCATGAATTCACCTTCCTCAATCATGCTCTCAAGACAGGCGACAGCCTTGTCGGCCTAACAAAGGCCCAAATCGCAGATCTCACCTGGGATGAACCCGGGGCAGGCCGGCCCTTGCTCCGCAAGGTTGTGCTTGAGGCGATCGACAAGGCGGAGAAGGGACGCGACGCGATCCAGCACGCACCAGATGATGTAACGCTTGCCATCCAGGAAGTGCGTAACCGAACTGTGGAGAAGGAACTGACGGCTATTCGCGCGCTCGGCGATGGCCTGTTGGCAACGTTCTTCGGCGCTTCCAAACCAAAGCCGCGCAAGGAGGCATTGATTGCCCTCCAGGCAGCAATGACCGAGAGAATGCAGCCAGATTGGGATAAAGCTGCTCAGCTCCAGACAGAGCTGCGAACGCAAGGGGGCCATCCGCTCCAACCATTTCATTGGGAGCTCGAATTCCCAGAAGTGTTCGACCGCGAAAATCCGGGTTTCGATGCCATGGTCGGGAATCCGCCATTTCTTGGTGGGCGAAGCATTTCGACAAGAAATGGTGCCTCCTATATTGCCTGGCTAAAGCACGGGCGCGATGACGTAGACGGCGGCGCGGATCTTGTCGCGCATTTCTTTCGTCGAGCCTATTCGCTGCTCCGCCAAAAAGGAGCGATGGGTTTGATCGCTTCCAATACAATTGCGCAAGGAGATACCCGAGAAACCGGCCTTAGAACAATTATTGCCAATCGCGGTAGCCTCTATCGGGCAACCAGTCGTCTGAAGTGGCCCGGCGACGCTGCGGTTGTAGTTTCGACAGTGCATATTGGAAAAGTTTTGCCTGACAATGAGCTTCCCACAATCTTGTTGGATGAACGCCCAGTTGATCGGATTTCAGCCTTTCTAGTCCCCGGATTAAACGATGAAAGTCCTGCCAGGCTAAGCCAAAATGAGAATCTGGCATTTCAAGGATCCATTATTTTGGGAATGGGTTTCACATTCGATGATAAGGCCGCAGAGAAAGGAACGGCTTCATCGCTTTCCGATATGGAAAGGATACTCGAAGATCCGCACAATGCGGAACGGATTAAGCCATACTTGGGAGGAGAAGAAATTAACAACGACCCAAGGCACTGGCATCATCGTTATGTAATTGATTTTGAGGACTTCCCGCTCTGCCGTGACAAGGAACTTCAACTCTGGTCCGATAGTTCTGAGGATGACCGAACCTTGATGTTGCGCAAAGGAGTAGTGCCGCGTGATTACAACCGGCCCGTGGCAGCGGATTGGCCCAAATTGCTCGATATTGTTGAGCGTTATGTCAAACCGGATAGGGAAAAAAGTAAGAATAAGGATGTTAGAGCGTATCCATGGTGGAGGCATTGGCGTCCGCGACCTGAACTTACAGAAGCTATGGTTGGAAAAGATACTGGCTTTGCTCTTTCTCGAGTTTCGCCACATTTGGAGCTCGGTCCTGTTCCCAGTTCAACTACATTCGCCGATTCCTGCGTCGTATTTGCGGTCGAGCCTGTCTTGTATTTGGCCGTTCTCCAATCCCGCATACATGAAACATGGGCACGGTTTTTCTCATCTTCGATGAAGGACGATTTGCGGTACGCGCCATCTGATTGCTTTGCGACATTCCCGTTCCCGCTGGACTACGTGACGAACGCCGAATTGGAAGATATCGGTCGGCGTTATCTCGACCATCGAGCACAACTGATGGCCGCTGCCGATGAGGGCATGACCCCGACTTACAACAAGTTTCACGACCCCTATTGCCAGGCGCCCGCCATTGTCGAGCTGCGGCGGCTCCATGCCGAAATGGATCAAGCTGTGCTTGAAGCCTATGGCTGGGAAGATCTGGCGACTGAAGCCGAACCAGTCTTCCTGACCGAGGAAACGGAAAACGAATTCACTTATCAGGCTCGCCTGTTCTGGCCTTCGGCCTTTCGCGACGAAGTTCTTGCGCGGCTGATTGACCTCAACAAGGTGCGCGCGGCAGAAGAAACAGCCGGGGCCGGGCACGCGGCAGCAATGCTCGACAAGCCGGTTGCTCCGAAGCGCCGCGGTAAAGGGCGGCGGATCGACATGGATCTGGGCGGGGAACGGCAAATGGATTTCACGCTAGGGGATGACTGATGACAGAAAGCAAGGATGTTCGTGCCGGTTTGGTGGATGCCTTCCGCCGAGATCTTATTGGCCCCTATCCGACGCCCAGTCAACCTCAGCTGGATCAGGATCTCGCGGATGAGCGCCTCAGCGAAGAACCGTCGAGATGGTATTTGACAGGCTTCATCGCGCCGCTTCCAGATGCCGAAATCGCAAAAGAGGATGCCGATGACCCAGCATGCCAAGAGGAGTTTGAGAACTCTATAGAACCGGGTACCGGGGAAGATGATGATAGCGGGGCCAAGGACGCTACGACAGTTCGCCGCTTTCTACCTACCTCTATCGGCATGACGGCCATTTTGCCGAAAGACGCAAAGACCTTTGAGGCGGTCGTCGACTGGGGTGACTACAAGGTCGAACCACCAATGCCGGAGCTCGTCCTGGACGGTAAGGAAGCCGCTAAAGGAGACTACGATTGGGTTCGCGTTCCGAGGAACGAGCGTCTCACAATCGAGATCAAACCGGGCCGGCAGAACCTGATCATCCCGGACAGCGCGTCGCTGCAACGAAAAGGTGGGGGCTTGGAGCTTCGCATCGTCTGCCGGCCAACCAAATTGCCGCATCCCGGTGCAGTCGCCTCCGACGGATGGGCGATCAGCGTTTTCGTCGTCAACAATCGCAGTGTAACCCGCAATCGGTCTTTCGCTGACCTCTCATATGCATTTCAGGTTCGGTTGACACTCAAATCCGATGTTCCAATTGAACCAAACGTGGATCTCACCGGCTACGGCGTTGATGAGAAGGATCTCCGCATCAACGATTTGCACTACCGTGATGTCGCGTCTTACGGGAGCGGACATAACACAGCGACGGATTACTTGACGGAGGGCGGTGTGGTCCGAACCATCTGGACCCAACCGATACCCCAGGCAGAAGTCGAGAAAGTCGCTCCGAACCTCGGCATCGAGGGCGTTGAGTTCCGGATGGAGGAACTCGCTCGGCTCGCAAACAGCGGTGGAACTGCGATCGGCGATGCTCTTGAACCGTTTCCCAAGCTCTACGCCGACTGGATATCCGGTCAGGAAGGTCAGCTTTCCACCTTTGACGGCGTGCCGGCCCGAAAGTCGACCGCGGAAGAAATCGTAGCCGATCAGAAACAGGCCTGTGCGCGGATAGCAGCTGGCATCGATTTGCTGCGGACCAACCGATTTGCGCGCCAAGCCTTCGAAGCTATGAATGAAGCTGTCTCCAAGGCAGCGCGTCGGCGCTTTGCAGCCGAGGCTGGCAAGAGCCCAGACGAGGTTGGTGCACCAGCGTGGCGGCCGTTCCAGCTGGCCTTTGTCCTGCTCAATCTCGTTGGCCTTACCGACAAGACCGATGGCGACCGCGAGATTGTCGATTTGCTCTTCTTTCCCACAGGCGGCGGTAAGACGGAAGCCTACCTCGGGCTTGCAGCCTATATGATCGCCTTGCGGCGACTTCAGGGTTCAGGCGTTCTTGGTGCAGGTTTAAGCGTCATCATGCGATACACCTTGCGCCTGTTGACCCTCGATCAGCTTGGCCGTGCGGCTGGTGTCGTTTGTGCGCTGGAGCTAATGCGCAAGGATGCAAGATGGACAGACGAGAAAGGACAACGGCTACTAGGCGACTGGCCGATCGAGATCGGACTCTGGATCGGTTCCAAAGCCTCGCCGAACATATTGGGAGGTCGCGGAAACACGGGTGACAAGACTGCTGTCACGCGTGTGCGGACTTATCGTCGGGACAAGAGGGAGGCCCCGGCGCCGATCAAGAACTGTCCCTGGTGCGGGGAAGCCTTTAAGCCAAGCTCGTTCGATTGCGTACCGAACATGCACGCACCGACACGCATGGAAATCCGATGCGTGAACACGGACTGCGAGTTTAGCGGCGAGGATCCGCTTCCTATCCTTGCCGTCGATGAGGAAATCTATGTCCGCCTGCCGGCGTTCCTGATTGCGACGGTCGACAAGTTTGCCGCTCTTCCATGGATCGGTGAAACGGGTGCTTTCTTTGGCCATGTCGATCGCTTTGATCCCGACCGTGGATTCTTCGGGGCCGGCACGCCCGGTCAAGGAAACAGGCTGCCTAACGGATGGTCATTGGATCCCCCCGATCTGATTATCCAGGATGAATTGCATTTGATTTCCGGGCCGCTCGGTACTGTTGCTGGCCTCTACGAAACCGTGATCGACGGCTTGTCCATCCGTACGGTCGAGGGCCAACCGGTGCGCCCCAAAATTGTTGCTTCGACAGCGACCGTTAGGCGCGCTGATAGCCAAATCAAGGCGCTGTTCAATCGGCGGGAAACGGCAATGTTCCCACCGCCAGGGATCTCCCGGGATGACAGTTTCTTTGCGGTCACTCGAACTTCGGAAGAAGAACCAGCCCGCCTTTATCTGGGCCTGGCCGCTTTAGGTCGAGGACCTCGTCTGGTCTTCCTGCGCGCAATGACGACGTTGGCTGCCTATGCAAAGACAGCCTATGGCGCGAACGCTGGATCCGCACCAAATCCAGCAGATCCCTACATGACCTCGCTTTGCTATTTCAACGCTTTGCGGGAGCTCGGCGGGTCACGTCGCATTGTGGAAGACGAAGTCCGGGATCGTGTCTTCCGATATGGGGCACAGCGGCAACGCAAGCACCCTGTCGGCGCACCGTTTACGGATCGCCGACTAGGTGAACCGGTCGAGCTTACCTCTCGAATTTCGACAGATCAGGTTGCAGATGCAAAGAAGCGGCTGGAAACCAACTATGGTGAAGACCGCGCTGTCGACACCGCACTCGCAACGAACATGATATCTGTTGGCCTGGACATTACCAGGCTCGGGCTCATGGTCGTCCAGGGTCAGCCGAAAACGTCTGCTGAATACATTCAGGCGACCAGCCGTGTTGGGCGGGACTCCAAACGGCCAGGCTTGGTCGTGACTCTGCTGAATGTTCACAAGCCCCGTGATCGGGCTCATTACGAGCAATTCACGCATTTTCACCAAAGCTTTTATCGAGCCGTCGAGGCAACGAGTGTCACACCTTGGGCAGCGCGCGCCTTGGACAGGGCACTTGCCGCCATAGTCGTCGCCATTGGACGGCACATCGACGAAGTGATGTCGCCGGAGCCAAGTGCGGCCGATCTTGGAAACAGTTCCTATGCCAAGAAACAGATTGTTGATCTGATCGTAGATCGGGCCTCACCCATCCTGCAAGCGCATGGTCTGGACAACCTTCGCAGGAACGTCGAGAAACTAATCGATGACTGGATCTCGGTTGCGGACGATCTGACCGCGAATGGAGGAAACTTCGTCTACTCCTATCGGGCAAATGGCGCCCGCCTGCTGCACACGCCATTGGATCCGACAATTGGAAATCTCGATGCTCGGCACCAGCAGTTTCAGGCCGGCCAATCCATGCGCGACGTGGAGCCGACCATCGGCCTGCGCGTCCGCGATCCCTGGAACAACGAAATACGAAGCGCAGGTGATCTGACATGAGCCAGCAGGAACTCAGACTGAGTCAATTGATCACCACGTTTGGTCCAGGCTCGATGGTAGACCTACCCACACGCTCGGTGGTAATCAGCGGTCTCGATTTATGGACCAATGTCGGCAGCATGGAGACCATCGTCGAACCACGGCTTCGCGACATGATCGAGCGTGAATTGAAGCGCAGCGGCCGGTTTCCGGAAGACAAGTCGTTGTCCCTCAAGAAACCTCCTATTCAGGAAGGGGAAAATAGCCGGTCGAGCCCGGGGGCGGTTCCTGCGTTGATATTCCCGGAATGGTTTGTTTGCGAGCCTGAAGCTACTGCTGACCAGGATCAACAGTCACGAATATCGAAACGGAGGCTTGTGACCTGGAGGGAGCTTGACCCCGCGGGCGGTCGTCGGAAGTTTCAGAGTGACTCTGGTCGAAAGGTCGACGTAACCCCCATTCGTTTTGTTGCAGCCTGCAAACGTGGCCATCTACAGGATATCGATTGGCGCTTTCTCGTACACGGGGGAACTCCTTGTAAAAGTCCGATGTGGTTGGAGGACAGGGGCACCAGTGCGGATCCAAAAGACATTCGTGTCACATGCGACTGCGGTCGATTCATCAACATGGAGGAGCTCTTTTCGCCGAAACGGCTGGGGAAATGTCGGGGCCACAAGCCCTGGCTATCCAAAGAGGCGGATCTGGACGAGTGCGAAGAGGATTTGCGCTTTCTCACCAGAGGCGCCACGAACGCCTATTTTCCGCAGGTCGCGAGCGTTATTTCCGTTCCTTCAGAAGAGGATGCTCTGACGAGTTTGGTCCGCAAATTTCAAGACAAGTTAAGTCGTGCGAAATCTGTTGAAATGCTGAAGGCGTTTTTCGAGATGGACACCACAATCGGCCAAGAGTTTTCCGGATATACTGCCGAAGAGATATTTGGCCGTGTTCAGCAATTAGCGGCTGATGTTGGTGAGAATGAAGATGCGGTTATATATTCTCCAAAGCACGCTGAATTCGACATTCTGACCAGCGGCGAGAAATTCATCGGTGAAGACATCGTCGGCTCTCAGCTATATGCGGAGACACTTGATCGTGACCAATTGAATGGCCTCAAAAAGCTTGACTTTTCCATTCTGGAAAGCGTCGTTGCGGTCAATCGCTTGCGGGAGGTTTCCTGCCTTTACGGATTTACAAGGTTGGAGCCGGCACCGGTTGCCTCAGATGGTGGACTGGAGGAAGTGTTCCTAGCGGTGGAAGGGGCTCCGCTCGGTAGCGATACTGATTGGTTACCGGCTGTTGAGCAATTCGGAGAAGGGATATTCCTTAAATTTTCCAGCAACATAATAAAGTCCTGGCTGGACAATCCGGCAGTTAAAGAGCGTGTCGATCAATTGCGCTTGGCCTATCGCCAGTGGGCGCAAAGTTTCAACAATATCTCGTTCCCGGGAGGCGCCTACATTTTCTTGCACAGCCTATCTCACATCTTGATGTCAGAGCTGGCGTTGGATTGCGGGTATCCGGCGACCTCCCTCAAGGAGCGGGTATATGCTCTCGAGGGACAAAAAGGGTCGGGAGCTTACACCAAGCTTGGCATTCTCATTTATACCGCGGGTGCCGGCACTCAGGGAACGTTGGGTGGTCTTGTTTCAAGTGCGCCAAACATTCCGGCTTTAATTGCCCGTGCGTTGGACAGGCATGAACTCTGCTCCAACGATCCGATTTGTGCCGACAACGTGCCCGGATTGTCACCTGATGGTACAACGGTCAATGGTTCCGCTTGCCATGGCTGTTTGCTAGCACCTGAAACAAGCTGCGAATTCCGAAACATGCTACTCGATCGCGCGTTTCTGCGGGCAACGCTAAATCCTAACGTTGGCTTTCCGTTCGAATAAAGTGGTGATTTTGACTTGTTCTGCGCAACTGCGCATTTCGTCAAGCAAGTCAAGAAAATCTAAGTAAGTTGTAATTCTACTTGAGGTTTACTTGTGAACGATCGGAAGCGCAAAGAGAAGCAAAGTGTAACAGAGCGGAGGCCTATCGATGAGATTGTAAAGAAGCAGCTCAAGATGCATGGGGTTGCGGAGACTTTATTTAACACTCCGAAAGTAATTGGCTGGTTGGATGGAGAATTAAGGCCTCGCCGGGAGTATTATCTCACCGATATACTAGCCGAACTGGAGGGTGGCAATCTACTGCATATTGAACCTCAAACAGCCAACCTTAAGAACATGGACGCGCGCATGTTGGAGTATGGTGCGTTGGCGTTGGCTGCGCATGGCACCAATCGAAAAATTATTCAAATAGTTTATTACACAGGTGATGAACCACTGCCTGAGAAGCGATATGTTGAAAAAAAATCATATGGTTGTATTGGGCATCGGTATTATGTCGTTGATGCGGGGGCAGGAAACTCTGAAGAATTTCTCGCCCACGAGAACTTCCGGGCGGCATGCTTGGGGCTATTGCTTCGTGAGGTTCCCAATTTTCGTCAGTTTTCCGAAAAACTCATTCAAAGAGCAATTCATGAACTTGCTCCCAACGACTTAGCGCCGGCACTTGTTTCATGCGTTGGGATGGCTTCCATTCGAAGAAGGTCGGAGATTTTTATGGGAGAGATACCGATGGAAGTTCAACCTGAAGTCAGAGAAGATTCTTTGTTTCGGAAGGTACATGATGATGGGGTTAAAGAAGGTTCGGAAATCGAAAAACGTAGGTCAATCTTGCGGCTTTTGAAGCATCAAAATCGCTCCGAAGACCTTCCCAGTGAAATTGTTGAGTATGTCGAAAATTCTGAAGTCCAAAGTCTCGATTTGCTTTTTGAAGATGCCCTCGTGTGTTCTGATATCCTTGCCTTTGCAACTGATGCGGGTATCGAAATACGGGAATGCGATCTAGGTAATTCAAGTCCCAAGCCTTAGTGATCTCGTGTGTTCTGACACGAAGCTTTTGTTCGGCAGCAAGTCTCTTAGGCTGCTAACGAAGGACATGACACAACCGGTTTGTATCGGCGTTCCCAACGTGGTGTCGTACCCTCGACCTTGGCCTGGGTGTGACGAGAACTGCGTTCTATGGTTAGAGACGATCACGAGGGGTTACCGCACTGTTCGAGGTGCGTTGTTTTTCCCTTGCGACGCAACAGCTTAAAATATGCGTATCGGTGGCAAGCCATTAACCAGTTTTGATACGAGATCAGGGACTTCGTTGCAGGTAAAACCGCATGGAGAGTCGGAGATGGAAAAAGGCCGCACCATAATTTGGTTATTTCGGTTCAACGAAATTTTTCCGTACCCTGGATCACATCTGTTTGAGAGTACTCGGCTGGTTTCACAACGTGGTGCCTGTACGAAACGCTTAACGGCCGCTTCTAGTTTAGATTATCTGGTACGAATTGTACGCCGGAGTCGGAGCTTACATGAACAACCGATAGGGGTAGACGTTTCGCGGTAGGTCAGGGACATTCGCGATTGTACGGGCTAGTCTCTGCGAATAGCGGATGCTGACCGGCACCGGATCGTAGAGTGCGTCGTTGTTCCAATCCATCTTGGTTAGTGCCAATGCCTCGTGAGCGGTCAGTTCGAGGGGGCCACTGCCAGCATGACGGATTAGCTCCAGCGGTCGTGGAATGCTCTTTTTGCCTTGATAATAGTCGCCCTTGGTCGAGACACCCGGCGCGTTTCCTGCGACCCAGACCAGAGCAGAATTACCAGACCTAACCACCATGGTTCCACGTGGCACCGGATAGCCTGACGGCTTTGTAGGAGGGTTACGCACTCCTGACTCGATCAGCCAAACACCGCGCCAGCAGGAGGACGAACTTACCTCGACGCACTCGATCTCTGGGACGCCAGTCAGCGCATCGAATGCCCCTTCGATCTCGCTATTTTTAAAGGCTGTGGTCTTGTGGATGACCATCCTCTTCGGCAGATTGCCTCCGTTACGCCCTTGGTAAAGTTCCAAACTGCGTGCGAGCACGGCGCGCATGTCATCGCGGCTTAGGAATGGATTCCTACGCGCCTCAGCAAGGTCGGCAATAGGATCTTGAGCTTCGAACGCCACAAATTGCATGCCGCCGCCGTCCATATCGAACACCTGCGAGCAACACGTCACATAATGCGCATCCCGTTGGTCGCCACGCAGCGCATATGCCAGTCCTATGTACGCCGTGTCAGTGGGAACGCCCTTTAGCGGTGCAAGCTTCCACGGAGTGCCGGCGGCCTTAACATAGAGCGCGGTTGCAAGTCGCCACGCAAGAGAAGCCTTGTGCTTGAAGGTAAAAGCGCGATCATTCAAGACCTGAGTTGGAATCTTGAATCTGGCACCGAGCGCTTTGAGTGCGTCATGGGCGTCGAATAACTTGCTGCGCGTGGCCGGATTCCAACTGTCTGGGAAATGGACAAGTACGACGTCAAATTCGTTTCGCACAAGCTCTAGCTGTCGGAATGCTGCTTCCATGGCAAGGAAGAGCCGGGTTTGTGGATCGCCATCTCCGGCGAAGTCATAGATATTCTCAGGCCATTTGATGTGAGCATCACGTGGTGCCGAAACGAGCTCCACATGGTAGAGTTTCTCGAAACCCGGATATGGGGGGACATATTCGGACCTGTCAGAAGGTCGGTGCGTATTGCGTAGTGAAAGCATCAACTCACCGCGCCGTTTGAAAGCGCTCTCCGGACCTACGGTTGCGATCCTGACGCGAGAAGTAAAGCCGCCGAACGACCCTTTGGAATAAGGTCCGAATTTCGCAAGACCTCGAAGCGGATGGACATCAACCTGTGAAGAGTCCGAGGGCGAGAACGAAAGATCCGGTTCGTCCAACAAGGTGAATGGCGGAAGTTTCGTCAAAAGCGCCGGATTGCTCATCAATTGGTCCTGTCAAAATAGGCATGATGATGTCCTGGGCGACTCCAGCCCGTGACTGGGAAGACTCTAAACACCGCATCAATCCCTGTGCCCTCTTTTAGTCCAAAAGCTCGCGTGGTCCCGTCTTCGGTGTTGGTTAGAAGCTTCGCCCAAGCCGCGATTATTTGGGCCCAGTTTCGATTGTAACGTTGGGCCCACCGTTCCCGGCGCCAGTCACCGGCCGGATCACCGCCCGCGTAAGGACGAGCAGCCATCGGATCTCTGTTGGCGACTTCCGGTTGCGGCAGATATTCATCCTTTGTGACTTCTGGACGAGGGATATGCACAAAGGTGTAGGGTTCGAAACCGCACCACCAGCGGCCATCGATCAGGTCAAGTTTCAGGAGCAGGCCTTCCTGAAACGGGAGCCCGAGGCCGGGAACCTTGCCGGTAAGCTCGCAATTATAAGCGCTCCGAAGATTTGATAGCATCTTCGCGTCGCGGCGTGTCCTTTCCGGGTCATCCCCATCGCGCGGCGAAGCAATGACTACGGAATGTCCAGCGCGTTTAAAGCGCGGAATGAGTGGAATTCGCCGCGCTAAGCTTCTGACTAATACATCATAGATAAGACCCTTTGCCCAACTGTCTTGGGCCGGATTCAGTTCAATCTCACCACCGAGTGTCGCTCCGAACGAAGAAAGTGCATCGAGGATCTCCCGATCTTTGCCAAAGACGGCGAGCTCTCGTCCGAGCGCGGCGACGGTCGCCCTGACCCCTTTCTCCTTCAATAGCTCTCGTACAACGGGAGAGGTTGTGCTCTGCGAGAGTTTTATCCGCCGGGCAGCACTCGGCATTCCTTCGATCTGTAGAGAGGAACAGCGTAAAACAGGGAAAGCGCGGGCCTCAGCAGCAGGCAGCTGAACTGGCACCAAGCGTGGTGCAGGTCGCCCGGCCATCACCAGATCAAAGAGCGGTTGAGGCAGGTCAGTCGTTTTAGTGATGTCGGCGCTCAGTTCGTCAAAGGTCGCACACTCGACGACAGCTACGTCAACGCCGGCGAGCTGGGCCCGTTTCAGGAATTCAGACACAGAGGGCAGCAAGCGGGAGGCCGACGCGGTGAGCCAGTAAAGTCCATTCGGGAAAGGCGAAGGCGCATCAAGCACGGCGGTCAATGCTTCCATGATCGAGGCGTCGCGACCACTATAGCCGATAAATACCATCCCGAAACGCTTGCCGGCTTCCACCAAAACATGACGCATTCGGATGTCCTGCTGCTCTAACTCCGAACCCGTATTCTTGATCGAGGTCGACTGATAATCGCCATGAAGCTTGGCGATCATCGGCCAGTCGGATTCATTGAGGCAGCGCATGGCTCGATCGGCGGAGTCGAGCGCTGCCACTGTCGGACGTTTCTGATCGACGACAGGAAGGATTGCGTTTGCGGAAAGTGCTGCCTCTTCAATCAGCGGATCGAAGTTCGTCGTGAACACACAATCTACTTTGCCGGCGGCCATCAAGCTTCCCAGCACCTTGTGCCCAAAACAGGGCGTACCCTTGGAGATCGCATCGTTTATGTACTGCCGTCGATGCCGAGGTTGCGGGTATACCGCTTCGAAGGCCGCGGCATACTCCATTGGGTCACCGTCGGGGGGCAGGTGCGAAGTTTTTTTGAAGAATGCGTCAATCCTGTCGATCCAGATGGGATCGGCTGTATCGATCTCCCGCTTCGAAAGGTTCGTCTCGCGGCAAAAGATCTGAGCCTTGAAACCCCGGATCATGGCGTATCCGGTTGGAATGCCGGAAGCTGCCGATGCGCCGGCTCCGAGGAACCATGCAACAAGATTTGGCCTAAGTTCGAAGGCGGTTGCGAATTGAGAGGCGGTTATTGTCGGGACTGGGTTGATAACTGCGTTCCTTCAACCGACTTGCACGGAGAATATTACTCAGGGTTGCATAGCCCTGTAAAGTCGAACTGGCTGTTTCACACAGAAACGCTCTTAAGAACGGACATCGCAACCGACCGAAATCAACAGAATACTGAAAACCCGCCCGATCGTCTCCGATGGGCGGGTTTTGTGGCCCTAGGGCCGTATGAGCCATTTATTGGCCTAAATAGTCCATCCTATGCCGTCACGGACACGAACTCCCGGCTAAGTCTTAGCTACAGCCCGAAGTGCTGCCGCAGGTGTCGCATTTCAGGCAGGTGCCGTTGCGCACCATTGTAAAATTGCCGCATTCGGCGCAGCTTTCGCCTTCATAGCCTTTCATCCGGGCCTGGGCGATCTGCTGTGCCGCCGTCTTGACCTGCGGGGCAGGGGCCGTTTCCAAAGCCGCTGTGACCACGGCTTCCGTGCTGCGGGCAAAGGCCGTTGCAACAGCTGCCGTCTGGCCGCCAATCGTGCCTGCCAATTCGGCCTTCACGGCTTCGGTGATCTCACCCACGGGCTCATCCTTGCCGGAGACAAGACGGAAGCGTTCGGTCTGACCACGGACAAGGCCGTGAGACACCATGCCGTTGTCCTTCTTGTCTTTCATGGTGCCGGCTGACACCTTGTCGCCGCTGAAGACTTCCGGCGGGACGTGCGCCAGTTCGTGGCGGCCAAGATAGGAGACGGCAAGCTCGCGGAAAATATAGTCGAGGATCGACGTTGCGTTCTTGATCGCATCGTTGCCTTGGACCATGCCGGCCGGTTCGAACTTGGTGAAGGTGAACGCATCGACATATTCCTCGAGCGGCACACCATATTGCAGGCCAAGCGAGACGGAGATGGCGAAGTTGTTGATGAACGCGCGAAGGGCGGAGCCTTCCTTGTTCATGTCGATGAAGATTTCGCCCAGACGGCCATCTTCATATTCGCCCGTGCGCAAGAACACGGTATGCCCGCCAATCTTGGCCTTCTGCGTGTAGCCCTTGCGGCGGTGCGGCAGTTTTTCCTGCTCCCGCACGACGCGCTCGACAATCCGCTCGACAATGCGCTCGGCAACCACCTCGGCCTTGGCGGCCTGCGGCAGGGCGGCGACTTCCTCGGCCGCATCTTCCGCTTCGTCTTCGTCGTCGGACAGCAGCTGCGCATTGAGCGGCTGGCTGAGCTTGGAGCCGTCGCGGTAGAGTGCGTTGGCTTTCAATGCCAGCTTCCAGGACAGCATGTAGGCTTCCATGCAGTCTTCAACCGTCGCATCGTTCGGCATGTTGATCGTCTTGGAGATCGCACCGGAGATGAACGGCTGGGCCGCGGCCATCATGCGGATGTGGCTTTCCACGGACAAGAAACGCTTGCCGATGCGCCCACACGGGTTGGCACAGTCGAACACCGGATAGTGCTCTTCCTTCAAGAAGGGCGACCCTTCCAGCGTCATCGCGCCGCAGACATGGGTGTTTGCAGCTTCAATATCGGCCTTGGAGAAGCCGAGGAACGGAAGCAATTCGAATTCCGGATCTTCCAGCTGCTCGTCGGAGACGCCGAGCGCCTTCATCTGGTCATCACCGAGCGTCCAGCGGTTGAAGACGAACTTGATGTCGAAGGCCGACTTCATGCCGTCTTTCAGCTTGGCAAGGCTTTCGTCGGAAAACCCTTTGGTCTTGAGCGATGCCGGGTTGATGCCTGGTGCTTGGTCGATGGAGCCATGGCCGACGGCATAGGCTTCGATCTCGCCGATTTCACTCTCCTTGTAGCCAAGCTTGCGCAGGGCTTCGGGAACGGCCCGATTGATGATCTTGAAGTAGCCGCCGCCTGCAAGCTTCTTGAACTTCACGAGCGCGAAGTCCGGCTCAATACCCGTGGTGTCACAGTCCATCACCAGACCGATGGTGCCGGTCGGGGCAATCACGGTAGCCTGCGCATTGCGGTAACCGTTCTTTTCGCCGAGTTCCAGAGCACGGTCCCAGGCTTTCTTGGCACGGTCGATCAGGATCGGGTCCGGGCAGGACACGTGGTCAAGGGGAACCGGGTTGGTGTTCAGGCCCTCGTAGCCGACCGCCTCGCCGTGCGCTGCAAGGCGGTGGTTGCGGATGACCCGCAGCATATGCTTGGCGTTTTTCTTGTACCCCGGGAAGGATCCGAGTTCACCAGCCATCTCGGCGGATGTCGCGTAGGAGACGCCGGTCATGATGGCGGTGAGGGCGCCGCAGATCGCCCGGCCTTCGTCACTGTCGTACGGAATGCCCGAGGTCATCAGAAGGCCGCCGATATTGGCGTATCCCAAACCAAGCGTGCGGAACTTGTAGGACAGTTCGGCAATTTCCTTGGACGGGAACTGCGCCATCAGGACCGAGATTTCCAGGACAACGGTCCACAGACGGGTTGCGTGCTCGAAATTGTCGATCGCGACCGTTCCGTCTTCGTTGCGGAACTGCATCAGGTTCAACGAGGCCAGGTTACAGGCCGTGTCATCCAGGAACATGTATTCCGAACACGGATTGGATGCGCGGATTTCACCATCTGCCAGGCACGTATGCCAGTCGTTGATCGTGGTGTGGTACTGCAGGCCCGGATCTGCGGACGCCCAGGCGGCGTAACCGATCTGCTCCCAAAGTTCCTTTGCCTTGATGGTTTTCATGACGTCGCCGGTGCGGCGGGCTGTCAGGTCCCACGTGCCATCGTCGGTGACCGCGTTCAAGAAGCCGTCAGTGACACGGACAGAGTTGTTGGAGTTCTGGCCGGCGACAGTCAGATAGGCTTCTGAATCCCAGTCGGTGTTGTAGATCGGGAAGTCGATCTGGGTGAACCCCTGGCGTGCAAACTGGATCACGCGCTGAATGTAATTTTCCGGCACCATCATTTTTTTGGCGGCGCGGATCTCCCGCTTCAAGGCAGGGTTTTTGGCCGGATCGAAGCAATCGCCGTTATCGGCTTCGCAATTTACGCAGGCCTTCATGATCGCCGTCAGGTGCTTCTGGCAAATCTTGGAGCCGGTGACGAGAGCTGCAACCTTCTGCTCTTCCTTCACCTTCCAGGTAATGTATTCCTCGATATCGGGATGGTCGACGTCAACGACGACCATCTTGGCTGCGCGGCGGGTCGTGCCGCCGGACTTGATCGCCCCGGCTGCCCGGTCGCCAATTTTCAAAAAGCTCATCAGGCCCGAGGACTTACCGCCGCCGGACAGTTTTTCTCCTTCAGAGCGCACATGGGAGAAATTCGAGCCGGTGCCGGAGCCATATTTGAACAGGCGCGCTTCGCGGACCCAAAGATCCATGATGCCGCCGTCATTGACCAGATCATCCTGAACGGACTGGATGAAGCAGGCATGCGGCTGCGGATGTTCGTAGGCTGTCTTGGACTTGGTCAGCTTGCCGGTCTGGAAGTCGACATAGTAGTGGCCCTGGCTCGGACCATCGATGCCGTATGCCCAGTGAAGACCGGTGTTGAACCACTGCGGGGAATTCGGGGCGACCTTCTGGGTCGCGAGCATATAGCGCAGTTCGTCAAAGAATGCGTGGGCGTCTGCCTCCGAATCGAAGTAGCCGCCTTTCCAGCCCCAATAGGTCCACGTGCCGGCAAGGCGGTCAAACACCTGCCGTCCGTCGATCTCAGAGCCGTAGCGGTCTTCTTCCGGCAGCTTTGCGAGGGCTTTCTCATCGGCTTCCCGGCGCCAGAGCCAGGACGGAACGGTGTTCTCTTCAACTGGCTTCAGTTTCGCGGGAACCCCGGCCTTGCGGAAATATTTCTGCGCCAGAATGTCGGATGCGACCTGGCTGAATTGGGCTGGTACCTGAATGTCTTCCAGCCGGAATACGATTGACCCGTCCGGGTTCCGGATTTCGCTTGTTGCTGTCCGAAACTCAATGTCGGCGTAAGGCGATTGGCCTTCCTTGGTGTAGCGCCGCTCGATCCGCATTTTCTCAAGTCCCCTTAAATCCCCAACCGGTTTCCCCGAACCGGCAGTCGTTGCCGCATGTCACCCAAAGTGGCGTATGGCCCGCCTCGTCCCTGGATGCCGATCCTGTATGTCACAGCTACATATGCTGCATCTAGCGCTTAGTATCCCTTGATCCACTATATATAGTGTTAATCAACAGCTTTGTCACGACATGTAGTCCGAACCCGGCACGCGAAAACCGGCGACCGGCCTGTAAAAGTACATGCCGGATCAGATACTCGGTTACTTATGTTTCGGATGATCAGAGTGCCCGGGAGAGCCTCCGACTACGCACATCGCAATGGTTAGGAAACTAAAGTAAATGAATTCTTAAGGTCAAGCGCTGTGTGACAACAGCTAGTGCCCAACTGGCGGCCAAGCGCAAAATATTGTGTGTCTGTGTGGATATCGGGGAGCGGCCCGGCAACACCGCCAGCGGCGGAATTTGGCGCTTGCTTTCGCGGCTCAGCATATGGCGGCGAGCAGCCTTTCGAACCCTGTGGATGATATTAGATCAAATTTTATGAAAGTTTGACGAAAATCGAGGACCTGCATTTCAAGCGGGTTTAAGGCGGGCCTGTTTTACTGCGGGTGTGACAGGGAAAGGGTCCGCCCACATGAAGCATCACGCCGCTTTCGGCCTCGCAATGGAAGACATTGATGCTGTCGTCGTAGAAGACAGCAAGCCGATGCAGACGATCCTGAGATCGATTCTGCTCAGTTTTAAAGTCGCCCGTGTGCGGGTCTTCGATTCGGTTGATGACGCATTGGAGGCGAGCCTGGCAGAGCCGCCGAATGTGATTCTCACCGATTGGCGGATGGCGCCGACCTCCGGCTACCAGTTCCTGCGTCTTGTGCGCCACCGGCACATGGAACCGCTGTGTTATGTGCCGATTCTCTTCATCACGGCCCATGGCACCCGTCCGCTGGTGGACAAGGCGCTGAGGGCAGGCGCTCACCATGTTCTGGTCAAACCGGTGTCTCCGTCGACATTGTTCAAACGGCTCCGCTGGCTGTTGAACGATGACCGGCCGATGATTCTGGAGCATTCCGGATTCTACAACATCTATGGCATTCAAAAGACCATGGATGTTCAGGCAGAGAAAATGCAGTCGCTTGCGGGGGCGCGGGCGTTGCATCACCAGGCCCTACAAAAACGAGCAGAACTCGAGGGGGCCGTTGAGGCGGCATTCGACAAGAAACCGGAACCGGAAAGACCGGACCGGTTTGCGCGGCGGAAGCTGGACAAGGACGGGTTTGCGCCGGCGAAAAAACAGTCAGCGGCGGCGCGCCACATCCGGAACGCGGGCTTTGCGGCGGTAAAGGGCGTAAAACTCAACTAAGCCGGATGCCTTTGACTTGCTGAGTTGTGCTGAGCTCGGGAGCTGGAAAACCTCAGAGTATCAGAGCAAACTGGTGAGGGATTGCCCTTTGGATGAAGGGGCGGCTGGGCTTTGTTTTGAAATTTATCCGCCTGCGGCGGTGCGGCACTGGACAGTAACGCTCGTTGCCGCCATATTCCGGCGAAATCGGGCGCTGGCGATTGGCGTCCCGCATCGGACGCGAAACCAAAGGACCTGTTCGGGGCCATGAAAACGTTTCTTCTTCAGTTTTTCACCTGGTGGAATGGCCAAACGCTTGGCACGCGCTTTTTCACATGGCGCAAGGGCGAGTTCGTCGGTGAGGATGAATTCGGCAACACCTACTATAAGGAACGTGCCGGAAAGAAACGCTGGGTGATCTATAATGGTTTGGCGGAAGCCTCGACAATTCCGCCGGGTTGGCACGGCTGGATGCACCACCGGGTTGATACCCCGCCGTCGGATGAAACCTACCACGCAAAGCATTGGCAGCAGCCCCACCGGGAAAACAAGACCGGGACAGCCGAAGCCTACCGTCCCGATGGTTCGATCCTGACACCGGAAAAGCGGCCGGAAGTCACCGGTGATTATCAGGCCTGGACACCCGGACAGTAGGTCAAGCAGGCTATCAAGGTCCAAGAGCCGGTGAGGACACGTCCTTGCCGGTTTTTTTATGGACTGGACCGCCCGGCGGTAAATCGGGATCGATATGCCGTCTAAGTCTTATCGATTGTGGGGTGGTCCAATCTCTTATGGCATTTCCTGCTAAACGCCCGATACTTTGGCCTCAAGAAACGCCACAAGGCGCGGGACGAGACTTCGAGAGACCCGCGACGAGCCGATCAACGTCGCCGACGCTGCGCCGGTCCAGTTGCCGTATCCGGCAAGCCATAGCCGTGGTTCGCCGGCCGATTGGTTGTCAATCACCTCCACCTTGCCATTTTGCCCGACAATGCCGAGGGGTTTTAGATGATCTGTGGCGGGGCGGAAACCGGTGCACCAGATAATGGTATCAACCGGTTCGTGGCGCCCGTCTGGCCAGACAACACCGTCGCTAGTCATCTCCAGAAAGGGACGTTCACTGGTCAGGTCGCCGCGATCCCGGGCCGCCCTCACCGGTGGAACCATCACGATATCGCCAAACCCGGACTGGGTGGACGCGCCGTTGCCGGTGACTTTCGCTGTTGCGCGTTCGAACAGGGCATGTCCGTCGACATCATCTGGCAAAAATTCGGGCGGGTCTATGGTGACCCAAGTGGAATGCGCCACTTCGCTGAGCTCTGCCTGGATTTGCGCGCCAGAATTTCCTCCGCCAACCACAAGCACTCTTTGTCCGGCAAACGCGCCCGGGCCTTGGTAATGCGCTGAATGCACCTGGTGGCCGTGAAAGGACAGTCTTCCAGTATAATCCGGGACGAAGGGCGCACTCCATGTGCCGGTGGCACTGACCACCGCTCGCGCCAGCTTCGTGCGGCCATCTGACAGTTTAAGGCGAAGGCACGTGCCGGTGCTTTCCACCGCCCGCACGCGAACCGGCCGCTCTACCGGTATGGCGTAGCGTGCTTCGTAACGGGCCAGATAGTCTATGACTTCCTCGCGCGAGGGAAAGGCTTTTCCTGCGCTGGGCGGCATTGGCCAGCCGGGGAGGGAGCTGTAGACAGCCGGTGAAAACAGCCGGAGCGATTGCCAGCCATGCCGCCATGCCGCCCCCGGACCGTCCTCCGAATCATAAATCACATAGGACAGATCTGAGCGGCGAAGATAGTAGGCAAGGGCCAGCGCTGCTTGGCCTCCGCCAATGATCACAAGATCATAATCTGCCTTTGTTGGAGAACCGCCGTCACTCAATTCAATGGATATCGACATTGTATGCCCTTTGAAAATCGTCTTGGCAGCTCATACAGGAAAGCATCTTACCTGCGCATGCCCGGTAGATTAAATGGATGGTGTGCGAAATCGAAGGGCTGAATATCCACTAGAAAGCTGCGCGCCAGAAGTACGAACTTGTCACGGTTACCTCCGTGGAAAGGCCTGCACCCGTTACTTCTTCCAGCTATCCAGCACCTGAAGGACCTCTTGCCCGCAGGCTTGCGGCGAAAGGGCGTAAAAATCGGTTTCCTGTTGCAGGGCATTGGCCAAACGCGCATTGTAGTCCGACTGGGAGATTTCCTGCGTGCCGAATTTACTCAGGTGATCGGTTACAAACTGCGTATCGAGCAGTGTGTACCCGCCAATGATCAGCCGCGCCACCAGATGGGCCAGACACACTTTCGAGGCGTCTGTTTTGAAGGTGAACATGCTCTCGCCGAAAAACGCGCCATTCAAACTGACGCCGTAAAGGCCGCCCACCAGTTCGCCATCCTGCCAGGCTTCTATTGTGTGGCAGTAGCCCATTTCAAAAAGTTCGCCATAAAGACGGCGTATCTCCCGGTTGATCCAGGTCTTCTGGCGGCCGGGCATGGGCTCCGCACACCCGTCGATCACCGCCTGGAAATCCGTACTGACACGGACTTCGAAAACATCATTGCGGATGGTCCGTCTGAGACGTCGCGGCAAATGGAAACTGTCGAGGGGAAGGATGCCGCGATGTTCCGGTTCAAGCCAGAATAGCCCCGGATCATCTGCGGATTCCGCCATTGGAAACAGGCCGCAGGCATAAGCTTTCAAAAGCACCTGCGGCGTGATTTCCATGACGATGTCGTCTTTGTATCCAGCCATGAGGCCTCACTTTCCGGATGGGAGGGCGTTAATCCCTCCCGTGCGTCCGGTCAGCTCGACTTCTCCGCCAGATATTTTTCCAGCCAGTGAATGTCATACTGACCGTTTGCGATTTCCTGATTGTCCACCAAATCACGGAAAAGCGGAATAGTCGACTTGATCTCGTCAACCACAAACTCATCCAGGCAACGGCGCAAGCGCATCATGCATTCAACACGATTACGTCCGTGGACAATAAGCTTGCCGATCAGGCTGTCGTAATAAGGCGGGATTTTGTAGCCTTGGTAGACACCTGAATCGACCCGCACACCAAGTCCGCCCGGCGGGTGGTAGTAGGTGATTGTACCCGGTGACGGCGTGAAGTTGACCGGATCCTCGGCATTGATCCGGCATTCGATCGCATGACCGTCGAACTTGATGTCGTCCTGCGTCATGTCGAGGTCGCCGCCCGCGGCAATCCGGATCTGTTCGTTCACAAGATCGATCCCGGTGATCATTTCGGTGACCGGGTGCTCAACCTGCAAACGCGTATTCATCTCAATGAAATAGAACTCGCCGTTTTCATACAGGAACTCCACGGTCCCGACGCCCCGGTATTTCAGCTTGCGCATGGCATTGGCGACAATCTCACCAATCTCGCTGCGCTGGGCCGCGTTCAGGCTTGGGGAAGGGGCCTCTTCCAGAACCTTCTGGTGGCGGCGCTGCAGCGAACAGTCGCGTTCACCCAAATGAACGGCGTTGCCTTTGCCATCGCCCAGAACCTGGATCTCGATATGCCGGGGCTTTCCGAGATACTTTTCCATGTAAAGGGCATCGTCGCCGAATGCAGCCGCCGCTTCCGAGCGCGCCGTTGACAGGGCAGTGTCGAGCTCAGCCTCGGTTTTGGCCACTTTCATGCCGCGGCCACCACCGCCCGCTGCGGCCTTCACAAGGACCGGATAGCCGATTTCACGTGCGATTGCATGGGCATCATCGGCAGCTGTGACCGCGCCGTCAGATCCGGGAACCACAGGGATTCCAAGGTCCTTGGCCGTCTGTTTGGCCTGGATCTTGTCGCCCATGATCCGGATGTGTTCCGCGGTCGGACCGATGAATTCGATGTTATGCGCTTCCAGGATTTCCGCAAACCTTGCGTTCTCCGACAGGAAGCCGTAGCCGGGGTGAACCGCATCCGCGCCTGTGATTTCACACGCCGCCAGCAGGTTCGGGATATTCAGATAACTGTCCCTGGCTGCGGGCGGGCCGATACAAACACTCTCATCGGCCAGGCGGACATGCATGGCGTTGGCATCTGCCGTGGAATGGACCGCGACTGTGGAAATGCCCAGTTCCTTGCACGCGCGCAGGATACGCAGAGCGATCTCGCCGCGATTGGCAATAAGGATTTTGGAAAACATGGCCGTAGCGGCTCCTTATTCGACGATGATGAGGGGTTCGCCGAATTCCACCGGCTGTGCGTCGTCGACGAGGATCTGCTTGACGGTGCCGGATTTTGTCGCCGGGATGTGGTTCATCGTCTTCATGGCTTCGATGATCAGGATTGTCTGGCCTTCGCTGACCTTGTCGCCCACCTGAATGAAGACAGCTGCGCCAGGTTCTGGCGCAAGATAGGCGGTGCCGACCATCGGAGATGTGATTGTGCCGGGATGGGCGGCGTTGTCGGCTGCGGCTGGCGCGGCGGCTGCCGGAGCTGCCGCGGCAGCTGGTGCAGGCGCTGCTGCCGGCTGAGCCGCTGCAAAGTTCACAGGCGCGTTGATCGACAACTGACGCGCAACACGAATGCGCGTTTCGCCCTGTTCAAGTTCAATCTCGGAAAGGTTCGTCTCATCCAGGAGGACGGCGAGATCGCGGATCAGGGCCGTGTCGAAATTCTTGTTATCTTTACGCATATCTTTTGGCTCTCACACTAGGACCGCAATTGGCACAGAGGTTTTGCCAGGATCCGGTCGCACCGCTCCGCGCCCGCCGGGCACGGGGTATTCCCGTTTCCAAAATGAACATCTGATGGAACGATTGCCGATCAAATGTCCGGCCTGTACTGCGCCGTTTGCTCCGCTGATTGGATTAGCGGATAGATCTTTGTCCCCGGGCCGTAACGGAACCGGAGTAGCCCCCTTATAGGCAACCTGGCGGAGTTGGAAAACCCCCGATTTTTCATTGTATTTACAGAAAAGGGTTTTCCAACAGGCTTGATCAGCAGGTGGTTTCGCCGCAATTCGCCTCGGCATCCACCAAGGCCTGCAGCTGGTCGTATCCGACCGCACCGGGAACAATGGCCTCGCCGACGACATAGGCAGGCGTCCCGTTGAGCCCGAGGCTTTGCGCCAGTGCGCCAACTTCCTCAAACGTCCTTTGCGCTTCATCCGTTTGCATGGCAGCCATCAGGTCATCCTCGTTGACCCCTGCCGCAAGAGCTGCCTGCATGGCACTGTCCTGATTGGCAACACCGCGCCCCAGCAGAAGGGTCTCATGAAACTGGAGATACTTGTCCGGCGCAACCGAGTTGACGGCAACCGCCACGGTCGCGGCTGCCTGGGATTCGGGGCCGAGGATCGGGAACTCCTTCAAGACCACGCGAAGGTCGGGATTGGCCTCAATCAGTCTGACCATGTCGCCATAGGCCCGTTTGCAGTAACCGCAATTGTAGTCGAAGAATTCAACAACGGTTACGGAGCCTTCCGGGTTTCCAAGGACGACCTGACGGGTGGAGTCAAACAGAACGCCGGCATTGCTGGTCAGCGCTTCCCGGCGGGCCAGTTCCTGCGCCTCGTCCTGACGGCGCTGCAACTCATTCAGCGCTTCCATGATGACTTCCGGGTTTTCCAAAAGGTACTCGCGAACGATCTCGCCAACCTCATCCTTGTTGAGGTCCTGGGCGGACGCCGGATTGAAGCTGCTGGTTGCTGCCAGGAAAACGGCTGTTGCAGCAAACAGCGCGGACCGTAGTCCACATTTGAATTGGCGGGAAATGCTGGTCATATGGGGCTCCTCATGCAACTGCCTTCATGCGTTGCAATGGTCATCACGCTTTATCCGCGTCTTTGCAAATTCGGTGGTTTGTACGACACAATGTCGTCGGCTTGAAGCCAAGCGGGCGTTCCTCGCTTCAAACTTTGTTGAGCACGGGCGGCGTAGCGCTTTGCGGCTTCGAAATCCCCGCGGACCATAAGGCTTTTGGCGGTTGCCAGGTCAGCCTCCGCACGCTCGCCCTGGCGGCCATGTGCGATTGCGAGCTGGGCATAGGCCACACCGGAATTCGGGTCGCGTTGGATCGCCCGTTTCAAAATGCGTTCCGCCTCGGGCAAATAGGCAGGATTGTTCGCGCCGACCAGCGCGTATCCGAGCCAAACAAGGAACTGAGGCTCATTCGGCTTGAAGGACAGTGCTTTCCTGAAGGGGGCAATGGCGCCGCGGGGATCGCCGCCTTCCAGAAGAGCCTGGCCCTTCAGTTCGTAATAGTAGGGATTGTTGGGCTGAGTCCGGATCAGGGCGTCAATTTCCTTGACGGCTGCCTTGCCCCGGCTTTGCATGGCGGCGATTGCACGGGCGTATTGGGCGGCAGGACTTTTGTCACTGCGCGGATAGGCACGAAGGGTCGCGGATGGGTGGCTTGTAAAGGCAAACAGCTTCGCCCTGGCAAGGTCATGGCGGTACTGGAGAACATAGTCCTCCGGTTTGTCGAAATATTTCGACGATTGAGCATCGCGCACCAAGCCGTTGAAGCGTTCCTGGGCCATGGGGTGGCTCTGCGCGTAGGGATCAGCAAAGCGCCGCGAGAACATCTGCTGTTCGGACATCCGCTGGAATGTCTTCAGAAGACCACGTGGGCTTTGGCCTGTTGCGTTCAGATATCTCAGAGCAGCCCGGTCCGCCGCCGCTTCTTCGCCGCGCTGATAGGACAAAAGGGAGCGTTGGCCGACCGAACCAGCGCCCAGGGCAGCAGCAGCGCCGCCCGAGGCAGCACTGCCGGAACCGGCTGCGGCACCTGCGGTTGCAGCACCTGCGCCCAGGATCATCCCGATCACCGAGATGATCTGTGCATTGGCCGCCGCCGAGCGCAGCCGGACGAGGTGGCGGCCCGCAATGTGCCCGGTTTCATGGGCAATAACACCAATCACTTCGCCGGGCGTCTCCGACTCCATGATGACGCCGATATTGATGAACATGCGGCGGGAATCAGGAACGAACGCGTTAAAGCTCTTGTCGTTGACGAGAATGATCTGGGGCTCGGCATTGGCAATTCCGGCCGCTTTGAAGATGGGCGTCGCGTAATCGCGCAATAGGTCTTCGATTTCGGCATCCCGGACCAGCGGAAGTTTGCCCCTTTGCGCGGATGCAGGCGTGAGCGTAACCGGAAGCGCAACCGCTGCAGCTGCAACTGTGCAGATTGCTTTGCGCACCATGGAGGACGCGGTGCTGCGTAAAGAGTGTATTGAACTCAGGGGTGTACTGGGCACGATACGGTAGTCTCCAACCGGTTCGGTTTTGGTGTCGGGCTTTGCAAGCTGCCTGATCAATAAAGTGTGGCGAGGGTATGGAGCGGATGCCGACTGGTCAAGAATTGCAGAATGACATTTTGGACATCTTCAATTCTCCCATTGGCAGCCGGTGGGATTGCGCGCCTGCAAACATACGCGATAGGTAAGGCACATCAGTCTCAAAGAAAGATCCCTCATGCCGTCTTCTGCGTTTTCCCCATCCCGCCGGAGTGATGTTGCCCCTTTCATTGCTATGGATGTCTTGAGCGAGGCGGCAAAGCTTGAGGCTGATGGCCGGTCCATCATTCATATGGAGGTGGGGCAGCCATCTGCCCCTGCGCCGAAAACAGCAAGGGCGGCGGCGGAAGCGGCGTTGGCGCATGGGCGTCTGGGGTATACGGAAGCCCTTGGCCTCAAGACGCTCCGGGCGGCATTGGCGTCGCACTACCAGCGCCTTTATGGGATCAGCGTATCCCCCGATCGGATCATGGCCACTACCGGTTCGTCGGCAGGGTTCAACCTTGCTTTCCTGTCCGCATTCGATCCGGGCGACAGAATTGTACTGACGGCGCCGGGATATCCGGCCTATCGCAACATCATCAAGGCCCTTGGGTTGATACCGGTCGAAGTGCCGGTGGACGAGAGCACGCGCTGGTGCCTGACGCCCGATCACCTTCTGGAGGTTCAGAAGGAAGGGCCGGTCAAGGGCGTCCTCGTGGCAAGTCCGGCGAACCCAACCGGGACGATGATGCCGGCCGATACTTTGGAAAACCTGATCCGATACTGCGACGAAGAGCGGATCTGGTTCGTTTCCGATGAGATCTACCATGGGCTGGACTATGACGGAGAGCAGAAGACGGCTCTGGAGACCTCCCAAAACACGATCATCATCAATAGCTTCTCAAAATATTATTGCATGACGGGCTGGCGAATCGGATGGATGGTCCTGCCAGAGCAGCTGGTTCGGCCGACAGAACGGATCGCGCAGAGCCTTTATATCTCACCGCCCGAGATATCGCAGATTGCGGCAACCGCCGCTCTGGATGCGGTGCAAGAACTGGAATCGGTGAAAGCCGGGTATGCCGCAAACCGCGACCTGCTTCTCACAGCGTTGCCGGCAATCGGGTTTGATCGGCTGCTTCCGGTGGACGGGGCATTCTACATCTACGCGGACGTGAGTGCGTTCACATCCGACAGTCTTGAATTCACGAAGCGCATGTTGCACGAGGCCGGGGTTGCGGCGACGCCCGGCGTCGACTTCGACCCGGTTGCAGGCCATCACTTCATGCGCTTTTCCTTTGCCGGGGCGCACCCGGATATGAAAGAGGCGGTCAACCGGCTCTCTGCCTGGGTGAGCTGAGGTGTGTCTGAGAACCACCGACTTTGCAAAGCTTTATTTGGATCGGTCAGTACTCTGATTGCGTGAGCTTCAAGTTTCAGAACGGCCATAAAAAAGGCGGCCAATTGGCCGCCTTTTCTTATTCACGTTTCAGCTTTCAAAAGAACGAGCGGCCGCGTTGCCACCATCCGCCCCGTTTCGGCTTGTCTTCCGAGGCACCTGTCGCTGTTTCGCTTGTCACAACTGGTTCGGCGGGAGCCGAAGGTTTCTGCGGCTCGGCAGGCTCTTCATCTGCAGCTGGTTGATCTGCGTCTGTGCTTCCGGCCCTGGATTCAGCTTCGGAACTGTCCGCACTAACCTCTTCTGCAACCGACGTTTCGTCTGCTGCACCATTTTGTGGCGCAGCGTTACTGCTCGCGGTCGTTTCCGCGCCATTCACATGGCCGGCATCCGTAGACTGGTCATCTAGGTCAGGAGCGGCGTCGCCTGTTCCGGTAGTGCCGTCGCTGTCTGTTGCGTCTGCCGCGGCTTCTGCCGGTGCATTGGCATCGTTTGTCTCAGCAGGGGACCCGTCGTCGTCCGATGCAGCGTTTTGATCAGAATCCTCGGCTCCGTCGTCTTCGCTGCCGTCTTCAGCCTGGAACTCAGCACCTTCACCACCACGGCGTCCGCGGCGTCCGCCGCGGCGTCCACGGCGCCGTTTGCGGCGCGGTTCATCATCGCCATCTTCCTGGTCATCCGACCGGGCATCCTGCTGATCTTCGTCGCTGTCCTCAGACGCTGCGCTTTCAGCACCAGCCTGCCGGTCATCACCATCTTGCTGGTTATCCGAACCGCCCCGGCGGCGCTTTCTGCGCCGGCGGCGTCTGCGGTCACGGTCACCATCGCCGTCATCGTCGTTGTCGGCCTGAATCTCGTCTTCGATGACCGGCTGATCGGGTTCTTCATCAATGATATCGACAATATCCGGCTGCACGGCGGCAACCGGCTGCGGAAAGCGCTCGCGATCAATCGGGGCGCCGCGTTCCAGCACATACAGTTGACCGTTGACCATTTCGCCTGCCTGCACCTCGATGCCGACGGCAAACCGTGTTTCGAGATCAAACAGGTTGGAGCGCTTGATGTTGAGGATGTAAAGCGCGACTTCAGCCGTCGTGCGAACAATCAGATCGTGGGTCGCACCTTTAAGCAGGTTGTCCTCGATGGACCGCAGGACATGGAGCGCGACTGACTCAACCGACCGGATCATGCCGGTGCCCTGGCAATGCGGGCAAGGGGTCGTGGAGCTTTCCAGAACACCGGTACGGATGCGCTGGCGGGACATTTCCAGCAGGCCGAAATGGGAAATCCGGCCGACCTGGATGCGGGCCCGGTCCGTCTTCAGACAGTCTTTCAACTTGCGTTCGACAGCACGGTTGTTCTTCGACTCCTCCATATCGATGAAGTCGATGACGATCAGCCCGGCAAGGTCCCGTAGGCGCAATTGGCGGGTAACTTCTTCGGCTGCCTCCAGGTTGGTCTGAAGGGCGGTATCCTCAATGTTGTGCTCACGGGTGGACTTGCCGGAGTTCACATCAATTGAAACCAAAGCCTCTGTTTGGTTGATAACAATGTAACCGCCGGATTTCAGCGTGACATGAGGCGAGAACATCGCATCCAGCTGCGGCTCGACCCCGTAGCGGATGAAGAGAGGTGAGGGGTCCCGATACGGTTGGACATTCTTCGCATGGCTCGGCATGAGCATGCGCATGAAGTCCTTGGCTTCCCGGTAGCCTTCATCGCCCGAGACAAGAACCTCGCTGATGTCCTTGTTGTAAAGATCCCGGATCGACCTTTTGACGAGACTGCCTTCCTCATAAACGAGGCTGGGTGCACTCGACTGCAAGGTGAGTTCACGCACGTTTTCCCAAAGGCGCATCAAATATTCGAAATCGCGTTTGATTTCGGCCTTGGTCCGGCTGGCGCCTGCTGTCCGCAAGATAACACCCATGCCCTCCGGAACATCCAGTTCCGAGGCAATCGTCTTCAAGCGTTTCCGGTCGGTCGGCTGGGTGATTTTGCGGGAGATACCGCCGCCGCGCGCCGTGTTCGGCATCAGAACGGAATAGCGGCCGGCAAGGGACAGGTAAGTCGTGAGAGCTGCGCCCTTATTGCCCCGCTCTTCCTTGACAACCTGAACCAAGATGATCTGGCGGCGTTTGATGACTTCCTGGATTTTATATTGCTTGCGGACCGGAGCCGGACGTTCCGGAAGTTCTTCGAGAGCATCTTCCGCGCCGACGGATTCCACGGCGCCGTCTTCGTCCTCAAGATCGTCTTCGTCGATATCATCGGACTTCTGGCGCCGGCGGCGGCCACGGGTTGCGCGCGGGCGGCGCCTGTTGGACCCTTTAGTCTCGCTGTCGTCTTCAGTCTCGGCGTCGCCATCATTCTCAGCGTCTGCATCGCTGTCGGCTTCATTATCTGATTCGGTTTCAGATGTATCCTCACCGTCCGGCGCGGGGGCTTTGGCACTTAGCTCGCCGGTGGTGTCCGCACCGTCACCAGATGCCTGGCTTTCGTCATTGGCAGCGTCTGCCTCGCCCGGCTGGTCCGCCTGGTCAGAAGTTTCAGCATCTGCCGTCTGATTTTCAGGGGCGCCGTCTTCTGACGGCTCGACTGCTTCACTGACGACCGCGTCAGCGGATTCATTGCGCGCCGCACGTGTCCGGCGGCGCCGCTTCGGCTTCTCTTCCGTTTCCGCGTCATCGCGTTGGCGCTCCGCCGCTTCGGCGGCCAGAAGTGCTTCACGATCCGCAACGGGGATCTGATAATAGTCCGGATGAATTTCGCTGAATGCAAGGAACCCATGGCGGTTTCCGCCATATTCCACGAAAGCGGCCTGAAGTGACGGCTCGACCCGTGTTACTTTCGCAAGATAGATATTCCCGCGTAGCTGCTTTCTATTCGCTGCCTCAAAATCGAATTCTTCAACCCGATTGCCACGTACGACGACGACCCGGGTCTCTTCCGGGTGGCCCGCGTCGATGAGCATCTTGTTTGCCATTATTGAACGTCTCCACGGCAGCACTGCTGGGCGCGTATCCAAAACGCGCGCCGCCCGAAAGGAGGATAGCTGCCGTATTTGTTTTGCTGAGATGAGAAAGGGCGTCTGCGCCCTGCGCGGTCGGATGATCAACGCAAGCGGCCGCCGGAGCGGGGGCTTGTGTCTGTGTGATCACCATGTGCATCGCGCGGGTCCTTCGGGGCAACGCAGGCCCTTGGAGTTAAGTCTTTGTTTCTTCGCTCGGAGACAAAAAAGACGGCGGTAGCCAGTGCCTTGTGCCTCCAGTGGCGGTTCCATTCATGTGCCGGTGCGAGCCCCGCAAACAGTCTGCCATCTGGAATGAAGGGCATAGGCGGGGCGGGCAGGGTCCGAGCAGCACTGATACCGTATCCAATCATGTCCCCGACCGGTTAAGCTGCTTGAAGGACGGCCTCTGTCCCAGCAATCCGGCCCCAAGAACCCGATGACATTGTGGATATGTAGTCCATCATGCCACCTTGGACGGTATCGGTCATGAACCGAAATCCGTAAGGTACTTTTACGATCCGCCGTTGAGCTTTGCAAGCAATGTGAAAGCGGTAAGGCATTTTCCTCATTGGCGGAATGGCGTATGAGGTCTCCAAACGGTAGGCTCGGCCGTCTAAGCAATGCGTGCCGGAGCCGCATTAAGGTAACAAGAAAGCAGGATTTCCCTTGGCTGTTGCGGACCGAATCTCCGTAAAAATGAATTTCGCCGCCGTGTGGCTGGTGGTTGCCGCGTGCCTCATGGCCGGGCTACCGGTTTATGCCGCTGACGGTGAGGGAGACAAGCCCGTAGTCAGCGGCGCGAGGGTTGCAGGTGACGAAGCCCGTACGCGATTCGTTATGGATCTTGATCAACAGATCGATCCGTCCATTTCAGCTTTGCAAAATCCAAGGCGGCTCATTCTCGATTTTCCGGAGGTTCAGTTCGATATCCCAGCCGAGACCGGGCAGACCGGCCGGGGGCTGGTTTCAAACTGGCGGTTTGGCCTGTTTGCGGATGGAAAATCCCGCATCGTAATGGACCTGAAAGCGCCCGCAGCCGTCGACAAGACCTTTTTTCTTCCTGCAATTGATGACCAGCCTGCGCGTCTGGTGGTCGATCTCGTCCGGTCGAGCGATCCTGAGTTTCAGGCGTTTTCAGAGCAAAGCCGCAAGACCGCCCGGGCTGCTGCCGTGAAAGCCGCACCGAAGGCTGACAAACTGACGGCCTCTAAAGCTGGAGAACGTCCCCTTATCTTGCTGGACCCGGGACACGGGGGCATTGACACCGGTGCCGTCGGCGTCGGCGGAACACTGGAAAAGGCTCTCGTTCTCGAGTTTGCCAAGGAATTCAAAGAAAAACTTGATGAGACGGGTCTTTATGACGTCCGTCTGACACGGGACGATGACACGTTTATCCCGCTCGCGCGGCGCGTTGAAATGGGGCATGAGCTGGCTGCGGACCTTTTCATATCGATCCATGCCGACTCGGTCCGGCGGGGCCGCACTCTGGCGCGTGGCGCGACCGTCTATACCTTGTCAGACAGAGCATCTGATGAATTGGCGGAGGAACTGGCTGAAACCGAAAACATGTCAGACATCATCGCCGGTGTTGAGCTTTCCGAAGAACCGGCGGACGTGACCGATATCCTGCTTGATCTTGCCCGGCGGGAAAGCCGGTCGTTTTCCGTCTTCTTTGCAAAGACGCTTGTAAGTGAGCTCAAAAGCGCCGTCCGCTTGATCAACAATCCGCATCGCTCGGCCGGATTCCGGGTGTTGAAGGCGCACGATGTTCCCTCGGTTCTGGTTGAACTCGGCTACCTCTCCAACGAGCACGATGAAAAACTGCTGATCACGGAAGAGTGGCGGGGGCGTATGGCAACGGCCATGACCGAAGCCGTTCACCGTTTTTTCCGCCCGCGGCTTGCCGGGACGCCGGTAACGCCATCTCAATGAAGTCGGGATTAGCCTGATTTCTTGAAGGTTTAAGCTGGCAATTGCCTCAGCATCGCCATATTGGTGCACGAGTTACACACCTTACACAGGGTGACATCCGGCGGAAGGGTGCCGGAATCAGCATTCCATGTTACAAAGCTTGAGACGAGAAGACGGGGAAAGACGAGCCCGCTCATGAAATTTTTGGTGAAGTTTTTCGGTTACCTATTCGGTATTGGCGCCGCGCTTGGTCTGCTGGTCGCAGCAGGTGTCTGGATGTATCTCCAGCATCTGAACGATGGCCTGCCGGATTACACGACTTTGAAGAACTATGAACCGCCCGTCATGACGCGTGTTCATGCAGCAGACGGCAGCCTTATGGCGGAATATGCCACCCAGCGCCGCATGTTCCTGCCGATCCAGGCCATGCCGGACCGGTTAAAGCAGGCATTTATCTCTGCTGAGGACAAGAATTTCTACAATCACATTGGTGTTGACCCTGAAGGCATCGCCCGTGCTGCTGTTCGGTACATTCAGAATTACGGATCCGGGCGGCGGCCCGAAGGTGCGTCGACGATCACCCAGCAGGTGGCAAAAAACTTCCTTCTGACCAACGACCTTTCAATCCAGCGTAAGATCCGTGAGGCCATCCTCGCACTGCGGATCGAGCAGGCATATTCAAAAGACGAGATCCTCGAGCTTTATCTGAACGAGATCTACTTCGGATACGGTGCTTACGGCGTTGCGGCGGCGTCCCTTATCTATTTCGACAAGTCCGTTCATGAGCTGACCCTGGAAGAGGCTGCCTATCTTGCGGCCCTGCCGAAAGGCCCGTCCAACTACGACCCCTATAAGAAGACCGAAGCCGCGATTGCGCGCCGCAACTATGTGATCGACCGCATGGAACTCGATGGCTTTGTCACGCCCGAGGCAGGTGAAGAGGCCAAGGCCAAACCGATCACGGTCAATATCCGGAACCACGGTTCGAAGCTTGCAGATGCGAAATACTTCACGGAAGAAGTCCGGCGCGAGGTTGCCGACATTTTCGGGTCGAAGCGGCTTTACGAAGGCGGGCTGTCCGTCCGGTCCACCCTTGATCCGGATCTTCAGAAAATTGCCCGCAAGTCTTTGATGGACGGCTTGATCAAATTTGATCACGAGCGCGGAAAATGGCGCGGACCGGTCGACCGGATTTCCCTCGGTGCCGATTGGGGTGTGGAAGTTGCCAAGGTTGAAGCCCTGAGCGATCTCCCGGAATGGCAACTGGCCGTGGTGCTTGAAGCCGGATCTGAGCAGGCGCGGGTCGGTATCCAGCCCGACCGGGTCGGCGGGGGACGGCTTTCGGAGGACCGCAAGACCGGGACCTTGTCGCTCGATACGATGAAATGGGCCCGCGTGAACGGCCGCGCACCCAATGCCGTGTCTGACGTTCTGGCTCCTGGCGATGTGGTCTACGTACAGGAAAGCCTCGTTGTTCCGGATGTCTACGAGTTGCGGCAAATCCCGGAGGTGTCCGGCGCACTGGTGGCCATGGACCCTTACACGGGGCGCGTGCTGGCGATGGTCGGTGGCTTCAGTTTCGCTCAGAGCGAGTTCAACCGCGCGACCCAGGCATACCGTCAGCCGGGCTCGTCCTTTAAGCCCTTCCTTTATGCGGCAGCGCTCGACAATGGCTACACGCCGTCGTCCGTTGTCATGGATGCGCCACTGGAAATCAGCCAGGGGCCCGGTCTGGGCACATGGCGTCCTCAAAACTATGGCGGCAAATTTTACGGTCCCTCGACCCTGCGCACAGGGATCGAACGCTCGCGGAACGTGATGACTGTCCGTCTTGCGCAGGACATGGGCATGCCGCTCGTCGCTGAATATTCGAAGCGTTTTGGCATCTATGACAACATGCTTCCGGTGTTGTCCATGTCACTTGGCGCCGGTGAGACCACCGTGCTCCGGATGACGACCGCCTACGCCACAATCGCAAATGGCGGCAAAAAAGTGCGTCCGACCCTGATCGACCGGATTCAGGACCGCTATGGCCGTACGATTTACAAGCATGACAGCCGGATCTGCGATGGCTGTACTCAGGACGCTTGGGAAGGCCAGGCCGAGCCGCGGCTGATCGATGATCGTGAGCAGGTCCTTGATCCGATGACCGCTTACCAGATCACATCCATGATGGAAGGCGTTGTCCAACGCGGCACGGCAACCTCTGTCCGGGCGGTTGGCCGTCCTGCCGCCGGTAAAACGGGAACCACCAACGACGAAAAAGATGCCTGGTTCATGGGATATACCCCGGAACTTGCCGTCGGAGTTTTTGTCGGGTTCGACAATCCCCGCCCCATGGGTCGCGGGGCAACCGGTGGTCAGATCGCCGCGCCGATCTTCACGGACTTCGTGAAACAGGCCTTGGCCGGAAAACCGCCGATGGAGTTCCGGGTTCCCCGGGGTCTTCAGCTGATTCCGATCAACAAGAACACCGGTCTTCGCACGGCCGGCGGAACCCCAGGCGCGATTCTGGAGGCGTTCAAGCCGGGTATGGCGCCGCCTGACAGCTACTCCGTCATCGGCTTCCAGGATGAAATGGGTGTTCCCACCTATGTTTCTCCCGAGGCCGGTCAGGCCGTTCTGCAAGGGACAGGCGGACTTTACTAGGTCTTTGCATAGACGGGCCGGTCTTCTTTACAGCTGGTCTTTGCACAGCTAATGTCCCGCGAAATTTCACGGCCCGGTTCCCCGTCAGGGAGCCGGGCTGTTTCAACAAACACATGCGAGGTATCCGATGCGCGCCGAAATGGAAGCGATCGTTGACGACATCAAGCAGGCCATAAGCCTGCTGAGGAGGCATCTTTGACTGGGATCAGGCTCTCGTCAGACTAGAAGAACTGAATGCGCTTTCGGAAGATCCCGAGCTTTGGAATGATCCGGCCAAGGCGCAGAAACTGATGCGCGAACGCCAGCAGCTCGACGACGGTATTTCTGGCGTGAAATCATTGGAACAGGACCTGTCGGACAACATCGAGTTCATCGAAATGGGCGAGATGGAAGACGACCAGTCCGTCATCGATGACGCTGAACAGGGGCTGCGCGGTCTCAAGGAAAAGGTGAACCAGCTTCAGCTCAATTCGCTTTTGTCCGGGGAAGCAGACGGCAACGACACCTATCTGGAAATCAACTCCGGGGCCGGTGGGACGGAAAGCCAGGACTGGGCGTCCATGCTGCTCAGAATGTACCGGCGGTGGGCAGAAAAGCGCGGGTTCAAGGTCGAAGTTCTGGAATATCATGATGGTGAAGAGGCCGGAATCAAGTCGGCGACCCTTCTCATCAAGGGCGAAAATGCTTACGGCTGGCTCAAGACCGAATCGGGTGTGCACCGGCTTGTGCGGATTTCGCCTTACGACAGCAACGCACGCCGCCATACCAGCTTTTCAAGCGCTTGGGTTTACCCGGTTATTGATGATTCCATTGATATCGAGGTGAACGAAAGCGATTGCCGCATCGACACATACCGCGCGTCCGGCGCCGGCGGGCAGCACGTGAACACGACGGACTCCGCGGTCCGCATCACGCACCAGCCCACTGGCATTGTGGTTCAGTGCCAGTCAGAGCGTTCGCAGCACAAAAACCGTGCCACCGCGTGGGGCATGCTGAAGGCGCGTCTTTATGAGGCTGAGCTGAAAAAACGGGAAGAAGCTGCCAATGCGGAAGCAGCTTCCAAGACTGATATCGGCTGGGGCCACCAGATCCGGTCCTACGTTCTGCAGCCCTATCAGATGGTCAAGGATCTCCGGACCGGTGTGCAGAGCACGTCACCGGATGATGTTCTGGACGGGGATCTCGACAGTTTCATGGAGGCCGCGCTGGCCCAGAGGGTCTTTGGCGGGGATCCGGTTGAAGTTGACGATATCGAATAAAAAAACGGAGCCATTTGGCTCCGTTTTGCTATCTGGCGAGGGCGGCCAGCTGGTCCCCGGCATTTAGAAAGGCGGACGGGTTGTTTGGCCGGTCGTGCCGGCGGACTTCATAGTGCAGGTGAGGACCGGTTGAGCGCCCAGTGGATCCGACATTTCCGACGAGATCACCGGTAATCACATGGTCACCCTTGGAAACCCGCAATTTGCTGAGATGGGCGTATCGTGTGACGAAGCCGCTGGCATGCCGGATTTCGACCATCTTGCCATAGCCGCCTTGCCAGCCTGCCTTGACGACGGTACCGGGCGCGGTTGCGAATACGCGTGACCCGTAAGGCGCCTTGAAGTCGATACCGGTGTGAAGTGCCAGCTGGCCGAGAAACGGATCCATGCGCGGGCCGTAGCCACTGGAAATAGCGGCGTTACGAACCGGGCGGCTGACCGGCAGCCGGGCTGCTGCGAACTTGAGCCGTTTATAGGCCTTGAGTGTTGTATTCGCGCGTTGCAGTCGGTCCGGGAAGTTTTCCATGGAGGTCGGGTGGAACGGGCCGCCTACCGGCATTTTTTCCAGGAAAGCTTTTTTGAGTTCCGGCGCGACCGATTTGGTCGCATCGAGAATGTCTTCGATCCGGCTTTCCGTTGCAATCGTAACCGCATCAACGGCCACCGTGCTTTCGGCGCCCATTTCCGACAGGTCGGTCTTGATGTGGTCTAGAGCGGCTTGTTTTTCAGAGTTTTTTTTTGAGCCGCTGTTTCCGCAGTAACCGGCGCTTGCAAAATAGAAAGGGGATCGACAGCGTTCGTGGATCCATCGCGCAAGCCCAAAGCCTTCACCGGCTCGTCAATCAGTTCGCTTTCACCACCGATAGCCGTGGGGTCGTCGTTTCCGATTGAAGCAACTGCGTCCAGGGGCGGCTTTGCCGGGGGCAGGGGCTGATCCGAGTTCAGATAAATGCCCACGCTTTCGGCCCGGGCGACCAGATCAGCTACGATTGCATGGCGCTGGCTCAGGTCCTGCTGGCGGCGCAGAACATCCATGACCTGGATCTCGACCGTTTCCCGATCCACCATCTGACGGCTGGAGAGGCGTTCGATTTCGGTCCGCAAACGATCAATGTGATCCTCGTACTCCATCACCAGTTCGGTGCGTTTTTGCGAGGCCTCGGCTTGTATGTCGCTGCGCAGGAAGTAGTAGCCGGCTGTCCCGGCAAGAGCGAGCGTGACGGCCGCGCAGGCAAGCGCACCGCACACCAGATGAACCGGGCGAACTGTGTATGTCGTTGATTTGACCTCCCGATCCGTTTCCTTCTGAAAAGGCTCCGGTCCGAGAGCTTGGTAAATCCGCGTCGTTTCTTGGCGCTGTAGCATCATCACTCAGTCACTGGCTGCATTCTGCATTTGAACTGACTGTGATTAGAATTTGGTAAGGTTAATAATTCGTCTTCAACGTAGCGGTTTCAACCGACCAATGGGGCAAGTGGCTTGTAAAAGCCGGGCGTCAGTCCCGCTTCTGACCGTGCACGGTCGTTAAATGGCGGTTTAAGGGCACCGCGGAAGTGTTTGCGCACCAGGGCGTGAAAGGACGGTTCGGGTTTCAGCTGGTTTCGATCGCAGATGAAGCGGAACCACTTTGCGCCGAAGGCGACATGATTCTTCTCGTCCCGGTAGATGATTTCGAGGCATTTCGCCGTGTCATCGTCCCCCAGTGCTCTCGCCTTCTCGATCATCGGCGGCGTGATGTCGAGCCCCCTTGCTTCCAGGACCAGCGGAATGATCGCGAGCCGCGCGGCAAGGTTATGACCGGTATGTTGAGCGGCCTGCCATAAGCCGTCATGAGCTGGCATATCACCATAGGCAGCCCCCAGACGGCCCAGCCTGTCGTCAAGCATGGAAAAGTGCTTGGCTTCTTCGAGCCCGACGCGCACCCAATCATCATAATAGGACCGCGGCAGACGGATATGAGCGAATCTGCCGATCAGGTCCCACGTCAGGTCGACAGCATTCAACTCGATATGAGCAAGTGAGTGAAGAAGTGCCACGCGGCCCGCCGCCCCGCTCAGTTTGCGTTTGGGCATATCCCTTGGGGGCAGGAGGAGTGGCGCGTCCGGTCTGCCCGGACGGTCTGGCATGGGGCCCGCCTGAGACGGCGAGCCCAGGGCCAAATCCCTTTGAAACCATGATTTGGATATCGCGTAGGCGAGGCGGACTTTTTCTGAAGTCTCCTTCGCACACACGATTGCTTTCGCACCAGCGACAAGACTTCCAGGCAGATCACGGGACATTGGCATCAAGAAAGTAAGACCGAGTGGCGACGTTAAAGAGCTTTCACCGCGTCAAGGACCGCGTCCGAGTGACCCGGCACTTTTACCTTGCGCCAGATCTGGGCGATCTTGCCATCACCGTCAACCAGGAATGTTGAGCGTTCCACGCCCATGTATTTCTTGCCGTACATCGCCTTTTCAACCCAAACGCCATAATCCTGAGCTGTTTTGGTTTCCGTATCAGCGCCCAAGCGGACCTTCAGTCCGTGCTTTTCGATGAAGTTGTCATGCTTCTTGGCAGAGTCGGGCGAAATGCCGATGATAGTCACGCCAAGCGCGGTGAAGGCGTCCATGGCCTCTGTAAAGGCAATCGCTTCCTTGGTGCAGCCCGGAGTGTTGTCTTTGGGATAAAAATAAACCACCACGGGTTTTCCCTTGTGAGCGCTCAGAACGATGCGTTCGCCGCCATCAGCCTCAAGATCGAAATCGGGTGCATTGTCCCCAACTGCCAGCTCTGCCATCGATTGCCTTCCTATCGTCAAAGTTTGTGCGTTAATGCGGTTTTCCGCCGCTTGCCATGCCCGTGCCTATCGCTTTCGGCGCTGAACTCGAAGTAACATATGCTGGGCGTTGACCGATTCAATCCCAGGCTTCGATTGGCCGGAAAAGAGCCCTAAAAACATGCATGTGCCCTGGACATGATCCGGGCAGAAAATGGAATGCAGGAATTGCCGGAAAAGGGTAAGCAACAATCAGATAAACTGCCGAAGCGCAGAATTAGCCGGCTCAAAAAAGCCGGATTGGCCGCTGCCGGTTTGCTTGTCCTTGTTATTGCTGGTTGCGCAGCCATTTTAACGACCGGACCAGTCACCGTTCCGCTTCTTGGAACCTTCCTGGCGCAACAGGGAACCCGCGGACCGGTCTCATTGCATATTGGCAAAGCCAGTCTGGATTTCACGACGCCTGGAAACGTCAATGTAGTTGTAGAGGACGCGCGCGTTGAAATTGCCGGCCAGTCACCGGTTGCAATTGACCTGCCACGGCTTGAAGCCCCGGTTGACAAAAGCGCGCTGCTATCGGGCCAGCTGCATTTTTCATCGCTGAAACTTGACCGGCCGCAGATACGGATTGCCCTCAAAGGTGGCGCGGCGAAGATACCCGAGGTTGCCCCTTTTATGGAGGCGGTGGACCGGGTTGCCGACTTGGTGGATGACCAGTTCGCCCGGCGCGCCTTGGCTTCTGTCTCGGTCCGGGATGGGGCTTTCGAGATCACAGGGCCTGCGCCGAGGCGTTTTGAAAAAATCGACGCCGATGCAGTGCGCACCAAGGACAGAACCATTCGGATGTCTGCGAAGGTTGGTGGGGCTGTCACAACCTGGCGCCTGGATCTGGCTCGCCATGTATCGCATGGATCCGAAGCAACTTCGCTTGGCGTGGTCGTCAACGGGATCACGCTGGCCGAGTTGCTTGGTCCGGACACACCCTTGGCCAAAGGCAAGGGGCTCAGGCTTCCAGGATCTGCAAAGCTCGAGACCGAGTTTGGTGAAGACGGCAAGTTCCAGTCGGCGAATTTGGTGGCCCGTGTGCAGAACGGGTGGTTCCAGATGGGGCGTACACTCGTGGCGTTCGACGATGCGGCGCTGTCCCTCGTTTTCCGTGGAAACACATCCACTATCGAAATCACGCCTTCCCATATTATCCGCGGAAACTCCCGGCTTTTCTTAACCGGAACGATTGAACCGCCCAAAGCCGCGGAGGGCGACTGGACCATAGACGTCCAGGCCCAACACCCGCAGTTCGGCTCTACGGATATTCCAGAGCCTCCGCAAATGCTCGACGGTGTGCTTGTCCGGGCACGTTTCAACCAGGCGGACAAACGCATCGATGTCGATCAATTCACGGCCCGGTCAGGAAAGGCGGTCGTGCATGGCGTTGCGTCGGTTCAAATAACAGCGGAAGGCCCGTATCTTGCGCTTGCGGCAGACGGGGAACAGATCCCGATTGCGCTGGCAAAACAGGTTTGGCCCATCACACTGGTGCCGCCCGCACGCGAATGGATCATCGATCACGTCAAGGCCGGCCTGATCGAATCGGTATCCTACACCGGTGCCATCCGTCCGCCCGCTTTCGATCACCGGGATCCTGATCCCGGTTGGGGCGGTGACGACATGGTGCTTGATTTGAGTTTTCGGAACGGCACGGTTCAGCCGGTTGGAGACGTTCCAGAGGTAAGCGGGCTTGCCGGCACAGTGCGCGTGGCCGATGAAACGTTGACCCTGACCGCTGCAGGCGGCTCGTCGGGCGTGTCAGAGGATGCCATTGTGGAGGTGCCGAATGTTGTCTTCCGCATTCTGAACTTGCCTCAGCGTGTCGGCAAAATCGCGGAGGTGGCCGTTGAGATGATCGGTCTCAATTCGGATCTCGGCAGCGTTTTCAACAGCTCCCCGTTTTACGTATTGGACAAGGCTGATCTTTCAGCTGGCGGGGTAACGGGGTCCGGTGAAGTTCAGATCGAAGCCTCTTTCCCGCTGGAAGAGCAGATCGATATGGACAAAGTCGATTGGAGGGCCAATGGGGCCTCTGACGACTTTTCCGATGAAAATCCCATCATGGGGCACACCATCCGCAGCGCCGACATTGAGTTCGATGCAAACCGCGACCGGATCGAGATCAACGGAACCGGTGAGCTCGACGGCTTGCGGGCGGATATCGATCTTCTGGTGCCGCTCAATGAGTCCGGCGTCACGGGCCGGCAAGACGTTACAGTTACCGCGACGGCCGACCAGCTCAAGGCACGCGGAATTGACCTGACGGCTTTTCTTCAGGGCCAGATGAATGTCGAGGTCAACCAGTCCGCAGCTGGCGATGACATCTCGATTGATCTGACACAGGCCACGATTGACCTCAAAGTGCTTGGGTGGCGCAAAAGCAAAGGCGTTCCCGCGAGCGCTTCCTTCGTGCTTGTAAAAGGGGAAGACCAGCAACAGGTCAACGATTTCAGGCTGTCGACCGAGGGAGCGGACGTCAGAGGCAACATGGTCCTGTCATCTGCAGGGGAGCTCGTTTCTGCAACATTCGACCGTTTCCAGCTCCGGCAAGGCGATGATGCGGATGTTCGCATCCGAAGGGGAGGCGATGGGCGGTATGATGTTGTCTTCACGGCGGATACGTTTGACGGCCGCGGCTTCATAACGGCCATTCGAAATCCCGGTGGCAGCCAGGGCGCTGGCGACTTCTCCGAAGGGGCGCGGATTGCAGCGACCGTCGACAACGTAATCGGCTTTAATGGCCGCCGTGTTGAGGGCTTTTCCGCACAGCTGGAAACCGGACCCGCGGGCCTGCTGGCTGCCGACATAAGCGGCCAGCTGGACGGCAGATCTCCGGTCGAATTCACCTTGAATGACCGCAATGGCGCGTCGGTTGCGTCAGGCCAGTTTGCCGATACGGGAGCCTTGTTAAGGTTTCTGGATGTCTATGAGCGGATGCGCGGCGGAACAGGACGGCTTGAGGTCGTCATGGCAGATTCTGACACCTGGATCGGTGACTTCAATGTCCGCTCGCTTGTTATCGCAGAAGATCCCGCCATCAAGAGGATCAGTGAACGGGAACGGGATAACCTCCGCAGCCGCCCAATTCCACAGCCCCAGGGAGATGGTTCAGCGCATTTCGACACGCTCGATATCAACTTCGCACGCGAAGGGGATACAATGACGATCACCCGGGGCGCCCTGCAAGGCAATGCTTTGGGAGGCACGGTCAGTGGAACAGTCGACCTGACTGAGCAGACATTGAATCTGACGGGGACTTTTGTGCCAATCTACGCACTCAACAATTTCTTCGCCAAGATCCCGCTCCTTGGCTTTGCCCTTGGCGGGGGAAGTGGTGAAGGGCTCATTGGAGTGACCTACAGGCTGTCCGGGCCACTTTCGGATCCGGTTTTGTCCGTAAACCCGGTTTCTGCCATTGCGCCAGGTATCTTCCGGAAAATGTTCGAGTTCCAGCAGAACTGAAACACGACGGACTGCCAACAAAAAATGCCGGGAAATCCCGGCATTTTTTCTAGGCGCAGACCGGTCAGACCGGCTTCAAGAGCACATGTTTCTTCTTGCCCAGGGACAGCTTTATAATTCCGTCTTCGGTCAGGTCAGAAGGGGTCAGGATCCTGTTGGCATCCTGCTCGCCCTTGTCATTGACCTTCACCGCGCCGCCCTTGATGTTCCGGCGGACATCCCCGTTTGATCCGCACAAGCCGGCAGTGACGAAGGCGTTCAAGACACCCAGTCCGGCTTCAAGATCGCCTCTTGAAACTTCGACGGTCGGCAAGCCCTGAGCCGACTGGCCTTCTTCAAATGCCTGCCGTGCAGTTTCGGCGGCGGCTTCGGCTTTTTCACGGCCATGGATCATGGCCGTGGCCTCGGTTGCAAGAACCTTCTTGGCTTCGTTGATCTCCGAGCCTTCAAGGGCGGCGAGGCGCCCGACCTCTTCGAGTGGCAAGACGGTGAAGAGCTTCAGAAACTTCTCCACATCAGCGTCTTCGGTGTTGCGCCAATACTGCCAGTAGTCATACGCCGACAGCTGCTCCTCGTTGAGCCAGACAGCACCGGCAGCCGTCTTGCCCATTTTGGCCCCGGAGGCTGTCGTCAGCAGCGGTGCCGTCAGTGCATAGGCTTCCTTGGCTTCCTTGCGCCGGATCAGATCGACACCGGAAAGGATATTCGACCATTGGTCCGACCCGCCCATCTGAAGGCGGCAGCCGGTTTTTTGATAGATTTCCAGATAATCATATCCCTGGAGCAGCATGTAGTTGAACTCCAGGAAAGACAGGTGCTGTTCACGTTCAAGGCGCAGCTTGACCGAATCGCGCTGGATCATCTGGTTGACCGAGAAGTGCCGGCCGATATCCCGCAGAAACTCCATGTAGTTCAACTTCAAGAGCCATTCGGCATTGTCCATCATGATTGCATCTGACGGGCCATCGCCGAAGGTGAGCAGTTTCTCGAAGATCTTCCGGATACCGTTCTTGTTTTCTTCAATTGTTTCGTCGGACAGGACCTTGCGGCTTTCGTCCTTGCCGGTCGGGTCGCCAACACGCGTAGTGCCGGACCCCATAAGCGCGATTGGCCTGTGGCCGGTCTGCTGGAACCAGTAGAGCATCATGATGGTGACAAGGGATCCGGCGTGAAGGCTTGGAGCCGTGCAGTCGAAGCCGATATAAGCTGTCACGGTTTCCTTGGCGCAAAGTTCATCCAGACCTTCCGGATCCGAGATTTGGTGAATGAACCCGCGCTCGGACAATACCTTCAAGAAATCTGATTTGAACTCGCTCATACCTGCCTGTCCGTCTTTGGATGCGCCGCATCTCTTTTACTTTCGACAAGGCTCTATACCGGCCAGACCGTCTTGTAAATTCGGGCGCGCCGGATTTTGCGCCGGCGCCTGGCCGAAATACTCAGGTCCCTTGGCACGTTCGGGCCGCACGCGCACCGGGCAGGGTGCTGGTGTCCTTGCGTCAAGAAAGAGAGTCACGTGACCCCTGTCACAGCCGGGCATGCCGGCTTGTCTTAGATTTGGGACATCGGGCGCCAAAGACAGCGCGCTGGAAAACAAAGGAGCGTCGTCATGTTCAAGAAAATCGCATTATCCGCCGTTGCTGCCGCAACACTTGCCACCGCAACAGTTGCAGCAGCTCCAAGTGAAGCGCACGCAAAGAACCGGGCCGGAGCCGTGGCAGCCGGTGCCATTTTCGGTCTCGCTGCCGGCGCGATCATCGCCAGCCAGGCACAGCCGCGCTACTACGCGCCGGTCCGCTGCCACTATCGCCCCGTTACCCGCTGGAACCCTTATTACAGGCAATATGTTGTGGTCGGTCATCGCAAGATCTGCCGCTAACGCATCAGTTTGTAGCGAACGAATGGCCTCCTCCGGGAGGCTTTTTCGTTTTTCAGGACACCATGCCGGGAAAAGTGCGTTTGAAGTTTCATCCCGCCAGCATGCGGGCGGTGCGACACGAATTGATGTGTGTTTTCGTATGTAATTTGGCCGGACTTGGGATGTTATGATACCGGTCTCGCCATATGCATCAGCCGGTTTTGCGGTGCTCTTGCTGATCTGCGACAAGGCGAGACATCAAAAACAAATCGATTTCCCATCTGATCCCCATATACAATGCCTTAGCGGAATTCACGATGGTGCAGGTCGCGGCCCACATGAGGACCGATAATGACACATGCCCATCTTCATCTGATTGCTGGTAAAATCGCATCGGGAAAATCAACCAAGGCCCTCGAGCTGTCGGCGGCACCCGGCTCGGTCTTGATCAGCGAAGACGCGTGGCTCGCCACTCTGTTCGGGCCAGAAATGACGTCGGTCAAAGACTTCGTCAGGGTATCAGCGCGCTTGCGCGCGGCCATGGCGCCGCACATTGTCTCCCTCTTGAGGTCCGGCGTGACCGTTGTGCTCGACTTCCATGCCAATACCCCTGAGAGCAGAGCCTGGATGAGGGAAATGATCGAGGCGGCAGGATGCGCCCATACGCTTTATTATCTCAAGGTCCCAGATGACATATGTAAAAGCCGGATGCGGGCCCGGAATGCAACGGGTCACCATCCGTTTGAGGTCAGCGACAAGCAATTTGAAGCCGTAAACCGGCACTTCGTGCCACCTGCACCCTCGGAAGGCTTTCACGTGCGCACCTATCGAGCTACCGAGTAAGATAAAGCTTCCAAGTGTGGTCTAGTTACAGCCGTTGTGCTTCTTCCACATGGCCTCGTCGTGCCCTTCTGGTACCGTCGAGCATGGGTCATCCTGATAGCCGCGTAGTCTTTTATACGCTGTGATTTGCGCTTCGGTGAGCAGCGGTGGCGTTTCAAGATGGCGGGAGAGGTGGATATAACGGAGGGTCGCGCGTGCCGTAGCCGCATCGCGGAGAAGGATTTGCAGTCTGTCAGGCGCAAGATCTGAGTTCAAGAAAGCCTCGCTCAACGCAGCCTCGGCTTCTATGAAAGCCTCTCCTGCTTCTATGGCCTGCGCTTTCATGGCGGAATGGATGGCTGTGATCTGCTTCACCTGTTCCGGGGTCAGGTCGAGTTCGTCCTTTAGCTCCAAAAGGTGTGCCGGGCCTGGCCAGCCGTTGAGTTCTGCTGGTAGCGCAAAACCCCAGCCGCCGCCCCGGCGAATTTCGGCTATGTCGTCCTCTGACAGGCTCTTAATCTGGCGTTTCTCAAATCCGGCATATGTACCAACAGTGTGTGTGCCGCTCCTGTGTCCATGACTGCCGTGTTGATTGGTCGCGAAGGCGTTCGTGGCCAGAATGGGCGCAAGGACTGCGGCAATAACCAGATGTTTTAGCGGCATGGGGTGTGTCTCCTGGAACTACGATGAATGCAGATTGAAGGATGCGCTCCTTACATTGAACTACAGAGCTAGTGCTTTAGAATGGTCTTTTAAATCTTCGTTGCTATGTCGTAAGGCGCGGACCCCAGAAGATGCTTGCGGGTGCAAACGCCTTATCCCTCGTTCACAAGTCCATTATTCCCGCCAATAATACCCTGGACTGCTAACCGCGGTTTTTTTGAACCGTGGTTCTTTGCAGGAGGGATGGAAACCAACACAGTATATCCTGTCAGGTCATCGCAGTGTTTTCGATAGGCCTACGCTGATACGCGCCAATAGGCTGTGTTTCCTCGGGTGCTGGTTCATCCTATACGGCGCCAACGAGGGGGGCGGCAAATGGCTTATCAGCCCGCACAGGTTTCTTGCTGCCCTTGGCTGAAATCGTCCGGAAACGGTTGGGCAAGCGGTTTCAGACCAGCCGCCTTGAAGATGTCCTCAATTCTGCCTGTAACCCGCAGCTTGTAGATCGCGCAGTTGAGATCCTCGGCATATCCGGACGTGTAGCCGGTCCTTGGAACCGAAAAGAAGCGTCCGTTTAGAAGCACTTCCTTGAAGCTAGCTGCTTCGAAGTGTTGATCGAAGGGCAGCCCGGCAGCTTCAGCGTTTTCCCGGAAGAGGGCAAGATCGTCGCTGATCACCAGATCCATCCGTCCGGCCGCGAGCATCTTGATCAGAGTTTGTTCATCCGTGGCTTCCACGGTGCGCAGATCGCGGTTCTGATTGAACTCGGGATAGTAGTATGCGCTCGCACGTTTTCCGATCTGGTATTTGCTCAGGTCGCTGAAGGAGACCGGATTCGCATTAGAGCCCTTTCGGCGAATGAAGAGAACTTCCCGCTTTTCGAATCCGTAGGGCATTGGAAACAAAAACTGCGCGCGCTCATCATTCATGGAATGGCGCACCAGGACACCCGCGTCGCCATTTTGGGCCCGCAGGATGCTTCGTTTCCAGGGGATCTCCACATAACTGGCCGTGTGTCCGGTGTCCTGCATCATCGCTTCAACAAGCTCATAGACCGAGCCTGAAACCTCGCCATCCTGCACAAGCAGCTCAGGCGGCCGGTGCCGGACTTCGACCGTGATGGTTGCCGCTCCAGCTGACGTGGCCGCAAGTGCGAAAATCACCAAGCTGACAATGAGCTTCATGGCGTGCTTTCTTCGTAAACGCCAGCACACCTGACTGTTCGCATATGAATAACTTATAAAAAATGTAGTCAATATTGTCTGTAACGGTCTTCTTTGATCCCTTAGTGCAAATTGGTTATTTTTGAAACTAACGAATAAAATCGAATTTTCTTAGTCTCTTCGCCAGTGATGAGCTGTAAGCTGCGTCAATACTAAAAAAGAAGACCCGGACGATTGTCCGGGCCTCCCCCATCTCAACGATGTAAATCTGTCGATTAGACAGAGTAGTACATGTCGAACTCGACCGGGTGCGGGGTCATTTCGAAACGCTCGACTTCTTCCATCTTCAATTCGATGTAAGCGTCGATCTGGTCGTCATCAAAGACACCACCAGCTTTGAGGAACTCACGGTCTGCATCGACAGCTTCCAGGGCTTCACGCAGGGAGCCGCAAACGGTCGGGATTTCGGACAGTTCTTCGGCCGGCAGATCGTAGAGGTTTTTGTCCATGGCATCGCCCGGATGGATCTTGTTCTTGATCCCGTCAAGTCCAGCCATCAGCAGGGCAGAGAAGCACAGGTACGGGTTCGCTGTCGGATCCGGGAAGCGGACTTCAACGCGTTTTGCCTTCGGAGATGCCGTAAACGGAATACGGCAGGACGCGGAGCGGTTACGCGAAGAGTAGGCCAGCAGAACCGGAGCTTCGTAGCCCGGCACCAAGCGCTTGTAGGAGTTGGTGGACGGGTTGGTGAAAGCGTTCAGGGCTTTCGCATGCTTCAGGATGCCGCCGATGAAGTAAAGGCAGGTCTCGGAAAGGTCAGCGTACTGGTTGCCAGCGAATGTTGGCTCACCTTCGTTCCAGATGGACAGGTGGCAGTGCATGCCTGTGCCGTTGTCGCCGAAAACCGGCTTCGGCATGAAGGTTGCGGATTTGCCATAGGCATGGGCAACCTGATGAACAACGTACTTATAGATCTGCATGTTGTCGGCGCAGCTTGTCAGCTTTTCGAACTTCATACCGAGTTCGTGCTGGGCAGCAGCCACTTCGTGGTGGTGCTTCTCGGTCGGAACGCCCATTTCGCCCATAACCGAAAGCATTTCAGAGCGGATGTCCTGTGCGCTGTCGACTGGCGGAACCGGGAAATAGCCGCCCTTGGTGCGCGGACGGTGACCCAGGTTTCCAGTCTCGTATTCGGCGCCCATATTGGACGGCAGCTCGGTTGAGTCCAGGATGAAGCCGGTGTTGTACGGGTCGGCATTGAAGCGGACGTCGTCAAACATGAAGAATTCGGCTTCCGGGCCAACGAAGATGGTGTCGCCGAAGCCGCCGGACTTGACATAAGCTTCCGCTTTTTTCGCAGTCATGCGCGGATCGCGGTTGTAGCCTTCGCCGGTAATCGGGTCGACGATGTCACAGAAGATCGCCATGGTGGATTGGGCGAAGAACGGATCAATGTGCGCTGACTCCGGGTCAAGGATCAGCATCATGTCGGACTCGTTGATGGCTTTCCAGCCGGCAATGGACGAGCCGTCGAAGGCAACGCCTTCAGCGAACATGTCTTCATCGACAAGGGCAACATCCATCGTGACGTGTTGCATTTTACCACGCGGATCGGTGAAGCGCAGGTCGACGAATTTCACGTCCTTTTCCTGAATCTCCTTCAGGATATCAGCGGCAGTGGTCATTATGTCCATCCCTTTGATTTTTCATGTGAACGGTTGGGTTTGGTTCCGGATCAAGGAGTTGTATAGCTGGCTCCGTGCTTGAGCCGGAAGGGGTGTGCCGGCCGGAAGCCGGTATTCGGTGGTCAGATGGCGTCGACGCCGGATTCGCCGGTCCGGATGCGGACGGCCTCTTCAATATTGGAGACGAAGATTTTCCCGTCGCCGATGCGTCCGGTTTGTGCAGCAGAGCGGATCGATTCCACAGCTTTTTCAACCATATCGTCGCCCAAAACAATCTCGACCTTCACCTTCGGCAAAAAGTCGACGACATACTCTGCACCGCGGTAGAGTTCGGTGTGGCCTTTCTGGCGGCCGAACCCTTTGGCCTCGGTCACTGTAATGCCTTGCAGTCCGACCTCTTGCAGGGCTTCTTTGACCTCGTCCAACTTAAAGGGCTTGATGATCGCTTCGATCTTTTTCATCACCTTGTGTCTCTCTCCACATATCCTGGCCGCAATTTCCAGCAAGTCCTTCATTCCGGTCCGATTGGCTGTTTCAGAGCCAAACCATCCCCGGCCGAGGACTGTTGGCTGCATCAAAGCACGATGTGTGCCAAGTCGGTTTTTCGCCCTGTAAATTTTACAAGCCTCGAGTTTCCGCCGCTAAAAGTGGCAATATATTTCCGGTCAGGTGCCAGTAGCTGCAACTCGATGCGCAATTGTGCATATAAGATATGCAATATGATCATTAATTGAGCATATTTGATTGGGTTGGTGCTGTAGCCGTTGCGGGGTAAGACTTGGTCCGACGCGGTAAAGGAGACTGCATGAGTGTAATTGTTCAGGCCTGCGCGGTGCTGACACCGGCTCAAATGTCGGAGGCGGACCGTCTAACGATTGAGGGTGGCGTGCCCGGCATCGAGCTGATGGAGCGCGCGGGACGGGCAGTGGCAGAGGCCGCTGTTGCGCTGTCTCCTTCAGCGGGGAGGTTTTGCATCCTGTGCGGTCCTGGCAACAATGGGGGTGACGGCTTCATCGCTGCCAGGCTCCTGAAGGCAGAAGGATATGATGTTTTCATCGGGCTTCTCGGCAGCCTCGGCCGCCTGAAAGGCGATGCCCGGCTTGCGGCCGAGCGGGTTGGGGTGCCCGTTATGGAGCTGGCCGACGCTGACCGCGATTTGCCTCTTGTGCGCAAAGAGCTTTCTGCGTGCAGCCTTATCGTGGACGCTTTGTTCGGTGCGGGGCTCGACCGCCCGCTCACAGGTCTGGCGGTCGGCCTGGTTGGGTTGATCAATGCGTCGGGCAAACCGGTGCTGGCTGTTGATCTGCCTTCCGGTGTGAACGGAGCGACTGGGGAGGCGGGGGATACCGCGATCAGCGCAGTCTCTTCCGTTACATTTTTCCGTAAAAAACCCGGTCACCTTGTATTTCCGGGGCGCGGGAGATGCGGTGAGGTCAAAGTGGTCGATATCGGGATCAGTGCCGCTGTGCTCGACAAGATCGCGCCCGATACATTCTTGAACGGGCCTGACTTATGGGCTCAGCATTGGCCGCGCATGTCCCCGGCTAGCCACAAATATTCAAAAGGCCATGCGGTGGTTTTTGGTGGCCCAATGGCGTCCACTGGTGCTGCGCGCCTTGCGGCGCAAGCATGCTTGCGGACGGGTGCGGGTCTGGTCACCCTTGCGTCTCCGGCGGACGCCATGATGGTCAATGCCTGCCATTTGACCTCGGTGATGCTGAAAAAGATGCCAGGTGTTGAGGCAATCCCGGACTTTCTTTCCGATTCGCGGCTGAACGCCGTGGTGATCGGCCCGGCCTATGGCATTGGAGAACAGACCCGCAGAGCTGTCGGTGCGGTCCTGAGGACAAAACGGGCGTGTGTGCTCGACGCAGACGCCCTGACAAGTTTTGGAGGGCAGGCCGGGTCTTTGTTCGAGCTGATCAAAGAAAACGGTGGGCCTGTCGTGCTGACACCGCATGACGGAGAGTTTGCGCGGTTGTTCCCGGACCTTGCCGGCCAGACGAAGCTTGAGCGTGCAAGGGCAGCTGCGGAAAGGTCCGGGGCTGTTGTCATTTTAAAGGGCCCGGACACGGTCATTGCCGGTCCGGATGGCCGAGCCGCAATCAACGCCAATGCGCCGGTTTGGCTCGCCACTGCCGGGTCCGGCGATGTTCTGGCGGGGATTATAACGGGTCTGCTGGCGCAGAATGTGCCTGCATTCGAGGCAGCCTGCCAGGCGGTGTGGCTGCACGGAGCGGCGGGGGCGGCGGTTGGACCGGGTCTGATCGCCGAGGATTTGCCGGAGGCTCTAAGACCGGTCATCGCAACGCTTGTGGACAAGCTGGCAGCGGTGTGACCTTTAAGTTAGCTTTTCATTTGACGGGAAATTTTCAGCTGCTATAGAAGCCCCGCTTTCCTCGCGGTGCCCGGATTACGGGTATGACCTGCGAAGCGCGGATGTGGTGAAATTGGCAGACACGCCAGATTTAGGTTCTGGTGCCGCAAGGCGTGGGGGTTCAAGTCCCTCCATCCGCACCATCTTTCATTAAAAATTTGTACGTGGGCCAAGTCTAGCTTCGGTTAGAGCTTTTGCAACAGCGAATTCTGTTCATTGCAGACAGAACCCTTGTAAGTATGTCGTAATTTACAGTCGTGTCACGTATTGCCTTAGGATAATTTACAATATATTTATGAGATTTTTTTATTTTTAACTGAAAAAATAAAAAAATCTCAGCTTTCAATTTCAATTTTATTGCTTGCCAATCTTTTCGTGGAAATAATTCAGTTTCATAAGAACGAAAAGTTAGGGGGAGAAATGATTTGGTCTGTCTCAAGGCCCGGTTCGTGGTTGGCTGGTATCGCGTTCTTTCTGACCTCGATCACAGGTAACGTTGCGGCCGGTGAGGAAGTCATTCTCGAAATCAGCGGCAAGATCAAGGGCGGAGGGGTCGCGCAATTCACGCGCAAAGACCTGGAAGCAATTGGGCATTCGGAAATCAAGACCGGAACCCCATGGCATGATGGTGTAGTCCATTTTGAAGGTGTTCTTCTCAGCGATTTGATAGATCATGTCGATGGGCAGGGCAGGGATCTGCTGGTGTCAGCGCTGAACAACTATTCCGCAACCATCCCGTCCAGCGATCTAAAGCGCCATATGCCGCTGTTGGCCATGAAGCTGGATGGCAAATACATGAAGATCGAGGACAAGGGACCTCTGTTTGTTATCTATCCTTTTGATGCTGATCCCAAATTGGGTTCGGAGCTTTTTTATTCCAGATCTGTTTGGCAGGTCAGCGCGATCGAAGTTAAGTAGGGTAGCGTCATGCGTTGGCGGCAGACACTCAGCTCCTCAAAGGTTTATCTCATCGCGGGGATTTGCGTTTTCGGGTCCGCAATGGCGCTGAATTTTATGTTTTTTGATAGCTCCTACTCCTTGATCCAGAACGCCATGCGCTATGATGCCGTATGGACCGGCTCCGGCGGCCGCATTGAAGCTGAAACCCTAAAATCAAGCTTTTCGACATATCTGCTGACCCAGGCAGAGGCAGACAAAAAGGAGCTAAAACTGCGTTTCGCAATCACCAAGGGCCGGCTGAACTCCTGGGCGGAGGGGACGTTCGGAAAGTCCATAAAAGAGGTCCAGGGTGGTGATCGCATGCTTGCAGATGCGAAACGGCTCCTTGGATCGCTACAGGTCTTTATAAACGCACCTCCGCCGCCAACCGAACGTGAAGCGGTTGCACGGAAGGTCGCAAAGGCGGTGGATGCTATCCACAAGCTGGGTCACGAAACCCAACAGTACAGTATGGTTCAGGCTGCCTTGGCCCGTGACCAAATCAAGCGCCAGCAGAATATGCAACGGGCAATCAATGAAGGCCTTTCGGTTGTCGGGGCGCTGCTGTTTTTGCTCGCGATTTGGCAAAACGCATCCCTCCGGCGCGCGTCCAATCGCGCCGATGCGACGGCCAGAAAATACGAACGTTTGGCCAAGCACGATGTGGTGACCGGGCTTGCCAATCGTGCCACCGTAGAAGAGAAGCTCGCCGCGTTGTCTAGGATGGTACAGAAACCGCGTGTGTGCGTTCTGGCCGCGGATCTCGACGGTTTTAAGCGCATCAATGACTTGATGGGTCACGTTGCGGGCGATGCTGCCTTGAAGGCAGCGGCGGAAAAAATGCAGGCGATGGTGGACGGGTTGTCCAGCACCCGACTGGTGGCGCGGGTCGGTGGGGATGAATTCCTGATTGTTCTGGAAATGTATGATTTGGAGTGGTCTTTGAGCGCCTTTGCCCACCAACTTATCAAAGCCTTCGAGGAACCCATTTATACTGACGTGGGGACGGTCAACCTCGGCGTTTCGATCGGGTATGCTGAGTCTCGATGTGATAAAGAAAATTGCGTTCATCTGGTGATGAATGCGGATTTGGCTCTGACCGAGGCAAAGTCGACCGGTAAAAGCCGGGCGATTGCTTACAAAGATACGCTAAGAATTCAAATGTACCGCCGGCAGGAAGTCGAGAGCGCCTTAAAAGAAGCTGTCAAAAATCATGATATTTACCCTGTCTTCCAGTCCTATCACGACATTCTGACCGGCACCTGCTTAGGTTTTGAGGCTTTGGCGAGGTGGTGTCATAAAGAACTTGGCCCAATCGGACCAGACGAGTTTATCCCAACCGCCGAAACTACCGGGGACATCATCAATCTTGGTGCATTGATCCTGGACGATGCCTGTTTGGAGGCTGCCGGCTGGCGAGAAAAGGCGTCGGTATCGGTCAACCTATCGACTGTCCAGTTTCTTCGTCCGGGATTGGTCAAGGACGTCAGTAATGCCTTGGCCAAAAGTCGGTTGGAGCCCAGCCGGTTGAAGCTCGAGGTGACCGAAAGCGTTCTGATATCGGATAAGGTGCGCACGCTATCCATTCTGCAGGAGCTTCAGAAAACAGGGACCCGCATTGTTCTGGATGATTTCGGAACAGGTTATTCAAGTCTTTCCTATCTCGTGCAGTTTCCCTGGGACGAGATCAAGATTGACCGTAGTTTTGTGGAAACGGCAGGCACTTACGCAGAAATGCAGAACGTTGTTTCTATGGTGGTGCGTATAGCGTCCCAGCTTGGCGCTGTTGTTACCATTGAAGGTATTGAAACTGAAGCACAGCGTGCATTGTTCTCCGGATTTGGCTGCCATATGGCGCAAGGCTATTTCTACGGGCGACCGCAGAAGTTGGATAAGCTACCTGGATTAGTCGATCAGCGTGCGACTCTGCGGGCGATCAGTTAGTCCCTCGGCGACTGGAGGTTGGTGTTTGAATAAACAATGCAGTTTGCCGGCGCTTATCTGAGAAAACGTGGTGCTTACCGACCGCTCCCCTTGACACTTTCCCCCCCAGCCTTTATCGCGCTCCCATCGTGCGTCTTGGGCTTTGCTTAAGGCGATGCGCCGCCTTTTGCGAATGCTTCTGCCAAAAGGGAAGCCGGGCTGCGCGGCACACGGGATTTTTGAAAAACAACCATCCGGGGCGGCCTTCCGCTTCGGACCGAGGACGAAGCAAAACCCATGCAGGTAACCGAAACCCTTTCCGAGGGCCTTAAACGCGAGCTGAAAATCGACATTCCGGCAGGCGATCTGGCCGCCAAGCTCGACGACTATTTGGCTGACATGAAATCCAAAGCCAACATCAAAGGGTTCCGTCCGGGCAAAGTGCCGGTCGGCCACCTGAAAAAGATGTATGGCCGCCAGGCAATGGCGGAAATCCTGTCTAATACAATTCAGGAAACCACTCAAAAGGCTGTTGAAGAGCGCTCAGAGCGCCCGGCCTTGACCCCTGAAATCGATCTGCCGGATGAGGATGCGGAAAAGATCCTGGCCGGTGATGCCGATCTCTCCTTCAAAATGACATACGACGTCCTGCCGGACTTCGAGATCGTTGACTTCAAAGGCCTTGAAATCGAGCGTCCTGTTGTTGAGATCGCCGAGGCAGAAGTCGACGAACAGGTTGCCGAAATCGCCAAGAACAATACGCCGTTCGATGAAAAAGACGGCGCTGCGGACAATGGCGACCGGGTTACCATGTCCTACCTTGGCAAGATCGACGGCGAGCCGTTTGAAGGCGGTGCTGATGAGAACGGGCAGCTGGTGCTTGGTTCCGGCCAGTTCATCCCGGGCTTTGAAGATCAGCTGATCGGCACCAAGGCTGGTGACGAAAAGGTCGTCGAGGTTTCCTTCCCGGAAGATTACCCGGCAGCGCATCTTGCCGGAAAGGCCGCGACCTTCGACGTTGTTGTCAAGGAAGTTGCCGCACCGGGTGAAGCGACCATCGATGACGAGTTTGCGAAAGGCCTCGGCCTTGAGTCGCTGGACAAGCTGAAAGAAATCGTTCGCGGTCAGATCGAAGGTCAGTTCGGTCAAATGACGCGTCAGCGCGTGAAGCGCCAGCTTCTCGACAAGCTGGACGAGCACTACACGTTCGAGCTTCCGGAAAAGCTGCTTGAGTCTGAATTCGACGTGGTCTGGCGCCAGGTCGAAGAGGACATGAAGCGCAACGAAAAGACTTTCGAAGACGAAGACACCACGGAAGAAGAGGCGAAGGCGGAATACCGCAAGATCGCCGAGCGCCGTGTCCGTCTTGGTCTGGTTCTGTCGGAAATCGGTGAAAAGAACAACATCCAGGTCACCGATGAAGAGCTGCAGCGCGCGCTTTACGATCGGGTCCGCCAGTTCCCGGGTCAGGAACAGCAGGTGTTCGAATTCTACAAGAACAACCAGCAGGCTCTGGCATCCCTGCGTGCGCCGATCTACGAAGAAAAGGTCGTCGATTACATGCTCGAGCTGGCCAATGTCACGGATAAGACCGTGACCAAGGAAGAGCTGGAGAAGCTGGTCGCTGAAGACGACGACGAAGCGTAAGCTTATCCAGATCAATCCCCAGATGCGGCCCCGGCTTTTAACCTTGCCTTCATGCCGCATCTGACATGTTTTGCGTTACGGGCGGCATCCCTATATATGGGATGTCGCTTTTTTCGAGTCAGGGCCTGATCGATGCGCTTCAACGGCCCTGTGACCTTCCCGAAATTCTTCGGGGACCATCTCAAGCATATGGATGAGGTATGAAGGATCCTGTCGATATCTACATGAACACACTCGTGCCTATGGTTGTCGAGCAGACAAACCGGGGCGAGCGGGCCTTCGATATCTATTCGCGCCTGCTCAAGGAGCGCATCATCTTCCTGACCGGTCCGGTGGAAGATCACATGGCAACGCTGGTCAGTGCCCAGCTCCTCTATCTTGAGTCGGAAAACCCGACCAAGGAGATCGCGCTGTACATCAACTCACCGGGTGGTCTGGTGACGTCCGGACTGGCGATCTACGATACCATGCAGTTTATCCGGCCTGCTGTTTCAACGCTGTGCATCGGTCAGGCTGCCTCTATGGGGTCGCTTTTGCTGGCAGCCGGCGAAAAGGGCATGCGTTACACGCTTCCCAACGCCCGGGTCATGGTTCACCAGCCCTCCGGCGGGTTCCGTGGACAGGCCGCGGACATCATGCTGCATGCCCAGGAAATCCTGGCCATGAAGCGCCGCCTGAATGAAATTTACGTGAAGCATACCGGTCAAAGCCTCGACCAGGTTGAGGAAGCTCTTGAACGCGATAACTTCATGACAGCAGAGCTGGCAAAAGAATTCGGCATCGTTGACAATATTGTCTCCACCCGTGCCGGTTTGAGCGACGAGGCTTCTGACAAGAAGTAAATCAGCCTATCTTATCTCCGGCCACAGGCCGGGGATAAGGCGGGAAATTGCGGGATGATGCCGGGTTTCCACTTTCGCCTTAAACCTATATTGATTTTTAATGGCGAAGCATGGTGACATCCCATTGTGAAGGTCCGTATCTTGTGGCCTTCTAACCCGGTTGGCCTTAAAATGGCCGCAACCGGAAAGATAAGGGGTTTGAACGCCCCACAAACGCGAGGTTGACTACATGACCAAGGCCAGCGGCAGCGATTCAAAGAATACGCTCTACTGCTCCTTCTGCGGCAAAAGCCAGCATGAGGTTCGCAAGCTGATCGCCGGCCCGACTGTTTTCATTTGCGATGAATGTGTCGAGCTGTGCATGGATATCATCCGCGAGGAAAACAAATCCTCGCTGGTAAAGTCGCGGGACGGGATCCCGACACCGCAGGAAATCCGCGATGTTCTCGATGACTATGTCATCGGTCAGGGCAGCGCGAAGAAGGTCCTGTCGGTTGCTGTTCACAATCACTACAAGCGCCTGAACCACGCGTCCAAGAACAACGACGTGGAGCTTGCGAAGTCCAACATTCTTCTCGTTGGTCCGACCGGTTGTGGCAAGACGCTGCTCGCCCAGACCCTTGCGCGCATCCTTGATGTGCCATTCACCATGGCCGACGCGACGACACTTACCGAAGCCGGGTACGTCGGCGAAGATGTCGAAAACATCATTCTGAAGCTGCTTCAGGCCGCCGACTACAATGTTGAGCGGGCCCAACGCGGTATCGTCTACATCGATGAGATCGACAAGATCAGCCGCAAAGCGGACAATCCGTCCATCACCCGGGACGTGTCGGGCGAGGGGGTTCAACAGGCCCTCTTGAAGATCATGGAAGGCACGGTTGCTTCTGTTCCGCCGCAGGGCGGGCGAAAGCATCCGCAGCAGGAGTTCCTGCAGGTCGACACCACCAACATGCTCTTCATTTGTGGTGGCGCGTTCGCAGGCCTCGACAAGATCATCTCTGATCGCGGCACGCAGACATCCATCGGATTTTCCGCTCAGGTTCACGCTCCCGAAGACCGCCGTATCGGCGAACTCTTCTCCGAGCTGGAGCCAGAGGATCTTCTGAAGTTCGGGCTTATTCCGGAATTCGTTGGCCGTTTGCCGGTCATCGCCACGCTGGAGGATCTGGATGAAGATGCGCTTGTTACAATCCTGACAGAGCCGAAAAACGCGCTCGTCAAGCAGTATCAGCGCCTGTTCGAAATGGAAGAGGTCGAGCTATCCTTCCACGAGGAAGCGCTGAAGGCTATTGCCGGCAAGGCAATCGAGCGCAAGACTGGCGCGCGCGGCCTGCGGTCCATCCTTGAATCGATCCTGCTGGACACCATGTACGAGCTTCCAGGGCTCAAAGGTGTGAAAGAGGTCGTGATTTCGCCTGAAGTTGTCAAAGGCGAGGCCCGTCCGCTTTACATCTATGAAGACCGTGAAGAGAGCTCTGCGAGCAGTGCCTAAAGGTTGAGCCAAGCCTCGCCTTATAACCGTGTATAATGCCGTCCTGAATGGGCGGCATTTTCGGTTTGAAGGGTTGCGTCCGGCGGTTTTCCACCGCAGGGCTGAGTCGTCAACAGCCAAGACCTGCCTGTCTATTTGGCCGCCTTGACACCAGCAGGTCTGGTGTCCACCTATTAGATCTAAAGACGGCTATGCGACCGGTTCGTCAGCCCAGTTGGGGGGCGGCCCGTTGGCCAGTCGGGAACCTTCCCGAAAGCCGTTTCCAGTGTCCTTGGCTGCCTATGTACGAGTGGGGCCGGGATACGCCGAGAAAGGAAAAAAAATGAGCGACGCAGAAATCCGCGCCACCGATCAAGACAGCTCTGCTGTTTATCCAGTTTTGCCGCTGCGCGACATTGTCGTCTTCCCGCACATGATCGTTCCGCTCTTTGTCGGCCGTGAAAAGTCGATCAAGGCGCTCGAAGAGGTGATGACCACCGACAAGCATATTCTTCTGGCGACCCAGGTGAATGCGGCCGATGATGATCCAAATCCGGACCAGATCTATAACGTCGGAACACTTGCCACGGTTCTTCAGCTCCTGAAGCTGCCCGACAACACCGTTAAGGTCCTTGTTGAAGGCGGCGCGCGGGCACAGATCGGGGCCTATACCGACCGGACAGAATATTTTGAGGCGTCCGCCACGGTCCTGCCGGAAAAAGACGGCGAGAACATTGAAGTCGAAGCGCTGGCACGGTCCGTCGTGTCGGAGTTCGAGAACTATGTGAAGCTCAACAAAAAAGTGTCTCCTGAAGTTTTGGGATCGGTCAATCAGATCGATGATTATTCCAAGCTGGCAGACACGATTGCTGCGCATCTTGCCATCAAGATCCCTGAAAAGCAGGAAATCCTTGGCGTTGTCTCCGTCGCGGAGCGCCTGGAGCGTGTCTTGGGAATGATGGAAAGCGAAATTTCCGTCCTCCAGGTTGAAAAACGCATCCGCTCCCGCGTGAAGCGCCAGATGGAGAAGACGCAGCGCGAGTACTATCTGAATGAGCAGATGAAGGCCATTCAGAAGGAGCTTGGTGACAGCGAGGACGGCAAGGATGAAGTTGCCGAACTTGAAGAAAAGATCAAGAAAACCAAGCTGACCAAGGAAGCACGGGAGCGTGCTGCTGCCGAGATCAAGAAGCTCAAGCAGATGAGCCCGATGTCCGCCGAGGCAACGGTTGTGCGCAACTATCTTGACTGGCTGATTGGTATTCCCTGGAACAAGAAATCCAAGGTCAAGCACGATCTCAAGCATGCCGAGAAGGTGCTGGATACGGATCACTACGGCCTTGAGAAGGTCAAAGAGCGGATTGTCGAGTATCTGGCGGTTCAGAGTCGTGCGAACAAGCTGCGTGGCCCGATCCTGTGCCTTGTCGGCCCTCCAGGTGTCGGTAAGACCTCTCTTGGCAAATCCATTGCCAAGGCCACAGGCCGCGAGTTTGTCCGCATGTCGCTTGGCGGTGTGCGCGATGAAGCGGAAATCCGCGGTCACCGCCGGACCTACATTGGCTCGATGCCTGGCAAGGTCATCCAGTCGATGAAAAAGGCGAAAAAGTCCAACCCGCTGTTCCTTCTCGATGAGATCGACAAGATGGGTATGGATTTCCGGGGTGATCCTTCTTCGGCGCTGCTCGAGGTGCTTGATCCGGAACAGAACTCGTCCTTCATGGACCACTATCTGGAGGTCGAATACGATCTGTCGGATGTGATGTTCGTGACGACAGCCAACACGCTGAACATTCCGGGCCCGCTGATGGACCGGATGGAAGTGATCCGGATCGCCGGCTACACGGAAGAGGAAAAGGTGGAGATCTGCCGCCGTCACCTCATTCCGAAAGCGGAAAAAGATCACGGCCTGAAGGATGGCGAGTTCTCTATCGAAGATGAGGCTCTGCATTTCGTCGTGCGCCGCTACACCCGTGAGGCGGGCGTTCGGAACCTTGAACGCGAGATGGCGACCCTTGCCCGGAAAGCGGTCAAGGACATCCTGATGAGCGACAAGGAAACCATCACCGTTACGCAGGAAGTGGTCGAAGACTACCTCGGTGTACCGCGCTATCGTTACGGCGAAGCCGAACTTGAAGACCAGGTTGGTGTTGTCACCGGTCTTGCGTGGACGGAAGTTGGCGGTGAACTCTTGACCATTGAGGGCGTGATGATGCCCGGCAAGGGCAAGATGACGGTTACCGGCAACCTGAAGGACGTGATGAAAGAATCCATTTCCGCAGCGGCTTCCTATGTGCGGTCGCGGGCCGTTGATTTCGGGATTGAACCCCCGAAATTCGACAAGCGGGATATTCACGTTCACGTTCCGGAAGGGGCGACCCCGAAGGATGGGCCGTCCGCCGGTATTGCCATGGCAACGGCTGTGATTTCGACCATGACCGGTATTCCGGTGCGCCGCGATGTGGCGATGACGGGTGAAATCACCTTGCGCGGCCGCGTTCTGCCGATTGGCGGCTTGAAGGAGAAGCTGCTGGCGGCGCTGCGTGGCGGCATCAAGCTGGTAATGATCCCGGAAGACAACGCCAAGGATCTGGCTGATATTCCGGATTCGGTGAAAAACTCGCTGGAAATCATCCCGGTGTCGGGCATGGAGGATGTGCTCAAAAACGCGCTTGTCCGCCTTCCGGACCCGATCGAGTGGGACGAAAGCATGGCCGATACGGCAACCAGCGCGAGTGATGCTGACGACGACAAGTCGGGTATTTTGGCTCACTAGAACGATGTTGCAGTGCAAAAAAATGGAAAGCCCCGGTTTATCCGGGGCTTTTCTTTTGAATAATTGGTCAAAATGGCGGTTTTCTGCGAAAAAACCCCTTGCGTTTCAGCTCAATTCGCACGAATTTCGCGCAACGGCGCTGACAGGAATCGTCGGCACTCCGCCGTTTCTTAGAAAGGTATCTGCTATGAATAAGAACGATCTGATCGCAGCTGTTGCAGAAAAGACCGGCCTCACGAAGGCTCAGGCAGGCGAAGCAGTTGATGCAACTTTTGACGCTGTCACCGAAACGCTGAAAAGCGGTGATGAAGTCCGTATCATTGGCTTTGGCAACTTCACGGTCTCTGCACGTGCAGCCACTGAAGGCCGCAACCCGCGGACCGGCGAAACGATCCAGATCCCGGCTTCTAAGACGCCGAAATTCAAGGCTGGCAAAGGCCTGAAAGACGCTGTGAACGCCTAATCCGCGCTCGCACCGTTTCGTTTTCGAAAACCCTGCATCCGATAGACCGGATGCAGGGTTTTTGTTTGTCCGGTCGGCGGCGGTTGGCAAAAACCCGCATGGGATAGAGGTGATAAACCTGATAGTGTATCTGAGTATTATAATCCTAATGCGAGCGTTTTTTCATGTCTCTTCATGCAATTATTCAGCGTCGTCAGCGGGCCTTGTTTGATGCCTGGGTCCAAAACCCTCTTATTGTTGTCCATGTTGAGCATCCGGAAAAACTCGGCCGGTTGGTCTACATTCACGACTTGGACGACGATGGCGCCGATCCCCAGCCTAAGCCGCCAGGCGCGCGCGATCTGCACGATGCGGCCATCATTCAAAAATCAGGCAATCCGGATGAACGGGCAAGTGTCTGGGTGAGGGCGAAATACCGTGGCTATCAAGGAGCCTATCTCCGCTTCATTGAGCAAGTGTACGGTGTCAAGGCAACGAAAAAGGACCTTGCCGGCTATAATATCGATCACCTTCTGAACAAGAAGCGGAGCCCGGACATGACCGGCTATATCCGTATCGAGGCCGTGAATGGGGCCGTCAACCAAGCATGGGGCAGCTTGTTCGAACACAAAAGCAACGCAAGCAACCCGGACTTTACGGCAAATTCGGAGCGGAGCCGGCGGACCATGTCCTGGGCGATAGCCGCAAAACTCATGAATCAGCCGCCGCCGCGCGGGCCGGGCGACCGTGATGGCATTGCAAGGCTCTCCAGATTTTTCATCAACAATGGCCTGGAAGGTCAGGATCCGATGACAGGTCTGACGTCGATGCTGGAGAATGCGTACCGTTTCCGCAGGTGACCGCTACGGCACCTTTCAAGTCATCCACAGGCTGGGCCGACGGGCGCTTGGGAAGTTCTTTTTTCTCAAACTTCCCTCTTGCCAAGCGGCGAGGGACCCAATAAAAGGCGTTTCACCTCGTTGAGGGCGATTAGCTCAGTTGGTAGAGCGCTTCGTTTACACCGAAGATGTCGGGAGTTCGAGTCTCTCATCGCCCACCACTCTCCCTTGAAAAATAAGTGTTCGTTAGCGCTCTTGCGCTGTGTGCCGTGTGGCCGTTTTGAAGGCGGGCTTAGTCGTCTGTCAGCGTTTTTCCGTCTCTGATCCCGGAACGGTCGCGGACGCTCTTTCCAGGCTGTCCGGATGGCATCCATATGCATGCTCCAACGCCCCGCCGCCCACGCATCAGCGTTCACGATTGGCTGGTCCGGTGGATTGCAGGACGCGATGAAACACTAGAGCATCGTGTGTTTCGTCAGGAACGTTCAAAGAAGCTCGATCGCTGGATGACCGATCAGCTTTGGCCATTAAATCGGGTCCGATTTATCGCTCGCTGATCTAGGCGAAGCGTTCTCTCGAAGCATCTTTTTTGGTTTGCCGTCGAAAATCGTGTCTTGCTGCAGTCAGCTCACTATGACAGCGCGGCTGGCGTTCTGTGCAAGTTCATAATTCTTTTGAGTTTCAGAGGCCTTGCGGAATCTACTGCTGTAAGTTTTCCACATCGCATTCTTGTGCGTATTGGGGCAAAAAACGGCCTTGCCCCGGCGTTTGTCAAAAAACGGCAACTGGAATGCAATAGGGCGCTTGACTTCCCCAGTCAGCCACCGTACATCAGCGCCACTTCGCGACGACATCACGTCGCCGCGCGAAGCGGGTGTAGCTCAGTTGGTTAGAGTGCCGGCCTGTCACGCCGGAGGTCGCGGGTTCGAGCCCCGTCACTCGCGCCACTTACCAACCTCAGGTAAGGGCGCATAAATACCGTGAATGTGCGGGTGTAGCTCAGTTGGTTAGAGTGCCG
>NZ_SMLZ01000066.1 GCF_009711415.1 Roseibium denhamense
AACCTTGGAAAAGATACAGATAATTTACCAATAATTCCAGGGATGATTGTCTCAACGAATATCTTAACGGGAAAGAAAACGGTTCTGGATTACTTGCTTAAACCGATAAACAAGGCGCGATCAGAGGCACTGCGCGAACGATAGTGCACGCCGCGCCGAACCACGGGCGCGGCAATGAAACAGTTCTTTAGAAAAAGCTTGCAAAGCTTGGCAGTCGGTTGCCTGGCTTTCGTACCGCCAGGTGTCGTTTTCCAAATTCCTTCCGTTCAAGCGCAAACTGCTCGGGTATATCCAGTACCGAGCGTGAAACCGTCCATCCCGTCCAGTGCTGCTGCGGCAAGAATTTCTGACGGTGTTTCGTTTATGCAGGTCCTTGCCAGAACGGAACAGCCTGGAATTAGTCTTCCGAAACCCTCTCTAGACAATCTTTCACGCAAGTGGCACGCGTTAAGTCTGCAAATCGAACACGATGTCAGGCTACTGAGCGCATGCAATGGGACATCCTGCCTATCTCCGTCCGGCCAGCGCTTCTCTGCAGCGATTGCCAAATTGAAGTTGCAGCCGAAAATGGAACGGGCACTTCTGGTCAAACGGCTGGTCGATAGGCGGATCGCCTATCGCCCGGACAGCGAGGGCCAAGACACTTGGTCGGCACCGCTTGAGACCCTGGAACGCGGATATGGCGATTGCGAAGACATCACATTTGCCACGTACACCCTGTTGCTACAGGCGGGCTTCGATGCGCAGGCCATGACCCTCCACCTGTTGCAAAACCGGCGCACGGGTCTCGGGCATGCCGTGATTGTGCTGCAGATGGCCGACGGCACCACTCTGGTATTCGACAATACCAAGCGGCGACTGACGGCATCGGTGGATCCGGGCTACCGGACGGTTGCCTCGATCCGGAACGGTGTGTTTCAACCCGCATCCGGCCTCATCGTCGCCAATCGTTCGCTGCCACCCCGCTTGTAACGCAACGCACCGTCACGAAAGCCTAGCCGGCTAGCGCGACCGCCGTCACTTCAGCAACAGCAGCCTCACCGTCGGCAACCAAGGTTGCCGTGGGAACTGCGACATTCATGTTGTTCATGCCGAATTCGGCAAATTCGACTGTTTCGCCACTCGTCGTTGTCGCGGTGCCGTAAGCAGATACCAAAACGCCATCGACCGTTTCATGACTGGCCTCAGCCGCGAGATTGATTTCCTCAATCCCGTGGTCGGAGAGCCCAAGCAGCTCGCCGAGATCGGTCAGCCCGTCGCTGTCCGCATCCACCCACATCTTGATTTCGGCAAACTGGTCATCGAGTGCGCTGATGAGGCCGTCCTGATTGCTGTCCAGCGTGGCAAGCGCTTCCAGACCGGAGGAGAAGTCTCCACCGTCGAAGCTCAGTGAGAACAATTCTGATCCGTTCTCGATTGCACCCGATCCGTCAAGGTCCATTGCCAGAATACCGTCATCCGGTGAGGTCCAGGAGCGTGCCACTCCGCCGTCGATTTCAAAGGCAAAGTCATCGGCTGTTTTGGCGAAGTAGGTTCCGTCACCGTTCAAGTCAAACGCCAACGGATCGGACTCGACAATGTATCTGTATGAATATGAGAAATCAGCGTATTCTGTTGCACCGCTGGGATTTCCCATTTCATTGGAAGCGGTGATTTTCACGCTGACATTGTTCATGAATATGTCGCCGCTCGGGGACTGATCAGTGTCATTCCCAATCAGTGACGCACCATAATTTGTCGGTGAAATGCTAATATCGATCTCGAACTTGTCGTGTTTGTTGTCACTCCCTCCGGAATTCTTGTCATAAGAATCTAGGTAGATACTCTCGTGGTTGATTTCCAGCGTCGTTGTCACGTCGCGCGTAATTGTATCTGACGTTGCATCATACACGTCATAGGTCACCTCAATGGTGATGACCTCATCGTCGTCGTCGAAATCCGCACGACCTTTAAGGAACAGGTTGAGAGACTTGGTCCAGGTGTCATCGACTGCAAGAGCAAACTCCTGGCTGCTCCCCTCTCTGAAAGGCTGCATTCGTTCATATGAGGTCAGCCCACTCGTCGCAAAGGTCCAGGTTCCGGTGCCTCCGAGCTGGTACGTGATCGTGTCGTCGTACCCCTCGTGGGTTGACACATCCAGATTGATATTGACATTCTCGCCGCTTTCCAGCAGCTGCACCGCAAAATTGTCGTTCAAGATTGTAACGGTATAGTTTAGCGAGGCTTGGTTCGTTGCCTCGTTCTCAAACCCAACCCATTCCACAGAGAAGTAGTCGTCGTATTCGAAGTCATGTTGCGCGTTGCTCACCGAAATATTGCTAATACGTGCTGTCACGTCGTCAGAAAGGTCGATATCCGACACGTTCACTGATCCGGTCCAGCTGCTTGGATTTCCGTCTTCGGCCAGGACACCAATGCTCGCGCTCGGATCGCCGACGGAATAACTAACATCGGCGGCATCGTCGCTGCCATTGATCGTGATCGTAACGGTCTCGGAGGCTGTGTTGTCTAGAGAGCTGACGGTGAAGGTCTCGGTTAGCGTGCTGCCGGGACCAAGTGCTTCGACATCGTCATGATGTGAATTGGAGCTGGTGTCGAGCGTGTAAGTCCAGCCGCCGTCTGCATAAGAATACTGTAAATCGCCATACTTGCCGCTTGTGGTTTTCACAGATGAGGACGTTGCCCCGTCTCTATCGGTGATCGAAAGCGTGCCTGTTACGGTGGTGGACGTGTTTTCAGTTACCGAACCCGATGTATTCCCGACAATGGTTGCGGTGTCATTTGTAGCGGAAACATTCACTGTTATGGTTTCGGTGCTTGAAGCGCCTTCGGTGTCGTATGCAGTTACGTCATAGGAAAAACTCTGATCCGCCGTCAGGCTCTCCAAAACACTGTCATCTGGTATAAAAACAAGCGCCCCGCTGCTGCGGGAGGGATCGTAGCTGAAGCTGCCAGGAATTTCGCCATTTGGATTGCTGATGGTGAAATAGTCGAAAGCGCCTTCGGTATCCGTAATCGAATAACTTATGGAAGCGGTACTGAAACTGTCGTTCCCGGACGTGTCGGAATAGCTGATATCCGTATCGTCGAGCGCGATCTGCGGGGCGTCATTGACGGCATTGACGGTCACCGTAACCGTCGCAGTATCCGTTGCCCCGTGGCTGTCGGACATTGTGTAGCTTAGCGTCGCCTCGCCGGAATAATCGTCAGCCGGCACATAGACGAGATCTCCATTGCTTTCCGAAACAGAGCCGCCGCCACTCACCACTTCAAAACTGCTGATCGAAAGATCGTCGCCGTCCACATCGGTGTCATTGTCGAGCACCTGGATCGTGACCGCTTCATCCTCGTTGGTTTCCGCGGTGTCGTCCACCGCGTCCGGTGCATCGTTCACGCCTTGAACGGCTACGGTGACCGTTGCGGTGTCCGTCCCGCCATTGCCATCAGACACCTGGTATTCAAACGTGTCATTTAGGCTTTCATCGCTTTTGAGCGCTTGAAGCGCGTCCGAACTGGTCGGGTCGTAATCAATCTCGTCGTAAACTCCGTCATCGTCGACGTCGATCAAAGTGAGGACTGCGCCGTTGGCCGAAGTTGCCGTCGTTGCGGCTGCATCACTGTCTGAGCCGGCGACGCCGGTTATCACGAGTGTGTCGCCCTCAGCGTCCGTATCGTTGTCAAGGAGACTGTCGATATCGATTGTTGTCACCACATCTTCAGTTATCAGAGCGTTGGTCACTCCAATAATGTCGGTGGAAGCTGCGTTTGTTGAAATACCGTCTACGGTGTCGCTAGTTGTTTCGCCCAAGACTGCGCTCGAAGTTCCGTCCGCGACAATATCACTGTCGGATCCGGCTCCCGCGAAGAGCGTTGGGTCAATGGCTGTTGTAACAGACGCGCCATTAGCATCAAATGCTGTTGCAACCTGCCCAGTGGTTTGACTGGTTGAAAAAACCGTGACTGGAATCGAACTTGCCACAGCTGTGTTCGTGTTGTTGATCTGGAGACTACCGGCCGTTGCCGCGTCGCCAAGCGTACCAGTGCCTGTGGTCAAGTCGTCTGAAACACTGTCATCCGCAGTGGTTGCTACCAGACTACTTGCGATGGTGTCGTCGCCCGCTTCCGGCGCATCGTTGACACCCTCGATTGTTAACGTAACCGTAGCAACATCCGTGGCGCCGTTGCCGTCGGACACTGTGTAACTGAAGGTGTCTTCCAGCGTTTCTCCGGCGCCGAGCGCCTGTAAGGCAGCCGCGTTGGAAGGGTCATAATACAGACCGTCGATCAAGCCGTCATTGTCGTTGTCTAAGAGGAAAAGCTCCGCACCGTTTGCACTCGCGCTATCAACATCTGTCAAGCTGAGACTGTCACCATCAATATCGGTGTCGTTCTCCAGAAGATCGGACGTAGAGATAGTAGCGCTATCGTCTTCGGACAGGTAAACGGTCAAGCTTGTATCAGCGGTCTCTGCCGTCGCGCCTTCAGGACCATAAACTGTTCCGTCCGGACCAACGTAGTTCCCTTCACTGTTCCGTATAAAAGTATAGACTGCGCCGGCGTCCTCAGCGGCATCGTCATCGCCAGGAGCGGAGACCGTTACGAAGCTGCCGTCTTCCGACACATCGACCGAAGTTCCAAACGCGTCGCCGCTCTCGCCATCCGGCGCTACCAGCTTTGCTATTTTGTTGCCTTCGTTGTCGAAAACATAGACCGATCCCGTTTGGTCGCCTTGAAGGGAGCTGCCGGAGGCTCCCACAACAACTACAGACCCATCGCTTGAAACGGCGAGAGAACTGCCGAAGTAAGTGTCTGTTCCATCGGCATCTGGCAGCAGCTTATCGACCTGGTTCCCGTCTTGGTCGAATACGTAAACCGCGCCGGCATCCGTCCCGACCTCATCATCGGATAGTGATCCGATCAGGATGACTGAACCATCCCTGGAGATGCCGAGACTCTCACCGAAGTTGAGTCCGTCAGCACCGTTTTCCGCAAACAACTCAAATCTCTGCTGTCCACTCTCGTCGAACACATAAACACTAGACTCTAAAATGACACCTCTATCAGTTGATCCAACCAGAAAGGTGGAGCCATCACCGGACACAGCCACCGATCCACCAAAGTGATCGTCCTCGCCGGCGTTATCAGGCGTCAGGGTGAAGATCTCATCGCCATTTCGGTTAAAGACAAAAACAGCACCGGTCGAAGGCCCATTGTTGTCGTTGCCGATCGCGCTGACGGCTATTCTTTCGCCGTCATCAGAAACAGCAAGGAAAGCGCCGAAATAGTGACTATCCGAATTATCGTCATCGGGCAGGAGCTTGCTTAGCTCATTGCCGTCCCCGTCGAAAACGTAGACGGCTCCTGCATCTGCGCCTTTGTCATCATCTCCCCACGCGCCGACCACAACCGTGGACCCATCGCCGGAAATGTCTGCTGAAGATCCGAATGAGTCGTCCCCTGAGCCATTCTCCGGTAACAACCTGGCGATCTCCTCGCCGCTTCCGTTGAATTGGAAAATCCCGCCTGAGTTTGCTTCCACGCCGTCGGCATTAGGCGCACCGACGATCATAAGCGTGCCATCTGCACTCACAGCGATTGCACTGCCGAACTGGTCATCTTTGCCGATATCGGAGCCGGTGAATTTCGCCGCAGTCAATTCGTAGCTGGTAACGTCCTCATCGTCACTTGCATCCGGCACATCGTTGACGCCCTCGATTGTCAACGTGACCGTTGCAACGTCCGTGCCGCCGTTTCCGTCCGAGACCTCATAGGCGAATGTGTCAGTAGCTGTCTCGCCGCCGGCGAGCGCCTGCAGCGAGCTGGACGACGTCGGATCGTAGGAAATCTCAAAACTTCCGTCCCCATCGCTGTCGCTTAAGGTAAGGGTGGCTCCCAAAACAGACTGGGTGCTCTGTGAGGCCGCATCGCTTTCGGACGTTGCCAAGCCCGAAACGTAGAGTGCGTCTCCTTCGATATCGGTGTCATTGCTGACGAGCTCTTCCTCGGTAATGATAATGCTTTCATCTTCGGAGAAATGGCCGGTTGTTGCAGATGCGCTCTCATCGGTGACGCCGTCAACACCGTAGACAAATCCGTCCTGGCCCACATAGGCACCACCGGTATTGCGGATAAACGTATAGGCGGAGCCGGAAGCCGCGCCATTGTCGTCATCTCCGCTTGCACCGACGATAATCATGGAGCCGTCATCGGATACGTCGACCGAGACACCGAAAAAGTCGTTTGCTCGACCGTCGTCGCCGGCCGTGAGCTTTGAAATGAGGCTGTAGTTTCCGTCATCATCGGCCGAGTAGACGAGTACGGCCCCTTTGCTGTCATCGCCGACAGCGCTAAGCGCAAGGATCGATCCGTCCGAAGAAGCCGCCACGGCGCTGCCGAATTTGTCACCACTCTCGCTGTCTGGAGCTGTAAGTTTTTCAAGTTGCACACCTGAACTGTCGAAGACATAGACAGCACCGGCATCAGACTCGTTATCAGCGTCCGCCTGGGCTCCGACGAGAATGATCGATCCATCTCCGGAAATTGCGATAGAGGATCCGAATTCATCGCTCTCAGGCGCTGTCAGCTGTGCGATCTGGTTGCCATCCCTGCTGTAGATATAAGCTGTCCCCGTGCCGCTGGTATTGGCATCGTTGTAGTCTTCTGCACTCACAACGATTGTGGATCCATCGGATGAGACGGCAACCGAACTACCAAAGCTGTCGCCAGCGGAGCCGTCGCTTGGCACGATTTTGCGAAGTTGGCGGCCGTTCCCGTTAAACAGGAAGACTGCGCCCGCGTACTCGCCTTTGTCGGCATCACCAACAGCGCCGACGACAATCGTGTTTCCATCGTCGGATATCGCAACGCTACTGCCAAACTCGTCGTCTTCTACGTCACGCTCATTTGCCGTGATGTATCGTGTCTGCTCGCCGTTGTCATCGAACAGGTAGACTCCACCGGCATTTCGATTGCTGTCGGCGAAAGGGTCATAAATCGAGGGTGTGTCGTGGCTTGGCGCACCAACTGCAATTGTCCCGGCGTCAGATGCCACTGCGACAGACCAGCCAAATTCGTCTCCATCGTCGCCCTCAGCGCCGTCCAGTATCGCGATCTGGTTTCCATCGCTGTCAAAGAGATAGGCATTGCCACGGCCGTCGTTGTTCCAGGCACCTACGACCGAGTACCCAGCTTCAGAAGAAACCGAGACAGCTCTCCCGAAAATGGCATTTGAGCTGGCATCACTCGCCTGTAGTTTCGATGCAGTCAGCGTGTCGTTGCTACGGATCGTGTCGTTTGTCGCCACTGGTGCGTCGTTAACGCCTTCAACCGTCACAGTAACGGTCGCCGTATCCATGCCGCCGTTGCCGTCCGAGACCGTGTAGCTGAAGCTATCGTCCAGTGTTTCACCTGAGCTCAGTTCCTGAAAGCGGTTAACGGCCGTTGGATCGTACGTCACCTCGTCGAAAACACCGTCACCATCAGTATCAACAAGCGCGACCTCGGCCCCGTGCGCGCTTGCAGTGTCAATTTCCGTGACGCTCAGAACATCGCCCTCAACATCAGTGTCATTGTCTAGAAGGTCGGCTGTTTCGATGATCGCGACCTCGTCTTCGCTCAAATTGCCGGCCGTCAGTTCTGTACCGGCGGTGTCATCGGTCGCCCCGCCTGCATTATAAACGGTGCCGTCAAATCCGACGTATTCGCCTTCTGCATTCCGGATGAATGTGTATACGGCTCCGGCTCCTGTGCCTGCATCATCGTCGTCGGAAGCACCGACCGCGATAACCGAACCGTCTTCTGAAACGGATAATGAGATGCCAAAGTCCGTTTTATCGACGTTATCGGGCGGGGTAAATTTGGCGATTTGGTTGCCTTGGGCGTCAAAAACATAGACCTTCCCGGTCTCATTGTTGCTGTCACTTGAGCTGACAGCAATGGTGGAACCATCTCCAGAAACCGCAATGGTTATTCCGAAAAACGCGCCATCCTCCGCATCGTCTGCAACCAGCTTTGCAAGTTGGGTGCCCGTCGCATCAAAGAGGTAGGCCGCACCTGCGTTGGTCTGATCGTCTGGATCCGCACCGTCGGCACCGACCGCAATAATGCCGCCATCGTCGGAAATTGCGATCGATGAACTAAAAAAGTCAACGTTAGATCCGTCATCCGCTGTCAGTTTGGCTGTCTGCTCACCGGTCTCGGCGTCAAATACATAAACGGAACCGGACGAGTTTCCTTTATCGTCATCAAATTCTGCACCCACAATGATGGTCAATCCATCAGCCGAGATGCCGACCGTATCGCCGAAATTGTCTAATGCCGCGCCATCTTCGGGTGTGAGTTTGCGCAGTTCGGTTCCGTCGCTATTGAAAATGTGAACCGCGCCGGAATCACGTCCATTGTCATCGTCATCTGGTGCTCCGACCACGATGATCGAGCCGTCGGAGGACACCGCCACGGACTTGCCGAAATAGTCCCGCGTCGCCGGGTTCTCAGGCGTCAGCTTCAAAAGTTGGATGCCATTTTCATCGAAAACGTAAACAGCGCCGGCCCCAAACCCGCTATCAAAACTCCCATCGTCCACTGAAGAGTTGTCGGCGACTGGTGCACCGACAACAATCCGTGTTCCGTCTGCTGAAACAGCGATAGCATCACCAAAACTGTCGCTTGAAGTACCGTCCTCGGCAAGCAGCTTGAGCCGCTCATTGCCGTTACCATCAAAAACATAGGCGGCGCCGGCACCCGACCCATTGTCATCTTCGTCTCCGGCTCCAACAACCAGCGTCGTTCCATCCGCCGACAACCCGACTGAGACGCCAAAACGATCAAAAATGTCTGCATCTCCGGATGTCATTTTCGATGCTGTCAGCGTAACGAAATCGCCAACATTGTCGTCTTCAGCCTCTGGCGCGTCGTTCACGCCCTCAACGGTTAATGTGACATAAGCAGTATCCGTGCCGCCGGTTCCGTCCGAGACCGTGTAGCTGAAGGTGTCGGTCGCCGTTTCGCTGTTGCCAAGCGCCTGAAGCGCGCCGGAAGCCGTCGGATCGTATGAAATCCCGTCATAACTGCCGTCGCTGTCAGTGTCGATCAGTGTGATTATCGCCCCGAGATCGCTCGTGGTGTCGACTGCCGAAACCGTCAGTTCGCGACCATCAACATCGGAGTCGTTGACCAGCAGTGTGTCTACGTCGATTGTGGCGGTCTCATCCTCGGTTACCAACCCTGGCGCCGTGTCGTCTTCCGCCTCGGGTGCATCGTTTTCGC
>NZ_SMLZ01000113.1:0-47073 GCF_009711415.1 Roseibium denhamense
AAAATATTGAAATTCTGAGGAAAATGGCTGGGGTGGAAGGATTCGAACCTTCGCATGGCGGTACCAAAAACCGCTGCCTTACCGCTTGGCTACACCCCAAGGCCGTGGAGACGCTGTATAGCGATGCCTTTTGAAAAGCGCAAGCCTCTCCATCCGCATTCTTTTCCCCGCGTGGATAAGTTTTCCCCAGCTTGGTTATCGTCTTTTGGCACATCATCAAAAACTGTGCGCGCGGGCGCCCTCATCCCATGGCTGACCGGAAAGGCAAACGCCTTGCGGGCGGTCACTTCATTGGATTTATTGTTTATTTGAAAAAATGGATCGCGAGCCAAGCAAACAGCTTGCGCGCCTCTGGAAGCTTTGCTAAACGACGCTCCACGCAGCGAGGCCTTGCACTGCTGTTCCCGGCAGATTTATAGTAATCTGCAATTCAAGTCGGAGTGTAGCGCAGCCTGGTAGCGCACCTCGTTCGGGACGAGGGGGTCGGAGGTTCGAATCCTCTCACTCCGACCATTTTCCCAAAATTGACTTCAGATTATGCGCGGCCGTCTGGCTTTCGCGAATCCAAAACAACGACGCCTCTCAAACACCGGCGACACGGGTCAGGAACCGGTCTATGCCATCCTTGAGGTCGCGGTTGCGGCTTGTGAGATCCTCCGACGCGGACAGGACATTTTGAGAGGCAGACCGTGTCCGGGACACGGCGTCCGACAAGTCACTCATATTGGAGGTCACGGTGGTGGCGCTGTGCGCTGCCCGCTGGATATTTCCGGATATCTCGTTCGTGGCAGCCCCTTGCTGGGACACGGCCGCGGAAATGCCCTGAGTGTATCCGTTCACCTCATCCATGGTGCCCGAGATCGAGCCGATCGCCCTGACCGCTTCGCCGGTGGAAGCCTGGATCGTGTGGATCTGGGCCGAAATTTCCTCTGTTGCCCGTGAGGTCTGGGTGGCCAATTCCTTGACCTCGGCGGCAACCACGGCAAACCCCTTGCCCGCCTCCCCGGCCCGCGCCGCCTCGATTGTCGCATTGAGCGCCAGCAAGTTGGTTTGTTCGGCAATCGCCTGAATGAGCGTCACCACCTCCCCGATCTTGGACGCGGCCTCGGCGAGGCCCTGGACCTTGGCATTTGTGTCCTGCACCGCCTCCGTTGCTGTTGTAACGACGGCCGATGTCCGGCTGACCTGATCGCCAATCTCGGCAATTGAGGCAGACAGTTCCTCCGTTGCGCCCGCGACGTTTTCAACGCTCATGCTGGCATCTTCACTGACCCGTGCCGTATCTCCGGCCTGCGCCGCACTGCTTTCGGCAATTTCGCCGAGTGCCCGCGCAGTGCCGGTCATTCCGGCAGCTGTTTCGTCAAGCGCGGCCAGCAGGGTTTGAATGTCGTCCCGGAACGTTCCAATCAAGGCGTCCACTTCGTCCTGCCGGGCTGCCTGCTGATCGCGGCTTTCAAGGGCCTCAGCCTCAAGGCGCACCCGCGCGCGGGCGTTCTCCTGGAACACCTTGACCGTCCGGCTCATGTCGCCGATTTCATCCTTTTGGCCGGTGGACGGGACCACGACATCAATATCGCCCTCGGCCAGCCGCCCCATGGCGGCCGTTAAGGCGCGCGTGGGTTTGGTGATCAAAAGAGACAGCAAGAAAGCCAGAACACCGCCCAGGACGACAGCCGCGACGAGGGCCGCTGCAATCAGAGACAGAGCCGTATCGGCCTGCGCCCTGGCGCCGATGGACTGTTGCCCGGCAAGCCCCGTGATGGCCGTGCGCACCTGCGCTGAGGCTTCAGACAAGGCGAGCCGGCTGTCTTCAAGCCGTGTCTGTACGTCAACCATGGCCGCAAATTCACGCTCGAATGCAGCGACATCCTGTTCGACCGCCGCGACGGTTTCCGTGATTTCGGGAAAAGCCGCACTGTCCGCCTTCAGGGTGTTGGCAAGTAGCTGGAGGCTTGCAATCCGGTTGGCAACCGTATCGCTGCTGCTGTCATTCACGCCCGCAAAGAACTCCATCGTGACCGACCGGATTTCGAGGGACGCCTGCAGGAACTTGGAGGCATTTACCTTGACCAGATCGATGATGCCGAGTTTAGAGCCAGCGGATCTTGCCTCCTTGGACGCCGCATCGGCAGCTTCATAGGCGCGCTTCCTCAGATCCGAGGCCGTTTCATGTATACCGGCCAACAGAAGACCGGCCGCCGTGGCGGCTTCTTCCGGCAAGCCTGCGGGCGCGGTGGTATCCTCTGACGGGGCCCACTTTTCCTGAAAGGCAGCGATTTGAGCAGCCAGATCCTTGATCTTGGGGCCGTCGACACCGCCGACCTTCAGTTTGGCGGCCCGTTTGGCGCTTTTCTCAAGATCGAGCAGCCCGTCCAGAACGGCAGCGCTCAGGTCGGGCGCAAGACCGGCACCGGCCGCACCTGCCGTGACCATTTTGCCAAGCTCTCCGGACAAGTCTTCCATGCCCGACAGCATCCGGCCCAGCTTGTCCGCCCGGTTACGGGCGCCGTTCGCTTTCTTCGCAACCCCCCCGGCATCCCGCTGGATTTTATCCATCTGGTCGGTGATGCCCATGGCGAGGGTTTCGAGCCGGACCGCGGCCCGGATCAGGTTGCCAACCTGATCCTGCTGCGCGGCCACGGCCGCAGTTACACCGTCAAACTCGCTCTGAAGATCTGAAACCAGCGCGATCGCCTCATCCGCGGCGGCGCGGCCGCCATCGGTTCTGGAGGCCGCTTTCAGCCCCAGCAACGAGCTGTTCAGCCCGTCGATCCTTGAACGTGCTGTTTCGGCAAGCTCCGGTGTGCCGGCTGACAGGTAAGCTGCCTTCGCCTGCGCAACTTGTTGAAGATCCGCCATCGATGCGGTCGCCTGCCCGCTGAGGTCTGACTGGGCCCTTAGACCCAGAATGGCGCCCGTCCCAACGGCCCCGACGGCTGCGGCCACCAGCACCATGGTCACGAAGCCTCCGCCAACCTTCACGGATAGGCGCAGATTTTTGAGCGGTTCGAGCAACTTGGACATGTTTCCCCCAATAGTTGCTTCAATTGAAGCTCCAGGGGTTAAACAAAAAATGAAAAGCCTTTGATTTTACTCGCCTTTTCAATCCCGAATTAAATCGGGCCGATTTTGTCCATATGCACCAATGCGATACCTGAGAAATTTTCCAGGATAAAAATTTCCCAAAATAAATCCGCGGCCCCACTTTTCCGGTCCCGCCCCCACATCACAGGCGAAGGGACTAGTCTTTTACGGCACTGACCCCGGACGTTGCCGCACTTGCCAGAAGCCCCTCCAGAACAGCCTCATCGCCGATTTGGTTGGCCATAAGCAGGATCAAACGCGCGTTGAAGGCATCGCTGTCGGCTTTGCTCAAGCCCTCATGCGCCTTCAAAAGGCTTTCGTAGAACGCGTCAGGCTTTGTAAGCCCTGTTGTACCCATCCCGGTCATGCGTGCTCCTCTTCTTTCGCGCCAAGCGCCTTTGCAAGCGCTGCTTCTACTGCGGTCCTGTCGAATTCGAGCCACCGGGCCGCCACATGCTGATCGGGCCGGATCAGATAGACCGCCTTTGATTGCTCCCCCAAATACCGGTCACGGAGCTCGGGGCCGATATCGGGCCCGTGGATTGCCACACCGACGACCTTGAGCCCGTTCAGGCTGATGTCTTCCGGCACGCTGCAATTGATCCCGAGAACGACAAAACCACCCTTCAACCGGTCCAGCAGCCAGTCCGCTCCAAGAGGAGCGTCCGGCGCCGGGCTGCCCGGCCGTGTCCTCATCGGCAGGAGGTCCGTGTCCGCCCCGTTCAAAGGCGAGCCGTCATAGATACAAGGCACGGACAGCCGCCCGGAATTGACCAGAGGCCGCGCGAAGGCGTGGTCTTCAGCCAGATCCAGCACAGCATCGCGGAAGATCCGGCTCATTTCGGATTTCGGGGTGATGAAGTCGGTCGACCGGCTGCTCTGGAGGATGTTCTCGTCGGCAGCCATTTCCCGCTCATACGCATAGCTGTCGAGAAGGCGCTCCGGAGCCTTGCCTTCCAGAACCATTTTCAGCTTCCAGCCAAGATTGTCCGCGTCCTGGAAACCGGAATTCGCCCCGCGCGCGCCAAAGGGCGACACCTGGTGCGCGCTGTCTCCGGCGAAGATCACACGGTCATGGCGGAAGGTTCCCATCCGGCGGCACTGGAACGTGTAGATCGAGATCCACTCCAGATCGAAATCGACATCATCCCCAAGCATCTGCTTCAAGCGCGGGATGACGTGATCCGGTTTTTTCTCTTCTTCCTTGTCGATGTCCCAGCCAAGCTGCAAATCAATCCGCCAGACGCCGTCTGGCTGTTTGTGCAGAAGCGCCGACTGGTCCTTGTTGAAGGGCGGATCGAACCAGAACCAGCGCTCAGTGGGGAAGTCGGCCTTCATGACGACATCGGCGATCAAGAAATTGTCTTCAAAAACGCGGCCGGCAAATTCAAGGTCCATCATCCGGCGCGCTGGCGAGGCCGCGCCATCACAGGCAACCAACCACTCGGCCTCCAGCCGGTAGGCATCTTCCGGTGTTTCGACAATCAGTCGGGTGTGGCCTGCGGCCGGTTCGATTTCCGACACCCTGTTGCGGCCGCGGATTTCGATGGGTTTGCCTTCGGCCTGAAGCATACGGATGCGTTCGACCAGATAGAGCTCGCAGTAATATTGCTGCAGGTTGATAAAGGCCGGCCGCTTGTGGCCGTCTTCTGGAAGCAGGTTGAATTCGTAGACTTTCCGGTCGCCGAAAAACACCTTGCCCAGGTTCCAGACAACCCCTTTCTGGACCATCTCGTCGCCGCAGCCGAGCCGGTCGAAAATCTCCAGCGAACGTTTGGAAAAGCAGATCGCGCGGGATCCGACGCTGACCTTGTCATTCTCATCAAGCACCACGACCGGCACCCCGGACTGGGCAAGATCAATGGCAAGGGCAAGTCCAACTGGCCCCGCGCCAATGATGACCACGGGATGGCGGACCGGGCTGGCCGCGTCCTGGTCCTTGGACCGCTGATAGGGATAAAGCGGTACTTCAAACAGTTTCGTCACAGGGTCTCCTCCCAAAAGTCCCGTGTCAGAGATATTTGTGCGCCGCCGGATGACGGTCGAATTCCAGAAAGAACTCATCCAGCTGGGGCGGCGCAACGGAGGTTCCGGCCAGCATGGCGTGCACCTGTCCGCGATGATGAACCTGATGCTGAAACAGGTGCAAAAGCGTGTTTGCGATTGTCTCGTGAAAGATGCCGTTGCGGCCCCTGTCCTGCGGCACCTGCTTGCTGAGATCCTCCGCAGCCAGAGCATCGCAAAAAGCGATCAGCTGCCGGTCCACCTCCGCCTGCGCCGTTCCTAAAACGTCTGCCGTTTTCAAAAACGGGACATCAAAAACCGAAAGCCCCTGCCCTGCCCCGGTCAGTGCGTCCAGATAATACCGGTCGACTTCCCAATTGTGGTTCAGCGTTTCCAGGATCGAGGGAAAGAAGTTCGTTCTTTCCGCCTCGAACGCGTCCTGACTCAAACGGCAGCAGGCCTCATAAAGCCGCTCATTGGCATAAGCATTGTTGCGCGTCATAAGGCGGAGGTGATCAACGGGTGCACTCATCACTCAGCCCTGCAAATCCGCCCACATGTTCGCATCGCGCTCTGCAGTCCAGATGCGCGGCGTATCGATGCCCAGCGCTTCGTCAAAGGCCCGCGCGACATTGAACGGCAGGCAGTGCTCGTAGATCGCATAGTCCTTGAATTTCGGATCGCATTCCGCGCGGCAGGCATCCCAGGCCTCTTTCAAGGTTCCGCCGCCTTGAGCCACCCGGGCGACCGGCCTGTAGGTCGAGGTCACGAAATCAGCCGTGTTCGTCAGCGCCTTGCCGACCATCTCCTTGCCGACCAGCGCATCGCCGCGACCCGGCGCAATGGCTTCAACGTCATAATCGCGGATGGCCGCAAGTGTTTTCGGCCAATCGTTGAAATGGCCGTCACCGCAATAACAGGCCGAGTGGTATTCAACGATATCGCCGGTGAACATGACGTTCTGGTCCGGCACGTGAATGACAATATCGCCCGCCGTATGCGCCCGTCCCAGGAACCTCAGGTCCACCCGGCGCTTGCCCAGATAAACGGTCATCTTGTCGTTAAAGGTGGTGGTCGGCCAGGTCAGCGGCGGAATATCGGCGACATTGTCATAGCCCATGAACAGACGCGGAAAGCGCATGAATTCCGATTCCCGGTCTTCCGCACCGCGTTCCACGACCATGGACCGGGCTTTTTCGCTCATGATGATGTTTGGCGCCTGATACGCTGCGGCGCCAAGAACCCGCACGGCGTGATAGTGGGTCAAGACCAGATGGCTGATCGGCTTGTCGGTGACGGACCGGACCTTCTCGATCACCTTGTTCGCGAGCGCCGGCGTTGCCTGCGCCTCGATGATCATGACGCTGTCGTCGCCGATGATCACGCCGGTATTCGGGTCGCCTTCTGCGGTAAACGCCCAAAGATCCTTGCCGATTTCGGTGAAGGAGATCTTTTTTTCTTCCATGTCGCCGCTTGATGCGAATTGCTTGGCCATTCTGTATTCCCGTCGTTCACGAGGTTCGCGTCGTTCTTGGTCTTGATGAGGCGCCATCACGCGGCCGTTTCCACCGTTTGCTCAATCGCCCCGAAAATCGAGTGGCCGCCGGTGTCCTGCATTTCAATGCGCACCGTGTCTCCGGATTTCAGGAAAGGGGTTTTGGCCTCGCCGTGTTCAATGGTCTCGATCATGCGCAATTCGGCAATGCAGGAATATCCGGCGCCCCCGTCCGCCAGCGATTTTCCCGGTCCGCCATTCAGCTTGTTGGAGACGGTCCCGGAGCCGATGATCGTGCCAGCGCCAAGGGCCCGCGACTTGGCCGCATGGGCGATCAGACGGCCGAAATCAAACGTCATGTCGATGCCGCCATTCGCCCGGCCGAACGGCTCACCGTTCAAATCGACATGGAGCGGCAAATGCAGTTTTCCGCCTTTCCAGGCATCTCCCAGCACATCCGGCGTGACCGCAACGGGTGAAAAAGCCGAGGACGGTTTGGACTGGAAAAAGCCGAACCCCTTGCCCAGTTCGCCGGGGATCAATCCACGCAGGGAAACGTCGTTCACGAGCATCACCAGACGGATGAAATCCCGCGCCTCATCAGCCGAGACGCCCATGGGAACGTCGCCGGTGATGACGGCGATCTCTCCCTCCATGTCGATCCCCCAGGCGGGATCGGGCATACGGATCGGATCGCGGGGGCTCAAGAAGGTGTCAGACCCGCCCTGATACATCAGCGGGTCCGTCCAGAAACTGTCCGGCATGGTCGCGCCGCGCGCTTTGCGCACCAGCTCGACGTGATTCACGTAAGCCGAGCCGTCCGCCCATTGGTAGGCCCGGGGCAAAGGCGACAGCGCGTCATGCTCATGAAAGCGGATCATGGGCACGGCCTCATGGGAAAGGCTCTCGGAAAGCACTTGAAGCTTGGGCGCCGCATGTTCCCAGTCATCGAGGGCTGCCTGCAATGTGGCGGCAATATGAGTTGCCTCCGTGCAGTAGGTCAGCCGGTCATTGACCACCACCAGCTTTCCGTCGCGGCTACCGTCTTTCAAGCTCGCCAGTTTCATGAATAGTCCTCCCAGGCCCGTCTTACCTTTTGATTTCAAGCCCATCATGGCTGACGATGGTTGTGCCGGAAAAGGCTTTTGTCGCCTCGATCCATTCTTCGTGTTCAAAACCCAGCAGGTCAGCGGGAATAAGGTGGTTCAAAACCAGTGTTCCGGCGCCGGCGTCTTCGGCAATGCGCGCGGCATCCGGCGCCATTGTATGGCTTGCCAGAAGATGCTCGCGCAGGCGGGCGCCGTTTCCGGTGATCTCGACGATCTTCTCAACGCCGCGCGCCAGCATCGCCTCATGAACAAGAACATCACAGCCCTTTGCGAACCCGGCAAGCGGCGGGAAAAACGCGGTGTCGGCAGAGAAGACGACGGACCAGTCCGCGGTCTCAAATCGCAACGCAAAGCAATCAATCACAGGCGGATGATCAACCCTTAGGGCCGCAGCCCGGACCGCATCGTCCTCAAGCGGAATGGCGCCTTCGCCCAAGAGGCGGATTTCGACCAGGTCCCTGAGATCGGGCCGGCCCTCATCCTCGATCCGCAAATCTATGTCGTAGCGCATGGAGGCGAGAAAACCGTCCCAGTACTCCATCAGGTCCTGGGGTCCGAAAACCGTGACCTTTTTCGCAAGGCCCGCCGTCCAGGCCGTGTGCAAAAGCGGCCCCAGCTCCAGAACATGGTCAGAATGCATATGGGTGATGAAGATCAGGTCCAGATCCTTCAGAACCATGCCTGCCTCGACCAGGCCCCGGGTGACGCCAAGACCGCAATCGATCACACAACGGCGTCCACCGATCTCGAGGAGAGAGCTCGTTGGTGACGGCCCGCCTGGCCGGATCGCAGGGCCGCCCTTGGAACCCAATATGACGAGACGGTCATCCATATCCGCTTTGCCCTGCACCCACACACTCCTTGCCAGCATTCACAACTGCGCTTTGTCAAAAAAGCTGTCCCGGACTTGATCCGGGACCAACCCTGAAGGCCCCGGACCAAGTCCGGGGCGGCAAACAGTGTCAGTTACTTCCTATCCCACGTGCCTTCCGGTGTTCCGTCAAATTTCTTTTCAAGGCTGTCCCAGCAATCGATGTAATCGTCCTGCAGCGGGGCTTCCTTGGCGGCGTATTCCGTCAAGTGCTGCGGGAAGCGGGTCTCGAACATGAAGGACATGGTGTTGTCGAGCTTCTCCGCCTTCAAGTCCGCATTTGAGGCGCCCTCAAAGGCTTCATTGTCCGGACCATGCGGCAGCATCATGTTGTGAAGGCTCATCCCGCCCGGCACGAAACCCTGCGGCTTGGCGTCATACTGGCCGTAAATGTTGCCCATTAGCTCAGACATGATGTTCTTGTGATACCAGGGCGGGCGGAAGGTGTTTTCCGCCACCATCCAGCGCTCCCGGAACAGAACAAAGTCGATATTGGCGGTCCCCGGCACCCCGGACGGCGCGGTCAAGACGGTGAAGATCGACGGATCTGGATGGTCAAACAAAACCGCTCCGACAGGGCAATAAGTTCTAAGGTCGTATTTTACCGGCGCGTAGTTGCCGTGCCAGGCCACCACATCAAGCGGTGAATGGCCGATCCTGGTCTCGTGGAACTGACCGCACCATTTGACGGTGACCTTGCTGAGGGTTTCCCTGTCTTCATACCAGGCGACCGGTGTCTTGAAGTCGCGGCGGTTAGCCATGCAGTTGGCGCCAATCGGGCCGCGGCCCGGCAGCTCGAACTTCTGGCCGTAATTCTCGCAGACAAACCCGCGCGCCGGACCTTCAACAACCTCAACCCGGTAGACCAGACCGCGCGGCAGGATCGCAATTTCCTTCGGCTCCAGCTCGATAATGCCGAGTTCTGTGCAGAACCGAAGTATCCCCTCCTGCGGCACGACCAGAAGCTCGCTATCGGCGGAGAAGAAGTATTCATCCTCCATCGACTGGGTCGCGAGATAGACATGCGTTGCCATGCCGACCTGGGTGTTTACATCCCCGGCGGTCGTCATGGTGCGCATGCCGGTCAGCCACGTGAGATCGGCGTCGGCGTGCGGCACCGGGTCCCAACGGTACTGGCCCAGCGAAATCACGTCATCGCAAACGTTCGGCGCGCTTTTCCAATAAGGAAGATCGATTTTCTGAAACCGGCTGGTGTGCTTGACCGACGGCCGGATACGGTAACACCATGTCCGCTCGTTCTGATGGCTCGGCGCAGTGAAGGCGGTGCCGGACAGCTGCTCACCGTAAAGCCCATAGGCACATTTCTGCGGGCTGTTCATGCCTTGCGGCAGCGCGCCCGGCAGGGCCTCGGTCTCAAAGTCATTGCCGAAACCCGGCATGTACTGAAGCTCATTGGCAAGCGGCTTGCCACCTTTGCCGGAAACTTGCTTGTGATCGACCTTGTTCATGCGCGCGTCCTCCCAGGATCATGCCCCGTCAAATTAGTTACGTATGTAACTATTTCATCAGGCGGGGTCAAGGAGATCCGGAAAATGAATGGATGGGCTTCAAAAAGTGACAGGAGTTACCGGCCCTGGCTGCGTTTCAAAACGGTTTCCGGTGCTGCTGCCCATTCCCCTCCAACCGTCATCGCCTCACTGCGGCTTATCTGGCAGCCTCAATGGCAGCGTAGGCTTGATCCTATGCACATAGCCTGATATAGATGAGAACATATCATGAACATTGAGGTTTGAGATGCAGTTCGCCGCTCCCACGCAGGCCCGTCAGACCAGCAGCGCTTGCCCGCCCCCGGCAGACCTTGGGCAGCCGTTGGATGTTACCCGCAAGGATGTTGACCTGATGGTGCTTTATCTGCGCAAGGCCCGGGACCGGGCCCGCGACATCCGGGACCGTTCGCCGGCCGGAAGCTACATGGAAAGTGTCCTGTCGCGGACAATCGACGGACTGACTTTGGAATTGTCCCAGCTTGAATATCTGCTTGCGCGCAAACCCGCCGACGCGCCGGGCAATCCACCTGCCGGCACCCGAATGCGGCCGGCAATCTGAGCGGTTTGAGCCACCTTTGACAGACCGGCCCGCTGCAGCGGATCGCGTCATTCCGATTTCAGGTCCAGCGATCCGATAAGCTGAAGCCGGGCTAGCGCAGACCCAAGCAACCGGCGGAGCAATCCAACAACGGAAATGCTTCGCCCCTGCCAAATGGTCCATGAAATCCACCAGATTGTGTTGGGTTGATCACACTACGCTTGGCCGCCCCAAAGGCACCCTTTGGCGGAAATCGGCATGTGAACACCGTGTTTGCTTTGCGAAATCGCAGCCAGCCACATATGGTCCGCTCGAACGCTGTACTTATATATGAGCTCCCGGACACATGGTCATTGAAGCTGCAATCCTGTTCTGCCTGATCCTGCTGAATGGCGCCCTTGCCATGTCAGAGCTTGCCATCGTGTCCTCACGGCCGGCCCGGCTCAAGGCACGCAAAGACCGGGGCGCGAGACTGGCCTTGAAACTGTCCGAAGATCCCGGCCGTTTTCTGTCCACCGTCCAAATCGGGATCACCCTCGTTGGCGTGCTGTCCGGAGCCTTTTCCGGCGCCACCTTGGGGCTCAGGGTTGCAACGATGCTGGAAAGCTCGGGACTGTCGGCTGGCCTGGCACAGCCGCTGGGCGTCGGGTCCGTGGTCGTCGTGGTAACCTATTTGTCGCTGGTCATCGGTGAATTGGTCCCGAAGCAGATTGCCCTGTCCAATCCGGAGGGCATTGCCGCCCGCGTTGCGCCGGCCATGACCCTTCTGGCCTTCATATCCGCGCCGCTGGTCTGGATACTGGACAATTCCGGCAAGGTGATCCTGTCCGTGTTCGGCCAGGACCGGGGCCAAAAACAACGGGTAAGCGACGAGGAAATTCATCTGCTGATTTCCGAGGCCGAGACGGACGGCGTGATCGAAAAGGGCGAAACTGCCATGATCGCTGGTGTCATGCGGATCGCCGACCGGTCCGCAAAGGGCCTCATGACCCCGCGCAACGAAGTGAAGGTGGCCGATGTCAGCGAGAGCCGGGACGAAATTCTAAAGCGCTTCATTGAGACCGGACGCACACGCCTGCCGATCCGCGACGGCGGCGCCGACGAGATTATCGGGATCCTCCATATCCGGGACCTTCTGGCCTCTGACCCCAACGCCTTCGATCCGCGCAGCCTGATGATGAACGCTCCTGTCATTCACGACGGTCTGCCAGCCATGGAAGTGATCGACCGGCTGCGCGCCTCCCCGGAGCATATGCTGCTTGTTTATGACGAGTACGGCCATTTCGAGGGCCTTGTCACGGCCATGGATGTTTTGGGGGCGATTGCCGGAGGCTTTGACGAAGCCGAGGACGACCAACCCAAGATCGTGGAGCGCGAAGACGGCTCTCTCCTGGTCGCCGGCTGGATGCCGATCGATGAGTTCACGCACAAGCTGAAGGTCACGCTGGACGATGACGGGGACTACGAGACGGCCGCCGGGCTGGTGCTGTTCCTGTCCGCCGATCTTCCGAAAGTCGGCCACGTGGTGCGAATCGGCGATTGGCGGATCGAAGTGATGGATATGGCCGGGCGGCGGATTGACCAGCTTCTGGTGCAAAGATCGGCCCCGGCACCCGAAGCGGCACCCGAAGCCGATTGACGGGCCGCACGGCGCTGTCCCCAGCCTCAAAGCCGGCGCCGGTCCCGGCGCTGCCGGTCACCGGTATTTGGCGGCTGTAATAAACTCTGAAAACGCCTCGCACCAGACAAGAACTGTCGTGTAATCCTCCAGGCTAATTCCGTCGGGCACCTCCACGATAAACCCGTCGAAAGTCCTGATGTCCCCCAAGCGGACGGCGCCGTCCTTGACGGCCTCGAACCCGGCTTCGTCCTCAACGAACTCGCTCACCAGATACAGTTTGTAGTCCGGACCGGGTGAAAGCGCGCCTTCATGTACGATCTGGGTTGTCGACAAACTGATTGTGCCCTCTCCCCAATGCAAGAGATCACTGCCGGCAAGGTCACGGGTCAAGGTGGCCTGATACTGCGCCTGGTTTGCAGCAGCTGACAGCATTGCTTCGTCAGGGCCCTCGGGGGCGGTCAGGATCGGCAGGAAGTAAATGCCCAGGGCAAATCCTGCAGCCAGCATCGCACTATGAGAAAACGCCAGCAGGAGAAGTCTTATCATTTCGAGCCTCTATTCGGTTTTGCGGACAAGAGGTAAGATGCTGCCGGCAAAATACAATCAAACGGTGCTGACACTTACGTGGGCCGCGCGTGAAAGAGGTAGCCCTCAGGCGGCGGCCTCGTCGCCCGGCGCGGTTTGCCAGCCAAGATCGGTCAGGGTGACGATGCGGTTACCGCGCAGATCAGTTGCACAGACCAGAAAACCGCGTTCTTCCATATGGCTGAGCAGCCAGCGGGCGCGCCCTGGCGAACGCGTGCCATAAGCCGTTGCGATTTCCACATTGCCCGGACACGGCGCCTTGGCCAGTGCCGCCTTTGCCAGCAGCAGATAGACGCCGCGCATGTCATCGGGAAGTTCGGCAGCAATCAGTTCGGCCTGCTTCCAGTCATCGTCATTGACTTCAGCCGTATCGACCTTGGCCCTGGCAACCGCCAGTTTTTCCCGGAACGCCTGCAAATCGGGCGCGCCGCCCGCCAGCTTCGCGATCCGGCACCGCACCTGGAAATCCTGATAGAGCGATGCAATCGGCTGGAAAGCTGCCTCGTCGTCTTCCAAAATGCCGGCAATGATTTCGTCGATCTTTTCCTCGCGCTCACCAATATCAAACAGGCTTTCGGCTTGAGGTGCTTCCTCGGCCTGCGCCCGCTCTGCACTGGAGAGCTGATCCAGAACGTCACCCGTGGAGACAACAGGCTCGGCGATCCGGGGACGCACAGGCACGGCTTCATCCGCGCCGCGGGTAAAGATCAGGTCCTTGGCGTCTTGCGTCGGCTGGTCAGGCAAGGGCATCAATTTCGGGCTTCCGCCGCGTCCGGCCGTTTCAACGGGGCCGATCTTCACCGGGACAGGACGGCGGGACATGGCAGGCCCAAGGGCGATGAAATGCCCCCGGTCAAGATTTCGGAAGCTTTCTGCCTGCCGCCGCTCCATACCGAGAAGATCTGCCGCCCGGGCCATGTCGATATCAAGGAACGTCCGGCCCATGAGGAAATTCGAAGCCTCGGCAGCCACGTTCTTGGCCAGTTTCGCAAGTCTCTGTGTGGCAATGACCCCGGCCAACCCACGTTTGCGGCCCCGGCACATCAGGTTCGTCATGGCACCAAGAGACCTGCGGCGGGCCTCTTCGGTTACTTCTCCGGCAGCGGCTGGCGCAAACAACTGGGCTTCGTCGACAATGACCAGCATCGGGTACCAAAGGTCCCGGTCGGCATCGAACAACCCGTCAAGGAAGGTCGCCGCCGCCTTCATTTGCCGGTCGGCATCCAGGCCTTCCAGATTGAGCACAACAGAGACGCGGTGCTGGCGTACACGGGCGGCAATCATCTGCAGGTCTTTTTCGGTTCCAACCGCATCGACAACCACATGGCCGTACTTGTCGGCCAGCGACACAAAATCGCCCTCCGGATCAATGATCGCCTGCTGAACCCATTTCGCGGACTGCTCCAGAAGACGGCGCAGGAGGTGGGACTTTCCGGAACCGGAATTGCCCTGGACCAGCAAGCGGGTCGCCAGCAGCTCTTCAAGATCGAGCATTGCGCGCTGCCCGCCTGCCAAATCCCCGATGTCTATCTGAACCGTCATGGCGTTGCCCCGCGCGGTCCGGACCGCGCTCTATTCCTTTTTGTCTTTCTGGATGTCCTGCGCCACAGCGAGGGTGCAGTCCGTAGTCAGCACGATTCCGGCTTATATGCAAAGGCAGCGGCGGGGGAAAGCCCGGTTTTCCCAGACATCCACGGGCAGTGACGCACCGGGCAGCCGGACGTAACCTGCACCTCAGTTTAAATTGGAAAGCCGATTAATCTTACTCGCCGCGCGCACTGTACACACCAAGCACGATATGCTTCATTACTTTGAGACTCGACTTCTTTTCTCGGTAATACGAATAAGTGACCTAAAGACATGCACGTATTTCGGACACTTATCCTAGCCTCATCACTTGTGATTGCGTACCTCACTCCGGCTTCCGCAAATTCAGACGTGTGCCCGGTCCCCTTGAAGGTCCGGTTTTCAGTTGACTATCTCCCCTTCAGCCTCATGACGTCCGAAGGCCAGTTGATGGGCATTGATGTCGAGTTCGTCCAAAAGCTCTTTGAGCATTTGGACTGTCCGATTGAACCGGTCACCATGCCCTTCAAAAGGGCCATCATCGAGTTGGCGGCCGGGCGGATCGATATGATGCCGTTTGCGTCGATTACCCGGGAACGCAGAAGCTTCGCGCTGTTTTCGCTCCCCTACCGGAACGAGACAGCAGGCCTTGTTGTCCGCCGCGAGGAATTGCCGAACCTGCCCATCGATGAGTTGGACGACGTTGTCGACCTCGGCCTTGTGCTCGGGCATGAACAAAACTCCTATCGCGGCGAAACCTTCAAGGCTTTTTTAAAGTCCCCCAAGGCCGAAAAGCATGTGTTCGAGTTTGTCTCGTCCAGCGAAGGGATCCGCATGCTGTCGGCAGGCAGGATTGACGCGATTGTTGAGATGCCGGCAGCTGTTCTTGCCACGGCGCGGGAGATGGGCGTTGAAGCCGATTTCGCAGAGCATCCATTCCGGCTTTGGAGTGAGCCCGTGCACTTCATGTTCAGCCGCAAAACCGTCTCGCCGAAGCTCATAACCGCCGTGAACTATGCGCTCGAAGACCTTATCGCGACCCCGGAATATGTTGCCCGCTACGGCTCGATGGGTCTCCAGGACAATCCGAGATTCGACCCGGACGGCTAAACAAGCCCCAGACCGTCACCGCCCAAAGGAAACGCACGATATGGACCAGTGTAAGGCACTATCAAAAACAGATCCGCTTCCCTATGGGCCAATCCGCATAAAAAAAACGGTCTGGCGCCTCTTTCTCGGTATCGCCCTGATGTTGGTGGTCCTGACAAGCACGGCACGGTTTCCGGCGTCTGCTGAAAACTGTCCAAATCCGCTCCGGATTCACGTGCCGCAGGACTATGAGCCGTTTTCCTACAAGACGTCAGAAGGGCAGATCGTCGGCATCGACTTCGAGTTCGTACAAGCTGTTCTTCACCGGGCAGGCTGTCAGATCGAATTTTACGAAATGCCGTTCCAGCGCGCTGTCGTCGAGCTGTCGGCCGGGCGGCTGGACATGACGATGTTCTCATCGATTACAGATGAAAGAAGGGCGTTTGCCCATTTCTCCGTTCCATACCGGAACGAAACTGCCGGCTTAGTGATCCGCTCTGCTGATACGGGCAAATTCGATATCTCTTCCCTCGAAGATATCCTGTCTTTAAACCTTCTCTTGGCCCACGACATTGGTACTTATCGAGGAGATCCGTTTGAGACATTCCTGCAAAAGCCCGAAGCGCAAAAGCACATTGTTCAAGTGAGCGGATCGGAGCAGAGCCTGCAGATGCTTCTGAAAGGCAGAATTACCGCGATCGTCGAAACACCGGCTGCTGTCTTTTCGCTTGCCAGATCGTTGAACGTCGAAGACCAAATCGAAGAACACCCGTTCCTTTTATGGAGCGAACCGGTCCACCTCATGTTCTCCAACAAGTCGGTACCAAAAACATTCGTCGACCAGGTTGATGCGATTATATCCAAGCGGGTAACGACAGACGACTACCAGGCGCATTTCGGCTCCATGAGCCTGCAGACCGGGGACGGGAACACATCCACAAACTAGGGCGTTACTTACCAGAACCGCAATTGTGGCCGAAGCAGACTGTCCTGCCCCTTTTCCCCGCGCGCGGAAACGCCATTTTCATTGGCAGACTGTGTGAGGCGATTGGATAGACCTGATGAAAATACATGCTGATTTGTCAAAACGCGCGGCCGTGGACACATCAGATCTTGAATGGGTCCCCTCGCCCATGGCCGGTGTCGACCGGCGGATGCTGGAGCGCGATGGCGCGGAGGTGGCACGCGCGACAAGCATTGTCCGCTACGCAGCTGGCTCCGCCTTCTCTGCCCACACCCACGATCTTGGCGAGGAGTTTCTTGTTCTGGACGGTGTTTTTTCCGACGAAACAGCCGATTTCCCGAAGGGCATGTATGTCCGCAACCCGCCGGGCTCCCGACATGTTCCGTCCAGCGGCCCGGGCGCAGTCATCCTCGTCAAACTCCGGCAAATGGACCCGGAGGACGATGCCTTTATCCGTGTGAACACGCTGGATCCGGCCGCATGGCAGGACGGGCGGCCCGGCGAGACCCTGCTGCCGCTCCATGTACGCCCTGATGAAGAGGTGGTCATGTTGCACTGGTCTCCGGACACGCAGTTTGACACCCAGGACTTCCCGGCCGGTGCGGAGTATTTTGTTCTGGAGGGCCGGTTCAAGGATGCGGACGGCACCTATGATCAGGGCACATGGCTCAGGTTGCCGCCCGGCAGCAGGCAGACAATTTCAACTGATACCGGCGCCCACGTCTGGCGGAAGACAGGACACCTCGACCGTTAGGGCCCCTTTTCCGGGAAAGCTGAGGTTGCTGGGAGCGGATAAGTTGTGCTGCGGAAACCTTAGGAAATGGTGCCCGCACTCCTATTACTTGCCAGTCTCTGGAAATCCGGTGGGGTCAATCAGCGCCATTTTATTGCAGAGTATTTTCAGGGTCAAACGCCGTTATGCGGCCCTCCTTGACCTTTAACCGCTCCGGGCATTTCGCCAGTTCCTTGTCCAGATAGGCCTTGGCGAGCGCCCTGTTATGCCGAACGTCCGGAAAGGCCGCTTTAAGGGTATCCATGGCGCTGTCCTGGACCGCATCGCCCAGTGCAACGTTGTAGAGGGCTTTTGCACGGGCGCGGCTGCGGAAAAGACCCCTACCGGTCAGGTACCGCTCTCCCAGCGTCGCCCCGGCCGTCTCAAAACCTCCCGTCATGGCAAGATGGAACAAGCACAAGGTTTCTTTCCGAAAATCCGGCGCCTCACTGATGTGATTCATGTTGGTTTCGGCAAGGATGGCTTGCGCGACGGGATATCCAAGATACGCGGCAGTCATGTAACCGTAATAGGTGGTCCGGTAAGCCAGATCTCTCAGGGTTTCATATTCAAAAAGCCTGGAATTGGGGACTTTGAAGGGATGTGGCTTACAATCCGCCTCCCAAGTCAGCCAGGATAATTCGGTGATCGCAACGGGATCTTGGTGTTCTTGAAGGCTCTGAAGCCTTTGGTAGGCCTGCTGATCTCCTTTGCACGCAGCATCGCCAAGGGCGTTCATCGCCTCGCGCTGTTCCTGCCATTGCTTGGACAACAGATCGGCAGCCCGCGTCTGCGGAGCTAATGCAAGACAACCGGCCAAGAGAGCCGCAAACACCTGAACAAATCTTGTCGAAATCGACATGAACCTGCCTCCACGCGCAATGTGCCGGAGCGCCCATCCTTAGCGGTTCACATGTTTAACGTGTGTTTCAGATCACGTTTCCCGTCACGCCATGCAAGTCTGCTGAGACCTCATGCCGTCCAATGTCTTGGGACAGGCATGACGGTGGTGGATGCATGTTTGGTGAACTCAGACGGTCGGCGAAGGAGTACCCAGCGCTGTTCGCAGACCCGTTTTTACAATGAACTTATGAAAAGGAAGAATGGCCCATAGATAAGCATGGCCCGCCAGGTTATGGCGCCTGCAGCAGGTTGCCACGAACAAGCGTCCGTCTGCGCCTTGAGTCCGGTAAAGGCTCAGCCGGAAATCCTGATGCTTGTCATCTTCCCCCAAGACGATTTCATCGTTGTCCACGACGAAAATGCGGAAGAACGCGATCCGGTCGCCCTCTCCACGCTCCGTAACCGGTGGATTGCTGTCCACCATGGCCAGGTCCGCTGTGGTTTTAAGCCCAAGCGGTTTGACCAGTAGGTCCCGGAGCTTCAGCAGCCTCTTTACCCAGACCGGGTCCCTGGAAACCATGTGATCTGCAATCAGCCGGATGTCCATCGTCTGCAACTCTGGCCGCTCTGCGATCGAAATCGAAAAAACATCCAGGAAATCGGACGGGGCGCGGTAGGCATTCAAACGGCTCGCTGGTGGCAAAATCGCGTTCGACTGTACGGCGGCACGCATGGCTGGCTCCTTCCAAAGACCTGAAATCCTAGGTTTGACCATAGCCGGATTGCACGCACGCGGGCGGCGCACATTGTCACACCGCCCAGCGCACTCAACCTGCGGTCACGCAAATTCAGGCGCGTTAAAGGCGCCCTGGAACGCGATTTCGTTCAAGGACTTCCTCTCACTCGGCCGTTCTTGTTTCTGGAGTTCAGAAGACAATGCTCCGACCGGTCCCCTGCGGCCGATCAAGATTGCAACCTCTGCCTTGTAGCGCCCGGGAACACCCAATGTCTCATGCACCCGGTCCCGGGCAAGGCCTGCAACTGCATGCGCGTGATAGCCGAGAAGGCTCGCCTGCAGTGCAGCCTGTCCCCAGGCCGTTCCCGCATCGAAGGAGTGAAACGCATTTGGAATGGTCCCGTTCTCCTTCACGCCATCGACTTCCTTGTCTGAAAACAAAAACACCAGGGCAGATGCGCCATGCGCCCAGCTGCCATTGAAGTCATCCAGCAATGAATAAAAGGAACTCCAGGTGCTGTCGTCGCGCCGGGAATAGACGAACCGCCACGGCTGCACATTGAAGGCAGACGGTGCCCAGCGGGCGGCTTCCAGAATGGTCAGCAAATCCGCCTCCGGCATGGTTGATCCATCGAAACTGCGGGGCGACCAGCGGTTCAAAAACAAATGATCGACAGGAAATTCTGAGTGGCGTGCTGGCATGAGATTTCTCCTTTTTATCTCGCGGCCCGTCCGGACCGAAACTGTCCAGCCGTAGATAGCCACTCTTTATCTTTATATCAAGATACTTGTTTACGAGAATTATTATCGCGAGATATTTGCGCGTTCACTTCCCCGTTTCGGGGCAGGCAACAAGCGCCCTTCCCCTGCTCCGAAACGGGCTGAAGGCCGGGACGGTGACTTGGAACTGCTCGATTAGACAGATGAAGCGCAGCGGTGAAACCGGGCCGACCTGCGTTCGGGTAAAGGCCGCGCTGGTCAAGGAAGGGGTTCGATGGCGCCGGCATTCCAGACAACTGGCTTAGGCCTGCGGTGCTTCCGGCAATCTGGATAGCGCCCTCGCGGTCACAGCATGTGGCGATAAATGCTATGAATAGACGATAACTATCCGGCGCGCTGGCAGCGGTATAAGAGAGCCTGTCAGGACTGGACTGCGGTAAACAAGGGCGCCTGCGTCCAAGTGCTTATTATGGCAGCTGCCGCTTTAGCCATCGGGCGGGGTGCCCGAACCCAACTGCTACAGTCCTTCAAAGTCGCCCTTGTATTGGTCACGCAGAACCTTTTTCTGGATCTTGCCCATGGTGTTGCGCGGCAGATGGTCCAGAACATGCACTTTTTTGGGCTGCTTGAACTTTGCAAGCTTGCTGGACAGGGCAGCGAGAATGAACGCCTCATCCGGCGTTGCACCCGGGTCCGGCGCAAGCACGGCCACCACGCCTTCTCCAAAATCAGCATGAGGCACGCCAATCACGGCGCTTTCTGCCACCCCATCGATTTCATCCAGCAGAGTTTCGACTTCGGCGGGATATACATTGAAGCCGCCGGTGATGATCAGATCCTTCTCCCGGCCGACAATCGAGACATAGCCGTCTGTATCCATCCGCGCCATGTCTCCGGTGATGAAATATCCGTCGGCCCGGAACTCCTGAGCGGTCTTTTCCGGCATGCGCCAGTAGCCTTGAAAGACGTTCGGACCTTTCACCTCGATGATGCCGACGTCGCCCTGCGCAACCTCGCGGCCTGTCTTCGGATCGGCAATTCTCAGTCCCACACCTGGCAGCGGAAAACCGACCGTTCCCGGACGCCGGTCGCCGTCATAGGGATTGGACGTGTTCATGTTGGTTTCCGTCATGCCGTAACGCTCCAGGATCTTATGACCCGTGCGGTGTTCAAACGCCTTGTGCACTTCTGCCGAAAGAGGTGCCGATCCGGAAATGAACACGCGGAAATGACGGACAAGATCACGGGTGAAGGCCTCAGACCCCAATAGGCGCGCATAGAAAGTTGGAACGCCCATCATGCTTGTGGCTCCCGGCAAGAGGCGCAAGACGGCCTCCAGATCGAATTTCGGAAGAAACAGGAGCGAACCGCCCGCCATCATCAGACAGTTTGTAGCAACGAAGAGCCCGTGCGTATGGAAGATCGGCAAGGCGTGCAGAAGGACATCGTCTTCGGTAAACCGCCAATACTTTGCAAGGGTTTGGGAATTGGAGGCCAGATTGGCATGGCTGAGCATGGCACCCTTGGAGCGCCCGGTGGTTCCGGACGTGTACAAAATTGCGGCAAGGTCATCGTCCTCCCGCGGGCAGTTTTCGAACTGCTCCGGCATGCTGTCTGCAAGGCTCGCCAGTGGACCGGTTCCGGCCGCGCAAAGCGTTTGCAGAACGGCGCCGGTGCGCGCCGCGATATCGCTGAGAGCAGCTTCATTCTTCGAATCGCAGACGAACACCACAGGCTCGGCATCTTCCAGAAAGTAAGCGACTTCCGCCGGGGTATAGGCTGTATTCAGCGGCAGAAACACGCCTCCTGCCCGAATGGTGCCGAGATAGAGCATCAGGGCATCCGGTGTCTTTTCCACCTGAACAGCGACCCGGCCGCCCGGCTTCAGTCCCAGCTTTTTGACGGCACCTGCATATTGCGCCGATCTTTTCAGAACCTGTGCATAGGTCATTGTGACACCGTCGCCGGTTGTCAAAAAGACCTTGTCCAAAGAGGGGATGAAAGCGGTAAGGGTGTCAAAAAGATGATTGCTCATGTGACCTGGTATCGCCATGGAGAAACGCGCGTGCCGGAACCGGCAGCTTGACCCCACCGTTTAATCAAGTCTGCCGCTTGAGAGCAAGGCGGCCGGTCCTTGGGATAACTGCAACCGGCGCCCTTGCAAGAAACGACAGCGGTGAGAGCACGCGGTGTCCCGCGCCAGATATGCGTGATACGGTCGTGCTGAATCACACCGGTGCTGCGCTCGAGTCGCGGCATGTAAATTCCAGAAAGGACAAGACTTGAAGGCCAGATCCCAGACCTTTGCCGAGCTCATCGCAGACGGAACAGTTCATGTAATCGGGATCGGCCTTGGTATCGCGGCCACAATCATCCTCGGCGCTACGCTTTGGGATGCAGGCGATCCCGCCCGTCAAATCAGCGTACTGATTTATGCCGCCTGTCTGATGGCCATGCTGGTATGCTCCGCGCTCTACAACATGATCGCCAAGGACAACAAAACGGGCGTTCTGCGCCGGCTGGACCATGCCGCGATCTTCCTGATGATTGCGGGAACCTACACACCGTTGACAGCCGTTATCATCGGGGGCTGGACCGGCGGAATTCTGCTTGCCATCGTCTGGACCGGGGCACTGACCGGCGCGATCGTCAAACTCTTGAACCTTCAAGGTCTTGACCGGCTGACAGTGCCGATCTGCCTCGGACTTGGGTGGGTTGTCGTTTTCTTCATCAAACCGCTCTTCGACAACGCGTCGGCCTTCGGCTTCTGGATGATTGTCGCAGGCGGTCTGCTCTACACCTGCGGGACGGTGTTTTATGCGTGGAAGAACCTGAAGTTCCAGAACGCGATCTGGCACGCGTTCGTTCTGGCGGCTGCCATCTGCCACTTCACCGCTGTCTTCTATGACGTCGCTCTCGCAGCTCCAAAACCCTGAGAAGGCTTCGAAGCCGCCGATATAGATCCGCGGGCGATAAATCGGACCCGATTTACCGCCAATGCTTAAGCGTTAGCGGTCAGCCTTCCGCCGGCTTGTTTTTCTGCGACTGCTCTTCGGTCAGAACGATGACGTCCGTGCGCAGCGGCACGCGGTTGAACAAATCGATCACGTCTTGCTGCCACATACGGATGCAGCCCGAAGAGACGCTTTTGCCAATGGAGTTCGGCTGGTTGGTACCGTGAACCCGGTAGAGCGTGTCTGTCGCGCCTTGCCACAGGTCCATGGCCCTAGCTCCGAGCGGGTTTCTGAGCCCAGCCGGGAAGCCTTTTTCCCAGTAGCGTTCAAGGGACGGCCTGCGGGCAATCATTTCCCGTGGAGGGCGCCAGATCGGGTGGACACGCTTGACGCGGACCTTGGCATCACCCGACCACGCAAAACCGGCCCGGCCGACACCAATGCCATAGCGCAGCGCCTGTTTGCGCGACAACGTCCAGTACAGAAAGTTGTCGTAAGGATCGACAATGATCGTTCCCGGCTTTTGGCGGGAGTCATACTCCACCACCTGGCGCCAATATTTTTGGTCGAACTTCTTGTAGTTGATCGCAGGCCAAGTGTAGTCGCCATCCGGCAAAGCTGCATAGGCTGAGGCGTAGTCGAAATCCTCTCCCGGCAAATCCGGCTGGTCCGGCAGCCCGACAAGTTCCATGGTTTGACAGCCACTCAGGGCGGCAGCGGTCAAAGCCAGTCCGCCGCCAAGCAGCGTCCGGCGGCTTAGTGTGCTTTGGACAGCAGTCTCACCCGAACCGGTCAAAAACAATTTGCGCGTCATGCAGCCTCCAGAAAGTCCGCCTCTTCTTGAGACAGCTCCCGGCAACTTGCAAGTCACATTCGGTGGAAATCACTTCCTTTCCGCCAATTCCTGACCACAATTGCCGCTGAGTGTGACAAGTCTTCAACGCATGCCCGTTTCCGGCGAAAAGTATTCAAGGACAATTCGTGCCCCATTTCGAAAACTCCCAGTCCATCCCTGTTTTTGACGGACATAACGACACCCTTTTGAAGCTTGTCATTGAGGACATTCAAAAGAAACCGCGCAGCTTTTTCGAACGCTCCACGAAGGGGCATCTGGACTTCGAGCGCGCGCAGGATGGCGGATTTGCCGGAGGACTGTTTGCCCTTTTCGTTCCTTCGGATCCCAATCAGGACTTTTCAAAACCGTTCAATCCGAAGGACCCCAACAGCTACCGGCCCGTGCCGCAGAAGGACGCCTTAAGCTTCACATACAGGATGATTGAGAAGGCAGAGCTTCTTGCCGGCGAATCCGAGGGCGGTTTCAAAATCTGCAAATCGCCGGAAGAGCTGCGCGATGCCATCAAGACCGGACAAATGGCCGTCAGCCTCCATATTGAAGGTGCCGAGGCCATCGATGACGAGTTCTATGTGCTTGAAGACCTCTACAAACGGGGCCTCCGGTCTTTAGGCCCGGTCTGGAGCCGTGAGAACATTTTCGGTTACGGCGTGCCGATGGATCATCCGGCGTCGCCGGATATCGGCCCAGGCCTGACAGAAGCCGGACGGGATCTGGTGCGTGCCTGTAACAGGCTCGGTATTCTTCTGGACACGTCCCATTTGAACGAAAAGGGATTTTGGGACGTTGCGCGCATTACCGACCGGCCAATCATCGCGAGTCATTCTAATGCGCATGCGATTTGTGCCAGCAGCCGCAACCTGACCGACAAGCAGCTTGATGCCATCAAGGAGAGCGGCGGTCTGGTAGGTATCAATTTCCATATCGCGTTCCTGCGGCCGGACGGTGCCTATAACCGCGATACGCCAATTGATGTCATCGCGGACCATGCTGCCTACCTGATCGACCGCCTCGGCGAAGATCACGTTGCTCTCGGGTCCGATTTTGACGGCTGCCTGCCGCCGAAGGATCTGGCCGATGTCACTGGTTTACCTCGGTTATTGGAGACTTTCTCCGAGCGGGGGTTCAGCGATTCCGTGATCGGGAAGCTGGCCTACAAGAACTGGCTGTCTGCACTGGAAACCGCAGCCGCATGACCATGTTGGCCGCGCAAAACGCGCGCCAACTGCCCTGGAGTTCTGATCACGATTACGCGACATCGCGAATTTGTTACCGACCGTTTGGAAATAGCAATTGCAAATGCTGTCAGGAATGGGACAATGCACGCATTGTTAGTTTTAGCAGCCATATAAGCGACACGAGATACTAAAAACATTTGCCCGGCATCAGTGGCTCACACATTGCCCCGGGCCCGTCCATCGCAAAAACAAATGGCTGCGGACTTTGACAGCGCCCCATCGACCCTTCCAATCGTGAAGCGGTTCTGATCAAGCATGCGACCGGCGGAGAGGGCTGCCGGTCACATCACGCGCTGTCATCTGACGAAGGGTGCTATGGGGGGCAGCAACGGAATGATGCAGGGGCTCGCGGACACAGCAAAACCGCAAACCGCAACGCCGCAGAAGCGTGCGACGAAATCCAGCACAGTCTATCAAGATCTGAAACGCAAGATTTTAACGGGCGGCCTCACAGCGGACAGCCCGATTACCGAACAGGCGTTGGCGCAGGAATATGAGTGCTCCCAAAGCACCATCCGGGAAGCCCTGATGCTATTGCAGGAATACGGGCTCGTGGTGCGCAAGGGGTATCAGGGGACATTCGTCACGAACCCGACCCCGGTCGAGGCGGCACTGCTCCTGACGATCCGGATCGACCTGGAGACGGCTGGGGTGATGCAATCTGTCGAGCGGATACAGGCCTCCGAGATCGCAACGCTTCGCCAACTCGGCACCGAATTCGAAGCCTGCCGTGCAAGGCGCGATGTTTTTGGCGCGGCCGAGATTGACCGCCAGCTGCACACCAAGCTGTTCGAACATGCCGGTCTCCCGGTACTCGAGCCGATCCTGACCCGCACGATCATGCAGCTCCAGCAAATCATGCTGCCGCGTCCACGCGGTGAAAGTGCCTGGACCACTCCAATGGTCACGCCACATGATGCGATCTTCGATGCGCTGGAGGATGGGGATAAAACAGGCGCCGTCGCAGCTGTCCGGTCACACATCCTTTCAAGCGCTGTCCGCCTGGCGCCGCATGTCTATGGAGAAAACATGGCAACGCTTGGCCGGAACCTGGATCAGGGCAGCGCCGACGCCCCTAGCCTTGTCCGCTCTGCCGGGTAGACCAAACCGGACTTATCTAAAGGGAAAGCCGGCCGGCCGGCGGGCTTTCGTTTGTTTGGCAGTCGTGCAGCCAAAGTCAAATCTGATCAGATGGAATTTGCGTCAGATCGGCGGGCGATAAATCGGACCCGATTAACCGCCCAAAGCTGATCGAATATGCAGTGATCGAGCATCTTTGGGCGTTTCAATCTAAACGCCCGATGCTCTAGGCCGATTCCATCATCTGGCGCTGGGTCAGCATGGCAGCACCGATCAGCTCCTTGGTATAGGCATCCTGCGGCGCCTCAAAGATGGCTTCGACCGGACCGGCCTCGACCACCTGCCCTTTCTTCATGACCATGACCGTATCGGAAAGGGCACGCACCACGGCAAGGTCATGGCTGATGAACAGGTAGGTCAGGCCGTAGGTCTTCTGCAGATCCCGCAAGAGCTCCACAACCTGCTTCTGAATGGTCCGGTCCAGCGCCGATGTCGGCTCATCGAGCACTACAAGTTCGGGCTTCAAGACCATTGTCCGCGCAATGGCGATCCGCTGGCGCTGGCCGCCGGAGAATTCGTGCGGATAGCGGTTGCGCATGGACGGATCGAGCGAGACTTCCTCTAAAGCCTGGCAAGCCCGGGCGTCACGGTCTTTCGCAGTCAGGGAAGGTTCATGAACCAGAAGGCCTTCCGAGATGATCTGCCCGACAGTCATGCGCGGGCTCAGCGAACCGAAGGGATCCTGAAAGATCAGCTGCATGTCCTTGCGCAGGGCACGCATCGCCCCCCGGTCCTTGCCGGAGATCTGCTGGCCCTGAAACACCACCCTGCCGCTTGCCGGCAACAGGTTCAGGACCGCCCGCCCAAGGGTTGACTTGCCCGAGCCGCTTTCGCCGACAATGCCGAGCGTTTGTCCCTTGCGCAGGGCAAAACTGATGTTGTCGACCGCGCGCAAGATGTGCTTGGGCTGAAGAAACCCGTTCTCCAGCTCAAACTCCACCTTCACCTTTTGCGCCTCCAGAAGAACCGGTGCGGTGTCCGGAACCGGTGGTTTATGGCCGGTAGGCTCCGCATCGAGCAACATCCTGGTGTAAGCATGTTCGGGCTGGGTGAAGATCCGCCGGGTTTCGCCTTGTTCGACGACCTCCCCGGTTTTCATGACATAGACCCGGTCGGCGATCTTGCGCACGATCCCAAGATCGTGGGTGATAAAGATTACCGCCATGCCGAGCCGCTTCTGCAACTCGGCCAGAAGGTCCAGGATCTGCGCCTGCGTCGTCACATCAAGAGCTGTCGTCGGCTCGTCTGCGATGAGGACATCCGGATCATTGGCAAGCGCCATGGCGATCATCACGCGCTGCCTTTGGCCGCCGGACATCTCATAGGGAAATGCCTTGATCTTGCGCTCAGGCTCCGGGATGTTCACCAGCTTGAGTAGGTCCAGCGCTTTTGCCTGGGCCTGTTTCCAGGTCAATCCGCCGTGCTCCACCATCGGTTCGGCCAGCTGCCGGCCGATTGTGTAGAGCGGGTCGAGCGAGGTCATCGGCTCCTGGAAGATCATGGTGATCTTCTTGCCGCGGATCTGGTTCAGGCGGCGGATGGACAGGCCCAGAATGTTGCCATTTTCATAAACAACCTCGCCTTCGGTCCGCCCGTTTGAGGCAAGAAGCCCCATGGCTGCCATCATGGTCTGGCTTTTGCCGGATCCGCTTTCGCCAACGATGGCAACGGTCTCGCCCGCATTGACATGAATGTCGACGCCGCGCACCGCATTCACAGTCCCCGTGTTGGTCTCGAAGTCGACCTTCAGGTTCTTGATGTCGAGGACGCGTCTTGTCTGTTTGTCTGTCATCGTCCTCTCCTTACCGGTCTTTGGGATCCAGGGCATCGCGCAATCCGTCGCCGATGAAGTTCAGCGCAAACAGCGTCGATGTCAGGAAGATGGACGGGAAGATCAGCATCCAGGCAGAACCCTGAAGGTTTCTGGCGCCTTCGGAAATCAGAACCCCCCAGCTTGTCATGGGCTCCTGGATCCCAAGTCCGAGGAAAGACAGGAAGCTCTCCAGCAGGATCACCTTCGGCACCAGCAGGGTCATGTAAACGACCACGGGTCCAAGCGTGTTCGGGATAATGTGCCGGCGCACGATACCGCCGTCACTCACGCCCATGGCCTCGGCCGCCTGCACATATTCCTGCCGCTTGATGCTCAGCGTTTGTCCGCGCACGATCCTGGCCATATCAAGCCATTCAACGGCCCCAACCGCAATGAACATCAGAACGAAGTTCCGGCCGAAAAACACCACAAGCATGATCACGAAGAAGATGAAGGGCAGCGAGTACAGAATGTCGACGACCCGCATCATGAGCTGGTCAACCCGCCCGCCAAGATAGCCGGAAGTTGCGCCGTAGATCACGCCGATGCTGATGGCCACCACAGTGGCGAGCAGACCGATGGTCAAGGAGATCCGGCCGGCGATAAAGGTCCGGGTCATCAGGTCCCGGCCATTGGCGTCCGTGCCGAAGTAAAAATGCAGATAGTTGATGTCGGCCGTCAGTGTCCCGCGCTTGTCTTCATCTGCGAGATCAGTCAGAGCCGCGTTCTTGAACATGTCGCTGCGGTCGATGTAGCGCACGGAGCGCGGATCGATGGCGCGCCGCGATGTGACCTCCACCACCACTTGATCCCCAACACGCTCGTAACTTTCAAGATTGAGGCGGGCCCGTTTGACCAGCGCTTCAAAGGCCGGCTGAACCTGATCGGCTTTCGGATAGGCTTCCAGGCTTGCCGGAACCTTCACGTAGTCCCGGTAAACCGTGTCGAAGTTGTGGGGTGACAGGATCGGCCCGAAAACGGACAGGAGCGCAATGGCCGCAAGCACGATCATGCTCGCAACGGCTGCCTTGTTCGCCAGAAGCCGGTCGCGGGCATCATCCCAGAGCGACCGTCCCCTTTGCGGCGCAGCGACAATATCGGGTGTCGTTACAGACATGGTTCAGGTCCTCAGTCGTAGCGCACGCGCGGATCAAGCAGCGCATAAAGCAGATCCACGACCAGGTTGAAGATAATGACGAAGCAGGCGACGACGACAACAGTGCCCATCACCAGTGTGTAGTCACGGTTGAGCGCGCCTTGGACGAAGTAACGGCCAATCCCCGGGATCCCGAAAATGGTCTCAACCACAACGGAGCCCGTAAGCAGCGCAGCGGCGGCCGGGCCCATGTAGGAGACAACGGGAAGAATGGCACCGCGCAGGGCATGCACCACAATGACAAGGTAACTGCGCAAGCCATATGCCCGGGCAGTGCGCACATGGTTGGACCGCAGCGCCTCGATCATCGATCCCCGGGTCAGGCGCGCGATCACCGCAATCTGCGGCAGCGCCAACGTCACCACAGGCAGGATCTTGTTGACGAAGGCCCCGTCCCCCCAGCCCCCTACGGGAAGCCAGCCAAGCCAGACCCCCAGCAGTAGCGTTAGCACCGGCGCGACAACAAAGTTCGGAATGGTCACGCCCAAAGTCGCGGCCGCCATGACGGAATAGTCAGCCGGGCCATTCTGACGCAGCGCTGCGGCCACGCCTAGCATGCCGCCAACCACCAGCGCCAGCGCCAATGCGCTCAAGCCCAGCTGGATGGAGATCGGCAGGCTGGCTGCGAAAAGTTCGTTGATCGTGAAATCACGGAAATAGAAGCTCGGCCCGAAATCCAGCTGGGAGATGGACTGCAGGTACAACAGGTACTGCGTCCAGAGCGGCTCATCCAGGTGGTAAATCTTGTTGAGGTTTTCCATCACCTTCGCCTCGAGCGGGCGTTCAAGGTCGAACGGACCGCCGGGAGCCACACGGATCAGGAAGAACGAAATCGTCACGATCAGGAATATCGTCGGGATTGCACCTAGCAATCGACCGAGCACATAGCGGGTCATCAGCTTGCCCTTCTGATTGAACGGTGGTCTTGAGCCGTCCGGGCCGCCACCTTGCAAAACCGGCAGCGGCGGAAAACCCGCCGCCGCCAATTTCGATTTTCATGTTTACTCGGAGATGCTCATCCAACGGGTCGGGTGAATGTTTTGAAGGTTGTCTTCAAAGCCACTGACCTTGTCGGAAACGAGGTTCATCGAGCCGTAATACATCAGCGGGATGAACGGCAGATCACGCATGAACAGGGCTTCGGCCTGTTGCAGGATCTGAGCGCGCTTTTCAAGATCCACGGTCTGAGCCGCTTCGTCCATCAGCGCATCATATTCCGGATTGTTGTAACGGGCGTAGTTGAAGCCGTCATTGTCGGATTCAACCATGAACAGGAAGTTCTGCGGATCGGAGTAGTCGCCGATCCAGCCCGCACGTGCCACATCAAAGTCACCCCGGTCACGCAGATGCGCATAGTGCGTGGCGACATCGGTGTTGAGCATAGAAATCTCGACACCCAGCGGCTTCCACATGTCGGCAATCGCAACAGCCGTGTTCTTGTGGTTTTCCGATGTGTTGTAGCGGATCTCCAGCTTCAGCGGATTGTCCTGAGAGTAACCGGCCGAATCCAGAAGTTCGATGGCCTTATCTTCGCGGTCGATCAAGGACATGTCCTTGTACTCCGCATAAGCCGGCTCACCGTAGTTGCCAATTCCAGGCGGAACGAAGGAATAAGCCGGCACCATGACGCTGCCCCAGATTTCCTCTGCTAGGAACTCGCGGTCGATCGCCATGGAAAGCGCCCGGCGCACATCCGGGTTGCTCAGGGCTTCATCTTCATGGTTGAGCGCGTAGTAGTAGTTGCCAAGATATGGCGCCACGCGGAACTGGTCGCCCAGTTCTTCCTTCATGAACGCGACCTGCTCGGTCGGCGCGTCATTGTAGGTATGCAGTTCACCAGCCTGGAAGCGGCGGAGCGCCGCGCCACGGTCTTCGGTCGGGTAGAAGATGACCGTGTCGATCTGCACATTGGCCGCGTCATGGAAATGCGGGTTCTTCGTCGCTTTCAACTGAGCGTTCGGCGTGAACTCCGCCAGTGTGAACGGCCCGTTGGTGACGATGTTCTCAGGCTTCACGAAATCGGAGCCATGGGCATCCACCGTTGCCGGATGCACCGGAAGACCGGTCTGGTGGCCGAGAAGGTCGATAAAGTAAGGGGTCGGCGCTTCCAGCGCGATTTCAAGCGTCCGGTCGTCAATCGCTTTGACTGCCAGTTCTTCACTGGCCATGTCGCCCGTGTTGACCGCTTCCGCATTTTTGATCGGATAAAGAATGTTTGCGTATTTCGCACCCGTTTCCGGGTTCATGATCCGGCGGAGAGAATAAACGAAGTCGCCCGCTGTTACGGGATCACCATTGGACCACTTGGCGTTTTCGCGCAAGGTGAAGGTGTAGACGGTTCCGTCGTCAGAGACGGCCCAGCTTTCTGCAACGCCCGGGATTACCTCACCTTTGGCATTGTAGGAGACCAGACCCTCATAAAGGTCGCGCAGAATGTGCGCTTCGTAGACGGTGGAGGTCTTGTGCTGATCGAGCGTTTCAGGATCGCCGGTATTGCCGCGATGGTAGACCACCTCGGCCATGGCGGTAAGAGATGTAGCAGCCATAAGAGCAGCCGCAAGCGCAGTCACGCGCATGGACTTGAACATATCGTTCTCCCCTCTAGGGTTATTGGTGTAGTAAAGAAACGATACACCAATAGATTCCATGCTCCGCACGCCCGATCAAGCGCTCCGCAACGGCACGTTCCGACGATTGCCGTAAAAAGGCGATGTTTTTGCGAATTGACCCGAGTGCGCGGAAAAATTTTCCGTATTTTTACTGAGATTTCAACTTTTCCACGCAGAGAAAAGAAATTATCTTTCGTGATCACCGGCAGAAACGATACTTTCCGCTATAGGCCAGATACATGCCCGTGTTCGGATTGAACGACTTGAACTTGCGCGAGCAATAGGCAACCCACTGCGGTGTGAACGGCGCAAGACCGGTCTTGGTGTAGGGCACGCGCTGGGGCTGGCCGTGATACCGCGGCGGGTTCACGTAAACACGGTAGCGGTACGGATAAACCGGCCCATGATAGCGGGGATAATAGTAACGGCCCGCGTAAGGACGGTAGGGGCGGCCATAGTAATATCTGGGGCCGTAATAGAAGGATCCGCGGTAGCCGCGTGATCCGACGACGAAGCCAAATCCATTCGTCCCGATATGAATGCTGTCTGCCTTGGCCGGGCTGCTTGCCGGAAGGCTGACCATGAAAAGTCCGGCGATCACGCTAAGCACAGCCGCCGCTCCGGTCATGCCACGCGCCAGAAACCGGATTTGACCCTGAAGTCCGTTCGAATACCGAATGCCGGGCATTTGTGATGTCTCCTCAAACAATCACTGCAACAAGCCCCTGTCCACACCACCACTATAGCTCAGAAATGAGAGGAAATCTCGGCAGCACCCGGAAATGTGATCCGGTGGCCTCACGCCTGCTTGCGCCCCGGCGCCCGGACCAGTAAATCTCCGGCCGAATTCCTCATTCATCTGAAAGCACTCATGGCCCCTCCTCCGCTCCTCACACTCCGTGATGTTCATTTGACCTTTGGCGGCACGCCCCTCCTCACCGGAGCGGAGTTATCCGTTTCCGAGGGCGAGCGGATTTGTCTTGTCGGACGCAATGGTTCGGGCAAGTCGACCCTCTTGAAGATTGCCGCCGGCATGATCGAAATGGACACCGGCGAGCGCTTCTTTCAGCCGGGACGGACCATCCGCTACTTGCCGCAGGATCCGGATCTGTCGCCTTACGCCTCCGTCCTTGATTATGTGAATGAAGGTCTGACAGAAGGCGATGATCCTTATCGCGGTGCCTATCTTCTGGAAGTGCTCGGGCTGACCGGCAAGGAAGACCCGAAGGCGCTGTCCGGCGGGGAAGCCCGGCGGGCCGCCCTGGCACGCACTCTGGCACCAGAACCGGACATCCTGCTTCTGGACGAGCCGACCAACCACCTTGACCTTCCGGCCATCGAGTGGCTGGAAGACGAGCTGAAAAGCCTGAAATCGGCAATCGTGCTCATCTCGCACGACCGCAGGTTTCTTGAAAATCTGTCCCGGGCAACCGTCTGGATCGACCGGGGCAAGGCGCGGCGCATGGAGCGCGGTTTCGGGCATTTCGAAAGCTGGCGCGATGAGATCTTCGAGCAGGAAGAAGCCGACCAGCACAAGCTCGCGCAGAAGATCAAGCGCGAAGAACACTGGATGACCTATGGCGTAACCGCCCGGCGCAAACGCAACATGCGCCGGGTGCGCGAACTGGCCGACTTAAGGAAGCAAAAGCGCGAGCACCGCGGGCCGCAGGGAACGGCAAAGCTTGCCGCCACCGAAACCGACGCCTCCGGCAAGCTGGTGATCGAAGCCAAGGACATCTCCAAGACCTATGGCGGGCGGGACATCGTCAAGGGCTTTTCCAGCCGCATTCAGCGCGGGGACCGGATCGGGCTTGTGGGGCCGAATGGCGCTGGCAAAACGACCCTCTTGAAGATGCTGACCGGCGAACTTGTTCCCGACACAGGGTCGACCCGTCTTGGCACCAACCTGGAGATGGTGACCCTCGACCAGAAGCGGGAAAACCTCGATCTCAACGATACGCTGTCATCGGTCCTGACCGGCGGCAGCGGCGATCTCGTTCATATTGGCGATGAGAGCAAACACGTGATGTCCTACATGAAGGACTTCCTGTTTGCGCCCGAACAGGCCCGTACTCCCGTTGGCGTTTTGTCCGGCGGCGAGCGGGCCCGCGCCATGCTGGCCCGTGCCCTCGCCAACCGCTCCAACCTGATGGTGCTCGACGAGCCAACCAACGATCTCGACCTTGAGACCCTCGATCTCCTGCAGGAGCTTCTGGCCGACTATCAGGGCACGGCGCTGATCGTCTCCCACGACCGTGATTTCCTGGACAGGGTCGCCACTTCCGTAATCGTGTCGGAAGGAAAGGGCTTCTGGCGGGAATATGCCGGCGGCTATACCGACATGCTGGCCCAGCGCGGTGAAGGCGTGACCGCCCGCAAGGTGGAAAAATCAGCTCCAAAAAAAGAAAAGGCTTCTGCCTCAACGCTTTCCGACGACAAGCCGAAGAAAAAATCCAAACTCAGCTTCACGCAACAGCATCTCTTAAAAACGCTGCCGGAGGACATTGAGAAACTTGAAGCAAAGCTTGAAGCGCTTCAGGCCGAGATGAACGATCCGCAGCTTTATGCGAAGAACCCTGACAAATTTGCCAAGTTATCCGCGCAAATCACTGATCTGACAACACAAAAAGACGCCATGGAAGAACAGTGGCTTGAGCTGGAAATGCTCAATGAGGGATGAGCAGGGGGCTGCCTCCCTCCCGTGTTTCCTCCCTGCCCTGAGCCGCATGCCCGGCGTTGAGCCGGGGAACCTTGCCCGTGTTCGCTGCTCTGGGCCTCCCAACACCCACCACATGTCATCCCGGCCTTGAGCCGGGACCTACTCTCATGTCCGCTTGCCGAAGTGTCTTTCGAAACGTTGCATGCTCTGCGAACGAGTGGTTCCCGGATCTCCGCTGCGCTGCGTCCGGGATGACAAACGGGGGAGAGCGGCGCCACAGGGGCTTGTGACACCAGCAATCCTTCCGACAAACGGCCATCAAAAAACTCCATTAGCGTAAGCCTGTTCTGAAAGCGTACTATTTAAGGGAACAGACCATGACGCATAAACCTGTTTTGAATATCCAGGATGTCCTCGCAAAGCCCGAATATTGTGATGAAAATCCGGAACGCGGCAAATTTCAGGCCCGTTTTGGGTTCATCGGACGGGCGCTTGGCACAGAGAAACTCGGGATTAACATCACCATCGTCCCCGCAGGCAAAGCCGCCTGGCCGCGGCATTTTCATTACATCAATGATGAAATGTTCATCGTTCTCGAAGGTACGGGAACGCTCCATTATGGCGACGAAGACCATCCGCTCAAGCCGATGGATATCATCCATATTCAAGCTGGGACCGGCATTCCGTTCCAGATCGACAATACAGGTGAGACCGAGCTTCGGTATCTAGCGCTCTCAGCACTCGACGAAGCTGATGTCTTTGTGTATCCGGACAGCAACAAGATCGGTGTCATGGCAAAGGCCGCCCCTTTCCGGGACTTATCCGAAAGTGGCGACCTGCCCGCTTTCCGGAAGTGGGTCTCAGCCGATATGACCGTGGGATACTGGGACGGTGAACCGGATGCCGGGCAGTGATCTGATCAAGGCCATACTTTTGCCTATCGCAGATCCTTGTAGAAAATCGTCGTTGCATCCAGCTGGCCGTGACTGCCATAGGCATAGTCGGGGATGATCCCGGCTTTTTGATAGCCGCAGGTGGGATAAAGGCTTTCCGCGCTGTCCCCGGTGACCGTATCCAGGACCAGCAGCCAGCGGGTCTGCGCGCGCGCCAGATCGTCAACGGCGGCCATCAATTTGCGGGCAAGGCCCTTCCGGCGGTGATCCGGATGGACCATCAGCTTGGCAACATCCGCCCGGTGGCTGCCGTTTTGCTGGGGTGCGAGACATAACATGACCACCCCGGCAATATCCGCGCCTTGCCTCGCCACCATCATGAAACTTTGCCCGGACGTCAGTTCCTCACATTTGGCCCGCCAAAACGCCTCTGCATCCTCGACACTCAAGGGCAGGACAAAGCCTATACCAGCCCCATCCTCGAGACAGGCGATCAGGAGCCTGGCAAGGCCTGGAACGGCGCTGTAGGCTTGGCGATCGCTTAGAAGGTATACTACGGGCGGTGCGGGCGGGAAAGTCTCAGCGGTCATGGCGTAATCACCGTCAGAATGTAGCGGGCCGGCTTCGGCCCAGGCGCATGATAGGAATTGGGGGCATTCAGCCGGAAGCGCAGAACGTCTCCAGCCGCAAGCTCGTACCGGTCCGGTCCGAGTGTGACCGCCAATGCGCCTTCCAGAAGAACAAGATGATGTTCCAGATCGGGCAGCGGCGGAGCTGCATAAGAAATGACAGCTCCGCCCGGCAGGAACCCCTCAATGACACTGCCGCGAAAGCCGCTGGCGGCGGGCGAGAGGCTTCTGCGGCGGAATCCGGTGTCCGGATCGGTCCAGATGGTTTGATCCGAGGGCCTGAGCGAAGCCTTGTGGGCAGGCCGATCGACCCCGAAGAGATCCGCCATGGACAGATGAAAGGCCTTTGCCAGCTGGCCGAGCGCAACGGCGGTCGGGCTGGTCTCCGTCCGCTCGATCCGGGATAGGGTCGCCCGGCTCAGCCCACTTTTTTGCGCCAGGTCTTCCAGCGACCACTCACGCGCCTGGCGCAGGTCCGAAAGCCGCCGGGCCAAATCTTCTTCAATCGACATAAATCACCTATAAATGAGATTTTTCTCATATATGGGATTATTGATTTGAGCAAGTTTTTTGGAATCTGATCGGGATTGAGCCTCCGGTCACGCCCGTGGATGACCCCGTTCCGCGCCAAATGCGCTTTTCCCGGTTCTCCGCTCCGCCCCCTTCCCGGTTGACCGCCGCCCCATGTCATATCCTTGAGAAGACCGCGCTGGCATTCACACCACCGAACCCGAAGCCATTGGTCAGGATATGGCTGACATCGCGTTTGATCGCCGTATCCGGCACCAGTTCGAAACCGGCAATTGCCTCATCAGGGCTGGTCAGGTTGCGCGACGGTGGCAGATGTCCGGTACGGAGCGCTTGAATGCAGGCGACTGCCTCAACCGCCCCGGCCGCTCCCAGAAGATGCCCAAACATCGATTTGGAGGAGGATACGGCAAGATCCTTGCCCCGCCCCTCAAACAGTGTGGTCAATGCCGCGATTTCGGCTGCATCCCCAACAGGTGTCGAGGTGGAATGCGCATTGACGTAGCCGATCTCCGAGGCAGCCAGACCGGCGGATTTCAGGGCCTGTTTCATGGCCCTCAAGCCTCCCTCCCCGTCCGGAGACGAGGCGGTCACATGATATGCATCGGCCGATGTGCCGTACCCAGTGAGCTCTGCAAGGATGGTGGCCCCGCGTGCCCTGGCGTGGTCGTATTCCTCCAGAATGAGGGTTCCAGCCCCTTCCCCCATGACAAAGCCGTCCCGGTCCTGATCAAACGGACGCGAGGCTCCGTCCGGGGCCTCGTTGCGCTTGGACGACATGGCCTTCGCGGCGCAGAACCCGGCATAGGAAACCCGGTCCAAACAGGCCTCGCTGCCGCCGGTGACCATCACATCGGCCTCACCGGCGCGGATCAGCCGGGCCGCATCTCCAATGGCCTGCAGGCTGGCCGCACAGGCCGTCACCGGGGCCCCAAGCGGGCCCTTCAGGCCAAAGCGGATGGAAATCTGGCCAGCGGCAAGGTTTGCCAGGAAGGACGGCACCAGAAAGGGCGACGCACGGCGCGGGCCTTTTTCGTCCACAAGCCGGGTTCCGGCGGTCATCGCCGGAAATCCGCCAACCCCCGTGCCGATGATTATGCCCGTGCGTTCTTTCTCGCTGTCCGTCTGCGGCGCCCACCCCGCATCTTGAAGCGCTTCGCCCGTTGCCGCCATGGCAAGATGAATGAACCGGTCAGTCCGGCGCTGCTCCTTCGGGTCCATGACCGCATCCACGTCAAACCCATAGGGATCTTCGGACACATCGGGCACTTCACCGGCAACCTGACAGGCAAGATCCGCAGCATCAAACCGTGTGATCCGGCGGATGCCGTTGGCCCCTTCCGTGATCCGCTCCCAGAACCTGTCGACACCGGTCCCAACGGGCGACACCACCCCCATTCCAGTTACCACAACACGACGCATGTTTCCGTTCCTTCTCTTACAAAAGTGTAATTACACATTTTAGTCCAAACTTAGGTCCGGCTTGGTCTGGCCGATGATCCGGTTACGGGTCAGACCTTCGAAAGCCTCTGCAACAGGTTGACTGCCTTGAAAAAATCCTCGTCGCCCAGGTGCCGCTTCATGTCATCCTGGGCCTGCCGCCACAACGGAACCGCCTTTTCCAGCAAGGCTTCCCCGCCACTGGAAAGCCGGTAGCGTTTGCCCCGCTCCCCTTCCCTCTGGTTCGACAAGACCATGCCCTTGCGCTCCACCAGGGCGAGATTACGGACAAGGGTTGTCCGCTCCATGGACAGGCGTTCAACCAGATCGGCGATGGTCTGGTCGTCTTCCGCCTGGATAGCGACCAGCACCGAAAACTGCCCGGCAGTGAAACCGGCCTGACGGGCCAGCCGGTCATAATACCGGCTGACGGCACGGGCGGCCTTGCGGGCGTTGTTCAGGACACACAGGGAAAAATCGTCGTCTTCAGCGCTCATGGGAAGACTTTATGTGCATATACACACCCATCGTCAAGTCCCGCGCGTCAGGTGTGCGCCAATGCCGATGTCATAGGACGTTTGCGTTTGCGTGGGAAGACGTTACGGTGACCGAAACAAACTACACGCGGAGATAGCCATGACCGATGCGGCACAGGCAGTGGAAGACATGAAGGCAAAGATCCAGGAAAACTGGGGCTGGTTCCTCGCTCTTGGAATAGCGCTTGTTCTCGGCGGTCTCGTTCTTATCGCCGCACCGCTCGCGACAACCATCACCGTAACCTACTTTATTGGCGCCGTGCTTTTGATCGGCGGTGCCGTCCAGGTCTACAATGCCCTGAAGACCCAGGGCACGGGTCATTTCATCTGGAACCTTCTGACCGGAATCATTGCCCTGATCGGCGGGATTCTGATCTTCGTAAATCCGGTCATCGGTACCTTCGCCCTGACCCTGACGCTTGCGGCAACCTTTGTGGCTCAAGGCGTAAGCCAGCTCTTGCTGGGCTTCAAACTGCGCCCGCATGAAGGCTGGATCTGGGTGATAGTGGCTGGCGCGGTCTCCCTTGCGGCGGGCATCATGATCTGGGTCGATCTGCCCGGCTCGGTCGCCTGGGCCCTTGGTCTGATCGCCGGCGTCTCCGTTCTCGTGAACGGCTGGAGTTACATAGCCATTGCGCTTGCGGCGCGTGCCTCCAAAGGCTGACGTTCCAGGTTGAAGGGTTTGACTTCGGCATCCGGCAGAATTTGTTTTGCCGGATGTTTGTTTTTCTGTATTTTCAAACGGCCGGATCAAGCGGAACCGGCAGCGACACCGGACACACATAGCCGGACACAAGCGACACCGGACACAATGATGCTAGCGATCATCGGGCGTCAGCCCGGACAGCCGCACAACAAAGCCCACTGGTGGTGGCCGCCCCCCGCCGGCCGTTGATGACGCGCACGATTTTGACCGTGCTCTCCGCATTCAATCCAGACATCAACGGAATAATTCACACATGACCAGCGTAACTCTGCGCGGCAGCGACCGCATGCTTCACGTTGCCTTTCAAGACGGCACGGAGGCCGACTTTCCTTTTTTGTGGCTTCGGGACAATTGTCCAAGCGGGTTTCATCCGCAGACCCTGGAGCGGCAGTTTGACCTGACATCCATCCCGCTTACCCTTGGAATTCTGGAAGCTGATGTGGATGGCGATGCCATCCGCATCAAATGGGATGATGACGGTCACGAAAGCCGGTTCGACCCGGACTGGCTGCGCCGGCACAAGCCCGGCTCTGGGCTCGACGACCCTGCCGCCGTGGCCCCGACCCTCTGGCATGCCGGTACGGACGTTGCCACCCTGCCGCGGATAAATGCCCAAACGCTGATGACCGACGACGGCGCGCTTCTCGACTTTCTCAAGGCAACCAAGAAAACCGGCCTTGCCTTCGTGGATGGCATGGCCGACGACCCGGATGCGGGCATGGCCGCCGCCCGGCGGATCGGCTTCCTGCGCGAGACCAACTTTGGTGTCACCTTCGAAGTCCGTTCCATGCCAAACCCGAACAATCTGGCCTACACCTCGCACGCGTTGCCCCTGCACACGGATCTTCCCAATCAGGAGCTGCCTCCCGGATTTCAATTCCTTCATTGTCTTGCCAACGAAGCTGAAGGCGGCGGATCAACCTTCTGCGATGGCTTTGCCATTGCTGAAGATCTACGCCAGCACGACCCGGAAGCCTTCAAGCTCCTCAGCGAAGTTCCGGTCCCGTTCCGTTTTCAGGACGCGGATTACGACATCCGGCGGCATCACCCGGTAATCCAGCTGGACATGTTCGGCAACCTGCAGGAGCTGCACTTCAACGCCCACATCGCGGCCGTGTTCGATCTGAAGCCAGACATCATGGAGGCCTATTACCGCGCCTACCGCAAGATCATGGCTCTCACCCGCTCCGACGAATACGTGATTACGACGCGGCTTGAGGGGGGCGAAATGGTCATCTTCGACAACCGCCGTGTCCTGCACGGACGGGCCGCGTTCGACCCGAACACCGGTTACCGCCACCTGCGCGGCTGCTACGTGGACCGGGGCGAATTCGACAGCCGCATCCGCGTTTTGAGCCGGTAAGGGCTTTACTGACAAGACACCAGCCGCCGCCCTGCGCTGTCATGCAAGGGCGGCGGCACGCATTTCAGTGTCTAGATCTGCGCGCGATAAATCGGACCCGATTTACCGCCCAAAGCTAATCGAATATGGAGTGATCGAGCCTCTTTGAGCGTTTCTGACAAAAACTCTTTGCTCTAAAGACAAACACAGTTTCGGATCTCACCCGAAAATCAGTGCCTTGCCGTCTTCTGACAATTCCTGCCAGCTTCCCTCTTCAATCCCGTCAAGCCCGAGGGCCCCGATCCGGCTGCGCGAGAGCACGGTGACATGGTTGCCGGTGGCGGCGAACATGCGCCGGACCTGGTGATAGCGGCCTTCATGCAGTGTGAGCCGGGCCTGGGTCTCGCCCAGCACTTCAAGCTCCGCCGGTTTCAGATGTTTGTCCTCGCTTTCCAGCATCATCTCGCCGGAGGCAAACAGCGCTGCCTCATCGCCCTTCAGCGGCCGGTCCAGCGTAATATCATAGACCTTGGGAACATTCGATTTCGGAGCGATTACCTTGTGCAGGAAGGTGCCGTCATCTGTGAACAGCAAGGCCCCTGAAGTTTCTTTGTCCAGCCGGCCGATGGTCGACAGGACCGGTTTGCGCATCCGGAACCGGTCGGGCAAAAGGTCATACACCAGCCGCCCCTGATCCTTGGTGGAGCAGGTGTAGCCGAGCGGCTTGTTCATAAGAATGACAACGCCCTGCGCCGGATCAAGCGGTTCGTCGTCGAAGAGGATCTCTTCATGCGGGGTCTTTGCATCGGCTTTGAGGCGGTTGCCTTGCCGGTCCGTCACCCAGCCGTGGCGGATGGCCTGTTGCATTTCCTTCCGGCTGCCATAGCCAAGGTTTGCCAGCAGTTTGACGAGCCGCATCTTCAGCGCCCTCCCTTGGCTTTCACAGCTTTCAGCACCTTGTAGCCGCCTTCGTCCGCAAGCATGTCCACCGAGGCGAACACCTCCTTAAGCGTATGCTCATAAGGCAAATGCCGGTTGGCAACCATGTAGAACACGCCGCCCGGACGCAAACCGCCCGCAGCTGCGCGGATAAACCCCTGGCCGACATCCGCCCGGTCCGCCTTCCCCGTCTGGTGGAAAGGGGGATTGGAGACGATGAAATCATAAGGCCCCTCAAGCCCCTTGGTGACATCCGACCAGATGCCGTTCAGCGTCTTCTTGCCCTTGAAGGCGGCAAGGTTTTCGCTGGCCAGATCGAGCGCCCGTTTTTCTGCTTCATAAAGATCCATCGCCGCAACGTTCGCGGACCGCTCCAGAACGGCGCGGCTCAAAAACCCGAACCCCGCGCCCAGATCCGCACCGCGCCCCTTCAGATCCAGCGGCAGGTTGTCCGCCAGAAGCCTTGAGGCCGGGTCGATCCGGTCCCAGGCAAACACGCCCGGCCGGCTGACATAAGCGCCATCAAGAACCGGACGCACAGCGTCAAGCTCAAGCCATTCGGCGAGCAGGTCCTGATCAAGATTGGCTTTCTGGACCAGCCCCCAGACCGCCCGGCACTTGTTTTTGGACAGTTTATCGACCGGCCCGAGCAATGCGGCGAGATCGCTTTCAAGCGTCTTTGCCCCTTCCGAATTCGGGGCGCATGCAATCAACGTCCCGCCGTCCCGGCACTTCGCAACGGCGCGGGCCAGCTGGGCACGCGCCTCTTGGCGTTGCCGGCCCGGCAGCACGAGAACGGCATCAAACCCTGTGTCCTCCACCTCTGCTTCCACGGTCACCCCACTGCGCTGAAGCGCATCGCGATCAGGTGCAAAGCTCTGTTCACACACAAGGTTGTGGTTGCCGAAATCATTCAAGGGCTGCCCCGCGCGGGCGCGCAAAAACAAGATGCGTGCAGGGCTCGAAAGCACAACGGCTTCTTCAGCAATCGGCAGGGTCAGGGTCTCAAGCGCGGGATCCATAAGCAGCTTTCCAGTCTCGGTCTGCCGCGCTCATACTCCCCGTCGGCGCATTCGTCAAAAGGCTGCGTCGGATTTGAACGGTTTTCCATCGACCAGAAGTCGGAGCGGCAAGGATCTTCCATCCTCCGTGATCGCCACGACCAGCTGGACGCGCTCGCGCGGCAAGTCCTCGATAATCCGCCCCTCTCCTTCCGGTAGGAAAAAGGCATCGATACCGTAATCGATGCGGAACCGCTCATTGGCGAGCGAAGTGACCTCTCCTGCGATTGCCAAAGACCCGGCATCTTCGCGGGCGCGGGAAATCCTGACCGGCGCCATGCTGCCATTTTCGGCCGGCTCCAGACCGACATAGACCCTATCTCCCGCCTTGATATCCTTGCCGACAGCCAGGATCCGCGGGACCTCGCCAATCGCAAGATTGATGATCACGTAGTCACCGCGCAACAGATCGCGCGGATCGATTGGAACCAGGTCAAGCACCGCCTCCTCACCGTCCAGCTGGACAGACAAACGGTCGGCAAGGGGAATGGCAATCAGCACCAGTTGGAGAACCGCGACAAGCCCCCAGGCGGCATAGATGTGCAGCGCGGATTTTTTCTTGGCCGGCGCACCCGACTGAAAAGAGACTTCACTCATGCCGCAGCCTCCCTTGCGCCTGTCTTCGGACCGCCGCGCTGGCGTTTGAAAACACGCGCCAGCAGCAGTGCAACCCCAAGAAGGACGCCACCTGCGATCAGGAAGAATATCGACTGCCCCAGCAAGGATCCGATTGTGACTTGCAGCAGCCACAAGGCAACCACGGTCAACGCCAGATAGGCACACACCATCCAATAGCGGTTGTTATACCAGGTCCCGAGCGCACAAAGCCCAACGAGCGCTGCAAGGACAGCGGCCGCCAACGGGATCGGGTGCGTGGTCAGTACCGGCAGAAGAACGGCTGCCATGCAAAGGCCGGTCATGGCAAAGAACCCAATCCCCTTGATCGTCTTAAAGGAGAGAAGAAGCCCGGTCCCGCACATGAGCGCCGCCAGCCCAAGCGGCAAGCTTGACGGGAGAGGCGCCAGACCGGACAGCCTCACTTCATCCGATATTTCCGGCAGAAGGATCAGCACCAGGACCAGCAGAACACACATCGCCAGAAACGCCACGTCCTGCAACGACCGGAGCATGAGCCAATGGGCGTGGCTTTTGACCGGGCGCTCACTCGACCATTTCACATAAAGATCCAGGATCGGCCCGGCCTGCAGCATGACGGCGAACATGCCGCCGAAACCGCCCAGCACGAGCGCCAGCGTAAATGCGTCATTCCCGCCAAACCGGTCCCCTGTCTCAACCAGCCACCGGGTAAATGTGATCAGAAGCAGCAGAATGGCGGCCCAGCGCGTGATCCGCGACGGATACAAAAAGGGATGAAGAAACACAGCGGTCAGGAAACCCAAACTGATCAGGATTTCAAGCATGGTGGACGGTTCAAAGTCGGTCCGGCTGACCTGCCAGGAAATCGCGGCAATCGCCGCAATCACCAGCGGAGCCCGTGAAGCCGTGCCCCAGGCTGCGGCAAGCGCGCCGATGCAGACCAGGAACGCACCGCCCGACCAGTCGGCCGGCAAATGGAAAATCTGCCCCACTAAGGCCATTCCGCCGACGAACATCAAGGTGGCAAACCCGGTCATGAGATCGGCGAGCCCTTTGCGCCCGGCCCGCGCAACAATGGCCGCCAGCCCGTGAGCGCTCAAAACAAGCAGAGCAATCCCGGTGAGTTTGACCGGTTTGGGGATGGCTGCCCAGTTGGCGGCGATGAAGGCAAAAACTGCAAGGGCGACGCAGACCAGGCCAATGCCGCCAAGCATCAGGGGCAAGCGCGACCGGCCGTCTTCCACCTCCTGCTCTTCCAAGATGGCGGCAGCGTTTGCCGAACTGACCCAGCCCTTTTCAACCCAGTGTTCCAGGTCGTCGCGCAGACGCTTCTTGTAAATCCAGTCGAACATGCACCAAACCTGTCCCTACAATCTCACCGTCTTAACGTGATTGGCGCGCCGATAAAACGGTTATCTCAGGTCATTTCTGACCAAGTGGTCGATTTATAACGCTGATTTTTTGCGCAAGCCCTCGGGGACAAACACGGCAAACAGACACTCAAACGCCACTGCCGAAGCCTCTACCGGCGCCTGAACCGGTGCATTGGTTGGGTTCCGTCCCCATGGCCGCCTTGCTTCCGTTTTGGCCACGAGCACGCACAACTTCTAAGCAGATCCAATTTATGCTTGCCTCTTGTGCAGCAGGCCGACACTCTGACGGGAAAGCAATCACAGCCAGGGGAAGTTTAATGCGTCATCTTTGCACCAAGGCACTCGCTAGCCTTGCCGTCGCCACGGTCTTTTCAGCCTCAACCGCACTGGCTGAGACCGATATCAAGTTCTCGCTCGACTGGAAGTTTGAAGGCCCGGCAGCGCCATTTTTCATCGCGCTCGACAAGGGATATTTCGCTGACGAAGGCCTTAACGTCACCATCGACACGGGTGCCGGATCACGGGAGTCAATTCCACGGGTTGCAACCGGCGCCTATCAGATGGGGTTTGGTGACATCAATGCCATGATCAAGCTCATGGACACCGAGCCGGATCTCAAGGTCAAAGCCGTGATGATGGCGTATGAGACCCCGCCTTTCGCGGTGATCGGACGCAAGAGCCAGGGTGTCACGGAAGATCCGAAGTCCCTGGAAGGCAAGACACTCGGCGCACCGCCGCCCGATGCCGCCTTCGGCCAATGGCCGGCCTTTGTCGATGTGGCCGGGATCGACACTTCCGGTATCACCATTGAAAATGTGGGCTTTCCGGTGCGCGAACCGATGCTGGCCCAGGGCCAGGTCGATGCGATTTTCGGCTTTTCCTTCTCCTCCGTCCTCAATCTGAAGGCGCAAGGCGTGCCGGAAGAGGATATCTCGCTAATCCTGATGGGGGAGAACGGGCTGGACCTTTATGGCAACACCGTCATGGTGAACACGGATTTCGCCGCTGAAAATCCGGATGCGGTAAAGGGATTCGTCAAGGCGCTGGTCAAAGGATATCTGGATGCGATTGCCGATCCGGCAGCAGCCATTCCCTATGTCTTGAAACGCAACGAGATCCTCGACGAAGCGGTCGAAGTGGAACGCCTGACCATGGCAGTTGAGGGATCCATTGCCACACCGGCTGTCAAGGAAAACGGCTTTGGCGGCATTGATCCGGACAAACTCACCAAATCCATGAAGTTCCTTCAAAACTCCATCGGCTTGAGCGACACGCCGCCCTCTGCCGACCGGGTGTTCGATGCGAGCTATCTGCCGCCAGCCGAAGACCGGATGGTCAAGTAAGCTGCCTGTTTGAACGGTATTGATTGCCTGCGGCGGCCTCGCGGCGGGCCTTTTTGGCGGAAACCTTGTGACCGGATTTGTTGATCTCAGAAATGTGCGGCTGACCTATGGGGGCACAGCCGACGGAACGCTGGCTCTGGACGGGTTGGACATAAATGTGAAAAAGGGTGAGTTTGCCGCTGTCGTGGGCCCGTCGGGCTGCGGAAAGTCCACCTTGATGAAACTCGCAACGGGCCTCATCACACCGCAAGAGGGCACGGTCGAGGTCGCGGAGAAAGAAGTGAGCGGACCGGTTTCCATCGCCGGAATGGCCTTTCAAAACCCGTCCATGCTGCCTTGGCGGACAACCCTTGCCAATGTCATGCTGCCCCTCGAAATCGTGCAACCGCACAGATCGAAGCTGCGCCGGGAAAAAGCGTCTTATGTCGCAAGGGCAGAAGACCTCCTGAAATTGGTCGGGCTTGCGGGCTTCGGTGAGAAATACCCGTGGCAACTCTCCGGCGGCATGCAGCAGCGCGCCAACTTGTGCAGGGCGCTGATCCACGACCCTGCGCTTTTGATGCTGGATGAGCCCTTCGGAGCCTTGGATGCCTTCACGCGGGAAGAGCTTTGGCAGGTCATGCGCAACCTTCATGCCGAAAAGGGCTTCACCGTTATCCTGGTGACCCATGACTTGCGCGAGGCGGTCTATCTTGCCGACAAGGTGTTTGTCATGAGCGCCCGCCCGGGCCGCATCATCAAGGAACGGGAGGTGACATTCGAACGGCCGCGCCCAATCGAACTGACTTACGAGAATGCTTTCAACGACATTGTTCATGAACTGCGCGGTCTGATCGCCGATGCGAGGGCGGCCGCATGAGCACCCGGACTTTGATCACGATTGCCCCTTGGGCCTGCACCGCCGCCTTGTTCCTGGTCTGGGAGGCAGCCGTTGCCCTGTTCGACATCCCCGTCTTCGTACTGCCAGCCCCGTCCGATATCTGGGCCGCCATGGTGAAGTACTGGTCGCCGATCTGGAAGAACTCTGTCCAGACGCTCTACACAACTTTGGCCGGCTTCCTGATGTCGATTGCAGGCGGATTGGCCCTCGGGCTTGCCATCGGCTGGAACCGGGTGGTTTATGCCGGGCTTTATCCGCTAATGATCGGCTTCAACGCCATTCCGAAAGTCGCCCTGGTCCCGATCCTCGTCATCTGGTTCGGCATTGGCGATATCCCGGCGATCCTGACCGCTTTCCTGATCTCGTTCTTTCCGATTGTTGTGAATGTCGCCACAGGCATTTCCACCATCGAACCGGAGATGGAAGACGTCTTGCGGGCGCTCGGCGCCAAGAAGCTGGACATCATGCTGAAGGTCGGGATTCCCCGGTCCATGCCCTATTTCTTCGGCTCGCTGAAGGTTGCCATCACTCTTGCCTTCGTCGGGTCCGTGATTTCGGAAATCATGGCCGCGAATTCCGGTGTGGGCCACATGATGATCGGCGCACAGAGCCAATTCAACGTGCCGCTGGTCTGGGCCGCCCTTGTCGTCTTGGCCATTCTCGGTATAGTAATGTACGCATTAATGGCATGGATAGAAATACGCATGACAGGCTGGGCACATCGGAGCGCACCCGCGTGACGGCATTTTGAAATCTGAAGATCAGAGCCAACTCCTAACAACATCCAGAGGGGCTCTGAGGGGGCGTCCACGAGGCCGGGACGCCCCTTTTCTTATTTTCTGACGGCTAGAGCAAATCGCATTTAATCGGTGTCGTCTT